>CAZGEC010000004.1:21788-209476 GCA_964524645.1 uncultured Fibrobacteraceae bacterium | reverse complement strand
CGACGTGCTGCTGTACTCGTCCGGTGACCTTTCCGCCTACACCATCACGGACGTGAACTACGACAACGATGCCGGCAACGACACGGGCGTGCTGGACACGTGGTTCCAGGATGGTAACAAGTGCGCGTTCTTCACCGGAACCGACCTGGTTTCGGACCTGGACGCGACGAGCGGGACGACCCTGGCCTTCGAGGACACCTGGATCCAGGTGGAGCTCGTGGCCTCGGATCATGAACCCCTGCTCGGCCAGTACAACCCGGCCATCCAGGCCTTCCCGATGGTCGGCAACCCGGTGTTCGCGAATGCCACGCGCTGGGCAGCCCAGGCGTACTGCATCCCGAACCTCAAGACCTTCGACGTGGTGAACGCCGAGGGTACGCCGGGCAAGATCGCGGAGTTCCTGACGGCGGGATGCGCCACCGGCCAGTACACGTATGCTGCCGCGGTGCAGACCGTCAACGCCACGTACAACTCCAAGGTCATCTACCTGCCCTACGATCTGGGCTACGTGGCGGATGACACGGAGTGCGGTGGCAACCCGGCCGTGAGCCAGTACTCGGTGCGCGCGCAGATCCTGCGTGACGTGCTGATCGAGTGCGGCCAGAATACGAGCAACCCGGTGGTCGGTGTTCCCGACGCGGCGGCCCGCTTCGTCGTGAAGCAGAACGCTCCGAACCCCTTCAACCCGGTGACGAAGATCGAGTACACGATGCCGAGCGACGGCACCCTGTTCATCGCGGTCTACAACGTCAAGGGCGAGAAGGTCAAGGTTCTGCGCGACGAGGCCGTGAAGGCCGGACCGGGCTACGTCATGTGGGACGGCACCAACGATGCCGGTGCTGCTGTTTCCTCGGGCGTCTACTTCTACAAGACGGTCGTGAACGGCAGGACGCAGGGCATCCACAAGATGGCTCTCGTGAAGTAAGCACTTCTGGCAAGAGCTGTTGCGGGAGCGGCCCCCCCGGCGGGGGCCGCTCCTATTTCCCGCCGGAGGGCCGCGGAGGTACTGCCCTGGGGGGCCTGCTGCCGCGGCGACCGCGGCAGGTCGGCCCGGGTCGCCCGGCTTGCCGGCCGCGGCGGCGGGACGCGTGCGGCCCGCTGGCCGGAGACCCGCCGGCTTTGCCCGGACTGCAACCAGAAGTTGACACCCTGCGGACGCAATCCCTATATTTCCAAGGCATCAAGAGGTACCTACAGCCGGGAGACCGCCTGAGCCATTGTCCGACCGGCCGTTCTTCCCACCGGATCGGCCGCACTCGCCTAACTAACGATGTCCGTGTATTTTAGGGGGCGAACGCCAACATGTGGAGCCTGAGAAGAACTGCGCTGGGCCTCTTCCTGGGGTTGCTGGCCATCCTCGTGCTTTTCGGCTGCCGGGCCTTCGAGCCGGAAGTGGTCATCGTGAACAACCCCCCGAACACCTTTCTCACGGGGGCTCCGGCCGAGACCACGGGCGGCTTCTTCCACTTCCACGTCTACTGGTACGGCAGCGACACGGACGGCACCGTGGATCGCTTCGTGTGGGCCCTGACCGACACGTCGGTGCAGGACATCAACACCCCGGACGACGAGGAGGACCTGCGGTTCAATCCGGCCCTGAACATCAGCACGCTGGACATCGGCCACTGGACCACCAAAACGGACACGGTCTTCGACTTCTCCCTGGATCAGGGATCGGTGCTGGCCTACGACATGACGCTGCACATGGTGGCCGTGGACGATCGCGGCGACTTCGACCGGACCCCGGCGCGCCTGCACTTCATCAGCAATGCGCTGGGCAATCCCCGGATCCACTACCGCAAGCTGATCGCGCCCGATCAGTGGGGGGCCTTCGCCGACAACGATACGATCGCCTACGGCGAGCCGTTTACCATCTCCTGGTACGGTGACACGCCCAACATCCGCTCCTTCACGCAGCCGATGCTGGTGGCCCTGGACACGGTGCCGGAGGGTCTGCCGGCGGATGCCCCGCGCGACGGGTTGCTGGGCTTCAAGTTCCGCCTGCCCGAGGTCGAGTGCGACGAATCGAGCGAGGATTGCTGGAACCCGCGCTACTGGAACGACGCCAGCGGCGACAGCCTCAGCTTCTTCGGCACGATCATGCAGCGGCAGTTCCGCAACGACGATTCCGCCCTCGACGTCTACGGCAAGCGCCTGACCTCTGGCGTGCACGAGCTGCGGGTGAACACCATCGACGTGGCGGGCGTCGAGGTGCCGAGCAGCAAGCAGAAGCTGCACATCGTGGTCAACTACGATCCGGACACGCGCCTGCTGAAGCACGAGACCGACCCCTTGCCAGCGGCCTTCCCGGGTGTATACAGCTACGACGATCCGCGCGTGTATCCCTACTATCGTGTTTTCAACCGGGACGGCACGATCGACGAGTACACCTTCGTCGAGAACGACACGGTTCCGGACCGCGCCTATGCGGTCTTCAAGGCCATCGGGCACGACGATCAGCGGGATCTGAGGGTGAATCCCTCCGCAGGCGTGACCTTTCAGGCCTCCTTCCAGGACACCGGCCTCTACAACCTGATCGCGCCCTACGCGTTCACCGCAGACTACGGCAGCAGGGACAGTACCCTGGAGTGGGAGCCCGATTACAACCAGTGCACGGATTGCTGGATGGCCGACACGCTGGGTTTCGAGGTGGGCCCCTTCGAGTACAGGTTCCTGATGCGGACGGTCGACGAACTCGGCCGGCGCGATGGCACCCCGGACTCCTTCCACTTCTACGGCAACTTCCCGCCCTGCGTGCAGTGCGTGGAGCTCTTCAATTACACGGAGACCTCGACCCGCCAGGCGGATGATCCCTGCTGGGACGCCGACTGCGCCTCGACCGTGGACGAGATCTACGGCTTCGACCCGACCGCGCCGCCGGCCGGCTACCACCTCGCCACCGTGATCCAGCAGTTCGCCAAGTTCTACTACAAACTCCAGACGGGCGAGGTCTGGCTGGATCGCCCCTTGCAGCTGGCGGGGGTGGACTCGGTCTTCGGCAACTTCTACGGTTACAAGCTCTGGCTGCACGGCAGGGAGGAGTACCCCCTGCTCGAGCCGGCCCTGGTCCCGCAGGATCGGGTCATGTCCTGGAAGTACGAGATCACCTACGCCGCGGATGGTCCCCAGGGCAACATCATCCGGGACGGCGGGGGTGCCGACAACCTGCTCTTCCCGACGCGCAACTTCTCCCGCACGGATCCGAACGCCCCCATCTACATCGACGACAGCGGCGTCTGGATCATGAAGGTGCGCTTCTTCGTGCCCCTCCAGCTCATCACGGGGGGAAGAGATGCCTACTGGCAGTCGCTCTATGACAACACGTACCACGACACGGAGCTGACGGATCAGGCCTTCGCCCTGACCACCATCCAGCTCGGGGACACGCAGATCACCGTGAAGGCCCGCGATGCGAGCAACTGCGACTCGCGCAGCGATGCGGCGGAGTATCACTACTACCGCGGGGTGCGTCCCCCGAGCGTGAACTGCCCGCCGCCCCAGGTTCACTGCCTGCGCAAGTGCGACGAGACCTATGCTAACGAGCTGGGGCGCCTCGACCTCGATCTGTATGCCTTCGAGAGCCAGAAATTCATCAAGCATTACAGGGTCAAGGTCGTCACCGCCACGGGAGTCTTCCCGGAGTGAGGAACCCTGCACGGGAGAACGGCCGCCCGCAGGGGGGTCGGGCGCAACCAGCTGAGGGAACGACCGAGGAGGTCAGCGGTCATGCATAAAAGGTATCTCATCACGGCTCTCGCGCTGCTGCCGGGGCTGTTCCTCGCGCTGTTGGGCGGTTGCACGAGCACCGATCTGGGAGGCTCCGAGATCCCCAACGCCCTGCCCGACACGCGGATGACGGGGCAGCCGCCCTCCCTGCTGGAATCGGGTTTCATCGTGCACTTCTACTGGAGCGGCAGCGATCCCGACGGGAAGGTGAAGGGTTACCAGTGGAAGCTGAGCGACAACGGCACCGACGGCATCAGCGTGCATGACACCCTGACCAGCGATCCGGCGACCGGGGAGATCCTCAATCCCTGGCATTTCACGGCGGCCACCGACAGCTCCTTCCTCGTCAGCGCGGATATCGCCGGCTTCCCAGGGGACAACAACCTCAACATCCGGGATCAGCGCTCCTTCGAATCGCACACGCTCTTCATCCGCGCCGTGGACGAGGAGGGGGGCGTGGACAGCACGCCGGCCTTCATGAGCTTCACCGCCACCACCCTGCTGCCGACGATACGCGTGGACCGCCCGGCCCGCATTCTCGGCCAGGCCGACGCCCAGGCGGTGCCGTACACGATCACCTTCGGCTACTCGGGCGGCGATCCCGACTTCGACCTGGGCGTCCCGACGAAGGTGCGGTTCCTCTTCAAGACCGCCTGGTATCATGACCACTACGTCCGCACGGCCTACGAGTTCAACACCCTCGTGGATCAGCTGATCAGCTTCGGGGATTCCTCCTGGAGCCCCTGGGGGCCCTACTTGCCGATGCCGGAGCAGCGGCTCAAGTCCTTCGAAGGCACGCCGCTGGATGAAGCCGGCCGGCAGATCCTCTACCTCTTCGCCATCCAGGCCCAGGATACGGCCGGGGCGGTCAGCGTGGACCGCACCTACGGGCGCCAAGTTCAGAACGTCTTCGTCTCGCGGGGCATCACGCCCTACCTGGTCATGGAGGAGACCTACCTCGGCCGCAAGGCCGCCACGGGCGTCAATTCCTCCGCCACGATCGACATCGCCTCGGGGCAGGTGCTGGAGTTCAGCTGGGTGGCCTCCGCCGACGATTACGCGGGCGTCATCGAGACCTACCGCTGGGGCTGGGATGTCCAGGATCCCACGGACGCGGACGACCCCAACTGGGCGGTACAGCCCGGCAACACCACGCAGCACCGCAAGTCGCCCAAGCTATCCTGGCCGTCCGGTACCCACACCCTCACCATCCAGGTCACGGACAACTCCAACCAGTTGACGCGCTTCGTCTGGATCCTCGAAGTCGTGCCGGTTCCGGACTACTCCGTGCAGTCGCCCCTGATGCTGGTGGACGACGTCGCCGATCAGCAAAGCCAGGCCTGGCCGGCCGCTGGCGGCGGGAGGTACCTGGACAACGATCGGTACCGCGACGACTTCTGGCTCGAGACCCTGACCGGACCGGGCGGCGTTTCGGCATTCGATTCGCGGCAAGATGTCTACGACCTGGAGACCAGCAGCATCCGGTACCGCGACATCGTCAACTATCGCAGCGTACTGTGGTCCACGCGCTACAACACGTCCAACTTCATCTGGCAGACCTTCAAACCCCAGAACGACGGCACGAACCGCTTCATCTGGCTGGCCAGCTACCAGGAAACAGTCGGCAACCTGTTCCTCGTGGGAGCGCGGGCTCTCAACGAGTTCATCGAGGAGGCGGACTGGATGATCCCCTGGGTTTTCGAGTCGCGCGACGTCACGGCGACGTTCGGTTCGCAGACCTATCGCGTCGGTTTCGGTGAGCGCACGCTCCCGGACGGCACCACCGTGCTGATCGGCAAGGAGCGGTACCCCTACCGGGCCATGGGCATCTCGGTCCTCGACCAGACGACTCCCAAGTCTGCCGTCTACGGTGCCGTCGGCCTGGGCAGCGTCGGCAACAGCGCGCGCAGCTCGGCCTGCGTGGGCATCAAGGGCCTCGTGATGGATCCGGCCTTCAAGTCCCGCTACCTGCCGGAAGGCGGCGTGTTCCCGGACACGATCTACACGGACCCGGGGATCGACTGGAAGGACCTGCGCGCGGGCTATGCCGACAGCTTGCAGCCGTGGGTCTGGGGCAACGACGAGTTCTACAACAACACGGGCGTGAGCGGCCGCACCACCCCCTGGACGGAGCAGATCTGCGAAGACGAGCCCTGTGTGGAGCCCATGTTCAGGATCTACAGCCGCTTTGACTGGAACGACGACCGGCACCTGGCCGTAGGGGACAGCTTGTGGCCGTCGACGATCTTCGAGACCAACGATGCCCTCTTAACGGCCTGCGGCCGGCGCTCGCTCGACCTGTTGACCGGCCGCACGAAGATGACGGGAGCGGTCTGTGCCTTCTTCTCCCACAAGACGGAGGCCAACAAGCCCAACGGGAAGAGCGACGTCATGTGGGGCTTCGATCCCTATCGGTTCGATCGGTCGGACATACAGGATGCCATCCACTGGGTTCTCGGGGAGCATTTCGGGCTGACCATGGTCCCCTGAGCTGCTCGCCCCGAGGAGCTGGATCGGTGCTCCGTGTGCCGGGTCCGTGAGGCAGGAAGATCGCCGCGCACGCGGGCGCGGCCGGAAAGGCAGGCTGAAGGATGAGATCGGGATGCACGTGGCCCCTCCGGAGACCTCATGGCGTGTTGCTGATGGCGTTGTTGGTCGGTCCAGGTACGACGGCGGCCCTGGCCCAGACGACGCCCGCGCAGTGTGCCGCCGACTCTCTCGTGCTGCTGTCTCCGGAGGAAAGCGGGATCCAGGTCCACCTGGCCCCGACGGGCTCGCGGTTCGGCAACTATGTTCAGTGGGACGAGCTGCCCGACGAGATCTCCACGTGTACCACCATCGTGGGAGCCGAGGACCTGGGATTCACGGTCGACATCGGCGGCGCTTACCGGGACAACGTCGACCGCGAGATCGAGTTCATCACCTTCAACAACGGGGCCGTGGGCAGCCAGACCGTGAACCGCTTGCTCTACAGCTGGTCCAACGTCTACGTCAGCCGCAGCGGCCAGGTGGTGGGTTCCTTCAACATCAGCAACAGCGGCGGCGTGCTGCGCCATAGCCGCTCCGGCGGCTGGAGCCAGCTGAACACGGGACTCCCCCGGTACCTGCCCTACACGAACATTCTGACCCTGGCCGCCTCCCCCCAGCAGCCCGCGCACCGGCTGCTGCACCTGGGGGCGACCTCGACGCCCGGCAACGATCCGCGCGGACTCTGGGAGCAGCCTGCCGGCGGCCCCTGGACGCGCATCGCCGGCGACCTGTTTCCCGACGGGCGCCTCATCACCGCCCTGGCCTTCGATCCGCTGCGGGATGCCGCCTATGCCGTCGGGACCTCCCAGCGCGGCATCTACGTGACGCAGGACGGGGGCCAGTACTACGCTCACTTCGGCCTGGCGGAGCTGGATCCAGCGTATCCCAACCCGCCGACCTACATGGAGGTGACGGCTCTCACCTGGGGCGGCAGCGGGAACCTTTACGTGTCCATCCGGGCCTTCGGTTTCTTCGTGTCCACCGACGGCGGCATGAGCTTCGTCCGCCTGCCTAACCTGATGGTGCCCTCGATCGTGACCGATCCGGGATCCACGCCGGTATTCCCATTCGTCAACCGGATCGTCGAGGATCCGCTGAACAACCAACATCTTCTGGTGGCCATCAACCGGCACGGTCTCTATGAATCGATGGATGCCGGCGCCAGCTGGCACACGTTGACAACGAGCTGGGTCATGGCGGAAGGCGAGCAGAACGGCCGCTGCGTCGCCCAGGATCCCCTGAACGGGCAGATATATTTGGTGGGGACCGCGGGACGCGGCATGTGGCGCACCGTGGATGGCGGAGCCACCTGGCAGCTGGTCGGCGGAGATCTCGCCCCGGACGGCGTCTGGACCGGTTCTCCCGTGGTCGACATCGTGTTCGACAGCCAGGTCGCCGGCGACGTCTGGGCCTTCGCCGATACGCGGGGTTTCCTGTACAGCAGCGATGAAGGCGCCACCTGGAGCATGGCGGTGGACGAGCCGACGATCCGCACCGCACGTCGCATGATCCCGGCCCTGGACGGCACCGGCGATCTGCTGCTGGCCAGCTACGGAGGGGGCATCTACATCCCCGGAACGCCCGTGGAGCTCTCGCGCACCATCAACCGCGGGACGACCTCAGCGGAGTACCGCGACCTCGATCTCGGCCTCTTCCTCACCTTCTCCGCCGGCACGGTCGACTCCGGCGCGACCTTCCGCCTGAAGTGTCAGGATTTCCAGGGCTATGCCGTATGGCGCAGCGAAGCCGATGATCCCTTCTCCCTGCAGCTCATCGGTCTTTACGACAAGACCAACCCCGAGACCTGCATCGAGGGATTCTGCGGCGACGAAAACTACAACATCACACCCAACTGCTTCGACGAGAAGCGGGCCGCCTGCTTCGACTTCGAGAGTCAGCCGGGGAAGGTGATCTTCTTCGACGACAACGTTTACAACGGGTTCACCTACTTCTACGCCGTCTCGACCTTCGACTACAGCAACACGGCGGGAATCGAGCCCACGGCCCTGGCGAACGATCAGCTGTTCTCCCCGCGCTTCCCCAGCACGTATTCCGTGAATCTGGATCCGGATATCGTCCACGATCCAGTTTCCCCGTTCTGGGGGATGGGCAACATGGTGGCCTTCGAGGTCAACGTGGAGGCCGCCCCACCTCTGGATGGCCCGGAGATCTATGCCTATCCCAATCCTCTGCGGAGGGGTGCGGGCTTCCCGGGACTCGAGGGAGAGCAGGTGGTCTTCACCAACTTGCCGCCGGGATCGCGGGTGAAGGTGTTCACGGTCGACGGGGATCTGGTGGCGGAGCTCGGCCCGGAGAACCAGCACGAATCCAACATGTACTGGATCACCCGCAACGAGGACCATCAGCTGATCGCATCCGGTGTCTACATCTGGAAAGTGGACATGCCGCAGCGTGGCAGCTTCTGGGGCAAGCTGGTCATCATCCGCTGATCCCGCGCATGGGGAATACCGGGCGGGACGTTGTGCATGCAGCGTCCCGCCTGCGCCTGTGCCGCCGAGGCGGCTGTTCCGTCCGGGCCAGGACTTGTGAGATGGGCGATCGTGTCTATACTGGAGCTGTGCAGGGGGCGTAAGGCCCCCTTTCGACCGCCCGGCGCGGGGCGGCACGGTGAGACGGCCCACGACCACGTGAGCGGAGCATGCGGGAGGAGATCATGAGCGCGAAACGGGTCTATTTCTTCGGCAACGGCAAGGCCGACGGCGACAGAGGCATGAAGGAGCTCCTGGGCGGCAAGGGAGCCGGCCTGGCGGAAATGGATCGCCTCGGCTTCCCGGTGCCTCCCGGCTTCACGATCACCACGGCCGAATGCACCGCCTACCAGCAGACCGGAACGCTCTCGGCCGAACTGCAGGACGAGGTCCGCGGCGCCCTCGCGCAGGTCGAGGAGATCCTGGGCAAGAAGTTCGCCGATCCCGCGGACCCGCTCCTGTTCTCCGTGCGCTCCGGTGCCCGGGTCTCGATGCCCGGCATGATGGACACCGTGCTGAACCTCGGCCTGAACGACGAGACGGTCCGGGGGCTCATCGCCAAGTCCGGCAATCCCCGCTTCGGCTACGACAGCTACCGCCGGCTGATCCAGATGTACGGCGACGTGGTGATGGGCGTCAACGACCAGCTCTTCGAGGAGGCGATCGACCGGCTCAAGGAGAAGCAGGGAGTCCAGCTCGACACCCAGCTGACGGCCGAGGACTGGCAGTCCCTCATCGTCGAGTTCAAGAAGATCATCAGGCAGGCCGTGAACCGCGATTTCCCCACCGATCCCTGGGAGCAGCTTTGGGGCGGCATCCGCGCGGTCTTCGACAGCTGGAACGTCGAGCGGGCCAGAGAATATCGCCGCATCCACGGCATCCCCAACGACTGGGGCACGGCCGTCAACGTGCAGACCATGGTCTTCGGCAACCTGGGTGACGACAGCGCCACGGGCGTGGCCTTCACCCGGGACCCGTCCACCGGCGAGAAGATCTTCTATGGCGAGTTCCTGGTGAACGCCCAGGGGGAGGACGTGGTCGCCGGCATCCGGACACCGCAGCAGGTCAACATCGTCGGGCGCGACCACCTGCCGGCCGGGAACGAGGCCAAGTCCCTGCCGACGCTGGAGGAGGTCATGCCGCGGGTCTACCGGGAGCTGGAGGGGATCTACCAGAAGGTCGAGCGGCACTATCGCGACATGCAGGACATCGAGTTCACGATCCAGGAGGGCCGCCTCTGGATGCTGCAGACGCGTAACGGCAAGCGGACGGGGGCCGCCGCGGTGCGCATCGCCAGCGAGATGCAGTCCGAGGGCCTGATCGACAAGGAGCGGGCAGTGATGCTCGTCGAGCCCGGTCACCTCGACCAGCTCCTGCACGATCAGATCGATCCCGACGCCGAGGTCGAGGTCCTGGGAACGGGCCTGCCCGCCTCGCCCGGTGCGGCCCAGGGCGGGGTCGTCTTCTCCGCGGAGGATGCGGTGGCCGCCGCGGCCGCGGGCCGGCAGGTCATCCTGGTGCGGCGCGAGACCAGCCCCGAGGACATCGCCGGCATGAACGTCGCCCGGGGGATCCTCACCTCGCGCGGCGGCATGACCAGCCACGCCGCGGTCGTGGCCCGCGGCATGGGCAAGCCCTGCGTGGCCGGCTGCGGCGAGCTGTACGTGGACGCCGCCAAGGGGGAGATGAAGATCGGCGGGCGCACCTTCGGTGCCGGCGACGCGATCACCATCAACGGCAGCAACGGCGCCGTCATCGCGGGCACGCCCCCGCTCATCGCCCCGCGCCTGGAGGACCCCCACCTGCTGCGCGTCATGGACTGGGCGGACGAGATCCGCCGGCTCAAGGTGCGCACGAACGCCGACACGCCGCAGGACGCCCGCCAGGCGCGCCAGTTCGGCGCCCAGGGCATCGGGCTCTGCCGCACCGAGCACATGTTCTTCGGCGAGGACCGCATCATGAAGATGCGCGAGATGATCCTCGCGGAGGACGAGGCCAGCCGCCGGCGCGCCCTGGCCAAGATCCTGCCCCTCCAGCAGGGCGACTTCGCGGGCATCTTCCGCGAGATGGACGGGCTGCCGGTCACGATCCGCCTGCTGGATCCCCCGCTGCACGAGTTCCTGCCGCAGGAGGACGACGAGATCCGGGCGCTGGCGCAAGATATGGACGTCTCCCCCGAGACCATCCGCCGCAAGGTGCTGGCGCTGCACGAGATGAACCCCATGCTCGGTCATCGCGGCTGCCGGCTGGGTCTCACCTACCCGGAGATCTACGAGATCCAAGTGGAGGCCATCATCCGCGCCGCGCTCGACGTGAAGCGGGACGGGGTGGACGTGCGGCCCGAGATCATGATCCCGCTCACGGGCACCGTGCGCGAGATGTCCATTTCGCGCGAGCTCTGCCACCGGATCGCGAAGCAGGTCATGGCGGAGGTCGGCGAGGAGGTCTCGTACCTCGTGGGCACCATGATCGAGATTCCCCGCGCGGCGCTGCTCGCCGACCAGATCGCCCGGGAAGCGGAGTTTTTCAGCTTCGGCACGAACGATCTGACCCAGATGACCTTCGGCTACAGCCGGGACGATGCCGGGGTCTTCCTGCCGGAGTACGTGAAGCGCGGCATCCTGCCCGCCGATCCCTTCCAGCAGCTGGACCAGGAGGGGGTGGGCCAGCTGGTGGAGATGGCCTGCCGCAAGGGCCGGAGCGCCAATCCCGACCTGCACCTGGGCATCTGCGGGGAGCACGGCGGCGATCCCAGCTCCGTCGCCTTCTGCCACCGCGTGGGCCTGGATTACGTGAGCTGCTCGCCCTACCGGGTACCCATCGCCCGCCTCGCGGCGGCGCAGGTGGTCATCGAGGAGAAGCGGGCCTAGCCGTCTGCGGGCCGGCTGACCGCCGCGCCGGGAACTCCCGGCGGCGCGGCGGCGTAATGGCTGATGTCCTGCTCGGGGCGGACTCTTGCCGCCTGCGCCGCCCCGCTCCATCTCTTGCTTCCCGCGCCGGAGGCTGGCTTCTTGCACGTCGAGTGGGCTTTACCTTCCTGGGGCTGGCCGTTTCTGCTGCTCGTGGCCGTCGCCGCCGTGCTCTGGACCCGCCGGCAGTATCGCGCCAGCGAGCCGACGGCCCCCGCTGCGCTGCGCCGCGGGCTGATCGCCCTGCGGAGCCTCGCCTTCGTCCTGCTGCTGCTGGCGCTGGCCGGCCCGGCGCTCTACCGCATCCACAGTCAGCAGCGCCCCGCGGAGGTGGTCGTCGTCCTGGAGGACTCCGCCAGCATGGCGCTGGCGGACGGCGGGGGAAATCGGACCCGCTGGGCGCGAGCCCTGCAGCTGGCCGGAACGGCGGACTCGCTGCTGGCGGAGCGCGGCCAGGACGTCCGGATCAGCCTGGTGCGGGGAAACGGCATGGAGGCCCAGCGTCCCCTCGCGGAGGCGAAGGCCCCGCCGCTTCCCCCGACTGCCGTCGGGACCGATCTGCTGGCGCTGATTCGCGAGGTGGGCAGCCGCTGGGCCGATCGACCACTCCGAGGTCTGGTGCTGCTGTGCGATGGCAACGAGAGCGTGCGGAACCTCTCTCCCGGCGAAGGTGGCGGCGCCCCGGCGCCCCTGCTCGCGGTGGGGGTGGGAGACCCGGTCGGGCCGCCGGATCGCGCTCTCCAGGATCTGCGCTATCCCGATACGGCCTTCGAGGGCGACGAGGTGGTGGCCGAGGTCAGCGTCGCCAGCCGGCGGACCGGCGCGATCGCCCACGGCCCGGTCACGGTTCGCCTGACCCAAGGGGAGCGGCTGGTGGCCGAGGCCACGGCCGACGAGGTGGCCGAGGATGGAGTGACGCGGCTGGAGCTGGCCTGGCGACCCTCCGCCACCGGGTTGCAGGTCTACGAGCTGGAAGTCGCACCGCTGGACAACGAGCGTTACCTCAGCAACAACGGGACGTCCCTGGCCGTGAACGTGCGCAAGGAGCGGGCGCACCTGCTCCTGCTGGCGGGCCGCCCGGGGTGGGACGTGCGCTTCCTGGCGCAGGCGGCCGCCCAGGAGGAACGGCTCCAGCTGGAGACCGTGTACCGGGGACGTCAAGGCCTGGTCCTTGCTGACAGCGACACGACCTGGTTTACGCCGGCCGACGCCGGCGGCTGGGAACGCTGGGACGGTTTCGTGCTGGCCGGCTGGCAGGGGCTGCCCGCGGATTTCCCCTGGGGAGGTCTCGTGCAGGCCGTGACCGCCGGCAAGGGCCTGCTGGTGCTGCCCGGAGCGGGACCGACGGGGCCCGGGCTCGCCGGTCGCACGGCGCTCATGCGTCCGCCGGATGCGGTGGCGGAAGCGCTGCCTGTGAGCCTGGACGCCACGCGCTGGGAAGCGGGCGACTGGCTGCCGTATGCGGCGGCGGAGGCCGGTCAGCATCCGGTCCTGGCCGGCGTGACCCATCAGGTGGCCGGGGGTGTGGACCTGGCCTCCGGGCGCCTGCCGCCCCTCGCCGAGGTGCTCCGGGGCATTCCCCGGGCGGGCAGCACGATCCTGCTGGCCGCGAGATCGCGCCTGGAGGAGCGGGATCCGCGCGATCCCGCCCTGCTGGTCCTCGGTGCCCTGGGCCAGGGGCGGGTGGCCTGGTTCGGTGGGCGGCCGCTCTGGGAGCTGGCCTTCTGGGAACCGCCGCGGCGCGGTGCGGAGGAGGAGGACCAGCCGGCCCGCAGATTGCTGCGCAACCTCCTGGTCTGGACCGCCTCGGGAGACGAGGAAGCCGGACTGACCCTGGTCGGTCACCGGACGATCTACCAGGAGGGAGAGCCCATCCGCCTGGAGGCCCAGTGGCGCGACCTGCGGGGAGCCCCGGTCACGGATCGACCTCTCGTGCTCTCGGTGGAGCCGCTCGACAGCGGGCTCGACCACGGCTCCCGGACCTTCTCGCTGGCCCCTGTCCCCGGCCTGCCTGGCCATGCGGCCACGACGCTCCCGCCGCTGCCTCCCGGCCGGTACCGGGTGCGGCCCAGAGCCGGTGGTGAGCCCCCCCTGGAGGGGCGCGAGGCGGCCCTGGTGGTCGCGCCGCACTCCCTGGAGGCGGCCCAGGTACGCCAGGATGCGCGCCGCCTGCGCCAGCTGGCATCGGGCCTCGGCGGAACCTACCTGGCAGGTGAGGATCCGGAGGCCGGCGAACGGCTCGTCAGGGAGCTGGAGGCCTGGGACCTGACCGGCGACGTCCACCAGGTGCGCGAGCAGTGGGAGCTCTGGGCCGGCTGGCCGCTGCTGGGTCTGGTCTGCCTGCTGCTCGCCCTGGAATGGGCCCTGCGCAGGCGACACGGCATGCTGTAGTCCTCCGCACCTCCTCCCTGCGCGACCTCCCGCGCTCCATCGTTCGTAGCCTCCCGGGGCAGGCATGCTGATGAAGCGGCTGGCCGGCTATCCGCGCGTCGCCGGACTGCTCTGGATCCTCCCCGCCCTGTTGGATGCCGCGGTCGTCCGGGCGGTTCCCCTGCGGCTCAACGAGGTCCTCTACGATCCCGAAGGTTCCGATGCGGGCCGCGAGTTCGTCGAGCTCTACAATGCGGGCGCGGAACCCTGTCCCCTGGCGGGGGTGCGCCTGGAGTTCGCCAACGGGGCCGAGGGGGCAGTCTGGCAGCTGCGCTGGACCGGAGCCTCCGCGGACAGCCTGGCGCCGGGCGCCCGCTTCCTCATCGTGGACCTGGGCTGGGCGGCGGAACCGCCCGGCGACGCCGAAGTGCGCCTGGAGCTGCAGAACGGCCCGGACGCGGTCAGGCTCGTGCTGCCCGCGGGCGGCGAGGATCGCCTCGGCTACGGCACGCCCCTGGCTCCCGAGCTCTGCGAAGGCGAGCCCGCTGCGGACACGCCCGGCGGCTTCTCCCTGGGCCGGCGACCCGACGGATGGGACACCGACGACAACGCAGCCGACTGGGTGGCGCTGGCGGAGCCCTCTCCGGGCCGTCCCAACTTCCGCACCTACCGGCTGGAGGTGGTGGAGTGGAGCTGCGAGCCCCCGTCCCTGCCCGTGCCGGGATCCGGCGTGCAGCTGGATCTCCTGGTCCGCAGCGCGGGGCTGGCCGCCTGGCCGGCGGGTCTGCTCGAGCTGCGCTGCGAGGGTGCCGTCGAGCAGCCCACGGCGTGGCTGGATGCTCTGCCCCCGGGAGAGAGCCGGCTCCTGCAGCTGGTCTGGCAGGTCGGGCAAGCCGGCCGGCATCGCCTGGCGCTGGTTCTTCCGGCCACGCCGGAGGATCCCGCGGTCGAGCTGACGCTGGGCGCCTACCAGGTCGGCGTGGCGGGTCCCTACCTGAGCGAGGTCATGGGCGCGCCGGCCGCCGGCGCCTGCGAGTGGATCGAGCTGGGCAATGCGGGCCCCGCGGCGGTGGAACTGGACTCGCTCCGCCTGCGCGACGCGGACGGGGACTGGCGCACCCCGGAGCCGGGTCGGCTGGAGCCGGGGGACTTCGTCGTCCTGGTGCAGAGCCGCGAACGCTTCCTGGACTGGTGGCAGGATCTGCTAGCGGCCGGGGCCCGGCCGGCCTGCGGCGCCACCCTGCCCGCGGCGAGCCTCGTCGTCCTGGGCGAGGGAGGCTGGCCCTCGCTCAACAACACGCCACCGGCGGAGCGGGACTTTGCCGACCGGGTGAGCCTCGGGGATGCGACGGAGACCGTCCTGGACCACGTCACCCTGGGAGCCGGTGGGGCCGAGGTCCCGGCCGGGCGCAGCCTGGAGCGCATCGCCGTGCAGCCTCGCGGCGAGGCCGCCCGCAACTGGGGGGAGTCCACCCACCCGATTGGGGGCACGCCGGCCTGCGCCAACAGCCTCGCGCTCGCCCGGCCGCCCGCCTCCGGCCTGCAGCTGACGCCGAATCCCTTCCACCCGGGCGAGGGTGGGGGCGAGATTCTTCACCTGCAGTTCCAGCTCGCGCCGGGCGCTCGGGCCTGGGAGGTCCGTCTCTTCGATCTGTGGGGACGCTCCGTGCGCGACCTGGGAGGTGACGGCCTCGGGCCGGGGCCCCGCGAGATCCTCTGGGACGGCCTGGACGACGCGGGCCGGCTCGTTCCGGGCGGCGCCTACATTGTGTTGCTGCGCATCTACGCCGGTGACGGCAGCCTGCTGGAGGGATGCAAGGGTCTGGCCGTGGTGTCGGCCCGGCCGGCTCCTTGAAGGCGCAATCGGATCCAGGTGCCGCCACCTGCGGCCGGGCGGTGCCGCTGCCGCTCGTCCTGCTGCTGATCTGTCTGGTGCCGGCCGAGCCGGTGGGCGCGGCGGGCACGCGCGACCTGAACGACGGATGGCTCGTCCCGGCGCGTTGCCTCGCCCCGTTGCTGGGAGGGGTCCCGGCGGAGCAGGATCCGCCGGGCCATGGCTTCTGGTCGTGGTTCGCGCAGGGACGCCTCCACGGCATGCCCGAGCTGCCGCTGCAGGGGGCGGCTCTGGGCTACGCCCGGAAACGCCTGACGGTGTCCGCCGGCTGGGAGAGGCTGGGCGACAGCCTGTACCGGGAGGAGAGCTGGCGCCTGCGCCTGGCCTTTCGCACCGGGCGGACGCTCGTGGCCGTCACGGGCGGGCGTGAGGGCCGGTACGTGGCGGGCGAGACCGGGCAGGTCGCGGGCACTCTCGTGGTGGAAGCGCGGCACGGGTTGGGGTCCGGCCTGGAGCTGAGCCTCTGGCACGACCTGTACCCGCCGGCTTCCCGGGCGGACGGGCGCTCCCTGCGCCGCTGGCTGCTGATCTCGGGTCACGGCCAGCTGGCCGCCTGGGCCGTCGCTCTCGACCGTGACGGTGGGGGTGCTCCCAGCTGGCAGGCGGCGGGCCTGCTGGCCCTGGCAGCCGGGGTGGCGGTGGGGGTGCGCAGCGAACCGGCCACGGGCACCATCGGCCTGACCACCGCCTGGCGACGGGGTCGCTGGTGCCTGCGCAGCTCGCATCTGGTTCATCCGGAGCTGGGGCCAACCCACCGCTGGGGTCTGCTGTGGGGTTGCCCGGAGGCGCTGCCGTGAAGGGTCGGAGGGCTCGCAACGCGGGCTGGACGTTCTGGCTGCTGGCGCTCTCGTGGGCCGCTCCGGCCGCGGCCCAGCCTGCAGAACCGGCCGCCGCAGCTGCGGTGGACTCCGCGGCCTGGTCGCCGGAGGCGCTCCCCTGGTACGACGTCGAGGCGGTGCGCGACTGGCTGTCGGAGTTGGAGGCGGAGGAGCTGCAGCTGAACCCCGAGGAGCTGGAACGCCTGGGGCTGGAGCTCCGGCCGCCCGCAGCGAGGCCGCCGGAGCCCGCGGCGGCCGTCCCGGCCGCAGGCTCCCCGGCGCGGTGGCACGGGCGCTTCACCGCCCGCACCGGCTGGAAGGACGGGCAGGCCGGCACGCGCCAGACGCGTCTGCAGCTCGCGCTGGCGGGCTGGCAGGCCGGCGGGCGCTTCGTGCAGGCCAGCGAGGGCCCGGTCGCCGGCGGTGGCTTTCTGCGCCGGGGCGATGGGGGATCGGGACTGGCCCTGGGCGGGGTGGGCTGGCGGCACGGGCTCGGCCTCTTCGTGGCAGGGCCGGGTCTGTGGCGCAGCCTGTCGGCCGGATCCGCGCTGGCGGGCGGCCTGGAGGGGCCGGTACCTTTTGCCGGTCACGAGGAATCGCGCGCCGTCTGGGGGGCCGCCGGCCTGACCACGATTCGCGGGCTGACTCTCGGTGGCCTGGCCGGATGCCTGCAGGTTCCGGATTCCGACGCCGGGAACCGGGACGTGAGCCTGGCGGCAATCGCGCTGTCGGGGGCGCGCGGCCGTGTCGGCTTGCTGGCGGGACAGCAGGGGCTTTTCCGGGGCGGCAGCATCCTGGCCGAGGCCCGATCCCGGCGCAGCTGGCTGCGGCTGGAGGCGGCGGGCTGGCGGCGACGAGACCGGAGACGACCGGACATGGCCTGGGCGGCGGACGGGCTATGGCGCGGGCGTCTGGGCAGCCTGGAGGGGCAGCTGGCCGCGGCGGAGGCCGGGCCGCCGCCGCCGCTGGCAGGTCGCCCGGCGGTGCTGCCGGCCTGGCGTGGCTGGGGCTGGGCCGTACGCGCGCAGGCCCGCCTCTCGTTGGCGCTGCAGGGACAGGGCCTGCTGGCGGCCGGCTGCGGGCGCGAGCCGCCCGGCGAGAGTCCGGTCCGGCAGCGGGAGTCGACGCTCGAGCTGGGGCTGCGCGCCCGCCTCCCGGGGGGCTGGCGCTGCGAGATCCGGGGTCGCCTGCAGCAGGAGGAGCGCTGGGGGTGGAGGGACAGGGCATCCTGGCTGCCGCCGGCCCTCGAGCGCTCGCTGCGCCGGCAGCGCGCTGTCCTGCGCATCGAGCGTCTCGGCGAGGCGGGCCGTCTGGTGCTCAGCCTGCGCCTGCAGAGCCAGGGCGATCCCGGGGACCCGGTAACAACCGTTCCAGTGCGCACCCGCCGGCTGATCTGCCTGCAGATCGAGCGTCGCTGGCGGCAGCGCTGGCGCTTCCGGGCCGCCGGAAGCTGGGCCTGGGGTGATGATCTCGATCTGCTGTCGGTGATCGCTCCGGTGCCGGGTCTCGTGCTTCCACGGCACTGGGGGCACTGGGCGGAGGAGAGCCTGCTGGGCGCCGAGTACGTGCAAGGACCCTGCCGCTGGCAGGCGGCCGCCGCCTGGCGGACGCCCGCCGCCACGGAGGAGGGACAGGCCTGCCTCGAGATCTGGGCGCGCCTGGAAGCCGCCTGGTGAGTGCCGGCTCAACCTGCCGGCCCATCCGGCCGATTCCCTGAGGAGGAGCCAGGTCGACCCGTGCCGTGCCGCCGGAGCGTCCCGGCGCCGGGGACTGCGTGTGCCATGGAAAGCCTGATCCTGCAGCCGCTCACCCGGAGCGAGGCCGCTCCGTCGGGTGTCGCGCCTCCGTCCCCCGAGTTTCTCGCCGAGCTGCGAGAGCTGGCGCAGGCCTTTGCCTCCCTGCCGGAACGCTCCCGCCGGCTGTACCAGATCCTGCGCAAGATGCTCGGACAGCCGCAGATGCTCGAGCTGCTGCACGGGATCCGCCATCTGGCCCAAACGGGCGAGCCGGCCGGTGCCCGTCTGCTGGCGGCCTATCTGGACGCCATCACCCCGGGCGCCCGCCTGATCCCCAGCATCCATGCCTTCACGAGTTCCCGGCGCCAGCACCTGCGCCTGGCCCGCCGCCGCAACCCCAGCACCAGCCTGCAGGAATGGGATCAGCGTCTGCTCCGCCTGCAGGCCGCCTGCCGGAAGCGAGCCGACGAGCTGCCGGTCCCGGTGCCCGAGATGTCCGAGCGCGCCGGTCACGAACCTCCCTTTCCCCTGTTCCGCCGTTGCCTGCGCTACCTGGTGGCGGTCCTCTACCGCCAGGATGCAGCCCTCTCCACCGCCGATCGCGCCCTGCTGGTGGATCTGGCCCGGCTCGAGATCGATGCCTACCAGGAGCGCGTCTCCGAGCTGGCCGGTCAGGTCAATCCGTACCGCACCTCGGCGGTGGCGCGCCTGCTGCCGCTGCTGAGCCAGGCCGACACCGAGGTGCGCGACCTGCGGGAGTTCATCGGCTGGATCGAGGAGGGGGAAATCGACCGTGCCTTCCACGAGCGGCGCCCGCGCCTCTACGATGTCCTGGACGACAAGGAGCGCACCCGCTTCCTCGCCTTGCTGGCCGGCGAATCGTCCCTGGCGCCCTTCCACGACATGCTGCAGTCCCTGATCCGCCACGCCCTGCCGGTGCCACAGCTGGCAGGGGCCGCGGCCCGCCTGATGAGCCTCGCTCACCAGCTCCACGTCCGTGGCTACCGCGACAGCGAGATGGATCTCTTCACCGCCGTCCTCGTGGTGCAGCAGCGGGTGAGCGAGGACGAGCTGCAGCTGCCGCTGCCGCGCGGCCTGCGCGGCCACCTGGAGGAGATCCTGGCCACGGCCCCCGCCGGGCCTGGCCTCGACGGCTGGCCGCGGGACGGGTTCGAGCAGCGCGGCGGCAAGCTCTTCCTCAGCCTGGCCGCCGTCGGGCCCGGCGATCGCTTCTGGCGGGACGATCTGCCCGTGCTCGAGAGCGAGGCCGGTCCGGAGCAGGAGGCCGAGGAGGCCCCTCCCAGCCAGAGCGAGATCAAGAAAATGGTCATGACGAACCTGGGCACGGTGAGCGTGATGCTAGGCTTTCTGCGCAATCCCAAGATCGTCGCCATTCCCGGCCTGGTCGCGGACGTGGCCCAGCGTTGCCGCACCCTGGCCATCCTGGAGGTCATCGCCAACGACCGCCGACTCTACACCGGCTTCGCCAACAAGGAGGTGCCCCTGGCCCTGCTGCGCAATCCCAGCAACATCCCCATCCGGTCCCTCCGCAAATTCGTCCATGTCCGCTACGTGGCGAAGGTGGACCTGCAGCGCATGGCCCGGGACAAGGCCGGCATCCGGGACGAGGTCTGCAAGGAGATCCAGAAATACCTGCGGAGCCTGGTCTAGCGGAAGAGCGCGGCTGGTACCCGGCCGGGACCGCCGCCGGCGGGAAAGCCCGCTCCCTGCCTTGACCTCGTGGAATCGCAAACTTACGTTTGAGTCGCTTTCCAGTGCAGCGTGCCGGCGGATGCGGGCCAGCAGTGGGCCCCGGACCTGGGGGTACTCAGAGCATGTTAGCCAAGAGGATGGAACGGCTGGGGACGGAGACGGCCTTCGTGGTCCTGGCGCGGGCCAAGGCCCTGGAGGCCGAGGGCCAGGACATCGTACACCTCGAGATCGGCGAACCGGACTTCGACACTCCCACCAACATCATCGACAAGGCGATCGAGGCCCTGCGCGGCGGCTACACGCATTATGGTCCGGCCGCCGGACTGCCCGACGTGCGCAAGGTCTTTGCCGAGTACATCGCCCGGGACCGGGGCATCGGGGTGGGGCCGCAGAACATCGTCGTGGTGCCCGGGGGCAAGCCGATCATCTACTACACGCTGACCGCCCTCGTGGACGAGGGTGACGAGGTGATCTACCCCAATCCCGGCTTCCCGATCTACGAGTCCGTCATCAACTTCCTGGGAGCCAGGGCGGTGCCGCTGAGGCTGGCGGAGGAGAACGCCTTCAGCTTCTCGGTGGAGGACCTGGCGGCCAGGATCAGCGACAAGACGAAGATGCTGATCCTGAACTCCCCGCAGAATCCCACCGGCGGCGTGCTCTCGGCCGACGACATGGACGCCATCGCCGAGCTGGCCGTGAAGCACGACTTCTGGGTCCTGGCGGACGAGATCTACAGCAAGATCATCTACGAGGGGAAGCACGAGTCCATCAGCACGCGTCCGGGGATGCTGGAGCGCACGATCCTGCTGGACGGTCACTCCAAAACCTACGCCATGACCGGCTGGCGCCTGGGCTTCGGCGTCATGCCCGTCGCGCTGGCCGAGATGGTGAGCAAGTTGCAGACCAACTGCACCAGCTGCACCGCCTCCTTCACCCAGGTCGCCGGCGCCGAGGCCTTCGTCGGCCCGCAGGAGGCGGCCCGCGCCATGGTCGCGGAGTTCCGGGCGCGGCGCGATCTGCTGGTGGACGGCCTGAACGCCATCGACGGGATCACCTGCCTGCGGCCCAAGGGCGCCTTCTATGTCTTCCCGAACATCTCGGCTCTCGGCCTGAAGGCCAAGGAGGCCGAGACCCGTCTGCTGGAGAACTTCGGCGTGGCCGCCCTGGCCGGGACCTCCTTCGGCAAGTACGGCGAGGGTTACCTGCGCTTCAGCTACGCCAACAGCCAGGCGAACATCCGCAAGGCGCTCGAGCGCGTCGCCGGGTTCGCCGCCAGCGAGCGGTGACGGGGAACGGTCGCTGAACGCCGGCCCGCTCGGGCCGGCGTCTTCGATTCCGGAACAGGAGCGGAATGCCAGAGCGAGATCCCGGTCCGTCGAGCCACCGCTTCGTCTTCGCCCTCGGCGGCAACGCCATCATCCCCAGCGGACGGCGGGGCACTTTCGACGAGCAGCTCGTCCTCACGCGGCAGACCATGGACCAGGTCGCCGAGCTGAGCCGCGACGGCAACGAGATCGTGCTGACGCACGGCAACGGTCCGGTGGTCGGCAACATCGTGCTGCGCAACGCGGCCGGCCTGGAGAAGCACGGGATTCCGCCCATGCCGCTGTACGTCTGCGGGGCCGACTCCCAGGGGGGGATCGGCTTCATGATCCAGCAGGCGTTGCAGAACAGCCTGCGCGCCTACGGCATCAACCGGCCCGTCGCCACGCTCGTCACACAGGTCATCGTGGACCGCGACGATCCCGCCTTCGAACGGCCCACCAAGCCCATCGGACCCTTCTACACGGCCGAGCAGGCGGCGCAGCTGCGGCGCGAGAACGGCTGGACGGTGGTGGAGGACGCCCACCGCGGCTGGCGGCGGGTGGTGCCCAGCCCGCAGCCGATCGAGGTGGTGGAGTGGGAAGCCATCCGCGCGGTGATCCGGGCCGGGATCATCGCCATCGCCGTGGGCGGGGGGGGCGTGCCGGTTGTCCGGGACGAGGCCGGAGAGCTGCACGGCGTCGACGCGGTCATCGACAAGGATCGAGCCTCGGCGCTCCTCGGCAAGCTCATCGGCGCCGATACCCTCGTGATCGTCACGTCGGTGGATCAGGTCTTCCGCGCCTTCGGTACGCCGCAGGCCCAGCCGCTCTCCCGCCTGGCGGCCGGGGAGGCGGCCCGGCTGCTGGATGCGGGCGAGTTTCCCGCCGGTAGCATGGGACCCAAGATCGAGGCTGCTCTCGCCTTCCTGGCGGGCGGCGGCCGGCGCGTGCTCATCACCGCTCCCGGATCCATCCTGCGTGGCCTGGAAGGCGGTTCCGGCACCTGGATCGAGCCCGAGTAGCCGGGTCCGGGCCGGCCTCCCGTGAGGTTGTGCGCGGCCGGATACTGGGATAAGGTGGGGTCCGTCGCGAAGGGGGTTCGCCGTGACCGGGAGCATCCTCGTCGTCGGTTCGGGAGGCCGCGAGCACGCGCTCGTGCGGCAGCTCGCCCGCTCGCCCCTGCAGCCCACGCTCTACGCCGTCCCCGGCAATCCCGGCACCGCAGCCGACGCCTCCAACCTCTCCCTCGATCCCGGCGACCAGGCGGCTCTGGCCCGGTGCTGCCGGGAGCGCGGCATCGAGCTGGCGGTGATCGGGCCGGAGGATCCGCTCATCGCCGGACTGGGAGATGCCTTGCGGGAGGCCGGAGTGGCCGTCTTCGGGCCCGGCGCCGCCGGCGCCCGCCTCGAGGGTGACAAGGAGTTCGCCAAGGAGGTGCTGGCCGCCGCGGGCGTGCCCACACCCTCCTACCGCTCCTTCACGGAGCGCGAGGCGGCGGTGGCGTACCTGGACGAGGTGGCCTTCCCCGTGGTCGTCAAGGCCTGCGGCGCCGCGGCGGGGAAGGGAGTCGCCGTCTGCGGTGAGCGTGCGGCGGCCATCTCTCACGTGGATCGCTGCCTGACGGCCCGCCAGTTCGGCGCGGCCGGCGATCGTCTGCTCATCGAGGAGTGCCTGAGCGGACCGGAGCTCTCGGTGCTGGCGATCACCGACGGCGAGGCGTACGCCCTGTTCGCCCCTTCGCGTGATCACAAGCGCGTGGGGGAAGGTGATCAGGGGCCCAACACCGGCGGCATGGGCGCGTTCGCCCCGGTGGAGCTGGCGGCGGGGCTTCCGGCCCGCATCGATCGCGAGATCATCCGGCCCACGCTGGCGGAGCTGCGCCGTCGCGGCATTCCGTACCGCGGAGTTCTCTACGCCGGCCTCATGCTGACCGCCGCGGGTCCCAAGGTGCTCGAGTTCAACTGCCGCTTCGGCGATCCGGAGACCCAGGTCGTGCTGCCCCTGCTGGCGGGCGATCTCGTGGAGCTGCTCGCGGCCACGGCGGCGGGTCGCCTGGGCCCCTTGCTGGAGAACCTGCCGCCGCCGCCGCGGCAGGCTCCGCCGCAATGGCCCGGAGCCGCGCTCTCGAGCTGGGACCGTCACGCCGTGGTCGTGGTGGGTGCAGCCCGCGGCTACCCGGGATCCTACGCCAAGGGCAACCCGCTCGGCCTGCCGCCGGATCGCGACGACGAGGCCTGGATCATCCAGGCCGGCACGCAGCGCATCGCCGGCGATCTGCGGACGGCCGGCGGCCGCGTACTCGGTGCGGTCGGCAGCGGTCCGAGCCGGCAGGCCGCGCGACGGGCCGCCTACGGACTGCTGGCGGCGGTGAGCTGCGAGGATCTCTTCTGGCGCCGGGACATCGCCGGTCTGGACCGCATCGCCGAAGGAGAGAGCCCATGACTCCGCGCCGGAAAGTCGCCGGACCGGGCGAGGCCGCCCGGGTCCTGATCGTCCTGGGCAGCGCCTCGGATCTGCCCGTCGTCGAGCAGATGCCCCCCCTGCTCGAGCGCTTCGGGCTGTCCCATCGCATCGAGGTGGTTTCGGCTCACCGCCAACCGGAGCGGTTGCGCCGCCTGGTCCGCCAGGCGGAGCAGCGCGGGACGGAGATCTTCGTGGCCGTGGCCGGCATGGCCGCGCATCTGCCCGGCGCGGTGGCGTCCCTGACGCTGCGACCGGTCATCGGCGTGCCCGTGGCCGTGGGCCCGCTCGGCGGGATCGACGCCCTGCTCTCCATCGTCCAGATGCCGCCCGGCGTGCCGGTGGCCACCGTGGCGGTGGGCGGTGCCGGCGCCCGGAACGCGGCCGTGCTGGCGGCGCGGATTCTCGCCCTGCAGGATCCGGAGGTGGCCCGGCGGCTGGCCTCCTACCGGCAGGAGCTGGCCCGGGGCGGCCGGTAGATGCCCCTGTTCCCCCTGCCCGATGCCGCAGCAGCGGTCCGCCTGCTGGCGGCGGGCGGCGTGGTCCTGCTGCCCTCGGACACCCTGCCGGGATTGCACTGCCGGGCCGACCTGCCATCCAGCGTGGCGCGCGTGGTGGCGCTCAAGGGGCAGGCCGCGACCAAGCCCTTGCTGCTGCTCTGCGCCGACAGCGAGGCGGCTCTCGTGCTGGCTGCCGATCTCGGATATCCCGCAAGAAACTACACCACAAGATGTTGGCCTGGACCATTCACGCTGATTCTGAAGGCCGGACCGCGAGTGCCGGCCGCGATCAGCGCCGGAAAAGGCACGGTCGCCCTGCGCGTGCCGGCCTCGGCCCCGCTGCGGGAGCTCCTGGCCGCGGTCGGACAGCCCCTGGTCTCCACCAGCGCCAACCGCAGCGGAGAGCCGCCCACCCGCGACATGGTGGAGGCCGAGCGGCTCTTCGGAGCCCTGGTCGATGGTGTCCTGCGCTGCTGGCCCGCCTCCGCGGGGCACACGTCGGCTGGCAGAGCCTCGGCGCTCGTCGATCTGACCTCCTGGCCGCCCCGGCTGCTCCGGGAGGGTCCGCGGCCGTTGCCTGCCTGGCAGTAGCTTTCTGGAAAACAAGCAGTTAGGATGTCAGGGCCCGCTTGACGCTCACGCGGCCACCGTCTACTTTTTCAGGACGATGTCGCTCGGAGAATCACGGCCGCAGCTCACGGTGCTCTTTCTCTGCACCGGCAACACCTGCCGGAGCCCGCTGGTGGAGGTCCTGGCGAGGGATCGCTTCGCCGGCAGCGGCGTGCGCTTCAGGTCCGGTGGTCTGCACGCCTGTCCAGGAGTTCCGGCCTCCCTCGGCTCCCGCTCCGCCGCCGAGGCGCGTGGACTCCGCCTCGACGAGCACCGCTCGCGACCGCTGAGCCGGGAGCTGCTGGCGGACGTCGACTGGGTCATCGGCATGACGCGAGGGCACGTGGCCCTCTTCAAGTCGCGCTTTCGCGATTTCCGGGGACGTCTGGGGCTGCTGAGCCAGCCGGGCGTGGACCTCAGCGAGAGCGCCCCGCCGGCGGATGCGGAGGAGGTCGCGGATCCCTTCGGGGAGTCCCCCGAGGCCTATCAGGCCATGGCGGACCAGGTGGAACGCCTGCTGCAGGGCTGGCGGGACGTGTTCGTCCCCCCGGACGGGCGCGACGAGGAGGCACCGTGAGAATCGCGATCGGCTCGGACCACCGTGGCTTCGCGCACAAGACGCGGCTGGCGACGATGCTCGGCGAGCAGGGGCACGAGGTGCTCGACTGCGGCTGCCCCGGCACCGAATCCGCGGACTACCCGGACGCCGCCTTCTGCGTGGCCGAGGCCGTGGCGCAGGGGCGGTGCGCGCGGGGAATCCTGATCTGCGGTTCGGGCATCGGCATGTCGATCGCCGCCAACAAGGTGCGCGGGATCCGGGCCTCCCTGTGCATCGACGCCGCAGCGGCCCGCCAGACCGTGGCCCACAACGACTCCAACGTGCTCTGTCTGAGCGGGGACCGGAACACGCCCGAGCAGGCCTGGGAGATCACGCAGGCCTGGCTCGGGGCCACCTTCGAGGGGGAGCGGCACGCCCGCCGCGTGCAGAAGATCTGCGCCTACGAGGACGCGCACAATCGCCGGGGGCCGGAGCGCCGGCCGGGGCCCGCCGGGCCGGGAGGGTAGCCATCATGTACGAGGAAGTGCGACGCGTCGATCCGGAGATCGCCGCCGTTCTCCAGAGCGAGCTGGAGCGCCAGCGCCGCCAGCTCGAGATGATCGCCAGCGAGAACTTCACGAGCCGCGCCGTCCTGGAGACCATGGGCAGCGTGCTCACCAACAAGTACGCTGAGGGGTACCCCAAGAAGCGCTACTACGGCGGTTGCGAGTACGTGGATACCGCCGAGACCCTGGCCAAGGAGCGCGCCTGCGAGCTCTTCGGCGCGGAGCGGGCCAACGTGCAGCCGCACTCCGGCTCGACGGCCAACATGACGGCCTACCTGGCCTTCATGCAGCCAGGGGACAAGGTCCTGGGCCTCTCGCTCTCCCATGGTGGACACCTGACGCACGGCCATCCGGTCAACTTCTCGGGGCTGCTCTTCCACGCTCTCCACTACGAGGTGGACCGCGAGACCGAGACCATCGACTACGACCGGCTGCGGGATCTGGCCCTGGCCGAGCGGCCCAAGGTCATCGTGGGCGGCGCCAGCGCCTACCCGCGGTTCTGGGACTACGAGGCGATGCGGGCGGTGGCCGACGAGATCGGCGCCATCTTCATCTTCGACATGGCTCACGTGGCCGGCCTGGTGGCGGGCGGGGTCCATCCGAATCCGGTTCCCCATGCCCACGTGGTCACCTCCACCACCCATAAGACGCTCCGGGGTCCGCGGGCGGGCCTGATCCTCTGCCAGAAGGATCACATCAAGGCGATCAACAAGATGAACTTTCCGGGCATTCAGGGCGGACCGCTCATGCACATGATCGCGGCCAAGGCCGTCTGCTTCCGCGAGGCGATGCAGCCGGAGTTCAAGACCTACGCCCGCCGGGTGGTGGAGAACGCGCAGGCCCTGGGCCGGCGCCTCCTGGAGCACGGCTTCCACCTGGTGAGCGGCGGCACGGACAACCACCTGCTGCTCGTGAACGTGCGGAACAAGGGCATGACCGGCAAGGACATGGAGGATCTGCTGCAGGAGGTCGGCATCACCGTCAACAAGAACACGGTGCCCTTCGATCAGGAGAGCCCCTTCGTCACCAGCGGTATCCGGATCGGCACCCCGGCCCTGACCACCCGGGGGATGGGGACCGCGGAGATGGAGCAGATCGGCGACCTCATCGCGGGCGCGGTGGAGCAGCGGAGTGACGCGGAGGGCCTGGCGCGCCTGGCCCGCCGGAGCGAAGAGCTCTGCCGGGCCTTCCCGCTCTACCCGGACCTTTAGAGGACGGCGGCGGGCCGCGCGGCCCCGCACACCGGAGGCGGTCATGCGATGTCCACGCTGCGGACAGGACGATGACAGGGTCGTCGATTCGCGCGCCGTCCGCGAAGGCCGTGCGGTGCGGCGGCGCCGCGAGTGCCTGGCCTGCGGCGAGCGCTTCACCACCTACGAATCGCTGGAAACCCGGCCGATCCTGATCGTCAAGCGGGACGGCCGCCGCGTGGCCTACGACCGCGCGAAGGTGGTGGCGGGCATCACCAAGGCCTGCGAGAAGCGACCAGTTCCCCTGGAGCAGATCGAGGACATCGTCGAGGAGATCGAACGCAGGCTGGCCGGTGGGCCCTCGCGGGAGGTGCCCACCAGCACGATCGGGCGGTTGATCCTCGATCGCCTGCGCCAGGTCGACGAGGTGGCCTACGTGCGTTTCGCCTCGGTCTACCGCTCCTTCCAGAACGTGGACGAGTTCCTGGCCGAGCTGCGCAAGCTGCAGGCGGCGAAGGATGAGCCGTCGTGACAGGCCCCGAGCAGGAGAACGGTTCCCCCCGCGAGCCGGGTGCGCAGGAGCCCCGCGACGACGAGCCGAAGTCCACGCCGGCGGGCGAGGCCGACGAGGGCTCCGAACTGCTGCCCTCGGGCTCCATGTCCCTGCTGGATCATCTGGAGGAGCTGCGACGGGCACTGATCTCCTCGCTCGTGGCCTTCGCCCTGAGCACCGTCGTTTGCTGGTTCTTCTCGCGTCCGCTCCTGGACTTCCTGGTGCGGCCCATCCTGTCCGCGACCGAGAGCGTCTACTTCCACTCGCCGATCGAGGCCTTCACGATCCGGCTGAAGCTGTCGACGATCTGCGGGCTCTTCATCGTCCTGCCCTACATCTTCTTCAAGATCTACGGCTTCATCCTGCCCGGGTTGTACCAGAAGGAGCGTCGGGTCGTGACCCCGCTGCTGATCAGCTCGACGGGGCTCTTCTACCTGGGCGTCGCCTTCGCCTTCCTGGTGGTGATCCCGAAGGTCGTGACTTTCATGCTGAGCTTCGGCACCGAGGTGATGCAGCCGCTGATCGGCATCGGGCCGTACTTCTCGTTCGTGGCCCGGCTCTGCCTGGCCTTCGGCCTGATGTTCGAGCTGCCGCTGGTGGTGCTCTTCCTCAGCCTGCTGGGACTGATCGATCCCCACTGGCTGCTGCGGGGCTGGCGTTACGCGCTGATCATCATCGCCACCGCCGCGGCGATCCTGACGCCCCCCGACGTGTTCTCGCAGCTGGTCATGGCCGTTCCCGTCATGCTTTTGTATATCGTTTCGGTGCTGGTGGCGATCGTGGTGACGCGCCGCCGCCGTGAGGCGGCCGAGAGAGATGAGGATTGACAGGGCGGTCCGGTCGGAAATACAAACGAGCAGACGATCGCCAGACCCGACGACGACGGAGAGCCCATGTCCCTCCAGGATTTCGAACGCGTCAAGCTCGTCACGCTGCAGCGGCGAATCGCCTCGGCCATGCGGCGGTTCGAGGAGGAGTTCGCGGCGGCCACCACGGGCGACACGCCCCTGACCCGGGAGATCTGCGCGCACATTTTGCAGGGCAAGAGCAAGCGGTTCCGGCCGACCCTCCTGCTGCTGAGCGCCAAGAGCCGCAACGGTCTCGATCCGCGGGCCATCACCGCCGCCGCCTGCGTGGAACTGGTCCACACGGCGACGCTCGTGCACGACGATTTCATCGACGCGGCGTTGACCCGCCGGGGACAGGCCTCCATCAACGAGGCCTGGGGCGGCTCCGCCGCCCTCATCATGGGGGACTACCTCTACAGCAAGGCCCTGGAGATCCTCTGCCGCAACGGGCTGGACGACGCCGTGCGCCTGCTGTCGAGCACGACCCTGCTCATGAGCGAGGCGGAGATGCTGCAGCTCGAGCTCAAGTACGATCTGGGCATCAGCGAGGAGCAGTACCTGCGCATCATCCACCAGAAGACCGCATCGCTGATCGAGGCCTCCTGCCGCATCGGCGCCTCGCTGAATCCACGGGTTCAGGATCATGCCGAGGCGTTCGGGAGCTTCGGCCGCAAGTTGGGCCTTGTCTTTCAGATCACCGACGATATCTTCGACTACCTCGGCGACGCGCGGCGGCTGGGCAAACCCACCGGTCAGGACTGGGAGGAAGGCCGCATCACGCTGCCGTTGATCGCCGCCCTGAAGACCGCCGGGTTCAGCTCCCGGGAGGCCCAGGCGCTGCGGGCGGCCGCCCGCAACGGCCAGGAGCGGTCCCGGAGCTGGCCCGAGGTCAAGACCTTCGTGACCGACCACGGGGGCGTGGAATACGCCTTCACCAAGGCCCGCCAGTACGGGGAGGAAGCCAAGGCCGCCCTGGCACCGGTGGCCTCGGGCACGCAGAAGGATCTCCTGGCCGTGGCGGTCGAGTACGTGATCAATCGCCTCAACTGATCCGCCCGGGTGGTCGCATGCAGTCCATGGATTCCACCAGGCCCGACTGGAACGCCGACGAGACCTCCCCTGCTTTCCGGCTGGCCGAGGAAGCGGTCCGCTGCATCCTGGAGAAGAAGGGGGAGGAGATCGTGCTGCTGGACCTGCGCGAGCGCAGCGACGTCTGCGATTTCTTCCTGATCTGCACGGGCCACACCGACGTCCAGACCACGGCCATCGCCCGGGCCGTCCGGGAGGGCCTGGAGGCCCGCGGTCATGAAAAGCCCCACGTGGAGGGGCTTCCCGAGGGGCGCTGGGTGCTCCTCGACTACTTCGACGTGATCGTGCACATCTTCCAGCCGGAGGCCCGGCGTTACTACCTGCTGGAACGTCTCTGGGGAGATGCGCCGCGCCTGGAGATCCCCGAGGACTACTTCGCCGACGAGGACGTGCGGAGGCGGCACCCGCAGTCCGGCGCCCCGGGCCCCTCCCTCGGGACCGGCAGCGAGGAACCGGAGACGGCATGATCGAGGACATCATCAGGAACGGGTTGCTGGCTCCCCTGGAGAAGTTCGGTCTCTTCGAGGGCGACATCGAGATCGAGCTGGGCAAGCCACGGGAGCGCAGCCACGGCGATCTGAGCACCAACCTGGCCATGGTCCTGGCCAAGCAGGTGGGACGCAAGCCGCGCGAGCTGGCGGGTGAGCTGGCGGCCGGGCTCGAGCTGTCCAAGGACATCGTCGAATCGGTGGAGATCGCCGGTCCCGGCTTCATCAACTTCCGCCTGGCCCGGCCCTATCAGGTCCAGCTGCTCCTGGACATCTGGCAGGAAGAGGGGGCTTTGCAGGAGATCAAGATCGGGGCGGGCAAGCGCATCAACGTCGAGTACATCAGCGCCAATCCCACCGGTCCCCTGAACGTCGTCTCGGCCCGGGCCGGGGCCTTCGGCGCCACGCTGGTCCGGCTGCTCCGGGCCATCGGCTTCGACGCCCACAGCGAGTACTACGTGAACGACGCCGGGCGGCAGATCGTCCTGCTCGGGCAGTCCCTGCGGGCTCACTACCTGCGGCTGCGGGGAGAGGCGGCGGAGATGCCCGAAGGAGGTTACATGGGGCGCTACCTGGAGATCATGGCCGGCGAGCTGCTGGAGCAGGACAGCAAGGCCATCCAGGCCGCCACCTCCGCCTTCAACGACGAGAGCTTCCAGCGCATCGCCGCTCCGGAGGGCAACGCGGAGGACTGGCGCCGGCTGTCGGAAGAGGAATCGATCCGCAGCTTCGCCAAGTACGCCCTGATGAAGATCCTGAGCTGGCAGCGCGATACCTGCCGGCGCTACGGGCTGCGCTTCGACACCTGGTACTTCGAGTCGGAACTGCACGAGACCAAGCGCATCGAGCGCGCCCTGGAACAGCTCCGCAAGCGCGGGGCCGTCTACGACCAGGACGACGCGGTCTGGTTCCGCGCCACCACCTACGGAGACGAGAAGGACCGTGTCCTGATGCGCGCGGACAACCTGCCCACCTACTTCCTGGCGGACGTGGCCTACCACTATCACAAGTTCCAGCGCGGCTTCGAGCACGCCATCGACTTCTGGGGCCCCGATCATCACGGCTACATCGCCCGCGTGAAGGGCGCCATGCAGGCGCTCGGTGCACCGGCGGACTGGCTCGAGATCCAGATCCTCCAGCAGGTGAACTTCCTGGAGGGGGGCCGGGTCGTGGACATGTCCAAGCGCAAGGGACAGTTCGTGACCATGGATGCGCTCATCGACGAGGTGGGAGCCGATGTCGCCAAGTACATCTTTCTGACCCGCAAGCCCGAATCCCATCTGGACTTCGACCTGGATGTCGCCCGCCAGGAGTCCACCGAGAATCCCGTCTACTACATCAAGTACGCGCACGCGCGCATCTGTTCCGTTTTGAACGAGGCCGCCCTCAAGGGCATCGACCCGGAAGAACCCGCGCCCGAGAGCCTCGCCCTGCTCGCGGAGGAGAGCGAGCTGAACCTGGTGCGGGAGCTGATCCGCCTGCCGCAGCTGATCTGCTCGGCGGCGCAGGCCCGCGAGCCGCATCGCCTGACCAGCTTCGTGTACGAGGTGGCCCGTCTCTTCCACCAGTTCTATCACCAGTGCATCATTCTCGGCACGGATCCCCGCACCACCCGCGCGCGCCTGCACCTCTGCCTCGTGACTCGCCGGGTCCTGGCCTACGTTCTGGAGCTGATGGGCATCGAAGCTCCGGAGCGGATGGGAGAGAAGGAGTGAGATGACCTCGATCCTGGTGGTCGGTTCCGTGGCCTACGATACCATCGAGACCCCTCACGAGCGGCGGGAGAGGGTGCTCGGTGGCAGCGCCAGCTTCTTCTCGCTGGCGGCCGCGCAGTTCGCGCCCGTGCGGGCCGTCGGCGTGGTGGGTGACGATTTCCGGCAGGAGGATCTGGACCTGCTGGCGATCCACGGTGCGGACGTCTCGGGCATCGTGCGCGCGACGGGCCGGACCTTCTTCTGGGCGGGTCGCTACCACGAGGACCTGATCGAGCGCGACACGCTGATCACGGAGCTCGGGGTCTTCGCGGATTTCCGCCCCGAGATCCCGCCGACCTGGCGGGACACGCCCTACGTCTTCCTCGCCAACATCCAGCCCGACCTGCAGCGCCATGTGCTGGAGTCCATGACGCGACCGGCGCTCGTGGTGCTCGACACCATGAACCTGTGGATCGAGACGACGCGCGACGCTCTGCTGGACGTGCTGGGCCGCGTCGATGTGCTGCTGGTCAACGACGGCGAGGCCCGCCTCCTGACGGGCGAGCGATCCCTCGCCCGGGCCGCCACGGCTATCCGGGAGCTGGGGCCGGCCTGGGTCGTCATCAAGAAGGGGGAGCACGGCGCGCTGCTCTTCGGACCGGACGTGCTGCTGGCCGTGCCGGGCCTGATACTCAACGAGGTGCTCGATCCCACCGGGGCGGGGGACACCTTCGCCGGCGGCTTCGTGGGCAGCCTCGCCGCCGCGGAAGCCCGCGCGGACTCGCCCGCCGCGCTCTTCCGCCGGGCGATGCTGGATGGCACGGTGGCCGCCAGCTTCTGCCCCGAGGCCTTCGGGGTGGAGGGCCTGCTGGCCATGAACGCGGTCGCTCGCGAGGAGCGCCTGGAACGGCTGAGATTCATGATGTCCCCCTAGCCCCACCGGCCCAGGGGGTATCCGGTCCGGAGCACAATCCAATCAACTAAATACAGGATAATCACTGGCGTATATCGAGATCGATCTGAGAGGAGGAGATTGCCAGCACTTGTTCAATATGATAACATCTTAACTCACACTATCTCAGGGATGATTCGCGCCTACATCGAAGTTCTGGAAGGAGCGGCAGCTTGGAATGGGAGCCTAAAGAGCGCGATGCCTGGGTCAAGGACGCCGAGCGCTGGATCTGCCAGATCCAGGGCGTCTTGCAGTGCAAGATCGACCTGGACGACGAGGGCGAGGTGACCGGCGTCCATGTCGTGAGCGGCATGGACCGGGACCCGCGTCATCTGGTCCGGGACGTGGAGGGCCTGCTCAAGGCACGTCTGGGTCTCGATGTCTACTACAAGAAGATCGGCATCGTCCAGGTGGTTGACAGCGATGCCGAGGCAGCGGAGAATGAGCCCGAGCCGCCGGGGGGGGGAGGCGCGGAGACCGTGCCGTTCCCCGGCCTGGCGCCCACCAGCGCGGTGCTGCTGGAGGAGGTTCCAACCCCTCGTATCCAGTGCAACGGCGTGGGAGTGCTGGCCTCCGAGCGCTCGATGAGAGCTGAAGTGAACCTGCAGGCCGGACTCGTGGAGGTCCGGGGAGTCCACGAGGGCCCCAACCACCCCGACAGCGATATCGCGGTGGTGGGCCAGGCCACGGTGGCTGCCGTCAGCCAGCTCGTGGAGGACCCCATCCTGCTGAACCTGTCCGATGTGCGCCTGGCCGAGATGGCGGGCCAGCCGGTGATGCTGGCGGCCGTCGAGCTGGTTGAAGGGCGGCGATCGGAACGCCTGTACGGGACCTGCTCGGCGAGGCACAACCGCCAGCAGGCCGTGGTTTACGCCATCCTGGACGCCCTCAACCGGCGTCTGGCCATGGTCAGCCTCAAGTCGGGGGAGGTGTAAGCTCAAAAAACCCGATAAGGTGCTAAGCCGGAACTGGCATCGCCCTGGATTACCCAGCTGAGCGGAGCAGCGGGAACATAGCGGAGCGGCCTCTGTCGATCGCGAAGCCACACAGCACTCGCATCTCAGGAGGTGCTCGCTATGCTTGACTGGCTGTTTGGTCTGTTGAATAAGTGGGAGTGGTAATCCTTGAGTGTTGGTGCCAGTTCCGCTTATATTGAGCCGCATCTTGCCGATAATGACCTCGTCGAGGTGCCCGGTAGCCATGTGCTCGTGATCATGGCGTGACTCCGGAAGCATAGCGATCCTTGTGAGGCACTGTCGTGAGCTTGCACCCGCATCGACGGCGATGGATGTTTCGCTGTGTCTACGCGCTGTCCGTGGTGGCAGGCGTGGCCATGCTGGTGCTCCTCTTTCGCTACCGGATGCCAAAGGAGTGGAACTGGCTCTCCCTCGGCTCTTTCCTCGCGTTTCTGCTCATTGCTGATTCGAAGCTTGCGGAACGCCTCGTTGGTGGAGGAAAGGTTCATTCCTCCAAGTCCATCGTGCTGTCCGTCATCGCCCTCTTCGGCCCCACCGTGGCCGCGTCACTCGAAGCGATTTCCGTGCTCATCCGCGGACTGGTCATCGGTAGCATCGAGAAGCGCAAGGTGCTGTTCAATGCCGCCATGCTGTCCATGGCCGCCGGTTGCGCAGGTCTGGTTTATCAGGCCCTGCCATGGGCCCGGGATTTCACGGGGCCGGGATTCCTGTTTCCCCTGCTCGTGGCTCTATTCGTGCATTACATCGTGAACACCTTGATGATCGCGGTGATCATGAGCCTCGACACGGCCACTCCAGTGCAGGCGGTCTATCGCCGCAATTTCAAATCGTCGGGTTTGGAGAGGTACCTCGACGCACCCTTCTCCGCCATCGTGACGCTGCTCTACATCCAGGCCGGCGTCTGGACGCTGCTGCTCTACCTCTTCATGGTGTTGATCATCAATCGGAGCTTCAAGCTCTTCCAGCGGATGAAGGAGGCGCATATCAACTCGATCGCGGCGTTGACCACGGCGCTGGAGGCGGATGAGCCGTACACGCATGGTCACAGCTACAGGGTCAGCAAGTATGCGCTGCAGATCGGCAGAGCAATGGGGTTGTCGGATCGCGATCTGGAGATCCTGGAGTATGGTGGGCTGCTGCACGACATCGGCAAGATCGCCATCACCAACGAGATCATCTGCAAGCCAGGCCTGCTCACGCCCGAGGAGTACGCCACCGTCCAGACCCATCCCACCATCGGTGCCGACATCGTGGAGCAAATCAAGTTCCTGCAGGAGGCTTCGGACATCGTCCGGCACCATCACGAGAGGCCGGACGGCAAGGGTTATCCCCACGGGCTGAAGGACGGACAGATCAGCATCGGCTGCCACATCCTCAACGTGTGCGACGCCTTCGACGCCATGACCAGCGACCGCCCTTACCGGGCCGCCTACAGCGTGGAAGAGGCCATCGAGGAGCTGGTCCGCTACCGGGCGACCCAGTTCGACGCTCGGGTGGTGGATACCGTCCTCAAGCTGTATCATCAGGGCGAGTTCGGCATCATCGAGGCCATGGACGGGCTGGGTTTCGAGCTGCTGCACCGCGCGTGATTCCCATGTCGACGATCATCGCAGGCCGGCGGCGCCGCCGCGGCGCCGTGCCGGATCCACGGGGGACGGCATGAAGTACGCAGAAAGCGGTGTGAACATCGACGCCGCTCAGCGGGCCCTGGCGCGGGCCGGGGAGAGCCTGCGCTCCACCTGGGACGAGCGCGTGCGCAGCGACCTGGGGGCCTTCGGGGGGCTCTATCGGCCGGCTCCGGGCGAGCCGCTGCTGGTCGCCAGCGTGGACGGCGTCGGCACGAAGATCAGGATCGCCTCGCTGATGCGGCGCTACGACACCATCGGGCAGGACATCGTCAACCACTGCGTGAACGACATCCTGGTGCAGGGGGCCGAGCCGCTCTTCTTCCTCGACTACTTCGCCACGAGCAAGCTGGAGGAGGATGTCCTGCCGGCCGTCATCGAAGGACTGGCGGCGGCCTGCCGGGAGAACGGCTGCGCGCTCCTGGCCGGGGAGACGGCGGAGATGCCGGGCATCTACGCCCCGGGGGAGATCGATCTCGCCGGCTGCATCGTCGGCAGGGTGCGGGAGGCGGATCTGATCGATGGTTCGGCCATCCGTGCGGGCGATCGCATCTGGGGGCTGCCCAGCAGCGGGTTGCACACCAATGGCTATACCCTGGCTCGCGCGGCCCTGCTCGGGAAGGCCGGCCTCACGGTCCAGGACGCCCCGCTCGAGCTGGGCTGCAGCCTCGGAGAGGCGCTGCTCGCCGTGCACAGGAGCTACCTGCTGGCCCTGCGCGGGCTGTGGGAGACCCTCGGTCGGTCCGCCGTTCACGGGCTGGCCCACATCACCGGCGGTGGTTTCTACGACAACGTGCCGCGCATCGTGCCCGCCGGCCTGACCGCGCAAGTGGAGGCTGCCGCCTGGCCGGTGCCGCCGCTCTTCCGGCTCATCGCCGAGCGGGGGGACGTGCCCCTGACCGAGATGTACCGGGTCTTCAACATGGGCCTGGGCATGCTGGTCTTCCTGCCGCCTGAATGCGATCTCGCGGGCCTGCCGGGACTGGACGCCGTCCACGTGGGCCAGGTGCGGCCCGGCGGCCGCCAGCGCTTCGAGCTGATCCTCTAGCCGCATTGTTCATCGAATGGTCGGGGCTCGCAGACCGGCGCTCCCGGCCGCATTCGTGTCTCCGGGGCGTGACAGTGCGGCAGCCTCCGTTCGTCACGGCAGTTGCCGCGGTCGAGCGGCGCGGCGAGGGATGCCTGTCTCGCAGGCCGGACACCGGCGCGGGCCACAGACCGTCGCCGGCCGGGGTCGGCCGGCACCCGCCAGGGGCCTTGTGCGCGTCGCCGGCCCCGTTCGTACATGCTCGCCTCCAGGCTGGGGACAACCACCTCGGCGGGACCGCATCCTGCATGAGGGCGGGAGTCCTCCCCCTGCCGGACATCGTTTTCAAACCTTGCATCGTGACGCGCGCGTCCTGCGGCCGCCGGGCGCCGGGGAAAGGGGTTCCGCTTGATCGGCTGGAAATTCTGGGAGGAGGAGCTGCGCAGCTTTCCCCGGGGGGGCGGGGAGGCGGCCATCTGGGTGGTGCGGCGCGACGGGGGGCAGGATCCTGCCCCGCTGCGCCTGCTGTTGGCCCGGGCCTGGGCCGGTCCCGACGGGGGAGGAACTGCGGACCGGGCCGTCGAGGCGCCGCCTCTGGGGCGCCTGCTCCGCACGCTCCAACTGGGGCGGGCCGAGTTCGTCGCGGGACAAGGGTCGTCGCGCCGCCGGGGGGATCCCGTGCTCTGGCTGGAACCCTTGACCTGTCCCGGAAGCCGCGTGGCCGGGGCCATGGCCCTGCGCTTCGACCGGTCACCGCCCTGGGGCGAGGCCGTGCGCCTGTGGGGCGCTCGCTTCGCCGCGCGCCTGGGACCCTGCCTGGAGGAGCTGGAAGCCTGGCCGGATGGTCGGGGGGGGCGCCGCGGCGCCCTGGTCCGCCCCGAGCAGCCCTCGCTCTTCCCCGCTGCCCTCCTGGAAAGGCCTGCTCGGCCGGTCGGCGCCGACGAGGGAGAGCCCGGCATCCCGCTGCCGCGTCCCGTGTTCTTGCCGGGAGTGCCGGGTCTGGTAGGGATCTCGCGCGAGCTGCAGACCTGCTGCGCGGGGTTGCCTCACGTGGCGCGCAGCGGCGTGAACGTCCTGCTGCATGGGGAGAGCGGCACGGGCAAGGAGATCGTCGCTCATGCCATCCACGCGAACAGCGACCGGGCCGCGGGTCCCCTGGTGGGCCAGAATTGCGCCGCCCTGCCGGAGACGCTGTTCGAGAGCGAGCTGTTCGGTCACCGGTCGGGAGCCTTCACCGGGGCCGTCTCGGACAAGGCCGGGCTGCTCGAGGCCGCCAATGGCGGCACCTTCTTTCTGGACGAGATCGGGGACATGCCGCTGTCCCTGCAGATCAAGCTGCTGAGGGTGATGCAGGAGCGGCGGGTCCGGCGCATTGGCGAGCTGGAAAGCCGCCCCGTCAATATCCGCTTCGTCGCCGCCACGCACAAGGACCTGCCCGCGGAGATCGCCGCCGGCCGTTTCCGGCTCGATCTCTACTACCGGCTTAACGTGGTGCGGCTGAGCATCCCCGCCCTGCGGCAACGCCCCGAGGACATCACCCACCTGCTGGCCTACTTCCTGGAGCGGCACGGCGGCGAGGGTCCGCACCGGATCAGCGAGCGCGCGCTGGCGGCCCTGCAGGCCTATCGCTGGCCGGGCAACGTGCGCGAGCTGGAAAACGCGGTCTGCCGCTTCCTGGCGCTGCATCCCGGCCAGTCCCTGATCCGGCTGGGACATCTCTCGCCCGAGCTGCAGACGGCAGCCGGCTGGTCGGTGGATCCCGCCGATCTGGCCACCCTGCGTCCGCTGGAGGAGGCCGGCCAGCTGCTCGAACGCTACCTGATCCGCAAGGCCATCGCCGCCTGCGGCGGTCACAAGGCCGCCGCGGCCCGGCGGCTGGGTCTCAGCCGGCAGGGGCTCTACAAGAAGATCCAGCGCTACGACATGTCCGACCTGATCGGGAATCGCTCGCGGCCATGAACCCGGCGTGGAGGAAGAGGCGGACGACGCTGCAGGTCGGGCTCGACGACCCGGACCGGCTGGCAGTAACGCTCGACACTGCCGCCCGGCCGCTATATTTTGCTGACCATGTCCGCCACCGTGACTTCCTCCCCGCCCGGATCCCGTCACCGCTGGCTCCTGCCGGCCGTGGACGGCTGGGCCGTGCTGGCCGGCTTGATGGCCACCACCGCCATGCCGCCGTTTCCCGGCACCGGCTGGCTCATGATCCTGTCGCTGGCCATCCTCTTCGGCGTCCTCGCGGACGCGCCGCGACCGGCGCGCACGGCCTGGCTCTTCGGCCTGGCCCACCAGCTGACACTCCTGCACTGGCTCTTCCTGCTGATTCCGGCGGCCACCATCTCCTCGCGCGGGCTGGTGCCGGTGGCCGCGCTCTCCACCATCCTGTACGTTTCGCTCTTCTACCTGATCTTCGGCCTGGTCTTCCAGATCGTGCGGGACCGGCTCGGCCGCCGCACGGCCGTGGCCCTGGCGCCCGTGCTCTGGATCGCCATGGAGGCGGCGCGATCGGGGGGCGAGCTGGGCTTCCCCTGGTGCCTGTCCGGCGCAGCCTGGATCAAGACGCCCCTGCTGTCCTGGGCCGCGGCCTCCGGCGAGATCGGACTCGGCGCGGCCACCGCCTTCACGGCGGCGGCTCTCGCGGCGGTGCTGGGCTGGCTGACGGGGCGGTGGACGGATCCCTTGCCGGCCCGCGGCTGGTGGCTGGGTCTGACGATCGCCACCGGCCTGCTCTGGGGCGGTATCGGTCTCGGGACCGCCTGGCGCTCCCCGATCTCCGCAACCGACTCCGGGACGCCGGAGCCGGCCGCCACAGCGGCCGCACCGGCCGCACCGGCCGGGCCGCGGCGGACACCGGTGCGCATCGCGGCCGTGCAGGCCGACGTGGCCCTGGCCGACAAGTGGGAGCGTTCCCGCATCGATTCGACGCGCATCCCTTACACTGAGTTGACCGGGGCCGCCGCGCGGGACGGCGCCAGGCTGGTGGTCTGGGCCGAGACGGCGGTCCCGTCCTACCTGCGCTACGAACCGGCCCTGCTGGACTGGGTGAGCGGCCTGGCCGCGGAATATCGGGTCTACATCTACACCGGGTTCCCGGATGCCGAGCTGACCCCGGGCGGCCGGCGACTGCGCTTCAACTCTTCCGGGCTGTTCGATCCGCGGGGTCGCCTGGTGGACTTCTACGCCAAGCATCACCTGCTGCCGGTCGGCGAGCGCATGCCCTTTTCCTGGCTGTTCCCGGCGGTCGCCCACATCGACGTCGGACAGGCCGAGTGGGAGCCGGGGGAGAAGCCCGTCCCCATCACCGTGTCCCTGCCCGGCGGCGACTTCCGCTTCGCCGGCCTGATCTGCTTCGAGTCCATCTTCGCGGACCTTTCCCGGCAGGCGGTGCGGGCCGGGGCGCAGGTGCTGATCAACATCACCAACGACGGCTGGTTCGGGAAGACGGCCGGCCCGCGGCAGCATGCCGAGCTGGCCCGCCTGCGGGCGGCGGCGTGTGGCGTGCCCCTGGTGCGCTGCGCGAACAACGGGGTGAGCTACATCACGGATGCGCGGGGCCGGCTGTTGGTGGCGGCCGGCCTGGGCCGGCGGGCCTTCGTGGCCGCGGACGTCCTGCCGCAGGACGGGCGCACCGCCTTCGTGCGCTTCGGCGCCTGGCCCCTGGTGGGATTCCTGGCCCTCTGGAGCGCGCTCGCCCTCCTGCTCACCAGGCGCGCGGGGGGGGCATGAAGATCTCCGATCACCACTTCGTCTTCTGCCCCCGCTGCCGCACCCGGCTCGAGCTGCGGGAGGAGGGAGGGAAGGAGCGCCCCTTCTGCCCGAGCTGCGGCTTCGTCCAGTACCTCAATCCCACCCCGGGGGCGGCGGTGGTCCTCTTCCGCGGAGATGGTCTCTGCCTGGTCCGGCGCCGGTATCCTCCCAAGGAGGGGCAGTGGACCCTGCCGGCGGGGTTCATGGAGTTCACCGAGGAGATCGAGGAGACCGCCGTGCGCGAGGTCAAGGAGGAGACCAACCTCGACGTGCGGCTGACCGGACTCTTCGCGGTGCACACGGGGATCCTGCCGCCCGACCGTCCCGTGCTGCTGGTCGTCTACACGGCCGAGGAGCTGGGCGGCGAGCTGCGCGCCGCCGATGACGTGGACGAGGTCGGCTTCTTCCCGCTGGACCGGTTGCCCGGTCCCATCGCCTTCGCCGCCCATCGCAAGGTGCTGGCCGCCCTGCGCGAGAAGAGGGATTGAGGCGGGAGGGCGCCGGCGGTCGACCGCGGCGGCGGCTCGGGTGGACGGAGAGGCGCCCCCGCCTCCCCGGCGCTTGGAGGTGCGATCGTGAGCGAGGCACCGGTACCGGTGGCCGTGCTGCTCTCGGGCAGCGGCCGCACCCTCGAGAACTTCCTGCAGAAGATCGCCGCGGGGTCCCTGCCGATCCGCATCGTGGCCGTGGTTTCCAGCCGCGCCGACGCGCGGGGGGCCCGCATCGCCCGGGAGGCCGGCCTGCCCTGCGGGATCTTCCCGCGCAAGGACTACGATTCCAGGGCGGCCCATTGCGAAGCCATCAACGGCTGGCTGGCGCCCCACGCCCCGCGCATGATCCTGCTGGCCGGATTCCTCTGCTACTACATCCGGCCCACCTGGTTCGCGGGTCCCATCCTGAACATCCATCCGGCCCTGCTGCCCAGGTACGGCGGCAAGGGCTACTACGGCGATCGCGTGCACGAGGCGGTGCTGGCGGCGGGGGAGCGGGAGAGCGGCTGCACGGTGCATCTGGTGGACGAGATCTACGACCACGGCGAGATCGTGGGCCAGCGCCGCGTGCCCGTCCTGCCCGGCGACGACGTGCACAGCCTGGCCGCGCGCGTCTTCGCCGCCGAGTGCGAACTCTACCCCGAGGTCGTGGCCCGCCTGGCCCGGGAGATCGCCGCCCGAGGCTGAGGGCGGGCTCAGGCCTCCTGGCCCGCCGGCTGCTCGGCGGCCGGCGCGGGCCCGGCGCTGCCGGTCGTCAGGAAGCGATGCATGGCCGTGGCGGCCTTGCGGCCCGCGCCCATGGCCAGGATCACGGTGGCGCCCCCGGTGACGATGTCACCGCCCGCGAAGACGTCGGGCCAGGAGGTCTGCATGGTCTGCTCGTCCACCAGGATCGTGCCCTTCTTGGGATGCCGCGCGAGGTCCGGGCAGTCGGCCAGCAGCAGGGGATTCGGGCTCGTGCCGATGGCGATGACCACGGTGTCCACCGCGAACTCCCGGGTCCGTCCCTCGATGGGCACGGGCCGCCGGCGACCGCTGGCGTCCGGCTCGCCCAGCTGCATCTCCTGACAGCGGATGGCGCCGACGCAGCCGTTCCCGTCGTCCACGATCTCCACCGGCGAATGCAGCAGGTGGAACTTGATGCCCTCCTGCTCGGCGTGGTGGATCTCCTCGATGCGCGCCGGCATCTCCAGGCGGCTGCGCCGGTAGACGAGGTAGACGATCTCCGGCTGCAGGCGCTGGGCCGTGCGGGCCGAGTCCATGGCGGTGTTGCCCGCCCCGATGACGGCGATGCGCTTGATGCGCTTGACGGGCGTGTCGGCCGCGTGAGGGAACCGGTAGCCGCCCATCAGGTTGACCCTGGTCAGGAACTCGTTGGCGCTGTAGACGCCGTTGAGGTTCTCGCCGGGGATGTTCAGGAACCAGGGCAGGCCGGCGCCGGTGCCGATGAAGGTGGCGTCGAAGCGCTGGCGGATGGACTCCATCGATTCGGCCTTGCCGACCGGGTAGTTCATGACGAACTCCACCCCCATCTTCTTGAGCCCGTCGATCTCCCGGACCAGGATCTCCTTGGGCAGCCGGAACTGGGGGATGCCGTAGAACAGAACTCCACCCGGCTTGTGCAGCGCCTCGAAGACCGTCACCTGGTGGCCGCGCTGGATCAGGTCGCTGGCGCAGGTCAGGCCGGCGGGACCGGAACCGATGATGGCCACGCGCTTGCCCGTGGGCGGATCGATGGCGGGCAGGGCGTCCAGGCCGTGCTCCATGGCGTAGTCCCCGATGAAGCGCTCGACGCGCCCCACGGCGCCCGGCTCGCGCCCCTTGTCGGGCTTGTTCAGCGTGCAGTGGAGCTCGCACTGGTCCTCCTGCGGGCAGACACGCCCGCAGATGGCCGGCAGGAAGTTCTTGCTCTTGATGAGGCGCAGGGCTTCCTCGAAGTTCTCCTCGCCGATCAGGCGCATGAACTGCGGGATGTCGATGCCCACGGGACAGCCGGAAATGCAGGGCTTGTTCTTGCACTGGATGCAGCGCCGCGCCTCCTGGACCGCCTCGGTCTCGCTGTAGCCGAGCGGCACTTCCTCGAAGTTGTAGATGCGCTGCAGCGGATCCTGCTCGCGCATGGGCGTCTTGGTCTTGGCCTTGTTGATGTTGCGCTGGGACTTCCTGCTGTCGGACATGCCGCCCTCCTAGTTCTGGTCCTGGGCTGCCGCGAGCCTGGCGGCAGCGGCCTCGAGCCGACACGCGTGGGCCTTCTCCAGGGCCAGCCGCTCCTCGGGCTGGTAGTAGGAGAGTCTCTTCATGAGCTCGTCGAAGTCCACCTGGTGCCCGTCGAACTCCGGTCCCTCGACGCAGGCGAACCGGGTCTGGCCGCCCACCGTCACGCGACAGGCCCCGCACATGCCGGTGCCGTCCACCATGATCGGATTCAGGGAGGCCTGGGTGGGTATCCCGTAGGGTTGCGTCGTCTTGCAGACGAACTTCATCATGATCACCGGTCCGATGCAGATCACCTCGTCGAGCGAGCGGCCGCCGTCGATCAGGTCCTGCAGGGCGTGGGTCACCATGCCCTTGCGACCGTAGCTGCCGTCGTCGGTGGTGACGATGGTCTCGTCGCTGAGGGCCCGGATCTCGTCCTCGAGGATCAGCAGCTCACGGGTGCGGGCGCCGAGGATCGAGATCACGGTGTTGCCGGCCTCCTTGAGGGCCGCGACCTGCGGCCAGACCACGGCGTTGCCGATGCCGCCGCCCACGCAGACGACGGTCTTGCCGCCGGCGGGGATCCTGGTGGGCCGGCCCAGCGGTCCGGCCAGGTCGAGGATGTCCTCGCCAACTTCGAGGCAGTTCAGATCGCCGGTGGTCTTGCCCACCTCCTGCACCACGATCGTGATGGTGCCGCGCGCGGGCTCGCGGTGCGCGATGGTCAGGGGGATGCGCTCGCCCCACTCGCTCACGCGCAGGATCACGAACTGTCCGGCGCGACCGCGTTCCGCGATGTGCGGGGCCTCGATCTCGAAGAGCACCGTCTTCGGGGCCAGCTCCCTCTTCTGGACGATCTTGTTGGCCAAGGCAGCAGCTCCTGGGATGGGGGTCTGCGGCGGGGCCGTCCATGGTACGGGGACGGCCAGGATCGGCTCCGGACAGGCCAAAAATGCGGGGCGGGGGCCGAAAATGCAAGAAACTGCGCAGATTATTGGATGGCCCCGCCGGCGGATCAGCCGCCGATCTCGAACATGGGATCACGTGGCCCCGCCGGCTCCGGGCCCTGCGGGCCGGGGACGAGGCCGGGGGTGAGGCCGGGGGTGAGGCCGGGTCCGAGCAGAAAGGGGTGGGACGCCGGCTTGACGCGCGCCGCGTGGGCCAGAGCCCGTGCCAGGACCGCATCTGTCGCGCTGCGACGCAGCAGCGGACGGAGCCGGACGGCCGCCGGGGCGAACAGGCAGGGTTTCAGGCGGCCGTCGGCCAGCAGCCGCAGTCGGTTGCAGCGGCGGCAGAAGCGGTCGCTCAACGCGGCCACGAAGCTGACGATCTGTCCGGTGGCCGCCACGCGGAAGTCCGCAGCCGGCCCCGCGGCGTTGCCCGCCGAAGCGCGCAGCGGCAGGGGCAAGAGGCGGTGCGTCCGCTGCAGTCGGGCCCTGGCCTCGGCCGCGGACAGGAAGATCGCCGCATGGGGAGTGCCCGGCAGGGGCATGGCCTCGATGAAGCGGATGTTCAGTCGCAGCCGGCCGGCGAATTCGACCAGGTCGGCCAGGGCGTCGTCGTTCACGCCCCGCTGGAGCACGCAGTTCAGCTTGACCAGCGGAAAACCCGCCCGGGCGGCGCGGCGCAGGCCAACCAGGACCGGTATCAAGGCGTCCTGTCCGGTCAGCCGCTGGAAACGCTCCCGGTCGAGGGTGTCCAGCGAGATGTTCAGCCGGTTCAGTCCCGCCGCCTTCAAATCGTCCAGGTGTCCGTCCAGCAGGACCCCGTTGGTGGTCAGCCCCACGCTCTGGATTCCCGGCAGGCCCGCGAGCCGCGCGCAGAGTTCGGGCACTCCGCACCGCAGCAGCGGCTCGCCACCGGTCAAGCGGACCCGGATCACGCCCAGGCTGGCGGCCACGCCCACCACGCGCTCGATCTCCTCGAAGCTCAGCAGATCGCTGCGCAGCCCGTGCAGGCCGGCGGCGGCCGGCTTGGCCGCGGCGGGCCGGCAGTAGGCGCAATGCAGATTGCAACGGTCCGTGACGCTGACGCGGAGATACGAGATCTCGCGGCCGTGGGCGTCCACCAGGGTGGTGACGGCTGCACTCTGTCGTGGGCTCATGCCCCTAGTTTGCATCAAGAAGCCCGAATTGACAATCGCTTTGGTGGTCGGGGGCCGCGGGCGGGGTGGCGGACCAAGGATTAAGGGCCAATCTCCAGCCGGCAGGATCGTAGCGGTCCGGGGGGGACGGCCGCCGCTCGATCCGCGGCGCCTCTGGCGCCGCCGGTGCTTGGGTTGGCCCTTGACCCGATGCTGTTTTGCAATCCTCGCGGATCGCCGTCCGGGGCGCTGCAAGGGATGTGCCGGCCAGGCCGCGGCACCTTGACCGGCCGGGTCTTGGTGCCTATGGTGTGAGCCTCCGCCCAGACCGGCGGGAGGGTCGCACCGGGGTTCACAGAGGGGGCGTATCATGGAGAAGCTGATCCGCCAGTTGCTCGAGAAGATCGGCGAGGACCCGGCCCGCGAGGGTCTCGTCAAGACCCCCGGGCGGGTGGCCCGCGCCTACGAGTTCCTCACGCAGGGTTACCATGAAGATGCCGACGCCCTGGTCCGCGAAGCCCTCTTCGAGGCCGAGGGCAAGGAGATGGTGCTCGTCAACGACATCGATTTCTACAGCCTCTGCGAGCACCACATGCTGCCCTTCTTCGGCAAGGCCCACGTGGCCTATATCCCCAACCGGAAGATCGTCGGCCTGTCCAAGATCGCTCGCGTGGTGGAGGTCTTCGCCCGGCGCCTGCAGGTGCAGGAGCGTATGACCGTGCAGATCGCGCGCTGTCTCTACGAGAACCTGGAGGCCGACGGCGTGGCCGTGGTGCTGCACGCGCAGCACCTCTGCATGATGATGCGAGGCATCCAGAAGCAGAACAGCTTCGCCGTGACCAGCGAGATGATCGGATCCTTCCGCGAGGATCCCAAGACCCGCGGCGAGTTCATGACCCTCATCGGGCACAAGGCCTGGTGACCGCTCCGCTCCCCCGACTCAGCGGTAGCTGTGCTTGAGGGCTCCCCAGCTCGTGGTCCGCGCCGGGACCGGGCCGCAGACGCCGTCCGGCGCCGGCTCGATCCGCGTGATGTCGTAAATGCCGCTGGCGCCCGGCATGCCGTCCACGTAGATGTCCCCGTAGACGTCCACGGCGACCGGCTGGCCGACGTACGGCTCGTAGGTGGCCGGATCCAGTTCCGACACGTCGAGGTAAACGGGATGCCAGCCGAAATCCGTGAACCAGCAGTCTTCCTGGCACTGCAGGAACTCGACGTAGACGGCTGGCGGGGAGCCGTCGATCCCGACCAGGTGGCCGCGGGTGGCCACCGCCTCGCCGCAGGCCGCGTAGTCGTAGGGCAGGGGGTCTCCCAGCCCGGCGGCCCCGTGCAGCTCGCCGGCGGCGTTCACGACGTAGGCCCGGTACGCGAAGTACCTGCCGGCCTGGGGCACGTGGTCGTCGAAGGCATAGCCCGCACCCGTCAACAGGGGCGGGAAGGGGAACGGCTCCGCCGTGACCAGGCGCTCCAGCCCGCAGATGCCGATCCAGCCGCGCTGGACCACGACGCCGACCAGGTCCTCCTCGCCGTAGTCGGTGAAGACGTAGAGCTGGACGTGCACCGTCGTCCCGCCCGCGCATGCGGCCCCCAGCGCCACGCCGGCCTCGGCGGCGGGAGCGGCCAGCAGGAGCGGGTACAGGAGCACGAGCAGGAGCAGCGGCAGGGCGACGAGATATTGCGGTCTCATAGCATGCACCTCCAACGGGCGAGGAGGGTGCCGGTCCCCCTATCCGCCTGGATTATACTGGAGATGGAGCCTCGCGAACAACCCCCGCGGCCCGCCGCCGCGGCCCGCCTCCCGGCCGGGCCCTAGTAACCCTTGGCGCCCAGCCAGCGCTCGGCCTCGAGGGCGGCCATGCAGCCGGTCCCGGCGGCGGTGACCGCCTGTCGCCAGACGTGGTCCTGCACGTCCCCGGCGGCGAAGACCCCTTCCACGCTGGTGGCGGTGCGATCCGGCGCGGTGACGATGTAGCCGCCCTGGTCCAGCTCCAGCTGCCCGCCGAGGAACTGGGTGTTGGGAACGTGGCCGATGGCCACGAAGCAGCCGGTGGCCTGCAGCCGATGCTGCGAGCCGTCCCGGGTATCCTTCAGCTCGAGACCCGTCAGGTTGCCGTTCTCGTCACCGACGTATCGCTGCACGACCCGGTTCCAGGCGAACTCGATCTTGGGATTGTCGAAGGCCCGCTGCTGCATGATCGCCGAGGCGCGCAGCTCGTCGCGGCGGTGCACCACCGTCACTTTCGTGGCGAACTTGGTCAGGAACAGCGCTTCCTCCAGGGCCGTGTCGCCGCCGCCGATCACCGCGATCTCCTGATCCCGGAAGAAGAAGCCGTCGCAGGTGGCGCAGGCCGACAGCCCCTTGCCGTGAAAGGACTCCTCCTCGGGCAGGCCGAGCCAGCGCGCGCTCGAGCCGGTGGCGACGATGACGGCGGGAGCCTCGTAGGCTTCGCCGTTGGACGTCACCTGGAAGGGATGCCGCGAGAAGTCGACCTCCTGCACCTCCTGGGTCATGATGGCGGTGCCGAAGCGAGCGGCTTGGGCCCGGAACTTCTCGGTCAGCTCGGGTCCCTGCACACCGTCGGGGAAGCCGGGGTAGTTCTCGACCGCGGTGGTGATGGTCAGCTGGCCGCCGGGCTGGCTGCCCTCGAACAGCAGGTTGGGCAGGTTGGCGCGGCTGAGATAGACGGCCGCCGTGTAGCCGGCGGGGCCGGAGCCGATGACGATCACCTTGGGATTCTGGGGGTCGCTCATGGTACCTCTCGTTCTCACAACGGTTTACGGGAACAACGACGAAGATCGCGAGCTCAAATGATCGGACAGAAGGCGGACGCTGTCAACCTCGGCCGGCCCGGGCGCCCGCCGGCGGCGGGATCCGGCGCAAGCCCGCCTTGACGCAAGTCCCCAAGCATGTTATTTATTGGCGCTTGTGAACATGAGCGCGGAGCGCAGCCGGATGCGGCCGCGAAGCGCCGGCCGCCGCCCTCCCGGCGAGGCTGTGGTTTGCCTGTTGCCAGCATCTGGAGTGGAGCATGTACGCGGTGATCAAGATCAAGGGCCAGCAATTTCCCGTCGAGGCCGAGACCCGGCTGGAGGTGCCCAGGCTCGAGAACGAGGTGGGAGCGACCGTCCAGTTCGACGAGGTCCTGCTGCTGCGCGACGGCGATGATATCAAGGTCGGCGACCCGGTCGTGGCGGGCTGTTCCGTCTCCGCCGAGGTGCTGCGGCACGGGCGCGGCAGCAAGATCGTCGTCTTCAAGAAGAAGCGGCGCAAGAACTACCGCCGCAAGCGGGGACATCGCCAGCCCTTCACCGAGATCCTGATCAAGGAGATCGTGAGCAACTGACCCGCCGCCAGCGGGAGGCCCACAAGGAGCGACAGTCATGGCACACAAGAAGGCCGGCGGCAGCTCGCGCAACGGACGGGACAGCAATGCCCAGCGTCTGGGTGTCAAGCGCTTCGGAGGCCAGAGCGTGCGGGCGGGAACCATCCTGGTCCGGCAGCGTGGTACCAGGATCCATCCGGGACGCAACGTGGGCAAGGGCGGTGACGACACCCTCTTCGCCCTCGTGGACGGCAAGGTGGCCTACGAGGATTTCGGCCACAATCGGAAGCGGGTCAGTGTTCTGCCCGCCTGAAAGCATTCCCGGCCGTGTTCTCCAGGAGCCCATCCCCGCCCGGGGATGGGTTTCGCTTTGCAGAAGGGAGGGGCCATGGGTGGCGTGCTCGCCGTGATCCCGGCCCGCTTCGCTTCGAGCCGGTTTCCGGGCAAGGCCCTGGCCGACCTGGGGGGGGCTCCGCTGGTGGTGCGGGTGGCCGAGCGGGCGGCCCGCATTCCCCGGGTGGACGAGGTGGTGGTGGCCACCGACGACGCACGCATCCAGGCGGCGGTGACGGCGGCGGGCCTGGCCTGCGAGCTGACCGGGGAGCATGCCACCGGCACCGACCGCGTCGGAGCGGTGGCCGCCCGGCGGGACGCGGAGATCGTGCTGAACCTGCAGGGCGACGAGCCCTTGCTGGATCCAGCCGACGTCGATCGCCTGATCGCGGCGCTGCAGGCGGACGCGCGGGCGGATCTGGGGACCCTGGCCCACCGGTTCGACGAGGCGGCGGATTGGCGCGATCTTAACGTGGTCAAGGTCCTGGTGGATCGGGCCGGCCGGGCCATGTACTTTTCGAGGGCGGCCCTGCCGGGGGCCTTCCCCGGGGGCGGCCGGCCCGACGCCGGCGCCGGACTGGCCCTGCGGCACGTGGGGGTCTACGCTTACCGCGCCGACGCCCTGCGGCGCTTCCTGGAGCTGCCCCGCACGCCGCTGGAGCAGGCGGAGGGTCTGGAGCAGCTGCGCGCTCTCGAGCACGGGATGAGCATCCTCGTGCTGGAGATCGGCGGCCGGCCCATCGGCGTGGACACACCGGCGGATCTGGAGCGCGTCCGCAGCCTGTGGCGGCCCTGAGCCGTCGCTCAGCCGGGAGAGGGGAGCCTTCATGGCCAAGTTCGTGTTCGTGACCGGCGGCGTCGTCTCGGCCCTCGGCAAGGGGATCGCCAGCGCCTCCCTGGGCACCCTGTTCAAGGCCCGCGGGCTGAACGTCATCCTGCAGAAGTTCGACCCCTACCTGAACGTCGATCCCGGCACCATGAGCCCCTACCAACACGGCGAGGTCTTCGTGCTGGACGACGGCGCCGAGTGCGACCTCGACCTGGGCCATTACGAGCGCTTCACGGACACCAACCTCTCCCAGATCAACAACCTGACCAGCGGCGTGGTCTACGAGACCATCATCGCCCGGGAGCGGAAGGGGGAGTACCTGGGTCGCACGGTGCAGGTGATCCCGCACGTGACCGACGAGATCAAGCGGCGGATCCTGCTGCCGGCCAAGGATCCCACGGTGGACGTGATCATCACCGAGATCGGCGGCACCGTCGGCGACTACGAGTCGCTGCCCTTCATGGAGGCCATCCGCCAGTTCCGCCTGGAGCAGCCGCCCGCGGACACTGCCTCGGTGCACCTGACCCTGGTGCCCTACATCGAGGCGGCCGGCGAGATCAAGACCAAGCCGACCCAGCACTCGGTGCGCGAGCTGCGCAGCATCGGCATCCAGCCGGACTTCCTGATCTGCCGGGCCCGCGACCCGCTGCCGGCCGAGGCCAAGCGCAAGATCGCCCTCTTCTGCAACCTGCCCGTGGAGCACGTCTGCGAGGGGCCCGACGTGCGTTCGATCTATGAGGTGCCCCTGAACTTCCATCGCCAGCATCTGGATCAGCTGCTGGTGGAGCGGCTGCAGCTGGACTGCCGGCCCGCCGATCTCACCGAGTGGGAGCGGATGACCCGGCTCATCCTCGACCCGCCCGACCGGGTGCGGATCGCCGTGGTGGGCAAGTACGTGGAGCTGCACGACGCCTACAAGAGCATCAACGAGTCGTTCGTGCACGCGGGGATCCCCCACCGCGTGGGGGTGGATCAGGTCTGGGTCGACTCCGAATCCCTGGAGGGGGAGGAGGTCGGCGAGCGCCGGCTGGCCGAGACCTTCGCGGACTGCCACGGCATCCTGGTGCCCGGCGGCTTCGGCGACCGCGGCATTCAGGGCAAGGTCAACGCCATCCGCTGGGCCCGCGAGCGCGGCATGCCCTTCCTCGGCATCTGCCTGGGACTGCAGTGCGCCATGATCGAGATCGGCCGCGATCTGGTCGGTCTGGCCATGGCCAACAGCAGCGAGTTCGATCCCGACACGCCGCACCCGGTCATTCACCTGATGGAGGAGCAGAAGGGGATCGACCGCCTGGGCGGCACCATGCGGCTGGGCGCCTATCCCTGCCGGGTGCAGCCCGGTACGCTCGCGCACCGCTGCTACGGGAAGACCGAGATCAGCGAGCGGCATCGCCACCGCTACGAGGTCAACAACGCCTACCGCGAACGCTATGCGGAGGCGGGGGTGGTCTTCTCCGGGGTGTCCCCGGACGGCCAGCTGGTGGAGATCATGGAGCTGCCGGCGCACCCCTTCTTCATCGCCGTCCAGTTCCATCCCGAGCTGAAGTCTCGCCCCAGCCGGCCGCATCCCCTCTTCCGGGATTTCGTGGGAGCGGCGGTGGCGCACCAGGGAGCGCGCCAGCGGGTGGTCCAGGGCTAGGAGAACAGTGATGAGCGTTTCCCGGGACAGGGGCGATGGGCAGCCCGCGGGCCGCACGGCGGCGATCCAGCCGGTGCAGCTGCGGGACCGGACGATCGGTCCCGGCTTCCCCCTCTACGTGATCGCCGGGCCGTGCGTGCTGGAGGATCCCGACGAGATGCTGCAGCTGGCCGGAGAGCTGGCCGCGATCTGCCGGGAGCTCGGGCTCGGCTACTGCTTCAAGTCCAGCTACACCAAGGACAACCGCACCAGCGCCGACTCCTACCGCGGCCCCGGACTGCAGGAGGGGCTCCGCCTGCTGGAGCGCATCGGCGCGGCGCACGACGTGCCGGTGCTGACCGACGTGCACCACCCCGAGGAGGCGGCGGCCGCCGCGGAGGTGGCCGAGGTCCTCCAGGTGCCCGCGTTCCTCTGCCGGCAGACCTCCCTGCTGGAGGCCGTGGGCCGCACCGGCCGCGCGGTGAACCTCAAGAAGGGCCAGTTCCTGGCCCCGCACGACCTGGGTCACGCGGTGCACAAGCTGACCGCCGGGGGCTGCCCGGGCGTGCTGCTCACCGAGCGCGGATCGTTCTTCGGCTATCGCGACCTGGTGGTGGATTTCCGCTCCGTGGCCGTGCTGCACGGGCTCGGCCGCCCAGTGGTCTTCGATGCCACCCACTCGGTGCAGACCCCCGGCAGCACCGGGGTGGCCACCGGGGGACGGCCGGAGCTGATCCCCCTGCTGGCGCGCTGCGGGGTGGCGGCCGGCGCGGACGCCCTCTTCCTCGAGGTGCATCCGGAGCCCGACCGCGCCCTCAGCGACGCGGCCAGCCAGCTGCCCCTGACGGAATTCCGCGAGCTGCTCGCCGGGCTCAGCCGCTTCCGCGAACTCTACCTGGAGACGACAGCGTGAACGACCAGCCCTGGCCTCCCCTCGACGATGAAGCCTACCTCCGGCAGGCCGTGGACGTCCTCGGTCCGGAGCGCGCGACCCTCTTCGCCAGCGTCGAGGCCGTGGTCATGGACGCCGACGGGGTGTTGACGCCCGGCAACCTGTTCTACGGTCCCGGGGGCGAGGCGCTCAAGGAGTTCGACACCCGCGACGGCCTGGGGCTCGTGCTGGCCCGCCGCGCCGGTCTCAAGCTGGCGGTGCTCAGCGGGAGGCACAGCGAGCCCATGGAGCACCGGGCGGCGGAGCTGCGCTTCGCGGCCGTCAAGCTGGGACGCTACGACAAGGCGGCGGCCCTGCAGGAGATCGCCGCCGAGATCGGCTGTCCGCTGGCGGCGATGCTCTACATGGGGGACGACCTGGTCGACCTGCCGGCGCTGTACCTGGCCGGCGTGGCGGTGACCGTGCCCGGGGCGCCCGCCGAGGTGTGCGATCGCTGCAACTACGTGACGCACGCCGCCGGCGGCCGCGGCGCGGTGCGCGAGGTCCTGGACCTGGTGCTCAAGTGCCGCGGGCTCTACGGCGAGGCCGTGCGGCGCCTGGGGCAGCGGATCGCTCGCCCGCACGGAAGGGGGGACCAGTGAACCGGCAGCCGCTCGATCTGGACGATGCCGCCATCCTGGAGCTGGGACGCCGCACTTTCGCCCAGGAAGGGCAGGCCGTCCACGGCGTCGGGAAGGTGCTCGACGCGGCCTTCGTGGGGGCGGTGCGCGCCATCCTCGGCTGCCGCGGGCGGGTCCTGCTGACCGGTCTCGGCAAGTCGGGCCTGGTCGCGCGCAAGATCGCGGCCACGCTCACCTCCACCGGCACGCCCAGCCACTTCATCCATCCGGTGGAGGCGGAGCACGGCGACCTGGGCATCGTTCGCGGCGGCGACGTCCTGATCGCCGTCTCGCGCAGCGGCAACAACCCCGAGGTGAACCGCCTGCTGGGCCAGTGCAAGCAGTTCGGCATGACCATCGTGGCGATCACCGGCAATCGCGAGTCCGAGCTGGCGCTGGGCAGCGACTTCGCGCTGCACTGCCCGATTTCCCGCGAGGCCTGCCCCCTCAACCTGACCCCGACCACCAGCGCCACCGCGGCCGCCGTCATGGGCGACGCCCTCGTGGTGAGTCTCCTGGAGCTGCGGGGTTTCGACGCCGACGATTTCGCCGTCTTCCACCCCAGCGGCGTGCTGGGGCGGTCCCTGCTGATGCGGGTGACGGAGCTGATGCACCAGGGGGACGAGCTGCCCGTGGTCGCGCAGCAGCGGACCCTGCGGGAGTCGCTGCCCGAGATCGTGGGCAAGCGCCTGGGGGGGACCTGCGTGGTGGACGATGCCGGCGTGCTGGTGGGGGTGTGCGTGGACGGCGACGTCAAGCGCGTGCTGCTGGCGCGCGAGAACGCCCTGGACCTGCCCATCACCGAGGCCATGAACCGGGATCCCACCACCATCGGGCCGGACGAGCTGGCGGTCACCGCCCTCCGCCTCATGGAGGAGCGGGCGGCCGGCCCCATCACGCTCCTGATCGTCGTTGACGAGGTGCGTCGCCCCCTGGGCCTGCTCCATATCCACGATGTCCTGCGAGCGGGACTGCTTTAGTCCATCTTGTTGTCCGATAATGTGTTGGACGTCTGGCACAGATTGTGCTTGACGCTGCCATGCCCCGCACGCAACCTTGATCCGAAGGTGATCGTGAACGCTCGGCAGGCCCAGACCGCCCGGGAGCCGGCCCCGCCGCTGTGGCGGCGGGCGAGGCGCTGCGGCTACCACTTGCTGGCCGTGGCCCTTCTGGGGGCGGTCCGGCTGCTGCCCGAACGCACGGGTCGGGGGCTGTGCCGGGCCCTGAGCCGGACGGCCCTGCCCTGGCGGCCGCGGGAGCGGAGCCGCGCCCGGGCCAACCTGGCCGTGGCTTTCCCCGAGCTGACGGCCGCGCAGCGCGAGCGCCTGCTGCACGAGGCCGTGACCGCCCTGGGCGCCAATCTCTACGACGCCCTCGTGGTGGAGCGGCTCGCCGCGCGGGGTTTTCCCGCCCTGGAGGACACGGGAGCAGTGTCCGCTCTCGAGTCCCTGCGCGCGGAGGGACGCGGCGTCATCGTGCTGACCGGGCACCTGGGCTGCTGGGAGCTGCTCGGGGCCTACCTGGCGGCGCGCCTGGGCGGCCTGGCGGTGGTGACGGGGACCGTCCACAACGCGCCGGTGGACCGGCTGATCCAGGCGCAGCGACGGCGGCTGGGTCTGCAGCCCCTGCCCCGCGACGGTGGTCCGGGCCCCCTGCTGCGGGTTCTCCGAGCCGGGGGAGTGGCGGCGGTCCTGCTGGACCAGAACACGCGGGTCCTGAACGTCGAGGTCCCGTTCTTCGGCCGGCCGGCCCCCACGCCGGCCGGATTCGCCAGGCTGGCCTCGCGGCTGGGGACCCCGGTGCTGCCCGTGGCCATCGCCCGGCAGGGACGCGGGCACCGGGTGGCGCACCTGCCGCCGCTGCGCCCGCCGCCGCAGGACGCCGGGCCGGAGGCGCTGGCGGCGTTCCTGGCCCGTTGCAACGAGGCCCTGGAGGAGTTCATCAGGCGGAACCCGGCCGAATGGGTCTGGTTCCACCGCAGGTGGGGCGAATGCGCGGTTACCGGGTGCGAACCCCGCTGAAACAGTATCCAGAGGGAGACGGCATGGTGGGACGCGCTCCGGAGTGGAGCCAGCGCACGATCCTCGCGGCCCTGGCCGCGGGGCTGGCGGCGTTGCTGGCCGTCCTGCCGGGCTGCTCCTCGTCCGAACCGGGGACCGCGGAATCCGAGCCGGCCAACCTGCCGGAGCAGCAGATCTTCGATTACCGCATCATCGAGTCCGAGGGCGGCGTCCGGCAGTGGGTGCTGGACAGCGAACGGATGGAGAAGTATCCCCAGAAGGAGCAGCTCGAGCTCTACGAGGTGCGCATGCAGTTCTATCGCGAGGGCGAGTTCTTCTCGACCCTGACGTCGGACCGCGGCCGGGCCAACCCCCAGACCAAGGACCTCTTCTGCTGGGGGAACGTGGTGGTCGTCACGGAGGACGGCCGGCGGCTGGAGACCGAGGAGCTGCACTACGACGACCAGGAGGGCCTGATCCGCAACGAGGTCTACAACCGCTTCACCTGGGGCGACGATGTCATGACCGGCACGGGGCTGGAGGCCACACCGGACCTTGAGTACCTTGAGATCAAGGAGCGTGTCGAGGCCGAAGTCGAGGACGAAGGGCCGACGGGAAGCGAAGTGCGGTGATGAGCGACGTCATGGATGCGGCGCCGCCGCGCGCCGTTCTCGAGGCCCGTGGTCTGCGCAAGATCTACCGCGGTCGCGCCGTGGTGGACGGGGTGGATCTCGAACTCCAGCAGGGAGAGGTGGTCGGGCTCCTGGGGCCCAACGGCGCCGGCAAGACGACGAGCTTCTACATCATCGTGGGCTTCATCCGGCCCGATGAGGGCAGGGTCTTCCTGGATGGGGAGGACATCTCCAGGCTGCCCATGTACAAGCGGGCGCGGAAGGGGATCGGTTACCTGCCCCAGGAGAGCTCGATCTTCCGCAAGCTGACGGTGGAAGAGAACGTGATGGCGATCCTCGAAACGCTCCGTATCCCACGGGAACGGCGGCGTGAACGTCTGGAGGAGCTCCTGGAGCTGATGGGGGTGGCCCATATCCGCAAGAGCTGTGGCTACCAGCTTTCGGGCGGCGAGCGACGCCGCGTCGAGATCGCCCGGGCCCTCGTGACCAATCCGAAGTTCATGCTCCTGGACGAGCCCTTCGCGGGCATCGATCCCATCGCGGTGGCGGACCTGCAGTCCAGCGTGGCCAAGCTGCGCGGACAGGGGCTGGGAATCCTCATCACCGATCACAACGTGCGCGAAACCCTGAGCATCACCGACCGGGCGTACATCCTCTACGAGGGGCGGATCGAGCTGGCCGGCACCTCGGAGGAGATCGTCGCCAGCAGCAAAGCGAAGGAAATCTACCTGGGAGAGTCTTTCCGGCTCTAGCCGAAAGGCGTGGTCACCGGGCGACGGAGGAGTGGACGGACCCCATGGACATCAAGCTTGGATTGCACCAGGGTCTGCACCTGAGGCAGCAGCTGGTCATGACCCAGCGGCTGCAGCAGGCGCTGAAGCTGCTGCAGGTCCCGACCCTCGAGCTCGAACAGATCCTGCGCCAGGAACTCCAGGCCAATCCCCTCCTCGAGGAGATCGATCCGACCGAGGAGGCGGAGGAGGAGGAGAACGCGTCGGAAGCCGCCGAGGAGGTCTCCGAGGCGGAACCGGACGAGCCGATCGACTGGGACGAGTACTTCAAGGACGGCTTCCGGGCGGCGGCCACGGAGCAGGACTTCGACGACGAGGACCAGCTGGAGAAGCCGCCGGTGTACGTGCCGAGCGGTCAGCAGACCCTCGGGGAGCAGCTGCTGCTCGTGCTCGACGATCCGCTGGAACGGAAGATCGGTGAGTACATCATCGGCTGCCTCAACGGCGACGGCTACCTGGTCTGCCCGCTGCAGGAGATCGCCGCCTTCTTCGAGGTGGACCTCGCACTGGTGGAGAAGATCCTGGGCGTGATCCAGGAGTTCGATCCTCCCGGCGTGGGGGCGCGGAACCTGCAGGAATGTCTGCTGCTGCAGCTGAAGGCCAAGGGGCAGAGCGATTCGCCCGAGGCCGAGATCATCTCGCGGCACTTCGAGGCGCTGAAGACCCGCAAGTTCGGGGACATCGCTCGCGAGATGAAGATCACGCCGCGGGAGGTGCAGGTCATCGCCGAGCGGATCGGCGAGCTGGATCCCAAGCCGGGCCTGACCACCGGCGGCGAGGGGGCGCGGGCGATCGTGCCCGACCTGGTGGTGGAGAAGGTGGACGACGATTACGTCGTCTACCTCAACGACTCGAACCTGCCCCGGCTGCGCGTCAGCCTGGCCTACGAGGAACAGCTCGACGGCAAGCGGCGGGATCAGGACGCGGCCCAGTTCATCGACGAGAAGAAGCGCTACGCGGAGTGGATCATCAAGACCATCGAGCAACGGCGGCGCACCATGATCAAGGTCATGGAGGCCATCGTGGCCGAGCAGCGCGAGTTCTTCGAGCACGGGGCCATCGCGCTCCGTCCCCTCACCCTGCAGCAGGTGGCGAGCGTGATCGGCATGCACGAGTCGACCGTCTCGCGGGTGACCCGCCAGAAGTACGTGCAGACTCCCCGCGGGGTCTTCCCCCTCAAGTACTTCTTCTCCGCCGGACTGGACACCCAGGGCGGCGAGGAGATCGCCGCCAAGGCCGTCAAGCTCATGATCAAGGACATCGTGGAGGCGGAGGATCCCGCCCGCCCGCTGTCCGACAAGCGGATCGTGGACCTGCTGGAGCAGCGGGGCCTGAAGATAGCGCGGCGCACCGTGGCCAAGTACCGGGAACAGCTCGGGATCCTGAACGCCCGGATGCGCAAGCAGTTCTGAGCGAACGGCGCCGCCGCCGGAGCCGAGACCGCGACAAGGAGTGCAAGATGCAGATCGAGATCAACAGCCGCCATTTTCAACTCGGTGACGAGCAGCGGGAGAAGATCGAGGAGCGCCTGCAGAAGCTGGAGAGGTTCAGCCCGCGACCGCCGATATCCGCGCGCCTGACGCTGACGCAGGAGGCCGGACGCTTCGCCGCCGACCTGGCGTTCTTCCTCAAGAACAGCGACTTCCGCGCCAAGGCCGAGGGGATGGAGCCCGAGTTGGCGGCGGACGAGGCCATCGAGAGCATCCGCACCCAGCTGCAGAAGCACAAGGGCAAGATCACCGGCCGCGCCAAGGCCGAGACGGGCGGTCTGGGACGGGCCATGCTGGTCGAGGACGAGGGCCTGCTGGACACCGAGGGGGCCGTTCTGCAGACCGAGGGCTTCGTGCTCAAGGATCTGAGCGTGGACGATGCCCTGGAGATCTTCCGCAACTCGCAGCACCCCTTCTTCGTCTTCCGCAACCGCGAGACCGCCAAGGTGAGCGTGGTCTACCGGCGCGACGACGGCGACTTCGGCCTGCTGGAGCCGGTGGACGAGTGATGACCCGAGCGCCCGAACGGCGAGGCGGGCAACCATGCACAGCGTGACCTTGCAGAAGATCTACGCCGACCTGGGGCATTTCCTCGACCTGGAGATCCTCACCGAGATCCCGGCTGACGCCCCCGGCCTGCGCACCAAGGACGTGCACCGTCCCGGCATGGCGCTCATGGGCTTCGCCGAGGGCTTCCTGCCGGGTCGCCTGCAGGTGATGGGCGAGTCGGAGATGGCCTACCTGGCCCACCTGCAGCCGGAGGAGCAGGTCATCGCCTTCGCGCGCGTCATCGACCTGGAGGCCCCGGCCTGCTTCGTCGCGCGCAGCCAGCCGGTGCCGCAGGCGGTGCTCGAGCTGGCGGCCGCGCGCCGCTTCCCGCTCTTCCGCACCAGCATGATGGCAGTGGAGTTCATCACCGAGCTGACCCACTACCTGGAGCAGCAGTTCGCGCCGCGGACGGAGGTGCACGGCACCCTGGTCGACGTGTACGGCGTCGGTTTGCTCTTCACCGGACACAGCGGCATCGGCAAGAGCGAGTGTGCGCTCGACCTGGTGGAGCGCGGGCACCGCCTGGTGGCCGACGACGTGGTCGAGGTCATCAAGACCGGGGATGACCTGATCGTGGGGCGGTACCGGGAGGTGCTGCAGCACAACATCGAGATCCGTGGCGTCGGCGTCATCGATGTGCAGGCCATCTTCGGCGTCAGAGCCATCCGCATGCAGAAGCGGGTGGAGGTCGAGGTGCGCCTGAAGGAGTGGGACGAGGGCGAGGACTACGAGCGTCTGGGACTCGAGCGGCAGCACACCACCATCCTGGGGGTGGCGATCCCCAGTGTGATCGTGCCGCTGGTGCCGGGCAAGAACATCACGGTGATCGCCGAGGTGATCGCTCTGGACTTCATGCTCAAGATGTACGGCTACGACGCGGCCCGCGTGCTGAACGAGCGCATCCTGGAGTCCATGCGGCGCAAGGGGCCCAACATCCAGCGCTACCTGCACCAGGATCGGGAGTGAGGGGGCGGAGGGCATGATCCAGGGTCTGGTCGTCACGCACGGGTCGCTCGGCGCCGAGCTGGTGCGCGTGGTCGAGTCGATCGTGGGCACGGTGGAGGGCCTGACCGCCCTCTCCAACCAGGGCCGGTCGGCCCTCGACCTGACGGCCGAGCTGCAGGAGCGGCTGGCCGCCACCGACGCGGGCCTGGTGCTCTTCATCGACGATTACGGCGGCAGCTGCGCCAACGCCGCGCAGCTGGCCTGCCGCGACCGGTCGCGGGCGGTGATCCTCTGCGGCGTGAATCTGGCGATGCTGCTCGGGTTCGTCACCTGGCGCGACACCCTGGACCTCGAGGAGCTCGCCCGCCGGCTGGTGGACAAGGGACGTGAGGCCATCGCCCGGGTCGGGACGCGGGGGAGGGACTGATACCGTTCATGAGGATCGTGCTCGCGCGCATCGACGACCGCTTCATCCACGGGCAGGTGACCGTGGGTTGGGGGCAGCAGCTGCGGCCGAACCACATCATCCTCGCCAACAACGAGATCGCCGCCGACTCCTGGCAGTGCCGCGTCTATCGCAGCTCGGTCGCTCCCAGCATCCGCGTTTCCATCCTGAGCACCAGCGAGGCCGCCGCGACTCTGCGCGCGGTGCGGGAGCAGACCGGCGACGGTGCGACCGGCCTCCTGCTGACCGGCAATCCCCAGGACATGCTCTTCCTGCACCGCCACGGGCGGTCCCTGGCCGAGGTCAACGTGGGCGGCATGCACTACCAGCCCGGCAAGCAGGAGCTGCTCCCCTTCGTCTACGTGGACGACCGTGACGTCGCGGCCTTCCGCGCCTTCCTGGCGTCCGGCACGCTCCTGCAGGCCCGGCAGGTTCCCGGGGCCAGGACCACGCTCATCGAGGAACGGCTGCTCCGCGACGTGGAGCGGCGGCTGTGATCCCCGCCGCGGTCCTGTTGCCCGTGGCGGGCGAGGTGCCGCTGGTTACCTTGCTGGGGCTCGGCCTGCTCGGGGCCCTGCTCGCCCTGGACGAGACCTCCTACGCGCAGACCTGGTTCAGCCAGCCCCTGCCCGCGGGGGTCCTGGCCGGCGTGGTGGCGGGCGATCCGCTCGCCGGCCTCGCCGTGGGCCTGCCGTTCCAGCTGGCGGTCCTCGGCAACCTGCCGGTGGGCCAGACCTTCACCGGCGAGGCCGTGGCGGCCGTGGTGGCCGGCGTCGGCGGGACCATCCTGAGCGGGTATCACCTGGTGCCGCCGACCGCGCTGCCCGCCGGCGGCGTCGCCGACGCCCGCCTGGGCTGGGTCCTCGTCGGCGTGGCGCTCCTCAGCATCGCCGGCAGCTGGGTGGTGCGGGCCGAGCGGCGCGCTCACTTCCTGTGGATGCAGGAGGGGCACCGCGGGCTGCGCGACGGGCGGATCGGGCGGTTCGACGTGATCCTCCTGCGCTGCCTGCTGGCCACGGCCCTGCGCGGATTCGGGCTCACCCTGATCTGGCTGACGGCGCTGATCCTCGGCTGGCTGCCCCTGCTCGAGCGGTTGCCCCTGCGGGCGCAGGCGGCGCTGGGCTGGCTGCCCCTGCTCGCGGTTCCCCTGGCCGTGGGTATCCTGATCGACCGCTACGGCCTGCGGATCTGCTGGCGCTGCCTCGGCGCGGGACTGCTGCTCGCCGCGCTGTTGACCGCATTTCTGAGGTGACTTGAAGTCGTGGCCATACTTGGATACAATGACGATGGTTACGATGATGGAACGGGAGGCGCCTCCCGGCCAGGGGAGGGTCTGTCCCAGCGGCTTCAGCTCGCCGTCTTCCTGCGTTCCCTCGCCCTGCAGGCGGCCTGGAATCCCCAGCGCATGCAGAACCTGGGATTGCTGGTGGCCCTGCTTCCCTGGGCGCGCCGGCGCGGCCTGCGCTTGACCGAGCGGCGCCGCTTCTGCCGCCGCTACTACGGGTTCTTCAACACGAACCCCTACCTGGCCAACTTCATCCTGGGCGGGATCCTGCGCCTGGAGGCGGAGAGCGGGGTGCAGGGGCCGCCGGAGGATCTGCTGCGCGGCTTCCAGGACTCCCTGGCCCGCAGCTTCGCGTCGCTCGGCGATCAGCTCTTCTGGCTGGGACTGCAGCCGGCCCTGTTGCTGCTGGCCGGATTGCTGGGTCTGCTGATCGGGCCGTGGACGGTCCTGGGCGTGTTCGGCCTGTTCGCTCTGGCCGAGTTCGTCCTCCGCTACCGGTCCCTGGCGATCGGACACCGCCTCGGCCTGGACATCGTGGAGCTGCTGTCCCGGCCGGGCTGGCATCGGCTGATCCGCTGGACGCAGCAGGCCTCGTTGGTGCTGGCGGGGATCTGGTGCGGCTGCTGGCTGACGGGTCTGGGGGCGGGAGCCGCCGGCCGCGGGGACCTGGCGCTGGTCGTGGCCCTGCTGGGCGGCGTCGCGTTGCCGCTCGGCCTGCGCAAGCGCTGCTCGGGCGAGGGGCTTTTGCTCCTGGTCCTGCTGCTTGCCTTGGCCATCAGCTGCATTTAAGCTATGGCGTTGCATGCCCCGGCGCGGCCGGGCTAACAAGGGAAGCGATCCTTGCTCATCGCGAAGGCCAAAGTGTCCGACCCGGTCGGCTTCCACCTGCGCGCCGCGGGCCGCATCGTCAAGCTGACGAAGTGCTTCGACGCGGAGGTCACCATCCGCTTCGACGGGCGGGCGGCCAACGCCAAGAGCATCATGGGCCTGGCCAGCCTGGCCGCCGAGTTCGGCAGCCTGGTGGAGGTGGAGGTGGACGGACCCGACGAGCAGGATGCGCTCACGTCCGTCGTGCACCTGATCGAGGTCGAGCTGGCCGTGCCCGAGCAGGGTGGCTAGGGCATGCGTTCCCGCCAGGGCATTCCCGCCTCGCCCGGCTTTGCCGTGGGCCCCGTCTTCCGGGTCCGCAAGGCGGCCCTGATCCCCCCGCGCCGCACCATCAAGGCCGCCGAGATCCCCGACGAGATCGCCCGCTTCGAGGCCGCGCTGGGGCGGGCCCGGCAGGAGCTGCAGGTCCTTATCGCGAAGCTGCAGCGGGACCTGGGGCCCGAGGAGGCCGCGATCCTCTCCAGCCAGCTCCTGATCCTGGAGGACGAACTGGCCTACGATCGGACCCTCGACGCCATCCGCGAGCAGCATCTCAACGCCGAGGCCGCATTCGCCCGGGCCGTTGCGGACATCGTCGTCCAGTTCCACGACGTCCAGGAAGTCACCTTCCGCGAGCGCATCGCCGACCTGCACGACATCGAGGAGCGGGTGATGCTGGCGCTCATGGAGCGGGAGCCGGCGCCGGTGGGCAGCCCCCCGCTCCCCAGCGTGGTGGCGGCCCGCAATCTCACTCCCTCCGACACGGCGACCATCGGACGCCGGAACGTGCTGGGCTTCCTGCTGGACGAGGGAGGGCCGACCAGCCACGTGGCCATCCTGGCGCGCTCCATCGGGGTCCCGGCCGTGGTGGGACTGGGGGGCATGGCCGAGACCCTGACGCCCGGCACGCTGGTGGCGGTGGACGGCGGCACGGGCCATTTGCTCGTGGATCCGGACGCCGCGACGGTGAAGCGCTACCAGGAGCTGAGCCACGAGCAGCTCTCGGTCAGCCTGCGCCTGGAGGAGCTGCGGGACCTGCCGGCCGAGACGCCGGACGGCCACCGGCTGCGCATGATGGCCAACATCGAGCTGCCCATCGAGGTGGACGAGGTCCTGGCGCGCGGGGCCGAGGGAATCGGGCTGCTGCGCACCGAGTACCTCTACTTCCAGCACCGCAGCATTCCCACGGAAGAGGAGCAGCTCACCGCCTACACCGAGATCGTCCGCCGCATGGGCGGGCGGCCGGTCGTCTTCCGCACCCTCGACGTCGGCGGCGACAAGGTGTCCGACTACCTGGGAGCCAAGCGGGAGTACAACCCCTTCCTCGGCTGGCGGGGCATCCGCTTCCTGCTGGCCAACCGCGGTCTCTTCAAGGCCCAGGTCCGCGCCATCTACCGGGCGGCCGCCGCGGGCCCGGTCAAGCTCATGTTCCCGATGATCACCGGCGTGGAGGAGCTGCGCGCGGCGCAGGATCTCTGCCTGGAGGCGCGCTTCGAGCTGGATCGCGAGGGTCTGCCCTGCGACCCTGACGTCGAGATCGGGATCATGCTCGAGACCCCGTCGGCCGTGTCGGTCGCCGACCTGCTGGCCGACGAGTGCGACTTCTTCAGCATCGGCACCAACGACCTGATCCAGTACACCCTGGCCATGGATCGCGGCAACAGCCGCGTCGCCTACCTGTACCGCCCCCTGCATCCGGCGGTGCTGCGGAGCCTGCGCTGCATCGTGGACGCGGCCCACGGGGCCCGCAAGTGGGTCGGGCTCTGCGGGGAGATGGCCTCGGAGACACGCTACGCCGAGGTCATGCTGGGGCTCGGACTGGACGAGGTGAGCGTCCATGGCGCCGCCCTGCCCAAGGTCAAGCAGGTCGTCCGCTGGACCCCCTACAGCGAGGCCCGGCAGCTCGTGGGCGAGCTGTGCGAGCTGAAGACCGCCGCCGAGGCGGATGCCTTCCTGGCTCGCTACCTGGAACGGAAGAAGGCGGCACGGCAGAGCAAGGGGGCCGAGACGTGAGCGAGGACGCGCGCGCAGGGCTGGCCCGCATGCTGGACCTCGTGGCCGACCTGCCCGGCCAGCTGCTGGGCAGCGCCTCCCTGCCGGGCCGGGACGAGATCAGCGGGCGCCGGCTCCCCGGCCGCGACGTCCTGCTCTGCGGCATGGGGGGCTCGGCCGTGGCCGGCGAGCTGGTGCAGCCACTCTGCGCGGCCGCCGGTGTCCGCCTGCGCGTGCAGCGGGACTACGGCCTGCCGGGCGACCTGGCCCCCGGCACCCTGGTGGTGCTCAGCAGCTACTCCGGGGACACGGAGGAAACCCTGGCCGCCCTGGCCGAGGCCCGGCGGCGACGGCTGCCCCTGCTCGGCCTGACCTCCGGCGGGGCCTTGCTGGCCGCCGCCCGGGGCACGGCGGGGGGGGCGCGCTTTCCGGTCCTCGTCCTGCCGCCCGGCCTGCCGCCCCGGGCGGCTCTGGGCCACAGCCTGGGCGCGCTGCTCTGGGGGCTGCACGGCTACGACCTGCTGCCCTCGCCGGCGCCGGAACTGCAGGAGGCCGCGGCCATCCTGAAGGAAAGGAACGCGGTCCTGGGACCGGCCGCCGGCCCGGCCGGACCCGCCGCCACCCTGGCCCGCGCCTGCCGGGATCGCTTCGTGGTGCTCTACACCACCTCGCCGGAGTCCCACGGCGCCGGGCTGCGCTGGAAGGCCCAGCTCAACGAGAACGCCAAGTCCCCGGCCTACACCGCGCCGTTTCCCGAGCTGAACCACAACGACATCGTGGGCTGGGAGCTGCCGGAGGCCCTGCGGCGGACCTTCGTGCTGGTGCTGCTGCGGAGTGCCGACGAGCACCCGCGCGTGGCCGCGCGTGTCGCGATCACCCGCGAGCTGCTTGACGAGCAGTTCGCGGCCGTGCAGGAGGTACGGGCCCGGGGAACGACGCCGCTGTCCCGGACCCTGTCCCTGGTCCAGTACGGCGACTACCTGAGCTGCTACGTGGCCGAGCTTCGCGGCCGGGATCCCCTCCCGGTCACGCGCATCGATGTCCTCAAGGAACACCTCCAGAAAGGACCGCAAGCGTGAAAGCCCTCATCCCCGCCGCCGGCGTCGGCAGCCGTCTCCGCCCCCACACCCTGAACAAGCCCAAGGCCCTGCTGCCCGTGGCCGGCAGACCCATCATCGGTCACATCGTGGACGACCTGCACGGGGCCGGCATCGACGGCTTCGTGGTGGTCGTGGGCTACGAGGGCGCAGCGGTGCGGGAGTGGTTCGCGGCCGAGCGCGCCGGGCTGGACGTGATCTTCGTGGAGCAGCGGGAGAGGCTCGGTCTGGGTCATGCGCTCTGGACGGCCCGCCGGGCCATGGGGGAGGAGCCGTTCTTCTGCATCCTCGGCGACACGATCCTCAAGGCCGACTACCGGGCCCTGGTGGGGGCGGACCACGACCAGATCGCGGTGCGCGAGGTGGAGGATCCGCGGCGCTTCGGGGTCGTGGTCCTGGAGGGTGACCGGGTGATCCGTTTCGCGGAGAAGCCGGATCCCCCGGTCAGCAACCTGGCCATCGTGGGGGCCTACCTGTTCCGCCGGCCGGCGGTCCTCTGGCGGGCCCTCGACCGGATCGTGGACGAGGACATCCGCACGAAGGGCGAGTACCAGCTCACCGACGCCCTGCAGCTCATGGTGGCCGAGGGCGTCCCCTTCGGCGTGGTGCCGGTCCGGGACTGGTACGATTGCGGCAAGCCCGAGACCTGGCTGGCCACGAACCAAGCCCTGCTCGAGCAGGAGGCTCCGCCGGCTCCGGCGGGAGTGGAACCGCCCTGCGCCATCGCGCCCAGCGCCGTGTTGCGCGACTGCCGCATCGGGCCTTACGTGAGCGTCGGCTCCGGGACGGTTCTGGAAGGCTGCAACCTGAGCCGCTGCGTGATAGGCTCGGGATCGCAGCTGCGGGACTGCCACCTGGAAGGAAGCCTCGTGGGGGATCACTGCCAGGTGGAGGGTGCCCGGGGCCAGATCAACGTGGGGGATTTCAGCGAACTCCAGCTGACCAGCCGCTGAGCCCGCGGCGGCGTGTGCCGCGGCCCGGGGCCGGAACGACAGCGCCGCCCACCGAGGTGCCGGCGGCCGCAGGGGAAGGAGCATCCATGGCCGAGCGCCATCTGTTCACGAGCGAATCCGTGACCGAGGGTCATCCCGACAAGGTGGCCGATCAGGTATCCGACGCGGTGGTGGACGCCATCCTGGCCGAGGACCCCGGGGGCCGGATCGCCTGCGAGACCCTGATCACCACCGGCGTCTGCATCGTGGCCGGCGAGATCACCACCAAGACCTACGTCGACATTCCCCGCCTGGTGCGCAACACGATCCGCGACATCGGGTACACCTCGAGCGGGTACGGCTTCGACGCCAACACCTGCTCGGTGCTGACCTCCATCGACGGGCAGTCCCCCGACATCGCGCAGGGGGTGGACACCGGGGGCGCTGGGGACCAGGGCCTCATGTTCGGCTACGCCTGCCGGGAGACCGAGGTGCTCATGCCCCTGCCCATCATCCTGGCCCACCGGCTGGCGGAGCGGCTGGCGGAGGTGCGCAAGCAGGGAGTCCTGCCCTGGGTGCGGCCGGACGGCAAGACCCAGGTGACGGTGCTGTACGAGGACGACCAGCCGGTGGCCGTCGACACGGTGGTCATCTCGACCCAGCATGCCCCCGAGGCCGGCACGACGACCGTCCACGAGGGTGTGCTCGAGGAGGTCATCAAGCCCGTGCTGGCCCGCTACCCCGTCCGGACCACCGGCCTGAAGCACCACATCAATCCCACGGGTCGGTTCGTGACGGGCGGACCGCAGGGCGACTGCGGCCTGACGGGCCGCAAGATCATCGTCGACACCTACGGGGGCAGCGCCTGCCACGGCGGCGGCTGCTTCTCCGGCAAGGATCCCACCAAAGTGGACCGCTCGGCCAGCTACGCCGCGCGGCAGGTGGCCAAGACCGTGGTCGCGGCGGAACTGGCCGACCGCTGCCAGGTCCAGGTTGCCTACGCCATCGGCGTGAAGGAACCGGTCTCGATCAACGTCGAGACCTACGGGACCGGCCGTGTGCCCGACGACCGCATCACCGAGGCGGTTCGCGAGGTGTTCGACCTGACGCCCGGCGGCATCATCCAGCGCCTCGAGCTGCAGAAGCCGGTATTTCTGCGCACCGCGGCCTACGGCCACTTCGGCCGCGAGGAGCCGGGTTTCACCTGGGAGGCGACCACGCTGGCCGACAAGCTCCAGCAGGCGGCCGAATAGGCTCGCGATCCCCCGCTGGACCGGAAAATGCCGAGCGGCGAGGCCCGGGACCTCGCCGCTCTCGTTGTCCTGCCCGTTCCGGGGCCCGCGGCGCCTAGGGTGCGATGATCTCCAGGACCAGGGTGTCGCGCCGGACGATGTCCATGGCGGGATTCGACACCCGGACCGCGATGTGCCGGGTGCCGATGTCGGCCGTCAGGAACCGATGCCTGGGCTGGCGGCCGTGGTAGACGGTCTGGGCCGCGTTGTCGATTTTCCACTCGTAGAGGAACTGGTTGTAGTCCCCGGTGTCCGGATCGAAGCCGCAGGCGTTCGCCTTGACGTCGAATTGCACCGTGTCCGCGGTGGTGGCCGTCCCGGCTGGCACGGAGGTGGGAAAGATCGACAGGGTGTCGGCCCGCACGTGGATGGTCACCGTGTCGGTGTCCGAGTCGCCGTCGTTGTCCGTCACCTTCACCCGTACGTGATACTCGCCCGGATCATGGTAGGTGTGGTACACGATGCTGCTGCCGGAAGCATGAGAGCCGTCGGCGAAGTCCCAGTCGAAATCGAGGTAGAGATTGCCGCCGGTGGGATCCGGCTTCTCGTCGCCCCCGGTGGCGATGGCGTAGAAATCGACCCGGAAGGGGGCGACCCCGCAGTTCCCGCTCGTGTCGAAGCGGGTGAAGTAGGGCACCTTGTTCTCCTCCGAGCAGCTGGCCACGACGAGCGCCGCCAGCAAGACCAGCAGCACGATCACGGGGATTTTCTTCATGATGAGCCCTGACTCCAGCGTGTCATGGGGTGGGGTTGGCCCGTGCAGACCCGTCAGCATCCGCCGACCATGGCCGAAAGCACCATCAAAGTATAAAGCTAGGCCGGGGGAGGCAAGGAGTCCAGTCAAAAGGGCGACCGGGCTCAGCGGCGGGCCCGCATCCAGAGCCCCCAGCCGATGAGGCCGTAGAGGCCGTTGCCCGCCCACCCGGCGACCACCGGCGGCAGGGTCCCGTTGTGTCCCAGCGCCCGGCCGAAGTTCATGCTCAGGTAGTAGCCGAAGCTGATCAGGACCGTCCAGCCGAAGCCGGAGGCGATGGTGGTCTTGCGCGGCCCCGAGGCGAGCAGGATCCCCAGGAAGACCACGATGATGTGGACCACCGGCCAGGCCAGCAGGAACTGGACGTCCACCATGCTGTCGGTCACGTCCCCGCCGCTCCTGCGCATCAGGTCGATGTGGTGCTGGAGCTGGCCGATGTTCATGTCCTCGGGCCGCACGCGGGCGGCCTCGAAGCTGTCGGGGGTGATGGCCAGCGAGGTGGCCGGCAGCACCGTGAAGGGGGTGACGGTCTCCTCCTCGTGCGCGAAGTCCCGCCGCGAACCGTCATAGAGCAGCCAGTAGCGCCCGGCCCAGACGGCCCGGGAGGCGTCCAGCCTCTCGACGACCTGGGCGGACTCCGTGGTCACCACCCGCAGGCCGGTGAGGGTGAGAGTCTGCGGATTGAAGGTGCGGGCGAAGTAGATGCGGCCGTCGGCGCCGGTCAGGGCGATGTTGGTGGTGGGGCGGATCCGTTCGGCGCGCTTGTGGATCTCGACCTCCCAGACCTGCGTGCGGGCGATGTTGGCCTCCGGGAGCACGTACTCGCGCCAGGCGAAGGAGAACATGGACATCACCACCGCCAGGGCCAGCAGGGGCTGGGTGACCTGGACCAGGGAGCGTCCCGCCGCGAAGAGCGCCGTCAGCTCGTTGTAGCGGGCCATGCTCCCCACCGTGAACAGGGTGGCCATGAGCATGGCGATGGGCAGCACGAGATCGACGATCCAGACGATCTTGTACATGTAGTAGCGCAGGACCATCGAGAGGGTGGCCTGGTTGTCCAGGAAGCTGCCGATGTTGTCGAGCAGGTCGACCAGCGTGAAGAGGACCAGCGCCCCGACCAGGGTGAGGGCGAGGATCCGCAGGAAGGTCTGCAGCAGGCTGCGATGAACCAGGCTCACGGACTGCCTTTCTCCCCGCCGCCGGCGATCGCTCGCGGCTTCAACGTGAAGTGGAAGAGCGTCGACTCCCGCACCGTGCGCAGGAAGATGGGAATGCCTACGGCCACGAGCACGATGTTGGCCATCCACATGGCCAGGAACGGGGAGAGCATTCCCCGGTCCGAGAGCTTCTCCCCGCCCACCAGGAAGAGGTAGTAGATCAGGTAGACCACCATCGCCAGGCTCACCGAGACGCCGCGCCCGCTGCGGGCCGTGGTCACCGCCATCGGCAGCCCGAGCAGCACGAAGACCAGGCAGGCGAAGGGAATGGCGAACTTCTTGTGGAACTCCACGAGGTAGCGGTTCTCCTTGGCGACGTAGCTGCGGCGGATCTTCTCCTGGTAGCGCGACTGGCTGGCCGCCAGCTCGACCTTCTGCCGGGTGGCGATCAGGCGGGCCTGGCGGTAGGCCAGGCTGCGCGCTCCCTGGAAGCCGTCGTCACGGCCGATCAGCTTCGGACGCGCCTGCGGATCCAGCAGCCCCCACTGCCGCGCCAGGACGTCGTCGGTCAGCTGGGCGGTGTTGTCCAGCACGCTTTGCTGGCGCTGGTGCTCCTGCCGGGCGGCCGCCAGCAGGGCGATCAGGTTCATCTCGCGGTCGCTGCGGGCGGTCCGCTGGGAATTCTGGAAGTCCCGCTCGATGTTCTGCAGCAGGAGATCGTGCTGGGCGAAGCGGATGACCTGGTACTTGCGGGGATCCGCGGCCTCGGGGAAGTCGTGGATCTCGCCGTCGTGCAGCTCGAGCATGAGGGAATCGCTCGCGTGGCGGGGGATGATGCGCCCCCAGGCGGCGGTGGTCAGCCGCGGCGCCAGGTCCGTAGCCTCCTTCTTCTCGAAGATGGTGACCCCCTCGATCCGGTTCGTGTGATCGTCCTTCTTGCGCACGAAGATGGTGATCCGGTCGTTCAGCTCGGTGAACATCTGCGCCCGGATCTCGATCATCGGCCGCTTCCTGTTGATATCGTAGATCAGGTTGGCCAGCCGGTGGTTCGACTCCGGAAAGACGAGGTGGTTGTAGGCGGTCAGGCAGAGGGCGATGAACCCGGCGCCCAGCAGCAGCGGCACGAGCACGCTGTAGAGACCGACCCCGCTGGCCTTCAGGGCCGTAATCTCTTGATCCGCAGCCAGTTGCCCCACACCCATCAGTACGCCGATCAGCACGGCCATCGGCACGGATAATGCAAAAGTGTGGCCAAGGCTGAGGGTGAGGACTTCGGTGGCCATGGGGAAGGGCACACCCTTGCTGACGAACAGATCGATGTAGCGGTAGAGGACCTGGATCATCAGGACGAAGGTGGTCACGAAGAGTCCGAACAAAAAGGGACCGGCCACGGACTTCAGCAAGTGCCTGTAGATCAAGGACATCCATCTCTCCCGGTCGACTGCAGCATCCGTCTTCCCGTCCCCCCGGTCCCGCCCCGTTCCCCGGGGCCGGCGGCGCGGCCGCCGGCATCCCGCGAACCCCGCGGGACCGCAGCCGAGGAATCCTGCGAACCGCGGCGCGTCCCGCGGACGACCTGTAGGGGGGTCAGCCTGACCCTTTTCGTGGACGTGCGTCGCGGTCCCAACAAGTTGTGCGACGCCCGTAGTTTAGGGCCGACCCCGCTTTCGGACAACGATGGATCGTGGCGCGTCCCGGCCCCCCCACCGCGGCCGCCGGCCGGCAAGGAGCGACGAGAGTTGACAGCCCGCCCCGCCTCTCTCGCGATCGCTGGCTCGTCGGCAGGACGGACAGGGCATCCTGGAGTTCTCTCGCGCACCGGCCTTCTCCTGCTTCTGCTGGCCCTGCTCTGCGCCGCGCCGTCCCGGGCCGAACCTGCGTCCGCGTCCGTTCCCCAGCACGGGGACCTGATCCTGCCCGGCCTCGATCCGGTCCTGCACGCGGTGCGGGACGAACGTCTCCTGGGAGTCCAGCGGCTCCTGTTGCGGCAGCGGTTGCTGGACCAGGGGGTGGACCCGCTGCACCAAGCCGGCGGTCCCAGCCTCGAGACCCTCATGCGGGCCCACATGGCGGGGACCCACGCCGACGACCTGAAGCGCCAGGTGACGGTCAGTGAACGCAACGGCTTCACCGGCCTGGCGACCACCTTCGAATACCCCGAATACTTCTTCCTGTTCCAGGCGGAACAGACCCTGCCCGGCGGTTTCATCTACTATCCGCCCCGGCCGGTCGAGGCCCCGGAGGTCCAGCTCTTCGTGGACGACGTGGCCGCCTTCCAGGAACGCCGCCTGGCCGTGGCCCGCACCCGGACCCGCCTGGCGGAGCTCGACGTGCGGCGGCGGACCGGCGGCGAGGGGGAGCGCGAGGGGCTGCTCAACCTGACCATCCCCATCAAGCTTCCCCACACCCTGGAGAAGATCATCGGCCGCGGCGAGAAGACCAGCATCAAGATCACCGGGCGCGAGCACGTGGGCATCAGCGGCGAGAGCACGGTCAGCAACAAGTTCACGCCCAGCGAACGGGTCCGCAGCCAGAGCCTGTTCCCGACCCTGGACATGGAGCAGCAGCTCCAGATCAACCTCTCCGGGACCATCGGCGAGAAGATCCACGTGGACGTGGACCACAACAGCGAGGTGATCGGTCCCGACGCCACCAAGATCCGCCTGCGCTACCAGGGCAACGAAGACGAGATCATCCAGAGCATCGAGACCGGCGACGTGGGCCTGACCCTGCCGGGCAGCCAGCTGCTGGGCTACAGCTCCAACAAGTCGGGGCTGTTCGGCATCAAGGTCACCGGCCAGGTCGGGCGCGCCGAGTTCACGGTGGTGGCCAGCAAGCAGAAGGCCGAGAGCGCCGCCAAGTCCTTCAACAGCCGCGGCGGCGAGGTGGCCGAGCACGTCATCCAGGCGTCGCGCTACCTGAACAACCGCTTCTTCCGGCTCGACCTGCAGCCGGGCCAGCCGGGCTTCACTCTCCCGGACATCCCCGGCCGGCCCGCCAACTACGTCATCGACGCCAACACGGTCCACATCTACCAGTTCGTGGGCGGCGGGCAGGCCCAGCCCGAGGACATCAACTACGTGGCGGCCTACCTGGACACCACGGGACTCTGGCGGCAGTACACCTCCGGCGACACGCCGCAGGCCATCGGCGACCGCTGGCACGAGATCAACGACTGGAGCATGCTCAAGGACCAGAACGACAACCTCGTCGCGGTCGACCTGGGCCGGGAGTACGAGTCCGACGCCGAGCTGGCGGTCATCTACGACCTGGTCAACAAGAACAACCCGGACGACAGAGTCCACGTGGGCGACCGCCCGGGGTACGACGACGCGAACCGGATCGAGGTGTCCGCCGGCGGCCTGGAGGGCGTGCGCTACTACCGCATGAAGCTGCTCAAGCCCAAGTGGGCCAACGCGGATCCCCACAGCTGGCAGTACGTGCTGCGCAACATCTACCCGCTGGGCGGCGCCAACATCGACATGGAGTCCTTCGACCTGCGCATCGAGCTGAACTCGCAGGGGGCCCATCCCGAGCAGGACAAGAACGGCCTGCCCTGGATCCGCATCTTCGGCCTCGACCGCACCGATGCCCAGCGGACCGGTCCCCCCGACGACGTGGTGGACAAGGGCGATCCCTTCCTCTTCGATCTGCCCAATGGCCTGCTCAAGTTCCCGCTGGACATGCCGGAGCCGTTCAACTCGGATCAGGCCTACTACGAGACGCTCGCCAACTCGGAGGACTTCGACTGGAACGACTCGGACCTCCCCAGCAACCTGATCCCGCAGATCTACGACCCGGCCACCCAGCCCTCCGACTACGCCAACCTGAACAAGTTCAGCATCATCGCCTCGCACGCGGCCGCCTCCAGCAGCTTCAACCTCGGCGCGTCGAACATCGAGGAGGGCTCGGAGTCGGTCAAGCTGGACGGCGTGACCCTGGTCAAGGACGTCGATTACGACATCGACTACAGCTTCGGGCAGATCACCCTGAAGGGAGATGCGGCCGGCCGGCTGACCGCCGATTCGCAGATCTCGGTCAACTACCAGTACGCGCCGTTCTTCGGCGGCGGCAAGAGCAGCCTGCTGGGCTTCAACCTGGGCTACGATCTGGGCCGGGAGAGCCGCCTGTCCACCACCTGGCTCTTCGAGAGCAACCAGATCGTCGGCCACAAGGCCAAGCTGGGCGAGGAGCCGAGCCGCACCCTGGTGGGCAACCTCAGCCTGCAGCACACCTTCAAGCCCTACTTCCTGACCCACGTGGCCAACTTCCTCAGCCGCCACGACTCGGAGAAGGAGAGCACCCTGCAGCTGAACGGCGAGGTGGCGGTCAGCTTTCCCGATCCCAACACCCGCGACAAGGTCTACCTGGAGGACTTCGAGGGCATCGACGCCTCCGACCTGGTGACGATCTCCCGGCTGGGCTGGTGGTGGGCCAGCGCGCCCATCCAGCAGATCGACGGCCGCACCTTCGATCCGGAGCACCGGGTCAAGGTCAACCGCTGGTACATTCCCAAGGAACGGACCCAGCGCTGGAACCTGAATCCCACGCTCCGCCAGCAGGAGCGGCAGGAGACCCAGCAGTCCCTGGTGGTCTTCCTGCGGGCCGACGACCCCAGCACGCCGGAGACCGAGACCTGGGAGCCCAACTCCTGGGGCGGCATCATGCGCGGCCTCGGCCGCGTGGGTCTGAACCTGAGCAAGGCTCAGTTCGCGGAGTTCTGGATCAACGACGGGCGGCCCGACGTCGCCGACCGGCGGGGCACCCTGCACTTCGACTTCGGCTTCATCAGCGAGGATGTCTTCTGGCCCGTCGGCCCGGGCGGCCAGCTCGCCGTGGGCACCTACCAGAACGAGGACGCCAACAATGACGGCATCTTCACCTCCGAGGAGGACATCGGCCTGGACGGCGTGGAGGGGGGCGACGTCTACGGCGCCGACTACAACAACGGCGGCGATCCCTACCCCCAGATCAACGGCACCGAGGGGAACAACCGCGAGGACTCGGAGGACCTGGACGGCGACACCTCCTTCGAGAAGACCAACAACTACTTCTCCTTCGCCGTGGACCTGGCCGACACGAACCTGCCCATCGTGGACGTGGTGCGCGACTACGCCAGCGACGCCTACCCGCCGGAGGTGCGGGACGACGTGGCCGAACTGCGGAGCAACAACGTCGCCTGGCGCAAGTACCGCATCCGTCTGAGCGACTTCATACCAATGAGCGAGGGCGCCGCCTCGCCCCTGATCAGCTCCATCACCCACGTGCGCATCTGGTACGAGGACGACTCGCTCAGCCCTCCCGCCGGCACGCGCCTGGAGCTGTCGGAGATCAAGTTCCTGGGCAGCCGCTGGGAGCGAGAAGGCATTCGCAAGCGGGTCAACGAGGAGCTGCTGAGCGCCGGCGAGCGGGGCCCCGACGAGGTCTTTTCCCTCGGCGAGGTCAACAACAAGGAGAACTCCGACTACGGGTCGCCCTTCCCGGTGCACGAGGAGAACCGCATCCCCGAGAAGGAGCAGTCGCTGCTCCTGGACTTCCAGAACCTGGAACGGGATCACATGATCCGGGTCAGCAAGCTCGTCTCGCCACGCGGCGACGACTACACCCAGTACCAGACCCTCTCCTGGTACTGGCACAGCGCGGACCACCAGCAGGCCGACCTGGACCTCTTCTTCCGGCTCGGCGCCGACACCCTCAACTACTACGAGATCAACTACCGCTTCAGCGAGTCCGCCTACCAGCGGGAGGGCTGGAAGCAGATGCACCTCGATCTGGCCGAGCTGAGCAACACCAAGACCGTCGCGCCCGACTCGGCCACGGGCTGGATCAACACCACGATCACCGATGCCAGCACCGGCGACGTGTACCGGGTGCGGGTGGTGGGCAATCCCGACCTGCGCCGGATCAAGCGCTACTACTTCGGCGTGATCAACGACGCCTACGACTACATCAGCGGTTCCTGCTACATGAACGAGGTCATGCTGGAGGGGGTCAAACGCGAACGGGGAGTTGCGGAACGGGTGGCCCTCGGCCTGAACATGGCCGATGTCATCAAGGTCGACTTCGACTGGTCCAAGCGCGACGCCGAGTTCCACGGCCTCGACGCGAGCACGGGCCAGGGGTTCACCAACGAGGACTGGAACCTGACCACGGCCTTCAAGGTCGACGACTTCGTGCCGCTCCTGGGCTTCCAGCTGCCGGTCAACGTGAGCCGGCGCCAGACCATCCAGCGGCCCAAGTACATCACCAACAGCGACATCGAGCTGCTCGACCCGGACGAGAAGAACCGGCAGTCCACCATCGAGGAGCGCGAGAGCTTCTCCGTGCGCCTGAACCACCAGCCGTCGCGGGCCGCGCTGCCCCGCTATGTGATCGATCCCTGGTCCTTCTCGCTGAGCGGTTCCCGCAGCAGCAAGCACAGCCCGCTGGAGACGGCCCGGCAGGAGAACGTGCGCAGCTCGGTCACCTACGACCTGCGCATCAACGGCAACTACCAGCTCGGCAACTACGGTCTCCTGGGCAAGCTGCCCCTCCTGAGCGGCGTGGCGATCCTGCCGACCAAGCTCACCCTCTCGAGCAACTTCGACCGCACGCAGCGGGAGAGCGAGGCCATCAACCTGGACGGAACGAGCACGCCGCGCCCGCTCAACCTCAACCGCACGGCCGTGCTGAACGGCTCGGTGGAGTACAAGCCGCTGCCCATCGCCACGGTGAGCCTGACGGTGCGCTCGGACCGCGATCCCCTGCGGGAGCTGCGCACCCTGGGGATCAACGTGGGCGAGGAGATCAGGTTCAGCCAGGACGTGCGCGTCAACTTCACGCCCCCCAAGGCCACCACCCTGCCGCCGACCTGGCTGCTGGCGCCCGTGCGCCTGGGGCTGAAGGCGATCAATACCATGCGGACCACGGCGACCTTCAACGGCTCCTACGCCAACAATCACGATCCCAACATCCGCCAGCCAGGGGATCCGGAAGGCGTGGGCAACGTGCGCAACAACACCGACTGGGAGTTCCGCTTCCGCGTGCCCATCAACGAATTCTTCAACACCTACTTCCCCGAGCACCGGCAGGAGTCACAGGAGGAGCGGGAGCAGCTCCTGGAGCGCCAGCGGCGCATGGACCGGCGCAGCCGGGCGCGAGGTCGGGAAGCGGAGCCGCCGCCGGGCGAGGCCCCGCCCGGAGAGCCCCCGCCGGACGAGGCACAGCCGCCGCCGGCAGGCGGCGCGGACGCGGGAACGGAGCAGGGCGTGGAGGGGAGCCCCGAGGCCCCGCCGCCCCCCGTCGAGCCGGAGGAGACCGAGACGCTGACCCCGGACGAGCAGCTCCGGCGCCAGCAGGAGGCCCTGCTGGAGGCGGCGCGCCAGGAGGAGGAGGCGCGGCAGGCCGAGGCGCGGCAGCGCGGCCAGGGCGAGGCGCCGCCGCCGGAGGGGGAAGCGGCGCCGGCCGCGGAGGCCGGGTGGGACGTGCAGGAGGCCGGCAAGGGCGGGGGAAAGCTGAAGTTCCCCAATCCGCTGAAGCCCGTGATGTCCCTGCTGCGGAACATCAACCCGATCCAGGTGACGCTGACCGACCGCAAGTCCAGCAACTACCAGCGCTACTTCGGCGGCACCACCTTCTGGTACCGCATGGGGCTGGACCCGACGCTCGATACGCCCGATTCGCTGTACATCAGCAGCGCTTTGACCGACCGCCGCAGTCTGACCCTGGACACGGACCTGAAGCTGCTCACCAACCTGAGCACGGACATCAAGTTCAACAAGTCCACCAGCACCTCCGAGACGGCGGGCCTGCAGAAGAACGACTACCAGCAGGACTGGCCGGACCTGCGCTTCTCCCTCTCGGGGGTGGAACGTTGGCGCTTCTTCGGCGGCGGCGGCGAGGGGCCGGGCTGGTTCCGCGCCTCGAACATCGATGTCGGCTTCAAGCGGACGCGCGCGGTCTCCAACTTCACCGACACCTCCTTCAACCCGCGCACGACCACCAACATCAGCCCACGCTGGAACGTCACCTTGCAGAACGGCCTGTCGATGACCCTCAACGTCGGGATCACCAAGGACACCAACATCGTCAACGGCACGCGCACCGAGGGCGATCGCCTCAACGTCGGCCTGCAGGTCCGCCACTCCTTCCGGGCCGAGCGGCTGCTGGCGAAGCTGCGGCTCTACAAGCCGGGGGCCAACCCGACGATCAACATGAACGTGGACGTGAACTACGCCAAGGACACCAATCAGCGCTTCCGGGCCGGGTCGGACTTTCCGGACGCGCCGACCGGGACGACGCGGCTTTCGGTCAATCCGCGCTTCAGCTACAATATCACCCGCAACCTGAGCGGGACGCTGCACCTGACCTTCAGCAAGACGAAGAACATCGAGACGGATCTGGTGCGCAAGACCTTCGGACTCGGAGTGGAGGTGACCTTTGTCTTCTGATCCGACCAGCGGCCGGCGCCCGGGCAGGGTGGGTCGCATCGGTCCGGCGCTGGCGCTGCTGCTCTGCCTGCTGCCGCTCGCGATCCCGTCCGCGGCGGAGCCGGCGGCCGCGCCGCCGGCCGCGCCGCCGGCCTTCAGCGGCGAGCGCGCCCTGCACTGGCTGCGCTACCAGTGCGACCTGGGCCCGCGCGTGCCCGGCACGGCGGGCATCCGGCAGCTGCGCGGCGCGCTCGTGGCGCACGCGGATTCGCTGGGGCTGTCCTGCGCCGAGCTGTGCTTCACCCGGCAGGACCCTTACGGGCCGCAGCCGCTGCAGCTCTGCAACGTCGTCATCGCGGCCGGCCCGGCGCAGGGACGCCGTCTGTGGCTGGCCGCCCACTACGACACGCGGCCCCGCTGCGACCGCGATCCGGACGCGAGCCTGCGGGACCGGCCCCTGCCGGGGGCCAACGACGGGGCCAGCGGCGTCGCCGTGCTCCTGCACCTGGCCGAGCTGCTGGCGGCGACGCCGCCGCCCCGCGGCGTCGACTTGATCTTCTTCGACGGCGAGGACTACGGCCGGGAGGGGGATCTGGCCGGCTACTGCCTGGGTTCGCGGCACCTGGCCGATCACTGGCGCGAGTTCGGCAGCCCGCTCGCCCGTGGCGAGCCCGCCGGCCTGATCCTGCTGGACATGGTGGGGGAGAAGGGGCTGTCGGTGCCGCAGGAGCTGTACTCCCTCGGGCAGGCCCCGGAATGGACGCGGAGCGTCTTCCGCCGGGCCGCCGAGCTGGGGCTGGGGGCCTTCGCGCCCCATGCCGGGCCGGCGGTCTACGACGATCACATCCCCTTCCTGCAGGCGGGCATCCGCGCCGTGGACCTCATCGACTTCGACTTCCCCCAGTGGCACACCACCGGCGACGTGCCCGCGGTCTGCTCGGCGGCCAGCCTGGCGCAGGTCGGCAGGCTGGTGACCGACATCGCTTACCGTCCCCTGGACGCAGAGTAGCCTCCCGGCGCCGTGCCCACTTTTGGCTTGCTACGACAACCGCTTCGGGCTATATTCCTCCAGACGAAGGGCTCACCGCGAGGTGGCCCTTCCGAAGTGGGCGAAAGTCCACTTCTTTTCGTGTCGGCCAGGGTGCAGGGGATGTTCCGGTGGACAAGTATGCGCTGGCCCGCGACGTCCTGCGCCTTCTGGAGGGAGAGCTGGACGCGATCGGTTTCGAGCTGCTGGACGTCCGCGTCTTTCGCGGCGGTGGTCGCCTTCAGCTGCGCATCTACGTCGACACGGCGTACGGCATCGACTTGGACGGCTGCGCCCGCGCTTCCCGCACGGTCGGCATGCTCCTCGAGGAGTCCGACCTCATCCCGGGACCGTACGTGATCGAGGTCTCCTCGCCGGGCGTCCGCCGACCCCTGCGCGAGCCCGCCCACTTCATGGCCTGTGTGGGCCAGCGGGTGGACGTTCGCCGGGGGCCCGTGGACCATCCCCGGCGCGTGCACGGGGAGCTGCTCGCGGCCGACGCCGAGGGCATCACCGTGCGCGTGCCGGAGCCCGGGGCGGCCGGTGCCCCGGCGGAGGAACCGGCGGCCGGTCCGGCCGGCCGGGACGTCCGCCTGGCGTATGCGGACATCCTGGAGGCCGACCTCGACCCGGACTTCGATCCGCAGGCGCTGATCCGCGAGGACCGGCGCCGTCGCAAGGACGAAAAGCGGCAGCAGCGCGACGAGCGCCGCGGCCGGAAAGGGACCGCCAAGCGGTCCAAGTGACGGGCTGGACCGGGCACGACCGGTCCCGCCCCGGCGGTCGCCGCCGCGGCGCCGCCCGATCGGAGCATGACGATGGAATACAACATCCTCGATGCCCTCACGATGATCACGAGGGAGAAGCACATCGACAAGCGGATCATCCTCGAGTCGCTCGAGGCCGGTCTGCAGTCGGCGGCGAAGAAGAAGCTCGGTCTGAACGCCATCGTGGAGGCGCACGTCGACGGGGACACCGGCGACATGCTCGTCGAGCAGGTCAAGACGGTCGTCGAGGAGGTGGAAGATCCCGACACCGACATCTCGCTGGCGGAGGCGCAGGTCGAGTTCGGCGACGCGGTGAGCCCGGGCGACGAGGTGCGCTGGGAGCTTCCGCTGGAGCAGTTCGGGCGCAACGCCATCCTCGTGGCCAAGCAGATCCTGGTGCAGAAGGTGCGCGAGGCGGAGCGCGCGCAGATCTTCGACGAGTTCAAGGACCGGGTCAACGAGATCATCGTCGGCACGATCCAGCAGATCGATCGGGGCAACGTGCTGGTCAACCTGGGCCGGGTCGAGGCCCTGCTGCCGTACCGGGAGCAGATCCGGGGCGAGAAGCACCACCAGGGCAAGACCATCCGCGCCCTCATCATCGAGGTGCTGGACAACGCCAAGGGCCCCCAGGTCATCCTGTCGCGCAGCCATCCCAACTTCCTGAAGCGCCTGTTCGAGCAGGAGGTGCCCGAGATCCAGGAGGGCATCGTCGAGATCAAGGCCGTGGCCCGGGAGCCCGGTACGCGCTCGAAGATTGCCGTGATCTCGCGCGACGACCGGGTCGACGCCGTGGGCTCCTGCGTCGGCATGAAGGGCAGCCGCGTGCAGGCGGTCACCCGCGAGCTGGCCGGCGAGCGGATCGACATCGTGCCCTGGAGCGCCGAGCCCAGCCTGCTGATCAACCGGGCCCTCAGCCCGGCCGAGGTCAGCAGCATCATCCTGCATCCGGAGCGGGGCGAGGCCACCGTCATCGTCAACGACGACCAGCTCTCCAAGGCCATCGGCAAGGAGGGCAAGAACGTCCGCCTGGCGGCCAAGCTCACGGAGTGGCGGATCGACCTGGTGTCGTCCCGCGAGTACCATATCCGGCAGCGAATCACCAGCGAGATGTCCATGAAGCTCGAGGAGATGAACGGGGTCACGCCGCGCATCGCGGGGCTGCTGGCCGAGGCCGGCATCACCACCATCGAGCAGCTGGCCCGCGCGCCGCGGGAACGGCTCCTAGAGATCCCCGGCATCGGCCCCAAGACCGCCGAGGCCCTCACCGCGACCGCCGCGGCGACCATGGAGGAGCTCGAGCGCATGATCGAGGAGGCGGTGAGCGAGGAGCTGGCCCAGGTCGAGGCGGAGGAGCGGCCGTTCCTGGACGAGAGCCTGCTCTTCGAGGAGGGGGACCAGGAGCTGGAGGTGCCCGACGAGATCGCGGCCGCGGCGGCCGCGGAGCCCGTGGTGCGGGACGACCTCTTCGAGGGCTTCGAGGAGCGGGTCGGTCCGGACGAGCCGGCGGCCGAGCCGAAGGCCGAGCCGGAGGCCGAGCCGAAGGCCGAGCCGGAGGACGAGAGCCCGGACGGGCCGCGCAAGGCACCGCTGGTGGGCGTCGATCCCTTCGCCGATTCGGACCTGGACGATTGAGGCGGGCGTGCCCGGAGAGCGGAAATCCGTGGCTGAGCCGGAGGCCGTCGCCAAGCTGCTGGCCCTGCTGGGGCTGGCCCACCGCGCCGGGCGGCTGGCGATCGGTGCCTCGGCCGTGGCGGACCTGGTGCACCGCGGCCGGCGGCCCCTGGTGATCACCGCGCGCGACGCGGGCCCCGGCCAGCTCCGTCGCTGGCGGCGGCTGGAGCCCGTGGGTGGTTTTCTGGACGGCGTGGTCACGTGCGACGACCTGGCACGGGCCCTCGGCCGGCGGAAGCTGGCCATCGTCGCCCTGGACGACCGGTCCTTCGTGACGGGCATCGCCCGGCTGGGACTCGGCGGTTTCCGGCGGAAGGGTCCGGAAACTGGATCCGGGCAGGAGAAGTCGTAGCGGAGGTCGCGAGCGTTGCCGGACGCAACCGGGGGCGCTGTCGGTCGCCAGACGGCCGGCCCGGCACTCCCACGCGCAAGGAGATGAGGTTTTGGCGAGCAAGCTGAGAGTCTACGAGCTGGCTCGGCACTACGGCGTCGACAGCAAGACGATCATGGACATGCTGCAGAAGATGCGCGTCGAGGTGAAGAGCCACATGAGCATCGTCGAGGATGCCGAGGTCGACAAGATCCACACCATCTTCCAGCGCAAGCGGGAGCTGGCACGGGTCAACTATGCCCGGGCGCATGGACTCGACCCCGACAAGCTGAAGCACGTCGCGAGCCTCAAGCCGCTGCCCCGGCCGGTGCCGGCGCCGGAGCCCGTCCGCAAGAAGACCGTCAAGAAGGCCGCCAAGAAGAAGAAGGCCAAGCCCAAGGTCGTGGTCATCAAGAAGCCGGGCACGCAGACCCAGGTGGCCAAGAAGGCCGCCGCCAAGAAGGCCGCCGCCGAGAAGGCGGCCGCCGAGAAGGCCGCCGCCGAGCGCGAGGCCGCGGCCCGCGCCGAGGCCCGCCGCGCCGCCATGCGGGAGGAGCATCGCAAGACCCGGCTGGTGGTCAAGAAGCTGGTCAAGAAGGCGCCGGCGAAAGCCCCCCCCGCCGCCGAGCAGGACGAGGCTGCGGCACACGCGGCCGCCGAGCCGGCTCCGGCCGCGCCGCCCCTGTTCGAGGCGCCGGCCGCCCCGACGGGGCCCGCGCCGGCCGCCGACACGGCCGCCCCGGTCGAGGAGGGTACCGCCCTGGAGGCCCAGGGCGCGGAGCCCGCGCCGGCGGAGCAGGCCGAGGGGGCGGCCCAGGCGGAGGCCCCGGCCGGGCCGGCGGCTCCCCCCAAGCCCGTCAGCAAGGAGTCCGTCAAGGAGTCCATCAAGGCCGCCATCCGCAAGCGGCAGGACGAGCGGGCCGCCGCCGCCGTCGAGGCGCCGCGGCGCAAGCGAACCCGCCAGAAGCGGAAGAAGATCGACGAGGCCGAGGTCGAACGGCAGGTCAAGCAGACCATGGCCGCCATGGAGACCGGCCCCAGCCGGCGGCGGCGCCGGAAGGGCGGGCCGACCGAGGTGGTCAGCGAGGAGAACGTGCTGCGCGTCACCGAGTTCATCACCGTCCAGGAGCTGGCCGAGAAGCTCGAGGTGCCCGCCAAGGACATCATCGTCAAGCTCCTCTCCCTGGGCGTCATGGCCACCATCAACCAGCGGCTGGAGAAGGATCACATCGAGCTGCTGGCGGACGAGTACGATCGCGATCTCGAGTTCCTCAGCGAGTACGGCGAGGAGATGCTGGAGCAGGAGGAGGTCCGCGCGGAGGACCTGGTGACGCGGCCGCCGGTGGTCACGGTCATGGGCCACGTCGATCATGGCAAGACCTCGCTGCTCGACTACATCCGGCACACCAACGTGATCGCGGGCGAGGCGGGCGGCATCACCCAGCACATCGGCGCCTACAAGGTCGAGACGCCCGGCGGGCCGATCACCTTCCTGGACACGCCGGGCCACGCCGCCTTCACGGCCATGCGCGCCCGCGGCGCCCAGGTGACCGACCTCGTGATCCTGGTGGTGGCCGCCAACGACGGCGTCATGCCCCAGACCGTCGAGGCGATCAACCACGCCAAGGCGGCCGGGGTGCCGGTGGTCGTGGCGATCAACAAGATCGACCTGCCGGAGGCCCGTCCCGAGCGCGTCAAGCAGGAGCTGATGCAGCACAACATCGTGCTGGAGGAGTTCGGCGGGCAGGTGCTCTCGGCCGAGATCTCGGCCAAGAAGGGCATCAACGTGGACAAGCTGCTGGAGCTGGTGCACCTGCAGGCCGAGGTGCTCGAGCTGACCGCCAGCCCCCTGGGCGCCGCACGCGGCGTGGTCATCGAGGCCAGCAAGGAACCGGGCCGCGGGGTCGTCTTCACGGTGCTGGTGGACAAGGGGACCCTCAAGGTCGGCGACATCTTCCTGGTCGGCACCAGCGAGGGCCGTGTGCGGGCCCTCTTCGACGAGCGGGGCGTGCCGCTGCAGCAGGTGCTCCCGGGCGAGCCGGCCCAGGTGACCGGCTCGCACAGCGTGCCCGAGGCGGGCGACAAGTTCTACGTCATGGAGAGCGAGCGCGACGCCCGCGACCTGGCGTCCCGCCGGCGCTCCCTGCTGCGCCAGCAGCAGCTGCACGGGCCGCGCAAGACGATCGACCTGGAGAACCTGTCCGAGATGATCATCGCCGAGGACCTGAAGGAGCTGCCGCTGATCGTCAAGGGCGACGTGGCCGGCTCGGTGGAGGCGCTCTGCGATCAGCTCATGGAGCTGAACACCGAGGAGGTGGCCGTCAAGATCGTGCACAAGGCGGTCGGCGCGGTCAGCGAATCGGACGTGCTGTTGGCCAGCAACACCGGGGCGCTCATCATCGGCTTCCACCTGCGTCCGGGGCCCGCCATCAAGGACCTGGCCAAGCAGGAGAACGTGACCATCGAGGTGTTCGACGTCATCTACGAGGCGGTGGAGACCCTCAAGAAGGCCATGGCGGGGCTGCTGGGCACGATCGCGCGCGAGGTCTCGACCGGCTCGGCCGAGGTGCGGCAGGTCTTCCACATCCCGAAGCTGGGGGCCGTGGCGGGTTCCATGGTCACCAACGGCAAGATCCTGCGCAACTCGCGGGCCCGCCTGGTGCGCGACGAGGTCGTCATCTTCGAGGGCAAGATCAACTCCCTCAAGCGCTTCAAGGAGGACACCCGCGAGGTCGCGGCCGGTTACGAGTGCGGCATCGGCCTGGAGAACTTCCACGACCTGAGAGAAGGCGACGTCATCGAGGCCTACGAGATCGAAGAGGTCGTGCGCACCGAGCTCTAGGGGGAAGAGCCGCCAGGGCGCCGGCACGGCGCGGCGGTGAATCATGGATCCCTACAAGACCAGCCGCTTGAATCACGCCATCCGGAAGACGCTCGGCGAGCTGCTGCAGTCCGCGGTCAAGGACCCGCGCGTGGGCCTGGTCAGCGTGAACGCGGTGGAGCTGAACAGGGACCACTCGGTGGCCAAGGTCTACTACTCGGTCCTGGGCGAGGAGGAGGACCGGCAGCGCAGCCTGGCCGGGCTCAAGAAGGCGCGCGGCTTCCTGCAGGGGCGCCTGGCGCACGCCCTGAAGCTCCGCCAGACGCCCGAGCTGCGCTTCGTCTACGACCGCAGCCTGGACCGCAGCCTGCAGGTCGAGACGGTGCTGCGGGACCTGGAGGAGCAGGGCGAGTTCGTGAGCGACCAGGAGCGGCGGCGCCGCCTGGAGCTGGCCGACCTGGTGCCGCCAGCCGAGCTGCTGGACGCGCTCTGCCGGGGACAGCGCTTCTGGCTCGTGCCGCACTGGAACCCGGATCCCGACGCCCTGGGCGGGGCGCTGGCCCTGGGCGCGGCGCTGCGGGCCATGGGACGCGAGGCCCGCGTGATCAGCTACCCGGACCCCCCGGTGGGCCTCGTGGATCTGCCGGGCTACATGCAGACCCTGCCGCTGGCCGAGGCCGAGGCCGCCCTGGCCGCCGATCCCCCGGACACCCTCGTCTTCGTGGATTGCCACCGGCGCGACCGCGCCGGTCCCCTGACCGCTCCGCTGCAGGCCATCGGGAACGCCTGGGCCATCGACCACCACCTGCTGAGCGGCCGCCGCGCGCCGCTGCCGGGCTGGGTCGAGTCCCGCGCCTGTTCGGCCAGCACGCTCGTGCACCAGGTAGTGGCCGCCTTGGCCGCCGGGGCCGGCGGGCGCTGCGAGCCGTTCGACTTCACCCGGGAAATGGCCGAGTGCCTCTACGCGGGGCTGCTCAACGACACCGGCGGCTTCCGCTTTCCGAACACGACCCCCCTCACCTTCGAGCTGGCCCGCAAGCTGGCCCGGCAGGGCGTGGACACGGCCGCCGTGGCCCGCCAGACGCTGCACCGCTACCGGCGGCAGGGGGTGGAGCTGCTGCGGCGCGCCCTGAGCACCTTCCGCTACGAGGCCGACGGGCGGATCCTCGTCTTCTACGTCGACCGCCAGATGCTGGCGGAAACGGGGACGACCCTGGGCGACACCGAGGGCTTCGTGAACGTGGCCACGGCGGTGGACGGCATCCACTTCATGGCCTTCTGCAAGGAGATCGAGCCCGGCAGCTGGCGGGTCTCGCTCCGCTCCCCCGGCGGCGGCGACGTCCAGGAAGTCGCGGCCGGGCACGGCGGCGGCGGGCACCGGCAGGCCGCGGGCTGCACCATCAGCGGCAGCGTGGAGTCGGTCATCGCCACCCTGGTGGCCGACCTGCGGGCCCGGCTCTGAGCCGGCGGCGAGGCGGACGTGGTGCGCGGGGACGGCATTCTCCTGGCGGACAAACCCAGCGGACCGACCTCCTTCGCCGTCGTCCAGCGCGTGCGCCGGGCCCTGCTGAGCGCCCGCCGGCAGGAGGGTCACTATGCGGAGGGCCACGGGCGGCAGCGCTACCGGTGCGGCCACGCCGGCAGCCTCGATCCCCTCGCCAGCGGCCTGCTCCTGCTGCTCTGCGGCGGCGGCACCCGCCTGTCGCCCTTCCTGATGGGGCTGGACAAGGCCTACCGCTGCGAGTTCCGCTTCGGCGTGGGAACCGACTCCCACGACGCCGAGGGGGCGGAGGTCGCACGCGTCGTGGTGTCCTTCGCGCCGGAGGAGCTGCGCCGCCGCCTGGCCGACTTCACGGGCGATCTCGCCCAGGTTCCGCCGGCCTACTCGGCGATCAAGCGCGACGGGCAGCGGCTGTACGCCCTGGCCCGGCGGGGCGCCGCCCTGCCGGTCCTCGCGCCCCGCGCGATCCGCGTGTCGCGCTTCGAGCTGCTGGAGGCGCGCTGGGGCGGCGAGGCGCCGCCGGACGCGCCCGCGGCCGCCGACGGCCGCATCTACGACGCCGCCTTCCTGGTGGAGTGCTCCAGCGGCACCTACGTGCGCGCGCTGGCGCGCGACCTGGCCCGGTCCCTGGGCTGCGAGGCACACGTCCGCAGCTTGCGGCGCGAGCGCATCGGACCTTTCGTGGTGACCGACGCGGTTCCCGCGGCGCGGCTCGACGACGGGGCGGCCCTGACGGCCGCCATGTGTCCGCTCGGCGCCGCCTTGCCCCACCTGCCCGCGCTGACGGTCACCGCCCTCGAGGCGGCGGCGCTCCGGCGCGGGGAACAGCCGGCCGCCGGCTGGCTGCGACGCCTGGACCGGCCGCTCGCGACGCCGGCGGGCGAGGAGGTCTTCTTGCAGGCGCGTGACGCGAACGGCGGCCTGGTGGCCGTGCTGCGCATCCCCGCCGCGGGCGGCTTGCCGCGCAGCGCGGCGGTCTTCCCGGAGCCCGGCCGGGAGGAACCACCGTGCACCTGATCCGCTTCAGCGCCGAGCACCTGACGCGCATCATCGTGGGCTCCGATCGCCTGGCCGGACGGGCGGTGGAAAGCTCGGCCCTGGCCATCGGCTCCTTCGACGGGGTGCACCGCGGGCACCTGCAGCTGATCCGCGAGGTGAAGGAGGCCCGGGACCGCCGCAAGCTGAAGGCCAGCTGCATCTTCACCTTCCGGCGCCACCCGCGGCTCGTGCTCGATCCCCACCCGCAGCCCTTCCTGCTGACCACCTGGCGCGAGAAGCTCTCCCTGCTGAGCGCGCTGGATCTCGACGTGGTGGTGGCGGCGGACTTCTGTCCGGCCCTCGCGCGCCTGTCCTACCAGGATTTCGTGGAGACCTTCCTGGTGCGGTACCTGGGCATGCAGCACCTCGTGGCCGGTTACGACGTGCACCTGGGAGCGGGCCGCAAGGGCAACGTCGAGACCCTCGACAGCCTCGGCCAGCAGCTGGGCTACACCCTCGAGGTGATCCCCCCCCTGCGGGACGACGGGCGCACGGTGAGCAGCTCGGCCATCCGCAGCGCGCTGGGCCAGGGGGACCTGAAGACGGCGGCGGCCATGCTGGGCCGGCCCTACGCCCTCTGGGGCGAGGTCACGGCGGGAGACGGGCGCGGCCGCAGCATCGGCTACCCCACCGCCAACGTCGTTCCGCTCTTCGAGTACAAGCTGCTGCCGGCTCCCGGGGTCTACGCCGTGCGCGTGCACCTGCCCGGCGACGTGGCGGCGGCGGGGCGTCGCGACGGCGAGCTGGGGCGCGTCGTCGAGACCCTGCCCGAGGTTGATCGCAGCGGCTCGATCATGAGCATGGGGCAGCAGGAGTGGGTCATATTCGGCGGCATGCTCAACTTCGGCAGCGTTCCCACGTTCCACGAGGGCGGGCTGCCCAGGCTGCGCGTCGAGGTCCACGTCCTCGAGTTCGACGGCGATCTGCGGGGGCGCACCCTGAAGGTGGAGTGGATGCAGCGGCTGCGCGCCGAGCGCAAGTTCGGCAGCCCGCGCGAGCTGGTCGAGCAGCTCCGCCACGACGAGGCCGAGGCCCGCGGGCTGCTCTTCCCGCGGTCCTGAGCTGCCAGCGCGCCGCTAAAACTGCTTGCCAAATCTCCTCCATGTGCTAAAAAGGAATCCGAGCCTCAACGGAAGCGGCTTCCCCGGCCAAGGAGGGCCTGGTGTCCCGACGCCACCTGCCTCGCGGACTCCCAGGATTCTACGTCTTCATGTTCTTCGCCTGCCTCCTGCTGCAGGGCTGGTCCTGCGCGTCCGCCCAGCAGGTGCCCGACGAGCTGCTGGACGAGGCGGCCCGCCGCAGCGGCCTGAGCCGCGAGGAGCTGCTGCGGCGCTACAGCCAGGGGCAGGCCCCGGGCCTGCCGGGCGCCGCGGACAGCAGCCTCGCCGCCGAGCCGGGCCGGACCGACCTGGCCGGCATCGACGATCGCCGGCCGGTGATGCCCTACGAACCGCGGCTCTCACTCGAGGGCGATCGCCAGGCCGCGCTGGCGGCGGCCGCCGCGCCGTCCGAGAGCACGACCGCCGCGACGGACAGCCTGCGGCTCTTCGGCCGCGACTTCTTCCGCCTGGAGCCGGGCGTCTTCGCGCCCTCCAGCTTCGGGCCGGTCCCCGAGGACTACCTGATCGGCGTGGGCGACCAGATCGTGGTGGACGTCTGGGGCGAGGTGGAGTTTCGCCTCGAGCGCGTGGTGGACCGCGACGGCTCGATCATCCTGCCCAAGGGCGGCAAGATCTTCTGCCTGAACCGCACCCTGGCGCAGGTCGCGCAGGCGGTGCGCGAGCGGCTCGCCCGCTCCTACTCGGGCATCTCCCGCGAGCCCGGCAAGGGGACGACCTTCCTGGACGTCACCCTGGGCCGGCTGCGGGCCATCCGGGTCTTCGTGGTGGGGGACGCGGTGCAGCCGGGCGCTTACGAGCTCAGCTCCGTCGCCACCGTGTTCACCGCCCTGTACGCGGCGGGCGGCCCCTCGCCGGCGGGCAGCATGCGCGACGTGCACCTGATGCGGGGCGAGGAGACGGTGGCCCGTCTCGATCTCTACGCCTATCTGCTGGAAGGCCGGCGCACGGGGGACGCCATCTTGCGCGAGGGCGATACCGTCTTCGTCCCGCGCCGGGGAGCGTCTGTGAGGCTGATGGGGCAGGTGCGCCGGCCCGCCATCTTCGAGCTGCTCCCGGACGAGGGGCTGGCGGACCTGCTGCGCTTCGGCGGGGGCTTCACGGCCCGGGCGGCCACCGAGATCGTGCACGTCGAGCGGATCCTGCCCCCCGCGGAGCGGGCCCCCGACGCGCCCGACCGGATCGTGCAGGACGTCGTCCTCGACCCGCTCACCGGCCAGCCCCGCGACCCGGCGGCCGCGGCGCTGCGGGACGGCGACGCCGTGCAGGTGGGCGCCATCGCCGACCGCCTGGAGAACTGGGTCGAGATCGCCGGGAATGTCAAGCGGCCGGGGCGTTTCGAGTACCGCGAGGGGATGGACGTGACGGTGCTCATCGCCCTGGCCGCCGGTCTCTGGCCCGACACGCTGGAGGAGCGTGCCCTCATCGACAGGATCGCGCCGGACGGCACCTACGAGGCGGTCAACTTCGATCTGGGCGCGGCGCTCGCCGGCCGCGCCCCGCCGGTCCTCCTGCAGCCGCGCGACCGGGTCCGGATCTTCTCGAAGTGGAACGTGCAGGACCGCTACGAGGTGAGCATCTCGGGCGAGGTCCGCGCCCCCGGCAGCTTCCCCTACCGCGAGGGGCTGACCCTGCGGGACGTGATCCTCAAATCCGGCGGGCTGAAGGAATCGGCCGACCTGCTGCGGGCCGAGGTGTCCCGCCTGCGCCGCGACGCGGTGACCAGCCGCGACACGGAGTCCCCGCCGGAGCGCATGGTCGACGTCATCGAACTGCCCCTGGGGGAGAACTACCTGGCGGTCGCGGCCAGCTTCCCGCTGGAGGCGCACGACCGGGTGGCGATCCGCAGGCTCCCCTGGTGGGAGCTGCCGCGGACGGTGACCGTGCGCGGCGAGGTCTACTACCCCGGCGCCTACAGCCTGGAGCGTCCGGACGAGCGCCTGTCCGAGGTCATCGAGCGGGCGGGCGGCCTCAAGCCCACCGCCTTCGCCCCGGGCGCGCGCATCTACCGCAGCCAGGAGGACGTGGGCAACATCGCCATCGAGCTGGGGAAGGCTCTCACCGACCCGCAGTCGCAGTACGACGTGATCCTGCGGGCCGGCGACGAGGTGCTGGTTCCCGAGGCCCAGCACACGGTGAGGGTGACCGGAGCGGTGGGCTTCCCCACCAGCCTCCTCTTCAAGAAGGGCATGAGCCTGGGCGAGTACGTGGATCGCGCCGGGGGCTACGCCGAGGGCGCCGCCAAGTGGAAGACCCGCGTCGTCTACCCCAACGGCCTCTCCCGCCCCATCAAGCGCATCTGGCGCGACCCCTCCGTCATGCCCGGCTCCACCATCATCGTCCCCATCGAAACCCCCAGGGAAGACAACAGCCTCGAAACCGTGCGCGAAATCGCCGCCATCATGGCCAGCCTCGCCACGGTCTACCTGGTCATCGACAGGACAACAAATTGATTAGGCAGTGGTTCTAGAATGCAAGAATGCTCGGATGACCGAGCTGCTTTTCGTTCCCAGTGATGCAGTTAAAGAGAGCAAGGTCTAAACCGGTGATTGGTGCAAGTTGAGCGAAGCTAAGAATGAGTATCCAGTATCGGGCTTCCCGATAGTTCCAAATGCGTATGTGCTTTTTCGAAGGTATTGGCGGCTATTGATGGGTGTTCCAACAGCTTTCGCTATTTTGGCACTGGGTCTTTCATTCCTGAAGACTCCCGTCTATACAGCAACGGCGACGCTATTGCCGAGAAACCAGAACATCTCAGGTGGTTTGGTGAGCCAGTTTCTTGATCAGAGCCTCCTTGCGTCGAATGAGAATCAACTTGAGCCGTTTTTCCGCGATATCTTATTATCAAATAGGCTTTTGGATAATGCAATTTCAAGAAAATGGAGTTCGTACGCCTCTGGCGATTCTGTAAATCTGTTTGATATATTCGGCATTTCATGGCCAAGGCAGTCAGAAGGGGATTCTTCCCGAGCTGTTGAGAAGTTGAAGCGGAAGCTACGCCAAGATGTGGTAGCCTTCTCCAGGGAAAAAACAACGGGACTAATGCGTATTGGTTGCACCTTTCCTGAACATCCCGGACTTGCTGCTGACTTTTGCAACTACTTGATAGGTGAACTTGATGCATTTACCATTGATTATCGAACCGGAAAAGCGAGTGAACAAAGCGAATTCATTGAGGAAAGGCTTACCGATGTTAAGACCGAACTGGACTCAGCAGCGAATACGCTTGCGTCATTTGTAGAGGCTAATCGACTATATCAATCTTCGCCAAGTTTAACGCAGCGCTATAATGAGCTTTCCCGTGAGGTGGAAGCACAGACAGCTGTATGGATTGAACTTCGGCGCCAGCTTGAGATGGCTCGTATTGATGCGCGGAAGCAACTCGTCTCGTTAGATGTTCTAGATTCGGCCACTCCGCCTACTCATCGCGCAAGACCGGTGCGTAGCCAATATATGCTACTTGGCTTTTTTATGGGACTAATTGCGGCGGTTCTGGCCATTCTCGCTTTGGGAATGCATCACCAGGGGGCCTGAGTAATCCCGGAAGGGGATGACGCCTCCTCAGTGAAAAGCTGGGAGTGCGATGTGAGCCACCGCAATCACGTACTTTATGGCAGTTTGAGTTACGGTCTTATCGCTTCCATGCTATTGCTAGCTTTTCCCAATGCTCCGCTCATTCTGAAATGCGAAGTTTTGACAGCGTCTTGTTACCTCATTCTGTCAATGTTCTGGCATTCCCGTTTCTCTCTCTATAATGAACCTTTTTCTCCAATGGTTATCTTGAAACCAATGTTTCTGGTGGCCTATTACGTAAACATTCTATATCTAGCACAGAACCGGCCGGATTTACCTAGATGGGCACTGAGTCTTTCTTCTCTCGTAGCATTGATATCATTTGTCCTGGCTGATCTTGCATGCCATTTTTGGAAAGTCCGGTCGTATAACATGAAGCACGGCTTCATGCAGTACTCCACAACGCTCCGCGAACGATGGTTGATTTTCTTCACCGTTATCTACTTTGGGGGGTGGATATGGCGAGTTTATGCAGTACGCCATGGCCTTGTATATGGTACAATGCTTGCACCCGGTCTGGAAGTCACACCATATAGCAATCTTCTTGGGACTTTAGGACAAGTTAGTACGCTTGCGTTTGCAGGAGTTCTTGTCTTTAGCAGGCAACTTTGTCTAATTACCCTATTATTGCTGCTGGAGATCGGATGGAAATGGATTGGCGGATCGAAGGCTGGCTCTTTCTATGTAGTATTGCCAGCCTTAATGGTACTTCACGCACGTGGATTATTTAGATTGAATACACGAGGAGTTGCACTATTTGCACTTATGGTTCCGGCATTCTTGGGTTCATTTGTTCTTATCCATGAATACCGGCGTGCATCACAAAGGATGCTCCTTGACTCCCATTTTACGGAGTTCGATCCTATAACCGCGGCAAGGAACATGCAGGCAGGAGGGATGTCGGTAAATGAAGCTGTTGATAATCTCGCAAGGCGATTAAGTTGGGCTGAAGGGCTCACGACCATAATGAGCGGCATGGAGGCAAAGAACGTGGGATCGCTGAATGGGCGCAGCTACTTGCGCTGCATGGATTGGATGGTCCCGCGGGCTGTATGGCAGGACAAGCCGGAAGTGTCTATGGGTTCATGGTATGCACGTACATTTCTTGGGTGGGCACTTTCGACGCGCAGCGAGGCTGAGATTACGGTATGGGGGGAGGCGTTTCTAAACTGCGGGATGGTTGGTGCATTACTAATTCCCGCAATATGGCTAATCATATTACAGGCAATCTACATAAGGGCATTGCGGACTGGAGTATGGGGTTTACTGTTTCTTGGGGCTGTGTATGTGATCATGATGAATGCGCTGGCGGTCAATGTTGCAGTGACAGTTGCGGCGTTGGGACAAGGATTGATCCTGACAGTCTTAATCGTTATGGTAGGTCAGTGGTTTGTATCGCGACCAGCAAAGCATTGGATTGTGAGTACAAAGGCACAATGAGCTTGGTTGTAACAACGTTAAACGAAGCGAAGTCGCTTGCCGATCTCATCGAGGATATTTGTTGCCTTCACGCTAGTCCATATGATGTAGTATTTGTCGATGCGGGTTCGCAGGATGGCACAGTTGAAATACTGGAAAGAGCAAGGAAGCGTTTCAAGGGCTGTGGGATTGAGCTTAAGATTGCGGTTAGGCAGGGCGCCAATATCGCTCAGGGAAGAAACCATGGTATTGAAATGGCTGCTGAGGATGTCATTGCGATAACAGATGCAGGTTGTCGTCTTGATCCCGAATGGTATGGCCGTCTTATTGCTCCTATACGAGAGGGGGAAGCCGAGTTTGTTGGCGGATTTTTCAAAGCGGAGGCTTGTGGTCGTTTTCAAAAGGTGCTTGCATGCCTGACCACAACAAATATCCCGCCAGATGGATTCGTGCCGTCCAGCCGATCAGTGGCCTTTAGCCGCGACCTGTGGCGGCGTGTGGAGGGGTATCCAGAAAAGCTGAGATGGGGTGAGGATACTCTATTTAGCCAGATTTGTATTGAAAAGGCACAAGGATATCGGATCGTCTCGGATGCAATTGTTCATTGGAAGGTTAGAGAGAATGCTTATGAGGTGGTAAGGCAATTCTATCGATATGCGCTTGGTGATGGGGAGGCGGGTGCGATCCGCGCTTCAATGGCGGTGAATCAATCAGTGGGATGGGTGGCTATATGTATGGCAGTATTAGGATATTTGCCTCTATGCTGCCTGCTTGGCTTTTGCTACTTGATGACAGTAGTCGCTCGGAAAAGAAGGTGCTTAAGAATTAATGATTATCCCATGGCGATCGGCATTGCGGGTATAATTCAAATATCGCGATTTTGTGGCTTCCTGCATGGTCTATGCCGCCGAGTCATTAAGGGGATTGCCTGGTGAAGGCCCTACTTGTGACGGCTAACTTCGCGCCACGGAGTGCTTCTCCTGCAATAAGAACTGTCCATTTATCGAAGTATCTAATAAAGGCAGGCTGGCAGATTGAGGTTGTGACGTATGATATCAATGCTCAGATCCTATTCAGCCCCGAGGACGATGGTCTGACTAGAAAGGCCTCAAGAGTGGAGCGCATCACTCGTCTGCCAGCGGGCATAATAAGACGCGCGGCAATGAAGGGAATAATGCGCTCCGAGGAGCGCCAGTGTAGGAAAAAGCGACTATTAAGCAAGCGCCTGACGTCCCTTATGGTCCCTGATCCGCATTTTGATATAATCCCGGCATTTCTTAATGCGACGCGCTTGCGTATCCATCACTTTGATCCTGATGTTCTTGTGACCTTCTGCTATCCGTTTTCGATGCATGTTGTGGGTCATTTGATTAAGAGAAGCAAAATCATCCCTTATTGGGTCGCAGATTATGGCGATCCATGGATTGGTGGGGGGGTGGAAGAGCTCCGCCGGCCAAAGTGGCGCAAAAAAGTTGATGCCTGCCTGGAAAGAAGAGTTCTTTCTAATTGCGATATGGTGACGGTAACGACCGATGCAGCAATGCAGCTTTATGCAGCAAGGTTCCAACCGCTTAGAGGGCGATTACTAGTGGTCCCCATGGGATATGATCCAGAGGACTTCAGAAATCTCCCAAGGATACAATTTGCGGCTGATGATGCTGGTTGTTTTAAGATGGTGTACACCGGCCGGCTATATGAAGAGGCCCGCAATATCGAGCCAATGCTTACGGCCTTGGAGCAGCTTCAAGATAGCGGTTTGCAACTAACACATGCGCTTCGCATGTACTTTATAGGAGAAGTACAGGATTCTATACGAAGACGCATGGAGTCGTCGGTAGTGGGAGGAATATTTCGTTTTGTGCCGTGGGTCGCATTTCGTGAATCATTATCCTGGATGATTTCTGCAGATTGCCTTCTGCTTATAGGAAACAAAAGTATACTTCAAGTACCCGGCAAGGTTTATAATTACCTTGCCTCTGGAAGGCCTATCCTAATGACCTCCGAGAATTGGGATGATCCCACTGCTCAGCTGCTGAGGGGTGACAACGCATCCCACATAGTTGATAATACAAAGCCTGCAATTACAAAGGAGATGATGAGAATTCTAGAGAATGGCATTGGCTCAGATAGAAAGTGCGCTTTCTTGGGGAAATACTCATGGGAGTACATAGCAAAGTCATTAGTCAATGTTATTAATGAGCGAGTGATGGGGTGGACGGGATAATCCGGACCAGGGGATGAACAATGCTTGAAGATAGTGGCGGCTCAATCAATGAAGGACTGGTAGAAAAAGTCGCCATATCATCAATAATTGTCGTAGGGAATTACGCGCGTTCCTTATACCGATTTCGTGGTCAACTAATGAAGTCTCTGGTTCTAAAGGGCCATAGGGTTATTGGCTGTGCGCCCAAGATAGATGGCTGGACGCAGAATGCATTGCAGGCGCTAGGTGTAGAATGGCATAGTATCCCAATGAAGCGTGGGCTTGCATTTTTCTTATTGGATTTATGGACAGTTGTCGCCTTGTATAGACTATGTCGAAAATATCGGCCGGCAATCATATTAAACTATACAATAAAGCCCGTAATATATGGCAGCATTGCTGCATGGCTAGCAAGGGTTCCTTGTCGTGCATGCATTATCACTGGACTAGGGAGCACATTTAACAAAACTAATTTAGTGGCGGCGGCATTAAGATACATCATTAGGACCATGTATCGTATGGCGCTGCGTTCCGTTCATGTGGTTATTTTTCAAAACAATGATGACAGAGAGCTATTTTGCAAAGAGGGCATTCTGTCTAATAACAAACGGGCCATTGTAGTTCATGGGTCGGGCGTTGATTTGACTGAGTACGCTTTTAGTAACCTTCCAAATCGCCCTAAATTTCTGCTCGTTGCTAGGCTAATTGAGGAAAAAGGGATAAAGGAATTTTGTAATGCTTCTGCAAGATTAAAGAAACGGTACCCGTCCGCGCAGTTTAAAATTGTGGGCTGGATTGATAAAGACAATCCGAAAGGACTAAGCCAATCGCAGGTGGAGGAAATGATTGCTCAATCTGGTGTGGAATACTCTGGATGGCTAGCGGACGTGCGCTCAGCAATTGCGGACTCAAGCGTTTTTGTGCTTCCGAGCTATTACGGCGAAGGCGTACCAAGAACAATTCTAGAGGCCATGGCTATGGGGAGGCCAATTATTACCACTGATGCGCCGGGATGCCGGGAAACAGTCCGGAACCGCATTAACGGGTTTCTAGTGCCAGTTCGAGACGACATTGCCCTTGAGATGGCCATGGAGCATTTTCTGCGTAATCCGGAATTGGCTGTTGAAATGGGAAGGTTAAGTCGACGATTGGCTGAAGAAAAGTTTGACGTTCATACGGTAAATAGCAAGATTATCGCGTCCCTATTAATGACATAATTACCGAGCGACAGTGGGAGAATGGGCATGAATTACCGCTTAGGAATACTTACGAATTCTTCGGCCGAGGTAGCCGGGCGCCTGCTATCAGCTATTGCTGCAATCGTATTGGCCAAGGAACTTGGCCAGGCCTTGTTTGGCAAGTACTTCAGCGATCAGGCTCTAGTATTAATCGGCGCAGGACTGTACAATATGGGCATAGGCCAGGGGTATAGGCAGATTGTATCAAGAGATGCGAGTTGCAGAGCAGTCACTATTGGAACAGCTATTTTTGTGCGGCTTGCTGCAATAACGATATACTTTTCAGCTGTAACGACATTCCTATTTATGGAGAATAGACTCACAGCTGATACAATATTCGTAGTGATTGGGACGCTGCTTCTAACGCTTGCCGAATTGTATCATATCGATGTTCTCATTCAAGGTAGATACGCACGGGCTATGATCATTGCAATAAGTAAGGGTGCAGTCATGATGCTTCCGGCCCTGGTGTTTTGGCTTGGGGCAAAAAGCTATGTTCTATTAGTGGGTATGTACTGCTTGACAAGCATTGGCCTGTCCGTTTATGGAATTAAGAGCATAATGCCATTTGAGGTGCGTATTGATGGAGAGGGCCTGCGTCGTCTGATACGTACAAGCATGCCATTTATGGCATCAATAGCAGCATTTGGTTTTTCGAATAGTTGGGCAATAAACTACATTAGAGTGCATTTAGGGGATATGTCTGCTGGAATTTTCGTGCTGCCCTGGAAAGTTTATCAGGTCGGCTTACTGATTGCAATGTCTTCAAGTGCTGTTGTATTGCCTCTGTTCCATAAACTGGCTGCTGAAGGCTCAATGGAAATGCTGGCTCGGGTATTGAGTCGTTGGTCAAGAGGATTACTTTTTATAGCAGGAATGGTGCTGGCTATCTTCATTTATATGCCAGCGATCATTGTGAAAATTACTGCAACGGATGAATATCTATCAGCTGTGTCACTTTTCCCTTTTCTTGGCTGCGCCCTTGTTGCCAGAGTTCTAAGTATACCGGGCGAGAATGTTCTAGAATGTATGGGCTTACAAAGGCAGCGTGTGGGGATGTTAATGATCGGAGCGGCTATTTGCGGGATGGGCGTTGCATTTCTGGTACCCAGATATGGCGTGAAGGGTGGAGCAATAACAGCGCTAATTGTTGACACGTGGCTAATGATTGGATTCGGGGTAATTGGGAATCTGTTCGCACCGCGCGTGGCTGGATCGCTTCGGCTATTGCTACATATAGTTGTTCTTCTTGGGCTAGTATTTGGAATAGCGCTCTTGACGCGGGAGCCATTGATTAGAGGATTGTCCTTCTTGATTCTATGGATATGCTATGGTGGGATTGGGTTGGCGTTGGCTAGGGAACGGCAGGGATTAATGCTGCTAATTAGAGGTAAGATACTGGAGAAGAAGGTAAGCTAGGATAGTGAGAAAGGATGCTTTTGCATAATCTGGGAATGATTGTCATTCAAGAAGGAAAGGATTTTCTCGACGTCTTTTGATTGCACATGGGAATGTGTAGGGAGGTTGATAATGTGGCGAGAGGTCAATTCCGTAACAGGACACCTGCCCATATGATAGCCGAAACAAAGTGAATTGCAATTGCGTGGATGCAGTGGGGCATTAAACCAGTCTCCAATTTCAATCCGAGCGGCGCGTGCTTGTCGAAGTAGCTTGTCGCGGTTATGAACGAGTATTGGGATTCGAAGGGCAACAAAGACAGAATTGGGCAATAGGCGAGGCCTGTAACTATGCCATTTGTCAAGGCGAGCAATGTAGAGTTCCGCCAGCGAAAGCCTATGATTGATTATATGCGGTAGGCTAGATAGCGCGGTTCTCAACTGCTTGGATCTGAGTTTGCCAAAGCGCTCAAGATAGTGAGTCGGCATTGATGAACTCTGCAGTTCGGACTCGGAGGAAGACGGTTGCACCAGGCTATTTCGACCGGCCCAGCGATAAAGATCCTGAGCCAACCAGAAGTAACGCGGGCGGAAAAAATGGTTGTAGCATGTAGACAAAAGAGCCAGGGAGACGGACTTAATGGACGATGGCTCTCTATAGTGTTTAGCATATTTATCTTGCATACGCTCTGCAAGAGGCTGACTCATAACAAGAGCTAGTCCGCCAAGGCCTGTTGTGACGGGTTTGGACCATTGGAAGCTGCAGAAGGCTGCATCGCCTAGGGTACCAACCGGGCGAGCACCGATGGAAGCGCCAATGGCGTGAGCGCAGTCTTCGATAAGGCAAATCCCCCTGTTGCGGCAAATATCAGGTAGTCTGCCGAGATCGGCGGGCAGGCCGAAAGTGTGTTGGACTATGATGGCCTTGGTGCGGGGGGAGATCAGGGCCTCGGCCAGGGAGGGATCCCCATTCAGCGTGTCAGGATCGATATCATAAAAGAGGGGAGTTGCGCCTGTGTATTTGACAGCCGCTGGTACAACGACACACGTGAAGCCAGGGACAAGCACCTCATCACCGGGACCAATACCGGCGGCCTGGAGGATGGCATAAAGGGCAACACGCCCTTTGATATAAGCGAAAGTGCGATCGGGATCCCGCCAGGGAGCGACGGCTGCTTCCCAGTTCATGTCCGACTCCATTCGGATGCCCTCTAAACTTCGGGCTGTTTCCAATACACGGACATCCTGTGTCCGTGGTGGAGGATTTCCCTCTCGAGAACGAATCCCACGCGCCTGTAGAAGGCGTTCGAGTGGGGATCCTCGCTTTCGGTTACTACCCTGTAGGGTCCTGTATGACCCCAGGCCCGCAGGCCATCCTCGAATGTCAGAACAAGGCTTCTTCCCAAGCCCAGTCCCTGCGCACTTTCATCCACGGCTATGGCTAGCAATTCAGCCTGGATTCCCTGGTCGGAATCGGCCGCGATAGGTGCTTGCCCCGTAGGTTCCGATTGCCTACGCCGAAGAAAAGGGTAGCGCAAGGTTTCAAGGGCGAAAACCACTGATTGCTTGCTGGCAAGGGCGGGAAGCGCGGTCCACAAGAGCTGCAGCCCGCGTCGCATCAGAACATCACGATAACAGCGTCCTATGTGGCGGCTGCCGGCGATGAAACCGAGACACCTTTCTTCGTCCGCTAGAGCTATCCAGACGCCAGATTCTGGCACATTTGAAATCGCAAGATAGAGCTGGGCCAGGAAGCGATCCCCAAGCCTGGAAAGGAAGGCCCTCGGCAGGCCCAATCGGTGCAAACGTGCCACATCCTTAGCGTATCGGGCGTATAGGGCCATGATCTGCGGAGTTGCACCGCCTGTCATCTTATAGCGCCCCCGATGATTTCCCTGACCGCATCCACCACGTCCGCAACGTCCTGATCTGTCAGGCGGGGGTGGAGGGGGATGGTGAGGAGGCGGTTGTAGGCGTCGAGAGTGATGGGGAAGTCGGTGGGGTGGTAGTGGTACTTGTCGCGGAAGTAGGGGTGGAGGTGGATGGGGATGAAGTGGACGGAGCTGCCGATGTTGCGGGCGGTGAGCTGGCGGATGAACTCGGCGCGGTCGATGGACAGGGTGCCGGGGCGGAGGCGAAGCGGGTAGAGGTGCCAGGCGTGGTCCACGTCGGGGCGGACGGCGGGCAGCTCGAGGGGCTCCAGGTCGCGGAAGGCCTGGTCGTAGAGGGCCACGATCTCGCGGCGGCGCTGCTGGTGGGCCGGGAGCTTCTTCAGTTGCCAGAGGCCCAGGGCCGCCTGGATGTCCGTCATGTTGTACTTGAAGCCCGGCATCACCACCTCGTAGTACCAGCTGCCGCCCTGGTCGTAGCGCTTCCAGGCGTCCCGGTTCATGCCGTGGAGGCTGACGACCTGGGCCTGCTCGATCAGCTCCGGCGGACCGGTGAGCATGCCCCCCTCGCCGGTGGTCAGGTTTTTGGTGGCGTAGAAGCTGAAGGCCACCGGGTTGGCGGTCGCGCCGACCAGGCGGCCCTGGTAGCGGGCGGGCAGGGCGTGGGCGGCGTCCTCGATCACCTGCAGGTCGTGCCGGCCGGCGATGTCCCGCAGGGCGTCCATCTCGCAGGGATGCCCGCCGTAGTGCACGGGCAGGATGGCCCGGGTGCGGGGGGTGACCGCCTCCGCGACGCGCGCCGGATCCAGGTTGAGCGTGTCCGGCTCCACGTCGGCCAGCACCGGCCGGGCCCCGGTGTGCTCGATGGCGCTGACGGTCGAGCAGAAGGTCAGCGGCGAGGTGATCACCTCGTCCCCCTGGCCGATCCCCAGGCAGACCAGGGCCGTGTGCAGGGCGGCCGTGCCGGAGCTGACGGCCAGGGCGCCCGGGGCCCCCAGGTAGTCGCGGAAGGCCAGCTCGAAGCGCCGGGTCTTCGGACCGGTGGTGATCCAGTCCGAGCGCAGGGTGTCGACCACCTCGGCGATCTCCTCCTCACCGATCGCCGGCGGCGAGAAGGACAGGAACGTATCTCTCATGGCCGGTCTCCTGCCACCCTGCAGGTGGGCGTGGGAATCGAGGCTGTCCGGAGGGACAGCTTAGCGGAGGAGCACGGCGGCGTCCACAAGGGCCTGGCATCCTTCTTGTTAATGCTTGCATTCCCGCAGGGCATGGTTTCTCATGAGGGGGCGTGAGGGATCGGATCGCAGCGAAACGGGACTTCAGGGAGGAGTTCCCGGGGTCACTGCAAGAAAGATCCGGTCCGCAGGAACTCGCCCGGGAAGGAGCCCCGTTGAAACGCGCGTTCGATTTCATCGTTTCGCTGCTCGGTCTCATCCTGCTGTCCCCGCTGTTCCTCGTCATCGCCTGTCTCGTCAGGGCCACCAGCCCAGGGCCCGTCTTCTTCCGCCAGGAGCGGGTGGGCTGGCATGGCCGTCGGTTCCGCATCCTCAAGTTCCGCACCATGGTGAACGGGGCGCACCGCAAGGGGCGCCTGATCACCGTGGGGGGGGACCGGCGGGTGACGGCGATCGGCCGTCTCCTGCGCCGGTTCAAGCTGGACGAGCTGCCGCAGCTGCTCAACGTCCTGCGCGGCGAGATGTCGCTGGTGGGGCCGCGGCCGGAGGTGCCGGAGTACGTGGAGGCCTTTGCCGCGGAGTTCCGGCCCATCCTCGAGCGGCGGCCGGGCATCACCCATCGGGCCGCCATCCTCTTCCGGGACGAGGAGCTGCTGCTGGCCGCCTCCGACGATCCCGAGGCCTACTACGTCCAGACGCTCATGCCGCGCAAGCTGCAGCTCTATGCCCGCGATCTGGACCGGACCAGCTTCCTGGAGGACGTGCGCACCATCGTGGACACCATCTTCAGCGTGGCGCGCTTTCCCGGGCAGCGGCGGGATGCCTGGCCCCCGGCGGCGGTGCAGCCGGTGCCCCTGCGGGCGCGGCGGGCCATGGCGGGATCGGCGGCCCGGGAGGCCGTCGGCTCGCAGATGCGCTCCTGATCGCGATTACTGGAAGAAATCTGGGATTGCCTGTCGATTTTGGGGGTTGACGGCGGGGTCGGCGGGCATTACACTCCTATAGGAGTGCAACTGTAGTGTCATGGGAGTTCCGTGGAGGAATTGTGCCCCAGCCCAAGGTCACCCTCAAGATACCCAAACCGCTGTACGAGCACATCCAGGCGCTCATCGACGGCTCGGGCTTCAACTCGGTCACCGATTTCGTGGTCTTCGTGCTGCGGGACATCGTCTACCAGGGCAAGAAGGAGCACGCGGAGTTCAGCCGCGAGGAGCTGGATCACATCAAGGGCAAGCTGCGCGATCTGGGGTACCTTTAGCGGCGCCGCGGTCCGGTCCGCGAGGGTACGCTTCCTGCTAGGAGAGAGTGGTCTCACCCGGGGTACCACGAGAGCCGTCCGGCAAGAAGAGAGGGTTGGCATGACGACACCCAAGAGCAAGAACATCACCTGGGCTCACTCGGCCATCGACCACGAGACCCGCGTGCGGCGCAACCAGCACAAGGGCGCGGTCCTGTGGTTCACCGGCCTGTCCAGCTCCGGCAAGTCCACGCTGTCGCGGGAGGTCGAGCGGCGGCTGTTCGAGCGCGGCTGCCACTGCTACATCCTGGACGGGGACAACGTCCGCCACGGCCTCAATCGCGACCTGGGCTTCAGCCCCGCGGACCGCGAGGAGAACATCAGGCGCATCGGCGAGGTGGCCAACCTCATGCGGGACGCCGGGATGATCACCCTGACGGCCTTCATATCCCCCTACCGCCGGGACCGGCGCGGCTGCCGGGATCTGGTGCCCGACGGCGGTTTCATCGAGATCTACTGCCAGTGCTCCCTCGAGGAGTGCGAGCGGCGCGACCCCAAGGGCCTGTACAAGAAGGCCCGGGCGGGGCAGATCCCCGAGTTCACCGGGATCAGCGCCCCCTACGAGGCGCCCGAGGCGGCCGAGATCGTCGTCGAAACCGACAAGCTGAGCATCGAGGAGAGCGTTGCCCAGATCATCGCTTACCTGGAGGCGCAGCGCATCCTGCAGGCCAATGGCGAAAACGGGCAGGATCTCGAGCGCGCGGTCAACAGCTGAGCCGGGCCGGCAAGCGCCCGGGAGCGCCCTGGATAAACCGATTCTGAAACCCCGGATTCTGCTTGCTGCACTGTACGGCTTCCTCTATATTGGCGGCGGCAGCGGCCGGCGCGGGGCCGAGAACCCGCGCTTTTGGTGTGCCGCGCCCATTCGCATGCGGGCCGATCTTTACGCGCCCTGCGGTCCGGCCGGAATCGAGAACGGAGCTGTGACGAGCTCGCCGGCGGGACGATCGACCTGCGGCCATCGTGACGCAGTCTGCGTGACACCGCGAGGAGGTTCTGGACGATGGCGTTGGACAAGGAACGGAAGCAGCAGGTCATCTCCAAGTACAGGAAGCACGATGCCGACTCCGGTTCGCCGGAGGTGCAGATCGCGCTCCTGACCGAGCGAATCAACACCCTGGGTGATCACTTCAAGACCCATGCCCGAGATCATCACTCCCGGCGCGGTCTTCTCAAGATGGTCGGGCAGCGCAAGCGTCTGCTGAACTATCTCAAGAAGAAGGATCTGGAAGGGTATCGCGCCCTGATCAAGGAGCTCGGGATCCGGGGCTGAAGAATCCTGACTGCAATCCCCGATGGTGACGCAGGGCCATTCCGGCGAGACGAACCGCGGATCCTTCTGCGGAGGCGCACGCGTCCGCAGTTTATTGCAACATGATCCCGGATCTCCGGTCCTCGCCAACAGGAACCAAGCGGTCGTGAAGGGTAGGAAATGGAAATGGAGCAAAGAGTCGTCAAGCTGGAGATGAACGGGGTCGAGTACTCGCTCGAGACGGGCCGCATGGCCAAGCAGGCCGATGGATCGGTCATCGTGCGGCAGGGAGACACCATGGCGCTGGTGTCGGTCATTTGCGACACCAAACCCACGGACCGGGACTTCCTGCCCCTGTTCGTGGAGTACCGACAGAAGACCTACGCCGCCGGCAAGATACCCGGCGGCTTTTTCAAGCGCGAAGGGCGCCCCTCCGAGCGCGAGGTGCTGAGCTGCCGGCTCATCGACCGGCCGCTCCGCCCCATTTTCCCCAAGAGCTGGCGCTACGAGACGCAGATCGTCTCCTTCATCATCAGCGCCGATCCCGATTTCAACGCCGACGTGCTGAGCATTACCGGCGCCTCGGCGGCGCTCAACCTCTCCGACGTGCCATTCGGGGAGTTCGTCTCTGGCGTGCGCGTGGGAGAGGTGGACGGGGAGTTCATCGCCAACCCGAGCTTCACGCAGCTCGAGGAGTCGACGATGGATCTGGTGGTGGCCGGCACGGACGAGATGGTCGGCATGATCGAGGGCGAGTGCAAGGAGATCAGCGAGGAGCGGCTGCTGGACGCGATCGACTTCGCCCACGGCCACATCCGCCGCCTGAACGCCCTGCAGCGGCAGCTGGTCGAGCTGGCGGGCGCCAAGCCCAAGCGCCCGTTCGAGCCGCCCGCGGAGGACGCCGAGCTGCTGGCGCGGGTCGAGTCCCTGGTGCGGGACGATCTGCACGCGGCCGTTCGCGTGCACGAGAAAATGGCCCGCCAGGACGCCGTGGCGGCGCTGGCCGAGAAGGTCGCCGCCGAGTTCGTGGACGACGAGGGCGCGCCGCGGCCCGGGGCCCTCGAGGCCTTCGAGAAGCTGGAGAAGAAGTACCTGCGCACCATGATCCTCGAGGAGAAGCGCCGGGCGGACGGGCGCGATCTGACCACGGTGCGGCCCATCACCATCGACCTGAGAGTGCTGCCGCGGGCCCACGGCTCCTGCCTCTTCACCCGCGGCGAGACCCAGGCTCTCGGCACCGTCACCCTGGGCACCAAGACGGACGAGCAGCGGATCGAGAACCTCGAGACCGAGGGCTGGAGCCGCTACTACCTGCACTACAACTTCCCGCCCTTCTCGGTGGGCGAGGTCGGCCGCTACTCCGGCACCGGCCGCCGCGAGATCGGGCACGGCAAGCTGGCCGAGCGGGCGCTGGCCCCCGTGCTGCCCACGGTGGAGGAGTTCCCCTACACCCTGCGCATCGTCTCGGACATCCTGGAGAGCAACGGCTCCAGCTCGATGGCCACGGTCTGCGCCGGCTGCCTGGCGCTGATGGACGCCGGCGCGCCCATCAAGAAGCCGGTGGCCGGCGTGGCGATGGGCCTCGTGAAGGAGGGCGACCGCGTCGCCGTGCTGACCGACATCCTGGGCGTCGAGGACCATCTCGGCGACATGGACTTCAAGGTCACCGGCACCCGCGACGGCATCACCGCCTTCCAGCTGGACACCAAGATCGCCGGCGTCAGCCGGACCATCATGACCGAGGCCCTGGCCAACGCGCGGGCGGCGCGCGTGCACATCCTGGACCGCATGGCCGAGGCGCTGCCGGAGCCGCGCAAGGAGCTGTCGCCCTACGCGCCGAAGATCGTGACCATCCAGATCCCGGTCAAACGCATCGGCGATCTCATCGGTCCGGGCGGCAAGGTCATCAAGAAGATCCAAGAGGACACCGGCGCCACCATCGAGGTGGACGACGAGGGCCACGTCTTCGTCTCGTCGATCGATCAGGCCAGCGGTCAGGCCGCGCTCGAGATCATCGAGGGCATGATGACCGAGCCGGAGATCGGCAAGGTCTACCATGGCAAGGTGAAGACGATCACCGACTTCGGGGCCTTCGTGGAGTACCTGCCGGGTCGGGACGGCCTGCTGCACATCTCGGAGATCGAGCACTTCCGCGTGAGCAACGTGGAGGACGTGCTGCAGCTCGGCGAGGAGCTGGACGTCAAGCTGGTGGAAATCGACGGCCGGACCGGCAAGGTGCGTCTGAGCCGCAAGGCCCTGCTGCCGGTGCCGGAGGGGATGGAGGCGCAGGCCTCCTCGTCGTCCGGCCGCCCGCGGCGGAACGACGACCGCCGGCGCAGCGACGATCGGCGGCGCCGGGGTGGCGGCGGCAGCGGTGGGGGCGGCGGCGGTGGCCGTCGTCACGACTGAGCCGGCCGCCGACCGATGAACCTGGACACCTACCGCCACGAGGCGCCGCCCCGCCGCGAGATGCTCGGCAGCGGGGCGGTGCTGCTCACCCAGCCGGTGGCCGGAGCCCATTCCGTGGCCATCGGCGTCTGGCTGCGCAGCGGTTCCCAGGCGGAGCCGCCGCATCTGGGCGGCCTGGCCCACTTCCTGGAGCACATGGTCTTCAAGGGCACCACCAGCCGCTCGGCCTTCGAGCTGGCGCAGCTCTTCGACAGCCTCGGCGTGTCCGTCGACGCCTTCACCACCAAGGACGAGGTGGCCTTCACGATCAAGGTGCTGCCGGAGTACCTGCGGCCGGCGGTGGAGCTGCTGGCGGACATGCTGCTGCGTCCCGCCCTCGATGCGGAGCTGGTGGCCCTGGAGCAGGACGTGGTCTGCGAGGAGATCCAGGAGGCCCACGACACGCCGGAGGACCGCCTGCACGACGCCTTCGCGGCGCGGATCTTCGGGACGCATCCCCGCGGCCGGCCCATCCTCGGCACCGAGGAGAGCGTGCGCGGCTTCACCGCCGAGCTGCTCCGCCGCGAGCACGCGAAGCTCTTCGCGGGCGGCAACCTGATCATCGCCATCGCCGGGCACCTGGCGGAGGAGGCGCGCGAGCTGGTGCTCGAGCAGTTCGCTCCCGCGGCGCTGCCCGCGCCGGCGCCCCCGGCGGCGGGCGCGGCGGCCAGCGAGGCCGGCGCGCTGCCCGCCGCGTCCGGCCCGGACGCGGGCGGCCGGCGCCTGGAGCTGCGCAGCTCCATCATCCAGAGCTACTTCGAGATCGGCAACCTGGCCGTCTCGTACCGCCACCCCGACCGGATCCCGGTGGCGCTGGTCGCCAACATCCTGGGCGGGGGCATGTCGAGCCGCCTGTTCCAGGCCGTCCGCGAGCGGCTCGGCCTGGCCTACACCATCTACACCTACAGCGACATGGGCCGCGACGTGGGGCTGGTCAGCTGCGCCGGCTCCTGCTCGCCGGGCAAGACGCGCCGCCTCGAGGAGGTGGTGCGCGGCGAGTATCGCCAGCTGATCGGCGCGGGGATCTCCGAGGAGGAGCTGGCCAGCAACCGGGCCCAGCTCAAGTCGCAGATCGTCTTCAGCCTGGAGGGCGTCGGCAACCAGCTCTTCCGCATCGCCAAGAACGAGCTGCACTTCGGACGCTTCCTGCCGGTGACCGAGCTGGTGGACGAGATCGACTCGGTCGGCCGGGACGACGTGGTGCGCTGCGCCGCGAGCTACTTCGAGCCCGACCGCCTCCTGGTGGCGATCCACGGACCGGAGTGAGCCGGGCGCGGAGAACGGCCGGGAGTGGACCCATGAGTGCGCCGGACCGGCGTTCCCCCGTCCTGCTCTATCACCGGCTCAGCGAGCGGCCCTTGGCGGCCGGGACCTGGGTGCGGCCGCGCGCGCTGGCCGCCCAGCTCGACGCCCTGCAGGCGGCCGGCTGGCGGGCGCTCGCCGTGGACCGCTGGCTGCAGGCGGGCGGCGGAACGCGGCCGGGCTTCCTGCTCACCTTCGACGACGGCACGGACGACCTGCTGGCCGGGCGCGAGCTGCTCGCCTCGCGCGGCGTGCCGGCGGTGGTCTTCGTGCCCGGCGACCTGCTCGGCCGCCGCAACCGCTGGGAATGGCCATTGCCCGGACGCGGGGCCCGGCACCTGGATGTGACCGCGCTGCGCGAGCTGGCGGACGGCGGCTGGGAAATTGGCCTGCACGGCGCCACGCATCGCGACCTGACCCGCTGCCTCGCCGGGGAGCTGGCGGAGGAGCTGGGCGGGGGCCGCCGGCGGCTGGAGGATCGGCTGGGACGGGCGGTCCGCCTGCTTTCCTATCCGTACGGACGCGTGGACGGGCGAGTGGCCGGCGCCGCGCGGGCGGCGGGCTTCGCCGCGGCGTTCGTCGTGTCGGCGGCGCCCCCGGGTCTGCCGGCGGCGTTGGCGATCCCCCGGCGGCCCGTCTACTGCGTAGACACGGCGCGCAGCGTGCTGATCAAGCTGCGGGATCCCCAGGGCCGGACGTCCGCGGGGCGCTGGGAGCTGTGGAAGGAGCGCGGCGCCCACGGGGTGGGGCGCCTGACGGCGCTCTGGCGCCCCTGACCAGGCGCAGGGCACCGTAGGCGAGGATCAGCCAGCCCAGCAGCGGGAAGGCCAGCCAGGGCCGGATCACCAGGCCGGGCAGGGCCGCCAGCAGCACCGCCGCCGGCACCGCCGCCTGCAGGGCCCGGCGTCCCGCCGCCGAACGCAGCAGGAGCAGGGCCGGCGGCAGGAGTGCCAGGGCCGCGGCGGCGAGAGCCGTGCGGGCCGCCCGCGGGGCGGCGCCGGCGAAGGGGCCGGCCAGGACGGCCAACGCCGCGATCAGGGCCAGGCCGGCCAGCAAGGCGGCGGCCCGGCGCGTCGCCCGCGGGCCCCAGCGCACCGCCCAGGTGCGCTTGCCGTCCCGGGCGTCGCCATCCCGATCCAGCAACGTCGTCCAGAGGAAGGCCGTCCCCACGAGGGGCACCAGGACGGCGGCCGCGGCCAGGAACGTCGCGGTCGGAGGCGGCCCGCCGCTGGCCAGGGCGGCGCCCAGCCAGGGCGCGAGCGCTCCGTAGCCCGCGGCGTTGGCGGCCAGGTCCCAGCCCCAGCGCGCCGACAGGCGCAGGGGCGGCAGGCTGTACGCTCCTCCCAGCAGCAGCGTCGCGCACACCGCCAGGAACGCGGGCCCGGCGGCGCCGCCGCAGCCGGCGGCGGCCAGGACGGGGGCGAGGCCGGCCAGCAGGGCCGCGGCCCCCGCGACGGCGGCTGCGCGCCGCAGCCCCGACGCGCTCACCCGTTCCATCCAGAACAGGTTCTTGGCGTTCCAGAGGTCGGAGCGGCGGTCCGCCACGAGGTTGACCAGGTGCACCGCGGCCAGGGCACAGCTCCAGGCCAGCAGCGCGGTCGCGACCAGCCAGGCCGGGGCGGGACGGGCGCCCGGGGGCGCCAGCGCGGCGCCGCTGGCGGCGCCGGCCCAGGCGGGCAGCAGGAGCTGAGGGCGCAGCACGGCCAGGCGCAGTGCGGCGCGGACCGGCCAGGCGGCCGCGGGAGCCGGGAGGCGTGTCTCCGGGATCATGAATGGAGGCTAAAACCCTGCCCGTTGTCGCGCAACCGGTAGATCCAGCCCTGGGCCATCACCAGGGCGTAGGTGTCCCGGTCCAGCATGCCCTCCTTGACCAGGAGGGAGAGATCCACCGGATAGCGCCCGTGACGGTAGCGGAACAGCTCCACCGCCTCGACGACCTCGTCCTGGAGCTGGCGCTGTCGCACGCTGCGCACCTGGGCCGGCAGGCGCAGGGCGAGGCCGGGCGCGAAGGAGTGCACGGCCGCGGAAGCCGCGCCCGCCACCGGCGCGGCCTGTCCCGGCGTCAGCAGGGGCTGCCAGCGGAACCAGCCGAGGCCCAGGAGCAGGAGCACCGCGCCCACGGTCAGGGGCAGGGAGCGGAGGCCGAGGCTGTGGTCGCGCGGGCCGGATTCCGCGCCCTCGCCCTCCTCCTCGTCGGTGGCCTGCCGGGGCTGCAGGATCTCCAGGTAGCCGTCCTCGCAGAAACGACGCAGCTTGTCGCGCGTCGTGAACGAGTCCAACTGCGCCATGCGGATGATGCGCCCCAGGGGCAGGCCCGCGAGGGCCAGCTTCAGGATGACCGCATCGCCTTCGCCCAGCTTGTCCGCCGCCGGCAGGCTGGAGCCGCGGCGGAAGGTGATCACGGGGGAGGGGAACATCTCGTTGAGGATGGTCTCCTCGTCCAGGCGGCGCGCGCCCTCCATCAGCAGACCCTGGACGTCCAGCGCGATGCGCCCGCGCACCCCTTCCGGCGTGGCGCGGGAGGCGGTGAAGTGGTAGCGCCCCCGCTTGAGCTTCATGCCGAGGTAGGTCATCTCCTGGGCCACCGAGCGCAGGATCCCCACCAGCTTCTTCTCCTCGAGGAACTGCTCCGACGCCAGGATCTCGGTGAGGTCGAGGGACGAGTTGCTGCGGACGTAGTCGATGTGCTTCCACTGGGCCTCGTCGAAGAAGCCGTAGCTGCGCAGGAAGCGCTCCAGGTGGTCCGGCTGGTCGCAGCGACGGTCGCGCGTGGAGATCAGGACTCCCTTGTCGAAGATGAACACCATGGGGGGTTGCGTCTCGAGCGTCAGGAAGCCGCTCTTCTGCTGCGAGGCGATGAGCTGGAAGATCTCCGCCAGACTGAAGTCGCTCAGCTGTCCGTCGAGAGCCATGGCGATCCTTCCTTAGGTGGACCGGCGGGCCGAAGCCGCCGTCGCCGTGCCGGCTTCGCCCCCGGTTTCGGAGACCAGGAAACCCTTGCGCGGGGTCAGGCGCAAGGTGGCGCCATCCACCTGGGCGAGGATATAGAGCGAGAGAAACAGCACGCAGCCCACGAGCACCGGCCAGGCCAGGAAGCCGGGCCAGGCGGCGGCGGGCAGCGGGAACCAGAAGGGATGTATGGCCTCCTCCGTCAGGAGCAGGCTCGGGACTTCCCAGCGGGATGTCAGATCGAAGGCCCAGGAGAACAGCAGGAGGAACAGGGCGCCGGCCAGCAGGGACAGGCGCACGCAGCCGCCCCAGGGTTCGCCGGCGGCCAGCAGACCGCTGCCGGGAAGCAGGCGACCCATGGTGCGGCGGCGCGAGGCCCGGCCGAACTCGAGCGAGCGGCTGCGATTCTTCAGCAGGGTGCCCCGCACCATGTCCGACTTGGCGCGGCCCGCCGTCTCGGCGCAGATGGCACAGAGCCACACCGCTTCGTAGGTGTCCCCGCAGCGGGCGCAGATGGGACAGCCGCAGCTGGCGCAGGCGCGCGGGCGGCCCAAGTGGATGCGCCAGAAGCCGAACGCCGCCGCCGCCAGCAGGGAGCCGGCGAGAACGGCCCACAGGGGCAGGGGGGGCGCCCCGAGCCAGGGCTCCCAGGCGCTCAGGTGGGCCAGGTGCGGGTAGCGGCCGGCCTCCCAGCGGGAGCTGGCCTCGATCTCCTGGTCGCTCGGGCCCAAGTAGATGACGGGGGTGAAGGCGTTCGCCTCACCGGTCGGATCCTGCCAGGCGGGCGGATCGAAGCCCAGCTGCCGGCATTGCCGCAGGGCGTCCTCCGCCTCGGGCACGAAGAGCTTGCGGAAGTAGGCCTGCGCCAGGTTGTAGGGAATCTCCCCGCTCGCCGGCGCCAGCTGCTGGGCGGTGAGGTACTCCTGCACCGCCGCGTCGAAGCGCCCCAGGTAATAGGTGTTGTTGGCCAGGCCGACGTGCGCGCCCACGTGCTCCGGCTGCCGGTTCAGCACCGCCTGGAAGAGCCGGTTGCTCTCCTCGTAGCTCCCGCGCATGGCCATTTGCAGGCCCAGGGCCATCTGCAGCCGCGTGCGACGCGCCGGATCCTGCGCCTCGGCCAGGGCCCGCTGGAGAGCGGTCGTCAGGTGGGGGGAGGCGGGCTGATGCCCGGCCTCGGCCAGGAGCGTGGTCTCGCTCGCCGGGTCCACGGCCGGCACGGCGTTGCGCAGGGCGGGCCAGCCCGGGATGCAGAGCAGGGTCACGGTCGCCCAGACGGTCAGCAGCGGGATCGCGGCCTTGCCCCGGGCCTTGACGAGCAGGGGCACCGAGAGCAGCGCCAGGGCCGCGAACCAGCCGGGCCGCAGCAGGACGGCCACGACGGGCAGCAGCAGGGGCATTCCGGTGCGCACCCGGTGCAGCCGGCTGCGGAAGGCCAGGGCGCTCAGGTCGTGACCCAGATCCTGCCAGTAGCGGAACAGGTAGGCTGCCACGAGCAGGGTCCAGAAGAGACCCAGGTAGAGCAACAGGGCCAGATGGCCCTGCAGGAGCATGTGCTTGCGATCGATGGGATGTTCCAGCGTGGCCCGGATCGCGCTCGGCAGCACGTCCATCAGCGCGGCCGGGTCGAAGCGCCGCAGGGTCAGGCCCGAGAGCCACCAGCGGTAGCGCGGCTGGTCCGGATCGGCCAGGGCGGCGCTCCGGGCCTTCTCGCCCGCCAGCGCGAGGTTGCCGCTCAGCAGGGCCTTCTGCGCCAGGTGGAACTGGTAGGCTCCGTCGACGGGGTCGGCCAGGCGCGGCGGCTGCGCCGGCGCCGCCGTCTCGGGCAGGGTCGTGGCCTGGACGTCGGGCAGCACCTTGCGCGAGATCTCCAGGACGCCCGCGGGCCAGGACGTGGTCGTCCCGGCGGCGTTGATGCTGTCCAGCCAGGCCTGCCCCGGCTCGGGATCGGCCAGCGCGCCGCCCGACCAGACCGCCAGCCAGCACGGCACCAGCAGCAGGAGGAGCGCGCACGACCAGGGCCGCTCGGGCCCGAGGTGTGGCGTCCTGCAACGCCGGTGCTCCGGGTGGGCCGGAAGGATGTCAGATCGATGGCTCGCGCGTCTCATTCTGCTGTTGATTCCGATCTTGTGTCGTTACATGATGTTCGGCAGTCGCATCGTGATCGCTTGCTATCTCCTTCCGAGGAAGGTCCAGGACATCGCAGAATGCCCTGTTCTTCCTCATGGGGAGCCGTCGTAACAATGTTCGTGCCGGCACGCTCATCTTTCGGCCGCAAGCTTTGCAACATGGCCCGGTTGTCCTGTCTCAGGGTAGATCGGCCGGCTGCGCTGAGGGTTGAGGGGCTTTTCGCCGCACTGCTCGCGGCCCTGCTGGTGCTGGCGCCGCCGGCCGGCGCGGCGCCGCCGGCCGGAGCCAAGATCTTTCATGCGGCCGACACCCTGGGGCGGGACATCTCGGGCAACGGGCAGACGGTCAAGCCGCTCACCGCGGCGGGCAAGCCCCTGCTGGTGCAGGTCCTGGACCGGGACGGCGCCCCGCTCGCCGGGGTGACGGTGCGCTTCACGGTGGAACCGGCCTACGACGAGAAGGGGGAGCCCTTCGTCAACGGCGGCCTGGTGGGCCTGGTCACCTCGCAGGTGCGTGCGGGGGAGGCCCGGGAATTCATCCACCAGCGCGAGGCGGGCGAACCGGCCCCGTCGGTGATCGTGCGGACGGACGCCCAGGGCTACGCCGGCGCGCAGTACTACGCGGGACGGCACGTGGAGTCGGTCGCGGTGGCCGCCGCCCTGGAGGCCGCGCCGCGGACGGTCGTGCACTTCCACCTGAGCATCATCAATCCGCGCTGGGGACTTCTGCTCTGGTCGGGCCTGCTGGGCGGCCTGGCGCTCTTCCTCTACGGCATGCGCATGACCAGCACCGGCCTGGAGCAGGCGGCCGGGCATCGGCTGCGGGGCGTGCTGGGACGGGTGACCGACAACCGCCTGCTGGGCCTGCTGACCGGCATCGTGGTGACCGCCCTGATCCAGAGCAGCAGCGCCACCACCGTCATGGTCGTGTCCTTCACCAACGCCGGCCTGATGAGCCTGGGACAGACCCTGGCGATCATCCTGGGCGCCGGCGTCGGCACCACGCTGACGGTGCAGATCATCGCGTTCTCCCTCAAGGAGTACTCGCTGCTGATCGTGTTTCTGGGCTTCCTGATCGCCTCGCTGCCGCGGCGGCGCTACCGCGGGGTGGGCCGCAGCGTCCTGGGGTTCGGCCTCATCTTCTTCGGCATGTCGCTGATGGGCAACGCCATGGATCCCCTGCGGGATCACCCCTTGTTCCGGGACGTGCTGCTCGCCGGCTCGGAGCGGCCGGTGCTGGTGCTCCTGGCGGCCACCATCTTTACCGGCGTGATCCAGAGCAGCGCCGCCACCATCGGCATCGCCCTGACCTTCGCCTTTCAAGGACTGATCGATCTGCGCACGGCGATACCGGTCATCCTCGGGGCGAACATCGGCACCTGCGCGACCGCCTTCCTGGCCACCATCGGGACGCGCCGCGAGGCGCAGCGCGTGGCCTACGCCCACATCCTCTTCAAGATCCTCGCGGTGCTGATCTTCCTGCCCTTCATCGGTCCCTTCACGGGACTGGTGACGCTCACCTCCAGCGACCTGCCGCGCCAGATCGCCAACGCTCACACGATCTTCAACGTGGCCGCCGCCTTGATCTTTCTGCCCTTGCTGATTCCGGCGGAACGGTTCCTGCGGCGGCTGGTGCCGGACAAGCCGGGCATCGAGGCCCAGACCTGGGCGCCGAAGTACATCGACGACCGTATCCTCGAGACGCCGGTGCTGGCCCTGGCGCAGGTCACCCGCGAGATCTCGCGCATGGGGGACACGGTCCTGGGCATGCTGCGGGAGGGGCTGTACGCCATCCAGGACCGGGACGAGGCGCGGCGCCAGAAGGTGATCGCGCGGGACGACAAGGTGGACGTGCTGGACACGGCCCTGCGCCGGTTCCTGACGCGGCTCTCGCGCGAGGAGATGGGCGACGACCAGGCGGCAAAGGTGGCTTCGCTGCTCTTCATGGTCCACCACCTCGAGACCATCGGTGACCTGATCAGCAAGAACCTCATGGAAACGGCGGAGAAGCTGATCCAGCAGAACCTGAAGTTCAGCGACGAGGGCTTCCAGCAGTGGCGGCAGTTCTACGAGACCAACGTCGCGCTGCTGGACAAGGCGCTGGCGGCCTTCGCCACCAACGACCGCCACATGGCGGAGGAGGTGGTGAACGCCAAGGAGACGATGTCCGCCCGCGCCCGCGAGCTGCATTTCCGTCACCTGGCCCGCCTCAGCCGGGGCATCCCGGAGACCGAGCTGACCAGCGAGCTGCACATCCACCTGATCGCCGACCTGCGGCGCATCCTGTCCAATACGGTCTCCCTCGCCGCGGCGGTGGTGAACGAGTACCGCATCCCCGATCTGCCGGGACTGCCGCGAACGGGTGAGCCGGCCCGATGAGCAGGAGATTCGCGTATCTCTGGAGCGCGCGGCGGATCGCCCTGGTGGCGGCCGGCCTGCTGGGATTGCTCGGCTTCCTGCTGGAGTACGGCTTCCACCTGGGACCGCACGGGGAACGCCTGGTCCGGCGGCTGGGCGAGGCCGCGGTGGGGCTGTTCCTGCTGGAGCTGCTCGCCTCGCTGGTGATGGTGCGACCCTGGCGTCGCTTCCTGGCGCAGCGGGGGGCGGCGCTCGGCCTGGCGGGGCTGCTGGTCGGCGAGCTGGCCGCCGTGCACTGGGGCGCCGGGAGCTGGCTGGCCCCCTTTCTCCGCTTCTTCTCGATCCGCTCGGTGACCCAGGCCTACCTGGTCGTCGCGCAGTTCTACATCGTGGGGAACATGCTGGTGCACCTGCCGCGGCTCCACGGCGGGCTGGCGCGGCGCAGCGTGCGGCCGGGCGTGGCCTTCCTGCTGGCCTTCGCGCTGCTGATCGCAATCGGCACCGGCCTGCTGCTGCTGCCGCGGGCGGTGCCGGTGGGTTCCCCGCTGAGGGCGCTCGACGCCCTGTTCACCGCGACCTCGGCGGTCTGCGTCACCGGTCTCATCGTGCGCGATACGGCGACGCAGTTCACGACCGAGGGGCAGTTCATCATCCTGCTGCTGATCCAGCTGGGTGGCCTGGGCATCATGTCGCTCACCGCCACCCTTTCCCTCTTCATGGGACGCGGCATCGGCATCCGCGAGCGCAGCCTGCTGAAGGAGGTGCTGCAGATCCCGGTGCTGGGGGAGGTGGGGCGCATGCTGCGCTTCATCGTCCTGTTCACCTTCGCCGCCGAGGCGCTGGGGGCGGCGCTCCTCTACGCGGGCTTCGGGGCGGCGATCGCGGAGCCGCGGGTGCGCCTCTACTACGCGATCTTCCACGCCGTCTCGGCCTTCTGCAACGCCGGCTTCAGCACCTTCAGCGACTCGCTCGTCGGGTTCGCCGGCGACGGGGCGGTGAGCCTGACGGTGGCGGCGCTGCTGATCGTGGGCGGCCTGGGCTTCACGGTGGTGGCCAACCTGCTGGCCTTCCTGCGCGGCCGCGCCCTGGCCGGCGGCCGGCGCTCGCCCGTGCGCCTGTCCGTGCAGACCCGCCTCGTGCTCGGGTTGACCGCCGGGACGCTGGTGATGAGCACGCTGCTGCTGGCGCTGCTGGAGTGGCGGCACGGCTTCGCCGGACGCGCCTGGGCGGAACGTCTGGACCTGGCCTTCTTCCAGGCGGCCACGACGCGGACCGCGGGCTTCAACACCATGGACCTGACCCAGCTCTCGTCCCCCGCGCTCTTCATGATGGTGGTGCTGATGTTCGTGGGCGCCGGACCGGGCTCCACCGCGGGCGGGGTCAAGCTGACCACGGTGGGGGTGATGTGGGCCAACCTGCGGGCCATCGGACGCGGGCTGCCCGAGGTGCGCCTGTTCGACCGGGAGCTGCCGGCGCTCGCGGTGCGGCGCGCCATGCTCGTGCTCTCGGGCGAGCTGGTCGTCGTGGGGGTGGCCATCTTCCTGCTGCTGATCACCGAGGGAGCCGGGCTGCTGGAGACCGTCTTCGAGGCCTTCTCGGCCATGGGCACGGTGGGCCTGTCGCTGGGATTGACGCCCGAGCTGACGCCCGCCGGCCGCGTCATCGTCACCGTCCTGATGTTCGCCGGGCGCCTCGGTCCGCTGACCCTGGCCTACGGCCTGGTGGGGCTCTCCCGGGAGCGCATGGTGCGCCTGCCTACGGCGGAAGTGCTGATCGGGTAAGGAGCCGGGCGAGCTTGCCGGCGGGCGCTTCACCGCTTACACTGCAGCGCTGGCGGCGTGGACCGGCCGGCGGCGGGCGGTCCGCCGGGGCCGCGCAAGGGGGAACCGCATGGGCAAGGTGGCCAAGGTGGCCGTGTTCGGTCTGGGCCAGTTCGGGGCCAGTCTGGCGGAGCGTCTCTACGAGCAGGGCGTTGAGGTGCTGGCCGTCGACCGAAATCTGCGTTTCGTGGAGCGCATCAAGGACAAGGTCTCGTCCGCCGCGGCCTTCGACGCCAGCATCCGGGAGAACCTCGACGAGTACGGCGTGGCCGAGATGGACGCCGCCATCGTGGCCATCGGGACCCACTTCGAGGCGGCGGTCATGGTGACGGTGCTCTGCCGTGAGCTGGGCGTACCCCTGGTGGTGGCCAAGGCCGTCTCGGACATGCAGAAGCGCGTGCTGCTCTCGGTGGGGGCTCACCAGGTCGTGCTGCCGGAGGAGGAGATGGGCCACCGGCTGGCCGAGCACCTGCTCCACGAGTCCGTGGTGGACTTCGTGCAGCTGCCCGAGGGCTTCAGCCTGCGGCGCATCGATGTCCCCGCGGACTGGGTGGGGCGCTCTCTGGCCGAGCTGGAGCTGCTGGGCAAGGTGCGGCTCAACCTGGTCCAGATCGTGCGCCGGGCCGCCGACCCCGACGCCGTGGGCCCCGAGCTGATCCCGCTGCCCCACGGGCAGACCAAGCTGCAGGAGGGGGATCGCATCGACGTCATCGGACGCGACGAGGTCCTCGACCGCTACAACTGAGCCGGCCCGCGCGTGCGCTGCCGTGCCGGCGCCGGCCGCCAGGATGGAGATCATGGTCCAGGACAGCAGCATCGCCGCCATCGCCGCGCACGAGGGACAGACCGTCCGCCTGCGGGGGTGGCTGTACAACAAGACCGGCAAGGGCAAGCTGGCTTTCCTGCAGCTGCGCGACGGGACGGGCATCATCCAGGTCGTGGTCAGCAGTAAGGAGGTCGATGCGGCGTCCTGGGAGGCGGCCCAGCGGCTGACCCAGGAGAGCAGCCTGGTGGTGGTCGGCACCGTGGTGGCCGACGCGCGCTCCAAGCTCGGCTACGAGATCCACGCCGCCAGCGTGGAGGCCCTGCAGGTGGCTGAGGACTACCCCATCACCCCCAAGGAGCACGGCTCGCCCTTCCTGCTGGACCACCGGCACCTCTGGATCCGCAGCCGGCGGCAGCATGCCATCCTGAAGATCCGCTCGACGTTGAGCCTGGCGATCCGCGAGTTCTTCGCGGATGAGGGTTTCGTGAACCTGGACGCCCCGATCTTCACGCCGAACGCCTGCGAGGGCACGAGCACGCTGTTCGCCACGGAGTACTTCGGGGACACCGCCTACCTGACCCAGTCGGGCCAGCTCTACATGGAGGCCGGCGCCGCCGCCTTCGGCAAGGTCTACTGCTTCGGGCCCACCTTCCGGGCCGAAAAGTCCAAGAGCCGGCGCCATCTGACCGAGTTCTGGATGATCGAGCCGGAGGTCGCCTTCGCCGATCTGGACGACGTGATGGCCCTGGCCGAGCGCTTCACGGTGGCCATCGTCGGCCGGGTCCTGGAGCGGCACCGCGACCTGCTGGAGGACGTGCTGGAGCGCGACTGCCGCGTGCTCGAGAAGACCTGCGAGGGCCGCTTCCCGCGCATCAGCTACGGCGAGGTGGCCGCCTGGCTGGATCGCTTCTACCGGGAGCGGTCCGCCGATCCGGCCTGGGAGGGCAAGACCGAATTCGTCCACGGGGGCGACTTCGGCGGCGACGACGAGACCTACTTCAGCCAGCAGTACGACCGGCCCGTCTTCGTGCATCGCTACCCGGCCGCCGTCAAGGCGTTCTACATGGAGCCCGATCCGGTGGACCCGAGCCTCTCGCTGTCCGTGGACATGCTCGCGCCGGAGGGCTACGGCGAGATCATCGGCGGGGGGCAGCGGGCCGGCAGCCTGGACTACCTGCTGCAGCAGATCGACCGGCACGGCCTGCCGCGGGAGGCCTTCGAGTGGTACCTGGACCTGCGGCGCTACGGCTCCTTCCCGCACGGCGGTTTCGGGCTGGGGCTGGAGCGGACCTTGACCTGGATCACCGGGATCGGGCATCTGCGGGAGGCGATCCCCTTCCCGCGGCTGCTGAACCGCCTGTCGCCCTGAGCGGGCGAAAAAAAGGGTTGCCCTCCCGCGGGGGCTGAGGGCAATATGGCGCCTTGCGAGGCATGGTTCTAGCTTGCCAGCTTAGGCGATGGGCCTCCGGCCGGGCGCTGGACTTGCTGCGGCGATCGCCGGCAAGGAGCAAGGTGGCCCAGTCCAAGGAATTAACGTGCCGGGTGTCCGGGGAGGGCTCCGCAAGCAAAGGAGTGGGATGATGATCACCTCGAAGCGTGGTGTTCTGATGATTGCCAGGAAATCCGCCTGGCTTGGTCTATTGCTGGCCGTCTTCCTGCTGGCTGGCTGCTCCTGCAAGAAGTACGAGCAGCAGATCGCACAGATGGAGGAGCAGGTCGCCGACCTGCAAACCCAGGTCGCCGACAAGGACGCCACCATCGCCGAGGCCAACCAGATCGCGGACGGCCTGCGCGCGGACCTGAAGAAGTGCCAGGCTGACAATGCGGTCCTCGTCGAGCAGATCAACGAAGTGGTCATGATCCGCATCCCAGACAAGCTCATGTTCGCCTCCTCTAGCGTGATGGTGCTCGACACGATGGTGCCGACGCTCGAGGCCATCGCCAGCCAGATCAGCCAGCATCCCACCTGGGACGCCTACGTGGAGGGCTACACGGACAACAAGAAGATCCTCGAGGACTGGCAGGAGAAGTGGCCCAGCAACTGGGAGCTGGGCGCGGCGCGTTCTTGCTCGGTGGTCCGCTACCTGACCAACCAGCTGAACCTGCCGGCCGAGCGCTTCGCCGCGGTCAGCTACGGTCCTTTCCACCCGGTCGCCCCGAACGACACGCCCGAGGGGCGGGAGCAGAACCGCTTCGTGCAGGTGGTGCTGCACAAGCCCACCCGCTAGGGCGGACCCGGCCGGAGAGCCGGCGGGAAGACCAGCAAGAGAACGAGGTGGCGTCGCCGGACGCCACCTCGTTCTGCTCTTGGCGGGGCGTGGAGCCGGTGCGGCGCCGCGCCGCCTAGCCGCTCGCCCGGCTCTTGCTGATGGTCGCGATCTCCGCCATGGCAGCGACGGCGACCTCGATGTGCTCGCGGGTGTTGAAGGGGCCGATGCTGAAGCGCACCGTACCCTTGGGGGCGGTCCCCAGCCCCTCGTGCACGAGGGGGGCGCAGTGCAGACCGGTGCGGGTGGCGACGTTGTGCTCCGCGTCCAGGAACATGCCGGCCTCGCCGGCCTCCATCCCCGCCACGTTGCAGGAGATCACCGGCAGGTGCCGGTCGTCGTGGCCCGTGCAGTAGAGGGTCACCCCCGGGATGTCGGCGAGGCCCTCGGCGAGCAGCCGCGCCAGCTCCATCTCGTGGGCGCGGATGTCGGCCAGGCTGTTCTCGCCCAGGAAGCGCATGGCCTCGGCCAGGCCGGCGATGCCCACGGTGTTGAGGGTCCCCACCTCGCAGCGATAGGGGTACTCGTCCAGATGGGTGCGAACCGCCGACTTGACACCGGTGCCGCCCCAGCGGGTGCTGCGGATCGGCACGCCGGGACCCACGGCCATGCCGCCGATGCCCGTCGGGCCCATCAGGGACTTGTGGCCCGTGAAGGCCAGCAGGTCGATCTGCATGGCCTCCATGTCGATGGGCACGATCCCGGCCGTCTGGGCCGCGTCGACCGCGAAGAAGACCTCCTTCTCGCGGCAGATGCGCCCGATGGCCGCCACGTCCTGGACGGTGCCCAGAACGTTGGAGCCGTGGTTGACGATGACCAGCCGCGTGCCGGGCCGGATGCGGCGGGCGATCTCGTCGGGATCCACGAAGCCCCGCTCGTCGAAGGGGACCAGCTCGTGCGTGATGATCCCGTCCTGCTCCATGACGTAGAGGGGGCGCAGCACCGAGTTGTGCTCGAGCTGCGTCGAGATCACGTGGTCGCCGGGCCGGCAGAGGCCCTGGATGATCATGTTCAGGGCATCGGAGGCGTTGCTGGCGAAGATCAGCCGGTTGCGGTCGTTGGCGGGGTTGTTGAAGAAGGCGTCCAGCCGCTGCCGCGTCTCGTCGATGACCAGGCCCGCCTCGACGGAGAGGTCGTACCCGGAGCGACCGGGATTCACGCCGTACCGGCGGTAGAAGCTGGCCATGTAGTCGATCACGCGGTCCGGCTTGGGAAAGGCGGTGGCGGCGTTGTCGAGGTAGATCAGGCTGGACATCATCCCTCCTCGCCGGAGCTTGCGGGTGGCGGTGCCGGACGCGGACCGGGCTAATATGGACGCCGCGTCGCAGCGGAGCAAGCGGTCGCCCTTGCCAAACAGGAGCGCCTGTGGATACTATCGGTGCAGGACCGCCCCGTGGCCGTCCCCCGTCGCCCCTTCTCAGGAGGAGATCGTGATGCTGTGGCAAGCTAGCCGTCCGCGCCGGCCGTGCATTCTCGTGATCGCCGGAGCCCTGCTCCTGCTCGTCCTCGTGCCGCTAGCGGGCTGCGGCCGCGGCGGCGGCAAGGAAGAAGAGGCGCCGCCGAGCACCCGCTATGTCCCGCAAGCCACGCAGCCGAGCGACAGCCTGGCGGCCGCCGCCACACCCGAGATGCCCGCGGAGCAGACCCCGGGGGCCAGCGCCCCGGCGGGCTCCGGCACCGAGAGTCCCGCGCCGGCGACCGGCATGGCGGTGGAGCGTTCCGCTGCGGGGAGTCCAGCCGCCGAGAGCCCCGCCGCGGCGAGACCCACGGCCCGCCGGCCCGCCAGTGCCCCGATCCCGGCCGCGGGGGAGAGGGCCGGCGCCGGCGGCTACGGACCGTACTGCCTGCAGGTGGGCTCGTTCCGGCGCCTGGACAACGCCGAGAACCGGCAGACCGAGCTGGCGGCACACGGCTTCGAGGCCGTCGTCGTGCCGGCGGACGTGCACGGCGAGAAGTACTACCGGGTCTGGGTCCCCTACCTGAGGAGCCGCGACGAGGCTGAAATGCTGGGCCGGCGTCTTCAGCGGGAACTCGGCCTGACCTACCTGGTTCGTCAGGACTGAATCGCGGTCGCCGCCCGGCGACGCTGCAGGTCTCACGGACTCGAGGAGGAATCATGCTGTTGCCGTATCGCCGTGCCGTCGCTCGCTGCCTGACCGACCGCGGTCGGGGAAGGGTCGCGCAGGGCGCCGCCCTGCTCCTGCTGGTCTTGCTGCTGGGCCTGCTGGCTCTGCTGGCCGCGCGTCCGGCCAGGGCCGAGAGCCCCGAGACCTTCGCTCGCCTGCACACCGAGGCCGGCGACATCCTGCTCGCCTTCCGGCCCGACCTGGCGCCGCACCACGTGGCCAACTTCCTGCACCTGGCCCGCACCGGTTTCTACGACGGCACCTACTTTCACCGGGTCATCCCTGGCTTCATGATCCAGGGCGGCGATCCCAACACGAAGAACGGGGACGTCTTCGACGACGGGCAGGGAGGTCCCACCCTGCGCGACGTCTGCACGGACGAGGAGTACGCGGTGCTGGCGCCGGCGCGGGACATCCTGGAGCGGAAGGGCCTGGTGGGGCTGGACCGGGCCAACCTGAAGGCCGAGTTCTCGACCAGCGCTCATCACGTGCGCGGCACGCTCTCCATGGCCCGGGCCAATCCGCCGGACAGTGCCGGCAGCCAGTTCTTCATCTGCGTGGCGCCGCAGGCTTACCTGGACGGCAAGTACACCATCTTCGGCTACGTCGTGACCGGGATGGAGGCGGTGGACGCCATCGTGTCCGCAGCCCGGCGGCAGGAACCCAAGGATCTGCCCGTGGAGCCGGTGCACATCCGGTCGATCACGCTGCTGCAGGGGCGGGACAGCCTGACCCAGCCCGAGCGGCAAGCCCTGGCCGGGGCCCGGGCGGCCCAGGGGATCGCAGCCGAGAATTGACGCGTTCGCGCGGACTCGTGAGCCGACGGCGGGGCCCCGGCCGGGACCCCGCCCGCTCGTTCAGGAACCGGCGAGGAACTGGCGGGCGCGCCGGGCGGCCGGTTCGCGCGCGCAGGGGCCGCCTTGACGCTGGGCTGGCTCCGCGATTAGCATGAGCGTTTGTCCCGTTCCGCGGCGCCGCCAGGATCCCGACTGCAGGAGTCGATCGTGACCAGAACCCGCACCGCCCGCTCGCCCAGCGGGGCCGCTCCAGGTGCCAGTGCCGGTTCCATCGTGGCCAAGGGCGTCCGGGTGCACAACCTCAAGAATCTGGACGTCGTGCTGCCGCGCCACAGCCTGGTCGTCGTGACCGGGCCCAGCGGTTCCGGCAAGTCCTCCCTGGCCTTCGACACGCTCTACGCCGAGGGGCAACGCCGCTACATCGAGAGCCTGTCCAGCTACGCGCATCAGTTCCTGGACCAGCTGCCCCGCCCGGACGTGGACCGGATCGAGGGGCTCTCGCCCAGCCTGGCCATCGACCAGAAGGGCCTGGGCAGCAGCCCGCGCTCGACCGTGGGCACCGTCACCGAGGTCTACAACTTCCTGCGGCTGCTGTACGCCCGCTGCGGCGAGGTGGTGTGCCCGGAGTGCGGCATCCCCGCCAGCGGCCGGCCCCTGAGCGACATCGAGAACGAGATCGCCGCCCTACCCGCCGGCACGCGCTTCTACCTGCTGGCCCCGCTGGTACGGGGACGCAAGGGCGCGCACAGGAAGCTGCTCGCCGATCTGCTGCAGCAGGGATTCCTACGGGTCCTGGTGGACGGCCAGCTGCACGAGCTGGAGGAGGAGATCGTGCTCAAGGCCGGTCGCCGGCACGACATCGCCGTGGTGGTCGACGGCCTGACCAGCCGTCCCGGCCTGCGCGACCGGCTGCGCGCCGCCCTGGAACGGGCGAGTGCGCTCTCCGGCGGCTCGGTGATCGTCCTGCGCGACGGCGAGCAGAGCTACTACAGCCGCGAGCTGTCCTGCCCGCGCTGCGGGCGCAGCTTCCCCGAGCTGGACCACCGCCTGTTCTCCTTCAATTCCCCGTACGGCTCGTGCCCCGAGTGTCAGGGGCTGGGCAGCCTGCCGACCATCCGGCCCCAGAGCCTGGTGCCCGACCCGTCGCTGAGCCTGGCCGGCGGCGCGGTGGAGTTCCTGCGCGGCAAGGAGACCAGCTGGCTCTTCACGCAGGTCGAGGCCCTGGTGGGCGCCCTCGGCTGCTCCCTGGAGACGCCGTGGGCGGAGCTGCCGGAGGAGGCGCGGCGGGTCCTGCTGCACGGCCTGACGCCGGAGGTGGACGCGCGGCTGCAGTCCCACGTGCATTACGTGGCCTTCATGCAGGGCTGGCGGGGACTGATCCCGGAGCTGGTGCGGCGCCACCGCGAGACCCAGTCGGAGCGCGTGCGCGCCACGCTCGAGCGGCTCATGAGCGAGGACGTCTGCCCCGCCTGCCAGGGCTATCGCCTGCGGCCCGAGGCCCTGACCGTGCAGGTCGCCGGCCGGCACATCGGCGAGGTGAGCCGCCTGCCCCTGACCGAGCTGCTGACCTGGGCCCGGGAGGTCGACTTCCCCGATGCCCGCCGCCGGGCCGTCGCCAGGCCGGTCCTGGAGCAGATCGTCCAGCGAGTGGTCTTCCTCGTGCAGGTGGGCGTGGGCTACGTCAACCTCGCGCGCAGCACCCGCAGCCTGTCCGGCGGCGAAGGGCAGCGGGTGCGCCTGGCCACCCAGGTGGGCTCGCGCCTGACAGGGGTGCTCTACATCCTGGACGAACCCAGCGTGGGCCTGCACCACCGCGACATGCAGCGCCTGATCGCGACCCTGCAGGCGCTGCGGGATCGTGGCAACAGCGTCGTGGTCGTCGAGCACGACCGCGAGATCATGCTCTGCGCCGATCACATCCTCGACCTGGGTCCCGGCGCCGGCGACCAGGGCGGCCGCATCGTCGCGCAGGGCACTTGGCAGGAGGTGGCGGCCACGCCGGGCAGCCTGACGGGGGACTACCTGGCCGGTCGCCTCGGCAACGGCGGGCCGCAGCCGCTGAGCGCGGGGAGACCGCCCGAGCACTGGGTGCGCATGACCGGCCTGCGCGGCCGCAATCTCCAGGGCATCGACCTGGAGATCCCGCTCGGCCGTCTGACCGTGGTCACCGGCGTGTCCGGCTCCGGCAAGAGCACCGCGCTGCACGACACCTTCTATCGCGCCCTGGCCGCCCGCCTGCACCAGGCCAGGGCCGAGCCCGAACCGTTCGACAGCCTGGAGGGCAGCGAGCGCCTCGCCGCGGTGGCCCTGGTGGACCAGAGCCCCATCGGCCGGACGCCCCGCTCCACGCCGGCCACCTACACGGGACTGTTCAACCATGTCCGCAAGCTGTACGCCGAGACGACTCTGGCGCGCATGCGCGGCTACGGGCCCGGGCGCTTCAGCTTCAACACCCGGGGCGGGCGCTGCGAGACCTGCGAGGGAGCCGGCCTGCGGCGGTTGACCATGGATTTCCTGCCCGACGTGGAGGTGCTCTGCGAGGAGTGCGGCGGACTGCGCTACAACCACGAGACGCTGGACGTGCACTTCAAGGGGCGCAACATCGCGCAGGTCCTGGACATGACGGTGGAGGAGGCCCACGCGCACCTGGGCAACATCCCGCCCTGCCGCAAGATCCTGGAGGTGATGCTCGGGGTGGGGCTCGGCTACCTGCACCTGGGCCAGTCCGGTGCGACGCTCTCCGGAGGCGAGGCGCAGCGCATCAAGCTGGTCAAAGAGCTGGCCCGCGGCGGCAGCCGCCGCACGCTCTACATCCTGGACGAGCCGACCACCGGGCTGCACTTCTGCGATATCGATCGCCTGCTCGAGGTGCTGCGGCGGCTGGTGGAACGCGGCGACACCGTGGTCGTCATCGAGCACAATCCCGACGTCATCCGGCGCGCCGATCACGTCATCGACCTGGGACCGGAGGGCGGGGACGGCGGCGGGTGCGTGGTCGCCTGCGGCTCCCTGGCCGACATCATGGCGGCGCCGGAGTCCTATACCGGCCGCATGCTGCAGCACCTGGCCTCCTGATCCCGGAGCCGCGGGAGGACCGCGCCCCGGGCCCTGCACGCCGGGATTCCCTGCTTGGCTATTGTGCCCAGCCCCATTAGATTGGGTGCGGTCGCGCGGCGGATCGCCCTGCAGGGGGCGGCGCCGCGCCGGCCCGCGCCGCGGCGCCAGCAGCCCCAGGAGATGCCCAGTGGTGAGCGAGATCGAGCCGACCCTGCAGCGCACCTCTCTATCCGCCTGGCACGAGTCCCACGGAGGCCGGATGGTCCCCTTCGCCGGCTTCCTGATGCCGGTGCAGTATGCCACGGGCGTGCTGGCCGAACACGCGGCCGTGCGCGAGCGGGTGGGCCTCTTCGACATCAGCCACATGGGCGAGATCAGGATCTCCGGGGAGGGGGCCGAGGCCTGGCTGGACGGACTGGTGACGAACACGCTGGGCGGCATCGCCCCGGGCAAGGTCGTGTACACCGCCATGTGTCGCGAGGACGGCGGCGTGCTCGACGACATGCTGGTCTATCGCCTGGCGGCGGCGGACTGGCTGGTCGTCTGCAACGCCGTCAACCGCGTCAAGATCGTCGCCTGGCTGCGCGATCATCTGCCGGCCGCAGGCGCGCGCCTGGAGGACGTGAGCGACGCGACGGCGCTGATCGCCGTGCAGGGGCCGCAGGCCCTCCCGCTGATCGAGCGCAGCGGCACGCTGGCCGGCAGCCGCGACGACATCGCGGGCCTGGCCTTTTACACGGGGCTGCAGGCGCGCGTGAAGGACGACCGGTGGATCGTCTCGCGCACGGGTTACACCGGGGAGCGGGGCTACGAGATCTACCTGCCCGCTGCCTCCGCGCCGGCGCTCTGGGAGGAACTGCTGGCGCGGGGTGCGGACCTGGGCGCCGTTCCGGTGGGGCTGGCCGCCCGCGACACGCTGCGCTTCGAGGTGGGCTACTGCCTCTACGGGCACGAGCTGGCCGAGGACATCTCGCCCCTCGAGGCGGGCATCGGCTGGGCCGTCAAGTTCAAGAAGGCTCCCTACGTCGGCCTGGAGGCCCTGCGGCGCCAGAAGGAGCAGGGGATCCGCCGCAGGCTCACCGGGATCGAGGTCGAGGGGCGGGCCATCGCCCGCCAGGGGGCGACCGTCCTCGCCGGCGAGCGGGCGGTGGGCCGGGTCACGAGCGGCAACTTCAGTCCCACCCTCAGGCAGTCCTTGGCGCTGGCGCTCCTGGAGCAGCCGCTGCCCGCCGGCGCGCTGACCGTGGAGATTCGCGGCCGGCGCCTGCCCTGCCGCGTGGTTCCCCATCCATTCTTGCCGGCCAGGGTCAAGGGTGACCCCCGAGCCGAGCGCGAGCTGCCCGCCTAGGCGGGAACAGACAGGAGGCACGCCATGGTCGCGGACGATCGGAAGTACACCGAGGAGCACGAGTGGATCCTGGTGGAGGGCGAGACCGGTACCGTGGGCGTGACCGAGTACGCCGCCGGCGAGCTGGGGGACGTCGTCTTCGTCGAGCTGCCGGAGGTGGGCGGTGACGTCAACATCGGCGACGCGGTGGGGACCATCGAATCCGTCAAGGCCGTGGCCGATCTCTACGCGCCGGTCTCCGGCGAGATCCTGGAGGTCAACGAGGCCATCGTGGAGAGCCCCGAGCTGGTCAACACCGATCCCCTCGAGGGCGGCTGGATGTTCAAGGTCCGGCTGGCGGACAGCTCCGAGCTGGAGCGGCTCCTCGACGCCAAGGCTTACCAGGGATTGATAGGAGGCTGAGCCGCCCCATGCCCTACACTCCCCATACGCCCGACGACATCCGCGCCATGCTCGGAACGATCGGGGCGTCGGAGCTCGACGATCTCTTCGGCGCCCTGCCGGCCGCGGTCCGCCTGAACCGCCCGCTGGACCTGCCGTCCGGCCTCACGGAGGAGGAGGTGCGGCGCGAGATGAAGCGCCTGGCCGCCGCCAACCACGGGCAGGACCAGCTGGTCTCGTTCCTGGGCGGCGGCGTGTACGACAGCATCGTGCCCGCGACGGTCGACGCGCTGGCGAGCCGCAGCGAGTTCCTGACCGCCTACACGCCCTACCAGGCCGAGGTCTCGCAGGGGACGCTGCAGGTCATCTACGAGTGGCAGACCTTCGTCTGCCGTCTGACCGGTCTCGAGGTCAGCAACGCCAGCATGTACGACGGGGCCACGGCGCTCTGCGAGGCGATCAGCATGGCGCTGGCCCAGACGCGCCGGCGCAAGGTGATCCTGCCGGCCCTGCTGAATCCACGCTACCGCCGCGTGGCCCTCACCATGTTGAAGGGGGAGGGGGTGGAGGTCGTGGAGGTCCCGGCGGGGGCCGCCGGCGTCACCGATCCGGCGGCGCTGTCCGCGCTCGTCGACGGATCGGTCGGCGCGGTCGTGCTGCAGAATCCCAACTACCTGGGCTGCATCGAGCCGGTGGCGGAGCTGTCCGCGGCGGCCAGGGCCGCGGGCGCCCTGCTGGTGGCCGTGGTCAATCCCGTCTCCCTCGCGCTGCTCAGGTGTCCGGCCGAGTACGGCGCCGAGCTGGCGGTGGGCGAGGCCCAGCCCTTCGGCCTGCCCTGCTGCTTCGGCGGCCCGCTGCTGGGTTTCCTGGCCTGCAGCGACGAGCTCAAGCGGAGGCTGCCGGGACGCGTCGTGGGCCGCACGGTGGACCGGACCGGGCGCGAGGCCTACGTGCTGACCCTGCAGACGCGGGAGCAGCACATCCGGCGCGAGAAGGCCACCAGCAACATCTGCACGAACCAGGGACTGAACGCCCTGAAGGCCACCATCTATCTGGCCATGCTGGGGCCGGAGGGGCTGCGCGAGCTGGGAGAGGCCAATCACCTGCGCTGTCAGGCGCTCCGCCGCACGGTGCAGGCGGTGCCGGGCGTCCGGCTGCCGTTCCCGGGCCCGGTCTTCAACGAGACCGTCGTGCGCCTGCCCCGGCCGGCGGCCGCCTTCCGGCGCCACGCGCGCCGTCACGGGCTGCTGGCGGGGATCCCCCTGCAGGGCTTCGCCGGCTGCGGCGAGAACGACCTGCTGGTGGCCGTCACCGAGAAGCGCACCGCCGCGGAGATCGCCCGCTACGGCGAGGTGCTGGGCGAGTTCCTCGGCCAGGAGGAGACGCCGGCATGAGCCACGACCCGACATCCGAGGCCCCCCGCATGGAGCCCGTGCGCTGGGGCGCCGCCCGCCAGGCGTCCCTCTTCCGCCAGGGACGGCCGGGCCGCCGCGCCCTGACATTTCCGGCCTGGGACGGAGAGCCGGTCGACGCGGACCTGCCGGCAGCGCTGCAGCGCGCCGCGCCGCCGGATCTGCCGGCCCTCTCCGAGCCGGAGGTCATGCGCCACTTCACCCTGCTCTCGAACCTCAACCACCACATCGAGCGCGGCATGTACCCGCTGGGCAGCTGTACCATGAAGTACAACCCGCGCCTGAACGAGCAGGTGGCCGCGCTGCCGGGCTTCGTCAGTCTCCATCCGGAGCAGGAGGCGGACGACGTGCAGGGCCTGCTGGCGGCCCTGCAGCGGCTGCAGGAGGCCCTCTGCGAGATCACCGGCTTCACGGCCTGCTGCCTGCAGCCGGCTGCGGGGGCGCACGGCGAGTTCCTGGGCATGTACGTGATCCGCGCGCGCCACCTCGCCTGCGGCGAGGCCGAACGCGACGAGATCCTGATTCCCGACTCGGCGCACGGCACGAATCCCGCCTCGGTGGTCCTGGCCGGCATGCAGCCGCTCACCATCCCCTCCAGCTCCAGCGGGCGCATCGACGTGCAGGCGCTGCGCGAGGCCGTGGGACCGCGCACCGCCGGCATCATGATCACCAATCCCAACACCCTGGGACTGTTCGAGACCCAGATCGTGGAGATCGCCCGCATCGTCCACGAGGCTGGCGGACGCCTCTACATGGACGGGGCCAACCTGAACGCCATCCTGGGCAAGGCCCGTCCCGGCGACATGGGCTTCGACGTCGTGCACCTGAACCTGCACAAGACCTTCTCGACGCCGCACGGCGGCGGCGGTCCGGGCGCCGGTCCCATCTGCGTCACGGAGGAGCTGGCGGCCTACCTGCCCGGACCAGTGATCGTGGAGCGGGAGGGCCGCCGCGAGCTGGCGCGGATGCCGGGGCCGGAGGATGCCGCCATTCACGCCTACGCCTTCGGCAACGTCGGGGTGCTGCTGCGCGCCCTGGCCTACATCCTGCGCAACGGCGGGGACGGCCTGGAGCGCATCGCCGAGCGCGCGGTGCTCAATGCCAACTACCTGCTGGCCCGGCTCGGGGGGATCCTCCCGGTCACCCACCCTCACGGCTGCCTGCACGAGTTCGTGGCCAGCGGCGTGGCCTGGAAGGAAGCCCACGGCGTACGGACCCTGGACATCGCCAAGCGTCTGCTGGATTTCGGCGTGCACGCCCCGACCATCTACTTTCCGCTCATCGTGGAAGAGGCGTTCATGATCGAGCCGACCGAATCGGAGCCCAAGGAGAGCCTCGACCGCTTCGTGGCGATCATGCAGCAGATCCGCCACGAGGCCGAGACGGATCCGGAGCTGCTGCGCACGGCTCCCCACACCACGCCGGTCCAGCGGCTGGACGAGGCCCGGGCGGCGCGCCAGCCGGACCTGCGGTATCTCGGTCCCTGTACTTGCCCCTAGAGCGGACGGCGCCATGCGACCGCTGCGGGTGATCGACCACGGCCCCCGCCCGGGGGCCTTCAACATGGCCGAGGACGCCCGCTTGCTGGCGGAGCACCGGCCCGCGGACGCCACCGTGCTGCGCCTGTACCGCTGGCGGCCGCCGGCCGTCTCCTACGGCTACAACCAGCGCGCGGAGGATTTCGACCGCGAAGCTCTCGCGGCCCGGGGTCTCGATCTGGTGCAGCGGCCCACCGGCGGCCGCGCCATCCTGCATGCCGAGGAGCTGACCTATGCCGTGGTGGGCAGCTCTCCCTCGGCCCTGTTCGGCCGCACGCTCCACGACACCTACACGACCATCAACCGGGCGCTGCTGCTGTTCCTGGCGCGGCTGAAGATCGTGGCGGAGATCTCGTCCGGCGAAGCGCGGCAGTCCCGGCGCCAGCCTCTCTGCTTCCGGTCGGCGGGTCAGCACGAGATCCGGGTCGGCGGCCGCAAGCTGGTGGGCTCGGCGCAGAGGCGCACCGGCGGCGTGTTCCTGCAGCACGGCTCGATCCTGGCGGGCCCGGCCCACGCCGGGATCGTGGAGGTGGTCCGCGACCCCGTGGACGGGCCCCCGCTCGCCGGCCGTGCGCAGCTGCGGGCCGCCACCACCGATCTGGGACGGCTGCTGGATCGCGCGCCGGCGGAGCTGGACTACGCGGGGCTGGCCCGCCTGCTGGCCGAGGCCTGCGGGGAGGCCTGGGGCCTGGTTCCGCGGTGGGAGACGCCCGGCGGCTGAGATCCCGGGGGGTGGCTCTTCTTGACCGTGCCCGGGCGGCCTCTCTAGTATCAGGTGGCCCGGGGGTGCCCGGGCCGCTCCGATCAGGTCCGCGAAGGGTGCCGCATGCTCCGCTACTTCCTGCGCCGTCTGCTCATCTCCATCCTGCTCGTCCCGGCTCTCCTGACCGTGGTGTTCTTCGTGATCCACGCGGCCCCCGGCGATCCCCTCGACCGGTACACGGATCCGGAGCTGGGCGCGGCGGAGCGGGCGGCCATCGCGCACAGCCTCGGGCTGGACCGGAGCGTTTTCGAGCAGTACCTGAGCTGGCTGGGCGGTGCGATCCTGCACGGCGACCTCGGGCGCAGCCTGCACTGGCACCGCTCCGTGACCGGCATCCTGGCCGAGACCATACCCCACACCCTGCTGCTGACGGTCAGCGCCTACCTCATCTACCTGCTGCTGGGCGTGGGCGGGGGCACGCTCCTGGCGCGGTACCGCGGTCATCCGCTGGAGCGCGCCGCCACGGTGGCGGGGCTGACCGTCTACTCGCTGCCCACCTTCTGGCTGGGGCTGATGATGATCCTGCTCTTCTGCCGGCAGCTCGGCTGGTTCCCCGCCAGCGGCATGCACTCGCCCGATGCCGTCTTCCTCTCCGCGCCGCGGCGCTTCCTGGACATGCTGCACCACCTGGTGCTGCCGGCCGTCCTGCTGGGCAGCGGCTCGGCGATGGCCACGGCCCGCTACCTGAGCCACAGCCTGACCGAGGTGCTGGGGCAGGACTACATCCTGGCCGCGCGCGCCAAGGGGCTGCCGGAGCGGGTCGTGCTCGGCCGGCACGCCCTGCGCAACGCGCTCCTGCCCGTGATCACCCTCGTCGGCCTGAGCTTTCCCTTCCTGCTCGGTGGATCCGTGGTGGCGGAAGTCATCTTCGCCTGGCCGGGGATGGGGCGCGTCGCCGTGGAGGCGATCTTCGCCCGGGACTACCCGGTGATCATGGGGACGACGGCCCTCTCGGCGACGATGGTGGTGCTCGGCAACCTGGTGGCCGATCTCCTGTATGCCCTGGCCGATCCCCGGGTCCGCCTCGTCGGACGGAGGGCGGCATGACGAACGGGCTCGACCTGACGCTCGCGGCCGTGCAGCTCCGTCGCCCCGGGGCCCTGCGCCGCCTCCTGGCGAACAGTTCGGCCCGCGTCGGTCTGGCGCTGGTGCTGCTGCTGGCGCTGACCGCCCTGCTGGCCGGCGTGCTGGCGCCGGGCAGCCCGAGCGCCCTGGGACCGGCCGCGCTGCGCCTGCACCCGCCGTCGGCGGCGCACCCGCTGGGCACCGACGTCCTGGGGCGGGACGTGCTGCAGCGCCTGGTGTGGGGCAGCCGCGTGTCCCTGCTCGTGGGCTGGATCGGGGTGGCGGTGGCCGTGCTCTGCGGCACGCTGATCGGCCTGGTCGCGGGTCTGGGTCCGGGCTGGCTCGATCGGTCGCTGATGGGCGTGACCGACCTGTTCCTCGCCTTTCCCCGGATCTTCCTGGTGCTGCTGCTGACCTCGGTGAGCGCTCCCTCGCTGACGCTGGTCATGGTGGTGCTGGGCCTGACGGGCTGGATGGGCGTCGCGCGCCTGGTGCGCGCCGAGGTCCTCACCTTGCGCGAGCGGGACTTCGTGGCGGCGGCCCGCGGTCTGGGCCTGCCGCCGTGGCGCCTGGCCCGGCAGCACCTGCTGCCGCACGTGCTGCCGGTGGTGGTCGTGGCCGCGACGCTGCGGGTGGGCAACATCATCCTGCTGGAGTCGTTCCTGAGCTTCCTCGGTCTGGGAGCCCAGGAACCGACCGTCAGCTGGGGAGCCATGATCGAGCAGGGACGGGGCTACCTGCTGGAGGGCTGGTGGCTGGCGACGTTTCCGGGTCTGGCAATCACCCTGACCGTCATCGGCTACAACCTGCTGGGCGACGGGCTGCGGGAGGTCCTGGACCCGCGACGCGCCGGCGGAGGAGGCGAGCATGACCGCTGAACCCCTGCTCGCCGTCGAGGATCTCGTGGTGGAGTTCCGGGTCGGCCGCGCGCTGGTGCCGGTCGTGCGCGGCCTCGAGTTCAGCCTGTCCGCCGGGGCCAGCCTGGGCCTGGTGGGGGAATCCGGTTGCGGGAAGACGGTGACCGCCCTGGCCCTGCTGGGCCTGCTACCGGCCGCGGCCCGGGTGAGCGGCCGCGTGATCTGGCGGGGACGTGACCTGCTGGCGCTGCCCGAGGCCGAGCGGCGCCGTTATCGCGGCCGCGCCATGAGCCTGGTCTTCCAGGAGCCGGCCGCCGCCCTGAACCCCGTGCTGACGGTGGGGGAGCAGGTGGCCGAGGTGCTGCGTCATCACCATGGTCTGGAGGGTGCGACGGCCCGTCGGCGCGCGCTGGATCTGCTGCGGGAGGTGCGGCTGCCGGATCCCGAGATCCGCGCGCGGCACTATCCCCATCAGCTGAGCGGCGGCATGCAACAGCGCGTGACGCTCGCCGCGACCCTGGCCTGCGACTCGGAGCTGCTGGTGGCCGACGAGCCGACCACCGCGCTGGACGTGACCGTGCAGGCGCAGATCCTGGAGCTGCTGGCGCGGCTGCAGCGGGAGCGCGGCATGGCGCTGCTCTTCATCACGCATGACCTGGCGCTGGTGCCCTCCCTCGTCGAGCGCGTGGCCGTGCTCTACGCGGGTCGTCTGGTGGAGGCCGGGCCGGCGGCCGCGGTGCTGCGGGCGCCGGCCCATCCCTACACGCGCGGCCTGGTGCGCACCCTGCCGGAGCTGTGGCCGCCGCGCCGCGAGCTGCCCGACCTGCCGGGCCGGCCGCCCGATCCGCGCCGGCCGGCCGCCGGCTGTCCTTTCGCGCCCCGCTGTGCCGAGGCGCGCTCCGCCTGCCGGCAGGCCTTCCCGCAGAGGATCGCCGTGGACGCGGCGCGCTGGGCGGCCTGTCTCCCCGAGGTGGCGACGCGCCTGGCCGCCGAGGAGGTGCTCCCGTGACGGCGGCGCTGCTGCGCGTGCAGGACCTGCGGGTGCGCTGGCGCGTGCGCCGCGGCTGGTTCCGCGCCGCCACGATCGAGCCGGTCGCGGGGGTGAGCCTGCAGCTGGCGGCCGGCGAGACCCTGGGCCTGGTGGGCGAATCCGGGTGCGGGAAGAGCACGCTGGCCCGCGCCGTCGCCGGGCTGCTCCCGGTCGCGTCCGGCCGGATCGAGCTGGACGGCGTCGATCTCGTCTCGCTGCGCGGGGCCGCGCTGCGCCGCGCACGGCGGCGCGTGCAGCTCGTCTTCCAGGATCCCGCACGTTCCCTGGATCCGCGGCAGACTGTGGCGGCGGTCCTGGCGGAGTCCCTGGCGGCCGCCGGCCGGCCGGGCGGTGCGGAGCGGGACGCAGAGGCCCTGCGGCTCCTGGCCGAGGTGGGACTGGACGCCTCCCTGGCACCCTGCTACCCCCACGAGCTATCCGGCGGCCAGCGGCAGCGGGTCGCGGTGGCGCGCGCTCTCGCGGTGCGGCCGCGGGTCCTGATCGCCGACGAGCCGACCAGCGCCCTCGACGTGCCCGTGCAGGCCAGGGTCCTGAACCTGCTGCGTGGTCTGCAGCAGCGGCACGGCCTGGGTCTGCTGCTCATCTCGCACGACCTGCATCTCGTGCGCAGCGTGTGTCATCGCCTGGCCGTCATGTACCTGGGGCGGGTGGTGGAGGAACTGCCCGTGGATCCCAGCCGCCAGCCGCGCCATCCTTACAGCCGCGCCCTGGCCGCGGCCACGCCGTCCCTGCGGGCGGGGCTGGCGGGGACGGCGCCGCAGGTCCCCGGGGGGGAACCACCATCCTTCCTCGATCCGCCGACCGGCTGCCCCTACCATCCCCGCTGCCCGCAGCGCGAAGCAGGCTGTCTGGAAGCGCTTCCGCCGCTGTTGGAAGCCGGCCCGGACCACCGCCTGAGGTGCCCCGTGGTGCAGCCGTGATTCTCGGGGGCATTTTATTGACAGGGTTTCGGCCAATCTCTATATTCAGCCACGAGTTGCTGGCATGAAATGCAACCGGGACATCCCGGGGGTACCGCGGCGGTGCTTCCCCAGGCGGACTCCGGGTTTCCGTGAGAAGCAGTGCAGGATCCCCACACGGCCCAGCACGCGGATCAGTGAGCGACCGCCGAACTCATCCCCCAGCCTCACTGCGCCCACTTGTGTTGGCCGTCAGTGCCCTTCTGGAAAGGAACGCGATCATGCTCCGGAGCCACAGGTTACCGCGGTTCTCCAGCGTGTATCTCCTGCTCGCGCTGATCCTGGCGGTCGGGCCCACCGTGAGCTGGGCCCAGGGAGTCGGCACGATCAAGGGCACCATTCGCGATGCCGAGACGGGAGACTTTCTCGACTACGCCAACGTGCTGATCAAGGGGACCACACGCGGCACCATGTCCCTCGGCGGCGGGACGTTCTACTTCCAGGGGATGCCCGCCGGGGAGTACACCATCCAGGTGCTGTACCTCGGATACGCGCCCGAGGAGAAGAAGGTCACGGTGCGCCCGGGCCAGACCACCGAGGTGCGCTTCGACCTGAAGGTCGTCATCGTGGAGACGCTCCAGGCCTTCGACGTCGAGGGCGCCAAGTACATGGTCGAGGTCAAGAGCGCGGTCACGGAACAGAGGTTCGAGGGGGACAAGTTCCAGAAGTACGCCATCGACTCCGTCGAGGAGGCCCTGGCCAAGCAGGCGGGCGTGGTCATGCGCGCCGGCGAGCTGTACGTGCGCGGCGGCCGCTCGGGCGAGGTCTCCATGCGCATCGACGACGTGCCGGTGGACGACCCGCTGGGCGGCGCCGCCCTCTCGGTGTCGCCGTTGGCGGTCGAGGCCATGAGCATGGTGACCGGCGGGCTGGACGCCGAGTACGGCAACGCCCTCTCCGGTGTCGTGAACGTGACCACCCGCACGGGCGGCGACAAGTTCGAGGGCGGGCTGCGCTACTTCACGGACGACTTCGGCCGCCAGGACAAGACATACACCAACTACGACAAGCTGGAGTTCGGCTTCGGCGGCCCGACGCCCATCAACAAGCTGACCTACTATTTCTCCGGCGACCTGCGCTTCACCGACGAGGAGAACTACTCGGTGGCCCTGCGGCCCGAGTACAAGGTCAACATCGGGGACATGACCCTGTTCAAGTTCCGCCGCCGGCAGGTGAACGACATCCGCGGCTCCACCAAGTGGGCCTACGATTTCAACGAGGCCATGAAGCTGACCGCGGAGTACACGTTCACCCAAAACTCGCGGCAGTTCTACTCGCCCAACTGGAGCATCTCAGGCTACTCCCGCCGGGTGATCTACATGCCCGAGGTGGTGTTCGTCTCGCAGTTCAACAGCTACATCTACGTCCAGCGGAACGTTCCGGTCTACTACGGCCCCTGGTTCGACCGCATCTTCCAGCTCGCCCGACCCGCCGAGGTGCTGGACGTGCGCAGCTCCAGCTGGATCCGCCAGTCGGTGCCGATCCTCCAGGTGCGCGACGTGGAGGGCCAGACGAGAACGGTGGTCGCCGATCCCGCGTTCGACGGTTTCCGCTACCCCTACTCCACCTTCTCCACCGTACAGGCGGACACCTCCTTTCAGTGGTTCAACTCGGCTGACAACAACCAGGAGCTGACCCGCATCGGCCAGCAGGCCAAGATCGTCTGGCGGCACAACCTGACCAACGACACCTTCTACACGTTGAAGTTCAGCCTCGTGGCCTTCGACAACAAGACCACGGTGAACGGCAAGGATCCGTGGGAGTTCAACCACGGGGGCATCACGTCGCCGGGTCTCTTCTACGGACAGGTGCCGATCTACCTGACCACGAGCGACTACTACACCGATCCCCTCAATCCGCTCTTCGTGACCACCAGCGACTACCCCTCCTACGAGGAGGAGTACAGCCGGGTCTACAGCATGAAGTTCGACATGGCCAGCAGCCGCTGGGAGGGCCACCTGGTGAAGACCGGCCTGCAGATCGTGTACAACGACCTGGAGCGGTACGCGCTCAACCAGCCGGCCCGCGAGCGCCAGAACCGGTTCACCGGGGAGTGGAGCCTCGGCTCGACGCGCAACATCTTCCACACCTACAACCCGGAGGTCTCCTGGTTCATCCAGGACCGCTGGGAGTACGAGGGGATGGTCGTCAACTACGGCTTCCGCTGGGACATGTTCTCGCCCGGCTCCGCCGCGCAGATCCTGCTCCAGAACGAGGGCGTGGATCGAAACGTGATCAAGTACAAGACGCAGTTCTCGCCGCGCCTGGGCTTCGCGTTCCCCATCACCGAGCGTGACGGCTTCAGCTTTCACTATGGACGGTTCATCCAGTTCCCGTCCCGCGAGTACCTCTTCGCCAGCCAGGACCCGTTGAACAACCTCGGCCTGCTGGGCAACCCCAACCTCAAGGCCGAGACCACGATCACCTACCAGGCCGGCATCAAGCACCAGTTCACGGACCACCTGGCCTCGCAGTTCGCGATCTACAGCAAGGACATCTACGACTTGATCGCGGCCGTGACCGTCACGGACGAGGCCACCGGCAACCAGCTGGCGCGCTACATCAACAAGGCGTACGCCTCCGCGCGCGGCGTCGAGTTGACGCTGGAGAAGCGCTACTCCAACAACTTCCAGTTCAACATCACCTACACCTATGCCTTCGCGGACGGCGTGGCCTCGGAGCAGGAGTTCGGCTCCAATCCCGAGGGCCTCGAGTACCTGCCCAGCCAGGAGCTGCCGCTGGACTGGGACCAGCGGCACACGCTGAACATCCTGCTCGCCATCGAGGAGCCCGGGAGCTGGTCCGGCTCCTTCAGCTTCACTTATGGCAGCGGCTACCCCTGGACTCCGTTCGACCGCTACGCACGGCGCCAGGATCCCCTGCTGGAGAACAGCGAGCGCCTGCCGGCGACCTACTCGCTGGACGTGCAGGCCGAGCGGCACGTGAACTTCTACGGCCAGAACCTGACCATCTACCTGCAGGGTTTCAACCTGATCAACCAGGACATGGTGCGCAGCGTATACCCGGCCATCCTGCCGGGGCTCAACAACGCCCGGGTCGCCTACACGTCCTACTTGACGGAGACCGGCAAGCTCGGCGGCGCCTACCTGCAGGATGCGAACGGTGACAACTTCGACGAGTTCATCCCGATCAACGATCCGCGCGTCTTCGAGCAGCACCGGCTGTTCCGGATCGGTATCGGCTGGATGTTCTAGCAAGCGGGTTTGCCGGGCCCGGCGCGCGCGCCGGAGGCCGGCCTGGAAAGGAACAACGATGACCGTCAAGACCGACAGAGGAGTCTGGTCCGCGTTCCCGACGGGACGCGGGCTCGCCGGTCTGGTCCTGCTCGCGGGCCTGGTGCTGGTCGCCGGGCCGGCGGCCGCCTGGGTCGATCTGGGGGACGACTTCGCCCGGGATCGGCCGGACGGGATCCATATCACGGACGGTTCCTACGTCATGAACGTGGGCGAGCTCGAGATCAACATCACCAACATGGGGCTCATCGGCTCCTGGTACTCCTCCAACACTCAGCTGTCCGACGCTCCCTCGGCGCAGTGGCCCGCCGGTTCCGGCGTCGAGTACCTCTGGAGCGCTGGCCTGTGGGTCGGCGGCGTCCTGCTCGGCGAGAAGCTGGTGTCCACGGGGCAGTACGAGCGCGAGTTCCGCCCGCTGGACGACCTGCGCGACACCATCTACGAGGCCATCGCCGGCCGCATCACGCGGCCGCCCGGCAACGATTCGGCCGGCGGCGTGCGGTTGCCGGAATCGGAACCCGACGACGACGATGACGGGCTGATCGACGAGGAGATCCTCAACGGGTACGATGACGACGGGGACGGACTCATCGACGAGGACTTCGGGCAGATCGGCAACCAGATGATGGTCTGCACGGAGTACGACAACACGCGACTCGCGCAGGAGACTTACCCGGATCACACGCCGCTCAACCTGAAGGTCGTGCAGCAGACGTACGAGTGGGAGAACGATCTCGTCGACGACTTCGTCGGGTTCGAGTTCTTCATCACCAACATCGGCGTCACGCCGATCAACAACGTCTACATCGGCTTCTTCGCCGATTGCGACATCGGTCCGCGCGGCCAGGACGGCGCGGCCGAGGACGACATGGCCGGGTACTGGGCGGGCATGGTCCAGGCTTCCGACGGCAGCTACGTGCCCATCTCCGTCGGCTACATGTACGACGCCTCCGAGGGCAACCGCGTCGAGGGCTACTTCGGCATCCTGTTCCTGGGGCACGACACCGATCCCACGGGGCAGCGGGCCCCGCGGAGCGTCGCCATCCGTTCCTACCAGGCCTTCTCCGGGCAGGCCAGCTTCGACCAGGGCGGGGACCCCACCAACGACGCCGAGCGCTACGAGCTGATGAGCCTCCCCGAGCAGGACAGCGACACGCCCGCCGGCAAGCAGAACGATTTCCGCTTCATGGTCTCGGCGGGTCCCTTCCTGGAAATGGAGCCCGATGCGACCTTGCGGTTCCAGGCGGCGATGGTCGTGGGACCCGGCCTGGAGGGTTTGAAGAAGAACTGCGCCGAGGCGGCCCTGACGTTCGTCGGCAACTTCTTCAACCTGGACGGCGATCCCAACACCGGCATTCTCGGCCGCGAGACCAAGGTCTGCAAGGAAGACGTGGGGGAGGATCAGTTCTTCGCCCTGCGCGCTGATTTCGGGGACACCAGCTGCGTGACGGAGCAGTTCATCCTGGATCAGCCGCCGGTCACGCTGGACGACACCTTCCTGGACGAGGATAACAAGACATGCGTCTACATCAACACGGATAACTGCTTCGAATGCGGGCGGCAGAAGGGATCCGTCTGCACCAAGCAAGACGACATCAAGAGCATCTGGAACTGCTGGGATCCGGACACCTCGCCCGACGACAAGGCCGGCTGCACCGGCGTCGGGGGCAACGAGTACCAGATTCACTGGCTGGTCGGCATGGCGCCGCCGCCGCCCGGGCTGCGTCTGTGGCCGACGGACAACGCGGTCTACGTCTACTGGGACAATCGCAGCGAGGTCACCAAGGACATCCGGCTCGACATGGTCGACTTCGAATCCTACCGGATCTGGCGCGCCGACAACTGGGACCGGCCCTTCGGTTCCTCGGTGGACAACGGCCCCCAGAGCAACCTCTGGCAGCTGGTCGCCGAGTACGATCTCGTGAACAACTTCGTGCAGACGCGGGTTACCAGCAGCGGCACGGAAATCGATACCCTCCCCCTGGGATCGAACACCGGCCTGGAGCAGATTCGCTACCGGCCGCGCTGCCTGGACAATCCGCTCTTCGAGGGTCTGGCCGAGGCGATGCAGGTCGTGGTGGATGCCGATCCGCAAGGTCTCTACGTCACGCGGCCCCCGGTGTACAATGCCTTCGGCGAGGTCAATCCCGGCCTGGAAGGGCTGGTGCCCTGGGCCGGCTATCCGGCCATTCTGGACACCTTCTTCGCCGTGGCCTACCGGGCGCCGGACGACGCGCTGAACATCCGGGAGAAGCCGGCCGTCCAGTACTACGAGTACGTCGACCGGGACATCCACAACGGGTTCCTGTACTTCTACTCCGTGACGGCCACGGATCACGCCATCGACTTCGTGGGCGCCCAGCCGCGCGTCACCGGTGCGGGGCAGTCCGGCGACCCGGGCTCTTCCTTCACGAACACGGTACCGGGCACCGACGCGCAGACCGCCGAGGAACGGAAGCGTCAGGGCGTCAATATCTACGTGTACCCCAACCCGGCGACCCGGGATGCGCTGGCGGAATTCCAGCAGTTCCATCCCAGTGGCGATGATCCGACGGGGGTGCGCGTGGTCTTCGCCAACCTGCCCCGGGCCAAGAACAAGATCAGCATCTTCACGCTGGACGGGGATCTCGTGGCCGAGGTCGAGCACGACGGCCGCGACGGTTACGGTCAGGCGAGCTGGAATCTGATGAGCCGCAACGGCCAGGAGATCGTGAGCGGCATCTACCTCTACGTAGTGGAATCGGAGGACAGTCAGTTCGACGATTTCATTGGCAAGTTCGTGATCGTGCGCTAGGGCCGGTCCGCCGCGAGCCCTGGGCGTCGACGACACCGTCGGGAGACGGACCTGGAGGTTTCCATGAAGCGCATAGCCATTCTGAGCGTCATCATGCTGGTCCTGCCGTCGGCCGCCTTGGCAGTGGGCTTCGCCAAGGTGGGGACATTCGATGGGCAGTTCCTGCAGATCGGCGTGAGCGCGCGGGCCACGGGCATGGGGTCGGCTTACACCGCGGTCGCCGATGACGCCACTGCCGTCTTCTGGAATCCTGGCGGTCTGGTGAACGTGCGGAGCAACGAGTTCAATGTCTCGCACGTGCAGTGGCCGGCGGACACGAAGCTCAGCAGCGCCGTCCTGGCCTTCAATCCACGGGCCATCCCCGGGACCTTCGCCCTCTCGGCGCGCTCCTTCTGGCTCGATCCCATGCTGGTGCGTACGGCCTACAATCCCGAGGGCAACGGCCAGACCTTCGACGCTGGATACACCAGCTTCGGCCTGACCTACAGCCGGTTCTTCACGGACAAGTTCTCCGCGGGATTCACCATGAACTACCTCCATCTGGGGCTGGCCGAGCAGAGCGTGAACTCCGGGAGTTTCGATTTCGGGATCATGTACCGCATCGGTCTGCGCGGCCTCAAGCTGGGCATGGTCATCCAGAACCTGGGCGGCAAGATCACCTTCGATGAGCTCGAGGCCAAGCTGCCGACGACCTTCAAGGTGGGCGCCAGCTTCAATCTCCTGCAGATGGAGCGGCAGAAGCTGCTCATCGCGGCCGAGTTCCAGCACCCCGCCGACAACCTGGAACGGGCCAATGTGGGCGCCGAGTACAACCTGAACAACCTGTTCTACGGTCGGGCGGGCTACAACATCGACTACGACACGGACGGTCTGGCCCTCGGCTTCGGCCTGGCCATCTCGACCGGCAAGACCTCCAAGGCGCTGGTCGACTACAGCGCCGTGGACATGGGAGCGCTCCAGTACGTTCACCGCGTCAGCATCTCCTTCGAGTACTAGATGTTCGCAGGCAGGTACGGCGGCCCGCCCCCACAGAGCGGGCCGCCATTTTGGGAGGCCGTCGCGGGCGGGCACCGGGACGCGAGACGCTCTTGTCACGTCTACCTAGATTCCGTACCTATATGCTGTTAGGTCCTGGCACCCCACGCCGAGCCATTCCCGCGCGCAAGGTTCCGCAGCGCCGAGTCCCGGGGAACACCGGGAGCTGCGCGGTGTAGGCATGGGGAGCGGCGGGCCCGCGAAGGGCAGGGACGGGCCGGCCGGCGGCCGCCGCGGACCCACGCGAAAGGTGAGACGCATGTCGCCCTGGCGAACCAGACCCCCGCGCCCGGCCTTGCAAGTGCGCGTCGCTCGCCCGCCGGTGGTCTCGCTCGTGGCGCCGGTGGCGCTGCTGGTCGTTCTGCTGCTGGCGCTGGTGATCCTCCTGGGGAGTCCGCGGCCCGCGCACGCGGCCCTGGTGCGACCCTGGGAAGGCCGCGGCAACTTCCACAGCATGGTCGACATCGTCAATCGCTGGCGCGAGGACGGCACCCTGGACGTGGTGCTGCTGGTGTCGGTCGCCAACAGCCAGCTCACCTTCGAGCCCGCGGGCGCGGGCCTGTCGGGCGAGCTGGTCGTGCATGCGCACCTGGAAGGCCGCGACGGCAGCGTCACGGAGGGGGAAAAGACCTTCCCCCTTCGCACCCTGAACGCGGAAGAGGCGGGTTCCAACACCCTCTACCAGGTCTTCCCCGTGGTTCTCCGGGGAGTGACCGTCCGGGCCGGTCGCCTGACCTGCCGCCTGGAGGATAGCCTGCGCGGGCGTCCGGGTCTACTCAACGCCATCAACCGGAACCGCGCCCGCAGCGAGGTGACCGGGGACTGGGAAGCGCCGCCCCGGGAGCCGGACGCGGAGGGCCTGAGCCTCTCGGATCCCTATTTCCTGACCAACGCTCCCATCGCCCTCTGGCAGGACAAGGATCCCCTGGGGCGGAACATCGGGGAGTCGGCGCTCCTGGATCATCTGCATCCCAATCGGTGCTACGGACTGGAGCAGGACCACCTGCAGATCTACTTCGAGGTCGCGCCGCCCGGTGCGGGCAACGGGCGGCAGGCCGCCGAACCGGGGCTCTACGTGCAGGTGCTGGCCAAGGACCTCGCTTTTGCCATGCGGGACACCATCGGCTTCGACGAGCGGGAGCTGCGACGGCTGCAGGCGGGAGGCCGGGCTGGTGTCTTCTACGAGCTGGACGTGAATCTCCTGCCCGCCGGCGCATACCAGCTCAGCTGCGCTCCCGCCAGCGGACGGGGCAGCGGCTGGGTGGCGGAGTTCGATGTCATCTGGCGGCTGTCCGCCCTGGCCGGATCCCGCGACGACCTGGAGGGGGAGGGGCGGACCGTCCTGTTCGGGGACCGGCTGGATGAATTCCTGGCGGCCGGGCAGGCCGAACGCCAGGTGATGCTCGAGGAATTCTGGGGCGAGAACGATCCGGATCCGGAGACCGCGGTCAACGAGGCCTACGTGGAGTTCCGCCAGCGGATGGAGTACGTCCGCGAGAAGCTCGGAGGTTTCGGCCGGCTGGGCGCTCGTGACGCGCGGGGGCGGATCTTCCTGCTGCTGGGCGCCCCCAACGAGATCCAGGTCGAGTCCATGCCCCTGAACCCCTCGGAGCTCGAAGATGCCTACGTCAAGGTGTTCGACCGGTACGCTCCGGATCGGCCCGGCACCGAGGCCAAGGGCGGCGGGCTGGGCAGTCGGGTCCCCCAACTGGACAAGGGGGCGCTGCCCATCGAGCCCAGTCAGCAGGCGGCCCGGGAGATCGACAGCAAGCGACAGACGGTCGAGCGGGAGAAGGCCTTCGAGCTCTGGCGGTACAACCACGCCGGGCATCAGCTCTTTCCCAACATCTACAGCAGCCAGACCCTCGGTCTGAATTTCCTCTTCGTGGATCGCACCGGGACCGGCACCTACGTGCTGGAGTCCTCCAACGCGCGCCGGATCGGCGACTGAGAGAGGCGGGTCATGAGGGAATCCGGGTGGACTGCGAGGGGATTTGCGTTTGACTTGCGGGGCTTGTTGACACTAATTACAAGACGCGACTATACTCGCCGAACCGGTGGTCGTAAGGGCACCAGAGGGTCAATGTCAGCCTCGGCGGGGCCCTGCTCGGAGAAGGCCAAGATAGCCCCCACCCGCTACGTGCCGCGCTCCGGGCGCCAGCTTCCTTCGGGTCCCAATCAGGAAAGGGAGATCGACACAATGGCTCGTCTCGGTACGTTCCAATGCGCCGTCATCGCGCTCGTGAGCCTCGGCCTCGTCGCGGTCGCGGCCGCACCGGCCCTCTGCCAGGAGGAGGGTGTGCCCGCCAACCGCTTCGAGAGCATCATGGCGGCGACGGATTCGCTGGCCTTCGGCTCCACGGCCGCCGACTCGTCCGATGAGATTCCCGTGGTGGTCCAGGGCTACACCGGCTGGCAGAAGTGGCTGTCCGAGAGCGCGATCGGCAAGACCGGCGCCGGGGAACTGTTCATCAAGGGCGGCAACTTCATGTGGTGGCTGCTCGTGGTGTCCATCGTGGGCTTCATCTTCTTGATCGAGCGTCTCTGGACCCTCAACCGGGCCCGGGTCAACACGCGCAAGCTGATCGGGACCGTCATCACCACCTTGCGTTCGGAGGGGGTCGAGGCGGCCTCCGTGGAGTGCCAGAAGGTGCGCGGGCCCATCGCGGCCATCCTCTACGCGGGTCTGCAGAAGACGGACCGCGGAACGGCCGCCGTCGAGAAGGCCATCGCCAACGCCGGGACCATCGAGATGGCCTTCCTGGAGCGCGGCCTGATCTGGATCGCCTCGGTGACCACCATCGCTCCGCTGATCGGGTTCCTCGGCACGGTCTCCGGCATGATCAACGCCTTCGAGGCCATAGCGGCCTCCGAGCAGGTGAACGCCAAGCTGGTGGCCTCCGGTATTTCCGAGGCCCTCATCACCACCGCCACGGGCCTGATGGTCGCCATCCCCGCCTCCATCGGGTACAACTACTTCGTCTCGGCCATCGACCGCTTCGTGATCGAGATGGAGGAGTCCTCGGCCGAGCTCGTCGAGGAACTGACCAAGCTCGGCGGTTAGGGTGCCGCCCCGCGCGGACCGGGAGTGACCACGATGGCTATGTTGCGGAAGAGGAAAAGGCAAGAGGCCGCCAAGGAGATCAGCATGGCCTCCACGAGCGACGTGGCCTTCTTGTTGTTGATCTTCTTCATCGTCACGACGATCTTCGCCGCCGAGCAGGGACTGATCATGGTCCTGCCCGCCAAGCAGAGGGATTCGGAGCCCGTCAAGGTGAAGATGAGCAACGTTACGACGCTCAAGGTGCATCAGGACGACTCGGTGACCCTGGACGGCAAGCCGATCGAGATCAACCACATCAAGACCGCCATCGAGAACCGGCTGTCCGGCAACGACAAGCTCATCGTCGTCCTGGAGATCCATCCCGATGCGGATTACGGGCGGATGATCGCCTGCCTCGACGAGCTGCGCCTGGCGAAGGCCACGCGCGTGTCGCTGAAGACGACCGAGAAGTAACGGACGGGAGACATGGCATTCGGGCGCAAGACCAGGACGGAAGTCTTCATCCCCACGTCCTCCATGGGGGACATCGCCTTTCTGCTGCTGATCTTCTTCATGGTGACGACCATCTTCCGCGAGGAGACCGGCCTGCCCATCGAGCTGCCGCGGGCCGAGGCGGGCGAGGAGGCCAAACGCGAGCTGATCTCCAACATCTACATCAACAAGCAGGGTCTTATCTCCATCAACGACCGGATCACCAAGGTGGAGTACGTATCCGACATCATCGGGAAGAAACTCCAGGACAATCCCATGCTGATCGTGGCCTTCAAGACCGACACGCACACGCCCTACGGCGTGGTCAGCGACGTCATGGAAGAGCTGAAGGACGTCAACGCCGTCCGGGTCTTCTTCAACAACGACATCGAAAGCCACCCTGGACGCAAGTGGTAGGTGCTGCATGTCGATGGACGAATACAGCCCCCTGGGAACGCCGACCGCCAACGACCTCTTCAAGGCCAAGTACAACAAGTACCTGCGCTGGTCGGCGGTCGTGGCCTGCGCACTGACGGTGGCGTTCTTTCTCTTCTCCCCCAGGTACACGCCCCATCCCTATCGCCTGATCCAGACCGAGTTCAACATCGTGGACCTGCCCGACGTGATCGACCTGCCGCCGCCGCCCAAGGACGTGCCGCCGCCGCCGAAGGCCGTCGAGGCCGCGCCGGACGACGAGGTGACGGAGGACGTGGAGATCGCCGAGACCCTCATGGACTTCGACCAGGCCCTTTCGGCGCAGACCGGCGAGGGAGCGGGCTGGGGCGGCGAGGAGTTCGTGGTCTCGCAGGAGAAGCCCGAACTCGTCCACTTCGAGGCTCCCGACTATCCGGAGATGGCGCGCATCTCCATGCTGGAGGGTACGGTCATCGTCAAGGTGCTGGTCGGACCGGACGGCAGGGTGATGCAGGCCCAGCTGCTGCAGGGCGCGCACCCCATGCTGGACAAGGAAGCCCTGAAGGCGGCCATGAAGTGCACATTCAAGCCCGGCAAGCAGCGCAACATCCCCGTGAAGGCCTGGATGGCCATCCCCTTCCGCTTCCGCCTGCACAACTGACGGCGAGCGAACTTCTTCGCGGCAGCTGCGTCTCCAGGAACGTGGCTGCCGTTCTTGCAACAGTCCCCGCCACCCTGCGTAGGGGGGAGGCGGCGGCCGCGGTCAGGCGGCCGCTGGAATTCCGGGTGCAAAGCGTTTGGCATTCCCGGGGCGGGCGCCTAGAATGGGTGTCCAAACGGACGGTTTCCGGACGACCGCAGGCAAGGAGTGGCGCACGATGACGACGTGGAAGACGAGGAGCAGCAGGAGCGCAGGCCGGCTGACCCTGCTGGCAGCGGCCTTCTGGGGCGCGGCGGCCCTGCCCGTGGCCGCCCAGACGACGGTGGAGCAGGTTCCCATCCCCCCGCTGCTGAACCTGCAGCAATGCATCGACATCGCCCTGGAGGGCAGCCTCTCGCTGGCCGTCGCCGAGGCCCAGCGGGAACAGGCCGGGCAATCCGTCAAGGCCGCCTGGGGGAGCTTCCTGCCCAGCCTGAACGTGGGACACAACGATCAGAAGAACCACCGCACCGACTTCAACGTCGCCCAGTACGACATCCAGACCGTCAACCTGCTGACCGACCAGCCCGGGCTGACGGTTCCCTTCGGCCTGCAGATTCCAAACGGGCAGGTGAAGGACGAGAAGACCAACACCCGTTACCATTCCAACTCCGCGAGCCTCTCCCTGAACGTGTTCTCGGGTTTCGGCAGGTACGGTCAGCTCGGCTCCGCCAAGAACTCCCTGAAGGCCGCCGAGACCTCCCAGCAGTACAACCGTGCCCTCGTGGTCCAGAACGTGGCCAGCGCCTACTTCAACCTGCTCCGCTACGAGCGGCTGCTGGAGGTAGCCAAGGACAGCCGGGACCTGGCCGCCAAGGAGCTGGATCGCTCCGAGACCTACTTCCGCCTGGGCAGCGCCGCCAAGAGCGATGTCCTGCAAGCCCGCGTGAGGCTGGAGCAGACCAAGCTGGATGTCCTGACGGCCCAGAACAACGTCGAGCAGTCCTTCGCGGACTTGGCCTACGCCATGAACCGCCCCCTGGCGTCCCGCTTCGAGATCGACCGCTCGGCGCTGGACACCGATTTCGCGGTGGGCAACCTGGACACCCTCTACGAGGAGGCCCTGCACAACCGGGCCGATCTGGAGAGCCTGGAGTACACCGTGCGCGCCCGGCATAAGGACGTCGTCAGCGCCAGCAGCGGTTTCTGGCCGAGCCTCGATCTCTTCTGGAGCTACAGCAAGTACACCAACGAATCCCCCTTCCGCTTCGGCGCCGCGACCTCGGACAACCTGTCCTATGGCTATCAGGTCAGCTGGACGCTGTTCGATCGCCTGCAGACCTGGACGCAGCGCTCCCAGGCCAAGGCCAGCGCGCGCATCGCCGAGTACAACCTGAACCAGGCGCAGCTGGATGCTCAGCTGGAGATCCGCCGGCTCTATAACAGTTTGCTCGAGGCGCGCGAGCGCACGGGCCTGAGCCGCGAGACGATCGTCCAGGCCCAGGAGGAGCTGCGCCTGGCGCAGGAGCGGTTCCGGGTCGGGGCCGGCACGAGCCTGGATCGGATCACCGCCGAGGTCAACCTGGCCACGGCGCGGGCGAGCGAGATCCAGGCCATCTGCGACTTCCTGATCGCCCAGGCGCAGCTGGACCGGGCCATCGGACGCCTTCCCGAGGGACCGTCGTCAGGGAGCGGCTCGTGAGCCGGAACGGAAGCCTGATCGCCATCCGGGACATCCACAAGATCTACCAGGTCGGGAGCGTGGAGGTCCCCGCGGTGCGCGGCGTGGATCTGGACATCGATCACGGCGAGTACGTGGCGATCATGGGGCCCAGCGGATCGGGCAAGTCGACGCTCATGAACCTGATCGGCTGCCTGGACACCCCGACGGGCGGCAGCTATCGCCTGGACGGGGTGGAGGTGGCCAGCCTGGGTGACGATCGGCTGGCCGAGATCCGCAACCGCAAGATCGGCTTCGTCTTCCAGACCTTCAACCTGCTGCCGCGGGCCACCGCCGCCCAGAACGTGGAGCTGCCGCTGATCTACGCCAATGTCCCGATCGCGGAGCGGCGGCGCCGGGTGGCCGAGGCCCTGGCGGACGTCGGGTTGAGCGATCGCGCCCAGCACAAGCCCAACGAGTTGAGCGGCGGCCAGAGACAGAGGGTTGCCATCGCGCGCGCGCTGGTCAATAATCCCTCCCTGATCCTCGCGGACGAGCCCACCGGCAACCTGGATTCCGTCACCAGCGAGGAGATCATGGCGGTGCTCGATGGTCTGGATCGCGCCGGCCACACCATCGTCATCGTCACTCACGAGGCGGACATCGCCGCCCATACGCGCCGGATCGTCCGTCTGCTCGACGGTCGCATCGCCAGCGACGAGAGTCATGCCCCGACACCATTGGCCAGCCGTCCTTCCTGAAGCCGGCAGCCTGCTGCGGCGCCGGCCCACGCCCCTGGGAGTCGTGCTGCTCCTGGGTCTGCTGGCGGCCGGCTGCGCGGGCTGGGGACCGGTGGACGGCCTCGGTCCGGGAGGCCCCAGCCAGCTGCCACTGGAGGCCTTCGTCACCACGCGGGTGGATTCGGCCGGCAGCGACATCCCCGAGGTCCGTGTGTCGGTTCCCTTCCGCTCCCTGGTCTTCCAACGTGCGGGTGACGCCTACGTCTCCACGATCCAGGTCACGGTCGTGGCGCGCGCCGACGGCCAGCGCGTGGGTGGGGGCGTGGCCCAGGTCCAGGCTCGCGTTGATGCGTTCGCGGACACGCGATCGCGCCGCAAGCTCACCTGTCGCGTCCCCCTGCGCCTGCGCGGCAGCGGCCGCGTGGATCTCCGGACGACCGTGACGGTGCTGGAGACCTCGCGCCAGTGGGAGCGGCGGTTCACGTACAGCCCGCAGGCCGTCAAGGCGACGCCGCTCTACTTCTCGTCCTTCGGCTGGAACCTGCAGGGCGAAGACCAGGCCGGACCGGTGCTCGGTATCGGACTGGATACGCTGCGGGTGGACGTGGGGCTGCACCGCCGTCCGGGCAAGGTGCCCTGGCCGCCCGGCGGTCTGCAGCTCGTGGCCAGCATCCAGGAGAACACGCAGGACAAGGCGCTCGTGCAGAGGATCCCCCTGGCGGAAGAGCAGCTGCGGGGGGACAGCCTGGTCGTGCACATGGCCTGGTCCTCGCGGGAGATCTACTTCGGGCGCTGCACGCTGGGTCTGCGGCTGGAAGTGGCCCTGGCGGCGGGGTCGGAGCGGCTGTCGCTGGATCCGCCGCGGTCGTTCACGAACCTGCAGGTGCCCTTCTGGAACGATCAGGAGTGGAAGCGCCACGTGGCCTGGCTGGAAGGTATCGCCGGCCGGGCCAAGCGCCAGGAGCTCGCGAGCCTGCCGGTCCCGGAGCGCGAGAGCGCCTGGCGCGCGGTCTTCGCCGCGGCGGCCGCCGCCGCCGAGGTGCCGCCCACGGCCCTGGAGGTCCGCCACCTGCTGCGCATCGTGGAGGCCGACGCGCGCTTCGGCGGCTTCGGCCGCGGAGCGCTGAGCGACCGGGGCCGGATCTACATCCGCTACGGGCCGGCGGATCGCATCCAGCACTTCGGCGACGAGATGTCCCGCGAGGGTCGCTGGGAAGTCTGGTACTATCTCCAGCTGGGCGAGCAGTTCACCTTCTACGATCCGCAAGGGATGGGCGACTACCAGCTCTACGAGACCCGGCCCATCTGAGGCGGCGGTGCCGCGCCTGTCCCGGGAGGCCCGCACGATGCCACGCCGGCTAGCTCCGTCTCCGGTTCTCCTGTCGGCCCTGGTCCTCGGGTTGCTGCTCTCATCTGCGGCCGGAGCCACCGTCACGCGCATCCTCAGCCTGGGCGGCGACGGCGAGTACCTCGAGGACGAGCACAACGTCCTGTTCTGGCCGGGCAGCCTGCCCGACTACCCGAACGTCGGCATCCTCGAGCTGGGTGACGTCCTGGCGGAGGGCGACGACTGGTCGGCACCCGTGCGGCAGGGTGGCGGCGTGCACTTCCGCCTCGCCCGGAGCGGCCGCTGGGGCACCGGCGCTCTCTACCTGAGCGAAGCGCGAGAAGGCGAGCGGCTGCCGGGCACCTGGACCGCTGCCTGGGCCCGCGCCTGCGGAGGCCTGCAGCTGGGTCTGCTGGGCAGCTGGTCGCGCTTTGCCGAGACCGCGGGCGGACACGACACCTGGCAGGAGGAATCCGCGGTCGGTCTCGGGCTGCGCGCGGGGCTGGGTGAGCGGGTTTACGGCGACCTGGCGGGCGTCTGGTACGGCACCGACCGCGACTACGGCGGGGCGGTCGAGGAGGGCCGGTGGGGCAGCTACGCCTGGCGCCTGCGCCTCTTCGTCGGCCTCCGTGAGAGCGTGGCCCTCGTGCCCTTCCTCGAACACGGCGGGCGGGATCATCTGGCCTGGCGGGAGGATCTCGGGGACCCGGGGGCGACCGACCTGGATGCCCGCCTGACGCGGGCGGGGCTGGGTCTGAACGTGCTGCCCGACGCCGACAACTTGCTGATCGCCTCCTACGAGTATCGCTGGGGCAAGGAGGACTACAGCCGTGGTCCCTGGTACGGGCTGTACCTGGAGGAGAACAGGCTCGCCCGTCACGTCCTGCGCCTGGGCGCCGAGTCGCGCCAGCTGGCCTGGCTCACCCTGCGCGGAGCGGTTCGTCAGGAAATCCCGCACGACGAGCGCTCGACTCACTTCGGCGGCGGCCTGGTCTATCGCGAGGACTTCCGGGACCCGCAGCTGGAGCTGTCGGTCGGCATCGGCCTGCACCTGGGCGCGTTCGACGCGGATCTGCTGGTGAACGACAAGGCGCCTTTCTCCCTGGGCTCCTTCCTGACGGGCGCGGGTCAGGACGAGAGCGTCAACTTCACCTCCGCGACCCTCAGCTACACCTTCTGAGCCCCCGCGGCGCTCAAGCCGCGCACTTCCCGACCGATCCTAGAACGGGCGGCGGCCGGCAGCCGGATGCCGCCGTCTGTCCGTCGCGCCACGAGAGCGGGGCTCATGTACTTCTTCTACTTCTATCCCGTGGGTGTCGAACTGGAGCGGCGACGTCCACCCCTGTTGACCGGCTTGCTGCTGGGGATCATGACGGCCGTCTTCGTGTGGAGCCGCTACTTCCCGCAGCTGCTGCCCCTGCACCCCTATCGCCTGATCTTCTATCCCGGCAACCAGGCCGCCTGGACGGTGGTGACGGCGATCTTCGTGCACGCGAGCTGGTTCCACTTCCTGAGCAACATGGTCTACCTGCTCGTCTTCGCACCTTCCCTGGAAGACCGCCTGGGGCCCTGGCGCTTCCTGCACTTCTTCCTGCTGCTGGGTGTGGCGGGCAACGTGGTGCACGGGCTCGCGGCGATGCACGGCTGGTTCGGCTGCGGCGGCACCGGTGTGGCGGGGGCTTCGGGGGCGATCTCCGGGCTGCTGGCCCTCAGCCTGGTGCGCTTCTACTTCGCGCGTCTCTCCCTCGCCTACTGGGTGTTCACCCCGCTGCAGGGCGTGAACCGAGCCGGGCGAGCCTTTCTGCCGCTGCCCGTCGCGGTGCTGCTCTGGCTGCTGCTGCAGGTGGTCTACGTCGTCGCGGCCCGGGAGGCCGGCAGCGCCGTCTCCTACGCCGCGCATTTCGGGGGCTTCGGACTGGGCCTGTTCCTTGCTGTCGCGCTGGGCCATCACCGGCAGGCGCGGGCCGAGCGCCGCTACCTCCAGGGGCGGCGGTTCCTGGACCGGGGCCAGGCCTGGGCGGCCGAGGGGGCCTTCCTGGAGTACCTCGAGATGGTGCCGGAGAGCCTCGAGGGCCGGCTGCAGCTGGCCCGCGCCCGCCGCATGGCGGGACAGACCGGGACTGCCCGGCTCGACTACCGACAGGCCTTCCGCCTCGCCAGCGAACGGGGCCTCGTGACCAAGGCGCTCGATATCTTCCAGGAGGCGCGGCGGGGCGATTCCTTCCTCGGTCTGCCGGCGGCCGAGCTGGCGCAGGCCGCCTTCCTCATGGAGAAGCAGCTGGATTTCCGGGGCGCCGCGGAGGCCTACCTTGATCTCTACCGCTACTTCCCGTCCGACGAGCGCGCGGAGCTGGCGCTGGTGCGTGCCATCATGCTCACCAAGGCCAAGCTGGGCGACGACACGGAGGCGCGACGCCTGCTGGAGACGGCGTGGCGGGAGCTGCCCGTGGGAGTCTGGCGCGATTTCCTGGCCGAGGAGTTCAATCTGGCCAGAACGCGGCGTGAAGACGCTGCGCCAGGCTCTTGGCGCTGGCGGCCGGAACCAGCAGTCTGAGCGTGGGGCCGTCCACGCGCAGCATCCAGTCCGTGATCCCGAATTCCTGCATCAGCATCGCCAGCCGCCGCCGGGCCACGGTCCAGTTCTCGGGACGGCCGCCGGCCAGCCCGCAGCAGCTCAGGCCGTCACGCCAGCCCAGCGTGATCCCGTGCTCGTCCGCCAGCGGTCGGGCCGCCGCCCGCAGGAGGTCCAGACGCGCAGCGGGGCCTATCGCACCCCAGCGAACCACCGCCGATTCCTCGAGCCACTCCGCGCTGACGGCCTCGCTGGCGGCCTGCGCGGCCAGCACCTCGCTCCAGGCCGGCAACCAGGCGGCCCGTCCGCCGCACAGCTCCAGCCAGGCCACTTTCTCCTGCACCACCAGGCCCAGCGGGCGATAGGCCGCCTCGCCCCGGGGCAGTGGTCGCGCCGGGCGGCCCGGGCCGATGCGCGTGCCGGGTCGGTCGTGGAAGCTGGAGCGCACGTAGAGGGGAACCCCGTGCTCCTGGGCGTAGCGAACGGCACGGTGATGCACGACGCCGCAGCCGGCGGCCGCCAGGTCGGACAGCTCCTCGTAATCCAGGGCGTCGTAGCGCTGTGCCGCGGGCACCAGACCCGGATCCGCCGTCATGACCCCGTCTACGTCCTTGAGGATCTCGCAGCGCTCGGCGCCCAGGGCGGCCGCCAGGGCCACGGCGGTCGTGTCGCTGCCGCCCCGGCCCAGGGTCGTGATCTCCTTGGTGCGGCTGACCCCCTGAAAACCGGCCACGACCACGACGTAGCCGGCAGCCAGGGACTCGCGGACGCGATCGCCCTTGACCTCCACGATGCGGGCGTCGGTGTGGCTGGTGTCGGTGATGATGGCGCACTGGGATCCTGTGTAGGAGACCGCGGGACAGCCCTCGGCGGCCAGGGCCATCGAGAGCAAGGACATGGTGATGCGCTCGCCCACCGAGAGCAGCATGTCCAGCTCGCGGCGCGGCGGATCGGGGTTCGCCTGCCGGGCCAGGCCGGACAGCTCGTCGGTGGTGTTCCCCATGGCGCTCACCACCACGACCAGCTGGTGTCCTTCCGCCCGCAGGCCGGCCAGATCGCGGGCCACCTCGCAGATACGCCCCACGGTGGCCAGCGAAGAACCGCCGTACTTGCGCACGATGATGCCGGGCTTGAGAGGCGTGGCTGGGGGCACGGAGCTGGACCTACCTCGTCGCTGGGTGTCGGGCGGTAGGATAGGAACTGACCGCTGCGACGACAAGGGAAAAGGCAGGAGCGGATGCGACAGAAAAGAGTTGCCCGACCGGGGGCGTTCTGTTACCTTCCACCCCGCGCGTCTGCAGGCTGTAGTGCCTTGATTACCAACAAGATACAGGCTGCAAGCGACGGGGCGGCGCTGGACGTCGGCCCTGTTGTCGGCCGGCGCGGACGCGGACACCTGGAACGGCTCTTGCGTGGAGGGCCCAGGAGCTTGGCCGATTGCGAGCTGCTGGCCCTCGTGCTGGGGAACGGCGGGCCGCTGCCGGTGTTGGAGCTGGCGGCCAGGCTGCTGGGGCAGTACGGTTCGCTCGGAGAGCTGGTCGCGACGCGTCCCCAGGTGCTGCGTCGCGAACCGGGACTGGGCCTGGCGCGGGCGGTTCGTCTGGTGGCGTCCGGCGAATTGGGAGTGCGTTGCCTGCAGCCGCGGAGACGGCTGGGCCTGTTGGTCCGGGGGCCTGGGGACCTGGCGCCCTTGCTGGCGGAGGAGTTCCGGGGGCTGGACCGGGAGCATTTCCTGGGGCTCTACCTCGATGCGCGGCATCGCCTGGCGGCCGTGGAGACGGTCTCGGTCGGATCCCTGAACGCCTCCCTGGTCCACCCGCGCGAGGTCTTCAAGCCCGCCGTCGCCCTCGGCGCGGCCGTCGTCATCGTCGCCCACAATCATCCTTCCGGCTGTGCGCAGCCCAGCGTCGACGACCTGGAGCTGACCCGGCGGCTGGCCGGATGCGGGCGCCTGCTGGGCATCGAGTTGCTGGACCATCTCGTCTGGGGCGGGGGCGCGTGCGTCAGCCTGCGTGAGGAAGGGTGGCCGCCGGCGGATTCGCCGGGAGAGGATCTCAGGCATCGACCCGAAGGATGAGCAAGATGTTCAAACGCTTGCAGGGCATGTTCACCAACGACATCGCCATTGATCTGGGCACCGCCAACACCCTGGTCTACATCAAGGGCAAGGGCATCGTGCTGAACCAGCCGTCCGTGGTCGCCATCAACAAGACCAACGGCAAGGTCTATGCGGTCGGTGCGGATGCGAAGGCCATGCTCGGCAAGACTCCCGAGAGCATCGCGGCCATCCGGCCCTTGAAGGACGGCGTGATCGCCGACTTCGAGGTCACCGAGTACATGCTGAGGGAGTTCATCAAGATCGCTCAGAAGAAGCGCCACTTCATCGCGCCGCGCATCGTGATCTGCGTGCCTTCCGGCATCACCGAGGTCGAGAAGCGGGCCGTCCGCGATTCGGCCAAGCATGCCGGAGCGCGCGAGGTGTTCCTGGTGGCCGAACCCATCGCCGCGGCGATCGGCGTCGGCCTGCCGGTGGACCAGCCCAGCGGCAACATGATCATCGACATCGGGGGCGGGACCACGGAGATCGCCGTCATCGCGCTGAACGGCATCGTCTGCGACACCTCCATCCGCGTCGGCGGCGACGAGATGGACGAGGCCATCGTCAGCTACATCAAGAAGAACCACAACCTGCTCATCGGCGACCAGACCGCGGAGAACATCAAGAAGAACATCGGCTCCGCCTACAAGTTCGACAACGAGGGTGAGATGGAGGTCAAGGGGCTGGACCAGGTCTCCGGCGTGCCAAAGACCCTCCGGATCACCGCCGTGGAGATCCGGGAAGCGCTGCAGGAGCCGATCCAGTCCATCTGCGACGCTCTGAAGCACTCCCTGGAACAGACGCCGCCGGAGCTGGCGGCGGACATCAAGGACCGGGGTATCGTCATGACCGGCGGCGGGGCGCTGCTGCGCGGCCTGCCGGAACTGCTCCGCGATCAGACGGACCTGCCCATCAATCTCATGGACGATCCACTCTTCTGTGTCGTGCTGGGGACGGGCAAGATCCTGGACGATTTCATGCGCTACCAGCCCGTCATCATGAAAGGCGGGCGAGACTGACATCGCCGCGGGGGCGCGCCGGAGGAAGCGCGGCCCGACGGCGGGACACCGAGGCCCATCGAGATGCGCGTTTCCCAGCTCTCGCCGCGGATGGAACTGCTGGCCCTGCTGATCTGCCTGGGGACCTCCTTGCTCATGCTCACGCTGCCCGACGATCTCCAGATCGTCGTGGCCGATCGCCTGAGCGTCGTCCTGACCAGGCCCTACTGGCGCCTGCGCAACTTCGGCGAGGACATCCTGGCCGTGCGCCGCGAGAACGGGTGGTTGCAGGCCCGTATCAAGGAGCTGGAGCTGCAGGCGGCCAACCTGGGCCGCAGCGCCCGGGACGCGGAGCGGCAGTCCGTCACGGATGGGCTGCCGGCGGGGGTCGCCGAGCGGCTGATTCCCTGCGAGGTCGTGGCCCGCGAGCTGCCGCGTTCGGCCACCATGGTCAAGATCCGCAGCGCCGCACCGCTGCGCTGGCGGCTCTACGAGCCCGTGTTGTCCTCCCGCGGTCTGCTGGGGCGGGTGCGCCGCATCGACGACCAGCGGGAGGCGTGGGTGGAGCTGCTGACCGCCCCGGACATGGCCCTCGGCTGCGAGATCGAGCGCACCGGTCTGCTGGGGGTGCTGCGCAGCCGCGGCGGCGATTTCCTGCTCGACATGGTGGGCCGCGACGAGGACGACGTGCAGGAGGGGGACGTCGTCGTCACCTCGGGCATCGCCGAGGTGCGCAGCGAGGCGGAGGGCGAGGGCTGGGCGCCGGTCCCGCGCGGTCTGCCCGTGGGCGTTGTGCGCCGGGTCCACAAGTCGGCCGAGCAGCTTTTCCTGGACATCAGCGTGACGCCCGCGACCTCGTTCACGCGCAACGCCACGGTCTTCCTCCTCCGCGAGCCCGGGACGGTGGAACGGGCCGAGGTCTGGGCTCGCAACCGGGGATTCCAGGAGGGTTCGCGAAGGTGAGGAGCTTCGTTCGTACCACCCTCGGCTGGATGCTCCTGGCCTTCGTCGGCGAGACCATGATCGGTCCGCTGCTACGCATCGGGAACGTGGAGCCGGATTTCACCATCATCGCCCTGGTCATGCTGGCCCTCGCGGAAGGATCCTTCGCGGGCTGCGTGGGGGGCTTCGCGCTCGGGCTCATCCAGGACCTGACCACGCCCAACCTGCTCGGCTTGCATGCCCTCTGCAAGTCACTGCTGGGCTACGCGGTGGGTCGCCTGCGCGGCCGCCTGGTCTACGGGCTGCCGGTGGTGGAGGGGCTGCTCATCACGCTGGCGGCCCTCGGGCACGACACTCTCTACCTGCTGGTCCAGAGCCGTCTGAACTCGGACGAATTCCTGCGCCCCCTCGTGTTCACGGTGATCCCGGGGGCCCTCTACAGCGGACTGATCGGCGTCCCGCTGATGCGCCTGGCCGATGCGGTGGGCATCCTGCGTGCCCCCGAGTGATTCCGGCGGGTCCGGGTGGCCGGCGCCGTGCACGGAGCGATGAACGAGAACCGCGAAATCCGGGGCCGTCTGGGCCGGGCTGTCGTGCTGATCCTGTTCGGCATCCTGGTGGTGAACCTGTTCGTCCTGCAGGTTCCTCGCCACCGTTTCTACCGGGAGCAGGCCCTGCAGAACCGGCAGGAGCAGCGGCGTCTCAAGGCTCCGCGCGGCCTCATCCGCGATCGCGAGGGGCGCATCCTCGCCGACAACATGTACATCGCGGACATCACCCTGCCGGCCTCCTGTCTGGGCGAGGCCGGTCCGGATTCGACCCTGCGCCGACTCATGGGCTGGTGGCACTTGCCGGAGACGGATACCCGCGAGCGGCTGGTCCAGCAAAAGGAGCGGGGACGCGAGCGCTTGGTCCTGGTGCCCAACGCCGGCATGGCCCGCATCCAGGCCGTCGAGGAGTTCCATCACGAGCTGCCGGGCGTGAAGGTCGAGACCCGGGCGCGCCGGCGCTATCTGTACAAGGGCCTCTTCGCGCACGTCATCGGGTACGTGGGGGAGGTGGGGCAGGAGGACATCGTCCCCGGCGACAACAGCCGCCGCGCCTATCGTCCGGGGGACATGAAAGGCGTGCTCGGCGTCGAGGCGGCCTGCGAGGACTCCCTGCGGGGGGAGGACGGCATCGAGCTGGTCGAGATCAACGCAGGCGGGCGCGTGGTCCGGCGCCGCGACGAGCCCTGGAGCCGCGTGTCGCCACAGCCCGGGAAGGACGTGACCCTCACGCTCTCGGCGACCCTGCAGGACAGTCTGCGGTCGGCGTTGCAGGAGCGGCGAGGCTGCGCCGTGGCTCTGGCCCTGCCCTCGGGCGAGGTGCTGGCGGCCTACAGCTCGCCGGCCTACGATCCCAACCGCCTGACCACCAGCATCTCTCCGCGGGAATGGGAGCGTCTGGTGAACGATCCCGCCAAGCCGTTCTTCAACCGCATCGTCCAGGCGACCTATCCGCCGGGATCGCTGTACAAGGTCGTGACCTCTCTCTGCGCGCTGCGGCTGGGCGTGATCGGCCCGCACAGCTACCAGGAGCCCTGCCTGGGGGCTTACCGCTTCGGGGACCGGATCTTCCACTGCTGGAACCGCGGCGGGCACGGGGCTCTAGATCACGCCGAGGCCCTGGTCCAGTCCTGCGACATCTTCTACTACCAGCTCGGGCAGCAACTGACCATCGACCAGCTGGCCGCGGCGGCGAACGCCTTCGGTCTGGGGCGCAGCTGTCAGAGCCTCTTTCCGGAGGAAGTGCCGGGCAACATCCCGACCTCGGCCTGGTACGATCGCCGCTTCGGGCGCGGGCAGTGGACCCAGGGCGTCATGCTCAACAACGCCATCGGCCAGGGCGAGATCCTGGTCACGCCGTTGCAGGTGGCGCTGCTGGCGGCCGCCATCGCCACCTCGGGACGGGTGGGCCGGCCGACCTTCCTGCAGCGGGGCGATGACCGGCCGGAGCCCTTCCTGGACCTGCCGTTTTCCGAGGAGCACCTGCGCTGGGTCCGGCAGAACATGACGCAGGTGGTGGACGTGGGGACCGGGGCGGCGGCGCGCCTGGCGGGCATCGCCGTGGCCGGCAAGACCGGAACGGCGCAGAACCCGCACGGCGACGACCACGCCTGGTTCATGTGCTATGCCCCGGCGAAGGATCCGGAGGTGGCCCTGGCCGTGATCCTCGAGAACGCCGGGCACGGCGGTGCGGAGGCCGCGCCGGTGGCCGGCCGCTGGCTGCACGCCTACTTCGCCTGGTCAGCCGCGCAGGAGATGCTGCCATGAGCTTCTGGCGCTTTCTGCTGCCGACCGGCGACCGCCGCCTGCTGGCCGCCTACGCGGCGCTGTGCTGCTTCAGCCTGGCCATCCTCTGGAGCGTCACCGAAGGGCTGCGGGGACCCTACGAGAACTTCGCCTCGGACGTCTCCAAGGCGATCTTCTTGCGACAGCTGGTCTGGATCCTGCTGGGCTGGCTGGTGATGGCGACGGCGGCGCGCCTGCCCCTGCGCCACCTGGAGAACCTGGCCTTTCCCCTCTACGTCGTCATTCTGGCCCTGCTGGTGGTCGTGCTGGCCTGGAGCCCATCCGTGGCGGGCGCGCGCCGCTGGCTGATCGTAGGGGCCTTGCGCATCCAGCCCTCCGAGGTGGCCAAGATCTGCTGCGTATTGATGACCGCCAGCGTGCTGAGCCGCTACCACGACCGCCGCCAGCAGGTCGCGCCCGCCGCCCTGACGCTGCTGTTGATGGCGGCTCCCTTCCTGCTGGTGCTGCGCGAGCCCGATTTGGGCACCAGCCTGGTGTTTCCGGCCCTCTGGCTGGGGATGATCTTCTGGTACGGCATCTCGGGAGTGTTCCTGATCGTGCTGGGCACGGCCATCCTCAGCGCGGTCATCAGCTTCTACTCGGAATCGGTGGCGCATCAGGCCTGGCCCTGGGCGGCGTACCTGCTGCTGCTGATGGGCATGCTCTACAAGGGGCGCTTTCGCTTCGCCGAGAGCGGTCTCATCCTCCTGGGGAACATTGCCACCGGGATCGGCATTCCGTACCTATGGGACAAGTTGAAGCCGTACCAGCAGGCCCGGATCATGACCTTCTTCGAACCGAGCCGGGATGCCTTCGGCTCGGGGTACCAGGCCATCCAGTCCAAGGTCGCCATCGGTTCGGGCGGGCTGTTCGGCACGCAGTACCTGCAGGGGACGCAGAAGGGGCTGGCGTTCCTGCCGGAGCGGCACACGGACTTCATCTTCTCCGTAGTGGGGGAGGAGCTGGGATTCGCCGGCGCGATGATCCTGCTCGGGCTGTTTCTCGTGATCATCCTGCGGGCCATCGACCTGGCGCTCCACGCGCCGCGCCCCTTCCCCTCGTACCTGGCCATAGGAGTGGCCAGCTACTTCACGTTCCACGTCGTGGTCAACGTGGCCATCACCACGGGTCTGCTGCCGGTCACGGGGCTGCCGCTGCCCCTGATCAGCTACGGCGGATCGAACTTGCTGGCCTCCTCGTTCCTGCTGGGGTTGCTGCTCAACGTGGGAGCCCGCCAGTACGAATCCTGAGCGGCCGCCCGGGCCGGCGGAAAGCGCCGGGCGGGTCCGCGGGGAGATAGGCATGCATCCGGAGCTGTTTGGATTCATCAAGAGCTACGGCCTGATGCTGGACCTCAGCTTCGTCCTGGGCATCTGGCTGTGCGTGCGGCGGGGACGCGGACGCGGACTCAGCACGGACACCGTGCTCGCGTTCTCCTTCGCCGTGCTGGTCTCCAGCCTGGTCGGGGTGCGCCTGTTCTACGTGGTGACCCACTGGCGGCAGTTCACGCCGTGGTATCGCGCGTTCTACATCTGGGACGGCGGATTGACGCTCTACGGCGGCATCCTGCTGGCCACGGCCACCGTCTGGTGGATGGCCCGCCGCCGGAAGATCCCCTTCCTGGCCATGGCGGACGTGATGGCCCCGGCCGTCGCCCTGGGTATCGGCATCACGCGTATCGGCTGCTTCCTGTCCGGCTGCTGCTTCGGGCGTCCGACCAGCCTGCCCTGGGGCGTCAGCTTCCCCGCGACCTGCGCGGCCGGAGCGCTCTACCCCGGCCAGCGCATCCACCCCACGCAGCTCTACAGCTCGGCCGGGGGATTCCTGGTGTTCGGCCTGCTGCTGGTGCTGGAGCGGCGCTCGTCGCCGACCGGGGCCACCTTCGGGCGCTTCCTGCTGTTCTACGGGCTGGTGCGCTTCAGCATCGAATTCCTGCGGTACCACGACGTGCAGGCCATGAGCGCGCTGGGGCTGAGCGACAGCCAGTGGATCAGCCTCGGCCTGATGGCGGGCGGTGCGCTGCTGCTCCTGCTCCTCAGGCGACGGCGGGTCTGACGTGAGCCCGCTCCTCTCCGGCACCTTCGCCCTGGCGGAGGGCGGCGGCTGGTTGCGCGACGGCGTGGCCTGGGAGGCCCCCGGATCCTTCTACGCGGATCTCGGCGCCTCCGCCGAAGGGGCGGTGCTGCTCCGCCTGACCGCCGCGGGCCTGCAGGCTCGGAATCTGTCGCGGCTCTGCCTCGCGGTGCGCGCGGCTCCCGGTACGCTCCCGGCCCTGAAATCCGCGCCCGGTGCGGCGGCGCTGGCGGGATTCCATGTCGCCGCGCCGCTGCGCCTGGAAACCGCCGCCCTCTGCGAGCGACTGACCCGGACGGCCCAGGCCACGGGGGCCGTGGACACGGTGCGGGTCCAGGCGGGGCGCTGGATCGGCAACGACAGCGGCGAGGTCGCCCTGCACTCCCTCTTGCAGGAGTGCTGGCCGGAGCCCGAGCCGCCGGGTGCGGCAACGATCCTCGGTTGCGGCCCGGAGGCCCGGAGCGCGGCGCGCGCCCTGGGCGCCTGGGGCGTGCAGACGCTGACGGTCCGCGGAGCGACGCAGCCGGGGCGCCGGGAATTCCGGAGCTGGCTGGAGGAATCCGGGTACGACGATGGCGGAAATCTCCGGGTGACGGTGGCGGAGCTGGCCACGGACGGCCCGAAGCAAGCTCCCGCCAGGCCCTCCCTCTGGATCAGCACGCTGCCGGCGGCGGTGGATCTGCACCCCTACCTGCCGCTGGCGGCCGGCCAGGCCGCCTGCCTGGTGGTGGATACGCAGCGCCGGCCCGCGGGAGAGCTGCATGTGCCGCTGGGCTTCCGCTACGTAGACGGCGGCCCGCTCTGGTTGCTCAGGGCCGGCCTCGCCTTCGCCTGGTGGTTCGAACCTCCCGTACCCTGGCAGGTGCTGCGCCAGGCCCTGGCCACCGTCTGACGCGACGGCGCACAGCGCGCGGCGGTCAGGGCCGCCGCCCGCCGGAGAAACCGTCCCGGCCATCCTCCCCCGGATCGACATGGTGAGCCCGCGACGAGCCATGAGCGGAATGTGGAGCGTGCTGGTCCGTGTGCCCGCGGGTCTGCTGGAGCTCCTCCTGCCCGAGCACTGCCAGCTCTGCCGCGCCGGCTACGGGGAGGTTCCCTGGACGGAGGCGGGCCCGCGCGTGGCGGGACTGCGGCCCTGGGATCGACCCCATCTCTGCACGGCCTGCGCCCGCGCGCTGGCGGCGGAACCCTGTCTGCGGATGCTGAAGGCGGAGACGGAACCGGACCTGCCGGCCGCGGCGGGACGGCCCACCTGCGAGGAGCTGGTCCGGCTGGTGGGCGCCCTCAAGTACCACGGCGTGCGCGGCCTGGCCTGGCCGCTGGCCGCGCTCGCAGCGGCGGCCCTGCCGGCGGCCATCGCCCGGGGCGGAGTCGTGGACGCCCTGGTGGCGATTCCCCTGCACCGCCGCCGCCGGCGGCATCGCGGCTTCAACCAGGCGGCATTGCTGGCGCATCTGCTGGCCCGGCGGCTGGGATTGCCCTGTCGTGAGGGCATCGTGCGGCGGCGCCGCGCGACCGGCCAGCAGGCTCGCCTGGCGCCCCAACTGGACCTGCGCCTGGACAACGTGGCCGGTGCCTTCGCGGCCCGGCAGCCGACTGCCCAGGAAGGGCGGCGCCTCGGTCTCGTGGACGACCTGATCACCAGTGGCGCCACCGCTCTCGCCGTGCGCGCGGCGCTGGCCGGCGCGGGCTGGGATGTGCGCTGGATCCTCGGGGTGGGGCTGAGCATGCCCGGCGGTTCGCAAACGACCCTTGACAGTCCCGCGCACCCTACCTAGACTGACCAGCAGTCGACCTGGGCTCTAACTTGCTATGCAGTAGGCAATTGCGAGGCAAGCCCGGCAGCTGCCGCCTTACCGGGCTCGAGGCCGCCGGACATGAAGGATGTCGCTCCATGCGCAGGAAGCTGAACCTCGAGGATCTCGAGCTGGACGGCCGCCGCGTGCTGATGCGGGTCGATTTCAACGTGCCGCTGGACGCGGCGCGTCAGGTCACCGACGACACGCGCATCCGGGCCGCGCTGCCGTCCATCCAGTACGTTCTGGAGCGGGGGGGCAGCCTCGTGCTCATGAGCCATCTGGGGCGCCCCAGGGGCAAGGTGGATCCGGCGCTCTCGCTGCGGCCGGTCGCCGATCGGCTGGGCGAGCTGGTACGGGCGCCGGTGCGGTTCGCGGCGGATACCATCGGTCCGGACGCCGAGAGCAAGTCGGCCCGGCTGGCGCCGGGGGAGATCCTGCTGCTCGAGAACCTGCGCTTCGACCCGGGTGAGACCGCCAATAATGCAGCCTTCGCCGCGGCCCTGGCGCGCTTCGGCGACGTCTACGTCAACGACGCCTTCGGCAGCGCGCATCGCGCCCACGCCTCGACGGTGGGCGTCACCGCCAGCTTCTCCCGGCGGGCGAGCGGCTTCCTGATGGAGAAGGAGCTGACCAACCTGGGGCGCCTGCTCCAGGATCCGCCGCGGCCCTTCGTGGCCGTCCTCGGCGGTGCCAAGGTCAAGGGCAAGGTGGAAGTCATCACCAGCCTGCTGGATCGCGTGGACACGCTGCTGCTGGGCGGGGGCATGATCTTCACCTTCTTCAAGGTGCACGGGCTGGAGGTGGGGGACAGCCTGGTGGACGACGAGAGCCTCGCGGTGGTCCAGGAGATCATGGACCGTGCCAGATCGGTCCGGGCGCAGCTCGTGCTGCCCGCCGACTGCGTCGTCTCCACGGATTTCAGCGACCAGGGGCAGAGCAAGACCGTTCTCGTCACGGACATTCCCGAGGGCTGGCAAGGCCTGGACATCGGCGCCCAGACCGTTGCGCGCTACCGGGAGATCCTGAGCGGGGCCCGCGCGGTGTTCTGGAACGGACCCATGGGCGTCTTCGAGCTGGCGCACTTCGCCGCGGGCACCAGGGCCGTGGGCGAGGCCATCGCCGAGGCCACCGCCCGGGGCGCGCTCTCGGTGGTGGGCGGGGGCGACTCGGTGGCGGCTCTCAACCAGCTGGGCCTGGCGGATCGGATCACCCACGTCTCGACGGGCGGCGGCGCCTCGCTCGAATTCATGGCCGGCAGCGAGCTGCCGGGAGTCGCGGCCCTGTCGGATGCGGATGGCCCCGATTGACAAAGCCCGGCCCGGGCCTTAGATTTTTTGCGCCCCCGGGGGCACCGGGGGTGTATTTTTATGGGAACCGGTACCCATTCGGGAGCGCACTGGCATGTACACCATCTTCATCGTCCTGCACGTCATCATCAGTGTCGTGCTGTGCGTCGTGATCCTGCTGCAATCCAGCAAGGGGGGCGGTCTGGCGGGGGCCTTCGGCGGGGCCGGTGCTCCGCAGCAGATCTTCGGTACGCGCGGCATGACGACCCTGCTGCACAAGATGACCATCTACTGCGCCGTGGGCTTCTTCATCACCTCCGGGGTCCTCTTCGCCATGACGGCCCAGCGCGGTCAGGAGCGGGCCTCGCTGATCCAGCAGCGGGCTCAGAGCGGAGAGCTGCCCGGCGAGGCGGCGCCGGCGCCGACGGGCGGAGTCCAGCTGCCGCCGCTGCCCGAGCAAGGTCAGACTCCTGCAGGTGGCGGGGGAAGTAGCGGCGGAAGCGGCAGCCAGGGCGACGAGCAGAACGGCGGCCAGAGCGGCGAGCAGGGTTCCGGCGCGCAGCAACCATGAGAATCCCCGCAGCCCGGGTGGTGGAATTGGTAGACACGCTGTCTTGAGGGGGCAGTGGCCACAAGCCGTGCGGGTTCAAATCCCGCCCCGGGCACCAGGCCTCTCGAAGCAGGACCGCGGCATCGCGGTCCTGCTTCGCTGTGACGAAGCGCGAAGTTCGCGCGGCGAGCGCGCCAAAAAAAAATGCGCAGGAAGCGATCGAGTCACACATTTTTCGTTGACACTTCTTCGAATCGATCGAAATAATAATGCCGCTTCGACGGGTGCAGGGTCACTCGACCGAGGTGGCGACCGGGTCGAGAGCCCGGCCTGACCGAAGCGGGTTCTGTCGCGAGCGCATGTCACACGAAGGAGTCGCGGCTCCTTGCGAGCCACACACGGACTCACCGAGTACGTGACAAGCCGGTAGTTGACAGGAGGTCTTGCCCGGCCCGTAGGGTGCGACGGTCGGGTGGACGGTGGAACCCTCAACAAGCGAGGTCCAAGATGGAGGAGAGACTGTTCATGGAGGCCGCGGCTCCCGCTGCGAAGAAGACGACGAAGAAGAAGGCCAAGAAGAAGGCCAAGAAGAAGGCCAAGAAGAAGGTCGCCAAGAAGAAGGCCACCAAGAAGAAGGCCACCAAGAAGAAGGGCCGCAAGAAGGTCGCCAAGAAGAAGGCCACCAAGAAGAAGGCGACCAAGAAGAAGGCCACCAAGAAGAAGGCGGCCAAGAGGAAGAAGAAGTAGCGAAGCTGCTTCCTCGATCCTTGCAGAACCGCCGTGGCGCTGGCCACGGCGGTTTCTTCGTCGGCGGCGGCGCGCTGCGGCGCCGGGTCCCTACATCTTGGGCGTGGTGTTGATCAGCCAGGTAATCCCAAGAGAGGCTTGGGCATAGGTCACCTGCTTCGCGTACCTAAGCTCCTCCCGCTCGAAGGAGAGCGTGGTGGCGTTGAACTGAGCCCTGAGCTGCAGGTCGTCCTTCAGGTTGTAGCTCAGGCCAGTGATCAGCTCGAAGTAGAGGGCCGTCTTGTCCGCGATGTGCGAGAAGTGGTTGATGATGCCGCCCAGCCCCAGGCCGAAGTAGGGATGGAGCCCCAACAGGTCCGCCGTGGTCACGTCGTACATGAGGGCTCCGCCGCCCTGGTAGACGGTGAAGCCGTCGTCGGTGTCCATCACCTCGCGGAAGGGGGCCTTCGGATCGCGCGGGTTGTTGTTCTGGAACGAGGTCACGGCCTTCGTCCGGGTGATGGTGGTTATCAGGTCCAGGTGGAATTCGTCGGACAGGTAGAAACCGATGCGCCCGCCGAAGGCGGTGCCGGCATCGATCTTCTTCTGCGGGGCATCGTAGTAGGTGGGCAGCTGGAAGATGCTGCCGTCGAACATGTAGATGTCGTTGGAGCCCTCCGCCAGTTCGGTCCGCGCCTCCAGGGGCGGCAGCTCCAGGTAGGTAGCCCCCGAGAACCAGCCCCCGAAGACCGAGAGCGAGATCTGCTTGATGGAGTAGCTCGCCTCCGGGACCCCTTCCTCCTCGGCTTCCGGGACGGGAGGCAGCTCGTCTTCCTGCGCGAGGGCGATGCCGGTCGCCAGGAGCAGACCGAGCAGGCACATGCAACCCACGAATCGTTTCGAATCCATCGACGGTACCTCTGTCTGCTGGCTCACACCAACGCCTCGAGGGCGTTCCGGCGTCGGAAGGGGCGGGCAGGTGGGGGTGCCCACGCCGACAGCGGTGGGGTCTCTCCGCCAACGCCGTCGTCAACGGTAACGCACGCCATGGGGGGTGTCCAGGATTTTTGCCCCGTGGCTCCGCTCTAAAGTTATGGTGCTGAAGTCGTTCGGACAAGTGCCGCCCGTCGCGGACGTGCCCGCCGGGACGGCGGCAGCGGTCGTGTTGACAGGTCTCTAAGCGCCTATTAAGATTGCATCTCGGCTGAAAACGGGCCCGCGGGCGTCGCGGTCGGCCGTGGGGGTCCCATCCGGCTCGCCGTTCCCCCCTCATGCCCCCATCCCTGACCCACGGGAGGACGATCGTTGAAGACCTATCCTATGGAGAAGATCCGCAACATGGCACTCGTTTCCCCCCACGGCGCGGGGAAGACCAGTCTCGCCGACGCCATGCTCCACGTGGTCGGGAAGGTGGGGCGCCGGGGCAGCGTCGACGACGGCAGCAGCGTCTTCGACTATCAGGAGGACGAGATCGCACGCAAGCAGACCATCTCGGCCAGCCTGGCCTGGGTGGAGCAGGCGGGCGTCAAGATCAACATCATCGACACGCCGGGGGTCGACGATTTCCGGGGCGACGTGTACGCCAGCCTGCCCGTGGTGGAGGGCGTGCTCTTCCTGGTCAAGGCCGACGGGGGGCTCGAGGTGGCCTCGGAGGGGCTCTGGCGGCTGATCCGCGAGCACCGGAAGCCGGCCATCATCGTGCTGAACCGCATGAACAAGGAGCACGCGAACTTCGCCGAGGCCGTCTCCGGCATGCAGGCGCGCCTGGAAGGGACGGCGGTGCCGGTGCAGCTGCCGGTCGGGCAGGGCGAGGATTTCCGGGGCGTCGTCGATCTCATCCGCCAGAAGGCCTACGTCTTCGAGGACGGCCAGCGGGTGGAGACGGACATCCCGGGGGACCTGGCCGCGGCGGCCGCGGAGGCGCGGGAGCAGCTGCTCAACGCCGCCGCCGAGACCGACGACGAGCTGGTGGAGAAGTTCCTGGACGAGGGGACCCTGTCCGAAGAGGAGATCATCCGGGGGCTGGTCTCCGGAGTCGCGGCCTGCACGGTCTACCCGATCTTCCTAACCGCCGCGGACAGCGAGATTGGTGTGGCGGCCCTGCTGCAGGCCGTCGTGGACCTGATGCCCGCTGCCAGCACGGTGCGCCAGGTGCAGGGAACCAGGCCCGGCGGCGACGAGGCGGTCACGCTGGAGGCCTCACCCGAAGGGGCCAAGGTGGCTTTCGCCTTCAAGCGGCAGTACGAGGCCCAGGGTGGCGACGTCACCTGGTTGCGGATCTTCAGCGGCCGGATCTCCTCGGGGGAGACCCTGACCAACAGCGCTTCCGGGACGACCGAGCGGATCGGGCAGCTGAGCGTGGCCACGGGCAAGCAGCGCGAGAAGGTCGACACCGCCACGGCCGGGGACATCGTCGTGGCCGCCAAGCTCAAGGCCACGGCCACCAGTTCGACGCTCTACGACCCGTCCGCCGCCATCGTGCTCCCGGGCATCGTCTTCCCGGTCCCGACCAGCAGCGAGGCCATCTTCCCGGCCACGGCCGGGGACGAGGACAAGATGAGCACCGGACTGGCCAAGCTGCGCGACGAGGATCCGACCTTCCAGATCCGGCACGAGGCGGATCTGCACCAGACCCTGCTCATCGGCCAGGGCGAGATGCACATCGCCTACATCATCGAGAAGCTCAAGCGCATGTTCGGCGTCGGGGTGGAACGGCGGCGGCCGCGCATCGCCTTCCGGGAGACCATCAAGGGGACGGCCGAGGCCCAGGGGCGCCACAAGAAGCAGACCGGTGGCCGCGGGCAGTTCGGCGACGTCTGGCTGCGGATCGAGCCCCAGCCGCGCGGCGAGGGCTTCGAGTTCGTGGACGGCATCGTGGGCGGCGTCGTGCCGGGCAAGTTCATCCCGGCCGTCGAGAAGGGCGTGCGCGAGACCCTCGCACAGGGTGTCGTGGCGGGCTACCAGATGGTCGACATCAAGGTCACCATCTACGACGGCTCTTATCACTCCGTGGACTCCAGCGAGAACAGCTTCAAGGTCGCGGCCCGCCTGGCCATCCAGAAGGCGGTTCCCGAGGCCAGACCCATCATCCTGGAGCCCATCATGCTCGTCACCATCACGGTGCCCCAGACCTACATGGGCGATGTGATGGGGGACATCTCCACCCGGCGCGGCCAGATCCAGGGCAGCGGTTCGGATGGTCCCTACCAGGTCGTGCGGGCGCACATCCCCGAGGCCGAGCTCTACCAGTACGCGACGGTGCTCCGCTCGATGACGCAGGGCACGGGGACGTACACGCTGGAGTTCTCGCACTACGCCGAGGTACCCGGGGATGTCCAGAAGCGCCTCGTCGACGAGTACCAGAAGAGCAGGACGGAGGGCTCCGATTAAAGGAGGGGGCGATGTCCGGCCATTCGAAGTGGAACACCATCAAGCGCAAGAAGGCCCTCAAGGATGCCTCGCGGAGCAAGGTCTGGTCCAAGCTGATCCGCGAGATCACCGTGGCCGCGCGCGAGAGCGGCGGGGATCCGGACGGCAACGCGCGGCTGCGCCTGGCCCTCCAGGCGGCCAAGGGCGCCAACATGCCCGGCGACACCATGGAGAAGGCCATCAAGCGCGGCACCGGTGAGCTCGCGGGCGTCGTCTTCGAAGAGACCAGCTACGAGGGGTACGGCCCGGGCGGCGTGGCGATCCTCGTCGAGTGCCAGACGGACAACAAGAACCGCACGACGGCCGAGGTCCGGCACGTCTTCACGAAGTACAACGGCAAGCTCGGCAGCAGCGGTTGCGTCGCCTACCTGTTCGAGCGGCGGGGCATGATCCTGCTGGACGGGGCCCGCTGCGACGTCAACACCGCCATGGAAGCCGCCATCGATGCGGGAGCGGAGGACGTGACGGAGGAGGACGGCTCCATCCTGGTGACCACCAGCATGGAGGAGCTGCACGCCGTGTCCCAGGCCCTCAACCGCGCCGGACTGCCCGTCAAGTCGGCCGAGCTGACGCGCGTGCCGCAGAACACGGTCAAGGTGACCGGCAACGATGCCCGGTCGCTGCTCAACCTGATCGAAGCCCTCGATGATCTGGACGACGTATCCAGCGTTTCGGCCAACTTCGACATCGACGATCGCGAGCTGGCCGAGTTGGACGCCTAGCCGGGCCAGTCTGCCGCCGGAGGCCGGCTGGCCGGCCCCTGGCCGAGGATCCTTCCCATGATCGTGCTTGGGGTAGACCCGGGGTCCCACGCCACCGGCTTCGGTGTCATCGCCACCGGCGAGAGCGTCCGGCTGGTCGCCGGGGGCGTGATCCGTCCCCAGGAGGCGAGCGCCCTCCCGGAGCGCCTGCTGGCCATCTACGAGGCGCTGAGCGACGTGCTCGCTCTGCACGGGCCGGGGGAGATGGCGGTGGAGAGTCTCTTCAATGCGCGCAATGCGCGCAGCTCGCTGATCCTGGGCCATGCCCGCGGAGTCGCGCTGCTGGCGGGGGCCAGGCGCGGCATCTCCGTGGCCGAGTACACGCCCGGCGAGATCAAGAAGGCCCTGACCGGGAACGGCAACGCGAGCAAGGAGCAGGTCCGCTTCATGGTCCGGCGCTGCCTGGGCCTGCGCGGCGACCCGCCGCTGGATCAGAGCGACGCGCTGGCCGTGGCGCTCTGTCATGCGGCCCGCTCGCGACTGCAGGCGAGGCTGGCCGCCGCGGGAGGAGAGGATCGGTGATCGCCTACGTGGAAGGGACGCTACTGGAGGCGGGATCCGAGGCCGTCGTCGCGGTCGGCGGCGGCGGCCTGGGGCTGGCCGTGCATCTCTCCGCGCGGGCGGCGGCCGCGTTGCCCGCCGTGGGCGAGCCGGTGCGTTTCTGGACCCATCTGGTCGTTCGGGAGGACAGCTGGCTGCTCTTCGGCTTCCCCTCGCGCGAGGAACGTGCCATGTTCCGGCTGCTCATCTCCGTCTCCGGTATCGGCCCCAAGCTGGCTCTCGGTCTCCTGTCGGCGGCCTCCCCCGCGGAGATCGCCGGCCACCTGCGAAGGGGCGACGAGAAGGCGCTGGCCAGCCTGCCGGGGATCGGCCGCAAGAGCGCCGCCCGCCTGGTGGTCGAGCTGGGGCAGCGCGTACCCGCGGACTGGTCGCCGGCCGTCGAGGTAGCGGGCGGGGCGGCTGCGGAGGCCGGACAGGGACTGATGGGTGCCGCGGCGGTCCTCGCGGCCATGGGCCTCCCGCCGGCGCAGGCCGAGCGGGCCCTGCTGGCCGCCCGGGCGGTGGACGCGTCGCTGGGCGAGGACCTGGAACGCTGGGTGCGTGCGGCCCTGCGCAGGCTGTAGAGCGCCGCCGGGCGGGCGCTGCGGCCCGGGGCGACGGGAAGGATCGTCCGTGGAAGGAGCGAGGTGAACGACGAACGCTGGACCGATCCCGACCGCACCGAGCTGGATGCGGAGCTGGAGCACAGCCTGCGGCCGCGTCGCCTGGACGAGTTCATCGGCCAGGAGGAGGTCAAGGAGAACCTGCGCGTCTTCGTGGCCGCGGCTCGGCAACGCGGCGAGGTCCTGGACCACGTGCTGCTCTACGGACCTCCCGGTCTGGGCAAGACCACGCTGGCCGGGATCCTCGCGCACGAGATGGACATGGAGATCCGGCTGACCAGCGGGCCCGCCTTCCAGAACGCCGCGGAGCTGATCGCCCTGCTCAGCCAGCAGGAGGGTCACCGGGCCGTCTTCATCGACGAGATCCACCGGCTCAATCGCGTCATCGAGGAGCACCTCTATCCCGCCATGGAGGACTGGCGGGTGGAGCTGGTCATCGACAAGGGACCCAACGCGCGGCACTTCCAGCTCCAGCTGGAGCCCTTCACGCTCCTGGGCGCCACGACCCGCGCCGGGCTGATCACGGCGGCCCTGCGCAGCCGTTTCGGCATCATCTGCCACCTGGACTTCTATCCACCCGAGGAGCTGCAGCGCATCGTGGTGCGGTCGGCCCGCATCCTCGGCATCCAGCTGGATGAGGAGGGGGCGCTGGAGATCGCCCGCCGCTCCCGGGGCACGCCCCGCACGGCGAATCGCCTGCTGCGGCGGGTCCGCGACTTCGCCCAGATGGACGGAGCGGTGGCGGTCGGGCGGCGGGAGGCCGATCGGGGCCTGACGCGGCTGGGCGTGGACGCCCTCGGCCTGGAGCCCCTCGACCGGCGCTATCTCGGCCTGATCATCGAGCACTTCGGCGGCGGGCCGGTGGGCGTGCAGAACCTCTCCGTCTCCCTGGGGGAGGAGAGTGACACGCTGGAGGACGTCGTCGAGCCCTTCCTGATCCAATCCGGCCTGCTCATGAGGACGCCGCGGGGGCGGGAGGCGACGCCGCACGCCTACGAGCACCTCGGGATGCGTCCCGGGCGCCGGCGAGCCGGCGGGCAGGGCGAGCTGCTCTGATCATGACCTCGCGCGCCGGCATCACTGCCGCGGATTTTCTCTACGCGCTGCCCCCGGAGCTGATCGCGCAGGACCCCGCGCCGCGCCGGGCCGACGCGCGCCTGCTGCTGCTGCGGCGGGGGGGCGGCGTCGTCGGCGAGAGCCGAGTGCGCGAGCTGCCCCGCTGGCTGCGGCCGGGCGATCTGCTGGTGCTGAACGACAGCCGCGTGCTGCCGGCGCGCCTGCACACCCGCCGCGCCGGCAGCGGAGGCCACGTCGAGCTGCTCCTGGTGCGACCCGACGGTGCAGCCTCCTGGCTGGCTCTGGCGCGGCCCGCGCGCCGCCTGCGGCCGGGATCCCGCCTGCGGCTGGCTCGCGGGCGCACGGGCGAACCGGTGGGGCCCGAGCTGACGGTGCTCGCGGTGGACCCGGACGGCTACGTCCGGCTCACCGCCGGCGGACCGGATCTGATCGGGCTGGCCGAGGTCTGGGGCGACGTGCCCCTGCCGCCCTACATCCGGCGCGGGAGCGAGGAGCCGCGGGACGCCCTGCGCCGGCGGCGCGACCGGGACCGCTACCAGACCGTCTACGCGCGGCCGGCGGGCTCGGTGGCTGCGCCGACGGCCGGGCTGCACTTCGAGTCCGAACTCCTGGCCGAGCTGGCCGCCCGCGGCGTCGCGGCGGTCCAGGTCACGCTGCACGTGGGTCCGGGCACCTTCCGGCCTCCCGGCGAGGAGGCGATCCGCCGCCGCCGGCTGCATCGCGAGCTCTTTCGCTATCCGGCCGCGGTGGACGGCGCCCTGGCCCGGACACGCCGGACCGGCGGCCGCGTGATCGCCGTCGGCACCACCAGCTTGCGGGTCCTGGAAACGGTGCGGCACCTGGCGCTGGAGCGGCAAGCGCAGGATGTCCTCACCTGGCCCGAGGAGCCGGGCGAGCCGGCGCCGCTCTTCACGGGCGTGGCGCGCCGGCTGGCTGGCGGCTGGGAGGTGGTGGGAGCGACGCGCCTCTTCCTGCTTCCGCCCGACGAGATCGCGGCCGCCGATGGCCTGCTGACGAACTTCCACCTGCCTGGATCCTCGCTCCTGATGCTGGTGGCCGCCTTCACGGGCGAGCGGTCCTGGCGCGAGGCCTACGCCCACGCCATCCGGGAGCGCTACCGCTTCTACAGCTACGGGGACGCCATGCTCATCCTGCCGGACGCGGGCGAGGAGGATCATCATGACCGAAGCTGAAAGTGCACCCTCCGTCCGTCCGGCCTTCTCCTTCGCGGTGACGCACGAGGACCCGCGCGGCTCCGCGCGCTGCGGTCGCCTGGTCACCGGGCACGGAGAGATCGCAACGCCCGTCTTCATGCCGGTGGGGACGGCGGGCGCGGTCAAGGCGCTGACCTTCGAGGCGGTCTGGGCGACGGGGACGCGCCTGATCCTCGGCAACACCTACCATCTGTACCTGCGTCCCGGGCACGAGGTGATCGCCCGGCTCGGCGGCCTGCACCGCTTCGAGGGCTGGGACGGCGCGTTGCTGACCGACAGCGCCGGCTACCAGGTGTTTTCCCTGGCCGCCCTCATGCGCATCGACGACCACGGGGTGGAGTTTCGCTCCCACCTGGACGGCAGCCGCCACGTCTTCACGCCGGAGCTGAGCATGGAGGTGCAGCTCGCCCTCGGGGCCGACATCGTCATGGCCCTCGATCACTGTCCGCCCTACGGGGTCGAGCCGGCGGAGGTGGCGGCAGCGGTGGACCGGACGACCGCTTGGGCTCGACGCTGCCGCGAGGTCTTCGGCGGGCGCACCTGGCGCCGGGGCTGGGAGCGCGTGCTCTTCGGCATCGTGCAGGGGGGCGTGCTGCCGGCGGAGAGGCGGCGCAGCGCCGGCGAGCTGCGGGCTCTCGACCTCGCGGGCTATGCCATCGGGGGCCTCTCCGTGGGGGAGCCGGTCGCGGCCCTGCGCGAGATGACGGAGCTCACGGCGGGCCTGCTGCCCCGGGACCGGCCGCGTTACCTGATGGGCGTGGGATTCCCCGACGACATCGCCGCCGGCGTGCTGGCCGGCGTCGACATGTTCGACTGCGTGCTGCCCACGCGCATGGCCCGCAACGGCACCGCCCTGACGGCGGACGGGCGGCTGGTGGTGAAGAACAGCACCTATGCCCGGGACGAGCGGCCCCTCGCTCCGGATTGCCCCTGCCCGGTCTGCCGGCGCCACAGCCGCGCCTACCTGCGGCACCTGTTCAACGCGCGGGAGATCCTGGGCCCCGTGCTCACCACGACCCACAACCTCCACTTTTACCAGGACCTGATGCGCGAATTGCGGGAGGCCATCCGGGAGGGGAGGCTCGCGGAGCAGGCCGCGCGCGTGACGGCGCGCTGGCAGGAGGGGGAAGCCGCACGCCGCGCAGAGATCGCCCGCGGGCAGGGCTGAACGGGACCGCGCCCGCACAAAGCGGTTGCCGGCACCGGCGTACGGTGTCATTTTGGGCAGGAGCCGGCCATGGACGCTCGCCGCGCCCTGGTTTCGGCCCGACGCAGGCGTCCGGGCACGATCGCCCGATCCCTCGAGCCAAGGAGTCCGAGATGCAGCTTGCGGTGTTCCTGGCCATGGCCGCACCGCCCCAGGGCGGTCAAGGCGGGGGAGGAAGCGGTGCGTTCCTCCTGAACATGGTGTTCCTGGGTGTCGTCTTCCTCATCTTCTACCTCCTGCTCATCCGGCCGCAGCAGAGGCGGCAGAAGCAGCACCAGGAGATGATCAAGGCCCTCAAGAAGGGGGACCGCATCCTGACCACCGGCGGGCTCTTCGCTCAGGTCCTCAACGTCAAGGAGGATCGCGTCGTGGCCACCATCGCCGAGAACGTGAAGGTCGAGATCGCGCGCCAGTACGTGGCCCAGGTCGTCGCCAAGGATTGATCGGGGCCCCGGATCCCCTGGACGCGAGGCGCCGGGGCCACCATCTTTGCCCCGGAGCACGGCGCCCCGGGTGGTGGCGCTGGGCGGCTTCCCACGGCGGGAAAGGGGCGACGGCGTGAGAATCGTGTTCATGGGCTCGCCGGCATTTGCTGTGCCCTCCCTCGAGGCCCTGGTCGAGGCGCGATTCGACGTGCGCCTGGTGGTCACCCAGCCGGACCGGCGCGCCGGTCGCGGCCGTCACCTCGAGGAGACGGCCGTCAAGCGCTGCGCGCGCGAGCACGAGTTGCCGGTGATGGAGTTCGGCAAGGGCGACCACGCGCGGGTGGCCGAGCGCGTCCTGGTGGAGCAGCCGGACGCGGTGGTGGTGGTGGCCTTCGGGCACATCCTGCGCGAGCCCCTGCTGTCGACCCCGCCGCTGGGCTGCATCAACGTTCATGCCTCGCTGCTGCCGCGCTGGCGCGGCGTCAGCCCCATCCAGTTCGCCATCCTGCACGGGGACGCCTGGAGCGGCGTGACGATCATGAGGATGGACGCCGGCGTGGACACGGGTCCCATCCTCGCGCAGCGGGCCGTAGCCATCCAGGCCGAGGACACGGCGGGGGAGCTGGGCGCGCGTCTGAGCGGGCAGGGCGCGGACCTGCTCGTCCATACGCTGCGCCGCCTGGCCGCCGGTCAGGTGACCCCGCAGCCGCAGGGCGATCGGGGGGCGGTCTACGCCCCCAAGCTGACACGCTCCCTGGCGCCCGTACGCTGGGACCGGTCCGTGACCGTGGTCCACAACCAGATCCGCGGCCTGCAGCCCCATCCCGGCGCCACCAGCTTTCTGGGGGAACAGCTGCTGAAGCTCACCTCGGCCCGCCCCTTCTCCTTCCTGACCGTGGCCGACGAGGCCGGCCAGATCCTCGACGTGAGCGACGAGGGACTGCGCGTCTCCTGCGGCGAGGGCATCATCCTGGTGACCAGCCTGCAGTGCCCCGGCCGCAAGCAGCTGTCGGCGGCCGAGTTCCTGCGTGGCTACGAGGTGCGGTCCGGACAAGTCTTCCGCTCATGAGTGCGGATCCCGTCCGCCGCGCCGCCCTGACGGTTCTGGTCCGGGTGGCCGAGGGTCGTTCGCTGGCCGCGGAGCTGGACGCGGCTCTGGCCGGCTTGCCGCCGGAACGCGGGCGCCCGGCGCGGGGCTTCCTCACCGAGCTGGTCAAGGGCACGATCGGCTGGCAAGGGCTCTACGATCATCTCATCCGCCGCCTGTCCCGCAGGCATGCGCCCAGTGATCCGCCGACCCTGGCCGTGCTGCGTCTGAGCCTGCACCAGCTGCTCGCCTGCGGCGGCGTGCCGGCCTACGCGGCCGTGCACCAAGCCGGAGAGCTCTGCCGCGCCTGCGGCCGCCCCGGGCAGGTGCGCTACGTGAACGGTTTGCTGCAGGCCATGGTGCGGCGGCTGGACGCCGCGGGGGGGGGCGCGGCGCGCGCTCTGGAGCCGCTCTGTCCGGATCCCCGCCGCGATCCCGTGGGACACCTGGCCGTCCGCCAGTCCCTGCCGCGCTGGCTGGTGCGGCGCTGGCTGGCCCGGCTCGGGGCGGAGGAGACGGCGCTGCTCTGCCGGCACGTCAACCGGCCGCCGCCCCTGACCCTCCACTGCCTGCCGCCGGCGGATCCCGGGGAGGCGGCGGCGGAGCTGGCGGCCGCGGGCTGGGCGGTGCGGCGCGGGCGGCACCACCCGCGCGCCCTGGTGCTGGAGGAACGCCTGGAACGGGAGGCCCTGCGGGAGCTGCTGGCGAGCCGCCCCCACCTGATCGTGCAGGACGAGGGCGCCCAGTGCGCCACGAGCTGGCTGGCCGCCGGGATCTCGGGCCGGCTCCTCGACCTCTGCGCCGCGCCCGGCGGGAAGACCTTCCACCTGCGCGCCCTCTGGCCCGGGCCGCAGGCTCCGGTCGCCATGGACCTGCGACGCGAGCGCCTGGCACTGCTGCGGGAGACCGCGAAAAGGATTGAGGCCCGGCCGCTTTCGGTGATAATAGCAGACGGGACCTCGCCCCCATTCCGGCCGGAGAGCTTCGACGCCGTCCTGCTGGACGGTCCCTGCAGCGGCACCGGCGTGCTGCGACATCACCCGGAGGGACGCTGGCGGTTGCGCCCGGAGACGCTGGCGGCGAACGCCGAGCGGCTGCTCGCGCTCGCCAGGGCCGGCACGGTGCTGTTGCGACCCGCAGGGAGTCTTCTTTACGTAACCTGTTCGCTGGAGCCGGAGGAGAACGAGCAGGTGGTGACGAGGCTCCTGGCGGACGAGCCGGAGCTGGAACTGGATCCCGCCCCGGCGGGTACCACCCCGCCGGGTGATCGTCACATCTGGTGGCCGCAACGGACGGGGACGGACGGTTTCTTTGCGGCCCGCCTGCGCAGGAAGGGGACGGCGGCGTGAAACTCTGGCGCTTCAGCCTGGTCGTGTTGGGGGCGATGCTCCTGTTCGGCTTCGGACTGCTGGCCTTCAACTTCGTGATCATGCCGCGCCTGGTGCACCGCAACACCGTGGTGCTGGTCCCCGACCTGCAGGGTCAAACGCTGGCCAGCGCCCAGACCATCGTGCAGCAGCTCGGCCTCAAGCTCACCGAGACGCGGCAGATGGCCCATCCCAGCGTGCCCCAGGGCATGATCCTGGACCAGACGCCGCCGGCGGCCTCGCCGATCCGGCGGGGGCGCACCGTGCGGGTCGTCACCAGCTCCGGGCCGCCGGCCGGCATGCTGCCGGACCTGGTGGGTCTGACCCGCCGGCAGGCGGAGATCACCCTGCAGCGGGAAGCCTACCGGCTCGGCCGCGTCCTGCACGTGCGGCGGCAGGATGTCACCGTGCCGACGGTGATCCACCAGTACCCTCCGCCGGGCATGGTGCTGCGCAAGGGGCAGCCGGTGTCCATGGTGGTGGCCGAGCCGACGCTGCCGGCGGTCTACCGCATGCCCGACCTGCGGGGGACCTCGCTGTTCGTGGCCCGCGAGGCCATCGCGGCCGCCGGGTGCGTGGCATCCGGCGTCACCTACGAGAGGGACCGGGACGTTCCGCCCAACACCGTGCTGGAGCAGACTCCCGCGCCGGGCGTCCGCATCCGCAAAGGAGCCCGCATTGAGCTGGTGGCTGCGACACGCTGAAGGCCCGGCCGTCGCCCCTTCCCTGCTGGCCTCGGATTTCGCGGATCTGCGCGGGGAGATCGCCTCGGTGGAGCAGGCAGGGGCCGATCTGATGCACCTGGACGTCATGGACGGCCACTTCGTGCCCAACATCACCTTCGGTCCCTTCATCGCCGCGGCCATCCGACGCTGCACGCGCCTGCCCCTGGACGCGCACCTGATGATCAGCCGCCCCGATCAGTACCTGGCCCCGTTCGCGGCCGGCGGGGTGGATGCCCTGACCATCCACGTGGAAACGGACGTGGACATCGGCGCCACCCTCGCCGCCATCGGGGAGCTGGGTCTCAAGCGGGGTCTCTCCCTCAATCCCGGCACCGATCTGGAACGGGTGTGCCCGTATCTGGGGGAGGTGGATCTCGTGCTGGTCATGTCGGTCCAGCCGGGATTCGGGGGCCAGTCCTTCCAGCCCGTCGCCCTGGACAAGATCGACGCCCTGATCGGCCTGCGCCGGACCGAGGGTCACAACTTCGCCATCTCCGTGGATGGCGGGGTGGACGAGGAGACCGCCGATCCGTGCCGCGAAGCGGGGGCGGACATCCTGGTCTCGGGCACCTACCTGTTCCAGGCGCGGGACAGGAAGGTCGCCCTGGCGCGCTTGCGGGGGGCGCCGGCCGCCTAGCCGCGGGCGCAGGAACCTTGCTATCCCGCCTCATGTTTGCTATTTTCAGCCCTTGCCACGCGGAGCGGATGGGCGGGTTCGCTGCCCATCCCTGCGTGTTGGGTTCCAGCGGCGCCGGCCGGAGCGTGGCTTGCGGTCGCCGCATTTGTATGCACGGGAGCGTGCCTTGTTTCAGGAGCTGACCCGTCGGCTGGATCAGGCCATGCGTAAGCTGGCCGGTCACCAGGAGCTGACCGAGGACAACATCAAGGAGGCCCTGCGCGAGGTGCGCATGGCTCTCCTCGAGGCCGACGTCAACTACGGCGTGGCCCGCTCGCTGGTGGCCGGCATCCGCGAGAAGGCCCTGGGCCAGGAGGTCCTGGGCAGCCTCACGCCGGCACAGCAGGTGGTCAAGATCGTCCACGACGAGCTGGTGCGGCTGCTCGGCGGGCAGGTGCACGAGCTGGCGCTGGACGGGAAGCCCGTGGCCACGGTCATGGTGATGGGCCTGCAGGGCAGCGGCAAGACCACCTTCTGCGGCAAGCTGGCCCGACGTCTGCTGAAGGACGGCCGCCAGCCTCTGCTCGTCGCGGCGGACATCTACCGCCCGGCGGCCATCGACCAGCTCGAGACGATCGCCACGGCCGTGGGGGTCACGGTCCACAGCGACCGCCAGCAGCGGAACGCGGCCACCATCGTCAAGATGGCGCAGCGCCGGGCGCGCGACCGGAACTGCGACGTGCTGATCGTGGACACGGCGGGGCGCCTGCACATCGACGAGGAGCTGATGCAGGAGCTGGCCGACATCGACAAGGCCGTGCCGATGCACGAGAAGCTGCTCGTGCTGGACGCCATGACCGGGCAGGAGGCGGTCCACATCGCCAGCGAGTTCGCCGCGCGGGTGGGTTTCGACGGGGCCGTCCTCACCAAGCTCGACGGCGACGCGCGGGGCGGCGCCGCCCTCTCGGTTCTCGAGGTCACCGGCAGGCCGGTCAAGCTGGTGGGCGTCGGTGAGAAGCTGGACGACCTGGAGGTCTTCCACCCGGACCGCATGGCCAGCCGCATCCTGGGCATGGGCGACGTGCTGACCCTCATCGAGCAGGCCGAGGAGAAGCTGGACCTGGGCGAGGCGGAGGATCTGGCGCAGCGGTTCAGCGAGGGGCAGTTCACGCTCGACGACTTCCAGCGGCAGATCAAGCAGATGCGGCGCATGGGGCCGCTCAAGGGCGTCCTGCGCATGCTGCCGGGCATGCGGGGAGACGTGCTGGACAAGGCCAAGATCGACGATCAACAGTTCGTGCGGGTCGAGGCCATCATCAATTCCATGACGCCGGGAGAGCGCCGCCGCCCGGAGATCATCAACGGTTCGCGGCGCAAGCGCATCGCGCGCGGCAGCGGGACCACGGTCTCGCAGATCAACAAGCTCCTGAAGCAGTACCGTGACATGCGGCGGCTGATGAAGCAGATCAACACCGCCGGCGGCTTGCAGGAGTTCAGCCAGCGTGTCCTGGGGGGCCGCGGCTGAGGCACGCGGCGCGCATGGGGCGCGTCGCGACACCACGACCATGGAGGTGAGGAGTTGGCGACCACGATCAGGCTGACCCGCATGGGCAAGAAGAAGCGTCCTTTCTATCGGCTCGTGGTGCTGGACAGCCGCAAGCGGCGGGACGGCGCCTACCTGGCCAACCTGGGCTACTACAATCCCTTCAGCGAACCGCACGAGGTCCAGCTGCACACGGACGAGATCATCGCCTGGCTCAAGAAGGGTGCGAGCGTATCGGAGACGGCCCGCGCCCTGCTGCGCGCCGAAGGCGTGCTCTACCGCTACGCTCTGGAGAGGCAGGGCGTGCCGGCCGAGGAGGCGGCGCAGAAGCTGGCCGCCTGGCGGCAGGGCTCCGAGGCACGCCGGGAGCGGGCGGCGGCACGGCGGCAGAGCCTGAGGAAGCAGGCGGAGGCCGCGGCTATCGCGGAGCCCGAGGTCGAGAAGAGCGAGCCCGAGCCGGCGGCCGCGGCCGCGGCCGAGAGCGGGTCCGCCGAGGCGAGCGAGCAGCCGGCGGCGGAGGGTGATCAGGAGATCCCCGCGCCGGAGGAGGGTTGATCCCGATCATGGGCGATGTCATGGAGCTGGTCGCCTTCATCACCGTCAACCTGGTGGATCACCCCGAGGCGGTCACCATCCAGAAGACGGAGAAGCAGGGTCGCGAGATCTACCAGGTGAAGGTGCATCCGGACGACCTGGGCAAGATCATCGGCAAGGGAGGCCAGACGGCGCGGGCCATCCGTACGCTGCTGAGCGCCGTCAGCGCGCGGACGAACCAGCGCCTGGGCCTGGAGATCCTGGAGTAGGAAGCGACCGATCATGGTGGCCTCACCGGCAGACTTCGTGCCCCTGGCCGAGGTCGTCGGGGTGGTGGGCTTGAGCGGGGAGGTCAAGCTCTATCCCCTGATCGACTGGTACGCTCCGATTCTGGAAACATCCCATCTCGTCTGGATGACGGGGGATCCGGTCACGGTCAGCGGCCTGCGGTTCGCCAGGGGCGGCGCCGTGGTGCGGATCGCCGGGTGCGAGGATCGCGAGGCGGCCGGCACGCTGGTCGGCCGGCAGCTGGGCTTCCGGCGGGGCAGCTACCTGGCCGCGGACTTTCCCCGGCCGGCGGCGGGCCTGCCCTTCCGCTGGGTGGGCCGCGAGGTGCGGCTCAGCAGCGGTGAACGTCTGGGCCTGGTCGACGAGGTCCGGCTGCACGGGTCGCAGCTGACGCTCGTGATTCCGGGTGCGGGCGGCAAGATGCTCGTGCCGGCGGTGCCGCCGATCCTGCGGGAGCATGCGGATCTGGAGGGCCCGCTGGTCATCGACCCGCCGGAGGGGCTGCTGGATGTCGCTGAGGATTAGGATCCTGACGCTCTTCCCGGACATGGTGCGTGCGGTCCTGGAGACCAGCATCCCGGGCCGGGCCGCCGCCCAGGGCCAGGTCAGCTACCAGGTCGCGGACATCCGGGACTTCGCCGTGGATCGACACGGCACGGTGGACGGTACGCCGTACGGGGGCGGCGCCGGGATGATCATGATGGCGCCGCCGGTCGTCGAGGCCGTCGAGGCGGTGCGGGAGAATCCCGTCGCCCCGGTCCTGCTGACCACGCCGCAGGGGGAGACCCTCGACGAGCGGTTGATCCTAGCGATCCTGGAGGAGGCCCGGGCCGCCGGCGAGCTGGTGATCGTCTGCGGTCACTACAAGGGCGTCGACGAGCGGGTGCGCGAGCTGGTGATCACGCGCGAGGTCTCCATCGGGGACTACGTGCTCTCGGGCGGCGAGCTGCCGGCCCTGGTGATCGTCGATGCGCTGGTCCGGCGGCTGCCCGGGGTCCTGCACGACGAGGACTCGGCGGCCAGCGACAGCTTCACCGCGGAACGGAACGGCGGGCTCGACAGCCCCTGGTACACCAGGCCGCCGGTCTACCGCGGTCTGGCCGTGCCCGAGATCCTGCTCTCGGGACACCATGCCAACATCGCGGCCTGGCGCCGCGAGCAGGCCGACCGGCGCACGCAGCTACGCCGGCCGGACCTCACACCACCGGCGACGCCGCCGGTGGACGGAGCAGCGAGGAACGGGGATACTTGAGCCACGCGGCACCCGGCCGGCGCCGGGAGACGGCCACCGGCAACAGGAGGCAGAGATGAACATCATGGATTCCTTCCGGCGGGACGGACTGCGCACCGACCTGCCGGACTTCGGCATCGGGGACACCGTTGTCCTCAACGTGAGGATCCAGGAGGGCAACAAGACCCGGATTCAGGCCTTCGAGGGCGCCGTCATGGCCCGGCAGGGCACGGGTCTGGAGGAGTCCATCACCGTGCGCAAGATCTCCAGCGGCATCGCCGTGGAGAGAATCTTCCCGCTGCAGTCCCCGAATCTGGACTCGCTGAAGATCGTCAAGCGCGGACGGGTCCGCCGGGCCAAGCTCTACTACCTGCGGGGACGCACCGGGCGCAAGGCCAGGATCCGGGAAATGCCGCGGCGCTGATCGTGTCCTCCGTCGCGCAACGGCTCGTCGATTTCGATCGCGCGTGCGCGGGCGACGACCGGCTGCGGCTGGCCGGTGTGGACGAGGCGGGTCGTGGCTGCTGGGCAGGACCCGTCGTGGCCGCCGCCGTCATGCTGCCGGCCGGCTGGTGCCCGGAGAACCTGGACGACTCCAAGCGTCTCGCCCCCGGGCAGCGAGCCCGGCTCTTCGAACTCCTGCGCGGAGGCGCCCTGGCCTGGGGCGCCTGTGCCGTCTCGGCCGCCACCATCGACACCCTCAACATCCTGCAGGCCACGCTGCTCGCCATGAGCCGCGCCGTCCGCCGCCTGCCGCTGCTGCCCGAGCTCGTGCTGGTGGACGGCCGCCAGCTGCCGGTCCTGCCCTGCCCCGGGCGGGCCCTCGTGGGCGGAGACGGTCGCAGCGCCGCGGTGGCGGCGGCCTCGGTGATCGCCAAGGTGCTGCGTGACCGCATCATGTGCGCCTGGGATCGCCGGTTGCCCGGCTACGGCTTCGCCGATCACAAGGGTTACGGCTCCGCCGCCCACCGGGAAGCCCTGCGGCGACTGGGTGCCTGCCCCCTGCACCGCCAGAGCTACCGTCCGGTGGCGATCCTGCGGCAGGGCACTCTCTGGAAGGACTCCAGCTAGCGCTGCACGGCTCGCTTCTTGCGGGCCGGATCCGCATGGCCGAGACCGCTGCTCAGAGGCTGGGATTCGCCGGCGAGGAGCTGGCCGCGCACTTCCTCGCGGCCTGCGGCTTCGTGGCCCTCGCCAGCCGCTTCCGCTGCCGGGAGGGCGAGGTGGATCTGGTGATGCGGCGCGGCCCGCTCCTGGTGTTCGTGGAGGTCAAGACGCGGCGAGGTCGCAGCTGCGGAGCGCCCGAGGAGGCGGTGACGCCCCGCAAGCTGCAGCGGCTGCGCCGGGCCGCCCACCGCTATCTCCAGCAGCAACCCCAGCCCGCCGGCACCGTATACCGCATGGACCTGGTGGCCGTGGACTGGCAGGGTGAGGGCGCCGGCTGTCACCTGCGGCACTACCCGGGCATCGGGTAGTCGCTCCCGGCGCCATTGCCCGGGCGGCGACGGCACGGTAGCTTCATACGGTACTTGCGTGTTCCCCCAGCAAGACGGGCGGCCCGGCGCCGACGCCGCCTGTTGACCGCCGGCCGGCGCGCGCGGTGGTGGTCCGTGCGCGCAGGGGAGGGTAGTCATGCCTTGGCCTGGATCTCTACGGACGCCCTCGTGCGCTGGCGCTCGCTGCCGCCGGCGAGCGGGCGGCAGGGCGCGGCGGGGGCTCCTGCTTTTTTCGCTGGGGGCCGCCGTCTGCCTGCTGCCGGCCGTCGCCGCGGCCTTCCCCGCGGGCGCCGCGGATCGCAACGGCAATGGTGTCGAGGACGTCCTGGACGCCTGGTGGGCCGGTCGCGCCTCCTGGGACCAGCTGCGGTCGCAGGCCACGTCCCCGGCGGCGGCGAGCCAGGCGGAATCTTCCGCCTGGCCGGCCGGCGTGGCTCGACCGGAAACGGGACCCTGGGAAAGGGGCGAGGTGCGGCTGCTCCTGCTCGGACGCACCGCGGCCCAGCTGGACGCCGCGCGCGCGGCGGTCACCGGAAACGGCGGGAGCTGGCGGGTCATCCACAGCCTGCAGCGCTTCGGCGGGATCACCGTGCTGGCGCTGGACCAGGCGGGCCTGCGGAGCTTCCTCGCCTGTCCGGACAAGGGCGCGGTCCTGCTGGATCGCGACGGGCTGCCGGCCCTCGACCAGAGCCGTGCCCAGGCGGGCGCCGAGCTGGCCCGCAACGGTCCCTGGGAGCTGAAGGGGGACTGGACGGCCAGCGTGGCCATCCTGGACTCCGGGTGCGACACGGCGCACAACGACCTGGGCGACTTCTCGCTCGACAACAAGGACGGACCGCCGCCCGGCGTCGGCGATGCTCTCGACTGGTTTCCCGCCGACTCCGGCTGGCCGGTGTTCCAGGGCTACCGGGTGATAGGATGGCACGACGTGACCGATGACTTTCCCGGAGCCGTCGGACCCTGGGACTATCACTACCACGGCACCGCCCTGGCCAGCGTGGTGGCCGGTGAGGGCGAGATCGATCCCAGCCTGCGCGGCCTGGCGCCGGAGGCGCGCCTGACGATCGTGAAGTTCTACGACTTCGACGTCGTCTGGCACCGGTGGGCGGGCGATTTCCTGGCGGCCTGCTCCTGGCTCCTGGATCACCGCGAGGTCTACCGGGTCCGTGTCGCGCTGGCCGCCGTCAACTGGGACGTCGACGCCGGCATCAGCACGGCGATGAACGATCTCCTGGCGGCCGGCATCCTCCCGGTCGTGGCCATGGGTAACCAGGGGAGCGAGGGTGGAGAGCCCGGCTATCCGGCCCGCGCGCCGGCGGCCCTGACCGTCGGCGCCATGAACGACGCCGGCGCCCTGGCCGCCTACAGCGGTCGGGGCACCAACGACATCCCGAAGCCCGACCTCCTGGCACCCGGCGGGGGGCTGCTCCCCGATGCGGGACGCATCCGCTGTGCGGACAACGAGCCCAACGACACCTACTCGGACCGGCACGGCACGTCCCTGGCGGCGGCCCACGTGGCCGCCGGAGCCTTCATGCTCCTGGAGGCCTTCCGCAAGGATGGCCTGCCGGCGCCCCGGGACGGCACCGCGCCGCAGCTGGCCGCGGCTCTGCTGAGGAGCAGCGCCGCGGCGGTCATGAGCGCGGAGACGGCGGACGGCCTCGACACCCGGCCGCTCTGGCCCCCGAGCGGGCCGGACAGCGACCGGGGCTGGGGAGCCCTGCAGATCCAGGCGGCGGTGGAGGCGGCGCTGCGCCCCCTGTCGCCGGGGGCCACGCTCGTCGATTCCCTTGGCGGCGCCGACCGCCGTCAGGTGCTGGCCCGCCGTCTGCCCCTGCTGGCCGGCGAGAGCTGGCGCATCGAGGCCGTGCCGGGTCCGGGGCTCGACGTCGCACTCGAGCTGCACGACGCCCTCTGGCTGCTGGATCCGCAGTGGGGGCGGCAACCCCTGCGCAGCAACGCTGGCGGACCCGGAGCGCCCGAGCACGCCGAGATCACCGGGTCGCGCGGCGGGATGGCCTTCCTGGTGGTCAAGCGGCTTGCGGGCAAGGGCACGCTGACCGTGCGGGCGCTGGCCGAGGAGGGGACCTCCGCCCGGGCCTTCACCGTGCGCCTGAACGGCGAGATCAGCGCCCCGCCCGCCAGCGGCACCTTCGCGGGCACCGCCGGCCCCACGCTCGTGATGACCTCCTCGGCCGACATCGATCCCTTCGGCCGGCTGGTCTATGCCTTCGACGCGTACGGGCGGCAGCGCCCGGGCTGGCCGGTGGCCCTCTTCCTGCCGGGATCGCTCCAGGGCCCGCTCTCCGCGCCGCTGCTCTGGGATCTGGATGGACAGGCCGGCGACGAGGTGGTCGTGGGGTCCAGCTTCGGGCGGGCCTACTACATCACGGCCCAGGGCGTCGAGACCGAGAGGACGGTGGCGGCGAACGACGTCGCGCTGACCGCCCCGGTCGGGCTGCTGAACGCGGGAGGGGAGCGGAAGCTGCTCCTCGGCGGCAGCAAGGGTGCACTCTACCGGCTGAATGCCAGTGCGATCCTGGAGGGAAGCACGTCCCTGGGGACGGACAGGCTCCTGCCGCCGGCCGTCGGCGAGCTGACCGCGGACCCGGGGGAGGAGGCTGCCGTTCTGACGGCGGCCGGCGCTCTCTACGTCCTGGACGGAGCGGGTCAGATCCTGCCGGGATGGCCGGTCGCCCTGGGCGCCGGAGAGGTCAAGGCGCCCTTGCTGGTGGACATGGACGGGGACGGCCGGCACGAGGTGGTGGTGCCGCTGCTGCCGGCCGTGGGCTCGGCCACCCTCACCTTCCGCGTGCTGGCGGGGGACGCCTCGCCCGCGCCTCAGGACGGAGCGGTCGTCGCGGCTCCGCAGGGCGTTTGGCTCGCCGTCTCGAATCCCGCCGTCAGCGGCAGCCCCGGCGATCCGCACGTCGTGCTCAGCGGTCTGGTCGGCAACGGGGCCGGGGGAGCGGAGGAGCGCTGGTCCCTGGCGCTGGCCGACCTGCCACGAGCCGGGTCTCCCGCCGCAACCTCCATGCCGGGTCTGGATGTGCGCGTGCAGGTTCCCATCGGGCACCTCGTCCTGTCACGCATCCTGTTGCCGGTCCCGCTGGCCTGGGATTTCCACATCGGGGACGGCTGCGAGGTCGAGGCCTACGTCCTGCTGGGCTGGGAGGAGGAGATCCCCGGCTTTTCCAGCCTCAAAGGGGCCGCGGCCGCCTGGTTCCGGCCCGAGCCGACGGAGCAGCCCCTCGCCGGCCGGCTGTCCTTCTGGATCGGCGGTCCCCAGGCGGATCTCAACGGGCAGGCAGGTGCGGCCATCTACAGCACCGGTGGTTCGACCTGGTGGCGTGCGACCTGCCAGCGCCGCAACCTCGTGGTGCAGCGGGCCGCCGGACCCTGGCGCGCCGGCGCACCCTGGCCGCTCAGCCGCGGCGACGGGCGCAACAGCGGCGCCTACCCGCTGCCCCCGGCGGCGCCCACCGGTGTGGCCGAGGGCCCCGCGCTCCTGCCGCCCCGGCTGGCCGTGTGGCCCAATCCCAGCGGAAGCGTCGTGCAGGTGCGGTGGCGCGGCCTGACCGCCGCGCCGGCCCGGCTCACGGTCTACGATCTGCGCGGCCGCCGCGTCCGCGCCCTGCAGGTCGGCGCGCCGGGCGCAGGCGAGCTGGTCTGGGACACCCGCGACGCCGCCGGACGGCCCGTGGCCGCCGGGACCTACCTGTTCGTGCTGGAGCAAGGCGCCGATCGTCTGACCGGTCGGGCCAGCGTGACCCGTTAGCCCTCCGGTCTTCCGCCACCGGAACCGCCCCCGGAATCGCCGCCCGCATCGCCCGCTCGCCGGGAATTCGATCTGGAACGAAACCTTGTTTTCCGTATATTGTTCGATCCGTCGCCGTTCGAGGGGAACGGCCTGGTTCGTCGCCGGATGGAACCCCGCAAGCCGCGGCTGGCTCCTGAGGCCGGGGAGTGAAAGGACCGGCAGGTTGCAGTACGATTTCGCGCGCATCGAAGCCAAGTGGCGCCGCATCTGGGAAGAAGAGGGTTGCTACCACACCGATCTCTCGCGCGTGGAGAACAAGTGCTACTGCCTGGTGATGTATCCCTATCCCTCGGGCGACAAGCTCCACCTCGGGCACTGGATGTCCTACGCCCCGCCGGACGCCTGGGCGCGCTACCGCCGCATGCGGGG
>CAZGEC010000004.1:9492-21688 GCA_964524645.1 uncultured Fibrobacteraceae bacterium | reverse complement strand
TGGCCTACCGGGCCAGGATGCCCGTCAACTGGTGCGTGTCCTGCCAGACCGTCCTGGCCAACGAGCAGGTCCGGGACGGCGCCTGCGAGCGCTGCGGGAGCATGGTGGAGCGCCAGGATCGCACCCAGTGGTGCTTCCGCATCACGGCCTACGCCGACAAGCTCCTCGAGGGGCTGCAGCGGATCGACTGGCCCGAGGAGACCAAGAAGAAGCAGACCTACTGGATCGGCCGCAGCGAGGGCGCGGAGGTGGTCTTCAAGGTGCCGGCGCGCTGCCTGCAGGGGGAGCTGCCGGAGACGTGGAGCAGCGATGCCGAGGGACGGGCCGAGCTGCGGGTCTTCACCACCCGTCCGGACACCCTCTTCGGCGTGACCTACATGGTGCTGGCGCCGGAGCATCCTCTCGTGATGCTGCTCACCGCGGAGCCGCAGCGCCCGGCGGTGGCGGCCTACCTGCAGCAGGCGCGCCTGCTGAGCGAGGTGGACCGGGCCAGCGGCGTGCGCGAGAAGACCGGCGTGCCCACGGGGGCGGTGGCCATCAATCCGGTCAACGGCGAGGAGATCCCCATCTGGGTGGCCGACTACGTGCTGGCGACCTACGGGACCGGCGCCGTCATGGCCGTGCCGGCCCACGACAGCCGCGACTTCGAGTTCGCCGCGGCCTGCGACCTGCCCGTCCGGCGGGTGATCCGGCCGCCCGACGGCCGCGCCGCCGACCCGCTCCCGGAGGCCTACACGGAGCCCGGCCTGATGTGCAACTCCGGTGACTACGATGGTCTGTCCACCCGGGAGGGAGGAGCACGCGTGGTGGCGGATCTGCAGGCGCGCGGGCTGGGCCACGCCACCGTGCAGTATCGCCTGCGCGACTGGCTGGTGAGCCGCCAGCGCTACTGGGGGGCGCCCATCCCGATCGTGCACTGCCCGACCTGCGGCGAGGTCCCGGTCCCGGAGGAGGAGCTGCCGGTCCTGCTGCCCGACGACGTGGACTTCCAGCCGCGCGGCAAGGCGCCGCTGGCCAGCAGCGAGTCCTTCATGAGAACACGCTGCCCCCGCTGCGGCGAGGAAGCCCGTCGCGATCCCGACACCATGGACACCTTCGTCTGCAGCTCCTGGTACTACCTTCGCTACCTGGATCCTCACGACACGGAGCGCCCGTTCTCGCGCGAGCGGGTGGCGGCCTGGCTGCCGGTGGACCAGTACGTCGGCGGGGCCGATCACGCCTACGGCCACCTCATCTTCGCGCGCTTCGTCACCAAGGTCCTGCACGATCTGGGCTGGCTGCCCTTCGACGAGCCGTTCCAGCGCCTGAACCACCAGGGGATGATCACGCGCGACGGGGTGAAGATGGCCAAGTCGCTGGGCAACGTGGTCAATCCCGAGGCGTACATCGCGCGCTACGGCACTGACACCCTGCGGGCCTACATCATGTTCGGTTTCGCCTTCGAGGAGGGCGGGGACTGGGTCGACGAGGGCATCGAGGGAATTCACCGGTACCTGCAACGGGTCTGGCGTCTGGTGGACGCGGCCTGCGCCGGCCGGTCCCCCGCCGGCGACGCCGCCAGCGACGCGGAGCCCCTGCCCGCGGCGGAAGCCGAGCGGCGCGCCGGGCCGCTGCGCTGCATCATGCACAACAGCATCAAGGGCTGCAGCCTCGACACCGAGCGCTTCCACTTCAACACCGCGCTCAGCCGCTTGATGGAGCTGACCAACGCGCTGTACGCCTACGCGGGGCGCCGGGCCGTCGGCCTGAGCGATCCTCGCTACAAGGAGGGCATCGTCAACCTGGTCAAGATGCTGTCGCCCTTCGCGCCCCATCTGGGGGAGGAGCTGTGGCAGCGCCTGCAGGGCGGCGGCCACGTCTTCGACCAGGCCTGGCCGGAATGGGACGAGGCGGCGCTGACCCTCGCGACCGTGACGGTGGTCGTGCAGGTGAACGGCAAGATCCGCGACCGCATGGAGGTGCCGACGGATCTGGACGAGGTGGAGCTGGGTCGCCGCGCACAGGAGCACGGGCGGATCCCCGAGCTCCTCGGGGGACGGACCGTGCGCAAGGTGATCGTCGTCCCCAACAAGCTGGTAAACATCGTGATCTGAGGGGACCGGCGGCCCGGCCGGCCGCCAGCCCCGTGCCCCGCCCCGCAAGGAGGCCCGCTCCGGGAAGGATGGGCAGGGGATGAACTACTGGGACACCCTGGCCGAGGCCTCGCGGCGCCTGGCCGCGCACGACTTCGTGCAGGCGGAGAGTCTCTTCCACGCGGCACAGGCGGAGAGGGCGCATTCCCCGGGCCGGGTTTTCCTGTCGGAGAAGCTGAGGGACGGACTGCAGCGCCTGTGGGGGGGGCTGCACGGAGGGGCGGGCCCGGAGCCGGCGGGCGGCGGGCGCTGGGACGAGGCCAGCGGGCTCTTCCGCGCCCGCTTCCGCCAGGAGGGCGAGGTCACCGTTCGCGAGGCCATGCGCCTGAGCGAGTTCCTGCCCGAGGGCGAGGGGGAGAGCTCCCAGGCCCAGCTGCTGGCCGCCCTCCACCTGCTGACCCGCAGCCAGCTGTTTCCTGCCGAACCGAGTGCGGCGGCTCCGTTGCTGAAGGCCATCTTCCGGCTGGCCCTGCGGGCGGCCCAGCTCTTCGACGTGGAGCTGCTGCGCGCCGATCTCCCCCTGACGGAGGAGGATCGGCTCTGGCTGGCCCGCAAGGGGGACGACCTCCTGGAGGCCTTCTTCGACGTCACGGATCCGGCCGCAGCGAGCACCGTGCGACGGGAATGGGCGCAGGCTTTGCTCCAGCTCCTCGAACCGGTCTACTTCGCGCCGCACGGCCGCCACCCCGAGGAGCGGGCCTGGCTGGAGGCGCAGCTGAGCGATCGGCACCTCGGCAACGCCAGCGCCAGCGTCGCGCGCTATCGGGCCTACATGGCGGCCTACCCCGGGCAGGCGGGACGGTCGGACCTGGCCCGGGTACGCTGCCTGGAGCTGCTGGCCAACCTGGAGGCCCAGTCCTTCCCGGTGCCGCGCTACGCGGAGGCCGCCCGGGAGGCCGAGGCCGCTGTTACGGATCCGGCGGCCCTGCGCCGGCGCTCGGCCGCGCTGCGAACGATGGCCTGGCGTCATCCGCTGGAAGAGCCGAGCCGGGCCTGGGCGACCCTGGCCCGGGAGGCCGACGGCTCGTGCCTCGCGATCCTGTGGTGGGAGGACTCCCCTCGTGACGTGGCAGTCTGGCGGCCCGGCACACCCGGCGAGCCGCTACGGAGCTTCCTGGCGCCCTGCCGGGAGCGCCTGATCTGGACCGACGATGCGGCGGCTGGGGATCTGGTGGCCGGTGGTGCGGCCGAGACGAGCGGCTGGCCCGTCGCGCCCTTCGTGGAGGCGCTCCTCGAGGCCCAGCTGCCGCTGGAGGGCTTGACGGAGGAGGCGGTCCGGCGCATAGCGCTCTCGAAGCTGGCGTGCTGGCGCGGGGGCTGGGACCGCGCGCGCGGCCATCCGCTCCTGCGGCCGCCCCGGCAGGGGCTCGAGGCCGAGTCCCTCGGCGGCAGCGCGGTGGGCCGGGCCGTCGGCACGGGTCTCCTCTGGCTGGCCGTCCTCGAACGGCTGCAGGATTCCGATCCCACGCTGCGTGCCGGGCTGCTGGAGCTGGCCGACCGCGGCGATCCCGTCGCCGGTCTGCTGATCTCCCACCTGGCGTCCCGGGACGGCGGCGCGCGCGAGGTCGCGGGCGACCGAGAGGCCTGGAGCCTGCCTCCCCTGGCCGCGCGGCCGGATCCGCTGGCCCGCCCCGGCGCCGTCAGCAGGAGGACCGAGGGGGTAGATGGGCCGCGGCCGGATCTGACCGGCAATCGCGTGGCCATCGTGAGCACGGGACGACCGGCGGCGGTGCTGGCCGCCTGGGGCGCCGCCGCCCCGCACTGGCGGGTGGTGCTGGACCGTCCCGGGCACGGCGAAGAGCTCGCCGGATCGCTGGGGGCCGCCGGCAGCGTGACGCTCCTGCCGCGCGGCGACCGTCCCCATGCCCGCGAGGCGGCGCTGGACCTCCTGGAGAGCCTGCTCGCCGCGGGCCCGAGCCGGCCGGAGGCGGACCGCGGCAGCTGGCTGGCGCTCCTGCACTGGACGCGGCTCGTGGAATGTCACAACGGCGACCTGCTCGACCTGCAGGCCGTGCGCCCGCGTCCCCGGGGTGCGCTGCCCCTGCACGATATCTACGCCGAGCTGATCGCGGACCTGCCGACGGTGGATCCCGGCGCTGAGGGACCGGAGGCGGATCCCTGGTGCGCGGAGTACCGGGAGCGGGCTCGCCGCTCCCGCCTGGTGGTCGGACCGGCCGCGGCCCTCACGGGAGACGAGGCCCAGCTGGATGCACTCTGGGGCGTTCGCCGGGAAGGGGATGCCGCCTGGATCTTCCTGGACAGCTGCGGCGTGCACTGGCAGCTCCGTGAGCTCTGGGGCGACGACCTCGCCGGCCTGCACTCCCGGCTGGCGCTGCGGGGACGCCGTCACCTTTCCCTCCTGCTGGGCGGCCAGTTCCTGCGCGAGAGCCTGGAGCAGCTGCTGGCGGACTGGCTCGCACCCTACGGGTCAGCCTACGGGCTGTCGCTCAGCGACGCCCGCCCGGCGCTCCTGCAGCTGGCGGTGGGAGGAGTGGCTCCCGACGCCCTGGTGCTGAGCCTGACCGCCGCGCGGGACCAGCTGCTGCATGCCGCCGATCTCTGCGCGGAAGGCGAGTCCCCCCTCGTCCTGCTACCGCCGCAGACCGGACCGGCGGGATGGTGGCGGGAGCTGGCGGCGGGACGACTGCCCTGGGAGCGCGGATTGCCGGCTCCGCTCTGCCTGGAGGCCGTGGAGTTCTGGCAGGATCGGGCAGGGGTGCGACGCGACGGCCGGCGCCTGCTGGTTCCGGTGCTGAGCAGCCTGCAGCCGGGCGACGAGGTCGCGCCCGCCGGAGACGATCTCGCCGCCTGGAGCACGGGGGATCGGCAGCGCCGGGCGCTGCTGGAGCAGGAGCGCGGTCTGCTCTCCCTGGAGATCAACGCTCTGCTGGCCTGCGGCCTGGCCGTGGTGGACGTGGCCGATCCTCGCTGGTGGCGGCGGTTCCGCCTGCCGGATCCCGGCGGCGGCCCTCCGGCCGCGGGCGATGCGGAGAGCGCGGCTCAGCTGGTCGAGGCCGCGGGCGGACGGCCCTACGATCTGGGTGCCGGCGGCGAGGACGGCCGCCTCGAGCGCAGGCACAGGGTGGAGGGCGAGAGGATGCCGTGGCTGGAAGGCCTGCGCGGCTGGCTGCGCGCGAACGGACGCCTCGGTCCCGACGATCGCGGCTCGCCGCCGGGACTGCCGCCGTTGGCGGCCACGGAGTCGGCGGCACCGGCGGGCCCGGGCCTGCGCCTGCACCTCGGTGACGGGCACGCCGCCTGGCGCGCCTGTGCCGGCTGGCTGGCGGAGCAGCGGGAGCGGGGGCGCCAGGATCGGCAGCTGCTGATCCTGGCCGATCGTCCGCCCGCAGGCGCGGCGTCGCTGATCGCCGCCCATCCCACGGAGGCCTCCACGGTCGTGGCCGGGAGCGAGCGGGCCCGCGGGCAGGTGGAGACCGCCACCGGGATCGGCCCCGTGCTCTGGATCCGGCCGGAGGACTTCGCACGGGGGGGGCCGCCGCACGGCCTGGCCGAGCGGCATCCCCCCGCGCTCTTCGGGGGTGATCTGCGCGGCTGGCTGCCGACGGCAGCGGGCTCTGGAGCGGGCGGGGCTTCCATCCTGCACTGGCTCGGTCGGAGCGAGCTGGAACAGGCCGATCTCTACGCCTCATCCCTGCCGCCGGCCTGGGAGTCCGTCCTGCGCCACTCCTGGCAGGAGTCGACGGGCGGCCGGGGGCGGATCGTGATGGCGTCCCCGGAGGCCGCCGGCCCGGAAAGGGACCTCTCCGCCGGGCGGGTGGCGGTGGGCCGGCTGCCCGTCAGACAGGAGATCTGTCCCGCGTGCGGAACGCCGGTCAGCCGCCGCGGCTGGCCGCGGGATTGCCCGCGCTGCGGCCTCGACCTGGCGGCCTGGCTGCCGGCGGCGGAGGAGGGGGGCGCGGTGCGGCTCCGCCTGCGGCACAAGCTCGAGGCCCTGCGCGAGCGGCGCGACCTGGGCGCCGGTGTCCCCTTGCAGATCTGGTTGCAGCCCTCGGACTTCCCCGTGGCCCTCGCCGTCCTGAGCGATCTGGGGCTGGAGGGTCGGACGCGCGGGTCCCGGTGCGAGATCAGGCCGGATGCCGAGCGGATCTGGCATCTCGGCTGCACCGGCCCCGAACCGCAGAGCCGAGGCGAGGAGCGGCATGCCCTCCTCTTCCCCCCCTCGCAAGATGCCCCCTGGCTGGTCGATCCCCGGCTCCGCGAGCGGACCACCCTGTGGTACCGGTCCGACGAGCTGGTGGGCGATGCGGGCCCCGCTCCCGCCGACCGGGTCCAGCGCATCTTCCGGCTCCTGGGGGAGCTGGAGGACTGGCTGCCCAGGCGGCAGGAGGCGCCCGAGACCGCCGGGCGCGAGCTGATCCCCCTCTCCTACCTGGAGGCTCTCAGCGGGCTGCCGAGCAGCATCCTGCGCGCGGATCTGCGGACGCTGCAGTGGCTGGCGATGATGGCGGGAGAGCTGGCGCTGCCCGAGGCGACCGGGGCGGTCCAGGCCGGCTCGTCCTGGCTGCACCTGGACCGCCCTTACCTGGAGATCGAGCACGAGATCGAGCAGCTGGACGACGCGATGGATCTGCTCGTCCCGCTCATGCTGGCGAGCACGAGCCCCGGGCTCGTCACGCTCTGCGACCTGATGGCCCTGCCCGCCCGGCTCCCGGAGGCCGTGCTGGCCCGCGTGGACTGCCTGCTCCTGGCCAGCTCCCAGCGGCTGGCCGCGCCGACCGAGCTGCTTCCGGCGGAGGAGCCCGACACCGGCGAGCCGGAGCTGCTCTACCAGCCGCTGGCCGGCCTGATGGCCTCCAGCCGCCGCCGAGTGGGATACCTGGGCAGCGTCGCCGACGTGACCGCGAGGCTGCGCCACCACCTGGACCTGTTCCTGGCGGCGGTCAAGCTGCTGCTGACCGGTGCCGAGCGGGAGGGCGAGGGCTGGCGGGTGGAGCTGGCGGCGGAGTCGGCCCTCGTCTGCGATGCCCAGGTGCTGGAGCTGGGCTGGCTGCTGGGCTTCTGGCGCTGGCACGGGCCGGCGGCGGAAGGGGGCATCGACCTGGCCGGCCTGCGGCGGCTCGCCGTCACCGGTACCCTGCGGATTCCCGCGCGCGCGGCGCGCCTGCTGACGACCCTCGCCGCCGCGGAGATCGTCTGGACCGGCGATCTGCGGCGCGCGCTTCCGCTCGGCCTGCTGGAGCCCGCAGCCTCCGCGGCGGCACGGCAGGCGCCGCCCGAGCCCGAGCGGGCGGCCCTCCGTCCCGAGATCGCCGAAGCGGCGGAGCGGGTCCAGGAGGTCTTTCAGAAGCGACAACCGGGTCTGCTGGTCCTGCGCGGGCCCGCCGGCAGCGGCCGGCTCGCGGCCGCGCTGGAGGGATTGCAGCGGGCGGGCCAGGCGGGCTTGAACCTGTCGGCCGGCACGCTCTACTGCCCCGACGTGGGCACGGCCGCGCGCGTTCACGTGGCCTGGCGGCGCTCGCTGCCGGAGCTGCAGCCCCCGCTCGCGCTGGCGGGTGCCGAGCTGCCCGCCGGGGGCGAGGGCGGCGGTCGCCTGCCGGGACCGGCGATGGCCGACCGGTGGGGCTTGCTGATCGAGGTCCAGCGGTTCGCGACCGAGGAGCGCTACCGCATCGCCCAGCACCTGCGGCACGGGGCGTTGCTGGCCACCCTGGATCCGGCCGAGGTTGTCGAACCCTGGGAGCATCTCTTCCTGACCACCCCGCGCGACGAGGACGTCGTGGATCTGACGGTGCAGCTTCGCCTGGCCAGGGCCCCCTGGCGCGAGATCCGGACCCTGGTTCCGGCGGCCGGGTTCGGCAGGATGAAGTCGAGGCGCCGGGACAAGGGCAGCTGCCGCGTGCAATGGGCCGCCAACCTGGACGAGTGCCTAGCCTGCCTGGAGCAGGAGCGGGCCGCGGGTGGGCTCGCCGATCATCTGGCCCTCACCGCGCCTCAACCGGGAGACCTGGAGTATCTCGGCCGGCGGCTCGCGGCCAGTGGCTGGCTGCCGGTCTACCGGCAGGAGCTGGACGAGCTGCTCCTGCCGGGCCCCTGCGAGTTCCTGACGCTCCTGGCCGAGGTGACGGGTGAGGCGGGCCCGTCGTCCCTGCTGGTCGGCTGGCTGCCGGTGGTCGCGCGTGCGGCCTACCAGGACTGGCTGCCGGAGGGCAAGCTCCTCGCCGCCTCGTCCAGCCTGCAGGATCTCTACCGGGCGATCTGTCGGCGGAGCTGGGCCGGGCCCTTCCTGTCCGCTGCGTGGGCCCGGCGCCGCGTGGAACATCTGCTGGCGGACGTGGGGGAGGAGACACCCGAACGTTTCCAGCGCCGTCCCCTCTGGGAGGCCTGGCGCCGCGCGCGCGGGCTGCCGTCTCCCGCGGTGGAGAGGGAGGGGAGCACGCCGCTGGTCACGCTGGCCCGACCCGGGCCGCAGGGTCGCTGGTCTCCCGCGGGCGTCTACCTCTGTCAGGGTGTCGAGCCGGCGCGGGACCACTACCAGGTCCTCAGCCGCCTGACCGACCGCATCCTGGTTCTCTACCAGGAGCGCTCCCCCCTGGCCGGTGACCTGGAGCGCGAGGGAACCTGAGCCGGAGGCATGGCGCGCCGGCTCCCGGCCGGCGCGTCGCCAGAGCGCCCTTGTTTGCCACCCCAGCGGCTGCTAACTTCGGACGGTTGCGCCGAACTGATGTCGCCACGGAGGGCGTCCCGGGCCGCGAAAGGAGTGCAGCGAGCATGGACCTGCCGTTCGAGCCGTACCGCATCAAGGTCGTTGAGCGCATCCAGCGCGTGGAGCGTCCGGAGCGCGAGCAGCTGCTCCGCGAGGCGGGCTACAACCTGTTCAGGATCCCCTCGGCCGCCATCTACATCGATCTGCTGACGGACAGCGGGACCTCGGCCATGAGCGATCGCCAGTGGGCCGCGCTCATGACCGGAGACGAGGCTTACGCCTGCAGCCGCAGCTTCGACGACTTCACGGCCGCCATCCGCGACATCTTCGGCTACACCCATGTCATCCCGACGCACCAGGGACGCGCCGCCGAGAGCATCCTCTTCTCCGTGGCCTGCCGGCGGGGCGACGTGGTGCCCAACAACACCCACTTCGACACCACGCGCGCCAACGTGGAGCACGTGGGGGCCATCGCCCTGGACTGCGTCATCGACGAGGGACTCGACCCGGGCCTGGATCATCCCTTCAAGGGCAACATGTCGCTCGCGAAGCTGGAGGCCGCCTTCCGCCGGTACGGGCGGGAGCGGATACCCTTCGTGATGCTGACCATCACCAACAACAGCGGCGGCGGACAGCCCGTTTCCCTGGCCAACGTGCGCGAGGTCTCCGCCTACTGTCACGAGCAGGGCGTGCCGCTGCTCTTCGACGCCTGCCGCTACGCGGAGAACGCCTGGTTCATCCAGCAGCGGGAGCCGGGCTGTGCCGGGATGAGCGTCAAGCAGATCGCCCGCGAGGTCTTCGCCTGCGGCGACGGCTGCACCATGAGCGCCAAGAAGGACGCCCTGGTGAACATCGGCGGCTTTCTCTGCCTGAACGACGACGGCTGGGCGCAGGCGGCCACCAACCTGCTGATTCTGTTCGAGGGCTTTCCCACCTACGGTGGGATGGCGGGCCGGGACCTGGCCGCCGTCGCCCAGGGCTTGCGCGAGGGCCTGGAGGAGGAGTACCTGGCGTACCGCATCGGCCAGGTGGCTCGACTGGGCCGCGCGATCACGAGGCTGGGCGTGCCCATCCTGCAACCGGTGGGCGGGCATGCCGTGTACATCGATGCACGCACGGCCCTGCCGCACATTCCCCAAAGCGAGTTTCCGGCCCAGGCCTTCGCCGCCGCCCTTTACCTGGAGGGAGGCGTGCGCGCCGTGGAGATCGGCAGCCTCATGTTCGAGCACCGGGATCCGGACGGCGGCGCGCTGGTCCATCCCACCATGGAGCTGGTCCGGCTGGCCGTGCCGCGCCGGGTCTACACTCATAGCCAGCTGGACTACGTGGCGGAGGCCTGCGGGCGCGTCGCCGAGCTGAAGGAACGGCTGCAGGGGCTGGAGATCGCCTGGCAGCCGCCGGTTCTGCGCCATTTCACCGCGCGCCTGCGACCGGTCGGCGGTGGCGAGCTCATCGCCTCCCCGGCGACCATCTGAGGACCGCTTGGTCCCGCATCGGAGGTCTCGGATCGGTGGAGGTTCTCTGCCTGCCCGGAGACTCGCCCTTCGCGCCGCTGCTCGGTGAAAGCGCAGCCGCGGCCGCCCAGCGGCTCGTGCTGGACCGCTACCTGGCGCGCTTGGTGCTCTGTCTCGACGATCTCGTGCAGGACCAGCGGATCTGGATCTCCTTCGCCGACCTGCCGCGCGATCCCGGTACAGCGGGCCGGCCGCCGCGTCAGGTCACTCTCTACCTGCATCCGGGACACCTGCTCAAGGACCGCCCGCCCACCTCGCTGCTGCCCGGCACGGAGATCTGGGAAATGCGCGGGCCGCGCTTCGCGTCCCCCGCGGAGGATCCGCGGACGGAACTCTCCCGCGCCAACCTGGAGCGTTTCCTCTATCACCAGCTCATGTCCGTGCGCGATCTCTGCGACGGCACCATCGATCCGGCCGCCGTACCGGCGGACAGCGCCGACGCCTTCCAGGAAGCCTGGGCTGTCACCGTCGACGGCCGCCTGCGCCGGCAGCGCTGGCCCGGCTTCACGGCGGCCGAGCGCCGCCGCCGCTTCTCGCGCGTCTTCGGCCGCGGCGGGGTCCTGCTGCCCGAACACTGGCGGATCTTCCACGAGCTGTGGGAGCTGGATCCCGTGGAGCAGGGGCGCATGCTGGAGTGGCTGCGCAAGCTGCCCCGCCTCCGCCACTAGCGTGCCCCCCCGCTCTTCCTCCGGTTGGGCCATCGAGAAGGTGTCCGGCGCGGGGTCTGGCTGTCCACCACCGCTACGACCTGAAACACGCCGGCTGAATAAGACCGCCAGAACGCAGACAACGCGGCCCTAACCGCCCGGATGCCTTTTCGATGGCCCAACCTTTTGTTTGCTTTTTCAGGGCTGAAGATGCACCTTCATGGGTGCCCGCGCACCCAGCAGCGATGGTTGACGGCGCTGTGGGATGGGGGCTAAGATGCTCCCTTGTCGAACGGATTCGATCTGCTGGGTTGGCCTTGCGACCCCACCGGCAAGGCAATGCGTGATCCCTAAGGGAGGTTCTTCCATGTCGGTTGTTTCTTCATCGCGTCGCTGGGCTCTGCTCCTGATGGTTCTGCTCGGCGGAGTGACCATTGCTGGGCTCGTGGGATGCGGCGGCGAAAAAGAGGCTGATCCCTATGTCTACGCCTCCCTCCGGGGTGTCATCGAGGGGGATACGCTGAGCAACGATTTCCTCTTCGAGATCGATGCGCCGCGCTTCGATTACGTGCGCGGCAACACGGGTATCGCGCGTGACGGTAATCTGCTGGAGTTCGTGGTCGGCACCAATCTCGAGAATCAGTACCGCAGCTACAGCGGCGCGCTGCTTGGCGTGCAGAAGTTCTTCACGCCGACGCAGTACCTGATGATCAAGCGGGTCAAGCGGGCCGGCGTGGTCCAGCCCGTGGACTCCTGCACGAGCTTCGTGATGCCCAAGGTCCGCCATGCCAATGCCGTGGATCTCCAGACGCCCGGGGCCAACCTGGGCGACCTGAGCTGGCAGCGCACGTCCAGGATCAAGGACTTCATGCCCCAGGAGGAGGGCGGCGAGGAGATCGCCGTGCAGTCGGGCATCGAGAACTTCGTGTACGCGCCGCGCTACGACCTGCCCGACTCGGTGCAGGCCAATCCGGGTCCCGCGGACATGACCTGGTACGCGGTTTTCCCGGAGGCCACCTTTCAGATCGTCGAGGTGACGCCGGGGGCGGACTACATGCTGCACCTGCTGAAGGACAAGGACCTGCCGCTGGTGGGCTCCTTCACCATCACCAGTGTCGTGGAGCATCTGCGGGACCGGCGGCGCGAATACGGCGATCTGGGCCACATGGTGGGCACCCTCAAGATCAACTGGTTCCGCTACGCCAACTCCTTCGTGGAAGGTCACGCCGGCGTCTTCTA
>CAZGEC010000004.1:0-9482 GCA_964524645.1 uncultured Fibrobacteraceae bacterium | reverse complement strand
CGCGATGCCGCGCGCATCCTCAACCTCCCGGACTATCTCGATCGACGAAGGCCCCCACCGAGGTGGGGGCCTTCGCCGTGAAATCCCCGTGACCGCGGCGAGGGAAACCGGCCGCAGCCGTTCCGCGACGCTCAGACCAGCAGGCGGTGCAGCTCCATGGAGCTCCGCACCGCCGGGCTGACCGCGCCCATCTTCTTGATCAGGGCGCTGGTCTTGAACTTGTTGGCGACCAGGCCCACCATCACGTCATGGGTTCCCGCGAACAGCAGCTCGCTGGCGTGGTGCCCCAGGCGGGTGGCCAGGATGCGGTCGAAGGCGGTGGGGGAGCCGCCGCGCTGCACGTGCCCCAGCACCACCATGCGCACGCTCCGCTGCAGGCGGTTCTTGATCTCGTAGGTCACGTAGGAGGCCTTGGCCGCTCCTTCCGCCACGATGATGATGGCGTGCCGCTTGCCGCGGTCGTAGCCGCCGTCGATGCGCCGGCAGACCGCGTCGATGTCGAAGGGGAGTTCGGGGACCAGGACCTCCTCCGCCCCGCAGGCGATGCCGGTCTGAACCGCCAGCAGGCCGCAGGCGCGGCCCATGACCTCGATCACGAAGATGCGCCCGTGGCTCGTGGCGGTGTCGCGGATCTTGTCCACGGCGTCGATGGCGATGTTCAGGGCCGTGTCGAAACCGATCGAGATGTCGGTCCCGGGGATGTCGTTGTCGATGGTCGCGGGCACGCCGATGCAGGGCAGGCCCAGCTTGCAGTCCAGGAGGTGCGCGCCGCGGAAGCTGCCGTCGCCGCCGATGACCACCAGGCCGTCGAGCTTGAGCTTGCCCAGCGCCTTCGCCACCGTCTCCTCGCCGCCGGACTCCGCCAGCTCGGGGTAGCGGAACGTGCGCAGCACCGTGCCTCCCAGGTGCAGGATGCCGCTCGCGGAGCCGGGGCCCATGACGACGGCGTCCGCTTCGCTCAGACCCTGCCAGCCCCGGTTGATGCCCAGGACCTCCGCCCCGCGGGCCCAGGCCGTGCGGACCACCGCCCGCAGGGCCGGGTTCATGCCCGCGGCGTCGCCGCCGCCGGTGAGCACCCCGATCCTCTTCATCCGTCGCCTCCCCCGGGCTTGCGCCCGCGTTCCGCCTGACGCCGCCGCCAGGCGGCGATGCGTTCCATCCGCTCGGCCAGCTGGGCCTCGAATCCCTTACCGCGCGGGCGGTAGAAGATCCGTCCGGACAGCTCCGCCGGCAGGCAGTCCATGTCCGCGAGGCCGGCGGGGGTGTCGTGGGCGTAGACGTAATCGCGCCCGTAGCCCAGCTCCTTCATCAGCCGGGTGGGGGCGTTGCGGAGATGCAGGGGGACGGGGGGATTGAGGCCGCGCTGCACCTCCTGGCCGGCCTCCTGGAAGCCGGTGTAGAGGGCGTTGCTCTTGGGCGCCAGGGCCAGGTAGACCGCGGCCTGGGCCAGGGCCAGGGCTCCCTCCGGCAGGCCGACGAAGTGCACCGCTTCCTTGGCCGCCAGCGCCTGCGGCAGCGCCGCCGGATCGGCCAGTCCGACGTCCTCGCTGGCGAAGCGCACGAGCCGCCGGGCCAAGTAGAGGGGATCCTCGCCGCCCTCCAGCATGCGGGCCAGCCAGTAGATGGCCGCCTGGACGTCGGAGTTGCGCAGGGACTTGTGCAGGGCCGAGATCAGGTTGTAGTGCTCCTCGCCCGCCTTGTCGTAGCGGGCGGCGCGGTGCTGGATCAGCTCCGGCAGATCTTCCGCCGTCACGCGGGCGATCCCGTCCGCGCCCACGGATGCCACGGTGGCCACCGTCTCCAGCAGGTTCAGGGCGATGCGCGCGTCCCCCTCGCTGAGGGTGGCCAGGGCCCGCAGGGCCTCCGGCGTGAACTCCGGTCCCGCCCCCGCCAGGCCCCGCGGGTCCCGCAGCGCCCGCTCCAGCAGGATCACGACGTCGTCCACGGCCAGGGGCTCGAGCACGAACAGCCGCGTGCGGGAGAGCAGGGCGGCGTTCACTTCGAAGCTGGGGTTCTCGGTGGTAGCGCCGATGAGCGTGACGTCGCCACGCTCGACCCAGGGCAGCAGGGCGTCCTGCTGGGCCTTGTTGAAGCGATGGATCTCGTCCAGGAAGAGTACCGTCCGCCGGCCCGCCGCCCGGCGCAGCTTCTCGGCTTCGACCATGACGGCCTTCAGCTCCTTGGATCCCACGGCCACGGCGCTGTACTCCAGGAAGCGGGCCTCCGTCTGGTGGGCCAGGATCCGCGCCAGGGTCGTCTTGCCGCTGCCGGGTGGGCCCCACAGGATCAGCGACGGCAGCTCGTCGGCTTCCAGCAGGCGGCGCAGGGGGCCGCCCGCCCCCAGCAGGGAGGGCTGGCCCACCATCTCGTCCAGGCTGTGCGGGCGCAGGCGATCCGCCAGCGGGGAGGGGGCGCCGGGCGGCGCCGGCTCCCCCGCCGCTCCGGAGGGCGGGATCTCGCCTGCGTCCTCGGGCGGTTCGAGCGGATTGCCGAAGAGGTCCTTGACCATGCCGGACATTCTACCCGGAAACCGGAGCAAGACAAGAAGCGTTGCACAGGCGCGGGCCGGTTCGCCGGGGGCGCGCCGCGAGGCCGTCGCGCGCCGCCGACGCGGGCCTGAAGCGTTGACGACGGAGGCGCCGCTGCCTAATGTGTTCATTCCGGCCCTGGCTGCGGGAGGTGGACGTGCCGCGAGTCATCATCATCGTTCTGGACGGGGTGGGCGTCGGCGAGCTGCCCGACGCGGCTCGCTACGGAGACGCGGGCAGCGACACCCTGGGCAACCTGTCCCGCGCCGTGGGCGGCCTGAACCTGCCGGTCCTGCAGAGCCTGGGCCTGGGCAACCTGCACCGCGTCGCCGGGGTGCCGCCGGTCCCCGAACCGGCGGCGGCCTACGGCCGGATGCGGGAGGTCTCGGCCGGCAAGGACAGCACCACGGGTCACTGGGAGCTGATGGGCCTGCTCACCACCCGGCCCTTTCCCACCTACCCGGACGGGTTCCCGCCGGAGATCATCGAAACCTTCCGCGATGCCACCGGGTACGACGTCCTGGGCAACGTGGCCGCCTCGGGGACCGAGATCATCGAGCGCCTTGGTGACGAGCACGTCGCCACCGGCAAGCTCATCGTCTACACCTCGGCGGACTCCGTCTTCCAGATCGCGGCCCACGAGGATGTCGTGCCCGTGGCGGAGCTCTATCGCGTCTGCGAGATCGCACGCCGGCTGCTCGTCCCCCCGCACAACGTCAGCCGCGTCATCGCGCGCCCCTTCGCGGGCACCAGCGGACACTACGAACGGACCCCCCGCCGGCACGACTACTCCCTCGAGCCGCCGCCCGGATTGCTGCTGCCCGCCCTGGCAGCGCGCGGCGTCGCGGTCCAGGCGGTGGGCAAGATCTACGATCTCTACGCGGGCCAGGGCATCGGCACCCACCTGGGCTCCCGCAACAACGCCGAGGGGATGGCCACGCTGGCGCGCCTCTACCGGCAGAAGGGGGATGCTCCCACGCTGCTGCTGCTCAACCTGGTCGACTTCGACATGCTCTGGGGACACCGCAACGACCCGGCCGGCATGGCGCACGGGCTGGAGGAGTTCGACGCCTGGCTGGCGGGTTTCCTCGCGGAGCTGCGTTCGGGCGACCTGCTGATCATGACCGCGGACCACGGGAACGACCCCACCACGCCCAGCACGGATCACTCGCGGGAGTACGTGCCGCTGCTGGTCTGCGGCGGCGACGGACCCCTCGGCGCGGACCTGGGCACGCGGGAGACCTTCGCCGACGTAGCGGCGACCGTCGCCGAGGTGTTCGGCCTGCCGGCCCCGGCGCAGGGGACCAGCTTCCTGGCCGCGTTGCGGCCCGGCGGGGTCGGAGGTGAACGGCGATGAAAGCGGAGCTGGAGCGCCTGGTGGAGGCGGCGCGCGACGTGAGGGAGCAGAGCTACTCTCCCTACTCGCACTTCGCGGTGGGTGCGGCCCTGCTGGGGGCCAGCGGCAGGATCTACGTGGGAACGAACGTGGAGAACGCCAGCTTCGGACTCTCGATCTGCGCGGAGCGCGCGGCCGTCTGCCAGGCCGTCGCCGCGGGTGAACGCGACCTGCGCGCGGTGGCCATCTACGCGGGCACGGCCGCTCCGACGCCTCCCTGCGGAGCCTGCCGACAGGTCCTGCTGGAGTTCGGACCCGACATGACCGTGGTGCTGGCGGCGCGGGACGGATCGTGGGAGGAGCACCGCCTGCGGGACCTGCTGCCGCGGCCCTTCGCCGGGCTCGATCTGGATCCAGAGGAGAAGTGATGGCCGCGGTGGACGAGCACTGGCTGGAGGAGCTGGCGCAGCGGGTCGTGCGCAAGGTGCTGGAGGCCTACCGGACCGAGGCGGCGCCGGATGCGGCCACCTGGCTCGCGCTGGCCGGTGCTGCCCCGCCGGCGGACGAGCCCTGCCTCCTGGCGGACGACGGCCACCTCCTGCGAGGTTACGTCGACCTGGGAGCGGCGCGCCTCGGCTTCTGTCCCGAGGCCTGCCGGACACCACCCGACCTGGCTCATTACATCGATCACACCCTGCTCCGGCCGGACGCCGCCCGCGGCGAGATCGATCAGCTCTGCCGGGAGGCAGCCGAGTACCACTTCGCTTCGGTCTGCGTGAACCCCCAGTGGGTCCGCCTGTGCGCGGATCTGCTGCGCGGCAGCGGCGTGCAGGTCTGCACGGTGGTCGGCTTTCCCCTGGGGGCCAATGAGACCGAGATCAAGGCCCTCGAGACGCGCCGGGCCGTGCAGCAGGGCGCCACGGAGATCGACATGGTGATCGCCGTGGGCGCCCTCAAGAGCGGGGACGAGGCTCTGGTCTACCGGGACATCGCGGCGGTGCGGCGCGAGTCGCTGGGGGTGGCCTGCCTCAAGGTGATCATCGAGGCCGCCCTGCTGACCGAGGAGGAGAAGGTGAGCGCCTGCACCCTGGCCATGGACGCCGGCGCCGACTACGTCAAGACCTCGACCGGCTTCGCAAAGGGGGGAGCCACGGTCGCGGACGTGCGCCTGATGCGGCGGGTCGTGGGTCGCGGGCTGGGGGTGAAGGCCGCCGGCGGGATCAAGGACCGGGCGGCGGCCGATGCGATGATCGCGGCCGGCGCCAACCGGATCGGCGCCAGCGCTGGGGTCAAGATCCTGGCGGGCTGACGCGCCAGGGCAACGGGAAGAGAGCCGGCGGCGTGAACGCCCTGGAGATTCTCGAGCGCAAGAAGCGGGGGGAGGAACTGACCCCCGCGGAGATCACCTTCCTGATCGAGGGCTTCACGCGGGAGGAGATTCCCGCCTACCAGATGGCGGCCTTCCTCATGGCCGTCTGGTTCCGCGGCCTGGATATCGACGAGACGGTGGCTCTCACGCGCGCCATGCTCGAGTCCGGGGAGCAGCTCGATCTGTCGACCCTCACGGGTCCCACGGCGGACAAGCACAGCACCGGGGGCGTGGGCGACAAGGTGAGCCTCCTGCTGGCGCCCCTGGCCGCGGCGTGCGGCCTGAAGGTGCCCATGCTCTCGGGGCGCGGCCTGGGTCACACCGGCGGTACCCTGGACAAGCTCGAGGCCATTCCCGGCTACCGCATCCTGCTGGGCAACGACGAGTTCCTCTCGATCGTGGAGGAAGTGGGCTGCGCCATCGTGGGCCAGAGCCGGGACATCGCGCCGGCGGACGGGCGCATCTACGCCCTGCGCGACGTGACGGCCACCGTGGATTGCGTGCCCCTGATCACGGCCAGCATCCTCAGCAAGAAGCTGGCCGCCGGACCCCGGACCATCGTCATCGACCTGAAGACCGGTTCCGGCGCCTTCATGCCCGACCTGGCGGATGCCCGCCGCCTGGCCCGGGCGCTGCTGGAGACCGGCAGCCGCTGGGACCGCAGCCTGGCCGTTGTCTTCTCGGACATGTCCCAGCCCCTCGGACGGGCCGTGGGCCACGCCGTCGAGACGATCGAGGCCTTCGCGGCGTTGCGGCCGCAGGGCCGGGCCGCGGCACCGGCGGATCTCGTGCAGCTGACCGAGGAGCTGGTGGCGGAGATGGTCCGGGTCGCCGGTCTCCGCCCGGATCTCGCCGGCGCGCGCGAGCTGGTGCGCCGGCGCTGGGAGGAAGGCGAGGGCTGGCAGCGTCTGCAAGCCTGGGTGGCGGCCCAGGGCGGGCATCTGGATCTGGACCGGGACGACTTCGGGCTCGCCGTGGCCCCCACGGCGGGGGAGGTCGCGGCCGAGCGCGACGGGTACGTGGCGGCCGTCGCCTGTCGCGAGATCGGGCATGCGCTGGGAGACCTGGGAGGAGCCCGCCGGCGGGTGGAGGACCGTCTCGACCTGACCGCCGGCATCGCTTTCCACGTGACCGTGGGGGAGGCCGTGCAGGCGGGGCAGCCGCTGGCGACGCTCTACTGCGCGGATCCCCGGCGGGCCGCCGCCGCCGCCCGCCGCATCGCGGCGGCCGTGGTTCTGGACGAGCGACCGGTGCCGGTCCCGCCCCTCATCCTGGAGCGGCTCGGGCCGCCGGACGCTCCGGCCGCACGCTAGAAGTCCGACGACTCGTCCTCGTCCTTGGCATCCAGCGTCTCGAAATCCTTGGCCAGACCGCTGAAGTCGTGGATTTGTCCCCCGTGCAGATCGCACGGCTCGGTGGGAACGTTGTCCGGGAGGAACACCTCCGTGAGGATGCTGTCGCAGAGGCTGGTCGCCAGCATCCCGGTCCGGGCGCAGATGGTCTTCTCCACGATGCCCGGAGGACGGACGAAGGGCTCCTCGCCGTGCTCGTCGGCGATGCGGCCCATGAAGCCGGCCCAGATCGGCAGGGCCATGTGGGCGCCCGTGGCCCCGCGCCCCATGGTGACGGGGGTGTCGAAACCCACCCAGACCCCCGCGCAGTAGCTGGGTGTGAATCCCACGAACCACGCGTTGGTGTTGTCGTTGGTGGTGCCGGTCTTGCCGGCGCCGCTCTTGCGGAAACCCCGCCAGCGGGCGCTCTTGCCGGTGCCCTCCTTCAGGGTCGTCTGCAGGAGATCCGTCATGAGATAGGCCAGGGCCGGATCCAGCGCCTCCCGCTGCTCGATGCGCGTTTCCTCCAGGACCTCGCCGTCCGTCGTCTCCACGCGGGTGATCAGGTGGGGTTTCACGTAGACCCCGTGGTTGGCGAAGGTAGCGTAAGCCGGCACCACCTCCGACAGACGCACCTCGCCCGCGCCCAGGAAGAGGGACGGGACCTGGGGCAGAGGATCCGTGATGCCGAGCAGGCGGGCGTTCTCCAGCACGGGAGCCAGCCCGAAGTCCAGGTAGAGCTTCGCCGTCGGCGTGTTGACGGAGCGGCTGATGGCATAGCGCAGGGACATGGGGCCCTCGAAGCGGCCGCTGAAGTTGCGGGGCCGGTAGAGGCTCACCCCGGTGTCCAGCAGAAACGGCGTGTCCATGAGAATCGAGGCGGCATTGTACCCGTGCTGCAGCGCCGTCACGTACACGAAGGGCTTGAAGACGGAGCCGGGCTGGCGGGGCGCCTGGAAGGCGATGTCGAACTTGTAATCGGCGAAGGAGCGGCCGCCCATGAGGGCCAGCACCGCGCCGGTGTGCACGTCCAGGAGCAGGGCGGCACCCTGCAGGTAGTCCACGCTTTCCGGCCGCTCGCCGGCTGCCACGAGGCTGTCGTAGCGGGCGCGGGTCATGGGAAACCCGCGCTCCTCCTCCATGGCCACCAGATGATTCTCGGCGGCCTCCTCCATCCAGCGCTGGTAGCGGGGTACCAGGGTGGTCCAGATCCGGAGCCCGCGATCGTAGAGGCCGTCGCTGCCGTACCGCTGCTCGATCTCCTGCCGCACCTCCTCCACGAAGTAGGCTGCGAAGCCGGGATCCCGTCGCACCGAATCGGGATCCACGACAGCGACCTCGCTGGCGCCGATGGCGGCGGCCTCCTCGTTCGAGAGCACGCCGTAGTGCACCATGGATTCCAGGACGACGCCGCGACGCCGGTAAGCGGCCTCCAGGTGCCGGATGGGGGAGTAGCTCTCGGGGCGCTGGATGATGCCCGCCAGCAGGGTGCATTCGCCGTCGTCGAGATCCCAGACGTCCTTGCCGAAGAAGGTGCGGGCCGCGGCCTGCACGCCGTAGGCCCCCCGGCCGAAGCAGATCTCGTTCAGGTACATGGTCAGGATCTCGTCCTTGGTGTAGGTCTGCTCGATCTGCAGGGCCAGGATGATCTCCTTGAGCTTGCGGACGATGGTCTTCTCGGGCGTCAGGAAGAGGTTGCGGGCCAGCTGCTGGGTCAGGGTGCTGGCCCCCGGACGCGACTGCGAGGTCATGTTGACCCAGACGATCTTCAGGATTCGCTTGGGATCGATGCCGTAGTGCTCGTAGAAGCGGCGGTCCTCGGTGGCGATCACCGCCTCCTGCAGCCGGCGGGGGATGCGGGCGAGGGGGACCACGGTGCGGTTCTCGTGGAAGAACTCCTTCAGGGTGTCCCCGTCGGCGGCGAAGACCAGGGTCTTCAGGGAGGGCTTGATGGACTGGATGGAGGCCGGAGAGGGCAGGTCCCGTGACAGGTACTGGAGTGCGGCGACCGAGAAGCCAAGGCTGAGACAGAACAGGCCGCCCAGGATCAGCAGGCTGGTCCGCACCCATGCACGGGGGATGTTCCTTTTCAGCAGGCGCTTCATGATGGCCTCGAAGGTAGACCCGGACCGCGATCCCGGCAACAACAACAAGTTAGCAAACCCCGGACCCGTCCCCCAGTTCCTCCCGCCTAAAACGGGTCAAAAATATGTTTGACAGCACCGCGGGATTTGATTAACTTCCGCCCCCGCTGCCCGATAGAGCATTCCCGCGGGCGACGGCGGCCCAGCACGACCACATGGTCCAGGGCCGTAAAAAAAGGCCCCTCAACACCTTGAAATGGGTTGACAGCATGACGGGCCTTGAGTAACTTGTAAGACTGCCCCGCTCTGAGGGGCGGCCGGCGACCAGATCGTCCGGGCGGTTCTTTGACAACGGAATAGCGTGCGACGACCCGTCAACCCGGATCCGTCCGTCGTGGTCCCGGCTCCGGCCGCGGACCTGGCGGATCTTGCGATGACGAACACGCAGGAGCCACAAGCTTCTGTTGTGCGACATTTGTCTGACAACGGAGAGTTTGATCCTGGCTCAGAACGAACACTGGCGGCGTGGATTAGGCATGCAAGTCGAACGAGAAAGCTCCCTTCGGGGAGTGAGTAGAGTGGCGAACGGGTGAGTAACGCGTGGGAAACCTGCCCTTCAGTGGGGGATAACAGCCCTAACGGACTGCTAATACCGCATTCGACCTCCCGGCCGCATGACCGGGTGGTGAAAGGTGGCCTCTCCTTGGAAGCTACCGCTGAAGGATGGTCCCGCGTCCCATTAGCTTGTTGGTGGGGTAAAGGCCTACCAAGGCCACGATGGGTAGCCGGCCTGAGAGGGTGTCCGGCCACACTGGGACTGAGATACGGCCCAGA
>CAZGEC010000003.1:46706-257615 GCA_964524645.1 uncultured Fibrobacteraceae bacterium | reverse complement strand
AACCAACCCCGTCCCCTCCCGCGCAAACCGCAACGGAATCACCTCGATCTCCCGCCCGCGATCTCTCTGTTGGACTTCACAACGGGTCCCCGCTACCAATTGAACACAGCCGGCTCGAATGGGCCGGCTGTGCTTTATCATCGACTGGTCAGCTGATCCGGTTCCCGCCTTACGCGCGCGCTCGACACGCCCCTGGACCCCCGGGCCCGGGATGGTCTATGCTGCCGTCTCGCTGGCCCCCTCCAGGGGGACATCAGCCCGCGGCGCTGATCACGGCTGGAGGCGCCGCGGTCGCAGCAGCACCGGAATCGGGAGGGCGACCATGACAGAGCCGCGGGGCCAGTGGAGCGGACGGATGGGCTTCATCCTGGCGGCGGCCGGCAGCGCCATCGGCCTGGGCAACCTCTGGAAGTTCCCCTACATGACCTACGAGAACCGGGGCGGGGCCTTCGTCCTGGTCTACATCGCGGCCGTGGTGCTGGTGGGGGTGCCCATCATGATGGCGGAGGTGCTGCTCGGGCGCCGCACCCGGCGCTGTCCCGTCGGCGCCTATCTGGTGGCCAGCGAGAAGCGGCCCGGCGGCCGCACCTGGGTCAGTGTGGGCTACCTGGGGGTCTTCGCCGGCTTCGTGATCCTCAGCTACTACAGCGTCGTGGCGGGCTGGACGCTCGACTACATCCTGCTCTCGCTGCTCGGCAAGCTGGGCCCCTTGGCCCGCGACCCGGCCGCCCTGCAGACCTACTTCGTCGACGGCTTCCTGCACAACGGATGGCAGCAGACCATCTTTCACCTGCTGTTCATGGGCCTGACCGTGGGCTCGGTCTACTTCGGGGTCAAGGGGGGCATCGAGCGGGTGGCCCGCGTCCTGATGCCGGTGCTGTTCGCGATCATGCTCCTGCTGGTGATCTACTCGGCCACCACGCCCGGCTTCGGCCACGCCATGCGCTTCCTCTTCCGCCCCAGCTTCGGCGAGATGCACTCCTCGGGCTACCTGGAGGCGATGGGCCAGGCCTTCTTCTCCCTGAGCCTCGGGATGGGCTGCATGCTGACCTACGGCAGCTACATGAGCAGCAACTCCTCCATCCCGCGCTCGGTGCTGCAGATCTGCGCCCTGGACACGCTGATCGCCATCCTCGCCTGCGTGATCATGTTCTCGATCATCTTCAGCTTCGACCTGCAGATCAGCGCCAGCGCCACCATCCTCTTCACCACCCTGCCCACGGTCCTGGTGCAGCTGCCGGGCGGTAACTTCGTCATCGGTCTGTTCTACCTGCTCATCGCCTTCGCTGCGCTGACCAGCACCATCAGCCTGCTCGAGGTGGTCTCGAGCTACGCCATCGACGAGCTGCACTGGTCGCGCCGGCGGGCCGCCCTGACCATGGGCGCGGTCATCGCCGTCTTCGGGGTGTTGAACGCCTGGAGCCTGGGCGCCAGCTCGGCCCTGAGCAACTTCAATCCCCTGGGCAAGAGCTCGACCACCGGGGTCTTCGGCACGCTCGACTACCTGTCGGCCAACTGGTTCCTGCCGGTGGGGGGATTCCTGGTGGCGCTCTTCGTGGGCTGGATCCTGGGACGGCGCACGTCGCGAACGGAACTCGAGGAGGGCCACGGCGTGATGGCCGGCTACTCCCTGTGGCGGTTTTTGATTCGCTTCGTGGCGCCGCTGGCCGTGGGAGCCATCATCGTCAGCGTGATCCTGGGCGCCGAGTACCAGTAGGGTGGTGCCATGAGCACCGAGCCCGGTCTGCCCGCCGTCCTGCGCCGCATCCAGGCGGCGGCCTTCTGCATGGACGGCGGCTTCTTCCTGATCTCGACCGCCGTACCCTTCAAGATCCTCCAGCTGGGCGGGGGTCCCGTGGCGCTGGGTGTGGCCCCCGCCGTCGCCTCGCTGGCCTACGTCGCCTTCTCCCTGTTGACGGGTCGCTGGAGCGATCGCGGCGGCCGGACCTGGTTCTGCTGGGCCGGCAACCTGTCGCTGGTGGCGTTCGCCGTGCTGGCCTTCCAGATCCGCGAGCTGGTCGTTCTGATCGTGGCCCTGGTGCTAATGAGCCTGGGCAAGGCCCTCTTCTGGCCGGTGCTCCAGGCCACCCTGGGCGACCTTTCCGAACCCGGCCGCCTGGAGCGCAACACCGCCGCCTTCAACGTCTCCTGGAGCAGCGGCAAGGCCCTCGGCTTCCTGGCCGGCGGCCTGCTGTTGGCACGCTTCGGCTTCCAGGTGACCTTCCTCTGCGGCAGCGCCCTGGTGGTGGGCTCGTTTCTCGCCCTGCCGCGACCCGGGGTGATGCAGCGGGCGGTGGAGGCCGTGCAGGGCCTGACGGCCTCGCCCGCGGTGACCACGACCGCCTCGGATCCCGTCGGCGTCTCCGCGGCCCTGCGAACCACCTTTCGGCGCATGGCCTGGCTGGCGAACCTGGCCAGCTACGGCACGGCCGGCGTGCTGGGCTATCACCTGCCCGACTGGTTCTCGCGACAGGGCTGGCACGCCGGGCGTTTCGGTCTCTTCCTGGCGGTGATCTACCTGGTGCAGACGGTCGTGCTCGGCCTGCTGGGGCGGCGGGTGCGCTTCGCCTTCTCGGCCGGCCGCCTGCTGGCTCCCCAGTCGCTGGCCCTGCTGGCCGCCGCCCTGCTGCCGTGGCTCGGCGGCTTCCTGCCGGTCCTGCTCCTGGCCCCGCTGTTCGGGCTGGCCTTCGGGATCACCTACGCGGGGAGCATCTACTACAGCCTGCACGCCGCCGAGCAGCGCGGGCGCAACGCCGGCATCCACGAGGCCCTGGTCGGTGCCGGCGGTTTTCTGCCCCCGCTGCTCGGCGGTCTGGTCGCCCGCTGGAGCGGCTGGCTCGGCGCCCCCTACCTGCTGGCCGCGGGCTGCACCCTGCTGGCGCTGGCCGGTCAGGCCTGGCTCGCGCGGGGCATCCGGCCGGCTCCGCGGGCCGCCGGCTAGCCAGGAGTTTCCCGAACCGGCCGCATGCAACTTCCGCTGGACGCCTGACAGGTGCTATCTTGCCCCGGTGCCCGAGCAGGGCCGGCGGCGGGCCGGCTGCTTCCGGTGCTGGATCCTCCAGGAGTTCGCATGGCCACCTTCACGGCGCAGTTCGAACAGATCCTCAGGAGCTGGGCGAGAGACCTGGAAATGGTGCCGGAGGTCGAGGCTCTGGCCGTCGTCGAGGAGGCGCAGGCCCTGCTGGCGGCGGCCGCCGCCGCGCCGGCGCCCGCGAGCGCCGCCGAGATCGCAGCCTGGCACCTCTACCTGGAACGCACGGCGCATCCGCGCTTCCTGCTAGGCCTGCCGGACCGCACCTGGCGGGAGCGCTGGGCGGAGACCACCTTCAGCGCCATCGATCGCGCGCATTACGACCTGGAGGTCATGCTGCAGCAGCGCGTGCGCGCCCACCCGCAGCGGATCCTCTTCCAGGAAAGTGCGGAGACCGGTGGTCACCGCTGGAGCTACGAGCGCATCGCCCGGCGCCTGCGCGAGATCGCCGCGGTTCTGTGCGGAACGGTCAGCAAGGGCACGCCGAAGCCGGGCCGCGTGGCGATCTACGCGGACAACAGCCTGGGCGGCGCCTGCTGCGACCTGGCCTGCCTCTGCCACGGGATCTTCGTCACCCCCCTCGACATCCACTTCGACAGCGCCACCCTGACCCACGTCCTCGAACGCGTGCACGTGGACACCGTGGTGACCGACAGCGTCGACCGGCTCGAGCGCCTGCAGAAGGTGCGGGAGAACCTGGGGCGCGAGCTGAAGGTCCTGCTGCTGGATGCGGATGTCCACGTGCCCGGCGCAGCGGCGACGCCGCTCGCCGAGGAAGTGGCGAGGCTGGTCCCGGCCGAGATCGCCGCCCGGCTGGCGGCGCTGCCCGCGCCGGACCTGCACCAGGTGGCCACCGTCATGTTCACCTCCGGCAGCACCGGCATGCCCAAGGCGGTCGCCTTCACCTTGGCCAACCTGATCACCAAGCGATTCGCGCGTAGTGCCGCCTTGCCCGAGGTCGGCCGCGACGAGGTTCTGCTCTGCTACCTGCCGCTCTTCCACACCTTCGGGCGCTACCTGGAAATGCTGGGCACGATCTACTGGGGTGGCACCTACGTCTTCGCGGGCAATCCCTCGGCCGAGACGCTGCTGCTGCGCCTGCAGCAGATCCGACCCACCGGGCTGATCAGCATCCCCTTGCGCTGGATGCAGATCTACGAGCGCTGCCTGCGGCAAATGAGCGAGGTCCAGGGCGAGCGGGAGCAGCAGGCGGCGGTCCGCGAGGTCGTGGGCGGGCGCCTCTCCTGGGGGCTTTCGGCAGCGGGCTACCTGGATCCGCAGGTCTTCCGCTTCTTCCACCGCCACGGCGTGGCCGTCAACAGCGGCTTCGGCATGACCGAGGCCACCGGCGGCATCACGATGACGCCGCCGGACGATTACCGCGAGGGCTCGGTGGGCTTGCCCCTGCCCGGCGTGCAGGCGCGGCTCTCGGACGCGGGCGAGCTGCAGATCCGCGGCCCGTACATCGCGCGCTACCTGGAGGACGTCCCCGTCTCGGAGGGCGGGGAGCGCGCGGAGCCCGCCCCCGAGGACGATCCCTGGCTGGCCACCGGCGACCTGTTCCAGATCCACGAGGGGGGGCACTACGAGATCGTCGACCGCCTGAAGGACATCTACAAGAACAACAAGGGCCAGACCATCGCCCCCCGCAAGGTCGAGCAGAAGTTCACCGGCGTGCCCGGCGTCCGGCGCACCTTCCTGGTGGGGGACGGCCGCGCCTACAACACGCTGCTCATCGTGCCGGACCGCCAGGACCCCCTGCTGAGCGCCGCTTCCGCGGACGAGACGCTGCGGGAGTACTTCCACCAGATCATCACGGCGGCCAACCGGGATCTGGCGCCCTACGAGCGGGTGGTCAACTTCGCCCTGCTCGACCGCGACTTCTCGCTGGAGCGGGGCGAGCTGACGCCGAAGGCCTCGTACCGGCGCAAGGCCATCGAGCAGAACTTCGCCGGGGTCATCCAGGAGCTCTACCTCCGGGACACGATCGAGCTCGCCTGGCAGGACCTGCGCGTGCGCCTGCCGCGCTGGATCTTCCGCGACCTGGGCATCCTCGAGACGGACATCGCGGTCACCGCTGCGGGACTGCGCGACCGGGTGAACGGGAACGACCTGACGCTCGGCCGCGGGACGGCGGCGGGACGCGTCCAGGTGGGCGATCTGGAGTACCAGCTGGAGGGCGACGTCCTCGACCTGGGGACCTTCGCACGCCAGCCACTGCTGTGGGGGGGGAATCCCGCCCTGCACCGCTTCTGCCCCTGCAAGGAGGGCTGGGACGTCCCGCTGGGCCCCGTGGCCGAGCAGGTCTTTTTGCCCGCGGAGCGGCGGCCCGCGGCGGCCTCAGACCCGCTGCCGCCCTGTCGCACCCTGCCCCTGGCGGGTGTGCTCCTGCTCTGCCAGCAGGCCCTCTTCGGACCGGAGGACAACGCCCTGGCCGCCGTCGAGGAGCTGGCCAAGCGCCTCCAGGTGGCCGGCAGCCGGCTCGGCACCCTCGTGCGGCGCCGCCTCGAGGCCCTGGCCTGCCACCCCTCCGAGCCCGTGCGCTGCCGCGCCTACCACATCCTGGTGCTGGACGAGCCGGCCCCCGACTACAACCGCTACCTGCCGGCCTTCATCCATTCCGGCCGGACCTTCCTCTGCGAGGACAGCATCGCGGCCATCGCCCGCAGCTCGGTGGAGCCGCGGCGCCTGCAGGCGTTCCGCCAGCGCCTGCACAGCTACCGCACCCAGCTGCCCTGGCCCGCCGCCGAGCCGCGCCGGCAGATCTTCGATGATCTGTTCCGCCTCCTGGCGGACTTCGCCCGCTACCATCCGGAATTCTACGGCCCCATCCGCGAGGAGCTGGTCGCCTGGCTCCTGCACGATCGGGATCCCGAGCTGGCCCGCTGCGCGCGCCGGCACTTCGACGCCCTGGCCACGGACTTCGAGACGCGACTGGCCAGCGAGTCGCCGGCGCTGCTGGACGTCTCCGCCTGGGAGGGCAAGATCGCCTTCCAGGACGGGCTGAGCGAGCCCGAGACCGAGCGGCTCCGCCAGGTCCTGGTGGGCACCACCTTCCTGAAGCAGTCGGTGCTGCTGGCCTGCGAGGGGGAGAGCTTCGAGCTGGACGAGATCGGCCCGGGGGGCATCTGGATCTCGCGCATCCTGAGCTGGCACATGTACTCGCGCTACCGCGTGAGCATCAACACGCGGGAAGGCAAACACCTGGATCTGCAGCTGATCATCCGCGAGGACCTGGATCAGGACTGGGTGCTGGAGACCATCTTCTGGCTGATCGCCATCCGCGGCCATCCCTACGGCGTGCACGTGCTGCCGGCCTTCGGCTGCTGCCGCCCCGAGCTGGGGGCCATCTCGCTGGCCTACCAGAGCGACCTGACGGTCTGGGAGAGGGTCCGCGAGTGGTCCAGCCAGGGAAGTCCGGAGCAGGCGGCACCGCCGCGGGACGTCTGGCGCCGGCTCTTCGTGCGGGCCATGGCCACGGTCTTCACCGGCTGGCGCAACAGCGGCGGCCGCATCGTGCCCGGCACCGTCAGTCCCTCGAACATCGTGGTCCCGGCGCCCGATTTCCGGGAGAGCAGCCTGATCCAGTCGCTCACCGGCTGGCGCCGTTACGCCGACCCGCTCTCGCTCGTGCGCCCTCTCCTGCGCAACTTCTACCGGCAGACCATCAGCCACTACCCCTGGCTCCGGCCGTACCTGGACGAGACCTGGATCTGCGAGGCCTGCGCCGAGGCCGTCGGGCCGCGCGAAGCCGTCGAGTTCCTGGACGAGCTGCTCGCGAAGCTGGCCGCCGAGCCGCTGCCCGAGGGCGGTCCCGACTTCACCGCGAAGGTCAAGTCCGCCCGCGATCGCCTGCAGCGACGCTACTACGTGCCCCTGCCCCTGCAGGCAGCCATCGATCGCTACGGGCAGTGGGAGCGGGTGAACGCCCAGGCCACCTCGTCGGCCCGCCTGGAGCAGGTCGAGGAGCTGGTGCGTCTGTACCGCCTGGACCGTTTTCCGGAGATCGCCCGCTACACCCTGTTCCGGCACACCTATTTCGCGCGAGCCGATCTGGCGGTGCAGGACGTCTACGACCGCCTGCTGGTCCAGCTCTTCCGCCGCCCGGAGCGGCGCGCCACCCAGCTGGTGGAGCTGTCAGATCTGCAGGCGGCCCTGATCGACATGGGCGATCGGCGGGCCTTCCGGCGCCTGGCCTTCCCGCGCGGGGCGGCGGCCCAGCAGCTGGAGGTGACCACCGTCGGCGATCGGGAGCAGGAACGCGTCATCGTGCGCTCGCGCATCACGGACAGGTTCGACGTGAGCTACCAGGTCAGCGAGCCCACCCAGGCCGCCCAGGTGGGCCAGGTCTACCGGCTCTTCCTGCTGGGAGGCTTCCCGAAGACCATCTCGGAGCAGGACCGCTTCCTGATGGCCAGCGACGCCCAGGAGAGGATCGTGGGTGGGGTCTGCTACCAGCTCCTGCCCGGCCAGGTGGTGCATCTGGACGGCATCGCGGTGACCCGCTCCCTGCACGACCGGGGCATCACCAGCGCCCTGCTGGAGGATTTCTGCGCCCGCATGGCCGACCTGGGCATCCGGGCCGTGCGGACCCACTTCTTCCTGCGCGCCTTCTACCAGAAGCGGGGCTTCCGCACGGACCAGCGCTGGGGCGGCCTCGTGCGCTTCCTCGGGCCCTAGCCTGGATTATTCGCGCGCAATCCAGGCTGAGGGACGGCCGGCGATCCGCTCTTGCCAGGTACCCTGCCGCCCGCTAACCTCCATATTCAAAGTTTCGGATCACTGCGGAGAGTGTCCCGGTCAGGGGGAGGTCGTCGCGTGAACTACCCGGTCTGGGAGCTGGCGCTGGGTGGGGGCCCCTTCATCGCCATCGTGTCGATCCTGCACGTGGTGATCTCGCATTTCGCCGTGGGCGGCGGCCTGTGGCTGGTCTTGACCGAGGTTCGCGCCAACCGGCGTGACGACAGCGAGCTGCGGGACTTCGTCCGCAGCCAGGCGCGGTTCTTCATGCTGCTGACCCTCGTCCTCGGGGCCATCACCGGGGTCGGCATCTGGTTCACCATCGCCCTGGTCTCGCCCCAGGCCGTCTCCGCCCTCATCCACGGCTATCTCTGGGGCTGGGCCATGGAATGGGTCTTCTTCGTGGTGGAGATCGCCGCCGCCCTGGTCTACTACTACGGCTGGAGCAAGCTGGATCGCCGCACCCACGAGACCGTGGGCTGGATCTACTTCGTGGCGGCATTCGCCAGCCTGGTCATCATCAACGGCATCATCACCTTCATGTTGACCCCCGGCCGCTGGCTGGAGAGCCATGCCTTCTGGGACGGGTTCTTCAACCCGACCTATTGGCCGTCCCTCGTCCTGCGGACCTTCGCCGGCTTCGCCGCGGCCGGGGTGTTCACCCTGCTGACGGCCTCCACCCTGGCGCGCGGCGCCTTCCGCAGCCGCGTGACCCGCTACTGCGCCGGCTGGGTCTTCGTGTCCACCCTGCTGGTGGGCGCCGCCGCTCTGTGGTACCGGGCGGCCTTCCCCGCCTGGGGCGAGCTGAGCGGGGGCGCCGTCCCCATCCTGCCCGGCATGGCGACCGCCTTCGCCAGCGGCCTGGCTGCCATGGCGGTGCTGGCGCTCTGGCCGCTCCTGCTGCCGCGCACCTGGAATGCACTCGGCGTGGTCCTGCTGGCGGCCGCCGTGGTGGGCAGCTTCGGCGCGGGCGAGTGGGTGCGCGAGGCCGGGCGCAAGCCCTTCACCATCCGGGGATACCTGTACAGCACCGGGGTGCGGGTGGATCAGGACGCGCAGCTGGCCGCCGACGGCGTCATGGCCCATACCCGCTGGCTGAATCGGGAAGTCGGTCACGACCGGGCAGCCATCGGTCACGAACTCTACCGCGCCCACTGCCAGGTCTGCCACACCATGGACGGCTACAACGGCCTGCGCCCGTCCCTGGCCCATTGGAGCGAGGCGACGATCGCGGACCTGCTGCCGCGCCTGGGTTCCATGCGCGCCCTGATGCCCCCCTGGCACGGTGACGAGTACGAGAACGCCTGCCTGACGGAGTACCTGCTCGCCGAGGGCCGGCAGGGCGAGACGGCCTGGCCCGCGGACAGCCAGAAGGCCGGGCGCCTGGCCTGGGATCTCTCCTGCGGCCTCTGCCACACCGTGGACGGCTACCGGCCGCTCCGCGGGACGCTGGCGGGGCAGAGCCGCGAGGAGCTGGACGAGCTGCTGGATTCCGCCGGCGAGCTGACGCCGGAGATGCCGCCTTACACGGGCGGCCCGCGCCAGCGGGAGGCCCTGCTGTCCCACCTGGTCCGGATCGCCGGCCCGGTCGGGACGGCCGCAACGGCCGCGGCCGCCGGCGCCGTAAGGAGCACGCCATGAGCGAGACCGGACTCGTGCCCGCCCCGGACGTTCTGCCCCTGCCGGCGCCGGTTCCGCTGCTGCACGCGCTGCTGCTGCTGACCTTCTTCGTGCACGTCCTCTTCATGAACGGCCTGCTGGGCGGCATCCTGCTGGCGAGCTGGAGCCGGCTGCGATCCCGCAGCCCGGCCGATGCCCACGCCCTCCTGGCCGGCCAGCTCACCCGGCTCCTCCCCGTCCTGGTGGCCGGCACCGTCACCGCCGGGGTGGCACCGCTGCTCTTCCTGCAGGCGCTTTACGGTCAGTTCTTCTTCACCTCCAGCGTGATCATGGCCTGGCCCTGGTTCCTGGTGATCCCGCTGGTGATCCTGGCTTACTACGGCACGTACGTGCAGTCCTACGCCGGAGCGCGGTCCGGACGCGGGCGCACGACGCTGCTGTGCGCGACCGCGGCCATATTCGCCGTGGTGGCCTTTCTCTACGTCAACAACACGACCCTCATGCTGCGGCCGGACCGCTGGGGCGCGCTCTACTTCGCGGCCCCCGGCGGCACGAACCTCAACCTGGGCGATGCCACGGTCTGGCCGCGCTGGCTGCACATGGTGCTCGGGGCAGTGGCCGTCGCGGGGCTGCTGGTGGCCTGGCTGGGACACATCCGCTCCCGCAGCGACGCCGCCCAGGGCGCGTTGGTGCGCCGGCACGGCCTGACCGCCTTCACCTGGCTGACGACCGCGAACATCCTGGCCGGGCTGTGGTTCTTCGTGGCCCTGCGGCGGCCGGTGCGAATGCTGATGATGGGCGACTCGGGCCATGCCACCGGCGTCTTCATGCTGGGGATCCTGCTGGCGGTGGCGGCCCTGGGCCTGGCGGCCGGGGCCAAGCTGCGCGGTGGTCGCGGCAGCCTGACCGTGCTGACCGTCGTGGCGGGAATCCTGCTGCTGGCCATGATCCTGCTGCGGGACGTGGTGCGCGCCGCCTACCTGGGAGATCTCTACCAGCCGGCGCGATTCCCCCTGCAGACGCAGGTCTTCAACCTGGCGCTCTTCGCCGTCCTCCTGGCGGGCGGTCTGCTGACGGTCATCTGGATGCTGCGCCGGCTGCGGCGGGCCTGGACAACCGCGGGTTCATCCGGGTGAACGCCCCGCGGCCCGATCCCGCCGGGGACGCCGTCGTGCTTGTACCGCCGCAGCCGCGGTAGTAGGCTCCCGGAACGTCAGGCAGGAGTCGAGGATCGTTCGGGGGGACCATCAAGGAGTTCCGTCATGACCAAACTGGCATGTGTTTCCGTTCTCTGCGTCCTTCTGCTGGGAGTGTCGTCCTCGCTGGCCGGCATGTTGGTCGAGCCCAACACCGGCATGGAGTTTCCCGACGAGATCACCGTCGAGACGCCGAGCGCGCACTACACCCTGAAGGCGACGGGGGTCGGCATCCGCGAGAAGACGATCTTCAAAGTCAACGTCTACGTCATCGTCTCGTACATCGACAGCGCGGTCACCCTGCACGGAGACCTCGGCGAGGCCATCATCAACCTGGATGCCGCCAAACGCCTGCAGATGGACCTGGTGCGCAGCTTCAGCCGCGAGAAGCTCATCAACGCCTTCCGCGAGGTGATCGAGAAGAACTACACCGACACCGCGCCCTTCGCCGCCGACATGGACACCTTCTTCGCCTACTGGGACCGCGACGCCCGCGACAAGGACCAGATCATCTTCCAGTACCTCCCGGGCCAGGGCCTGACCACGAGTCTGAACGGCGAGGTCAAGGGCGTGATCAAGAACTTCGCCTTCACCGAGGCCCTCTGGACGGTGTGGTTCGGCGAGAAGCCGGCCAGCGACGGGCTGAAGCGGGATCTGCTGGCGGAGATCACCCCGAAGACACCGCAAACGCCTTGACCGGCCCGCGATCACCGGCTCGAGACGCCGTCGAGAAGTCCTGCGCCTGATGGCAAGAGGGGCCCGGAATCTCCGGGCCCCGGACAGCAAGGGAGAAGCCGTTCCATACTACCGGAACAGGACCTTCACGCCGCCCCAGGAGGTCCGCTCGACGCCGATCGGCCCGCAGCCGACCGGCCAGGCGCCGATCAGGTCGCACTGCGGGTTGGGTGGCGTCCACGGCGCGCAGGGGGAATCCGCATGCAGGTGCAGGTCGCCGGCGGTGGGATCGCAGAGCATGGGATCGGCGCAGAGGTTCCCGGCCAGCGGGAGCTGGTCGGTGATCGTGCCGACCCAGTCCCCGCCCTGGTTGCCGAAGAGGTCGCAGCAGGCCAGCGTCACGGCTCCGCCCGCGGCGACGTGAACGGCGACGCCCCCCTCGCCATGGGCCACGAGGCAGCGGTCCAGCACGACGGGTTGGGTGGTATGCAGGTACAGACCGCAGCCGAGGGCCGCGCCGTTGGCGACGAACGTGCAGCTGGTGAACGAGGAGCCCGTGTCGTAGCTGCTGTAGACGGCCCCGCCCTCGTCGCCCTGGTTGCCGAGGAAGGTGCAGCCGCTGATCTGGAACAGGCATTCGCTGAGACCGCCGATGGCTCCGCCCCGCGGCGACGTGTTGGCCTCGAACCAGCAGTCGGCGATCGACGGCAGGCCCACGGCCCCGTAGATGGCACCACCGTAGGCGTCGGCGTGGTTGTCGCGGAAGACGCAGCCGGTGATCTCGGGTCGGGCATAATCGGCCACGACCACGGCACCGCCGATATCGGCCCAGCCGCCCATGATGGTCAGGTTCCGCAGGCCCCACACGGCGCGCCCCTGCTCACCGGTGATCACCAGCGTGGCGAAGCGATGCGGATCGCCAGGACTGCCCTGGCAATCGATGATGCAAGTCGCGGGCTGCCCGCTCTGCGAGCGGATGAGGACCTCGGTATTGACGTTTGTCAGATCGCGATTGCCGGGTCCGGTGTAGAGGCCGTCGGCCAGCTCGACGACGTCGCCGTGCTCGCAGGCGAAGATAGCCTCCTGGATGTTCGGGTAGTCACCGCTGCCGTCCGGGCGGACGAGGTAGGTGGTGCCGGCAGCCAGGCCGGGGGTGATCAGGATCAGAACGGCAAGCCAGAGCGCGTTTCGCATGGCACATTCTCCCGTCGAGTGGTAATGGGATGCGCCATGGTAGCACGCTCGTCGCCCGCTGAAAATGTTTTATCAGCAGGGGGCGGCGCCGGGAAGTTGCCGGCCCCCGGAGCCGCTAGCCGGCCTCCTTGAGCGCGGAGTTCAGCTCCATCAGCACCTTCTTGCCGTCCCCGAACATCATGAGGGTGTTCTCGGCGGCGAAGAGCGGGTTGGGGATGCCGGCGAAGCCGGGGCTGAGGCTGCGCTTGACCACGACGACCGTGCGCGCCTTGTCCACGTCGATGATCGGCATGCCGGCGATGGGGCTCTGGGGATCGGTGCGCGCCACGGGGTTGACCACGTCGTTGGCGCCCACCACCAGGCAGAAGTCCACCTGGTCCATGGTCGGGTTGATGGCGTCCATCTCGATGAGCTTGTCGTAGGGCACGTCCGCCTCGGCCAGCAGCACGTTCATGTGCCCGGGCATGCGCCCGGCCACCGGGTGGATGGCGTACTCCACAGTGGCGCCGCGCGACTCGAGGATGTTGGCCAGGTCCCGCACCACGTGCTGGGCCTGGGCCACGGCCATGCCGTAGCCCGGCACGATGACCACGCGCTGGACGCCGTCCAGGATCATGGCCACCTCCTCCGGGCTGGTGGCCTTGATCTTGCCGGCGTAGACCTCGTCGGCCGTGGCCGTCTCGCCGGTCGGGCCCAGGGTGCCGAACAGGACGTTGGCCAGCGAGCGGTTCATGGCCACGCACATGATCCTGGTCAGGATGATGCCCGAGGCACCCACCAGGGAACCGGCGATGATCAGCACGTTGTTGTTCAGCACGAAGCCGGTGGCCGCGGCGGCCAAGCCGGAGTAGGAGTTCAGGAGCGCGATCACCACGGGCATGTCCGCTCCCCCGATGCCGACCGTCAGGAGGACGCCCAGCAGCAGCGCCAGGGCCACGATGAGCCAGTAGGGCAGGGTCACCGCGCCGGCGCCCATCACCAGCCAGATCCCCAGGGCGATCGAGGCGAGCAGGATCAGGGCGTTGACGATCTGCTGGCCGGCGTAGCGGACGTTGCCCCGCATGGTCTCGTTCAGCTTGAGAAAGGCGATCAGGCTGCCGCTGAAGGTGACCCCGCCGATCAGGCCGGAGGCCGCCGTGGCCACCGACATCTGCAGCGAGGGGGCCTCGCCGGTCCGGCCGGCCATCAGGAAGGCCGCTCCGGCCACCAGGATGGAGGCGCCGCCGCCGAAGCCGTTGAACAGCGCCACCATCTCGGGCATGGCGGTCATCTGCACGCGGACCGCCGCCACGGCGCCGATGGCGCCGCCGACGACCAGACCGATGAGGATGAACACGTAGCTGAGACCGCTGGCCAGCAGGGTCACGATCATGGCGATGAGCATGCCGACCGCGCCCAGCAGATTGCCGCGCACGGCGGTTCGCGGATGGCCCAGACCCTTGAGGCCGAAGATGAACAACACCGCGGCGACCAGGTAGGTGATGTTCACGTAAGCCTCAGGAACGTAGAACTGTTCGCTCACGATTCCGTCCTTTCCCGGGACTTACTTCCTGCGAAACATGTGCAGCATGCGATGGGTCACCAGGAACCCACCCACCACGTTGATCATCGCGAAGATCAGCGCGGCCATGCCGAGGATCTGGGTCAGCTGGGTATTGTCCGTGTGCGCCGAGAGGATGGCGCCGATCACGGTGATCCCGGAGATGGCGTTCGAGCCCGACATCAGCGGCGTGTGCAACGTCGGCGGGACCTTGGTGATCACCTCGAACCCGATGAAGACCGCCAGCACGAAGACGGTCAGGGCAGTGACGAACATTCCCATCAGGTGCCTCCCTCCCCGGTTTCGGCCGCGGCGGCCGGCAGGCCCAGCAGCTCGCGGACGCGCGGGTGGACCACCTCACCCCCCCGGCAAAGCAGCGTGCCCTGGACGATCTCGTCCCCGAGATCCAGCTTCAGGTTGCCGTCTTCGACCAGGTGAAGCAAGAAGGTGGTGATGTTCTTGGCGTACATCTGGCTGGCATGATTGGGCGTGTCCGAGGCCGGGTTGAGCGGACCGAGAATCGTCACGCCGCCCTCGACCGTCGTCTCGCCCGGCCGGGTCAGCTCGCAGTTGCCGCCCCTCTCGGCCGCCAGGTCCACGATGACCGAGCCCGGCTGCATGCCCCGCACCATGTCTGCGGTCACCAGGATCGGCGCCTTCTTGCCCGGCACGGCGGCGGTGGTGATGACGACGTCGTGGGCGGCGACCACCTTGCCCATCTCGACCTGCTGCCGCCGCAGGAATTCCTCGCTCTGCTCCCGGGCGTAGCCCCCCTTGTCCTCGGCCGCGGCCGTCTCGAGATCGAACTCCACGAACTTCGCGCCGAGGCTGCGCACCTGTTCGGCCACGGCGGGCCGGATGTCGTAGGCCTCGACCACCGCTCCCAGGCGCCGGGCCGTGGCGATGGCCTGCAGCCCGGCCACGCCCACGCCGACCACGAAGACCTTGGCCGGAGCCAGGGTGCCGGCCGCCGTCATGAGCATGGGGAACAGGCGCGGCAGGGCCTCCGCCGCGAGCAGGACGGCCCGGTAACCGGCGATCGTCGCCATCGAGGAGAGCGAGTCCATGCTCTGGGCACGGGTGATGCGTGGCATCAGCTCCATGGCGAAGGCGGTGACCCCGCGCTCGGCCAGCCTCTGCACGGTCGCGGTCTCGCTCAGGGGCTCCTGGTGAGCGATGAGCACCTGCCCCTGCCGCAGCAGATCCAGATCGGCCGCCCCTCGCTCCGGATTGGCGCCGGGCCCCCGGACCTGCAGCAGCACGTCGGCCTGCGCGAAGACGGCGGCACGATCGGCCAGGCGGACGCCCTTCTCCTCGTATCGCGGGTCGGGAAAGCCCGCCGCCGCGCCGGCCTCGTGCTCGACGAGCACCTCGAGTCCAGCCCTGCGCAATCCGGCGATCACGGCCGGGATCAGGGCCACGCGCCGTTCACCGGGGAACGTCTCCTTGGGAATGCCTACGATCATGGATCACCCGTCTCCCGCTGAAATGGCCTCCCCCATGCCGAAGCCGTCGGTGACGACGGCTTCCTGAAGTCGAGAATCAAAACCTAAATAGCCTATTTTCAACGATTGTCAAGCCCGGACTTCGGCAGAGCCTCCTGATAGGCGCGGATGCGAGGCGACAGGGGCGGCAGCTCGCGCAGCCGCTGCAGGACGACACCCAGGTTGCTCGTGGCCTCCGGGAACCGGGGTTGCACGCGCAGCGCCGCCTGGAAGTCGTGCGCCGCGACGTCGTAGAGCTGCAGCGCGGACTGGGCGGCGGCGGTCGCGCTCGAGCTGTCCCGAGCCGCCAGCGCGACCTGCGCCCGCCAGAGCTGGCCATCGCCCAGCCAGAGCCGGCTGGTCCCGGCGTTGGCGAGGGAACGGAACGAGCGCGGGAAGAGGGCCGCGGCCCTTTCGTGCTGGGCCAGGGCCGCCCGGGCGAAGCGGGCCGCACTGTCGGCGTGGGCGGCGGCCGCTTGCCACTGCCCGCGCGTCGCCAACGCCTCGGCCCGCTCCGCCCACGGGGCGGCGCGCTGCAGCAGGAACTGACCGTAGCGCTCGTGCAGGTCCGGATCGGCCGGCGCCAGCTCGACGGCCCGGCGGAACTGGCGGTCCGCCGCGGCGGGATCCGGCGGCCGTCCCGGCCAGCCCTGGGCCAGGATCCCCGCCAGGTTGCCATGGTCGCGGGCATCGCGCGCGGGGCTCTGCAGGCCGAACCAGTCCCCGTTGACCAGCACCGCCGCCGCCAGCAGCAGGACCGAACCCAGGATCAGCGGCCGGCGGTTTCCGGTTCGCCAGGCCCGCCAGCGCTCGCGCCAGCCGTAAGCCCCGGCGGCGGCGAACAGGGCGAGCACCGGGAGCAGCGGGGCCCGGAAGCGCGCGTTCACGAAGAAGGGCAGCACGGCAAGGGCGAGCGCCGCCAGATAGAGCCAGAGCGGCGCGGACAGGCGCCCCCAGCGCCGGACATCGGCCAGGCCCAGCAGGGCGAAGGGCGCCAGCAGCCAGAAGCCCGGCCACCAGCGGCCCAGGGTGAAGACGCCGGCCCGGCGCGCCAGGAAGGCGGGGCCGATGTTGTTGCGCACCTCGGCCGCGTTGAGCAGGATCAGGGCCTTCCTGCACGCCAGCAGGCCGGCGCGGCCCGGATCCTGCGCGATGGTTCGCCAGGCCTCGCGCGCCAGGTAGCGGCTGGACGGCACCGCGCGGCCCGCTCCGGCCTGATCGCAGCGCAGCTTCAGGTCGTCCCACTCCACGCCGATCGGCACCGGCGAGGTGCCGTCGGCCTGCGGATTGTTGCCCGTCCAGAGGTTCACCCCGAAGTTCGCGCAGACGGGAACCAGCTCGCCGCCGGCGCGCAGGTTGCGCAGGGTCACCGGCGCGATGGCCAGGACGGATCCCAGGAACAGGACGGCGCCGGCCCGCCAGGCGGGGGCGCGATGTCCGGGGCGCCCCACCGGCGCGGCGAGCCCGAGCCAGACCGCCAGCACCGGCGGCAGGATCAGCAGATTGGGACGACCCGTGGCCGCCACGCCGAGGGCCAGCCCGGCCAGCAGCAGCCGCCAGCGGAGCGGCGGCCCGCCCGCCGGCAAGCCCTGCAGCAGCCACAGCAGGGCGAGCAGGCAGAGGAAAGTGGTCAGCGGCTCGGCCAACAGCTGTAGCTCCAGGAAGACCGGGATCGGCAAGAGCGCCGTCGCGAGCGCGCCGGCCAGGGCGATCCGCGGCGTGAAGATCCGGCGGCCCAGGAGCAGCACCAGGACCGCCGAGGCCGTGCCGACCATCATCTGCAAGGTGTAGATCAGCGGCAGGCTGCGGCCGAACAGGCGGTAGAGCGCCGCCAGCACGTAAGGGTAGAGCGGCGGCTTGAAGTAGACGTCGGGCTGGAGCTGGTGGCCGGCCGCGAGATTGCGGGCCCAGATGTCGAAGAAGGAGGCGTCGACCACGGGCTGGTGGAAGAACGGGGTGCGGCTGTAGAGGACCCAGAACAGGAGCCGGAAGAGCAGCGCCACGGCCACGATCAGGAGCACCTGACGCCGGGGCACCGGCCCCGCGGGCGCGGTGGCCGGAGCGACCTGCGGCACCGGGGAAGCGGTCCTGCCGGCGCCGGGGGTCCGACGTCCGCGGCTCCGCCTCCGATCCTGCCGATTCGCCGCCCGCGTCACGCCTTCTCCTGTCGGCTACCGCTCCGCCGCGGAAGCCACGCGGTAGGGCCGTCCGGACGCGTAGAGCGCCTGCCTCTCCCGCACGCCGGCGGCGAAGGTCGAGGCCCCACCGCCCTGCTCGCCGAGCAGGTCGAGAGCCTGCTGCGCGGCGGCGGCGGCCTCCTGGAAACGTCCCGCCTCGGCCAGCACGGCGGCTCGCACGTCCTGGAACTGGGGATCGGCGGCCTCCTGATCCGCGAGCGGCGCCAGGACCTGCAGGGCGTGGGGACCGTCCCGCAGGGTGTCGGCGGGGCAGGTGGCCAGCAGCCAGGCCAGCCCGAGCCGCGGGCCGCGCTCGGCGGGGGCCAGCGCCACGGCACGCTCGTAGCGCTGCAGGGCCTCGGCCCACAATCCGGCCGCCGCCAGCTGCTGCGCCGTGACCGAGAGAGCGAGGGCGACCGGGTCGCTCGGGGGCCTGGGATCGCCCAGGTCGTCGTGGACGATCGCGTCGCCGAGCACCGCCGCCAGGACGGTGTGACCGACGTCGGTCGGGTGGATCCCATCCCGGTGCAGGAGGATCTGCGGATCGTTGACGGCGCTGAAGAGCTCGGCCGCATCGTAGACGCGCGCTCCGCTCACCCCCTCCAGCTCCCTGACCGCCTGCGCGTACTCCCGGTGCAGGACGCCGGCGTCGTCCCCGGGCAGGAGGTAGCCGTCCTGGCGCAGCCTGCCGACGTTCTCCGGAACCAGGTGGGCCGGCGCGGTGAGGAAGAGGGCGCGCGCCCCGCGGCGCGCCAGGGTTTCCGCCATGGCGCGCAGGTTGTCCCGGAAGTCGGCGAGCGGCACCCGCAGGGGCGGCGGTTCCCGCCGCCGGCTCAGCAGGGTCGCCAGGCGCAGGTGGGCCGGCGAGAGGACTGTTGCGTACTGCCGGTCGGTCAGACCGGTGGAACGCCAGTGATCGTTCCAGCCGAAGTAGACGACGACCAGGTCCGGCTGCCAGTCCAGCAGCTGCTCGCGCAGCCAGGTCAGACCCTGCTGGGTGGTGTAGCCGGGCACGCTGGCGTTGAAGACCTCGACCCGCCGGGGATCCAGCGCCTGCTCCAGCAGGACCGAGTAGGGCCAGCCGCGCACCGAGAGCCGCGAGCAGGAGTCGCCCAGCACGATGATGCGGAACTTGCCGTTGCGCGGCGGGACGGCATCGCCCACGCGGATCAGGCGCATGGTCTGTTCCGTCGCGGACGGCGGACCGCCGGGATCGCGCCAGAACAGGTCGTTGTCGGACACCAGGCGCCCCGACTCCAGACCGGAGCGCGTGACCGTGTCGAAGCGCAGCTCCGGACGCACCATGCCGTAGCCGACCAGGCGCAGCACGACTTCGGCCAGGAGCAGGGGAACCAGAACCCCCGCCAGGATCAGCGCGGTCTTCTTCATCGTCGCAGCTTTCGGAACGCGAACGGCGGACGCAGCGCACAGACGTGCGGCCGACCGCGCCGGGTCGGCCGCGCTCAGCAGGTTCAGGCTGAATTTAGCATCGTGGCGAACGGGGCGTCAACCGAGCCCGGCTGCGGGCCCGTCGCGGGCCGGGGCCCGGGGAGCGTCCGCAAGGCCCTGGCAGGGGGCAGAGCGCGGTTCAGTCCCAGATGCCGAGCTCGGCTCTGGCCTCCTCGCTGGCGTCGATGCGGGGGTCCCAGGGCGGGGACCAGACCAGCTCGACCTGGGCCTGGCGCACCCCCTCCAGGCGCTCGGCGGCCTTGCGGGTGGCAGCGAGCAGCTCCGGACCCAGCGGGCACATGGGGCTGGTGAGCGTCAGCCGGATCTGCACGCGGCCGGTGTCCTCCTCCACGTCGATCCCGCGCACGAGCCCCAGGTCGACGATGGACATGTCCAGCTCCGGATCCACCACGGGCCGCAGGGCCTCCAGGATCAACTCAGGCGTCGGCTTCATGACCACGAGCCTCCAGGTCGATCTCCAGGCGCTCGCCGCCGTCCTCCGTCGTGACCACGTCGGGTGCCCGGCCCTGGCGATGGGCCAGCACGGCGTCCAGCAGGGTGACCCACGGCAGCAGCGCGCACTTGACGCGCACCGGAAACTTGCGCACGCCGGTGAGGGTTTCCAGGTCCCCCAGATCCAGCTCCGCCGGTACCTCCTCGCCGTGCAGGGCGCGCCGGAAGACCTCGGCCACCCGCGCGGCCTCTTGCAAGGTCAGCCCCTTGACGATCTCCGCCAGCATGGAGCCGGACGAGGTCGAGATGGCGCAGCCGTGCGAGAGGACACCGATGTCCGCGATGCGCTCGCCGGCGAACTTCACCTGCAGCGTGACCTCGTCCCCGCAGGAGGGATTCTGGCCCGACGCGGCGACGTCGTAGTCGGTCAGGGGCTCGTGGCCCCGCGGGTGACGGTAGTGGTCCAGGACCACTTCCCGGTAGAGCGAATCCAGGACTTCCTGACTCATGTGCCGAACACCTTCCTGGCGAAGCGCAGGCCTTCGACGAGAGCGTCCACGTCGGACCTGCGGTTGTAGATGCCGAACGAGGCGCGGGTCGTGGCCAGGACCCCCAGCCGCCGGTGCAGCGGCTGCGCGCAGTGGTGGCCGGCGCGCACGGCCACACCCTGCTGGTCGAGCAGCGTCGCCAGGTCGTGGGGATGGATCAGCGGATCGTGAAAGCTGACCAGCCCGCCGCGGCGCTCCGGCGCCGCCGGACCGAAGAGACGCAAGTTGCCGAGGGCCGAGAGTCGCTCCCAGGCGTAGCGGATGAGCGCCAGCTCGTGCTCGCGGATGCGCTCGGCCCCCAGCTCCTGCAGAAGTTCGACCGCCGGCGGAAAGGCCGCCGCGGCGGCGACGTTGGGCGTGCCGGCCTCGAAACGGTGCGGGACCACGGTCCAGGTGGCCTTCTCCCAGGTCACGGTCTCGATCATCTCGCCGCCGCCCTCCAGGGGATCCAGCCTCTCCAGGACCTCCGGTCTGCCGATCAGGAAGCCCAGCCCCATGGGGCCGTAGGCCTTGTGCGCCGAGAAGGCCAGCAGATCCGCGCCCAGCTCCCGGAAGGAGACCGGCAGGTGCCCCACCGACTGGGCGGCGTCGACGACCACCAGGGCCCCGGCGCGGTGCGCCGCGGCCGCCACCTCCGCCACCGGATTGATGGTCCCCAGGACGTTGGAGACGTGGGTGAGGGCGACCACGCGCGTCCGCGGCCCCAGGAGCCGGGGCAGCGCCGTCAGGTCCAGCTCACCGTCGGGGGTGAGCGGCAGGTAGCGCACCCGGATCCCCCGCCGTTCGGCCAGCATGAGCCAGGGGACGATGTTGGCGTGGTGCTCCATCTCGGTCAGCAGCACCTCGTCTCCCGCGCGCAGCTGGCGCTCCCAGCCGCGGGCCACCAGGTTCAGGCTCGCCGTGGCGCTGCGGGTGATGACGACCGCCTCCGGCTGCGGGGCCTCCAGCCAGGCGGCCACCGCGGCACGGCAGGCCTCGTAGGCCTCGGTGGCCTCCTGGGCCAGGGTGTGCATGCCGCGGTGCACGTTGGAGTTCAGACGCCGGTAGTAGTCCGCCTCCGCGAGGATCACCGCCGCGGGCTTCTGGGACGTGGCCGCGCTGTCGAGATAGACCAGCGGCCGGCCGTGAACCTGCCGCGCCAGGATCGGAAAGCGATCGCGGACCAGGCCCCGGTCCAGATCGGTGGACACGGACCAGGCTTCGCCGCGCGGCGACGACGCCAGCACGGCGGTCCGCTCGTCTCGGGGATCCGCAGATGCGTGGTTCATGCGTCCTCCTCCAGGTCCACCTCCACCCAGCCGTCATCGCTCAGACGCACGGGGTAGGTCTCCAGCGGCGAGGCGGCCGGCAGGCGCAGCACCGCGCCCGTGCGCACGTCGAACCGGGCGCCGTGGCGCGGGCACTCCACGGTGGTGCCCTCCAGCCGCCCCTCTCCCAGCGGTCCGTCGTCGTGGGTGCAGCGATCGTCCACGGCGTAGACTTCGGCTTGCCCCGTGCGGCAGACCAGCAGCTCCTCCTCCGCCAGATCCACGGTCGTGCTCTGCCCAACGGGCAGGTCCTCCAGGCGGCAAGCGCGCAGCCAGCTCATCGCCCACCTCCCCGCCCCAGCCGGTTCAGGCGTCCGGCCACCAGCTCCTCCAGGGCCGGGCGCAGGCTCTGCGGGATGCGCTGCAGGGTCTCCTCGAGGAAACCCCGCACGATCAGGCGCAGAGCCTCGGCGGCCGGAATGCCGCGGCTCTGCAGGTAGAAGACGTGCTCCGGATCCACGGGGGCCACCGTGGCGCCGTGCGAGCAGCTCACCTCGTCGGTCAGGATCTCCAGCTCGGGGATGGTGTCGGCGTGCGCCCGCGGCGAAAGCAGCAGGTTCCGGTTCTCCTGGTAAGCCTCGCTCCCGGGTGCTCCCGTGTCGATGCGGATCAGGCCCGTGTAGGTCGACCGGGCGCGGCCGGACACGGCGGCCCGGAAGTCCAGGTTGGAGAAGGTGCGACCCGCGCGGTGCTCGTGCCGCGTGTGATGGTCGAGGTGCTGGCGGCCCTCGCCGAGGGTGACCCCCACCATCTCGCTGCGGGAGCCTTCTCCGTCGAGCACGGCCCCCACGTCCAGCTTGGCCCGCCGGCCGCCAAAGGTGGCTAGCACCGCGAAGAGGCTGGCGTCGCGCTCCAGGCGGCCTCGCAGGGTCAGATGGCCGGCGGCCCCGGTCTCCCAGCGCTGCACCAGCACGTGGCGCAGGTGGGAGTTGGGCGCCAGGAACAGCTCGCTCACGCCGACGACCCGCGTCTGTTCGCCGCCACCCAGGTGATCCTCGATGATGGTGGCCTCGGCCCCGCTCTCGACCAGCACCAGCAGGCGCGGCAGGCTGGCGCCGGGCGCCGCGGGCAGCACGACGCGCAGCGGCGCCGCCAGCTTCCGCCCGCGGGGGACGCGCACGCAGAGACCGCTCGACCAGGCGGCGGCGTTGAGAGCCTCGAACAGGCCGTGCGTCGCCGGGACGGCCTCGCCCAGAGGCCAGGCCGTCGGGTCGCCGTGCGATAGAGGGGACAGCACGAGGCCCGCGGCCGCGGCCGCGGCGTTCCAGCGCGGCAGCTGGCCGGGCACGATCAGGACGGCCGGCCCCTCCTCGGGCAAGCGGGTGCCCACGTTCACGTCCGGCGGCGGCAGGGGCGCCTCGGGCAGCAGGTCCGCCGGATCGCTGAAACGCCACAGGTGCCGGACACGGTCGGGCCAGGGCGCCTCCAAGTAGACGGCCAGGGCCCTCTGGCGCCAGCGGGTCAGGTTCTCGGTCTCCCCCAGCGCCCGGGACAGCGAGGCGACGTCCGGGGCCGTGATCGGGGGTCTGTCCTGTGCGGTGGCGAGTGCCAGATCAGCCAACGGTCCCCTCCATTTCCAGCTCGATGAGGCGGTTCAGCTCCACGGCGTACTCCATGGGCAGCTCCCGCACGAAAGGCTCGATGAATCCGTTCACGATCATCAGGCGCGCTTGGTCGGCGTCCAGACCGCGGCTCTGCAAGTAGAAGAGCTGCTCGTCGGCCAGCTTGGACACCCGGGCCTCGTGCTCCACCCGCACGTCGTCCTCGGCGATGTCCATGGTGGGGTAGGTGTCCGAGCGCGCGCGTTCGCCGATCAGCAGCGCGTCGCACTCCACCGAGGTGCGGCAGCCGGCGGCCCCGCGGGCCACCTTGACCATGCCGCGATAGGAGCAACGCCCCGCTCCCTTGGAGATGGACTTGGAGATGATGCGCGAGGTGGTGTGCGGCGCGGCGTGAATCATCTTGGCACCAGTGTCCTGGTGCTGGCCGTCGCCCGCGAAGGCCACCGAGAGCACCTCGCCGTGCGCCCGCTCGCCCATCAGGTAGACCGACGGGTACTTCATGGTCAGCTTGGAGCCCAGATTGCCGTCCACCCACTCGACCACCGCGTCCTCGTGGGCGTAGGCCCGCTTGGTGACCAGGTTGTAGACGTTGGTGGACCAGTTCTGGATCGTGGTGTAGCGGATGTGCGCCCCCTTCATGGCGATCAGCTCCACCACCGCCGAGTGCAGGGAGTCGGTCGCGTAGACCGGCGCCGTGCAGCCCTCGATGTAATGCACCGAGGCCCCTTCGTCGGCGATGATCAGCGTCCGCTCGAACTGGCCCATGTTCTCGGCGTTGATCCGGAAATAGGCCTGCAGCGGGATCTCCACCTTGGTGCGGGGCGGAACGTAGATGAAGGATCCCCCGGACCAGACCGCGCTGTTGAGCGCGGCGAACTTGTTGTCCTCGGGCGGGATGACCGTGGCGAAGTACCGGCGCACGATCTCCGGGTGCTCGCGCAGCCCGCTGTCCATGTCGCTGAAGAGGACGCCCTGCTTCTCCAGGTCCGCGCGGATGGAGTGGTACACCACCTCCGACTCGTACTGGGCGGTGACCCCGGCCAGGAACTTCCGTTCCGCCTCGGGGACGCCCAGCCTGTCGAAGGTGCGCTTGATGTTGTCCGGCACGTCGTCCCAGCTGCGCGCCTGATCGCCGCGGGCCTTGATGTAGTAATGGATGTTGGCGAAGTCGAGCGCGCCGAGCCGCTCCTGGTCGCCCCAGCGCGGCATCGGCTTGCTCAGGAAGATATCGAGCGCGCGGTGCCGGAACTCCCGCATCCACTCGGGTTCCTGCTTGTAGCGCGAGATCATCTCCACGACCTCGTGGTGCAGGCCCTTGGGCGCCTTGTGCAGGTAGTCCTCGGGATCGTGGAACCCGTACTTGGCCAGGTAGTCGCTGTTCAGATCGGCAATCGGGTTGGCCTTCATGATTCACCTCCGGCCACGGCCGGCACTCCCTGTTCCAGCCATTCATAGCCGCGCGCCTCGAGCTCGCGGGCCAGTTCGGGTCCGCCGGAGCGAACGATGCGGCCCTCGATGAAGACGTGCACCACGTCGGGCTTGATGTGCTCGAGGATGCGCTGGTAATGGGTGACCAGCAGCACCCCTGTGTCCGGCCCCGCGGCGCGATCGATACCCTCCGCCACGATCTTGAGCGCGTCGATGTCGAGGCCCGAATCGGTCTCGTCGAGCAGGGCGAGCACCGGCTTGAGCATCAACATCTGCAGGATCTCCAGCCGCTTCTTCTCGCCGCCCGAGAATCCGTCGTTCAGGTAGCGCCCGGCGAATTCGGGGTTCATCTCCAGGGCGGTGAAGGCCGCCTGCATCTCCTGGCGGAAGGCGCGGACTGGGATCTCCTCCCCGCGCCGGGCCTTCAGGGCCGCGCGCAGGAAATTGGCGACCGAGACGCCGGGCACCGCCACCGGGTACTGGAAGCCCAGGAACATCCCGCGGCGCGCCCGCTCGTCGGGCTCCAGCTGCGCGACGGGCTCGCCGGCCAGGAGGATCTCACCGCTCACCTGCAGGGACGGATGTCCCATGAGCGCCGAGACCAGGGTCGACTTGCCCGAGCCGTTCGGGCCCATCAGGGCGTGCTTCTCCCCAGCACGGATCTCCAGGTCGACGCCCTTGACGATCTCCTTGCCCTCCACCGCCACGCGCACGCCGCGACAGGCAAAAACCGGTGCATCCTCGCGATTCATCGGTACTCCACTCCTCCGGTGATCCCGGCACCGGAAAGGCCGTTCTCGAACTCCTCGGACACCTCGACGCTGGCCAGCGGCCAGATCTGGTCCACGTGATCGTCGACGTCGCTCTCCTGCTGCAGCAGATCGGCCAGGCTGGTCTGCTCCAGGATGCGCGACACCTGGCGCTGCAGGTGGCGCCAGACCGAGCGCAGCCCGCAGTCCTCCGAGCGGGGACAGGGCTCGCCCTGCGGGCCGGCGTCCAGGCAGTGATGATGGGGCGGTGACTCCGAGCTGACGGCGCGCAGGATCGCAGCCATCGAAACGGCCTCCGGCGCGACCGCCAGCTCGTAGCCCCCGTTGCGTCCCCGGAGCGCCGCCACGATGCCTCCCCGGCGCAGCAGGCCGAGGAGCTTGGCGACGGTCGGCTCCGGCAACCCCTCCTGCGCCGCGAGCGTGCTCAGGGTCATCTGGCCGCCGGCTGCCGCCAGCCGGAGGCTCAGGCGCATGGCCTGATCCTGTGCCTTGGTGATCCTGAGCATGACGGACTCCCGTTCGCGTTCTCGCAGCTCCGCTCGATCCTACCTGGTGGCGGCCCCGTAGCGCTCGGCCACGTCCCCCCAGTTGACGATCGACCAGAAGTTCTTGACGTACTCCGCACGCCGGTTCTGGTACTTCAGGTAGTAGGCGTGCTCCCAGACATCGAGCACCAGCAGGGGCACCACGCCCCACTGGGTCAGGTTCTGGTGCTTCTCGGCGGACAGGACCACCAGCTTGCGGTCCGTCGGCCGGTAAGCCAGAACGGCCCAGCCGCTGCCCTCGACCTGGTTCGCCACGGCCGAGAACTGCTTCTGGAAGTTCTCGAAGTTGCCGAAGTCCGCAGTGATCTTCTTCGCGAGATCGCCGCCCGGTGTGCCGCCGCCTCCCTGACCCGCCGGGGCCAGGTTGGGCCAGAAGATGCTGTGCAGCAGATGCCCCGAGCCATGGAAGGCCGCCTCCCGCATCCAGTGCTTGGCGAGCGCGTAATCGCCGGTCTCGCGGGCCTTGGCCAGCATCTCCTCTGCCTTGTTCAACCCGTCCACGTATCCCTTGTGGTGCAAATCGTGATGCAAGCGCATGGTGTCCGCATCGATGTGCGGCTCCAGCGCGTCGTACGCGTATGGCAGAGGTGGTAGTTGATGAGCCATGATTCCAACCTCCTCGCTATCCCTCGTCCCTGCCCCCGGAGGGGGCCCTCGCAGCCGGCTGACGGCCGGCTGAACCCACTTGCATCGCACAAGCTAATTACCATACTAGTTATGTCAAGATTAAATACTGATAATTTTTGTCATGATTTATTCCCTTGCCAGAAAATGGATTAGGATTGATAATCGAAAGTCGCGGCGAGACTATGCTTGCCCCGGCCCCGCCAGGGCCCCAGAATGAGGCGATCGAGCCTGCGGCCCTGGGGGGTCCCTGGAGAGGACGGGGATCCCGGCCGGGGAAACGAGCGCAAAAGGAGCGTCAGGGCATGGCGAACGAGCTGAACGCGACGGTGTCCAGGGTGGATCTGATCAACCACGGGCTGATGGTCGTCCGGGTGATCCCGGACGAAGGCGTCCCGTCCTTCGCGGCCGGCCAGTATGCCGTTCTCGGCCTGCCGGGTTCGGCTCCGCGCGTCGACTACGCGGAGCCGGAGGCGCCGCCGCCCGATCCCGAGAAGCTCATCAAGCGGGCCTACTCCATCACGTCCTCCAGCCAGCAGGGAGAGTACCTGGAATTCTACGTCGCGCTGGTGCACTCGGGGGCCCTGACGCCGCGCATCTTCGCCCTGGTGGCGGGCGATCGCATCTGGATCGGCAAGAAGATCGTCGGCATGTTCACCCTCGCCGACACGACACCGGGCCACGACATCATCTTCGTGGCCACGGGGACCGGCCTGGCGCCCTACATCTCCATGCTCCGCTCGGGCTACCGGTTCGAGGACGAGCACAAGACCGTGATCATTCACGGGGCGCGCATCTCCTGGGACCTGGGCTACATGCGGGAGCTGGTCGGCCTGGCGACGCGCTGGCCCAACGTCTACTACCTGCCGATCATCGATCAGATCGAACGCGACCCCGACTGGCCGGGCCAGGTCGGCTTCGTGAACGTCTTCTTCGAGGACGGCACCGTCGAGCGCTTGCTCGGCCACAGCCCCTCGCCCACTCGCACGAGCGTCTTCCTCTGCGGCAATCCCCTCATGATCCAGATGATGGAGGCGAAGCTGCTCGGCGAGGGATTCCGGCTGCACACCCGCAAGGAACAGGGCACTCTCTTCGTGGAGAAGTACTGGGCGGACTGAGGCGCGCCGGATTAGCGATCCGCGTCGGGGACCTCCGGCTCCTGCAGCTGGTCTTCCCCGTGGACGCGATCCGCCTGCCGCAGGATGTTGTGCCAGCGGCGACCGAAGGTGAGCGCTTCGAGGAAGCCCTTGGCCCGCGCGAACGCCGCGCGGTCCTGCAGCCGCAGCAGGGCCAGGCGGTTCGCCAGGGAGCTGTCGGGCCGGGCGAGCAGGTCGGCTACCCGGGCGGCGCCCAGCAGCGCCAGCAGATCCCCCGGGGCCGTGTCGGCGGGCGCCGGGGTCAGCAGGCGCTCGCCCTCCGCCGCCACGTGCACCGCCCAGGCCTTGTCCCACCAGGCGGGTGAAAACGTCTCGGGAAAGGTCTCGGTCTTGCGCGCCGCAGGCTCCGGCTCCGTGCTGTCCTCCACCTCCAGGATCAGGACCGGCCCGGCGAGCAGGCGCAGGAGCGGTCGGGCCGGCGGGGTCGCCCGCCAGTGGCTCTCGTCCAGGGGTGAGAAGAAGGAGCGGATCCAGTCGCGGGGAATCAGCAGCACGACGCCCAGGAGCGCCGCCGCCGCGGCGCCGCAAAGAGGCCATTTCCACGCTTCTCCCCCGCGCCCCATGTTCCTTCCAACTTCCCGGCGGCCGCGACGTTCCCTCCCGCCCGGCACGCAAGGACGGGCCGGTCAAGCTGCCCGGCCCGTCCGATCCTCGCTGGATGAGGCCTCAGCCCGCGCGAGCGCCTAGCGCAGCAAGGCGAGGAAGACCCCGGCGGCCACCGCCGAGCCGATCACCCCCGCCACGTTCGGGCCCATCGCGGCCATCAACGGGTTGACCTTGCCGTCGGTGCTCTCGGAAACGAAGGTCTGCACCACGCGCGCCGACATGGGCACGGCCGAGACGCCGGCCGCCCCGATGCAGGGATTGATCTTCTTGTCCCGGGGCAGGACGAGGTTCAGGAGCTTCGCGAAGAGGACCCCGCCGAAGGTGCTGAAGGCGAAGGCGAAGGCGCCCAGGATGAGGATGAAGAGGGTCTGCTCGTGCAGGAAGGTGTCGCCCTCCATGGTCGCGCCGACGACGACGCCCAGGAAGATGGTGACGATGTTGATGAGCGCCCCGCCGGCCGTCTTGAAGAGACGGTCGGTGACGCCCGATTCGCGCAGTAGATTGCCGAACATCAGCATGCCGATCAGCGGTGCGCAGGCCGGCACGGCCAGGGCGGCCAGGGCCCCCGTGGCGATGGGGAAGATGACCACGGCCGTCTTGGAGACCGGCTTGGCCTGTCGCATCTGGATGGCGCGCTCGTGCCGGGTGGTGAGCATCCGCATGATGGGCGGCTGGATGATCGGGACCAGGGACATGTAGCTGTAGGCCGCCACCGCGATGGCCCCCAGCAGGTGCGGCGCCAAGATCGACGCGAGGAAGATCGAGGTCGGCCCGTCGGCGCCGCCGATGATGCCGATGCTCGCCGCTTCGGTGATCTTGAAGTCGAACACGTAGTAGGCCGCGATGGCCGCCACGAAGATCCCGAACTGGGCCGCGGCGCCCAGCAGGAAGGTGATGGGGCGGCTCAGCAGCGGGCGGAAATCCGTCAGAGCCCCGACGCCCAGGAAGATCACCGGCGGCAGGAACTCCGTGCGGATCCCCGCGTCGTACACCAGCTGCAGCAGGGGATGCATGAAGTGCTCGGAACCGGCCACGAAGTCGTTCGAGGCGCTCATCATGGCGTGGGGCAGGTTGGCCAGGATCGCCCCGAAGCCGATGGGGATCAGCAGCAGCGGCTCGTACTGCTTGCGGATCGCCAGATAGATGAGCGTCCCCCCCACCACGTACATGGCCAGGTTGCGCCAGGTGAGCGCGGCGAAGCCCGACTCGTTCAGCAGGGTCTGGATCGCCTCCATCTCACCCTCCGATGGTCATGATCGCCTGCCCGGACTGGATGTCGGTCCCGAGCTCCGCGCTGATGCTCAACACCTTGCCGGCGCAGGGGGCCTTGACGTCGTGCTTGGCCTTCATGGCCTCCACGGCCGCGACCACCTGGCCTTCGCGGACCGTGTCCCCGACCTTCACCTTGATTTCGACCAGCTCCGTCTTGCCTTCGAAAGGCGAGAAGACGGGTGTGCCGCCCATCGCGGCGGCCGGCGCCGGTGCTGGCGACGCCGCGGCGGGCGCCGGCGAGGCCGGGCCGTTGAGCATCGCGGCTCCGGCGGGCGGTTCGATGGTGATCCGGAAGTTGCGGGTCATGCTGCCCTCGGTGACCTGGCAGTGCGTGGTCACCGGTCCCACGAAGATCGGCGCGGCCGCTGTCGTGGCCGCAGCCCCCGGCGTCGGCGCCGTGGCGGCGGGCTTCGGCTCCTCGGTCTTCTTGAACGGCAGGACGATCTTGGCCTTGCCGGTCAGCAGGCGGATGCCCTCGTTCAGCTCCATGTTCTTGCCCGGGACGATGGCGGCGGCCACGAGGAAGATGTTCTCCTCGGTGACTGGCAGTCCGCGCTCGCTGATGGCCTGCCGGGCGGGCCCCAGGCTGTCGGGGGCCGCCTCCAACGGATCGCCGGTGAAAGGCGGCTTGCCCAGCTGCTCGGAGGCGATCTTCACGACCTCGGGATCGGGCGGCAGCGGCGGCCGGCCGAAGTACCCCAGGACGGCCTTCCCATAGCCGTCGCTGATCTTCTTCCAGCGTCCCAGCAAAACGTTGTTGAAGGCCTGCAGCCAGTACTGCTGGCTGCCCGGGGTGACGCTGGTCCAGGCGCCGCCCGCCTTCACCACCACGGGGAACTCGGCCAGGACGTCGTCGTACCTGTCCAGGATCCCGGCCTCCTTCATCATGTGCACGTTCGGTCCGATGGCGCCTCCCGGCATCGGGAAACCGAGCACCCGCGCGTCGGCCGTGGTGGTCACCGGGTTGAAGTCGTACTGGCTCATGCTCTCGTTGAGCATGTTCTCGATCTCGCTCAGCTTCGCCGCGTCTATTTCGAGCGAGTAGCCGGTGCCCTTGAGGGCGTGGGCCATCGAGCGCGCATCGGGCTGCACGGTGCCGCTGGCCATCGGCCGGCAGGATAGATCGATGCCGTCCACGCCGCCTTCGATGCCCGCCATGTACTGCGCCACGGCCAGGCTCCCGGTGTCGTGCGTGTGCTGCCAGAGGAGGACCTCGGGCGGGATGATCTTCCTGATGCCTCTGGCGGTCTCGTAGCAGGTCTTCGGATCGGTCGTCCCGGAGGCGTCCTTCAGGCAGACCGAGTCGAAGCGGATGTCCCGCTTGAGCAGCTCCTTGATGATGTTGATGTAGAACTCCGGCGTGTGGACGGTCTGGTCCTCGAAGGGCAAGCCCATGAGCGCCACGCAGACCTGGTGGTGCATGCCGGCGTCGACGATCGGCTTGCCGGTCCTGAACAGGTTGTCGACGTCGTTCATGTAGTCGAAGTTGCGGTCCCAGGTCGTGCCGTGCTTCTTCATCAGCTTGGCCTGCAGCTGCAGGGCCTCGATTCGCTGCGTGGTCAGGGTGACACCGGACACCGAGCGCGTCAGGATCTGCAGGTCCACCTCGGGGCCGACCGCTTCGCGCATCTTGTCCTGACATACGAACGGATCCTCACCCACGTAGAAATAAGGCGCCTGGTAACGCGCGCCGCCGCCGAACTCGAAGTGGCGGATACCGGCTTCCTTGGCCGAGTACTCCATGGCCGGCAGGATGTCCTGGAGCCGGACCTTGCCGCCGAACGAGCTCTGCAGCCCGTCCCGGAACGGCGTGAACATGACCCTGATCTTCTTGGGTTTCTCGGTGAAGATCATGATTCCTCCTCGATGCGCGTGACTCGGGCTCCCGGGTAAAGCGTGGCCACGGTGCTGGAAATGGCCGCCACGACCGTGGGATCCGTCGGGGACCGGCGTTCAGGGAAAAAAAGCGTGATCAGGTGCATGGCGAGGGCGAGAAAGGCCAGCAGCACGAACACCGCTCCGAACGCCAGACCGCAGACGGCAAACAGATTCATGACTTCCAAGGGCGACTCCCGGAATGAACGGAGATGACTACAGTTGTGCGGGCGCCCGCGCCCGCAAGCGAAGAATGTGGCACGAGCGCGAATTCGCCGCAAGACCTGCTTTGTTCAACAACGCAAGCTCACGGCCCTCGTCACGGCGGGACAGTGTCAACGAGAAGCCACACAACGCACTGTCAATAAACAAGATCTAATCCAGGTCGCGGTTCAGGGCATCGGCTGGGATTCCGGATCGACCAGGGCCAGGCGCCCCTGCGTCACCGGCTCCGCGCGGCCTTCCAGGCGCAGGGACAGATCCGGCCGGATCTCCCGCACGACCCCTTCGGCCAGGGGCGGGGGCCAACCGGGCGGCGGCTGCGCGTCGTCGAGGCCCTCCGGCCAGATCCGGACCCGCCGGCCCACGATCAGGGAGGCATCCCGGTAGGCGGCGAAGAGCCCGGCCGCCCCTTCGTTCAGCAGCGCCAGGTAGCGTGCCGCCAGCGCCGCCAGCAAGGCCCGGAAGAGGGCGCCCAGCTCCACTCCCTGCCCGCCCGGGCAGTCGCGGAGACAGGTCACCGCCGGCACGAAGGGCGTCGGTTCCAGGCGCGGCGCCCGCGCCACGTTCAGCCCGATGCCCAGGACCACCAGGTCGAGACGCGAGCCCTGGGCCTGGCTGCCGGTCAGCACCCCCCCCACCTTGCGGCCGTCCAGCAGGATGTCGTTGACCCACTTGATGCCCGGCTGCAAGGAGCCGCCGCTGACCGTCCGCAGGGCGTCCACCGCCGCCACCGCCGGCAGCATGGTCAGGGCCAGACCGAGGCGCGCGGCCGGGGCGGCCGGGGCCAGGGCCACGCACAGGTGCAGGTTGCCTCGCAGCGCCGTCCAGGGCCGGCCGCGGTGGCCGTGGAAGCGCCGCCCCTCCAGGGCCAGGCTGGCCACCGGGCAGTGCGGCCCGGGATCCGGCGCCAGCGCCTCCTTCAGGATGTCGTACTGGGAATCGGCGGCCCGCCCGACCAGGACGGCCCGGGGCCAGAAGGCAAGGGACGCCTCGTTCAGCTCGAGCCGCCAGACCTCCGGGCCGGGGCCGAGCATCCGCCACAGGTCGCGCTCGGGCTCCGGAAGCTCCTCTGCGGGCGCGGGGGCCGGCTGGGCCGCGCCTGTGAGGACGGCATTCAGGGTGGCGGCCGTGTCCGCCAGGACGAGCATGATCGACTCCAGGTCGAAGGTCAGAGGAGGTGGGCGCCGCTGACCAATATGCGCGAGCCCCATTCCTCGCACAACCCGGCGGGTCGGTCCCGGCTGCCCGCAGATCAAGAACCAGGAGCATTCACCGCCTAGCTGGAAAAGGCCGTTCAACTATTCTAGGCAGGAGTCAACGCCTGTGCTAGGGTCGCGGGACCATTCGCAGGAGCAGACCCGGAGCTTTCGGCTCCGCCACTCTGTCAGAAGGAGGCGTGATGGATGGGATGAAGCGAACGACCCTGCTGGCGACGGCCTTGCTCCTGGCCGGGTGCGGGACGGCTTTCGCCTCGGGGTTCAACATCTACGAGGCCGGCGCCCGGGCCACGGCGCTCGGCGGCGCCTTCACCGCCACCGCCGACAACGCGACGGCCATCTATTACAACGCGGCCGGCATCGCCTTCCTGGAGGGCACGGTCCTCGACCTCAACGTGATGCCGATCATTCCCAGCACCAAGTTCACCGGCGGCACGCCGCCCTTCCCCGCGGCCGAGGGCAAGACCACCGACCAGGTCTTCCCGGTCCCCGGGGTGTACGTGGCACACAACACCGGCCGCAGGGTGGCCTTCGGGCTCGGCGTCGCCGCCCCCTTCGGGCTGGGCGTCGCCTGGAAGAACTCCCAGACCTGGGTGGGCCGCCAGAGCAGCTACGACGTGAGCCTGAAGAACCTCTACGTCATGCCGGTGGTGGCCGTACGGCTCAGCGACCGGGTGGCCCTGTCGGCCGGGGCCGACGTGGGCTGGTGCCGGATCAAGCTGAAGCGGTACGTGGACATCGAGCTCGGACCCGAGAGCCAGCTGACCAACGTGATCGACACCAAGCTGCAGGGGGACAGCGAGCTGGACTTCACGGGCCAGTTCGGACTGCTGGCCCACCTGACGGACGAGCTGTCCTTCGGCGCCATGTACCACATGCAGAAGACGCTCGACTTCGAGGATCAGGACGCCACGCTGCTCAACGTCGCCCCCAGCGTCGCCCGGGCCAGCGTGGCCGCCCAGATCGCGGCCCTGGGGGGCGGCGAGCAGAAGGTCAGCACCGAGCTCCGGCTGCCGGGCTTCTTCAGCCTCGGCGTGGCCTACCAGCTCCTCGAGCGCGCCCGACTCGAGTTCGACGCGGTGCGCTTCAACTGGTCGCACTTCGACAAGCTGGTGCTCGACTTCGCGAGCCCGACCAATCCCACCCAGACGATCGAGGAGCAGTACAAGGACATCTGGCAGCTGCGGTTCGGCCTGGACGTGGACCTCAGCCCCGGGGTCAAGGCCATGTTCGGCTACGTGCACGACAACACGCCCCAGCCGGTCCAGTCCATCAGCCCGCTCCTGCCGGACGCCGACCGCGAGGATTTCTCCATCGGCCTGCAGTGGCAGCGGGAGCGCCTGCGCCTGACCGCCTGCTACATGGCGGTGCTGTTCCACGACCGGACCAACGTCGTGGACGGGGTGATCGAGCGCTTCGACGCCACCCAGCCCGACGGCCGCTACGACTCCTTCGCGACCATCCTGGGACTCGGCGTGGGCTACGACTTCTAGAAAGGAGGTGCAGGCATGCGTAGGATCCTCTTGACTCTCACGACGACGGCGGCGCTGCTGGCCCTCCTGACCGGAGGCTGCAGCGTGGAGCAGCCGGACGGCGTCACGGTGGCGCCGCTGTCCGGCGACCTCTTCTTCGCCGACTACGTGGCCGTGGGCAACAGCCTGACGGCCGGCTTCATGGACGCGGGGCTGGTGATGAACGGGCAGCTGAACAGCTTCCCCCGGCTCATCGCCACCCAGCTCGGCTTCGACACGTCCGTCAGCGCTTCGGCCACTTGGACCCAGCCCTGGATCGCCTTCCCGGGCGTGGGAAGCACCGGCACCGGCGATCCGAGCCTGGTGGCCGGGGTGCTCTACTGGAACGGCGCTGGCATCGTGCCCACCGATATCTACCCGGTGGCCGACGTGCCCTCGAAGCTGCTGGCGGCCCTCGTGCCGACGCCCTACAACAACCTGGGGGTGCCCGGCGCGGCCCTGGTCGACGTGCTGCACGCCACCGATGCCGCCACCAGCATTCTCGGCAACAACAGCTACTTCGACTTCATCCTGCGGAACCCGAACTTCGGCGACACCACCCAGCTGCAGCAGTGCGTGGGCGGCAAGCCGACCATGGTCACGCTCTGGATCGGCAACAACGACGTGCTGGGCGGGGCCACCTCCGGCAGCCCACAGGTGGGGATCGACCCGCTGGCCGGCGACAACATCACGCCGCCGGCCGCCTTCGCCGCGCTCTTCGAAGACGTGGTCGACGGCATCCTGACCGGCGTGCAGGGGGCGACGGGGTTCGCGCCCCTGCTGGTCGCGGCCAACATCCCCAGCATCACCACCATCCCGTACTTCATCCCCGAGGCGGTCTTCACCTCGCTCTACCCCTTCGGGTACGTGGAAGCCGACGTCAGCCTGGTGCGGTTCCCCGCCCTGAGCTGGATCGCCATCCCGGGCAACCAGGGCCAGCCGCTTCCGGCCGACTACACCCTGAGCACCGCCGAGGTGACGACGGTCGAGAACACCGTCGACGCCTACAACACGTCCATCGCGACGATCTGCGCCGATCACGGTGTGCCGGTGGTGGACATGCGCGCCCTGCTCACGAGCCTGACCCAGCCGGAGCGCACGCACTTCGTCTTCCTGGTGCAGGGGGGCATGGACGTGGCCACGGCCGCGGCCACCACGTTCTTCTCGCTGGACGGGATCCATCCCAACAATCGGGGCTACGGCGTGGTCGCGAACGCCTTCATCGGCGCCATCAACGCCGCGGCCGGCACCAGCGTGCCCTACGTGAACACGGCGAGCCTGGTCTGGGACCCCACGTACGGCCAGAAGCCGCTCCTCGCCGCCCACGCGGGCCCGCCGGGTCTCTCGCCGGAGGCGGCGGCCGTCCTGGACGCCGTTTTCCAGCGGCCGTAGACCGCAACGTCCTCCGCCCGCCGGCCAGAGCGGCGGCGGTTCCGCAGAGGGGGAGCCCGCGGGCTCCCCCTCCTGCGTCGCGGTTTTTCGGGATGTTGTCGCGGCGGATATGTTGTAACTTTTGTCCAGAATCCTTTGTCAAAGTCCCGTCAGGAGGAGACACCGGTGCAGGCCTGGCGCCGCCCATCCACCGGAGCCTTCGGGTTCCCGGGCCAGCAAACCTCCTCGGTGAAGGCGTTGCTCATCGCCAACATCACCGTTTTCATCCTCATGTGGCTGAGCCCGCAGGTGAGCAACATCTTCGTGCGCCTCTTCGGTCTGGTGCCCGAGCTGGCCATTCCCCGCCTCGAGGTCTGGCAGTTCTTCACCTACATGTTCCTGCACGGGGGCTTCTGGCACCTGGCCCTCAACATGTTCGCCCTCTGGATGTTCGGGCCCGAGATCGAGGCCTACTGGGGACGGCGGATCTTCCTGGTGTACTACTTCTTCTGCGGGCTGGGCGGCGGTCTGACCTACGTGGCCACGTCCTGGGGCTCCCCCATTCCCCTGGTGGGCGCCTCGGGCGCCATCTTCGGCATCCTGCTGGCCTACGGCATGATGTTCCCCGACCGGCGCATCCTCCTCTACTTCCTGTTCCCCATCAAGGCCAAGTACTTCGTGATGATCATCGGGGCCTTCGAGCTGCTCGCCTCGCAGCAGAGCCGGCAGGACGGCATCGGCCACTTCGCGCACCTCGGCGGCATGCTCTTCGGCTACGTCTTCCTGCTCTACGCCAGACGCGGCGGGCGGCGCCTGAGCTGGGCCGGACTGGCCTCCTTGTGGCGCCGGCCGCGGCGCTCCGGCTTCCGGGTGGTCGGGCGCGATTCCCGACGCGATCGCGGCACGAGCGCGGGGGGCAACGGGGGGGACGTCCCGGATCGAGAACGCGTGGACAGGATCCTGGAGAAGATCTCGCGTGAGGGGCTGAACAGCCTGACCCCGGAGGAGCAGGACATTCTCCGGCGGGCCAGTCGGAAGCACTAGCGGCGCGGCGGTCGTCCGGCGCGGCCGCGGGCGGGGACCGGTCTTGGTACTCGACCTTTCCATCATCATCGTCAGCTGGAACACGCGGGATGCGCTTCGCGACTGCCTGGCCTCGCTGCCGCGCGCCGTGGGGAACCTCGCCAGCGAGGTCCTCGTCGTGGACAACGCCTCGCGGGACGGCACGCCGGAGATGGTGCGCGGCGAGTTCCCGGCCTGCCACCTGCTGGAGAGCGGCGGCAACCTGGGCTTCGCGCGCGCCAACAACCTGGCCCTCGCCGTGGCGCAGGGGCGGCTCCTGCTGCTGCTAAATCCCGACACGGTCTGCCCGCCCGGCTCGCTGGCCGGGCTGGCCGCCTGCCTGGACGGCTTGCCGCCGGACGTCGCGGCCGCCGGCCCCACTCTGGTGGACGGCCGCGGAAGCCCGGTGGCCTCCTACGGCGACTTCCCCGCGCTCCGCGTGCACTGGCTCGGCCTGCTGGATCCCCGGCGCTGCTGGCTGCCACGGCGCCTGCGAACCGGCTTCGGGCGCGTGCCCGAGCCCGGGCGTCCCGGCGGCCCCGTGGATTACCTCAAGGGGGCGTGCCTGCTCCTGCGCCGCGGCGCCCTGGAGGCGGTGGGGCCCCTGGACGAGCGGTACTTCCTCTACTTCGAGGAGACGGACTGGTGCTGGCGGGCGCGGCGGGCCGGCCTGCGCGTCTTCCACTGCGCCGACGTGCAGGTGATCCACCTGGAGGGCGGGGCGGCGGAGCAGGCCAGCGCGTTCTGCCTGGCCCAGTTCCAGCGCAGCTACCGGCTGTTCGTGGCCGAGCACTACGGCCGCCGGCGGGTGCTCGCCTTCCGGCTGGCGCAGCTCTGCGAGTACGCCTGGAAGGGGATCCTGCGCGGGCTGCTGCCGGGCGAGGGCAACCGCGCGCGGGCCCGGACGCACTTCGCCGTGGCCCGCCTGCAGCTGCGCGGCGACCTCGCCGCGCCACCGCCCGGCTAGGAGGACGCGAGGAAGCCTCTCCGCCGTTCAGCGGGTCGCCGGCTGCCGGCGCCGGCCGGTCTTCTTCTCGAACTCGGCCAGCAGGTCCCGCTCGGTGGCGAGCGAGATGATGCGGAACTCCTCGACGTGCAGGGTCGGGTCGTCCAGCACGTTGATCTCGAGGTCGAAGGTGCGGCACAGCTCCCGGAACTGCTCGGCCCGCTCCTCGAGCAGGTAGAGAGCCAGGGTGGGATTGGCCTGGATCTGGAAGCGACGCTCCTTGGTGGCCGAGGCGATCCGCTGGGAGAGGCGCTCGATGCGGCTGCCCATGGTCTCCAGGCTGAGCACCTTGCCGGTGCCGATGCAGTAAGGGCAGGGATCGCTGAGCTGGGAGAGCAGCGAGGGCCGCACCCGCTGGCGGCTCATCTCGACCAGCCCCAGGCCGCTGACCGCGAAGACCTTCGTGCGGGCGCGGTCACGCTTGAGGTGGCTGCGCAGCTCGTTCAGGACCCGCTTCTTGTTGGCCTCGTTGTCCATGTCGATGAAATCGATGACGATGATGCCGCCGAAGTCCCGCAGGCGCAGCTGCCGGGCCACCTCGCGGGCGGCCAGCATGTTGGTCTGGAAGATGGTCTCCTCCTGGTTGCGCTTGCCGGTGAACCGCCCGGTGTTGACGTCGATCGAGACCAGGGCCTCGGTCTGCTCGATGACCAGGTAGCCCCCCTTCTTCATCCAGACCCGGCGGTCCAGGCTCTTCTTGATCTCCGGCTCGATCTCGTAGTAGTCGAAGATGGGCAGGGTTCCCTTGTAGGGCTTCAGGCGGCTGCGGAGCTGCGGCGCGAAGGTCTGCAGGTAGTTGCTGAGACGGTTGTAATCGTCCTTGTCGTCGATGGTGAGCTGGTCCACGTCCTCCTTGAAGATGTCCCGGATCAGGCCCACCACCATGCCCACGTCCTCGTGGACCAGCGCGGGAGCCGGCCCCTCCCCGGCCTTCTTGCGGATCCCCTGCCAGAGATCGTCCAGGAAGCGGACGTCCTGGGTCAGGGCGTCTTCCCGCACGTTGGAGGCCGCCGTGCGGATGATGAACGCCCCCACGTCGGGCCGGATCTTCTGCAACACCTGCTTCAGGCGCACGCGCTCCCGCCGGTCCTCGATCTTGCGGGAGACCCCGACGTGCCGGCCCTTGGGCATGTAGACCAGGTAGCGCCCCGGCAGGCTGAGATCGGCGGTCAGGCGCGGGCCCTTGGTGCCAATCGATTCCTTGGCCACCTGGACCAGGATCTCGTCTCCCACCTTGAGGCTCTTGCCGATGTCCGGGATCTTGGCGGCTCGGGAGGGGCCGCGCCGGCCTCGCCCTTCCGGAATCTCCTCTTCCTCGTCGGGCTCGGTCCCGGAGTGTACCAGGTCGGAAGCGTGCAGGAAGCCGGCCTTCTCCAGGCCGAGGTCGATGAAGGCCGCCTGAAGTCCCGGCTTCACCGAGCTGACGATTCCCTTGTAGATGTTGCCGACGATGCGCCGCGAGTCCGCCTGCTCGATGAGCAGCTCCACCAGGTCCCCGTCCTCGAGGATGGCGATCCGGATCTCGTGGGGCGCGCTGTTGATGACGATTTCTTTGCGCATGGTGTTCGGGTACTCAGGCCGACAGCCGCTTGCGCAGCCAGAAGGACCTGTTGCTCTCACCTACTTCCTCGAATGGTGTTCTCCAGTTTCCGCCGGGCCCGCGTCCGTGGCAGCCCGTCCTCTCGATCACGCTCAGCCGCGGCTCCGGCAGCGCCTCCCCCAGCAGGGCCGCCAGGAACTCGAGCACCGGCAGCCCGGGCTTCTCGCCGTCGTGCGCCAGCTGGACGACCAGTTCCACTCCCGCAGCCGTCCGGTCGACCGCGCTATCCTGCTCCCGGACCGCCAGTCCGCCCGGCAGCACCAGCGGCCGCGCATCCACCTCGATGTCCCCCTTGGGGCGGCGCCGCAGCGCCGGCCAGCGCGCGCTCTCCAGGAAGGCAGCCACCCGTTCGCGCACGAGGGGCAGCGCGGGCCCCCCCTCGCCGGCGGGCGGCAGCATGACCCGGTAATCCAGGCGCTGGACGGCCTGGTCGATGGACCGGGGCACGCTGGTTCCGCTGACGACGCTCCGCAGGATCCGCAGTCCGGCGGGCAGGCAATCGTTCAGCGTCCTCTCCCATCCGGCCACCTGCCCGGTGAAGGCGATGTCGCAGAACTCGTGAGCGCCCGCCACCCCCACGGGCAGCGGGGGCCCGAACCTGAGCAGCGGATGGGGATGATAGCCCCGACTGTAGGCCAGCGGCAACCCCGAGCGCCGCAGCGCCAGCTGCAGCTGACGCTGGAAATCGAGATGCCCCAGGAAGCGCAGGTCCCCATCCCGCGCGTACTCGGCCCGGTACCAGCACTTCTCGGCAGCCTGGCGGCGCCAGGCCTGCCAGCAGTCGCGCTCGCGCGAAGCCTCCCCGCGGACGGCGTTGCGCGGATCGAACGTGAGCCGCGCCGCCGCCGGCGCGACGTCCTGGTCGGCAGCGTCCTCGGCAGCCGGCGCTTCCTGCGCGCGGGCCGAGCGGTGCTCCGGCGGCGCAGCGCAGGCGGAGCAAGCATAGCACTCGCCGCCCAGGCGGCAATCGGAGAGTGTCTCGCCCCGCTGGGCCCGCTCCCAGTCCGCCCGCAGGAAGTCCCGGTCCACGGCCGCCAGCAGCCCGTCCCAGGGCAGCGGCGCGGCCGGATCCCGTGGGGCCAGGTAGGCCGCCGGATCGACCCCCGCGGCGGCGGCCGCCCGTTGCCAGTGGGAGTGGTCGAAGCACTCCGTCCAGCCGTCGAAGCGAGCCCCCAGAGCCCAGGCCCGCTGCACCACCTCGGCCACCCGCCCGTCCCCCACGCCCAGGAGCGCTTCCAGGGCCGACACCGCGGGATCGCGCAGGCCGACCTTGACCCGCAGGCCGCGGAGCCGCGATTCGACGCGGCGGTTGCGGCGCGCGATCTCCCCGGCGGGCACCTGCCCGCACCACTGGAACGGCGTGTGAGGCTTGGGCGCGAAAGGGGAGAGCGAGACCGTCACCTGGCCGCCCCCGCGCGGCGCCGCGTCCACCACCCTGCCCACCAGGTCGGCGATGGCGTCCAGGTCCGCGTCCGTCTCCGTCGGCAGGCCGATCATGAAGTAGAGCTTCAGGTTCCTGGCCCCGGCCCCGAAGGCCCGCCGCGCGCTCCGCAGCACATCCTCCTCCGTGACCTGCTTGTTGATGACGTCCCGCAGGCGCTGGCTGCCGGCCTCCGGGGCGAAGGTGTACGAGCCGGGCGCCTCCTGCGAGAGGAATTCGTAGAGCCGCGCGTCCAGCGAGTCCACGCGCAGGCTCGGCAGCACCAGGTTGGTGCGCCGCCCGGCCAGGCGCTTCCGGATCCCCAGCACCGCTTCCGTCAGGCCCGAGTAGTCCGAGGTCGAGAGCGAGAGCAGGGAGATCTCGTCCCAGCCCGTCCGGCGGATCCCCCGCTCCGCCGCCTCCACCAGCGGCGCCACGTCCCGCTCCCGCACCGGGCGGTGGATCATGCCGGCCTGGCAGAAGCGACAACCGCGGGCGCAGCCGCGCATGACCTCGAGGCTCAGCCTGTCGTGCACGGGCTCGATGAGCGGCACCAGCTCGTCCGGCGGCGGGCAGGCGTTCAGGTCGGGCAGCAGGCGGGCCCTCACCGGACCGGCGCCGGGCCGCCAGGCCCCCGGAATACCGGCCAGGCGGTTGCAGAGCTCGGCCCGCGACTCACCGGACCGGCGGGCCGCCAGCACGGCATCGGCCAGATCGGTGACCGTCTCCTCGCCGTCCCCGAGAAAGACCAGGTCCACAAACGGCGCCACGACGGCCGGGTTGAGCACGCAGGTTCCGCCGGCCACGACCACCGGATCGGCGAGCCCGCGCTCGGCGGCCCGCAGCGGCAGGCCGGCCAGATCGAGCATGGTCAGCATGTTGGTGAAGGAGAGCTCGTAGCCGAGGGAGAAACCGAGCAGATCGAACTGCCCGGCGGAGCGCCGCGTCTGCAGGCCGAAGAGGGGCAGGCCCAGCTCGCGCTGCCGCTGCTCCATGTCGGGCCAGGGGGCGAAGGCCAGATCGGCGAAGGTCTCCGGGTGCGCGTTGAGCCGGTGGTAGAGGATCCGCAGCCCGGTGTGGGACATCCCGATCTCGTAGGCATCGGGGAAGGCCAGCAGGATGTTGGCGCGCTCGCGGCGCCAGGCGGGACACGCCGCTCCCAGCTCGCCGCCCACGTAGCGGGCCGGATGGCTCACCAGGGGCAGGACACGCCGCATGAGGGCGTCGCTCAGCCGCTCCGGATCATCGTAAATCCCGTGCGGGCGGAAACCGCCCGCCTCTGCAAGATCCACCACGGGCTCTCTGTTCCGTTCACGACCGCTCGCCGCCCGGGGCCGGTGCCGGCACCTCCCGCGTCTCGGTCTGCAGGTCGAAGACGTTCTTCTCCACGTGCTCCGCGAAGTCGATCGGATAGGCCCCGGTGAAGCAGGCCGTGCAGTACTGCTCCGCCTCGCCGGTGGCCTCGAGCAGGCCCTCCAGCGAGAGGTAGCGGAGGGAATCCACCCGCAGGTAGGTGGCGATCTCGTCCACGGAGTGGCTGGAGGCGATCAGCTCCTTGCGCACCGGCGTGTCGATGCCGTAGTAGCAGGGATTGGTGATGGGCGGCGAGGCGATGCGCAGATGCACCTCGGCGGCGCCGGCCGCGCGAAACAGCTTGACCAGCTTGCGCATGGTCGTTCCGCGCACGATGGAGTCGTCGACCACCACGACGCGCTGGCCCGCCAGCACCTCGGCGACCGGATTGAACTTGATGCGCACGGACATGTCCCGCACCTTCTGCGCCGGCGAGATGAAGGTGCGGCCCACGTAGTGGTTGCGGATCAGGGCCAGCTCGAAGGGCAGCCCGGCGGCCCGCGCGTAGCCGAGGGCCGCCGTGTTGCTCGAATCGGGCACGGCACAGACCAGGTCGGCCGCGGCCGGGGCCTCGCGACCCAGGATCTCGCCGCAGCGGCGCCGGATCTTCTCCACGTTGCGACCGAAGACCATGCTGTCCGGCCGCGAGAAGTAGATGTGCTCGAAGACGCAGCGCCGCTCCCGCCCGCGCGGCGCGAGGCGGCGGCTGGCCAGCTCTCCCTCCCCCAGGATCACCATCTCCCCCGGCTCGATGTCCCGCTGGTACCGGCCACCCATGATGTCGAGCGCGCAGCTCTCCGAGCAGACCACGTAGCTGTCCTGGAACCGCCCCAGGCAGAGGGGGCGGAAGCCGAGGGGATCCCGGGCGGCGACCAGCTTGTCCTTGGTCAGCACGACCAGGCTGTAGGCTCCCTGCACCTGGGCCAGCGCCTCCGCCAGCGCATCCTCCACCCTCTCCGCGCGGCTGCGCGCCATCAGGTGCAGGATGATCTCGGAATCGCTGGTCGTGCTGAAGATGCTGCCCTCCTGCTCCATGAGCCGCCGCAGGACGTGAGCGTTGATCAGGTTGCCGTTGTGGGCGAGCGCCAGCGACCCGCGGTGCGATGTGACCTGGATGGGCTGGGCGTTGCGCAGGTTCGAGGTGCCGGTCGTGGAGTAGCGCACGTGCCCGATGGCGCTGGTGCCTCCCAGAACCTTGACCGTGCTCTCGTCGAAGACGTCCGCCACCAGGCCCATGCGCTTGTGCGTAGCGAGCGTGTGGCCGTCGGCCACGGTGATGCCCGCGCTCTCCTGCCCGCGGTGCTGCAGGGCGTGCAGGGCGAGGCTGGTCAGCTCCGCCGCTCCCGCACAGCCGGCGATGCCGACGACGCCGCATTCCTCCCGCCAGTGTCGAGCCCGGCCCATGAGGCCTCCAATCTTCGCGTCAAGCGGGCTGTCCCGCGGGAATCGCTCCCCGGACCGCCACCAGCCAGCCGTGCATGTGCGGGTTCACGAGCAGCCCGTCCCGCCGGCCGCGGGTGACGATCAACCGGTCGGCGAGGGCGGCCGCCTCGGCCGCTTCCGCCCGCAGCAACAGCCGCCAGAGCACGCCGCCGAGCAGCGGCCCGCCCTCGCCGAGCGGGAACGTGCAAACGTCCACGGCCAGGAGAGGTTCCGGAGGCGCGCTCCCCAGCAAGCGGCCGAAGAGGTCGCGATCGACGGCCAGATCGCTGTCGCGGGCCTCGCCGGGCCAGCCCCGGGGCAGGTCCGCGCCCCGGCAATCCTGCTCGATCGCGAACCACGGCGAGCTTGCCCCGGAGAGCGTGAAGGTGCCGTAGTGATGCTTGTTCGGGTTGTAATAGCGTCCCGCCGCCAGAAGTTCCTGCCGGCGGCTTCCCGCCGGATCCGCGTCCCAGAACGTGTAATACTCACCGCGCCGCAGCGCCAGCAGCCGGTCACCGCCATGCAGCCGTTCCTGCATCACGCGCCCGGCCGTGGCCGCGTGGAGATCCACACCCTTGTGGCAGCACAGCAGGGTCGTCTGCGTCGCCATCACCTTCTCCTCGATCCGCGACCTAGCAGAGCTCCACGAGACGTCGCAGCAGCAGGCGACCGGGGCCGGGACCCGCCAGGGCCGCGGCGTTCCCCGCCGCCTCGCGCCGCCGGCGGCCCCAGGAATCCGAACGGCCCTCGGGGACCTGGTAGAGCCAGGCCGCGCGCTCGGGATGGGGCATCAGGGCCAGCACGTTGCCGCGGCCGTTGGTCAGGGCCGCCGTCGCCAGCAGGGAACCGTTGGGATTGCCCTCGGCGGTCCCCGCCGGCCCGGCGTACTGCAGGGCAATATAGCCCTCGCGAGCCAGCCGCGAGAAGAACTCCGGATCCTCGTGCGCAAAGCGGCCCTCCGCGTGAGCGATGGGCAGCGGAAGGCTCTCCGGCCAGCCTTCGCAGAAGGAGGTGCGGGCGGCGGGCACGGCCCGCACCACCACCCAGCGCGAGTAGTAGCCCCGGCGCCCGGGAAAACGGTTGGCGGCCAGGGCCACCTCGATCGTCCCCGGCTCCAGACCCGGCACCAGACCTGCCTCCACCAGCACCTGGCACCCGTTGCAGATGCCCAGGATCGGCTTGCCGGTTGCGGCGGCCGCCTGCAGCACGTCCAGCAAAGGGTCCTTGGCCGCCACGGCCCCGGCCCGCACGCGGTCCTGGTAGGAGAAGCCGCCGGGTATCAGGAAGCCGTCGTAGCGTTCCAGCTCGCCGGCCGGGCGCGTCCAGCGAAAGATCTCGGGCGCGGCGCCCGCGGCCGCCAGGGCCCGGGCGCTCTCGTCCTCGCAGTTGACCCCGGGCAGTTGCAGCACCGCCACGCGCGGGCGTCCCGCGGCCCCGGCGGAGCGTGATTCCGCAGGGTGCTCGGGCCGCTCGCCCGGGGGCACCGGCCGGCCCTCCGCTGCGGAACCGGCAGCCGGCACCGCCCCCGCCGCCTCCTCGCCGCCCAGCAGGCGGGGCAGCCCGGTTTGCCAGGCCCGGGCCAGATCCGAGACCGCCAGCTCGATCGACTCCGCCCTCGCCGCATGATGCACCGCGAGCCGGTCCTCCCCGGTCACGCTGCCCAGCCGCCACCAGGCGGCATCCGAGGCCGCCAGCAGCGCCTCGGCCGCGTCGGTCCGCTGCGCGGGGACCTCCACCACGAACCCCCCCCGCTCGCTGAAGAGGACCTCGCGCAGGCTCAGATGGGCGAGCGCGGCCGGCAGCTCCACCCGGGCGCCCAGATGCGGCTGGCCTTCCAGACCCAGGGCCATTTCGGCCAGGGTCACGGCCAGGCCGCCGTCGCTCAGGTCGTGGGCGGCGGCGACGCAACCGGCCTCGACCAGGCCCACCATGGCTGCCAGCTCGGCCCGCGCCGCCGCGAAGTCGGGCTGCGGCACCGCCGGCCGGCCGGCCTGGAAGCCGGCCGCCAGGTAGACCGACCCGGCCAGGTCGGCGGTGGGCTTGCCGATCAGGTAGAGCGGGGCGCCGTCCGTCTTGAAGCGCTGGGAGCGGCAGAGGGCCCCGTTCTGGACCAGCCCCACGCAGGCCACCACCGGCGACGGGGCCACGGAGCGGCCGCTGCTGCTCTGGTTGTAGAAGCTGACGTTGCCCGAGATCACCGGCAACGGCTCGTCCGGAGCCTCGAGGCGTCCCAGGCCGCGACAGGCGGCGGCGATTCCGCGCACCGCCTCGCGGAATCCCCAGAAGACCTCCGGGTCCTCCGGGTTGCCGAAGTTGAGGCAGTCGGTGATCGCCGCGGGGACACCGCCCACGCAGGCCACGTTGCGGCAGGCCTCGAGGACCGCCGCCGCCCCGGCCGCGAAGGGATCGACCAGGCCGAGCAGCGGATTGCCGTCCGCGGACAGGGCCACGGCCCGCAGGCTGCCCGGCACCGGCGCGACCACGCCGGCGTCGGCCTCGCCCGGCCGCAGCAGCGTGTTCCCCTGCACCTCCGGATCGTAGTGGCGGTAGACATACTCGCGCGAGGCGATGTTGGGATGAGCCATGATCGCCAGCCACTCGGCCGCCAGGCGGGCGGGCACGTCCTCGGCGAGACGGAGATCGGCCCGCACGGTCTGGCGAGCGGGCGCGCGGTGGGGCCGGTCGTAGCGGATGCCGCCGGTGATGGTGCTGACGGGCGCCTGGCAGAGGATGCGCTCGCCATGGCGCAGCACGTACTGTCCGTCGCCGGTGACCCGGCCGACGCGGCGTGCCGCTGCGCCGGCGTAGAGGGTCGGCAGGGCGAAGTCCTCGTTGTAGATGGCCAGCACCTGCCCGGTCAGGCGCGCCGGAACGGCCAGCCCGTAGCGCTCCTGGGTCTCGGAGCAGGCGATCACGCGGGCCGGCAGGTCTGCCTCCGCGACGTGGACCAGTGCGAGATCGACGTCGCAGCCGAAGCCCCCGGCGTCGCACAGCTCGCTGGTGACGCAGCTGACGCCGCCGGCGCCCAGGTCCTTGAAGCCGACGGCCACGCCCTCGCGGCGCGCCAGGGCCAGCACCTCGCGATTGGCCACGGTCAGGACCCGCTTGAGAAACGGATCCGGGACCTGGACGCTGCCCTTGTTCTCGGTGGCGGCCGCGGCGTCGAGGGTGGCCGAGGCGAAGGCCGCGCCGCCCATCCCGCTCCAGTCGGTGGGCTTGCCCACGATGATCAGGTCGTATGGTTCGTCCCGGGCCGCCGCCGGCACCGCGCTGTGGGTGATCTGCGCGATCGGCACGATGCCGACCGCGACGACGTTTACCAGGCAGTTCTCGTCGAAGGAAGGGTGGAAGTAGACGTCGCCCCCCAGGTTGGGCACGCCGATGGCGTTGCCGTACTGCCAGATGCCGGTCACCACCTCGCGGGCGATCTCCAGGCGCTGGGCCGCCCCCTCCCCCGCCGGCCAGCCGAAGCGCAGCGGGTCCAGGGTGGCGATCACCTCCGCCCCCATGCAGTAGACGTCGCGCACGATGCCGCCGATGCCGGTGGCCGCCCCCTCCACCGGCATGACCTGGCTGGGATGGTTGTGGCTCTCGTGGGCGATGACGATGCCGTAGCGGATCCCGTCCACCTCGCCGAAGTCCACCACGCCGGCGTCCTCCACCGGACCCACCACCACGTTGCCGGCGCTGGTGGGCAGGAACTCCTTCAGGACGGCACGGCTGCTCTTGTAGGAGCAGTGCTCACTCCACATGGTGTCGAAGAGGGTCAGCTCGGTGAGCGTGGGGGCGCGCCCGAGCAGCTCGGCGACCTTGCGGGCCTCGCCGGGCGCGAGGGTCAGACCATGGCGGCGGAAGCGTTCCCGCAGGACGGCCTCGTCCAGCTCACCGACCGGGATGGTGGCGAAGCTCTCGTCGGACTGGCTCATGGTGCGACCTTGCTCCTTCAGGGTCCCGCGCCGCCTCCGTGGCGGCACCTGCGCGGGCAACGCGGCTCAGCGGAGCCGGCAGCGCATGATCGGCCGCGTGGGCGATCGTCGCGCGACCTCCGTGAAACCCGCCTGGCTGAACGCCGTGGCCAGTCCCGTGTAGACGAAGGTGGGCGGTGCGGGGCTTTGCCGGGGCTCCACCGGATAGCCTTCCAGGATCCGCGCGCCGCCGCGCCGGGCGTGGACCTTGGCGGCCTCCAGGAGCCGCACGGTCAGGCCGCGTCCGCGCCGGGCCCGGGCCACGAAGAAGCAGACGATGGACCAGACCGGCTCCTCGTCCACCGGGGCCAGGATCCGCGAGCGGGCCAGGCGCCCGAAGCTCTCCCGGGGGCCTACGCAGCACCAGCCGGCCGGCTCGCCGTCCACGTAGGCCAGCAGTCCCGGCACCTCGCCGGCACGCACGAGAGCGTTCATGGCCCGCCGGTTGGCGGCTCCCTTCTGGCGCTCGAATTCGGCATGGGTCTGGCGCCAGTACATGCACCAGCAGCCGCCACAGGCACCGTTCCGCCCGAAGAGCGCCGTGAAGTCCCGCCAGCGCTCGGCCGTCAGGGCCTGAACCGCGAACGCGCGCGCGACCACGCTAGTCTCCCTTCGCGGCGAGAGTGCGCCGGAAGATGTGATCCACGTGGCGGAGCTGGTGGTTCAGATCGAAGCAGCGGTCCAGGACCTCCGGCGAGAGGTGACGGGACACCTCGGGATCGCGGTCCAGCGCGGTCCGGAAGTCGAGATCCTCGTCCCAGACCCGCAGGGCACAGCGCTGCACCCAGGCGTAGGCGTCCTCCCGGCTGCAGCCCGCAGCGGTGAGGGCCAGCAGCACCGGTTGCGAAAAGACCATGCCGCGCACCTTCTCCAGGTTCGCGCGCATCTGCGCGGGAAAGACCACCAGACCGCCGACGAGCCAGGACATCTTGCGCAGCATGTAGTGCAGCAGGTGACAGGCGTCCGGGAAGATGATCCGCTCGACGGAGGAGTGGCTGATGTCCCGCTCGTGCCAGAGGGCCACGTTCTCCAGGGCCGTGTGCGCGTAGCCGCGGAGCAGGCGGGCCAGGCCCGTGATCCGCTCGCTGACGATCGGGTTCTTCTTGTGGGGCATGGCGCTGCTGCCCTTCTGCCCCTGGCCGAAGGGTTCCTCCACCTCGTGCACGTCCGTGCGCTGCAGGTTGCGCACCTCCACGGCCATCTGTTCGAGGGTGGCGCCCAGCAGGGCCAGGGCCGCGAGGTAGGCGGCGTGCCGGTCGCGCTGCAGGACCTGGGTCGAGACGGGGGCCACCCGCAGCCCGAGCCGCCGGCAGGTCTCGGCCTCGACCTCCGGATCCAGGTGCGCCAGCGTGCCCACGGCGCCGGAGATCTTCCCGCAGCTGATCTCGTCCACCGCCGCGTCCAGCCGGCGGAGCCCCCGCCGCAGGGCGGCCCAGTAGACCAGCAGCTTCAGACCGAAGGTGATGGGCTCGGCATGGATGCCATGGCTGCGGCCGGCCATCACCGTGCGCTGGTGCTCCCGCGCCCGCCGCTCGACCACGTCCAGCAGCTCGCGCAGCGCCGCCCGCAGCACCCCGCCGGCCTCGCGCAACTGCAGCGCGAAGGCGGTGTCCAGCAGGTCCGAGCTGGTCAGGCCCTGGTGAACGTGACGCGCCTCGGGTCCGATGTGCTCGGCCAGGTCGGTCAGGAAGGCGATGACGTCGTGCTGGACGGTCTCCTCGATCTCCAGGATGCGGGGGATCGTGAAGGCGGCCCTCTGGCGGATCGTCCGCGCGGCTGCGGGTGGGATCTCGCCGCGCTCGGCCCGCACCTCGCAGACCGTGACCTCGATCTCGCGCCACAGCTCGAACTTGCGCTGATCCGCCCAGATGGCGCTCATCTCGGCGGTCCGGTAGCGGGGGATCATGGCCACTCCTGGCGGTTGCGGTCGGCCGCCTGCGACCGCTCGACTCAGCGCTCGCTGCGCGGCCACTCCTCGAGCACGATGTCCCCCTCGAGGCGCTCGCCGTCGCGCTCGGCCACGTAATGGAGACGGGTCCCCACCTTAGCCTCGTAGATGAGCCGGGTCACCGTGTCCCGGGTGCGGAGCGGCACGCCGTCGATCGAGCGGATGATGTCGCCGACCCGCAGACCCGCCTTCGCGGCCGGCGAGCCCTCGTCCACCTCGAGCACGACGAAGCCCACTGGGTCCTTGAGCCCGAAGGCCCGCACCAGGCTGCCGGAGAGCTGCTGGAAGTACAGCCCCGAGTAGGGGGCGCGGTAGCGACCGTACTCGCGCACCTCGTCGATCAGCCACTGGGCCCGCTCGCTGGGCACGGCGAAGCCGATGCCGATGCTGCCGCCGCTCTCGGTGAAGATGAAGGTGTTGATGCCGACGACCTCGCCGGCCGCGTCGACCAGTGGTCCACCGCTGTTGCCGGGATTGATGGCCGCATCGGTCTGGATCATGCCGAGGTACTGGCGCGTGTTCTGGGCGCTGCTCTTGATGTCCCGGTTGAGCGCGCTGATCACCCCCACGGTGACCGTGGGCTGGGTGTCGGCCAGCAGGTAGCCGAACGGCGAGCCGATGGCGATGGCCCACTCCCCGATCTGCAGATCCGCCGAAGGGGCCAGGGTGGCCACCGGCAGGTCCTGGGCATCGATCTTCAGCAGGGCGAGGTCGTAGCGCTCCACCGTCTCCAGGAGGCGGCCCGGGAACTGCCGGCCGTCCGACAGGGTGAGGATGATCTCGTCGGCCCCCTCCACCACGTGGTGATTGGTCAGGACGTAGCCGTCCGCCGAGACGATCACACCCGAGCCGAGGCTCTGCACGTCGCGCTGGAACGTGCGCCGCGGAGTCTGCCCCGGCATGAACCGCTCCCAGAAGTCCAGGCTGGGGCTGCGCAGGGCATAGGTCTGGTGCTGGATCACGTTGATGCTGACCACCGCCGGGGCCACCTTCTGGGTCGCCCGGACGATGGCGGTCCGCCTGCTGAGCGCGATCTGCTCGCCGGAGGTATCTCCGGCGGCCGACCGCTCCTCGACGGCCGACCCGCCGCCTGCCGCGGCGGGCAACTCGACGGGCACCGCCGGGCGGCCGGCCGGCTCCTGGGCGCTCGCTCCCCTCGTCACCGCGGCGCGCTCCCGCCACAGCAGCCAGGCGCTGCCGGCCAGCAGGCCCAGCAGCAGCCCGATCAACGCGGCCGTCCAGAGAGGAACCCTGCGCTGCGCCATCACCGCTCTCCTTGCAACTTTCGCCAGTCCGCCAGGAAGGCCGCCAGGCCCTTGTCGGTCAGGGGATGGCCCACCAGCTGGCGGATGACCTGGGGCGGAATGGTCGCCACGTCGGCGCCGAGCAGGGCCGCCTCCACCACGTGGCGCGGGTGGCGGATGCTGGCGACCAGCACCTCCGTCGGGTAGTCGTAGTTCTCGTAGATCGTGACGATGTCCTCGATCAGCCCCATCCCGTCCTCGCTGACGTCGTCGAGCCGGCCGACGAAGGGCGAGACGTAGGCCGCTCCCGCCTTGGCCACCAGCAGGGCCTGCGAGGCGGAGAAGCAGAGGGTGGCGTTGACGCGGATGCCGTCGTCCGCCAGGCTCTTGATGGCCTTCAGGCCTTCCAGGATGGTGGGGATCTTCACGACCATGTGCTCGCTGATGGCGGCCAGACGGCGACCCTCGGCGATCATCCCCTCGGCGTCCGTGGCCACCACTTCCCCGCTGACCGGGCCCTGGACCAGGTCGCAGATCTCCTTGAGCAGGGCATCGGTGTCCCGCCGGCCCTCCTTGGCCATGAGGCTGGGGTTCGTCGTCACGCCGTCGAGGACCCCCATGGCCTTGGCGTCGCGGATGGCCTCGATGTTCGCCGTATCGATGAAGAACTTCATGACATGTCTCCTCGGGACTCGTCGCCGGCGGGCGCCCCCGCCGCCGGACGGTATGCGGGATCGAGCAGTTCCTCCGGGTAGCTGACCTCCTCGAGGAACAGGGCGTGCGCCGGCGCCTTGCGACCGGCCCGGGTGCGATCCCGTGCCGCCAGGAGGGCCGGCATGTCGGCGGCGGAACGCCGTCCCCGACCGACCTCGACCAGCGTGCCCACCATGTTGCGCACCATGTGGTGCAGGAAGCGGTTGGCGCGCACGTGGAAGATAGTCGAATCCTCCTCCCAATGAAACCGGCAAAGCTCGACCCGACAGGTGTTGTCGTCGGGCTTCAGCGAGCCCCTCTTGCAAAAACTCGTGAAGTCGTAGGTTCCCAGAAAATGCGCGGCCGCCGCCGCCAGGGCCTCCCGGTCCAGCGGCCACGGGAGGTACAGGGCGTAGGGCTCCCGGAAAACGTCCCGCCGCCGGAGCAGGTGGTAGCTGTAAAGCCGCGAGGTTGCCGACAGGCGGGCATCGAAGGCCGGGCTGACCGGGAGGACCCCCTTCACCTGGATCTCCCGCGGCAGGAGCGCCGCCAGCTTGCGGGTGACCCGCTCCGCTTCTCGCGGCGAGGCCACGTCCAGATGGCAGACCTGGCCACGGGCGTGCACCCCGGCGTCGGTGCGCCCGGCCCCGATGGGACAGGCGTCTCGCCCCAGCAGCCGGCTGCAGATCCGGCGCATCTCGCCCTGCACGGTGCGCAGATCCGGCTGGATCTGCCAGCCGTGGAAGGGGCCGCCCAGATAGGCCAGGTCGATGCGCAGCCGCATGGGGCTCGCGCTCTCCGCATGCATGGCCGCCATCAGCCTCCCGCCGTCACCGGCCGCCTCGGACATACCGGAGGATCACCAGCGCTCCGCACCAGGCCACCAGCGCCAGCAGCTGCCAGGCCGGAGGGTGGCCGCGCGCCGGCGCCGGGCCGGGCCGGCGGTTCTGGAGGGCGAGGGTCAAACCGTCCGCGCGCCGGAACAGGCCCTCCAGGAGCGGGACCACCAGGTGCGCTCGGTCAAGTCCACCCTGCCAGCGGGCGCGCAGCCCCCCGCCGGCGACCGTCCCTCCCCGCCGCAACCGCACCACGGCCGTGATGCGCCGGCCCTCGGCCAGCACGCCGGGCACCGTCCCCAGGGCCACCATCAGGACCAGGGCCAGGCGGCCGCCGGTCGCGGCGGGGCGCCGCCAGGGCCGACGCCACCAGGCCAGTCCTCCGGCCAGCTCGTCCAGGGGTGTGATCCGCAGGTAGAGCGCGAGGCCGGCCACGGCCATTCCCACCCGCGCCAGCGCGACGATCCCCCGGCCCAGACCCGACCAGGAAGGATGTCCGAGGGGTGCGGCCGATACCGTGGTCAGGGTATGCACGCCCAGCACCAGCAGGGCCACCGGCCACCAGGGTCGCAGTCCATGCGCCAGATCCCGCCAGGCCGGCCCGCCCCGCAGAAGGGCCGCCAGCAGAAGTCCCGCCAGCAGCGGGAGCAGCCACCATGGCACCACGAAGCAGCTGACCAGGATCAGCAGCAGCCCGGCCAGCTTGCTGGCCGGATGCAGCCGGCCCAGCCGCGAGGTCCGATCCGGCGCCGCCGCGAAGGGCGTCGTGGGCAGCATCACCGGCCCTCCGGGGTCCCGACCAGGAGATCGGCGATCTGCAGGGCGTTCCAGGCCGCCCCCTTGAGGAGATTGTCGGCCACCACCCAGAAGAGCAGGACGTCCCCGCGCCCCGGCTCGCCGCGCAGCCGGCCGACGTGCACGCCGGCATCCCCCGCGATCTCGAGAGGAGTGCGGTATTCGTGCGCGCCGGCGGCCACCTCCAGCCCGGGCCAGGCGGCCATGGCCACGCGCGCGGCCGCGACCGGGGCGGGGCGCTCCGTCAGCACGCGCACCGCCGCGGCGTGGCCGCAGGCCACCGGCACCCTGGTGGCCGTGCAGGTCACGGCCAGCCTTGTAAGTTCAAAAATTTTACGTAGTTCCCTACCGACCTTCGCCTCTTCCTCGAAGGAGCCGTCGGGCATCGCGGCTCCGATCTCGGGCACCACGTTGGCCGCGATGGGGCGGGCGAACACCTCGCACCGGGCCTCCGGATCGGCGGTCTGCCTCGCCAGCTCGTCCAGGCCCTTCTGGCCGGCGCCGGAGACCGCCTGCAGGGTGGTCACATGGACCTCGCGGAGCCCGAAGCTCCGCAGCAGGGGCGCCAGGGCCACGGCGAGCTGGATGGTGGAGCAGTTGGGATTGGCGATGATGCCGCCGCGACCGGCGGCGGCGCCGCAGCGCCCGGCCACCAGGGCCGGATTCACCTCCGGCACCACCAGGGGAACGTCCGCATCCAGGCGGAAGGCCGACGAGTTGTCCACGACCCAGGCTCCGGCGTCGCGCAGCCGCGGCGCGTGGCGCCGGCTGGCCGCCGCACCCGCGCTGCACAGGGCCAGCTGCACGCCCTTCAGGTCGGCGGCCTCGGCGTCCTGACAGCGGAGCGGCCGCCCCCGGAAGCGCAGCTCCTGGCCGGCCGAACGGGAGCTGCAGAGCAGCAGCGGCTCGTCGTCGGCCCAGGCCCGCGACTCCAGCAGCTTCAGCATGGTTCGACCCACGAGGCCCGTGGCACCCAGGATCGCGGTTCGCATGGCCCTCCTTCCGCCGGCCGGGAACGTTCCGCGCGGCATGTTAGCAGACGCATCCCTGCCGGTCAAAAGCGGCGACGGCGGGGTGAGACCGGCCTGCCTGGACACCCCGGGGGATCTGGTGCTACGCTGCCTGCGGGCCTTGCCAGCCACCCTCCGGAGGAGATGTCATGCCGACTTCGCCGACTCGCCAGCAGCGCACCCTCGCCGCACGGATCCCTCGCCGCCGCCGCTCCGGACCTCGGGGACCTGCCGCCCTCTTGTTCCTCGTGCTGCCATGCCTGCTGACGGCCTGCAGTCCTCCGGCGGAGCGCGAGGAGAACCTGCTGTCCATCGCCCGCTGGGAGGATCGACGTCTGGCCCCACCCGATTCGCTGGCCCGCCTGATCCACGCGCCGGATGCCCACGTGCGCCAGGCGGCGGTCCGGGCGGCCGGACTGATCGGCCGCGACGATATCCTGCCGGACCTGATCGACGCCCTGAACGACCGCAGCGGAACGGTGCGCGAGGAGGCGGCCTTCGCCCTGGGCCTGCTGGGGAATTTCCAGGCCATGTCCCCGCTGGCCCGGGAGGCCGCGGGCCCGCGCCGCGGCCTGCGCCTGGCGGCCCTGCAGGCTCTCGCCCTGCTCCCACACGACGGCACGGTCTTCAGCGAGCCGGCGCTCCACGGCGAGCCCCGGGAGGCGGTTCTCGCCTGGAACGGGCTGCGGGATCGGGCGCAGGCGATGGACCCGGAACAGCTCGCGGCCACCATCCGCTCGGGGCTGGCCCGCCACGAACCCGAGGTCCTCTGGCGCGTGCTGCGCTGCGCCGAGCGGGCGCCCGACTCCTCGCTCGTTGCGGCGATCGCGCCCCTGGCCCTGTCCGAGAACGCGCAGGTGAGAGTGCACGCCTGCCGGGCGCTGGCCCGGCAATCCGGTCCGGAGGCCCTGGCGGCCGTGCTGAGAAGCTGCGAGGAGGACCGGGAGTTCCCGGCGCACGAGGAGATGCGCGTGCGGGTGGCCCAGCTGCGGGCCCTGGGCGCGCTCTTTCCCGCGGCCCCCGGCCCGGCCGAGGGCGAGGAACAGGAGGCCGTGGCCGCAAGAGCGGCCACGCAGCTCCTGCGGGGCTCCCAGCATCCGGACCCGCACGTGGTGCGGACCGCCCTGGAGGCCATGACCCGGGCGACGGGCGAGCTCGAGCTGCCGCCCGAGGCCGCGCAGCGCGAGAGCCTCCTGCCGGTCTGGCGCATCCGGCTGGTGCGCGCGGCGCGGGGCCGCCTCGAGGATTCCTCCGCGGCCGTGCGGGCCGCAGCCATCGGCGCCGTCTGCGCCCTGCGGGGCACCGGCGCCGAATCCGTGTGGCGCACGGCCCTGGCGGACAGCAACACGCTGGTGCGCGAGGCGGCGGTGGCCGCGGCCGCCGCCCAGGCGACGACGCGCAACGCCTTCTTCAGCGTGCACGCCTTCTTCCGCCAGGCGGGAGGCCGGAACCGGGCCGCGGCCGCCACGGCCCTGCATGCCCTGTGGGAGAGGCGCGAGCGGATCGCCGCCGGGGACTCGAACCTCGGCCGGGACATCGCCGCCAACGTGCTCGCGGATCTCGTGGCGGCGGTGGCGGACACGGACTTCACGGTGGCGGCCACGGCGGCCCCCCTGCTCGGCGACCTCGCGGTCGATGCCGCCCGCGAGGCGCTCCTGACCACCTGGGCCCGCGACTACGGCGAAGGCACCTCCGACGTGCGGCTGGCCGTTCTCGAGGGAATGACCCGGGCCTTCGCCGACAGCGGCGAGGCGGCGGACGCGGGGCTGCGTGGACATGCCGGTGCGGTCCTCGAAAGCGCCTTCGATGCGGCGGACCTGCGGCTTCGTCTCGCGGCGCACGACGTGGCGCGGGAGACCGGCCTGCTGCCGGAGAGGCTTATTCCCACGACCGCCAGCCTGCGGGCCACCCTGCCGGCTTTCCGGCGCGATCCGCAGCAGCCGCCCGTGACCCTGCCCTTCCCCGCCCCCCGGGTGCGTTTCTTCACCGAGCGGGGCACCTTCGACATCGAACTGGACGCGGCGGCGGCTCCCAACACGGTCGCCAGCTTCCTGGCCCTGGCTCATTCCGGTTTCTACAACGGTCTGACCTTCCACCGGGTGGTGCCCGATTTCGTGGTGCAGGGCGGGGATCCGCGCGGGGACGGCTGGGGCGGACCCGGCTACACGATCCGCAGCGAATTCAGCCGGCGTCCCTACGAGCGCGGCACCGTGGGCATCGCCCACTCCGGAAAGGACACGGGCGGCAGCCAGTTCTTCGTGGCCGTATCGCCCCAGCCCCACCTGAACGGACGCTACACCGTCTTCGGCGAGGTCGTCAGGGGCCTGGAAGTCGTGGACCGGATCCAGCCCGGTGATCGCTTTCACCTGGAGATCCTGCAGTAGCAAGGCGAGCGGGCCGGCCAGGGGGCCGGCCCGTACCAGCGCCGATCCCGCCGCGGGAGCTACTTGATGTCGCGATCGAGTGACGGCAGATCGACCGCGTCCGGCAGGTAGCTGTCGACGATCAGCTGAACCTCGTTCGTGAGCTCGTCGACCGCCCGCTCGATCGCGCCCGCGGGCACTTCCTTGCCCTCCACTGTCTGGACCACGAAGTTCTGGGTGTTCTCGATCACCTGGTGGTTCTCGTCCAGGACGACACCGTCCCAGCCCAGGGTGTAATGGATGTAGTTGGCAGCGGCTCCCAGGGCGATGGCGGAACTTCGCTGGAGACCGGCCTTGTCGAGGCGCCGGGCCCGCTTGAGGTGATGCCGGGTCAGCGCCAGACACGCCTGACCGCAGATGTTGTCGAGGGCCTCGGTGGTCACCCCCCGCGGCTGCTGGAGCCACTGGGCGGCCTTGCTCAGCTGCTGGCGGACGGCCTCCAGCTGCTCGCGATCCTCGTCGATGGCCCGGCTCTCCTCCATCTGCACCAGGGCCGCTCCCCGCAGCATCATGTCGGCCGCCTCGCGCAGGCTGCCCGCGGCGGAGTAATCGTGGGCCTGCAGGAAGAGGGACTGGGGCTCTTCCAGCAGGTAATCCAGGGCCTCCACCGGAACGGCCATCCAGCCCTCCGGAACGGCCGGCGGGGGATCCATGGCGGCCAGGGAAGGCGGGACCTGGACGCAGGTCAGGGCGAGCAGCGCTCCGGCGGCGAACAAGGTGGGAAAGCGAACCATCAGTCAGCCTCCATGGCGGAAGTCTCGAAGCACTCGGACCATCTCAGCGAAAACACTAAGGCAACGGATGACGCGCGGCAAGGGCACCCGCCGGGTGCCGGGGGCGCGGGATGGGCGGGCGAGGAGGAGCGCCGAGTTCAGCTCACTCGGCGCCGTCGTCGGCGGTGACGCGGAGCACGCAATCGGTGAGCACCAGATCGGGATGATCGGCGGCGAAGTTCCAGACAATTCGCCGGCCCGGTCCGGCGGGCACCTCCGGCCCCACGTCGCCGCTCGTGCTGAGGACCTCGAGATCCCAGGTGAGACCACCATCCCCGCTCGCTTCGAGGTGCACCGTCAGCAGCGGGCTGTCCAGGTCCGCCAGGTCGAAGCTCACATCCACGAGCCCGCTGCCGTCGCGGCGCTGAGCGAATCTCACGTTGAAGACGAGCGGGGGCTGGGGTTCGCGATCGACCAGTCCGGTCTGGACCAGGCTGTAGACCTGGGGCCCGCCGAGCACGCCCTCGTGATCCACGATGACCCGGTAGAGTCCCGGCGTGGCCGCCTCCAGCCGCACCTGCTCAACGTTGTCCCGATCGTTGTCGCCGGTGGCAGCCGGGGCGGTGGGGTCGGAGGGATCCAGGATCCAGGGGCGGAAGACCGCGCCGTCGGCCTCCCGCTCCAGGCGCAGGTCCAGGTCGTGGACCAGCATGGGGTCGGGCGGATCGAGCGACCAGGCGGGCGGCGTGCCGGGGGGATCGGTCCAGCAGATGGTCACCGTGACGGTCTGCACCGCGGGGACGGCGACCAGCAAGGTGTCGGCCTCGCCGTCGAGAAGCTGCGCCTCGATGATGCGATCGGTGTCCAGCGAATCGGCGGCGACGATCTCGGCCGCGCCGAGGGTGTTCAGCAGACCCCAGCCGAATCTGTAGTCGGGTCCGGGCGCCGGACCCGCTTCCCGCGCGGTGTGCAGGACGAGCGCCTTGAGAGTGGAGGCGCGGGGCGGCACGCCGTGCACGGCCGCGTAGAGACCGGCCAGCAGGTGCAGCGATCCGGTCACGGTCGGCGCCGCCATGCTGGTGCCGCTGTAGCTGGCGTAGTCGTGATCTCCGCTGTCGACGCAGCTGTACAGGCCGATCCCGTCGGCCACCAGGTCGGGCTTGATGCGCCCGTCGTCGGTCGGCCCCCACCCGCTGAAGACGCTCATGACCACGTCGCCGGGACCCGTGTAGCCGGCGGGGATGTCGTGCACGGCCCCCACCGTCAGGATGTTCTTGGCATTGCCCCGGTAGGCGATGGTGTCGTAACCGGTGTCACCCCCGTCCGGGGCGCGCTGCGCCGTGGACCACCGCCAGCCCTCACCGGGCTCCAGGTACCAGTATCCCGCTCCCGGTGCCGGCCCGTGATCGTCGCGGTCGTTGCCGGCGGACTTGACGATCAGGTAGGTGGGAGCGTCCCAGGCTATCTCGTCCCACTCCCGCACCCCTTCCGCGTAGAAGCCGAACCCGGGATCCTCGTCCGGATCGATGGCGACGTCGCCGTACCAGTAGTAGACGTACGGCTCGGTCGACGTGCGATACCAGCCCGTGACCCAGCCGTAGCTGTGATTGGAGAGCCGCAGGCCGGCCAGGGCGGCCGTCGCCATCTCCAGCTCGTCGTCGTCCCACTTGTAGGAATCGAGATCCGCCGCCGGCGCCATGCCGTGGGCCGCGGCCCGGACGCCGGAGGCGATCATGGTGCCGGCTACGTGCGTGGAATGGTCGTTGGTCACCGACGTTCCGTCCCGCACGACGACCCGGCCCCCGAATTCCTGGTGCGTCACGCGCACCGCTCCCGCGTCCCAGATGGCCAGCAGGCTGCCCGGAGCGGCGCCGGTCAGGTCGAAACCGCTGCTCCCGGCGGGCCAGAGGGGCGCCGTGCCGACCGTGATGGCGGCCGTGAGGTTGTGCGTCTCGTAGAAGACGGGAAAACCACGCGCATCGATGCCCTGCAGCTCGATGCCGGGCTCGGCGTTGAGCCGGCCCTGGGGCCCCCGGCGAGCGTCGCGCAGCAGCTGGAAGAGGGGCGCGGCGCGGCGGACCGCGGACTGCATTGCCAGGTGATGCGCCAGGCTCCGCAGCGAGGCCTCGTCGATCGCCGCCGGCGGCGCGTCCTCCGGAAGGGAGGGCTCTGTGGCCGCGGCCATCCCGCCCGCCAGCAGGCCCCAGGTCAGCAGGAGAGCCGCGGGCCACCCGGCACCCGGCAGGCGCGGTGGCTGGCGTTCCGCGATCGCGGCAGGCAGGCTGACGGGTGCCGGGATGGGCATGGTCGCGTCCTACTTCACCAGCGTCATGCGCTGCACGAAGGTGTACTCGCCCGCTGGATCCCGCACCCGCAGGCGGGCCAGATAGGTGCCGCTGGCCGCCGGCCGCCCGCTCTGGTCGCGGCCGTCCCAGGTCGCGGCGTGCCAGCCCGCCGGCCAGGAGCCCTCCGCCAGGGTGGCCAGGCGGCGACCGCGCAGATCGAAGACCGCCAGCTCGATCCCCGCCGGGCGCTCGAGCGCGAACGGCACGGTGGTGACCGGGTTGAACGGGTTCGGATAGCAGGCGGCCAGACCGGGGCGATGCGGGGTCTCCGAAAGCTCGGCCTGGGTCAGGCTGTGCAGGATGCGGAAGGTCCCGCTGCTCTCGGCGGTCGCCCAGCCGTAGCGGTCCACCGCGACCACGATCAGCCGGGCCTCGACCGTCAGGTTGGGCAGCGTCCAGGGGAAGGCGTAGTCCGCCGCCTGCCCGGCGGCCGGCTCGTCGACGCTCAGCAGCTCCTGCTCCTCGGTCACCACCTGCAGCCGGATGGATGAGCTGGCCGGCTCCCAGCTGTCCTCGTGCACCTCGAAACGCAGGGTCTCGGCGGTGGCACCGGAGAACTCCTCGCCTCCCAGGGGATGCAGGAGCGACACGGCGGGCGGCCGGCTGTCCAGGGTGTCGGGCGCGGAGAGTCCGCTGCCGCTCAGGGCGCGGGCGGGCACGGCCTGCAGGGGAACCAGCAGGGCGATCATCAGGATGACCGGCAGGCCCCCCCGCAGGGCCGGCAGGCGAGCAGCCCGGCGGCGGGATCTCGGGTGATCACGGCGGCCGCGGCCGCCGGCAAGGCGCTGGATCATGACTCGTCTCCCCTGGCCTGCCGTGGTGCTCGCGGCAACTCCGGACGGGCCCCCCTCGACGATCCACTCCTGATACTTCAGGGTGTCAAATCATATCATATAATCGAGATTTTCGCTCCTCGATCCCCGAGTCGGATCACGACGTCCCCCGCCATTCACCGCTCATCCCTCCCGCAGCACCCGGACCAGGGAGGCCCAGGTCGGCGAGGAGCCGTACATCAGGATTCCGACCCGGAAGAGTTTCCCGGCCAGCCGCGAGGCGCCCCAGATGGCCAGCGCCATGAGCACCCAGGAGAGCAGGATCTGCCAGAGCGGCGGCGTCTGGACGCAGATGCGCATGAACATGAGCACCGGCGAGAACAGCGGGAACAGGCTCAGGACCACCGCCACCGTCGAGTCCGGTGCCCGCAGCACGAAGCTCAGCATCATCATGGGAATCACCAGCCCCATGACGATGGGCGTGTGGAACTGCTGGGAGTCCTGCACGGTGTTGCACATGGCCCCGACCCCGGCGTAGATCGTGGCGTACAGGAAGAAGCCCAGCAGGAAGAAGATCAGGAACGAGATGAGGATGACGGGCGTCAGGAAGGTCGTGTCCAGGGTCAGCCCGCCCAGATTCACCCCCTGCAGCGAGATCGCGAAGAAGGCCGCGGTCCAGACGCCGAACTGGGTCAAGCCCGCGAGGCCGATGCCCAGCACCTTGCCCAGCATCAGGTTCTGGGGAGGCACGCTGGCCAGCAGGACCTCGACCACGCGGCTGCCCTTCTCCTCGATGACCGCCGTCAGCGTGTGGCTGCCGTACAGGATCACCATCATGTAGAGGATGAGAATGAGCACGACCGCCATGATGAAGGCGGCGTCCTCGTTGTGCTGGGCCTTTTCCCCCTCCGCGGTCACGGCGATGCTGGTCCACTTCGTGGGAGCGCTGAGATACGTGTTCAGGGATTCCGGCACCCCTGCCGACGCGAAGCGGAAGGTGCGCAGGACCCGGTCGAGGGCCGGCCTCAGCACGCGGTCACGCATGACCATGGCCGACACGGATTTGCTGTAGAAGGTGACCTGCCGGTCCTCCAGGAAGTCGCGATCGATGACCAGACCGCTGTTTACCCCCTGGTCCAGGATCATCTTCTTGAGATCGCCGACGCCCTCGGCGGTGGTGCGGGCATCCACGTTGATGGGCAACAGGGTGATGTGATCGTCCCCCTGGGCCGCGAGTGCCTCCCGCAGGGGCTCGATGAAGCGGCCGGAGCGATCGATGACGCCCAAGGTGCGTGCCTCGTCGCCCCCGGCCTCGGCCAGCAGCATCGGCACCACGATGAACATGGACATGAGCAGCGGCCCGAGCAGGGTGCCGATCAGGAAGCTCTTCGAGCGCACGCGCTCCAGGTACTCCTTGCGGACGACGGTCAGCGTCTTGCTCATGCCGTGCCCTCCCGCGGGGCCGCGCCGGCCCCCACCGCTGCAGGGGCCCCCTCACCGCTCCGCCGGCGGCGCACCGCCGCCAGGAAGATGTCGTTCAGCGTGGGGCGATTGGCCGAGAACAGGCTCAGCGGCCCGTGGGCGCGCAGCAGGTCCAGGATCAACTGGGGATCCGATCCGGCGCCCAACGTCAGGCGCCATTCCCCCTCCTCGAACTTGCGGTCCGTCACCCGGGGCAGGTCGGCCGGGGGTTGCCGCCCGTCCGCATAGGCCGCCCGCACCGCGTGCAGGGGAAACTGCCGGCGCACGGCTTCCATGGTTCCGTCGAGGATCACCTCGCCCCCGTCGATCAGGCAGATCGCGTTGCACAGCTTCTCGGCCTCGGCCAGCATGTGGGTCGAGAAGATGACGGTGGTGCCCTTGCGCTGCTCCGCCAGGATGATCTCGCGCAGCAGTTCGATGTTCAGGGGATCGAGTCCGCTGAAGGGCTCGTCCAGGATGACGAGCGCCGGCTCGAAGATGAAGGTGGCGGCGAACTGGATCTTCTGCTGCATGCCCTTGGAGAGCTCGTCCACCTTGCGACGCTGCCAGGACGCCAGGTCGACACGCTCCAGCCAGCGCGCGGCCCGCCCGCGGGCCGTCCTGCGCGGCACCCCCTTGAGCTCGGCCAGGTAGCTCAGCTGGTCGAGGCATCTCATCTTGCGGTAGAGGCCCCGCTCCTCCGGCAGGTACCCGATGCGGTCGCGCGCATGAGCTTCCAGGGGACGACCTTCGAAGAAGATCTCCCCGCGATCGGGCAGGATGATGCCCATGATGCTGCGGATGGTGGTGGTCTTTCCCGCCCCGTTGGGCCCCAGGAAGCCGTAGATGCTGCTCCGCGGGATCTCGAGGGACACGTCGCGGGCAGCCTGGACCTGACCGTAGGCCTTGTAAACGGACCGCAGGCTCAGGACGCTTCCTCCCGAGCGTGGCTGCGCCGTGGACTCGGCGACCATGACACTCCTTCTCCGGACTCCTGAAGTCCGGCGTCGCTGCGCGGACCGGACCGCGGCAGGGGGGACACTCCGCGTACACTATAGGATGACCGGCGTAGCGGCAAGCGGGAGGACGGGGATGCCTACGCCGGTTGGCGGGACCGGGTTGCAGCCGTAAAAATGGACCCGGCACGGCCTCGAGCGGCCATGCCGGGTCTTGGCTGCGGCGGCCTCGCTCGCCGAGGTCCGGCCGCCGAGGTCGACCCGTGAAGATATCCTCGCGTGGGGCAAAAAGTTCCTTGGAGCCGGAGACTGCCACAATCCCTTCCCACGGGGCTCCAAGCAAATGCTTCCGCTGGCGACGATCCCTCACGGGCCAAGGATCGGGTGGACTTCCACCGCATCGCTCATCATTCGACAGCTCGTCTGTAGCTGGCATCATGTTGCGGCCCATTGATCACGATTCCATCACGCGCATCTTCTTTTCTCGCCATCTCTGCCGGGGCCGCCGCTGCGGCCATCATGATCCTGGACATCGCGCGACGAAGGCGTGATCCTTTTCTGGCGAGTTCAAGGACCGACGGATCCTGTAAGGAGGGAGTCCCATGACGCTCCCCGTCACCCCGGGCCGCAAGCTGTTGCTGGTGGAGGACGACAAGGAACTGGTCGAGCTGCTCACCATGCACCTGGAGGCGGAAGGCTATGCGATCGTCTCCACCCTGGACGGTGAGAGCGGTCTGCAGGCCTTCCTGAACGGAGCCTGGGCCCTGATCATCCTGGACTGGATGCTGCCTGGACGGTCCGGCCTCGACCTGCTGCGCGAGATCCGCGCCCACGACGCGCGCACGCCCGTGCTCATGCTCACCGCCCGCGGCGACGAGACCGACAAGATCCTCGGGTTGGAGCTGGGCTGCGACGACTACATGACCAAACCGTTCAGCGTCCGTGAGCTGATCACCCGCGTCAAGGTGCTGCGCCGCCGCATCGAGCGCGCGGAGGAGCTGGCGCGCATGGCGGCCGGCGACCGCATCCTGAACCTGGGCCCGCTGAAGATCGATCACGGCAAGCGCAAGGTCACGGTGCGGAGCGAATCCGTGCAGCTGACGGTGAAGGAATACGATCTGCTCTACACGCTGGCCTCGCGGCCGGGCCGCACCTTCTCCCGCAGCCAGCTCCTCGATCTGATCTGGGACCAGGATACCGACGTCTACGAGCACACGGTCAACTCGCACATCAACCGCTTGCGGGGGAAAATCGAGGAGAATCCCAACCGGCCGCGCCTGATCCTGACGGTCTGGGGCATCGGCTACCGCTTCACCGACGAGCTCTGAGCGAGGGACTCCATGCTGCCGCGCTTCTTCCGGACCCTGCACTTCCGTCTGTCCGCCGTCTTCCTGCTGCTGCTGGCCGCCGGTGCCGCGGGCTACTACTTCTGGGTGGACGCGACGGTCTTCAGCGTGGATACCGTTCCCGGCGAGGATCGCTGGTACGACGACCTGGCCAAGGGCGAGATCGACAGCATGGCCCTCGTCCTCACCCCGCACCTGACCGACCTGTCCCGCGCGGAGTCCCTGCTGGTCGACTACGGCTCCCGGGTGGCCGCCTTCGATGCCGAGGTGGCCCTGATCAGCGGGACCGGGGAGGTGCTCAGCTCCTCCGGGCCCGACAGCCTGAGCAAGGTGCTGCTCCACGTGGAGCCGGCGCTGCTCGACTCCATGTGCCTGCCCAGCTGGGACTTCGACAGCTTCCCCAACCCCTACAACATCGACGCCTACGAGAATCGCATCTTCGAGATCCAGCCCATCATCGTCTCCGGCGATTCCACGCAGCCCCCCGACGCCTACGTGGTCGCCTCCTTCACCCCCCTGGAGATCCAGGTGGAGGAGCTGGCGGCGGACAAGCGTCAGCTCCTCTTCCAGGCCATCGCGCTCATGCTCCTGGTGGCAGCGATCAGCGGTCTGATCATCATGGCCTGGCTGACCCGCCGTCTCCGCCGGCTCGCCGCCGGCGTGCGGGCCTTCGCCGCCGGGGATTTCGCCCACCGGGTTCCGGCGGGCTCCAGCGACGAGATCGCCCTGCTGGGCGGCAGCTTCAACGCCATGGCGGCCCGACTGGACACCCTCATCGATCAGCTCCGGCAATCCGATCAGTTCCACCGCCAGTTGCTCGTCAACATCTCGCACGATCTGCGCACGCCCCTGGCGACCCTGCGCGGATACGTCGAGACCCTCAGCCTGAAGGGCGAGAACCTGCCCCCCGCCGACCGCGAGCGCTTCCTGGGCATCATCCGCGGCAACCTGGAGCACCTGCAGCAGCTGATCGAGCACCTGCTGACGCTCTCGCGGCTCGACTCCGGACAGGCGCCCTTCCGCATGGACGACTTCTCGTTCGAGGAGCTGACCGCGGAGGTGCTGGCCCGCCTGGAAGGGCTGGCCGCGGAAAAGGGGATCACGCTGGAGCAGGAAGTGGCGGGCGAGCTGCCGCCGGTCCACGCCGATCCCCTGCAGATGGGACAGGCCCTGCAGAACCTGGTGGAGAACGGGATCAAGTTCACGCCGGCCGGAGGACGCGTGAGCGTCGAGCTGCGCACTGTGGATCAGGCCGTCGAGGTCACCGTGCGCGACACGGGCTCCGGAATCGCACCGGAGGATCTGCCCCACATCTTCGAGCGCTTCTACACGGCGGACAAGAGCCGCAGCTGCAAGGGCGGCAGCTCGGGGCTGGGGCTGGCCATCGCGCACAAGATCCTGCACGAACACGGGCGGGATCTGGCGGTGGAGAGCCACTCCGGCCAGGGCACCAGCTTCCGCTTCACCCTGCCCCGGGCCGCGCCGCCGGCCTGAGGCCGGCGGGCTCCCGGCTGCGGCGCCGCAGCTCCCCCAGCACGACGGCCCCGCCGGCGGCGGCCACCGCCAGCAGGATCGCGGCCGTCCCGGGCTCCCCCAACACCAGCTTGCCGATGCCGAAGATCAGACCGTAGCAGCCCACCACGCCCGCCGCCCAGACACCGATGCGGCGCCAGGACAGCCCGTCCGGCACGACGTCGGGACAGTCCCGCGCCACCGGGCCCCAGCGGCCGCCGGGGCGCACGGTCCGGTAGAACGAGGCGAGCCGGGCGCGATCCACCGGACGGGTGCGCAGCGTGACCACGATCCAGACCAGCAGGCTGACGGGGACCAGGATCAGGGCCTTGTGATGGGTCTGCAGGGGCACGCCGTTGATCACCGCGGGCGTGACGAAGAGCCGGTAATCGGCGCCGCTCTGGATCGCGGCCACGACCTCGAAGAAGGAGGCCGTCAGCACCGAGGTGGCCAGGGCCGCGATCTCGCTCCAGGCGTTGATGCGCCACCAGAACCAGCGCAGGATCAGCACCGGCCCGATCCCCGCCCCCATGGCCCAGACGAAGAGCCAGGCGCGCCCGATGGAGGTCAGCTTGAAGGCGATGCCCGCAGCGGCGCTCATCATCAGCAGCACGCAGATCTTGGCCGCCAGGACGGCTTCCTTCTCACCGGCCCGCGGGCGCAGGAAGCGGCGGTAGATGTCGTGCACCAGGTAACTGGCGCCCCAGTTCAGGTGGGTGTCGATGGTGGACATGAAGGCCGCGAAGAACGAGACCAGCAGCAGGCCCAGCAGACCGGGCCCCAGCACCGAGACCATCACCAGCGGGTAGGCCGCCTCCTCGGTCTTGCCCGCCGGCATGGTCGGGAAGAGGACCAGCGAGGCCAGCCCCGTCAAGATCCACGGCCAGTAGCGCAGGGCGTTGTTGGCCACCACGAACCAGAGGGTCGCTCCCCGGGCGTGCTGCTCGTTCTTGGCCGCCGCCATGCGCTGGATCAGGTACCCGCCGCCATCGGCGTTGTGGGAGGCCCACCACATCAGGCTCACGAAGACCAGGAACTTGAAGAAGTCAGAGTTCAAGCTCAGCCCGCCGCCGGGGATGAAGGCCAGCGTCTCGCTGGTGAAGAGCGGCGAGGCGGGCAGCCGTTCGCGCAGGGCGGACATGCCGCCCAGCCGGTGCACCGCCGCTACCGCCACGGTGATCGAGCCCGCCATGGCCAGGGCGAACTGGATCACGTCCGTGACCACCACGCCCCAGAAGCCGGCCAGCAGGGCGTAGCTCAGGGCCAGCCCCGCGCCGACCAGCACGGCCTTCTCGGGATCGACCCCCAGCACGATCTCCGCCACGGTCGCCATGCCGCGCAGCACCCAGCCCATGACGATGAAGTTGTAGAGGAGGGCGAAGTAGCCGGCTTTGAAGGCGCGCAGAGCGGCGGCCGGCTTGCCGGAGTAGCGCAGCTCGATCAGCTCGTTGTCCGTCAGCACTCGCGCCCGCCGCCAGAACCGCGAGAAGAGGAACACGGCCAGCATCTGGCTCATGACGTAGTGCCAGCCGAACCAGTTGAACCAGATGCCGTCGTGGCGGATGAAGCCGGTCACGGCCAGCGGCGTGTCGGCGGCGAAGGTCGTGGCCACCATGGAGGTGCCCAGGACCCACCACGGCAGGGAGCGCCCGCTCAGGAAGTACTGCTCCGCGGAGGTGGAGGCGCGTCGGCGCAGCACCAGGCCGAGAGCCAGGCTCAGCGCGGCATAGGCGGCGACCACGAGCCAGTCGAACAGGTGCAGGTTCGCCAAGCAGCTCTCCCGTCAGGGCCGAGAAGTCACGGGATCTCGCGCCGCCGGCGCGGGATGCGGTCGCGTCCAGACTAGCGGCTGCAGCCGTCAAGTCAACTGCGCGAGCGGGGATGGGCGCCCCCGGTCCGGGCGGCGGGCAGGCTGTCCCGGACGGTGGCCGGCTCACGGGAAGAGGAGCTATCCGGTGTCTCGACAGGGGATCCGTCGCGGTAGCACGGTTCTTGCATATAATTAACAAATCCATGGCGCGGGTTCGTCTATGCTCCGGGGGTGGCCTTGCCACCCACCCCGTTCGGGAGTGCCGCCCATGGATGATCCGAGCACATGGTCGCCGGAGGCGACGGACGATTCGCTGACCCACGATCTGGAGCCCGAGACCCCCTTGAAGACCGAGCGCAGCAGCAAGCTGGCCGAATCCGCGGACGCCGAGGACCTCGCCCGGCCCGGCCGGCGTACGCCGGAGTCCTTTCCGGCCCAGGAACTCTACTTCAACCGCGAGCTGAGCCTGCTCGAGTTCCAGCGCCGCGTGCTCGAGGAGGCGCGGGACCATGGCAACCCTCTGCTCGAGCGCGTCAAGTTCCTGGCCATCTTCGGTTCCAACATGGACGAGCTGTTCATGGTCCGGGTGGGCGGTCTGCTCCTGCAGAACGCCGCGCGGGTCGCCGAGTTCTCCACGGACGGCCTGACGCCCGCCGAACAGCTGGCGGCCGTCCGCAAGCTGGCCCTGGAGCTGATGACCGAGGGACGCCGGACCCTGCGCGAGGAGCTGCTGCCCGAGCTGAAGGAGGCCGGCATCCAACTCCTGGATTACCCGGAGCTGACGGAGAAGCAGAAGACCCAGGTCGCGAAGTACTTCAGCGAGATCATCTTCCCGGTGCTGACCCCCCTGGCCTTCGATCCAGGCCATCCCTTCCCCCACATCTCCAACCTGAGCCTCAACCTGGCCGTGGTGATCGAGGACGCGCAGGGTGAAACGCACTTCGCGCGCATCAAGGTGCCGGCCACCCTGCCGCGCCTGGTGCCGCTGAAGCGTTCCTCGGGCGGCGTGCGCAAGGACGGCACCGTCCCCTACAACCACTACTTCGTCTGGCTCGAGCAGGTGATCGCGGCCCACCTGGACGCCCTCTTTCCGGGCATGAAGGTGGTGGAGGTCCACAACTTCCGGGTCACCCGCAACGCGGACGTGGAGATCCAGGAGCTGGAGGCGGCGGATCTGCTCGAGACCATGGCGGTCAGCGTCCAGGAGCGGCAGTTCCAGCCAGTGGTTCGCCTGGCGCTGCCGGAGGCGATGCCGAAGGGGACCCGCCAGATCCTGATCGACAACCTGGCCGTGGATCGCAACGACGTCTACGCCCTGGGCAATCCGCTCGGTCTGAGCGGACTCATGCAGCTCTACGACGTGGACCGCTTCGACCTCAAGTATCCCGCCCTCACGCCGGCCGTGCCGGCCACCCTGCACAGCGAGGTCTTCGACGGGAACATCTTCGCCGCCATCCGCCAGGGCGACATTCTCCTGCACCACCCTTACGATGCCTTCGAGCCGACCATCGACTTCCTCAAGCAGGCGGCACGGGATCCCCAGGTGCTGGCCATCAAGCAGACCCTCTACCGGGTCGGACGCAACTCGCCGGTGGTGAAGTACCTGCTCGAAGCGCGCCGCGAGTACCGCAAGCAGGTGGCCGTCCTGGTGGAGCTGAAAGCCCGCTTCGACGAGGAGAGCAACATCGGCTGGGCCCGCATGCTGGAGCGCGAAGGGGTCCACGTCATCTACGGACTGCTGGGCTTGAAGACGCACTCCAAGGTGCTGCTGGTGGTGCGGCAGGAGGGCAACGGCATCCGGCGCTACCTGCACCTCGGCACCGGCAACTACAATCACATCACGGCCCGCCAGTACGAGGACCTGGCGCTCATGACCTGTGACGACGAGCTGGGCGCCGATGCTACCGACCTCTTCAACTACCTGACCGGCTACAGCGCCGTGAAGGAGTTCCGCCGTCTGCTGGTGGCCCCGCTCAACCTGCGGGAAGGTCTGGCCGGACTGATCCGCCGCGAGATCGAGCGGCACCACGAGGAGGGCGGCGGACGCCTGATCTTCAAGGTGAACTCCGTCGTCGATCGCCGGGTGATCGACCTGCTCTACGATGCCTCCCGGGCGGGGGTCCAGGTGGATCTGCTGGTGCGGAGCATCTGCTGCGTTCGCCCGGGCGTCCCGGGGCTCAGCGAGAACATCCGCGTGCGCAGCATCGTCGGACGTTTCCTCGAGCACAGCCGCATCTTCTACTTCCGCAACGGCGGCGAGGAGGAGGTCTTCCTGGGCAGCGCCGATCTCATGCCGCGCAACATCGATCGCCGGGTGGAGGTGCTCTTTCCGGTGCGGGATCCTCAGCTCGTGCGCCGCCTGCGGGACGATGTCCTGGACGTCCAGTTGCGGGACAACCGGAAGGCGCGCATCCTGCTGGCGGGGGGAACCTACGAGCGGGTGCGGCCGGAGGGCGACGAGAGACCGCTGGACAGCCAGGACTGGCTGCTGACCCACCGCTGAACCAGCGAGCGTTCCCGCCGTTCCGACCAGGAGGTCGCCGCATGGAGCTCTACTTTCTCCGTCACGGTCTGGCCGATCGCAGCGCCTGGAACGGTGCCGACGAGGAACGCCCCCTCACGGAGGAAGGGGCCCTGCGCATGGCGCGGGAAGCCGAGAGCCTGGCGCGGCTCGATCTCGCGCCGGAGGTGATCCTGACCAGCCCCCTGGTCCGGGCCCGGCAGACGGCCCAGATCGTGGCCGATCGGCTGGGCCTCCTGTCCCGGCTGCAGGTGGACGAGCGGCTCGCCGCCGACTTCGGCGCGGCCCGGCTGCCCGTCATGCTGGCCGACCATCCCGGAGCGTCCAGCCTCCTGCTGGTGGGCCACGAACCCGGCTTCAGCGAGACCGTGGGCGAGCTGACCGGCGGCAAGCTGGTGTTCAAGAAGGGCGGGCTGGCCCGGGTGGATCTGCAGCCCGGCGAGCCGGGCGAGCCGCTGAGCGGGACCCTGGTCTGGCTCCTGCCCCCGAAGATCCTGGTCCGCTGATCCGGCGGCGGGTCCGCGATTCAGTCCTCGATGGTCACGCTCTGCAGGTCGGTCGCGGCCTGTGGGTAGCGCAGGTTCAGGCCCTCCAGGGTCCGGCGCAGGATGCGTCCCACCAGGAAGTCGCGGTACCACTTGCGATCGGCGGGGATGACGTACCAGGGAGCCCACGGGCGGTTGCAGCGGGTCAGGATCTGCTCATAGGCCCCGCGCAGCGCGGACCACTGCGCGCGGTTGCGCAGATCGTCGGGATCGAACTTCCAGTTCTTGCGGGGCAGATCCAGCCGCTCCTGCAGGCGCTTCTTCTGCTCCTGCTTGGAGATGTGCAGGTAGAACTTCAGCAGTGTGACGCCGTTCTCGCTGAGGTGGCGCTCGAAATCGCGGATCTGACGGTAGCGCCGCGTCAGCTCCTTGTCCGCGACCCCGCCGAACACCGTCGGCACCAGGATGTCCTCGTAGTGCGAGCGGTTGAAGATGCCGATGTAGCCGCGGGGTGGGATGCAGTGGTGCACGCGCCAGAGGTAGTCGTGGCTCAGCTCCACCTCGTTCGGCTGCTTGAAGGAGGTCACGCGCACGCCCTGGGGGTTCAGCGGTCCCATGACGTGGCGGATGGTGCCGTCCTTGCCCGCCGTGTCCGGCCCCTGCAGGATCACCAGGATCGCGTGGCGGGCCTGGGCGTACAGGACCCGCTGCAGCTCCTGCAGCCGCTCCTCGTCCTCGGCCAGGGCCTCGCGGGCCGTCTGCTTCTCGGCCTTGGCGAAGAAGGTCTCGTCCAGGGTGTCCCGGCGGGAAAGATCGCAGGCCTTGCCCTGGGGCAGGCGGTAGGCCGCCAGCAGGCGCCTGTCCTTGCGCTGGGCCATGTCACCTCCGCGGCCGCCGGCCGTCAGGCCCGGGCGACCAGGTAGGCGAGCCAGCCGGGACTGTTCTCGGCCAGTTCGGCGGGATGGAAGTCGTTCTCCTCGGGGTCCGGAGAGTGGTCCCAGTAGACCCAGCTGCGCGCGAAGCCGGCACGCGCCAAGGCGTCGCTGATCTCCGCGGGCGCGTAGAGCCGCCAGTCGTACGCGAAGACCTTGCGCCAGCGCTTGCCCTTGCCGAACTCGAAGTGGATGTAGCATTGCACCCGGTTGTCGATGGGATTGAACTGGGCCTGCTCCCAGATGAAATCGAAGCGACCCCGGGGCGTGTCGACCCGCCGCCGCTCGACCAGCACCTGCTGGCTCTGCCAGCCTCCATAGCAGTCCAGGAAGAAGAGACCGCCCGGCCGGAGGCTGCGCTTCACGCTGCGGAAGTAGTCCTCGAGCACGTCCAGCGGGAAGAGTCCGCAGTAGGAGAAGTTGTAGGCGCAAGCGACGTCGGCCGCGGGTCGCGTCACCGAACGCACGTCCTGCTGCAGGAGCGTCACCCGCTCGGCCGCCGCCCCCAAGGGGGCGCGGTTGTGGTGCTCGGCCCAGGCCAGCGTCTCGACGTCCAGGTCGATGCCGATCGCTCTGCGCTCGGGATGACGGGCCGCCCAGGAACAGGCCAGCAGCGCCGAGCCGCAGAAGTCCTCGCGCAGCAGGCGCGGATAGCGGCCATGCTGCCGCCGGTAGACGCGCTCGATGAAATCGATTTCGAAATCGATCTCCTGGACGGCCCACTCGTAGAGACGGTGACGGTCGGCGCTGCTGCGCTTCAGGTAGTCCTTGCGCCGGTTGCGAGACTTGGCCACGCAGGCTCCCTTCGCCGGATCGGAGAGAAGGCGTCGTCGCCGGCGCCGGCTGCGGCGTCGTTCAACCCAGGGTGCCGGGAGCGACGCCGAGACAGGTGCCGACCTTCAGGGCCGTGCTGATCCAGGGGTGATCCACGGGGACCGTTTTCTTGACGCCGACCACTTCCTCCAGCGGCACCGCCACGCATTCGTTGTTCTGCACGGCCACCAGGACGTTGTAGACGCCTGCGGCCAGCAGATCGGCGGCCTTCACTCCCAGCCGCGTGCAGAGCAGCCGATCGGCCGCCGTCGGCACACCGCCGCGCTGCACGTGGCCGAGCGAGGTGACGCGGGCCTCGGTCCGCGTCAGCTCCTGGAGCTGGCGCGCCAGGCGGCTGGCCAGGGACTCCTGCACCAGCTTGTACTCGTCGAAGGCGACGGGACCGTTCGGCTCGTCGGCCGCGGCCTCGCCGTTCGCGCCCGCCTCCGCGCCCGCCTCCCGGGCCGCCCGGGCCAGGTCCTTCTTGCGGCTGGCATCCAGCTTGCGGTCCGCCTCCTCCCGGGAAACCGCTCCCTCGGCGACCACGATGATGGAGAACTTCCTGCCGAACCGCCGTTGCCGTTCCAGCAGGCACTCCCGGACCGCCAGGAGGTCGTAAGGGATCTCGGGGATCAGGATGACGTCCGCGCCGCCGGCGATACCGGCGCCGAGCGCGAGCCAGCCCGAGTTGTGACCCATCAGCTCCACGACGATGATGCGATCGTGGCTGGTGGCGGTCGTGTGCAGGCGATCGATGGCCTCGGCCGCGATGGTCAGGGCGGTGTCGAAGCCGAAGGTCACGTCCGTTCCCGCCACGTCGTTGTCGATTGTCTTGGGCAGGGTCATCACGTTCAGACCGCCGGCCTTGTGCAGATGGAACGCGTTCTTCTGGGTGCCCCCGCCGCCGAGGCAGACGAGGCAGTCGAAGCCGGCGTTGCGGGCATTCTCGACCGCCGTGGCCGTCATGTCCATCACCCGGCCGCCCATGAGCATCTTCTTGGGCTTGTCGCGGCTGGTCCCCAGGATGGTGCCGCCCAGGGTCAGCACGCCGCTCAGGTCCTTGTAGTCCAGCGGCAGCATGCGATTCTCCACCAGGCCCCGGAAACCGTCCCGGATGCCGACCACGTCCATGCCGTAGACCTGGATGCCCGCCTTGGTGATGCCGCGGATGGCGGCGTTCAGGCCCGGGCAGTCGCCCCCCGAGGTGAGGATGCCGATACAGCGGGTCTTCGAAGGTCGCTTGGCCATGGTATCCTCCGCTATCCTCCGCTATCCTACTGCGGCGCTCCGGGCCGGCGGGCTGGACGCGCGGCGTGACGGCCGCGGCGTACGCCGGCATGTTCGGTCGCCATCATACAAACTGGAGCGCGGCGGCGCCAAGGCTGCAATGGCCCAGACCGGAGGCCCCCGGCGGCCCGGTCGGGGAAATGTGCTATACTGGCGCCGGAGTGCAAGCGGACATCGGCAGCGAGTCCCGCGGAACGACCCTGGTCGCAACCCCGCGTGAGGCATGACACGGAGCATGGCCTACCTGGTCCCCGACACGCTGCCGCAGGCGGAGCTGCTCGCCCGCCTGCAGTCCGCGCTGTTGGCCAAGCTGGGACCTGCGACGGCCCACGACGAGAGCTACTACGACACCTTCGATGCCCGTCTGCATCGCGCCGGACTCCGGCTGCTGCGTGCGGACGCGATCTACCGCCTCGAACCGCGCCCCGGTGCTCCGGGCGGGCGGCGCTTTGGCGAGCGTGTCGAGCGGCGCCCCCGCTTCTGGTGGGAGTTTCCCGCCGGTCCCCTGCAGAAGGCTCTGCGCAGCCACCTGAGGGTCCGTGCGCTGATCCACCTGGCCACGCTGCGCCGGCGGGGCCGGCGGCTGCTGATCCTCAACCGGGATCAGAAGACGGTCGCGCGCGGCAGTCTCGAGGAGGTGGCGCTCCTGAACAGGGGGCGCCGCCGGCCGCTCGGACGCGTCCTGCTGCTGGAGCCGTTGCGCGGCTACGACGCCGAACTCGACCGCTGCTCTTCCGTCGTGCAGGCGTGGGGGCTGGTCCCCCAGGAGGACGGAATCCTGCCGGCGGCCATGCAGGCCCAGGGACTCGAGCTGGCCGGCTACTCCTCTCGGCTGGAGATCAGCCTGGAGCCCGAGCTGCCGTCCGGCGTCGCCGTCCGCCGCATCCTCGCCCACCTGCTCTGGGTGCTGCGGCAGAACGAGGCGGGCATCAAGGCCGACCTCGATACCGAGTTCCTGCACGACTTCCGCGTGGCGGTGCGCCGGACGCGGGCGGCGCTGGGTCAGCTCGAGGAGGTGTTCGCTCCCGAGACCGGGCGTCACTGGCGGGAGCGCTTCGACGAGCTCGGCCGGCGCACCAACCGGCTGCGCGACCTGGACGTGTACCTGCTGCGGCGTGAGGAGTACCGCGCCCTTCTGCCGCCGGCCCTCCACGCCGGCCTGGAAGCGCTCTTTCGCGAGCTGGCGCGCGAGCGCGCGCTCGAGCAGGCGACATTCGCGGCCCACCTCGCCAGCGAAGCGCACGCCGACCTGCTCTCCGCCTGGGATGCCTTCCTGCGTGCCGCCCCGGCACCGGCGGACGCCGCCGCCCCCGCGGCGCAGGAGCCGGTCATCGGGTTGGCCCGGCGGCGCATCTCCCGGCGCTACCACCGGCTCCTCGAGATCGGCCAGGCGATCGACGACCGGAGTTCCGGGCGCGCCCTGCACCGGCTGCGCATCCAGGGCAAGAACTTGCGCTACCTGCTGGAGTTCTTCGCCTCGCTCTTTCCGGCCGCCGAGCACGAGCACCTGATCGCCCAGCTCAAGCGGCTGCAGGACAATCTGGGAGAGTTCAACGACCTGCGCGTGCAGCAGGAGTTCCTGGAGGGCCAGCTCGCCGACGTGCGGCATTTGCGGCCGGCGGCGGCCGGCGCCGCGGCGATCGGCGGGCTGCTCGTCCACCTGCGCACCCGGCAACGGAAGGTGCGCTCCGAGTTCGCGGCCACCTTTCGCCGCTTCGCCGCGGAGGAGAACGCCCGGATCTTCGCCGCGAACTACGCCCCGGGCCGGACCGCAGGAGCCGAGGGATGAGAATCATCGCGCTCTACAGCATCAAGGGCGGCGTGGGCAAGACCGCCTCCGCGGTCAATCTCGGCTACCTGGCGGCGCGCGACGGCGAGCGCACGCTGCTGCTGGATCTGGATCCCCAGGGTTCCGCGTCCTTCTACCTGCGGCTGCGCGCGCCGCGCAAGCTGGACACGCGGCGGCTCCTCAAGGGGGGCAAGCGGCTGGTCCGGAGCATCCGCGGCACCGACCACGCGGGCCTGGACTCCCTGCCGGCGCATCTTTCCTACCGCAAGCTGGACCTGGCCCTCGACGCCCGCAAGCGTCCGCGCCGGCGCCTGCGCCAGGTGCTGGCCGGTTTCCGCCGCGACTACGACTGGCTCTTCCTGGATTGCCCCCCCGGGCTCTCCCTGGGGGCCGAGGGTATCTTCCGCGCCGCCGACGTCATCCTGGTGCCGGTCATCCCCACCACGCTCTCGGTGAGGACGTTCGACCTGCTGGAGATGTTTCTCGCGAAGCGCAAGCTGCCCCGCCACAAGCTGGTGCCCTTCTTCTCGCTGGTGGAGCGGCGGAAGCGTCTGCACCGTGATATCATGGCCGAGCTGCGGGCGCGGAACAGCGGATTCCTGGCGACGGTGATTCCCAGCGCCAGCGACGTGGAGAGGATGGGCCTGCACCGCGAACCCCTGTTCTGCTACCGCCCGCATTGTGCGGCCGCGCGGGCTTACGAGGAGCTGTGGCGGGATCTGCGCGCGCGGCTGGACCCGGCGCGGACCGCGGGGGAGTGAGGCATGGGCGGCAAGACCCTCTGCAAGGTCAAGGGCGAGAAGCTGGCCAGGGACCCCGACGCGCAGCGGGAGATGATCCTGAACCCCGCCTACATCTGCGAGAAGTGCGCGCGCGTGGCGCGGCGGGAGAAGTACCTGTGCCATGCGATGCCGCTGGCGCAGGCCGGCGCCGGGACGGAACGGTCGCGGCAGCGCGAGGGTGGCGGCAAGCACCAGCAGGAGCGCCAGCGGGCCCGCAAGAAGGACGGGAAGGACGGGAAGGACCGGAAGGGCAAGAAGCGGCGCAAATCCTGACGCCGCCCGTCCGCGGCATCGCTCGGACTAGCCGTCCGCCAGGCTCTCCCGCACCACGTCCACCGCCGCCGTCAGCGCCGCCGCGATCTGCCGGGGCCCCGGCAGACCCGCTTGGGCGGTGCCCGGCTTGCCACCGCCGCGGCCTCCCACGCGACCGGCGATGGCCTGGACCAGGCGGCCGGCATGCAGCCGCTTCTCGGCCACGAGGTCCGGCGTGATCGTCACCACGATGCTGGCCTTGCCGTCCCACTCCGCGGCAAGCACCGCCACGCCCCGTCCCAGCCTGTTCCGCACATGATCGGCCAGCTGCAGCAGGCTGTCCCGATCCGGGGCCGCGACCCGGGCGGCGACGACCCGCAGATCGCCCACCACGACCGCCCCTGCCAGGCTGACGTCCAGGTCGGCGCGGGCCGAGGCCTGCTGCCGGGACTGCAGCTCCTGGCGCAGCGCATCGCGCTCGCGCACGATGTCCTGCACCTGGGCGGCGAGGGAACCGCGGTCGCCCTTCAGCAGGGAGCGCAGGTCGGCCAGCTCGCGCCGCTCGGACTCCGCCAGGGCCAGCATCCTGTCGCCGGCGACCGCCTCGATGCGCCGCACGCCGGCGGCGCTGCTGGTCTCGGCCACGATCCGGAAGGGGCCGATCTCCCCCGTGCGCGCGACGTGCGTGCCCCCGCACAGCTCCAGGGAGAAGGGGGCCGCGGACTCCGCCGTCTCGGCGGCGGGGATCTCGATCATCCGCACCCGGTCGGCGTACTTCTCGCCGAAGAGAGCCATGGCGCCCCGGGCCTTGGCCTCCGCCAGCGGCACCTCCTCGTGCACGCGCACGGGCCGGTCGGCCAGGATCATCTCGTTGACCAGATGCTCCACCCGGGCGATCTCCTCGGCCGACAGGGGTGCGTCGTGGCGGTAGTCGAAGCGAAGCTTGTCCGGGGCCACCTCGCTGCCGGCCTGCTCCACGTGGTGACCCAGCACCCGGCGCAGGGCCGCGTGCAGCAGATGGGTGGCGGTGTGATGCCGCATGGTGGGCAGGCGGCTCTCCCGATCCACCTCGAGGTGCAGGCCGGCGGCCGCGCGCAGCCGGGGCAGCAGCTCGGCGGCCGTGTCGGGCACGACGCAGACGGGTCCCTCCTCGCCGCCGAGAGTGGTCAGGACCGGCAGCCGGGGACCGTCCGGCAGCAGGAGCACGCTGCCGGTGTCCCCCACCTGTCCGCCGGCCTCCGCGTAGAAGGGACACTCGGCGCACAGCAGGTGGCAGACCGGCTCGCCGTCCGGGCCGTCGCCGCCCTCCCGTACGGCCAGCGCCCGGGTGTCCACCGCCAGGGCGTCGTAGCCCACGAAGGAGGACCGCAGCCCGGAGACGTCGGCGGTCTCGTTCACCGGCAGCCAGGCGCCGACCCCCTCGCGGAAGACGCGGGTGCCGCCGCTGGCGGCCCGCTGCTTCTCCATGCAGGCACGGAAGCCCTCCTCGTCCACACCGAATCCGTCCTCCCGCGCCACCATGGCGGTCAGGTCCACGGGAAAGCCGTAGGTGTCGTGCAGCTTGAAGGCCTCTTCCCCGCTCAGCAGCGTGCGGCCCTCGGCTCGCAGGCGCTCGCGGATCTCGCCGTAGATCTGCAGCCCGCTGTCGAGCGTGCGGTTGAAGCGCTCCTCCTCGCGCCGCACGATCTGGACCATGCGCTGCCGCTGCTCCACCAGCTCGGGGTAGGCGTCGCCCATGATCTCGACCACCTCGTCGGCGATCCGCCAGAGGAACGGCTCTCGCAGTCCCAGCAGCCGGCCGTACCTCGCGGCCCGGCGCAGGATGCGGCGCACGACGTATCCCCGGCCCTCATTGCTCGGGACGGCACCGTCGGTGATGGTGAAGGCGCAGGCGCGGGCATGGTCGGCGATGACCTGCATGGCGGTGCGATCGGCCCCCCGGGCGGCGCGGCCGCTGAGTGCGGCCGCAAGGTCGACGAGCGGAGCGAAGAGATCGCTCTCGTAGTTGCTGTGCTTGCCTTGCAGGACCGCCACCAGCCGCTCGAAGCCGAGCCCCGTGTCCACGCTCTTCATGGGCAAAGGATGCAGCCGCCCCGCCTCGTCGCGGTTGAATTCCATGAAGACGTGGTTCCAGAGCTCCAGCCAGCGGTCGCAGTCGCAGACGCCGATCGCGCAGCCGCCGGGATGATCACAGGCCATCTCCGGCCCCTGATCGTAATGGATCTCCGAGCAGGGACCGCAGGGACCGGTGTCGGCCATGGCCCAGAAGTTCTCCTCGTCCCCCTGCGCCAGGTCCCCCAGCCGCAGGATCCGCTGCGGCGGCAGGCCGATCACCTCGGCCCAGACCGCGTAGGCCTCGTCGTCGTCCTTGTAGACCGAGGCCCACAGGCGATCGGCGGGCAGTCCCAGGACCTGCGTCAGCAGCTCCCAGCCCCAGACCAGGGAATCGCGCTTGTAGTAATCCCCGAAGGACCAGTTGCCGAGCATCTCGAAGAAGGTGTGATGGCGGGCGTCGCGCCCCACCTCCTCCAGATCGTTGTGCTTGCCGCTGACACGCATGCACTTCTGACAGGAGGCCGCCCGCAGGTAGTCCCGCTTCTCCAGCCCCAGGAAGACCGCCTTGAACTGGTTCATCCCGGCGTTGGTGAACAGCAGCGTGGGGTCGTCGCGCGGCACCAGCGACGAGGAGGCCACGACGCGATGGCCGCGCTCGGCGAAGAACTCGAGGAAGCGAGTGCGGATCTCGTTGGCGTTCATGTTCCGCCTTCAGAGAGAACCCGGTGATTCCAAGCGGGCCACAGGATACCACCACCGCCCGGGGCGGGCAATCGGACGCCCGGAGCGGGCCGGCCTTCCCGCGCGAGGCCTAGACCGGATCCCGCGCGCCGCCGCCCGGCCGCCGCGCGGCCAGGAACTCCGTGCAGATGTCGGCGATTCGCTCGCTGGCGCGGCCGTCGCCGAAGGGATTCGGGATGCCCGCCATGGCTTCGCGCGCCCGGGGATCGTCGAGCAGCCGCTCGGCCTCGGCCACGATCCGCCGGCGGTCCGTCCCCACCAGCAGCGCGGTGCCGGCCGCCACGGCCTCCGGCCGTTCGGTCTTCTCGCGCATGACGAGCACCGGCTTGCCCAGGGTCGGCGCCTCCTCCTGGATCCCGCCGGAGTCGGTCAGGATGAGCGTGGCCAGGTCCATCAGGCGCACGAACGGCAGGTAGGACAGCGGCTCCAGGAGATGCACGTTGGCCCGGGACCCCAGCACGCGATGCACCGGCTCCTGCACGTGGGGATTGAGGTGGACGGGATAGACGAAGGCCGTCCCGGGATGACGCCCGGCCAGCTCGGCCAGGGCCCCGCAGATGGCCTCGAAGCCGGCGCCGAAGCTCTCGCGCCGGTGGCCCGTGATCAGCACCAGGGGCTGCGCCGGCTCCCCCGTCAGGACGGCGGGCGGCAGACCCGGCACGGGCGGCGGTTCGCGCCGCGCCTTCTCCCGCGCCAGGAGCAGAGCATCCACGACCGTGTTGCCGGTCACGAAGACCTGTTCCGCGGGCACCCCTTCCCGCAGCAGGTTGTCCCGCGCGCCCGCCGTGGGCGCGAAGTGCAGATCGCTCAGCCGCGAGGCCAGCACGCGATTGATCTCCTCGGGGAAGGGAGAGCGCTTGTCGCCCGTACGCAGCCCCGCCTCCACGTGTCCCACCGGGATGTCCCGGTAGTAGGCGGCCAGGGCCGCGCAGAAGACTGTGGTCGTGTCGCCCTGGACGAGCACCAGGTCGGGCCGGCTGGACTCCAGGTAGGCATCGAGCGCGTTCAGGGCCCGGGCCGCGAAGCCGGCCAGGGTCTGTCCGGGCTGCATCAGGTCCAGATCCACATCCGGAGTGACGTCGAAGACGGCGAGCACCTGATCCAGCATCGTGCGGTGCTGGGCCGTGACGCAGACCTGCACGTGATGCTCCCGGCGCTGCGTGAGGGCCAGCACGAGCGGACAGAGCTTGACGGCTTCCGGCCGTGTACCGAGGATGATGGAGATCTTGGACATCGAGGACTCCCTTGCCGGTCGGAGCGGATCATGAGCCAGGATCTCGAGATCACGCCGAGCCTGAGCATCCCGCTGCGCGAGCTGCGCTTCAGCGCCAGCCGCAGCTCCGGCCCCGGCGGCCAGCACGTCAACACCACCGACACGCGCGTCGAGCTCCGCTGGAACCTGCGAACTTCCACGGCGCTCACCGAGAGCCAGCGGGCGCGCCTGCTGCAGGTGCTCGAGCGGCGGCTGACGCGCCGGGGCGAGCTGATCCTCACCTGCAGCCAGCATCGCAGCCAGCACCGCAACCACCAGGAGGTGCTGGCGCGCCTGGGAACCCTGGTCGCCCGCGCCTTGGCCCCGCGCCGCCCGCGCGTGAGCACACGACCATCGGCCGCCGCCCGCGAACGACGCCTGCGCGCCAAGCGGGCCCGCGCGGAACTCAAGCGACAGCGTCGCTCGCCGCCCGAGGACTGAGGGCTACAGCTTCTGGACCAGGACCCGCCGTCGCCGCGGACCGTCGAACTCGCAGAACCAGAGCTTCTGCCAGGTGCCGAGGATCAGGCGACCGCCCTCGACGGCCACGATCTCCGAGCAACCGATCAGGCTGGACTTGATGTGCGCCGCGGAGTTTCCCTCGGCATGAGCGTAGCCGTCCTGCCAGGGCACGATCTTCTCCAGCTCCCGGCTGATGTCCCGCACCACGTCCGGGTCGGCCCCCTCGTTGATGGTGATCGCGGCCGTGGTGTGCGGCACGTAGACGAGGACCGCCCCCGCCACCAGCGACAGCTCCCCGAGGGCCGCCTGCACCCGGGGCGTGACGTCCACGAGGTCGGTCCGCCCCCCGGTCTGCAGCGTGAACTCGACCATCTCCGCCTCCCCTCGGCGCGTGATGACCGGTCCCGCGGGTGACGCGCCGGCGGGGACCGGTCAGAAATCGAAGTACATCGTAAACTCGTAGGGATGCGGTCGCCGGTTGATGCTGCGGATCTCGTCCCGCTTGACCTCGAGCCAGCGCCGGATCAGGGCCTCGGGGAACACGTCGTCGCGCATCAGGAACTGGTGGTCCGCCTCCAGCGCGTCCAGCGCGCTGGCCAGCGAGCGCGGCAGGAACTTGGACATCCCCTTGGCGTCGGGCGAGGGAGCGTCCTCCGGGGGAAACCCGGCCGCGGTGGGATCGATCTCGTTCACGATGCCGTCCACGCCGGCCAGCAGCACGGCCGCCAGGCAGAGGTAGGGATTGCAGGTGAAGTCCGGGGGCCGGTACTCGATGCGGCGGTACTGGGGATCGGTGACGTAGCTGGGCACGCGGATGGCGGCACCGCGGTTGGAGCGCCCGAAGGAACGCGCGGTGGGCGCCTCGAAGCCGGGGACCAGCCGCTTGTAGGAGTTGGTGCTCGGATTGGTGAAGGCGCAGAGGGCGTCGCTGTGGGTCAGGATGCCTCCGATGTAGTGCAGCGCGATCCGCGAGAGCTCGGCGTAACCCTGCGGATCCTGGAAGACGTTCACCCCCGCCTTGGTGAGGAACTGGTGCAGGTGCCAGCCCGAGCCGGCGTTGTCGTACAGCGGCTTGGGCATGAAGGTGACCTTCAGACCGTGCTTGTCCGCGAGGTTGAAGATGATGTACTTGGTCAGCACGGCGTTGTCGCAGGTGGTCGGCAGATCGGTGAACCAGCCCTCGATCTCCTGCTGGCCCTGCTTGCCCACCTCGTGATGGTGGTAGCGCACCGGGATGCCGAACTCGAGCATGGCGGCGCAGACGTCGTCGCGGAAGTCGTCGTACCGGTCGTGTGGATTGCAGGCGTGATAGGCGTTCTGGAAGAACCGCTCCCGGCTCTGCACGGCGAAGGCCGAATCCGTCACGTCCGACAGGTACTCCGCCTCCTCGAAGATGTAGAACTCGTACTCGGCGGCCCACTGGGTCCCGTCGGCGACACCCGTGCGGCTCAGGGCCTCCTCCGCGCGCCGCGCGATGGTGCGGCCGTCCTGGGCGAAGGGGGAGCGCTGCCCGTCGGTCAGGTGAGCGCTGGCGAACATGGACAGCGTCGGCCGGCTCCGGAAGGGGTCCAGGCAGGCCGTGTTCAGGTCCGGGATCAGCACCATGTCGCTGTTCTCGACCTTGAGGAAGCCGTAGCTGGATCCGTCGAAGCCGATCCCCTCCTCGCAGATCTCGGGGGTGAAACGCTCGAACGGGAAGGACAGATGGTGGATCCGTCCGGGCAGATCGAGCATCTTCAGGTCGACGAACTCGACATCCTTCTCGCGTGCTTCCTGTCGTACCTTGGCGAACTTGTCCATGGTCATGGGCCCACCTCGAGCGACGGCAACGAGGCGCTCGGCCCCGCTGCGGATCGGGTCGTGAAAGTCGGCCTTCGAATATAGCCAACGGCCGGCCGGACAAAAAGGCCGGATTGCGCCACTGTTGCTCTGGAAGCCCGCTTCCTCTATGTTTGCAGGCCGAACCCGCGGGAAAGGACCGGCGATGGCGGCCAGCACCTTGACCATCCTCTTCGAGGGCAGGCCCCTGACCGTCAGGGCCGGGACCAGCGTCGCGGCGGCCCTCTGGGAACGGGGCATCCAGGTGCTCAGTCACAGCCCCAAGTACGGGCGCCCGCGGGGCCTGCACTGCGCCCGGGGTCACTGCACCAGCTGCCTGCTGCGCATCGACGGCGTGCCCAATGTGCGGTCCTGCTTGACGCCGGTGGCCGAAGGCCTGCGCGTTGAGAGACAGGATGCGGGCGCTCCCTACGCCCGTCCCCTGCAGTGGACCCTCGATGCGGCCGGCAGCCTCTTCCCGGCCGGTTTCTACTTCAAGTGGTTCACCCGACCCGCCCCGCTCTCGCGCCTCTTCCTGCGCGGCCTGCGCCCGGTGGCCGGGGTCGGGCGTCTCCCCTCGCCTGCCAGCTGGTGGCGAGCGGACGTGGCCGGCTCCGCGACGGAAGCGGAGATCGCGGGGCGGGACCTGGGCCTCTTCGACCGCGTGATCGTGGGCGCCGGCCCCAGCGGACTGCGCGCCCTGGCCGCCGCCGCTCCCGGCGAGCGGCTCCTGATCGTGGACGAACACCCGGAGCCGGGCGGCCAGCGGTGGCCGGCCTTACGCGCGGCGGCCCGCGGGCTGGGCGCAGGGATGGGCGGCCTGTCGGTGCTGGCGCGGGCCCACGACGTGCTGGAGCACGCGGTGGCGGCGGTGGCCGGCCAGCCGGACGAACGCTGGGCGCTGGGCACCAGGGTGGCGGCCGCCTACCACCCGGACCTGCTCCTGCTGCACGACGGGAGCGAGCTGCGCTGGCTTCGCACGCACCGGCTGGACTGGACCGCCGGCGCCCTGGACGCCCCGGGCCTCTTCGCCGGTAACGACCTGCCGGGACTCTGGGGCCCGCGGGCCCTCTACCGCCTGCTCACCCGGGACGGGCTGGACGTGCGCGGCCGGCGCGCCGTGGTGGCCGGCGGCGGGCTCGATCTCTGGCTGGCGGCGGTCCTGCTGCACGTCCGAGGAGCGCAGGTGGCCGTGGTGCCGGAGGTCCCGGCCACCGAGGAGCTCGCCGCCGCCGTGGCGCTGGGCTGGCAGCTGCACAGCGGCCTGCGCCTGGTCAGCGCGCGCTCCGCCGGACGGACACGTCTGGTGCTGGGCTTCGCGGGCCTGGAGGGCGACCTGCGTCCGGTGGAGCTGGGCTGCGACCTGGCCGTCGTGGCCGGCCGCGGCAAGCCGGTCTACGACCTGATCTACCAGCTCGGCGCCGACCTGGTGCTCGATCCACGATGCGGCGGCTATGTGCCGCGCTGTCTCGGCGACGGCCGCACCACCGATACCTTGCCCGGCGACGTGGAGCTGGACGTGAGCGGCGAGGCGGCGGGCGAGGAGCTGGCGGCCGTGCTGGGCGATACCGCGGAGGAGGAGCCATGAGTCAGCCCAAGTGCATCCTTTGCCGCTGCGAGGACGTGACCCTGGAGGACTTCCGCGAGGCCTACCAGGAGGGCTTCAGCGAGTTCGAATCGCTCAAGCGCTACACCGGCGTGGGCACCGGCTTCTGCCAGGGCAAGGGCTGCCTCGGCGAGGCGGCCCTGGAGCTGGCCCGCCTGCGCGGCGTCACCCCGGCGGCGATCGCCCTGACCACCATCCGGCAGCCCGCCGATCCTTTGACCTTCGCCGACCTGGCCGCCCTGCCGGTCCCCCCCGGCGAGCACGAGCTGGCGGCACGGCAGTCGGGGCCGGCGCCCGCCGAACCGGAGGCGGGATCGTGATCCCCCTGCACGAAGGCCCGGTCCCGGCGACCGCGGACGTCGTGGTCGCCGGCGGCGGCATCAACGGCCTGGCAGTCGCCTACGAGCTGGCTCTCCTCGGCGTCAAGAACGTGGTCGTCCTGGAGAAGCGCTACATCGGCAGCGGCTCCACCGGACGCTGCGGCGGCGGCATCCGCCAGCTCTGGACCACGGAGGAGAACATCCGCCTGGCCCAGGAGAGCACCCGCATGTACCGGCAGCTCTCGGCGCAGCTGGGCTACCAGACCTTCTTCCGGCAGGGCGGTTACCTGATGCTCACCGAGCAGGAGGAGCACCGGCCGATCCTAGAGCAAGCCGTCGCCCTGCAGAACCGCTGCGGCGTGCCCAGCCGCTTCCTCGAGCCCGAGGATTGCCTGCAGATCGTTCCGCAGCTCGTCGTGCGGCGCCTGCAGGCGGCGGCATACTGCCCGGAGGGCGGCACGGCCTACCCCTTTTCCGTGGCCTGGGGTTACGCCCGGCTGGCCCATCGCCGCGGCGTGCAGATCTTCATCCAGACCCGGCTGACCGGCGTCGACAGCGAGGACGGGCGCATCCGCGGCGTGCAGACCGATCGCGGCCCCATCGCGGCCCCGGTGCTGGTGAACTGCGCCGGGCCGTGGGCCCGCTCCCTGGCGGCCATGGTGGGCGTCGAGCTGCCCAACCGGCAGGAGCGGCACGAGATCATGGTGAGCGAGTCGCTCAAGCCCTGCCTCGAGCCGATGGTCATCTCGCTGACCGACGGCATCTACTTCAGCCAGGACATGCGGGGCGAGATCGTGGGGGGGATCGGCGATCCCGCCGAGCCGCCCTGGGACCGGCCACAGCAGTTCACCACCCGCGGGCAGCTCCGCTTCGCCGTGCGCTTCGCCAGGGCCCTGGTCGACGCCTGGCCTCCCGCCGGTCCGCTGCGCCTGACGCGCCAGTGGGCCGGCATGTACGACGTCACCCCCGATCACCGCCCCATCCTGGGCGCCGTCCCCGGCCTCGAGGGCTACCACCACATCTGCGGCTTCAGCGGCCACGGCTTCATGCTCGGCCCGGTCTGCGGCCGCCGCATGGCCCGCTGCATCACCTCCGGCTGCGACGACCCCATCGTCCGCTCCCTCTCCCTCTCCCGCTTCGCGAGCGGCGACCTGCACCCCGACGCCTTCGTGGTGGGCTGAGGCCGAAGCCACCGCTCACCTCGAGCTCGACCCTTCTCACGATCAGGCGATCATGATAAAAGCATGGCACTTCCCTTCATCTCGCCCGCCTGCTGCAGCCTGCAGCGGAAGGAGTGTTCTTTTGCGACATTCCCACCTCGAGCGAATCCCTGCGAATCCAGGGCGGAATCAGCCTGCCATCGCATGTCGCCGGCAACACTGCCGCAAGCTGGAGAGCGCGATTCTCTTCTTGGTTCTGCTCACCAGCACGGCGCCGGCACTGGCCGGCTGGTCCCGGGACTTCTCGCTCCCGGGCCCGGACCGGATCGTGTACTGGATGACCACGTATCAGGATCAACTGGTCGCCGGAGGCTTGTTCGACACCGCCGATGATGTCTTCGTCAACAACGTGGGCTGCTGGGACGGAGTCCGCTGGCACGCGCTGGGGGCAGGACTGGACGGCCCAGTCCATGCCTTCGCCGTCTTCGAGGACCACCTCGTCGCCAGCGGCAACTTCATCACCAGCGGTGGTGACACGGTCAAGAGCATCGCCGCGTGGGACGGATCCCGTTGGTCCAGCCTCGGTCAGGGTATCGACGGAAAGGTCCTTGCCCTGGCGGTCTGTCACGGATTGCTGTATGCCGCCGGTGAATTCAACTCAGCCGGCGGAGTAAGCGCTCGCAACATCGCGGCCTGGGATGGCGAGGTTTGGCGCCCTCTCGGCTCAGGTGTCTCCGACGACGTCAACGTGCTCCTGGCCAGCGGTGACAACCTGCTCGTCGCGGGCCGCTTTTCTCAGGCCGGAGACCTGGAGGTCCCCCGAATCGCCGCCTGGGACGGCCAATCCTGGCAGCCATTGCCACACGGGGATGCAAGTCTTCCGGGTTGGCCAGTGTACACCTCCCTAGTCGAGGTCGATGGGGCACTCTACGCTGGATATGCTTATGGCTCTAACAGCTGCCTGTCGATCTGGCAGGAGGGCATGAGATCCGACTACCAGATAGCGGACGAATGCCAACACGTCGCCCTCACCCCATACGGCTCCACCGTGGCGGTGGCTGTGACCGATTACGATATCCAGAGCGAGGCTGTGAAGGGAGATATCTACGAGTGGGCCGGCACTCATGTCGGCGCGCATCTCGGTTTGTGCGATGACGGGCTGCTGTATTCGCTGCACGCATGGCACGATTCTCTCTTCGTGGCCGGGCAGTTCACCTACATGTCTCGAGTGCCGGCAACCGGCCTCGCAGAGCTCAACCCGGAGGGCTGGCGGCCGGTCACTTCCCCCTCGCTGGCGTCCCGGGGGCTGTTCGGCGGCATCACCGCAATGACGATCACTCCGGATCAGGAGATCATCACCTCACAACCCAGGGCGATAGGATCGGGCAGTATGTGCTACATGTTCGATGTTCTGCGCCTGGGATCGGACGGGTGGGAGCTGATCAGGAGTGTCCCTGACAAGGCATCCAAGGTCACGGGGGGCGTCGCGGTCTACACCTGCGAGACGCTGGGATTCTATGAGGGCAGGCTCGTCATCGGCGGCGGCTGCCTTTTCGAAAGCGGGATAGACTGTTACGTCTTCCCCGTCCTTCACATTCTGGACTACAACGGAGCTGCCGGGAAGGCTCTTGCCGGTTACACATGTCAGGCTGTCTTCGAGGGCGATCTAATCCTCGGCTCGCGAGGGGACTGGGATCCCTATTATCCGGAAATCGATCACGATGTCGTCCACCGACTCGTCGATGGGAGTCACTGGCAAAGCATAGGAGCCGGTGTCATCGGCGTGGCAGCGCGGGCCCTCGCCATTTACAACGGCGATCTGGTGGTTGCCGGTCAGTTCCACACTGCCGGCGGCAAGCCGGTGCGCAAGATTGCGGTCTGGAACGGCGAGAAGTGGGGCACCTTCGGATCCGGATTCGATAGTGCCGTCCTGGCCCTGGCCGTCTTCGAGGGAAGGCTCGTCGCCGCCGGGGATTTCCAGGAGGCGGATGGAATCCCGGTGCAGCGGATCGCGATCTGGGACGGCAACTGCTGGAGCCCTCTAGGGGAGGGATTCGACGCGCGGGTCGCGGCCCTTGCGGTCCACGACGGGATCCTGGTGGCCGGAGGCGGCTTCAACAGCTCGGGTTCTGAATCCATTGCCCACCTCGCCCGTTGGACGGGCGAGTCCTGGCGCTCACTGGGGGGAGGTGTCTCTGCCCTCGGCTCCAGCAGCGTCAGTACCCTTTGCTCGGCTCCGGGGAAGGGTCTTTACGTGGGTGGCTCGTTCCGCTTCTCCGGAAACGTCCGTTCGTGGAACATCGCCCTCTGGGAGGGCTCGGTGGTGGGCACCTACCTGGCCGGGCTCACGGCGCGGCGCGAAGGCGGCGCGGCGCGGATCGCCTGGTTGCTGGGCGAGGTGGAGCCGGGCACGGGGTTCCACGTCTGGCGCGAGGAAGCCGACGACGGCGGGAGGATCCGCCTGACCGTCTCCCCCATCGCCGCGGACCTCGCCGGAGCGTGGACCGATCCCGCGCCTCCCGCCGGGGCAACCGTCTACTGGCTGCAGCTGGTGGAGGCGGACGGGGCGACCAGCTGGCTGGGATCGGCCGAGCTGCCGGCGGCGGAGGTGCCGGCCGTGGCTCTGGGCCAGGACGCCGCCGTCCCCAATCCCTTCAATCCGCGCACGACGATCCGCTACCGGCTGCCGGCGGCGCAGGAGGTGACCCTTGCGGTCCACGACCTGCGCGGCCGTCTCGTCCGTGTGCTCGCCGAGGGTTGCCTGGCGGCGGGAGAGCACTCGGCCACCTGGGACGGCCTGGACCGGCGGGGCGCCGAGGTGGCGGCAGGGATTTACCTGCTGCGCCTGCAGAGCCCCGGCGGCGTGCTCTCGCGCAAGCTGGTGCTGGCCCGCTGAGCGGCCCGGCGCGCAGTCCTTCCGTACTGATTCCCGATATCATCCCCGTGCGCGCTCTGCGTTTGCGGGTCCAGCGTGCGGGCCATTTTGTGTTTGCCAAGCTCCGCGAGGCCTAGCAACGTTGGACGGACAGAGCTGCGAGGGCGCCACTTCACGAGGTTTCGCTTCGCTTCCCGGCGCCGGGGCTTCTCAGCTCCAGGAGACGCGATGTCCACCGCGAACGCCATCGCCGACGTCCTTCAGCGTCATCCGCGCGACCGCTCCCGGCTGATCATGCTGATGCAGGACCTGCAGGCCGCGCTCGGCCACCTGCCGCCCGCGGCCATCGACGCCGCGAGCGAGTGGCTACGGGTGCCGCGCAGCCAGATCTACTCGGCGGCGATGTTCTACAAGGCCTTCTCTCTCGAGCCGCGCGGCAAGCACCAGGTGGACGTCTGCCTGGGCACAGCTTGCCACGTGCGCGGAGCCGGCCGGCTGGTGACCCAGTTCGCCGAGGAGCTGGACGTCGCGCCCGGCCAGACCACCAGCGACCGCGAGTTCACGCTGAATGCGGTCCACTGCGTGGGTGCCTGCGCCCTCGGCCCGGTGGTCGTGCTGGACGGGAAGTGCCACGGCGGCATGACGCCGGTGAAGCTGCGCAAGGCCCTCGACCGCTGCCGCTGCGACGAAGGCGGCGGGAACGGGCGCGGCGCGACGACAGCCATCGCTCCTCCGGGAGCTCTGCTTGAGCGGCTGGACGGGCCGGCGGAGCTGGAGGCACTGCGCACCCGGCTGCAACAGGAGCGGCGGACGCAGCAGACGGTGGTCTCGATCTGCGCCGGCAGCGGCTGCCGCGCCCTGGGCGCCGGCGAGCTGATCGCCGCCTTCGCGGAGGCCATCGGCGCGGGCGGCCTGCAGGAGCAGGTGCGCATCCAGCAGAACGGCTGCCACGGCTTCTGCGAGCGCGGGCTGATCTGCGTGATCCGGCCGCAGGGGATCTTCTACCAGCGGGTCAAGCCGCGGGACGTGCCGGCCATCGTGGAACGAACGCTGCAGGGCGGCGAGGTGATCGAGCGACTGCTCTACGAGGACCCGCGGACCGGCCGGAAGATCTTCCGCGAGCAGGACATCCCCTTCTATCGGCGGCAGCACCGGCTGCTGATGAGCCAGAACGCCCTGATCGATCCCCTGGACATCCGCGACTCCATCGTGGCCGGCGGCTACGCCGCGCTGGCGCGGGCGCTCGACGAGATGTCCCCGGAGGCGATCATCGACGAGGTTCGGCGGGCCGGCCTGCGTGGTCGCGGCGGCGGAGGCTTCCACGCGGCCCGCAAGTGGGCCGCGGCGCGCAGGGCGCCGGGCGACCCGAAGTACATCCTCTGCAACGGCGACGAGGGCGATCCCGGGGCGTTCATGGACTGCTCGCTCCTGGAAGGCAATCCCCACGCGGTGATCGAGGGGATGATCATCGGCGCGTGGGCCGTCGCCGGGCGCGAGTCGCAGGCGCGGGGCTACGTCTACGTGCGCAACGAGTACCCCGTGGCCGTGGCCCACCTGCAGGTGGCCCTCGACCAGGCGCGCGCGGCCGGCCTGCTGGGCGAGAACATCCTCGGCAGCGGCTTCGACTACGACCTCGAGATCAGCCGCGGCGGCGGCTCGTTCGTCTGCGGCGAGTCGACGGCGCTGATGGCCAGCATCGAGGGCCGGATCGGCGAGCCGCGGGCCAAGTACGTGCACACCTCCCGCAGCGGCCTGTGGGGCAAGCCGACGGTCCTGAACAACGTCGAGTCCTGGGCCAACGTACCGCTCATCGTGCGCGACGGCGCCGAGCGCTGGGCCAGCGTGGGCACCGCGGGCAGCAAGGGGACCAAGATCTTCTCCCTGGTGGGCAAGGTGCACAACACCGGTCTGGTCGAAGTGCCCATGGGGATGACCCTGCGCGAGATCGTCGAGGAGGTGGGGGGCGGCATCCGGGACGGCAAGGCCTTCAAGGCGGTGCAGACCGGCGGCCCCAGCGGCGGCTGCGTGCCCGCCTCGCTGCTGGATCTGCCGGTGGACTTCGACGAGCTGACGCGGGTGGGCTCCATGATGGGTTCGGGCGGCATGATCGTCATGGACGAGGACACCTGCATGGTCGACGTCGCCCGCTACTTCACGGAGTTCCTGGCCGAGGAGTCCTGCGGCAAGTGCGCCGCCTGCCGCAACGGGCTGTCCCAGCTGCTCGGCATTCTCGAGCGGATCTGCGCCGGCGAGGGCAAGCCCGCGGACATCCCCGCCATGGAGCGGCTGTTCGCGGTGCTCGACGACGGCTCGCTGTGCGGCCTGGGCAAGAGCGCCGCCAACCCGGTGCGCAGCACCCTGCAGCACTTCCGCGCGGAGTATGAGGCGCACATCCTGGACCGGCGCTGCCCGGCGGGGGTCTGCCGCAGCCTGATCACCTATCGCATCACCGAGGAGTGCACCGGCTGCACCCTCTGCCTGGACGTCTGTCCCCACGGGGCGATCAGCGGCCGGAAGAAGGAGCTGCACGTCATCGACACGACGCTTTGCAATCGTTGCGGCCTGTGCCTGGCCACCTGCACCTTCGACGCCATCGTCGCGAGCTGAGCCCGGAGTGACGAGGGGATGAGCGAAACGATTCGGATCACGGTGGACGGGCGCCCGGCCGACATACCGGCCGGGAGCCTGCTGCTCGACGCCCTGCGCGGCCTCGGCGTCGAGGTGCCGACCCTCTGCCACCACCCCGCCCTGGAGCCCAGCGGCGCCTGCCGCCTCTGCGTTGTCGAGATCACCCATCCGGACTGGCAGGGCTGGTCGGGCCTGGTCACCAGCTGCCTCTACCCGGTGGAACCCGGGCTGCAGGTGAGCACGCGCTCGGCCCGCGTGCAGCGGACGCGACGCACGCTGCTCGAGATGTACCTGGCCGAGTGCCCCGGCTCGGAGGTGGTCCGCGCGGTGGCCCGCGCCGAGGGCGTCGACGCGACGCCGTTCGCCGTCAAGCCGGAGGCAGACCTCTGCATCCGCTGCGGGCTCTGCCTGCGGGTCTGCCAGGACCTGGGGCCCGCCGCCATCGCCGCGCTCGGCCGCGGCACGGACAAGCTGGTGGGCCCGCGCCCCGATCTCTACGGCGAGGACTGCACGGCCTGCGGCGCCTGCGCCCACATCTGCCCCACCGGGCACATCACGAGCGAGCGGCACGACGGCCAGCTGCGCATCTGGAACCGGGACTTCGACGTTGCGCTCTGCTCGGTGGTAACCGCAGACTGCCGCGCCTGCGGGCTCTGCGAGGAGGTCTGTCCGCTGGCCATCCCGCGGGTCATCGCCCGCCGGGACGGCACCTTCGCCGCGCAGATCTCGCCGGACCACTGCGTGGGCTGCGGCCTCTGTGCCGGTGCCTGCCCCGCCGGCGCCATCGTGCAGGAGGGCTGCAGCGACGAGTTCATCTGGGAGGCACTGCTCCCTGCGCAGGACCTGCGCGGCCGCGCGGTGATCTTCGCCTGCTCCCGCTCCGCGCTGGATCCGGGCGAGGACGTGCTGATCAGGGTTCCCTGCCTGGGGCGAGTGGGCGTCGAGCACCTGCTGGGCGCCCTGGCCCGCGGCGCCGACGGCGTCCTGCTGCTCTGCCGCGACCAGGCAACCTGCCCGTACGCTCTGGGTGGCGCCCTGGGCGAGCGACGCGCTGCAACGGTCGTCGAGCTGGCCGCGAGCTGCGGCCTGGGTGAGAGCCGCGTGAAGTACCGGCGGTCTCCCTACGGAGCCGCCGGCCCCCAGCAGGCCCTGGCCGGGTTCCGGCAGGGGCTGAGCCGCAGCCCCCTGCGCGAGGTCGCGCCCCTGCCGCCTGCGGCTCCGGCCGGGCTGGATCGTGCCCTCGCCCTGCTGGCCTGGCTGCGCGGGCGGGCCGAGCTGACGCCCGTCCTGCCGGCGGCGCTTCTGTCGTCCCTAGGCGACGGGCAGGGCGACGGCGAGCACCTGCTCTACCTGGGCGATCTGCCGGATCTGGACCGCCTGCTGGCCCTGGCGGCTCCGGACTGGAGCCTCGCGAACTTGCTCAAGGAAGCCGTCGATATCCTTGCCGAAAAAGGAATTAAGGCCAAGCCCGTCTTCTCGGAGCGCGAGCTGGCCGGCAGCGGAGCGCGACAGCTCGTCGTGTTCGCGGCCGGACCGCAGCCGGCCGACGCCTGCGGCCTGGACGTGATCTCGCTCGAGGAGATCGCCGGCGCGCGACCCCCCGCGGGCGTGCTGGGTGCCGGACACGAGGAGTCGTTCCGCTTCCGGATCGGTCCGGCCGCGAGGCGTGAGCTGGTGGCCCGGCTCCGGGCCGCCGGTGCGGCGCCCTCGTGTGCGGGACCCTACGAGGCTGCGCAGGTGGCCCTGCTCCGGCGCGAGGGCGCCTGGCAGGAAGGCCTGTTCGGCGAACCCCTGCTGAGCCTCGTCGAGGCGGCGGAGTCGAGCCCCGGGGAGGACGACGCATGAGCGATCAACGGATCACCTCCCATCCCATCCTGCCGCCCCTGGACGAGGCCACGCTCGAGTTCACCTGGAATGGCGAGCCGCTGACCGCCCGGCGGGGCGAGGTCATCTCGTCCGCCCTCTACGCGGCGGGCATCGCCGTCTTCGGCCATCACCACAAGGACGGCGGCGCCCAGGGCATCTTCTGCGTCAACGGCCAGTGCTCCCAGTGCACGGTGCTCGCCGACGGCCGCCCGGTGAAGTCCTGCATGACCCCGGTGCGGGCCGGCATGGTGGTCGAGAGCTGCGAGGGTCTGCCCGATCTCGGTGCGGACGATGAGCAGCGCGCCGCCGGCGCCGCGGTGGAGGAGATCCCCGTCCAGGTCCTGGTGGTGGGCGGCGGGCCGGCCGGCATCTGCGCCGCCGTCGAGCTGGGCAAGCTGGGCATCGGCGTGTTGATCGTCGACGACAAGCAGGAGCTGGGCGGCAAGCTGAGCCTGCAGACCCACAACTTCTTCGGCTCGGTGGACGCCTGCTACGCCGGCACGCGCGGCATCGACATCGGACACGAGCTGGCCGCGGAGGTGTCGCGCCTGCCGACGGTGAAGGTCTGGCTCGAGGCCAGCGTCGTGGGGGTCTTCCGCGACGGCAAGTTCGGCGTGGCGAGCCGGGGCGGCTACCGGCTGGTGCAGCCCGAGGTGGTGCTGATCGCCGCCGGCGCGCGCGAGAAGGGACTCTCCTTCCCCGGCAGCGATCTGCCCGGCGTGTTCGGGGCCGGCGCCTTCCAGACCCTCGTGAACCGCGACCAGGTGCGCTGCTCGGAGCGGCTGTTCGTGGTCGGCGGCGGCAACGTGGGGCTGATCGGCGCCTACCACGCCCTGCAGGCGGGCATCGACGTGGTGGGGCTGGTCGAGGCCCTGCCCCGCTGCGGCGGCTACAAGGTGCACGAGGACAAGATCCGGCGGCTGGGCGTGCCGATCTGGACGTCCCACACCGTCCTGCGGGCCGAGGGGAGCGAGCGCGTCGAGCGGGTGGTCATCGCCGCCCTGGACGAGCAGTGGCGGCCGGTGCCCGGCACCGAACGCAGCTTCGAGGTGGACACCGTGCTCATCGCCGTGGGCCTGTCCCCGGTGGACGAGCTGCTGCGCAAGGCCCGCCAGTACGGCATGCGGGTGTTCGCGGCCGGCGACGCCGGAGAGATCGCCGAGGCTTCGGCCGCGATCTTCTCGGGTAAGATCACCGGCCGGCGCATCGCGCGCGAGCTGGGCATGGATGTACCCATCCCCGGCGACTGGGAGGGCTTCGGGGAGATCCTGAAGCACCGGCCGGGCCAGGCGGTTCCCTTCACGCCGCGGAACCTGGACGCCCCGGTCCACCCCCTGATCCGCTGCGTGCAGGAGATCCCCTGCAATCCCTGCATCGAGGCCTGCCCCCACGGGCTGATCAGCATGCCGGGGTCCATCCTCGCCCTGCCCGAGTTCGCGGGCGCCTGCGAGGGCTGCGGCCGCTGCGTGCTGGCCTGCCCCGGTCTGGCCATCAACCTGGTCTGCAACGACTACGATCCGACCGGCGAGAAGGCGCTGCTGGTGCTGCCCTTCGAGTTCACCGATGACCGCGTGCCGCTCGGGAGCGACGTCGTGACCACCGACATGGAGGGGCGGCGCGTCGGCACGGGGCGCGTGGTGGCCTTTCGCCGGCGCGAGGACCAGGACCGCCGCCGGCTGCTGCTGCTGGAGGTCCCCGCCGCGGACAAGCTGCAGGTCGCGGGCTTCCTGATCCGCGAGCCCGGCGACGGCGCGCCGGTGGACTGGGACGACGGGGAGGAAGCCGATCCCCTGATCTGCCGCTGCGAGCGGGTCCGCAGGAGCGAGATCGTCACCGCCATCCGCAGCGGGGTCCGCGACATGAACCAGCTGAAGGCCGTGGCCCGCAGCGGTATGGGCGGCTGCGGCGGCAAGACCTGCACCGAGATCATCCTGCGGCTGTTCCGCGAGGAGGGCGTGGACCTCTCCGAGATCACTTTGCCGACCATCCGGCCCCTGGTGCAGGAGATCCACCTGGGCGACTTCGCGACCGGGCCCGCGAGCGAGGAGAGCTAGCATGGCGGCGAGCCGGAAGAGCTACGACGTCATCGTGGTGGGAGCCGGCAGCGTCGGCACGCCCACGGCCTGCTTCCTGGCCCAGGCCGGCCTGCGGGTGATGGTCCTGGAGACGCGCCCGGCCTCCGGTCAGGGCCAGAACAAGGCCGCCATCGGCGGCGTGCGGGCCACGCACTCCGATCCCGGCAAGATCCTCACCTGCAGCGAGAGCCTGAAGGTGTTCACCACCTGGAAGGAGCAGTACAGCTTCGACATCGGCTGGAAGCCGGGGGGGTATTGCTTTCCCGCCTACGACGAGAAGACCGAGGGGGTGCTCCGGGGCATCCTGCCCGTCCAGAAGAAGCACGGCCTCGACATCGAATGGGTGGGGCCCGAGATGATCGCGGAACTGGTGCCCGGCATCGTGCGCGACGGGCTGCGCGGCGGCACCTACTCCCCGCGGGACGGCCAGGTCTCGCCGCTGCTGGCGCCGGTGGCCTTCCAGATGGAGGCCGTTCGCCACGGCGCGGAATTCCACTTCAACGAGAAGGTCATCGGCTACGAGATCGCGGGCGGCCGCCTGCAGGGCGTGCTCACCGACAAGGGGCGCTACGCCGGCGAGCGCGTGGTGCTGGCCGCGGGCGCCGAGGCCGCCGAGCACGGTCCGCTGCTGGGCATCGAGATCCCGGTCACCCCCGATTCCCACGAGGCCGGCATCTCGGCCCCGGTGGCCCACTTCCTCAGACCCCTGGTGGTGGACCTGCGACCGGGACCCGAGGGCAGGACGGCCAACTTCTACTTCGGACAGAACGCCGAGGGACAGATCATCTTCTGCTACACGCCCAGGGAACTCTTCGTCGGCACGGACCGCGAATCGCTCTCCGAGTTCCTGCCCATCCTGGCCAACCGCATGGTCTCGCTGGTGCCCCGCTTCCGCAACCTGCTCATCCGTCGCGTCTGGCGCGGCTGCTACCCCATGACGCCCGACGGCGTGCCCATCATCGACGAGGTGGACGGCCTGGCCGGCCTGATCCTGGCCGTCGGCATGTGCGGGCAGGGCTTCATGCTGGGACCCGGGGTGGCGCGCAACGTCACCCGTCGCCTGGTCGAGGGGGCCTGGCTGCTCCCGCCGGATGTGCAGACCGCCTTCCGCTTCGACCGCGACTTCCACGCCGCGCGCAAGGAAGCGCTCAAGTAATCAACCGCCCCCCCAGCCGGGGACGTCCCACCGGCTCGCTCCACGCTCGGCGACCCGAGGTCGCCTCGCTCTGGCCTGCGGCCAGAGTCGCTCGCCCGGTGGGACGTCCCCGGCTGGCGCGGGAGAAGATCACTTTGGGAAAAAAGAAAGCTATATCAAAGGTGAGGAATATAAACGTAATGATTGGAATGCCTTAAAGATATGATCGGATAAAGCGCGTGAAGGGTAGCAGGGGAGAGTGGTGCGTTGGGGGACGGGCTTGGTCCGTGGTATTTCGCCCCTCGCCAGGTGAGGGGAGGTGCCACGGATGATCTCACGAGGCAGCACCCTGCCTCTTTTCACGAAGGTCGCGCTCGATGCGCTGGTTGCTCTTCGATCGGTCCGCCGATCCCGAGGAGCTGCGGGACCTGAGCCTGCGCTCCCTGGGCTATATCCGCTGATCAGTTCAGCGTCCGGTCAACCCGGCGACCCGGGTCGGCCGTCACGCATTCAGCAGATCGCCGAGGGCGCCTGGCAGGTTGTCGAAATCGAAGTGGAAGCCGCGCGCGCGTAGAGCGCGGGGGACGGCGCGCTGGCTGGCCAGCAACATCTCGCCCTTCTCGCCCAGGACGATGCGCAGCAGGAAGGCCGGCACCGGCAGCCAGCTGGGCCGATGCAGCGCCTCCCCCACGGCGCGCGCGAAGGTGGCCTGTGTCGGCGGATCCGGGGCCACGGCGTTGATCGGGCCGCTCAGCCCCGGCGTGTTCAGCGCGAAGACGAAGATCCGCACCAGGTCCCTGATGTGGATCCAGGGGAAGTACTGCCGGCCGCCGCCGAGCGGACCGCCCATGCCGAAGCGGAAGGGCACGATCAGGCGGGGCAAGGCACCCTCCTCGCGGGCCAGGACGACCCCCATGCGCAGCAGCACGACCCGCGTGGCCGCGCTCTCGGCCTGCAAGGCCGTTCCCTCCCACTCGCAGGCCAGGCGGGACAGGAAGCCGGAGCCGGGCTCGTGCTCCTCGTCCAGGGCGCCGCGACCGCCGTCGCCGTAGTAGCCGGTGGCCGAGGCGCTGACCAGCACGCTCGGACTGCCGGACCGGCCGATGGCCTCCACCAGGTTGCGGGTGACGCCCAGGCGGCTCTGGCGCAGGCGGCGCTTGCGTCGGTCGGTCCAGAATCCCCTGGCGATCGACTCGCCGGCCAGGTTGACGGCGGCGTCGCAGTCCCGCACCTCGTCCTGCCAGGAACCCGGCTGACCCGGATCCGCCTCGACGAGGCGCACGGCTTCCGGCAACAAGGTGCGCGCCCGTTCCGCCGAGCGCGTGACGCATGTCACCTCGTCCGCCCGTTCCAGCAGCGCGGCCGCGAGATGCCGCCCGATCAGACCGGTCCCTCCGGTCAGGAAAACCTTCACCGACAAACGCCTCCTTGCTCCGCGGCGGCCTGCCAGGGCCGCACGCAGGACGACACGGGCCGCGGCGATGCTTCAGCCGCGGCCAGTATACTCCTTCTGGTTGTTCGCGAGAAACCTTTCCAGCAGACGGTTCATGCGCTGGCGATCCTTGCCTTGCAGCTTCCAGAAGAGGTCGAGCGCGAAATCGTAGGCCGGGGCGAAGCGTCCCTCGCTGAGGACCGGCGCCACGGCGTCCAGAGCCTCGTCGAATGCTCCGTCGGCGTCGTAGGTGCGGGCCACCATCACCCGGCAGTGATCGCGGCGGGTCGGATCCACGGCTTCCAGCTCCCGGTAGGCCTGCCGGGCGGAACCGGTGCGTCCCAGGTAGAGATAGCTCCGTCCGCTCAGCTCGAGGCAGGCCGCGGCGATCTCGGCATTCCCGCCATCGTGGTCGGCCCGGGCCCGGACCTTCGCGAACAGGCGCAGGGCCCGCTCGTACTCCCCCACGGCGAAGAGACAGGTCCCCTCGCCCAGCAGCGCCCTGGCCTTGCGCGGGGATTCCTCGGCCACCCTGGCATAGAGACGGCGGGCCAGACCGGGTTGCTGCCGTGCGAGGTGGCGCTCCGCCTGGACGAAGAGGCTCTCGACCTCGGCGCCGGCCGGAGGACCGGTGCGGAGGGACGGCCGCGGGTCCGGGCCGGCATGGGAGTCGCCCGCGGCGCAAGCAGGGCCGCCCGGGGCGAGGATCGCCCCGAGAACGAGAGCTGTCAGGATGGTCGAAGAGAGGCTACGAACTCGTTGTGACATATGGTGCTGTCCGCGAAGCCAGGTGAAGATCCAGGTTCGCTCGCGCGCGTCGCGGAATTTCGATCCCCGGCCAGACCCTTCCGCCCGCTGGGCGAAAAACGACCGGTGCCCCCGGCGACACCGGCCTCGCGCGGCTTCGGGGGAAAACCGCTGCAGCAGTCCAAGCGTGCCTAATGATACCGATCCCATGGCTCCCTGTCCAGCGACGCCGTCCCGCGAACCGCCGGCGCGAGCACCCCTTGCAGGCTTCGGGCCAGTCCGGAGGGGGGAAGCCACAGTTGGTCTTTGCCCGGAAGCTCTTCCCGAGTAAATTTAAGCGCGTGAGCATTGCCAGCTGAAACGAACGCAATCGGCCCCGGAGGGCCTGCCATGCTGTACGAGCACTTCGACTGCGAAATCCAGGAGGGGACGGCCCGCATCAGTCTGCTGGGCGCGACCTGTCCACCCCTGAGCGAACTCTGCGACGAGTTCCTGGACCTGATGCTGCGCCTGCAGGAGGACGCGGCGGCCCGGGTCATCCTGATCACGGACGGCAACCGCTCCTTCGATCTGCGGCCCGATCTCGAGGCCATTGCCCAGGGCAAGTGCGACGGCGAGAGCTTCGTCTCGCTGGCCCCGGACCTGGAGATCGCCCGCAAGCTGATCACCATCATGCGGGACATCGCCAAGCCGGTCGTGGCGGCCGCGCACGGTCACGTCCAGGAGAGCGGGCTCGGCTTCTACCTGGCGGCGGACGTCCGCCTCGCCAGCACCACGGCGACCTTCACGCCTCCCGACGTGAGCCGCGGCCTGCTGCCGGACTGGGGCCTCTCCTTCACCCTGCCCCGGCTGATCGGTCCGGGACGGACCCTCGACATCCTCTGGTCCGGTCGCACCCTGGATGCCAGCGAGGCCGAGCGGATCGGTCTGGTGGACCGGCTGCTCGACGACGAGGCCTGGGAGGAGGAGGTGGCCGCCTATGCCGAGCGGCTCAGCCGGCTGCCTCAGCCGGCCGTCCAGTTGCTGAAGCTCGCCTCGCAGGAGGGCACCCAGCTCGACATGACCTCCATGCTCTCCTACGAGTACGAGGCCCAGCACCAGTGCTGGGAAGGTCGCGAGACGACCGAGGGCATGGCGGCCTATCTGGCCGGACGTTTCCCGAACTTCGCTCCGGCGCAGGCCGAGGACGAAGCCTGATCCCCCGCTCTCGAACCGGGAGGCGGCACCCGTGGGCCGGACGCTCATCGAGAAGATCCTCGCTGCTCACGCCGAGCAGCCCGTCCGTCCCGGCGCCATCGTGGACGTGGCCATCGACGTGCGAGCGGCCCGCGACTTCGGTGGGGCCAACGTGGTCAAGAACCTGCAGCGCAGCCGCCTGCAGGTGGCCGATCCGCGGCGCACCCTCTTCACCTTCGACTGCAACCCGGGGGGCAGCGATCAGGGCTACGCGGCCAACCAGCACCTCTGCCGCACTTACGCCCGGGAGCACGACATCGGCCTGCGGGACATCACCCAGGGGATCGGCACCCACATCGCCATCGAGGAGGGTCTGGTCGGTCCCGGCGTCACCTTCGTGAGCACCGATTCGCACGCGAACATCATGGGAGCCGTCGGCGCCTTCGGGCAGGGCATGGGCGACCAGGACATCGCCGCCGCCTGGGCGCACGGCAAGGTCTGGTTCAAGGTGCCGCCCAGCGTGAAGGTCCGGCTGAGGGGCGAGCCGGGCCCGCAGGCGACGGCCAAGGATCTCGTGCTGGCCATGGCCCGCAGGCTCGGGGCCAACGGTCTGCTGGGCTACGCGGCGGAGATCACCGGCCCGGCCGCCGAGGCCCTGGATCTGGCCGGTCGCATCACCGTGGCCAGCATGGCCACCGAGATGGGCGGCATCATCGCGCTCTTCGCTCCCGACGAGCGCATCCTGGCCTTCAGCCGCCGGGCCGGCGGACGGGAGTTCCCGGCCCTGGCCCCGGATCCCGCTGCCGAGTACGCGCAGCTGCTCGAGATCGACGTCGATGGTCTCGAGCCCCTGATCGCCCGGCCCGGCCATCCCGAGGACGTGGTGCCGGTCCGCGAGGTCGCCGGCCGCCGGGTGGACTCGGTCTTCATCGGCTCCTGCACCAACGGCCGCCTGGAGGATCTGCGCGCCGCGGCCAGTGTGCTCCGGGGACGCCGCGTGGCTCCCGGGGTGGTCCTGAAGGTCGTGCCGGCCACCCGGCAGGTCTGGGAGCAGGCCCTGGCGGAGGGGATCGTGGCCGAGTTGATGGCCGCCGGCGCCCTGATCGGCAACGCCGGCTGCGCCGGCTGCGCGGCGGGCCAGATCGGCCAGAACGGTCCCGGCGAGGTCACCGTTTCCACGGGCAACCGCAACTACGCCGGCAAGCAGGGCAAGGGAGAGGTCTACCTGGCGAGCCCCGCGACGGCGGCTGCCACCGCCGCTGCCGGCGTCATCGCGCGCGCCGATGCCATCCCCGCGCCGGTGACGGTGAGCGCGGTGCCGGCTGCCGCGCGCGACCTGCCGGACGGGGCGCGCACCGCTGCGCCGGCCGCCGCCCTCCGCCGGCCCACGCTGCTCAAGGGCCGGGTCTGGCTGGTGACGCGGGACAACATCGACACCGACATGATCTACCACAACAAGCACCTGGCCGTGACCGATCCCGCCCAGATGGGCCAGCACGCGTTCGGCAACCTGCCGGGCTGGGAGGATTTCCCGCGCAAGGTGCGGCCGGGGGACATCGTGGTGACGGGCAGGAACTTCGGCTGCGGCAGCTCGCGCCAGCAAGCCGTCGACTGCTTCCAGACGCTGGGCGTCTCTGCGCTGATCGCCCCGAGCTTCGGCGCCATCTACGAGCGCAACGCCATCAACGCCGGCCTGCCGATCCTGACCGCCGACCTCGGCGCGGCCGGTCTGCAGGACGGAGACGAACTCACCGTCGACCTCGCCACCGGTACGATCTCCTGGGCGGACGGCCGCCTGCAGGGCGAGCCCTTCAGCGAGGTGCAGATGGCGATCTACCAGCGCGGGGGGCTGCTGGCCGGCTGAGCCGGACTTTTCCCGGGGTGGTCCCGGCCGGCGGCAGCATCATCAGCATCCGGCGGGACCGGCCGTGCGCTTCAGCTGGATCTCGCCCCCCACTTCCGGCAAGGTGGCCTTCCGCAACGCCCCCTCCTCCCAGTTCAGGAAGAGCAGCGAGGGATCGTCAAGATCGCGATCGAAGTGGAAGGCGACACGCGTCGGTCCGGCCGCGCTGCCGTCCAGGATCTCGACCCGGAACAGCCCTCGCTCCAGGACATCGCCCGGAAGCAGCATGTGCCGCTTGTCCCGGTAGATCTCCTCGGCCCAGCTGCGCAGCATGCGCCCGCCGGGGGCCACCTCCAGCTCCAGCGTGCGCGGTCGGGGGCGGCGGAGCTGGTGGTCCCAGGGCGCCAGCGTCAGTGGCCGCCAGATCGGCAGGGTGACCTCCTGCGTGCAAGACACCAGGAGCGGGAGGTAGAGTCCCACCAGGCTGTCCGGAGCCAGCAGGATGATGTTCTCGCGATCCACGGTATCCACCAGCCATGGTGACTTGCTGACGGCCAGGGAGGCCCGGTTGAAGTCGATCAACGATTTCTGGTAGAGCTCGACCACCAGCGGGGCCAGGAGCAGGTGCACGACGGCCAGGTATCCGCCGCCCACGAGCAGCAGGATCCGGCGCGGAGCATACCGCCCGCGCCGGGCCAGCCACGCCTGGTGCAGGATCACGGCGATGGCGGCGACCAGACCCAGGCTGGGAACCAGGAACATCCTGTCGCTGGGATAGACCGCGGCGGCCGGTACGAGCGCGAGGGAGCCGCCGGCCAGCAGCCAGCGCAGCCGCCGCCGCGTCGCCGCAGCCGTTTGCTTCCAGACGGCCCGGAGCAATCCGCCAAGGAGCAGGACCCCCCCGCAGCCCGCCGCGATCAAGGCGGGCCTGAGCCGTGCATCCATGATCCCGAAATCGGCGCTGAAGCCGGTGATGCCGCCGGCCAGCAGGATGGGGATCCGCTGCGCGGCCCCCACCAGAAAGCCCCACGGATCCGCTGTCGGATCCAGGTAGAGGCCGCTCCTGGCAGCCCCGTAGCCCAGCACCAGGTAGACCACGAGGTAGACGGCTCCCGGCACCAGGAACGAGAGCCATGCTCGCAGCCGCTCCTGCCGGGAGGATGGCGGAGCCCCCCACAGCTCGTAGGCCAGGAAGTAAGCCAGGGCCAGGACCGCGACCTCGCCGGCCAGCAATCCCAGCACGATGGCCGCCGGTGCGAGGAAACGCCCGGCCCGCCAGCTCTCCTCGCGCCAGCGAACGTGGGCCCGCAGGCCCAGCAGCATCGCCGCCAGGGCGACCAGCGCGCTCCGATTGGCAATCCAGGCAGCGGGCAGGATGTGGGATTCGTCCAGGGCGAAGAGCAGGAAGGCCAGGATCCCCGCGCTGCCAGGCAGCAACCGACGCAGGAGAACACCGGCAGTCAGCAGGGCCAGGGCCCACCAGAGTAGGGAATGCAGGTGATGGCCGGCAGCCCAACGGCCGAAAACGGCCGCATCCACATGCGACAGCAGGGAGGACAGCGGACGCAGGAAGACCAGGCGCAGGTGGTCGTCGACCCACCAGGGCAGGTGTCCGCGTCGTGCCATGTCGGCGTTGATCTCCGCATTACCGGAGACGAAAGTGAAGATATGCCGGTCGCTGGATGCCTCCAGCCGGGACCCTCCCATTGCAGGGAGGTGGAAGTAGTCGTCCATCATGAAGCCGGAGCGCAGGGAGGGCAGCATCAGCAGGACACCCGCCACGAGGATGATCACCGAGGCGGAGGGACGTGATCTCGCGCTGCTCCGGCTCATGGGCTCCTCGTCCGCTCGGTTGATGTCACCGGCCCGGGATCACCCGCCGCCGCAAGCCGCGACGAGCATCTCCGCGGCGGCGTCCACCTCGGCCTCGGTGGTGTGCCGGCCGAGGGAGAGCCGCACGGTGCCCGCTCCCACCTCCGGGTCGACCCCCATCGCGCGTAACGTGTCCGAGAGCTGCGTGTCGCCGCCGTGGCAGGCGGCCCCGGTCGAGGCCGCCAGGCCGGGACAGGCCGCCAGGACCTCGTCACCCCGCCGGCCGCGGAAGGCCACATTGAGGGTGTTGGGCAGGCGCAGCTCGGGATGCCCCTGCAGGACCACGGCCTTGCCCAGGCCTTCCTGCAGGCGCTCCCAGAGCCGGTCGCGCAGCACCCTTATCCGCACGTTCACCGCCATCTCCCGGCGGGCCAGCTCGCAGGCCATGCCCAGGCCCACGGCCAGCAGGGCGGACTCGGTGCCCGAGCGCCGTCCGCTCTCGTGCCCCGCCCCGTGGACGAAGGGCTCGAACGGCGTCCCGCGCCGGATGTAGAGCGCCCCGATGCCCTTCGGACCGTAGAGCTTGTGCCCCGCGAGCGAGAGCAGGTCGACCCCGAGCTGTTCCACGTCCACGGGAATCTTGCCGGCGCTCTGGGCCGCATCGGTGTGCACCACGGCGCCCACGCGCCGGGCGAGTCGCGCCAGCTCGGCGATCGGCTCGATGGTGCCGACCTCGTTGTTGGCGTGCATGACGGTCAGGAGCAGCACGTCGCGGTCCAGCTCACGCTCCAGGTCCGCGGGGTCCACCCGCGCGGTGCGGTCCACCGGTAGGACGGTCAGCCGCGCACCCAGCCGCTGCAGGAAGTGGCAGGGCTCCCGGGTGGCCGGATGCTCCACGGCCGACGTGACGATGCGCCCGCCGCTCCGCTCGCGCGCGAACCAGGTGCCGAGGATGGCGGCGTTGTTGGACTCCGTACCGCCGCTGGTGAAGACGATCTCCTCCGCGCGTGCGCCCAGGAACGTCGCGACCTGCGCGCGGGCCTGCTCCACGGCCGCGCGGGCGGGGCGACCGGCCCAGTGGCTGCTGGAGGGATTGCCGTAGGCCAGCTCCAGGTAGGGCCGCATGGCCTCCTGCACCTCGGGAGCCAGGGGCGTGCTGGCGTTGTGATCCAGGTAGATCGCGTGCTCCATACCGCTCCTTCCGCGGCGGCCTCACCCGTCGCCGGTCACTCTGCCAAAACGCTGCGCGCGTTGCAAGGATGCCTTCCACCCGCACGACCCATGCGCTACATTCGCCACGCAGCCCAGACAACCCGCCGCCCGCTCGCCCGCGACCCGTCTCACAGGAGGTGGACGTCTTGCGCCCGATTTCCCGCGCCCTGCCCGTCGCGCTCTGCTCGCTCCTGCTGGCCGCCTGCGCGGCGGCCGCCGTCGAGCGCGATCACGACATCGTCCCCGCAGACTACTTCGATCTCGCCTCGGTCACTGCCCTGGCGGTCTCGCCCGACGGCCGCTTCGCCGCCTACGTGGAGAGCCGCTGGGGCGAGGCCAAGGAGGGCCGCAGGAACGACCTCTGGGTCGTGGACCTGGCCTCCCGCGAGCCGCTGCGCCTGACCTTCGACGGCTTCGGTGCGGCCGACCTGCACTGGGATCACGCGGCGCGCTGGATCTACTTCACCGGCCGCCAGGAGCGGGCCGGCGAGGAGAGCCCGCCCTACGACGGCCAGCGTCAGGTCTGGCGCGTGCCGCCGACCGGTGGGGAGCCCTTCCCGGTGACGCGCGCCGCGAAGGGGGTGGGCCGCTGCGATCTCGCCGGCGACGGCCGGACGCTCTACTATACCACCGGCGAGAAGATCTACGCGGAGGCCTGGAAGGATCTACACGAGGAGTACAAGGATCTCGAGTACGGCCATGGCGTGTCCGAACTGGACGCTCTGCACAGGCTGGACCTGGTCAGCTGGCGCGACGAGGAAGTTCTGCCCGCCGAACGGGTGATCCACGCGATGGCCCTGGCGCCGGACGGCCGGCGCCTGGCCCTGATCTGCACCGATGACCGGGAGCTCATCTTCAAGGAGGGCTGGTCCCGCCTCGAGGTGGTCGAGCTGAGCAGCCGGGAGGTGACGCCGGTGACCAGCCAGGCCTGGCGTCAGGACCAGCCCTCCCCCTTCGGCTGGCTGGCGGAGCTGGCCTGGTCCCATGACGGCAACGCCCTGGCTTTCGCCATCGACTTCGACGGTTATCCCTCCCAGGTGCACGTGGCCGAGTGGGGCGGCGGGCGGCCGCAGCTGCGCCGGCTCGACCTGCCCGGGCTCGTCAGCTTCGACGGCGGCCTGCAGTGGCGCGGCAAGGAGCACACGCTCTGCTTCCGCGGCGAGCGATTCGCCTGCGTGCGGATCTACGCGACGGAGGACGTGCGCGGCGGGCGTCAGGGCAGCACCCACGTGCTGACGCCCGGTGATCCGGTCGTCGAGGACTTCGACTTCGCGGCGGACGGCGATCGCCTGGTGGCACTCCTGGGCACGACGACCGACATGGCCGATCTCTACCTGGTGGACGGCAAGGGTCGCCGCACGCGCGTGACCGACCTCAATCCCCAGGTGGCGAGCTGGCGCCTGCCGCAGATCCAGCAGGTGGGCTGGGTCGGAGCCGAAGGCGATTCGGTCCACGGCATCCTGGAGCTGCCGCCCGCTTACCGGCCCGGCGACGGCCCTCTGCCCGCCGTCCTCGAGCTGCACGGCGGCCCCACCTCCTCCACCAAGTACCGCCTGCGCCTGTGGATCTACGGCCGCGCCCTCCTGCCGGCGCGGGGCTACGCCGTGCTGAGCCCCAACTACCGCGGCTCCACGGGCTACGGCGACGCCTTCCTGAGCGAGCTGATCGGCAGGGAGAACGACATCGAGGTGCGGGACATCCTGGCCGGCCTGGACTGGCTCGAAGGCCAGGGCATCGCCGACCCGGCACGCGTGGGCGTCATGGGCTGGAGCAACGGCGGCTACCTGACCAACTGTCTGATCACCGCCGCCCCCGAGCGCTTCAAGGCAGCCAGCAGCGGCGCCGGCGTGCTGGACATGGCCCTGCAGTGGGCCACCGAGGACACGCCCGGCCACGTCATCAACTACATGCAAGGCCTGCCCTGGGAGAACCTCGAGGCCTACGTGAAGGCCTCGCCCCTCTACAGCCTGGATCGCATGCGAACCCCGACCCTGATCCACGTGGGCGGCGCCGATCCGCGGGTGCCTCCGGCGCATAGCCGCGCGTTGTTCCGCGCCCTGTACCATTACCTCGGGATTCCGGTGGAGCTGGTCGTCTATCCCGGCGAGCCCCACAGCTTGTCCACGCACGAGCATAGGCTGGCCAAAATGAAGTGGGATTTAGCATGGTTTGATAAGTATTTGTTAGATAATGATGGACAAAATACTGATTGATGTGATACTTTCGACGTCCTGAGTCGCAAAAGGGGTCATGGCGAATGGGCGCTATGGCTCCTTTTGATTTCGGCCGCGCGGCGGCATCGCATCGTCGGAGTTCCGCGCCGCCCGCCGCGCCGCCCGCCCCTTGACCCCGCGGCCTTTCGTACTTAGCCTGGCGACGAATCCCCGGGGTCCACCCCGCCGCTTCCCAGGTTCTCGTGCCGGAGGGGCCGACATGGAATCCTACGAGGACGAGAGCCCGCACTACACGCCGCCTCCCCCGCCCGATGCGCGCAGTCCGCAGATCACGGCCATCACCTGGGGCCGGCTCGAGGTGGAGGGCCACCGTATCTTCAAGGACGCGAAGCTCTACCCCGGAGGGGCCCGCCCCTGGGACTGGAACGAGACAGGAACGTCCCACATCCCGGGCGTCCAGCCCGCGGACGTGCAGGAGATCCTGGACCGCGGCGTCGAGATTCTGGTCATCGGGCGCGGCCATCTCGGACGCTTGCAGGTCTGTCCCGAAACCCGGGCCCTGCTCCAGGAGCGCAAGGTGGAGCTGCACGTCCTCCAGACGGAGGTGGCCGTCGCCCTCTACAACCGTCTCCGCCGGACCCGACACGTGGGCGGTATCTTCCACTCTACCTGCTGATTAGCGCCGCTGGCGCGAAGCGCCTGGATTTCCGGTCGACGATCTCCCATAATGGGGCTGACGGCCGACGAGACCCGGCGCTGCCTGCGCCGGGCGGGCCCTCGCTGCATGACCGGGCAGACCGACCCGGGTTCAATCCATCCGGTTCGCAGGGTTGATCGGAACTCGACGCATCCGCGGGATTGGACTCACCGACGGGAGGACCGTGGATGAAGTCGATTGCCTTCCTGGCCGCAGCTCTGCTGCTGGCCGGCGCCCTGGTCTCTTGCACCCAGAGTGCCAAGGATGAGAACGCGAGCATGACCCAGACCGTGACCGAGCTGAGCACCTTCGCCCAGAAATCCAGCTACGCCGTCGGCATGGACATCGCCACCTCGCTCAGCCAGGTCAAGGACGACCTGGACCAGGCGGCGCTGCTGCAGGGGCTGAGCGACGCTCTCGCCGGGCGGGATCCATTGCTGACGGACGAGGAGGCGCAGCAGGTCATGCAGGAGTTTTCCCAGAATATGCAGGCACGCCAGGCGGCGGATCGCTCCGCCGCGAGCACCCGCAACCTGGAGGAGGGCCACACCTTCCTCGCCGAGAACAAGGAGCGTGAAGGTGTGATCACCACCGAGAGCGGGCTGCAGTACCGGGTCCTGAGGGAGGGCACGGGTCCCAGCCCCAAGGCCACCGATCGCGTCACCGTGAACTACAGCGGAAAGCTGATCGACGGCACCGAATTCGACAGCTCCTACAAGCGCGGTCAGCCGGCCACCTTCGCGGTGAACGCGGTGATCAAGGGCTGGGCCGAGGCCCTGCAGCTGATGAAGGTGGGCGGCAAGTACGAGCTCTTCATTCCCTCTGACCTCGCCTACGGGGAGCGCGGTGCGGGCCAGAGCATCGGTCCCAACGCCACCCTGATCTTCGAGGTCGAGCTGCTGAAGATCGAGGAGTGAGACTGACATCCGGATCGGCGGCTTGCCGGATCGGCGAGCGGGCGGAGGCGCCCTGGCGAATGCCGGGTCCTGCGTGCAGCGGCCGGCGATGGGACAGCGATCCAGATTTCACCCGGGTGAATCCCGAGCCCTTCGCGAAGCGACCGGCAGCTCTGCGGCGTTCACCCGGATGAACCCAGCCTCCTCACGCAGCGGTCGACGGCCGGAAGGCGGCTTGGAGTTCATCCGGATGGACCCCGGATGCTTCGTGAAGCGCCCGAAGGGGCGGGAAGGCGATCCAGCGTTCACCCGGATGAATCCCGGGTGGGTGAATGTCGGACGATCAGGTCCGGCCCAGCTCGGTGAGGAAGACCTTCACCTGCGCCACCGCCTCCTCGGGCGTGGCGGCCCGTACCCACCGCCCATCGCCGGCCGCGTTCAGGAAGGCCTCTCCCGGATCGAAGTCGAGCAGCACCAGCGGTCGCGCGAAGCGCAGGGCGAGGGCGATCTCGCTGAGGGTGCCGCCGCTGCCCCGGCAGGCCACCACCACGTCGCTGGCCAACACGTTCACGATGTTGCGAGCCGCTCCCAGGCCCGTGGGGATGACGATGTCCAGCGCCTCGCAGGCCGCCTCGCGATCGTCGTCGTACAGGATCCCCACCGTGAGCCCGCCGGCATCCCGGGCCCCCCGGGCCGACGCCTCCATCACACCCTGGGGCCGCCCGCCGTTCAGCAGCACCCAGCCGCTCTCGGCCACCAGCCGGCCGAGCCGGTAGGCCTGCTCGCGGGTGCGGGCGTCCGCCACCGTACCCCCCATCACCCCCACCACGGTGCGTCGCGGCGTCATCATTTCTCCTAGCGGCTTGCCCCGGTGATCCGATCCCGGCCGCTGCTGCGCTGATCGCGGCACCGGACATGACGGCAGCGACGATGTCCTGGGCGCCGGCCGCAACCGGCCGCGGCCGCTCTAGTCCTCACCGGCGGTCCGGCCGGGCACCTCCATGGCCCGCTCCAGGCGGGAGGTGTCGACCCGGGGCCGGAATTCCTCGGGCCGGCTGAACTCGACGTTCACCTGCCAGGCCCCCAGCCCCTGGGCCAGCATCGTCAGCGTGCGCGTGGCCGAGGCCTCGGCCTCGGCCATGGCCTTCTCGACCAGGGCCCCGGCGAAGCGGCTCGCCTGCTGTCGCGTCTCGGCGATGAGCTTGTTCTTGGCCTCGACGCTGAAGCCGCCCGTGAAGAAGCGGCCCAGCAGGTCGGGCATGAGCCAGGGCAGCAGCTCGGGCTTGTCCTCGCTGTGGATACGCAGGTCCCGGATCAGGACCTCGTGGCGGCAGGGCGGCAGCACGATGCGGTAGCTCTGCTCGCCGGTCGATTCGACGCGGAAATCGCGATCCGTCAAATCGTAGCGGAAGTCGACGTCGAACTCGATGATCAAGGTGATCCGCTGCTCGCTCAGCAGCCAGTTCAGGTACTTGCGGCCGAACTCGCCGAACCAGTGCTCGCTGGCGGTGATGACCTCCTTGGTCATGATGCGGAAGACGCTCAGGTCCCCCACTGCCCGCATGCTGGTGATGAAGCTCTCGAAACGGAGCACCGCAGGCGCGCGGGAGGACCCGCCCCGCCCCCGCCGCGCCAGGCGCCAGGTCAGCAGGGCGACCAGGGCCACCAGCAGACCACCTCCGAAGCCGAAGAGCAGCTTGTCCAATCCATCCTCCCCGATGCCGCACGGGCGCCGCGGCGCGACGAGCCGGGGCCGTGCTTGCACGGCGGTGCGGACGCGAGGATGCCAGAGCCCCGCCGCCGCCGCAACGCACAATTCAGCTCACGGCTCGCGCCGGCGGCGCATCGCCCCCCGGCGCACCTTGTCGCCGTATTTCCCGTGCAGCTGGTCGAGCACGGTGTCGATCTTCTTCTCCCTCGCCGTGGTGGTGTCCGGGAACAGCGTCGCTGGCGCCCGGCCCGGCTGTTCCAGGTTCGAGACCGACACGCCGATCAGGCGCAGGGGGCGGCCGCGCCGGCCCAGGCGGCGCTCGAGCAGCTGGCGCGCCGTGTCCCGGATCGCGGCCGTGGCGTCGGTCGCCGCGGGCAGGGTCTCCGCGCGCGTCGGCGTGGTGAAATCGGCGTAGCGCGCCTTGAGGGTCACCGTGCGGCAGAGCAGGCCCTGCCGCCGCAGGCGCCGCGCGACCTTCGCGGCCAGCTCGTCGAGGATCCCCCGCAGCTCGGTCTCGTCGGCAATGTCCCGGGGAAACGTCACCTCGTGGCCGATGGATTTGGCCTCCTGCTCGGGTTCCACCGGGCGATCGTCCTCGCCGCGGGACAGATGCAGCAGATGGCGGGCGTGGTCGCCGAAGACCTCCGCCAGCCGCGCCTCCGGGATGCGCCAGAGGTCGCCGATCTTGCGGATGCCGAACCGCTCCAGCTCCCGCTCGGTGACCTCGCCCACGCCCCAGAGGCGGCCGATGGGCAGCTCGCCCAGGATCGCACGGCAGTTCTCCCGGGAGAAGACGAAGAACCCGTCCGGCTTGTCCAGCTCGCTGCCCAGCTTGGCCAGGAACTTGTTGGGCGCCACGCCCACGGAGGCGACCAAGCCGATCTCCTCGCGGATCCGCCGCTTGATCAGCCGCCCGATCCGCTCGGCCGGCCCGAAGAGCCGCTGGCAGCCGGTCACGTCCAGGAAGGCCTCGTCGACGGAGAGCGGCTCGACCAGGGGCGTGTACTCGTGGAAGACGGCGAAGATCTGGCGCGAGACCTCGCCGTATCGCCCGTGGCGACCCGGCAGGAGCACGGCCTGGGGACAGAGCAGCAAGGCGCGCGCGGTGCTCATGGCGCTATGGACGCCGAAGACGCGCGCCTCGTAGGAAGCGGCCGCCACCACCCCGCGGCCTTCCGGCGTACCGCCCACGATGACGGGTTTGCCACGCAGGCTCGGGTCGTCCAGCACCTCCACCGCGGCGAAGAAGGCGTCCATGTCCACGTGCAGGATGGCTCGCTCGTCCACGATCCCGTCCCGTTCCCGGACCCCGGCCGCCCGCTCAGCCGGTTGCATCCTCTGCCAGCGCGGCCTCGGCGGCGGCGCGGCCGGCCTGCCGACCGGTCACCCAGGCCCACAGGAAGTTGTACCCGCCGATCCGGCCCGTGGCGTCCAGCATCTCGCCCGCGAAGTGAAGACCCGGCACCAGCCGGCTCTCCAGGGTGCGGGGCGAGATGTCCGCCAGGGAGATACCGCCGCCCGTCACCTCGGCGGTCCGGTACCCCGCGTTCCCCTGGATCGGCAGGGGACAGCGCACGAGCAGTTCGACCAGGGCCAGGCGCGCCGCGCGGCTCAGCGCGCCCGCGCGCTGTTCGGGAGCGAGCCGGGCCTGCTCCAGCAGCAGGCCGCCCAGCTTGCGCGGCAGGTGCCGCGCCAGCAGCGGGCCCAGGCGGCGCGCCCGTCCTTCCCGCAGGAGAGTATCCCAAGCGGGGGCCTCCTGACCACCCCAGCGCGCCAGAAGCCGCACGCTCTCGCCGCCGCTCCGGGTCAGGTGATGGCTCAGGTCCAGCACCACGGGCCCGCTGAAGCCCCGGTGGGTGAAGAGGAAGCCGCCGGTCCGCTCCTCCAGCGCCTTCGGCCCGCGCACGGCGCTCAGGGTGGCCGTCAGCCCCAGACCGGCCAGGGCCTGCCAGCGGGGATCGCCGGTCAGCAGCGGTACCAGCGCCGGATAGCAGGGAAGAGGCTCGTGGCCCAGACGGCGGGCGAAGGCCAGGCCCGCCCCGTCGCTGCCCGTGCGCGGCAGCGAGAGGCCGCCGGTGGCCAGGATCAGCCGGCGGCAGCGGACCGCACGCTCCCCCGCGAGGCGGAGCCGGAAGCCGGGCCGGCCGCCGCGATCGCGGGCGATCGCCTCCACCCTGGCAGCGCCCCACAGGACGGCGCCCGCCCCGGCGCTGGCCCGCAGCAGGGCCGCCAACACGCGGCGGGGATCGTCGTCCACCGGGAACAGCTTGCCCGTGCTCTCGCACTTGAGGGGAACGCCCAGCTCGTGCGTGAAGAAGTCCCGTACCTCGTCCAGCGGCCAGGAGGCGAGGATGTTGCGCAGCGCGTGGCGGGAGCCGGAGGTGTGGTAGTCGTCCAGCTGCACGCGCGAGGGCAGGACGTTGCAGCGGCCGCCGCCGCTCATGCGGATCTTGGCGCCCGGTCGCGGGCGCGTTTCCAGGAGCAGGACCGGCGCCCCGGCCCGGCCGGCGAAGATGGCGGCGAGCAGCCCCGCCGCCCCGGCGCCGACGATCGCCACGGGCCAGACGCGCGCCGGCTCCGTCATGGCTAGGCGGGATTCCGCTGCGCTTCGTACTCCCGGAGCAGGGGTGCGAAGAGCCGGGGCACGAGCTGCATGCGTTCGGGGGTCTCGACGTAGGCGATGCGCATCTGGGTCCGTCCCGGATTGGGCGCGCCCGATGCGACGCTGTAGAAGCCGCCCATGGGCGCGGTGAGCAGCGTGAGGGATTGGCCGTCCAGCTCCACCTTGCCCTCGGCGGCACACCAGAGCACGAACGCCAGGGCGTCGAAGCCGGGCTTCACGACGTTTCGCACGTCGACCACCGAGTAGATGGCGGCATCCGGACTGGAAACGATCACGCCCGGCACCAGCTCCCCCATCCGCCGGGTGAAGGTATCCAGCATCCCATGGTAGTAGGTGCGCTGCTGGTGGTACCAGGCCTGCAGGTCGGCGTGGCTCTCGTGGGCCAGACCGCCGAAGATCCACTGACCGATGTTGTTGGTGCAGAGGTTGGCGGTGTACTCGGCCACGCTGCGGGCGTGGAACTCGGGATTGTCCGTCACCACCGCCCCCACGCGCAGGCCGCAGGCGTTCCAGACCTTGGAGGCGGTCTCGATGCTGAGGCGGCGGCCGGTGATGCCCGGCACCTGCTGCTCGTCGAGCGCCCAGACGCTGCTGGCGCGGCCGCCCAGGTAGAACAGCTCCCGGTAGGCCTCGTCGCTGATCAGCCACAGGTTGTGCTGCACGCAGAGCCGCGCCAGGGAGGCGAGCGTCGCGCGGTCGTAGTAGTGGCCGGTGGGGTTGTCGTAGGGGATCACGACCATGGCACCCGGACGATGCTCCGCGATGACCGCCTCGATCTCGTCCACCGCGGGCAGGCTGAACTTGCCATCCTCGCCGAGGGCGCGGCAGAAGGAGACCGTGGCCCGCCCCAGGCGGTTGGCGAAGGCCTTGTAGTTGGTGTAGGCCGCATCGATGAGCAGCAGGGGCCGCTCCTGCGAGCCGGCGGGGCCGCAGCAGCCGGTGATGACCAGCTCCATGCCCAGGCTGCCGCCGTCGGTGATCTGCACGCTCAGGCCGTCGGTGCGCAGTCCGCTGCTGGCCAGGATGTTCAGGAAGGCCCGCCTGGTTTCCTCCAGGCCCGCCGTGGCCGTGTAGCGCACGACACCCTCCCGGAATGGACAGTCCGCCGCGTCCAGGTTGTGCAGGCGCCGGATCATGGCCGGATGCATGGGCAGGGAGACGTTGCCGATGGCGACGTTCACGGCTTCCACGCCGTCGGTGCGCTCGAGATGCTTGAGCTGCGCGATGCGGATGGATGAGGGCTGGCGGCTCCGGAAGTGGGCGGACAGGACGGGCTGGGCCATGACGACGCCTCCTGGCGCTGGTCCGGGGATCGGGGGCGCGATTTCCGCCTCCAAAGCTGGCAGACGCCGCCGTCCAAAGCAAGTCGCAGAGGATGCGCCGCCAGCGGCGCTGCGTATTGCGCTCCGCCTTTTCGCTGGCCCCGCGGCCGGCCGTGGCCCACCATGGGATCCGGTGCGGCCGGCGACCGCCGGCGAGGTTCCGCCATGACGTCCGACAAGCCCGCGAATCACGCACGGGAGCTGTCCCGGCGCCTGCATTTCCTGGGCCGCCGCCTGAGCGCTGCCCAGCGCCGCTGGGGACTGCTGGCGGACGGCGATCGCCTGCTGCTGGGCCTGTCCGGCGGCAAGGACAGCGTCACCCTGCTGCACCTGCTGCGAGCATGGCGGCGGAACGGGCCACTCGGCTTCACGCTGGCGGCGCTGCACGTGGAGCGGGAAGACGCCGCCGGCAACGCCGAGCGTCGCCGGCTGCTGGCCGCGCACGCGGACGCGCTCCAGGTGGAGCTGAGCATCGTCACGGTACCGCCGGCTGCGGACTCCCAAGGCGCCCGGAACATCCACCCGTGCTTTCTGTGCGCCCGCCAGCGCCGCGAGGCCCTCCTGCGGCACGCGGCCGCGCACGGGTTCGGCAAGATCGTCCTGGCTCACCACCTGGACGACGACGCCGAGACCGTGCTGATGAACCTGCTCTTCCACGGCCGGCTGGAGGGGCTGGCGCCGCGACGAGCGTACGCCGGCGGTCGCATCGAGCTCGTCCGCCCCCTCCTGCTCGCCGAGGAGAAGGAGATCCAGCGGGTGGCCGCCCTGCTAAGCTTCCCCTGCTGGACGTGCGACTGCCCCGACGGCGAGGACTCCCGGCGCCGTCAGATGAAAGCCTTCCTGCTTTCGCTCGGACCCCGCGCCAGCGCCGTTAAGCGCCGGCTGGTCCGGGCGGCCGCCGCGTAATCCGTACCTGCCCGCACGCGAAGGCCCGCCCCCGGAGTCGGGGGCGGGCCGGAACGCTCTCGGTCTGGTGCGCGGGCCCTACCTGATGAGCAGCGGCGCGATCACGAGGCTCATGACGGACATCAGCTTGATCAGGATGTTGAGGCTGGGGCCGGAGGTGTCCTTGAAGGGATCACCCACGGTATCGCCCACCACGGCGGCCTTGTGGGCGAAGCTGCCCTTGCCGCCCAGGTTGCCGGCCTCGATGTGCTTCTTGGCGTTGTCCCAGGCGCCGCCGGCGTTGGCCTGGAAGAGGGCCATCAGCACGCCGGTCGCCGTCACGCCGCCCAGCAATCCGCCCAGCATCTCGGTGCCGCCCAGGAATCCCACGATCACCGGCATCAGCACGGCGAGGAGGCCCGGCAGGATCATCTCCCGGATGGCGGCGTCGGTGGCGATGGAGACGCAGTAGCCGAACTCGGCCTTGGCCTTGCCCTCCATCAGGCCGGGGATATCGCGGAACTGGCGCCGCACCTCCTCGATCATGGCGAAGGCGGCACGGCCAACGGCGCTCATGGCGAAGCTAGAGAACAGGAAGGGCAGCATCGAGCCCAGCAGCACGCCGACCAGGACGTGCGGCTCGAGCAGGTCGATGGTCTCGAGGCCGACCGCCACGCGATAGGCCGAGAAGAGGGCCAGGGCGGTCAGGGCCGCCGAGCCGATGGCGAAACCCTTGCCGATCGCGGCGGTTGTGTTGCCCACCGCATCCAGCTTGTCGGTCCGGGCGCGGACCTCCGGCCCCAGGCCGGACATCTCGCTGATGCCGCCGGCGTTATCGGCGATGGGGCCGTAGGCGTCCACGGCCAGCTGGACCCCGGTGGTCGAGAGCATGCCCAGGGCCGCGATGGCGATGCCGTACAGCCCGGCCGCCCAGTAGGCGATCAGGATGGTGGTCGACAGCACGAGGATCGGGAGGGCCGTGCTCTGCATGCCCAGGGCCAGACCGGCGATGATGTTCGTGGCCGGGCCGGTCTCGCTCTGCTTGGCGATCGCCCGGGCTGGGGTGCGGTCCTCCGCGGTGTAGAACTCAGTGATCAGGCCGATGCTGATGCCGCCCGCCAGGCCCACGATGGTAGCCCAGAAGACCCCCATGGCCAGGCCGGCCGGCAGCACGGCCCGGATCACGAAGTAGGAGCTGACGACCATGATGATCCCGGCCAGGAAGGTGCCGGTGTTCAGCGCCGCCTGGGGGCTGCCGCCCTCCCGCGTGCGCACGAAGAAGGTGCCCAGGATCGAGGACACGATGCCGACGCCCGCCAGGATCAGGGGCAGGATCACGGCGTTGAGCTGGCCCTGGATCACGGTCCCCTGCATGAAGGTCACGCCCAGGATCATCGAGCCCACGATCGAGCCGACGTAGGACTCGAACAGGTCGGCCCCCATGCCGGCCACGTCGCCCACGTTGTCCCCCACGAGGTCCGCGATCACGGCCGGGTTGCGCGGATCGTCCTCGGGGATGCCGGCCTCGACCTTGCCGACCAGGTCGGCGCCGACGTCGGCGGCCTTGGTGTAGATGCCGCCCCCCACGCGGGCGAAGAGCGCGATGGAACTCGCCCCCAGGGAGAAGCCGGACAGCACCTGCAGCACACGGGTCATGTCCCAGCCGACCTTGCCGATGAAGCTGTGCTCGTAGATGAGAAAGAGGACGCTCAGGCCGATCGTTCCCAGCCCCACCACGGACATCCCCATGACCGAGCCGCCGCCGAAGGCGATGCTCAGGGCGCGGTTCAGGCTCTCCCGAGCGCCGTTGGTGGTGCGAACGTTGGCCCTGGTGGCGATCCTCATGCCGAAGAAGCCGGCCAGACCGGAGCAGACTGCGCCGCAGACGAAGGAGATGCCGATCAGCCAGCTGGAGTTGGGCAGCTGCTTGTTGCTCCAGGCCAGCAGGATGCCCACGACCAGCACGAAGACGACCAGGACACGGTATTCCCGGTTCAGGAAGGCCATGGCGCCCTCCTGGATGTGTCCGGCGATGGTTCTCATGGTCTCGTTGCCGGGATCCTGCTTCTGGACCCAGGATGCCTTGAGGATGGCGAACACGAGCGCGAGGAAGCCTGCCGCCGGGACGATGTAGATCCACTTCTCCATGGGGCCTCAGTCCTCCTTCCGGAAGTCCTGCGGGTGACCGCGAGTGGGCAGGCCGATGGACCTAAACCCAATCAGCGGCATCACTTGACCAAGAAAAAGAGGAGCGGACACGGGTGCTGCCCGCGAAATCGGGTCCAATGTAGCCGCCTGCATGATACCGGGCAAGCGAATTGTTAAAATAGTGACAGCGCCCGCTGGTTCGGCGGGCGCCGTGCACGAAAATGGGGCGAAAACTGTCTTAAATTACTGCTTGCCGACCACGTGGAGCAGTTCCACCTCGAACTGCAGGGTCGAGTTGGGCGGGACGATCACCTCGCCCCGGTCCACGACGCCCCGCTTCCCGTAGCCCAGCTCGGGGGGGATGGTGATGATGCGCTTGCCGCCGACCCGCATGCCCACGACGCCCATGTCCCAGCCCGGGATGGCGCGCCCCACGCCGACGGTCATGTTGAAGGGCTCGTTGCGGTCCAGCGAGCTGTCGAACTGCTTGCTGCGCGACCCGTTCTCCAGGATCCAGCCGGTGTAGTGCACGCTGATCTGGTCCCCGTTCTCGGCCAGGGGCCCCTCGCCCACGACCTCGTCCTGGATCTCGACCTGCGGGATCTTCAACAGCTCGACCTCGAAGCAAAGCGTGGAGTTGGGCGGTATGCCGGGGCGGCCGTTCTGGCCGTAGGCCAGCTCCGGGGGCACGATGAGCCGGCGCTTGCCGCCGACCTTCATGCCCAGCAGGCCCTCGTCCCAGCCCTTGATCACCTGCCCCTGGCCGACCTGGAAGAGGTAGGGTTCGTGCCGATCTTGGGAGCTGTCGAACTTCTCCCCCTTGGCGCCGTCGATCCAGAGCCAGCCGGTGTAGTCGACCTCCACGTAATCGCCGTCGGCGATCGCCCGGCCCGAGCCGACCACGTCGTCGCGAACCTGCAGACCGCTGCCGGTCTCCTCGTGCCGCTGCTCGCCGCCGCCGCCGCTCTGGCAGCCCCAGAGTGCCAGCGCCAGGATCGCCCCTCCCAGCGCCAGGAATACGGACGCTCGCTTCATGGCCTTCCTCTCGCTTCGCGCAGGGTTCTCGATATTCCGGGGGACCTGGGATCGCACCCACAGGCGGGAAGCGTCGCATGGCCCCGGAAATTGTCAAGGGTGAAGCCCCGTCGCACGAAGAAGGGACGGTGTCCTTAGCCCGAGACGCCCGCCCCTCCTCACGCGCTCGTCGTGAGCGCGCTGGCAGCTCTGTTTCCGATGTCAAACGTCATTAATATACGGATCGCGCCGCGTCAATCAAGACTTGATCCGAGAGCCCATCCGGATCCGGCCGCGGTCGCTGAACATACCCGCTCGTCGCCGGCGGCTTGACGCGGACAGGATGCTCGCCCATACTCCCGGCGAGTGCCCCCGTCCGGTACGGGGGCGCGGCTCTCGATCCCGGACGCCGAGCTGCACACCATCATGAGCACGCGACGCCTGCTTCCCCTGCTGTCCTGGCTGCTGGGCTTCTTCCTGGTGGCCAACATCTACCTGGTGCCCACCCGCGCCCAGTCGCCGCGCGCCCTCGATCTGATCGGTCTGGGGCTCGGGCTGTGGCTGGTGCTGCGCCTGCTCTCGGGGGGCGTGCGGACCCTGCCGCTGATCGTCCTGGCCCTCCTGAACCTGGTGCCGCTCTGCTGGGGACTCTACGCCTACCAGCAGGGTCTGCGGATCACCATGCTGCTCAGCGTCCGCTGGCTGCTGGCCATGCCAGTGGGTTACGTCCTCCTCCGCGCCGCGGCGCAGGAGAGCCTGCGCTTCCGGTTGCTCGGGGGCATGTGGTGGGGTCTGGTCCTCAACGGCGCGGTCCTCGTCCTGCAGTACGCCGGCCTGGAGGCACCGACCATCAGGCTGGGATTGACGGCACCCGACTCCACGGTGGTGAGCATCGAGCGGGTGTTCCTGCGCATGCCGGGCATGCACGGCCACCCCAACGCCAGCGCCGCCGTGGTCAGCCTGGTGGTGCCGGTGGGGCTCTATCTCTACTACCAGCGCCGCGCCCGCCTGTGGGTCCCGCTGGCGAGCCTGCTGATCCTGCTCGTCTGCGGGCACGTGACCTCCTCCCGCTCGCCCCTGCTGGTGGCGGGCCTGAGCTTCGCCCTGGCGGCCCTGACCTCGCGACGCTTCGTGCGCTCGGCGGCGCTGCTGGCCGGGGTGATGGTGGTCGTGCTGCCGCTCTGGCTGCACTTCGGACCGCCGGGCGGTCGCGTGCGCTGGGAGGACACCGCCCACATGTCCGCCAACACCAGGGACCGGCTCGCCAGCAGCGAGGCCGCCCTGGATCTGGCGGCGGGGCACTGGCTGGGCCAGGGTGTCGAGGCCAGCCAGCGCGAGCTCCTGGATCGGGTCGAGGTCACGGCCAGCCATAACGCCTTCCTGCAGCTGGCCATCGTCTACGGTCCGGCGCAGGGATTCCTGGTGCTGACCCTGCTGATGCTGCTGGCCGTGCGCGCGCCGTGGGGCATCCGGCCCGCCTGGGGCCTGGAGGCGCTGCTGGCGTTCCAGACCTGCGGTCTCTTCTGCTTCGAGGAGCATCTGAACAACCCGACCTTCATCTGCCTGACCACCTGGCTCTGCCTGGCCAGCGTGGCGCGGCTGGCCGAGAGCCCCGCCGGTCGCGCCACGGCGGCCGCCGGCCTGGCCCCGCTTTCGCCCGGCGGTCTGCCGGACAGCCGGCCGGCCCGAGGTTGATCCCGTGCACATCCTGCTCGCCAACAGCATCTTCTGGCCGCAGGTGATCGGCGGCGCGGAGACCGCCACCTGGCTGCTGGCGCGGGAGCTGAGCCGGCGGGGTCACGTCGTGGACGTGCTGACGACCACCGGGCGGCGGAGCGGCGCCGCGGAGCTGCGCGAGCGCACGCTCGCCGGCCTGAGCGGGACGGTCTTCGAGGCGCCCTCGTGGGGGCTCTACGACCTGCTGCCGGACGGCGAGAGCGGGACGCCGGCCCTGCCGGTGCGCGGCGCCCACCACCTCCTGTCCCTGCACGCCCCGCGCTGGCGGCGCTGGACCGGCGAGGTGCTGTCCCGCACCCGACCGGACGTCCTGCACACCCACACCATCGTGGGGATGACCCCGGCGATCTGGCGCGCCGCCGGACGCGAGGGCGTGCCGGTGGTGCACACGCTCCACGACTACCACCTGCTCTGCCCGCGCACGACGCTGCTGCGCGCCAGCGGCCTGACCTGCGAGAGACCACCCTGGCCCTGCCGGCTCCTGGCCCGCGGCAAGCTGGGGGCCACGCACCACGTGGACGTGGTGACCGCCCCCTCCCGCTTCGTTCTGGAGCGCCACCTCGCGGCCGGCGGCTTTCCGGGCGCGCGCACGGAGGTGGTGCCCAACGCCTGCGAGGACCTGCCGCCGCGTCCGCCCGATCGCTCGCACCTGACGGCGGTGCAGGGTCTCTTCCTGGGGCAGATCGACGTGCACAAGGGCGTCCCCCAGCTGATCCGGGCCCTGGATGCCCTGCTGGACGGCGACCACGGCCCCGTGCCCGCCGGTTTCCGCTTCGCCTTCGCCGGCCAGGGACCTTGCGACGCGGACGTGCGCGCCCTCTGCTCCCGCCGCGCCGGGCGCGTGAGCCACCACGGCCTGGTCCGGGGCGAGCAGCGGGAACATCTCTACGCGCAGAGCAGCTTCCTCGTGCTGCCGTCCCGCTGGCACGACAATTTCCCCATGGTGATCCTGGAGGCCTTCGGCCGCGGTCTGCCGGTGATCGGCGCCCGGCGCGGCGGCATCCCCGAGGTGATCGAGGACGGCCGCAGCGGTCTGGTGGTCGACCCGGAGCCCGGGCCGCTGGCCGCCGCGATCCTGCGCTATGCTGGCGACGCGGCGCTGCGCCGCGCCCACGGCGCGGCGGCCCTCGCCCGCTCGCGGGACTATTCCCTCGAGCGTCACGTCACGAGCTTCCTGCGCATCTACCGGGAGCTGACGGACCGGACCCGCCGGGCCCACCACCAGAGCGGCGGGCCGGCCAGGACGACGTAGAGGGTGGCCCCGAGGCCGATCTGCAGGACGACCGGCCAGGCGCCGAGCGGCCGGAGCGCCGCGGACATCAGGAGCGCGGCGCTCGCCGCCGTCAGGATCGGCATCAGCAGGGAGCGGGCGAGCAGCGCGCGGCAGACCCAGGCGGTGGTCAGGCACAGCAGGGCGTGCGCGCACAGCATGGCCCAGCAGGCGCCGAGCGCACCCAGCCTGGGCACGAGGATCAGGTTGCCCGCCGTGGCCACGGCGGCGCTGGCCAGCAGGGGCGGGAAGTAGGCCCGCTGGCGATCGCTGGCGATCAGGGCGTTGCCCAGGAACATCCCCAGCGAGAGCAGCACGTAGGCGAAGCTGAGGATACGGAAGACCGGGCCGGCGCCCCGGAAGGCCTCGCCGTAGAGCAGGACCATGAGCCGCTCGCCGATGACGAGGCCGCCCGCCGCCACCGGCAGGAATCCGGCCCAGACCAGGCCCAGGTAGAGGTTGAGGCGCTCGCGGAAGGCCTCCGGCGATTCCTGCCAGAGGCGCGACAGGCGCGGGAGCAGGGCCTTCCACAGCACCTCGACGGCGATGATCAGCACGAAGAGGATCTTGGCCGCCGCCGCGTAGCTCCCCATCGTCTCGGGATCCACCAGCACGCCGAGCACGATCAGGTCGATGCCGAGCACCACCCGGATGGTGAGGCTGCTGGCCCCGATGGGCGCGGCGTCGCCCAGCCGCCTCCGCCACTCGCCCCAGCCGCCGAAGCGGGGGCGCACGCCGCCGCCCAACCAGCGCCCCAGCCGCCAGGCCATCACCCGGTTGCTGAGCACGAAGCCGGCCAGGAACATCACCGGCACCCAGCGCGGAGCCGGCCAGCCCAGCCAGCCGTCGCAGGCCTTCAGCAATCCCAGCAGCAGGAGGGCGTAGAAAAGGCTGCGACAGATCTTGACGATCCCCACCCAGGTCATCTGCTCCAGGCCGATGCCGATCCAGTCGTACATGAAGACCTGGGGCACAACCGCCAGCAGGTAGAGGACCAGGATCCAGGGATCGTCGCGCCAGCTCGGGAAAAGAGGCAGGAGCAGGGCGCCGGCGGCCAGCACCACGGCGGCCTGGACGGCCAGCAACCCCACGTGCACGCCGGCGTAGGTCCGCACGGACGCCGGATCGTCGAGGCGGGCCACCTGGCGGATGCCGAGGACCCACAGCCCCCACTCCGCGGTGATGAGAGCGTAGGCGGAGAAGGCGACGCCGAACTGCAGGACGCCGAACCAGTACGAGCCCACGGTGCGGGCCAGGTAGACCAGGGCCGCGACGTTCAGCAGCTGCGCGGCCAGCTGGGCCAGGGTCAGGACGCCCAGGTTCCGGAGAATGCCCTGCCGGCCGCGCATCGGGCCGCCGTCAGCCGCGCCCGGCGCGGTGCGCCAGGATGATGTCGCGGTTGACCGCCAGGTACTCCCAGACGAAGGCCAGACAGATGGAGCCCAGCAGCCCCAGGAAGCCGAGGATGACCACGGCCCGCAGGCGGCGCGGGCGCACGGGATGATCGCTGGTGTCGGTGACGCCGATCCGCTCCAGCGGGGAGAGCGCCCGCAGCTGGGCCTGCTTGGCGAGAACCTGCTGCTTCAGCTCCACCCGCTGGGACACCAGCTCCTGATCCCGCTGCAGCTGCAGATCGGACAGCTCGGCCTGGATCTCCGCGTATTCCTTGTCCAGCTCGCCGGTTCGCTTCAGGCGCAGGTCCTTCACGTAGTAACCGCTCATCTCGATCACGTGCCGGAGGCTGTCGGCGCGTGCCTGGTCGCGGAAGGCCCGCTCGCGCACCTCCAGGGCGCCCAGGACCATCTCGCTGACGGCCGTCGCGTCGCTCTGGCGGTGGGTGGCCAGCAGCCAGGAGCGCAGCGGATCGTCGGTCAGGCTCATCATCAGCGAGTCGCGTCGGGCGCCGGCGCCGGGCGCCTCGGCCGGCAGATTCCGGAGCCTTGCCTCGACCCGCTCCAGGCCGACGAGGGCGGCGGCCGCCTCGCGCTCGCTCTGCTGGCCGACGCGGTCCCGGTAGGCGTTGTCCTGATCCACCTTCTCCAGCTCCAGCTCGAGGCGTTGCCGTTCCCCATCCACCACCTTGAGCGCGGCCTTCTGCTTGTCGATCTCGATGCCGAGGTGGGCCTTCTCGTTGTCCAGCTTGTCCACGTCGTTCTGGAGCTGGCGGATCTGGATCTCCAACCCGCGCCGGGTCAGGAAGAACCCGCTGGCGACCGTGTCGGCCTCGGCGTACTCGTTGAAGGCGACGATGGCCGCCTCCAGGATGCGCCGCGCCTCGTCCGGGGAGGGCGAGAGCGTCTCCAGCGTCACCACGTTCCCCCCCTGGATGTTCTGGGCGCCGCGGGCGATGAACTCGGCGTGGATGACGGGGTACCCCTGCTCCGGTCCCCAGCCCATCTGCCGGCGCACCGAGGGCAGGTACAGCCGGCGCTGGAAGAAGCGGGTGATATCCTTGAGCGCCCATTCCCGCACCGGACCGCCGGTCTCGGTGAAGGCGGTGATGCCCGGACGGATCTGGGCGGTGGCGCGGTAGAGGGGGGTGACGACCAGGCCGTAGACGATGCCGGCCGCCACGCCCAAACCGGTCAGCAGCACGACGATGAGCCGCCGGCGCCAGAGGATGTTCAGCAGGGCGGCCAGGGTGATCGTTCCGGGCGTCGTCCGCTCGGGGCTGGCCAGCGGGGAGGTGATAAACTCGGCAGACAACGGCATCTCCTCGGTGGGCGGCCGACACGGCCGGGACCGCGCGGCCTCAGAACAGCGACTTGAGGGCGGCCTCGCTCTCGGCCAGCACCTGGGCGTGCAGCGAGTTCCCGTGGGAGTCCATGGTGACCACGACGGGGAAGCGCTCGACCCGGAACTCCCAGATCGCCTCGGGGGAGCCGAACTTCTCCATCATGTGCACGCCGGGAACCTCCACCACCCGCTCGGCCAGCACCTGGGCTGCGCCCCCGATGGCGTGCAGGTAGACAGCGCCGACCTCGTGGCAGGCGGCCAGGGTCCGGGGCCCCATGCCTCCCTTGCCGATCACGCCGCGGATCCGGTAGCGACGGATGAGATCACCCTGGTAGGGCTCCTCCCGGATGGAGGTCGTGGGACCCGCGGCCTTGACGACCCAGCGATCCTTCTCGCGGACCACCACGGGCCCGCAATGATAGATGATGCCGTCGGTCAGGTCCACGGGCGGCCGGCCTCCTTCGGCCAGGTACTTGTGCACGGCGTCCCGCCCGGTGTAGATCAGGCCGGTGATCTCCACCATGTCGCCGACATTCAGCTGGCGGATCTTCTCTTCGGTGAACGGCGCTTCCAGCAGCATGACACTCTCCCTCGAGACGGTTCAGGAGTCGTACAGCCAGCGGGTGATCCGGCCGGACTCCGATAATTGAAACCCGTTGCGCCGGAAGGCCCAGCACATGTAGGAGACGGAGACGAAGAAGGAGGCCGGCAGGCGGTTGCGATGCGTCACCTTCACCCCGAGCAGGGTGGTCGCGCCGCCGAAGCCCATGGGGCCGATGCCGAGGCCGTTGCCCTCCCGCAGGATGCGGCTCTCCAGACGGGCGAGGCGCGGATCCGGGTTGCGATCGTCCAGCGTCCGGAAGAACTCCTCCTTGGAGGCCGCGTAGCCGGAGCCGCGGTCGCCGCCGATGCAGACACCCAGGATACCGGGGCCGCAACCCTTGCCCTGCGCCTGGTACACGGCGTCGAGCAGGCAGCGCCGGACTCCTTCCAGATCGCGTCCGGCGCCGATGCGGCTGTCGGGCAGGCTGTACTGCACCCCCATGTTCTCGCACCCGCCCCCCTTGAGCATCATGCGGACGGTCAACGACCGCTGCCGGCTGGCGCTCAGGTGATAGGAGGGGCTGCCCGGTCCCAGGTTGTTGCCGGAGTTCTTGCCCGTGAGGGAATCGACCGAGTTCTGCCGCAGGTAGCCCACCGCGGTGGCCTCGGCGACGGCTTGCTCGTAGGCCCGCTTGAAGGCGAGCTCGTCCAGCCACGACGGCAGTTCCGCATAGCAGATGATCGTGCCGGTGTCCTGGCAGAGAGGCTGGGACTTTTCCTTGGCCAGCTTGATGTTGTCCAGGATCACCTTCAGAGCGTACTTGGCGGTCGAGCCCTTCTGCTCCCTGCGGTAGCCCTTCTCCAGGGTGCGGATGACGTCCAGGGGAAGCTCGGACGATGTGCGCCGGATCAGCTCGAGCAGGTTCTTCTGCAGGACCTTGCCTTCCATCATGGCTCCTTTGCCGAAAGTCCCGAAGGGGAGCCGCGAGCGTCGCGACCGGGCCGATATTAGCCGCAGCTCTGCCCCAGGTCAAAGTCTCTGTGCTGCACTCCCGCTCCCCGGCGGCCGCAGGGCCATGTGGACACTCTCTTTGCATTGACGGCGGCGGCGTTGTACCATGCCGGGGCATCGTCTGCTCCGACACCAGGATCCCCCCGCGGAGGTCGCCCATGAACTACCTGCTGCTGGGCGCTGGCTTGCAGGGCACGGCCATCGCCTTCGACCTGCTGCGGCATGCCGCGGGCACGACCTGCCTGACCGTCGTCGATCGGGACGCGGCCTCCCTGGAGCGGCTGCGTGCCCGTCTCGAGAGCGACCCCCGCCTGGCCACCATGGTCGGCGACGTCACCGACAGCCGGGCCCTGGCCCCCCTGATGGCCGGGGCGGACGTGGTGATCAGCGCGGTCAACTACTGGTTCAACGCCCCCCTGGCCCGCCTGGCCGTGGAGCAGCGGTCGCATTTCCTGGACCTGGGCGGGAACAATGACGTGGTGGCCAGGGAGCTGTCCCTCGACGCGCAGGCTCGCGCCCAGGGGGTGACGGTCATCCCCGATTGCGGGCTGGCGCCGGGCATGGCCGGCATCCTGGCCCATGATCTGCACGGTACCTTCGAGGAGGTGCAGGATCTGCGCATCCGGGTGGGCGGGCTGCCCCGCCATCCCCGCCCGCCTCTGAACTACATGCTGCTCTTCGCGGTGCAGGGCCTGATCAACGAGTACGTCGAGCCCTGCCTGGTCATCCGCGACGGGGAGCTGCGAACCGTGCCGGGGCTGAGCGAGCTGGAAACGGTCCGCTTTCCGGAACCCTGGGGTGAACTCGAGGCCTTCCAGACTTCCGGCGGTATTTCCACCCTGCCGCAGACCCTCCGGGGCCGGGTCCACAACCTGGACTACAAGACCATCCGCTACCGGGGACACTGCGACAAGTTCCGGTTGCTGCTCGAGCTCGGACTCTGCGCCGAGGAGCCCGTCCGGCTGCGCGATGGCGAGTTCGCCCCCCGGGAATTCCTGGGTCTCGTGCTGGAGAAGGCCCTTTCCTTCCCGGACGAGGACGCGACCCTGGTGCTGATCGAGGCCATGGGCACGGCCGAGGGACGGCTCTGTCGCCGTGCCCTGCGCATTGTCGACACCTTCGACCACGTGCACGGCATCTCCTCCATGATGCGCACCACGGGATTCCCGGCGGCCATCATCGCCACCATGCTGGCCGGCGGCGAGATCACGGGGCCGGGAGCGCGGCCCCAGGAGCTCGTGGTGCCGGCCCGGCGTTTCATCGCCGAGCTCGACCGCCGCGGCATCACGCTGCAGCGCGAGGAGGAGCCGCTGGGGCGAGAGGCGGACAGGTAGTCATGGTCGCCAGCGCCGCCGGACCGCTGGCTCTTGACCTCGCCGGACGACGGTTGTTTCTTCATCCGAGAGGGCACCCCATGTTCACCCCTCCATGATGCGTTTCTTCCTGCATCAAGGACCAGACTTCGCGCCGTCGCCCCGGGCCGGGCCGGGCATTCCGCGCCATCATCCGTCTCGCCTCGACGGAAACGACGGGCGCAAGGTCTGAACGGGAAGCGGAGCGGTGAGGAGAGGCAGATCAGTGGGATCATGGATAACGCGGGTGTTCTCGGCTCTTGGTCTGGTCATCCTGGCCCTGGGAGTGACCGGCTGTCCGCCCGAGCCGCCGCTGGGTGGCACGGAGATCCCCAACGCCTATCCCAACACCTACATCAGCGGCGAGCATCCTTCGCTGCTGGAATCCGGGTTCATCGTGCACTTCTACTGGTACGGGAGCGATCCGGACGGCCAGGTGGCCGGCTTTCAGTGGAAGCTGAGCCACAACGGCACCGACGGTATCAGCGTTCACGACACCCTGACCTGCGACCCCGCCACCGGCGCCATCCTCAATCCCTGGCGCTTCACCGCCGGAAGCGACACCACGCTCATCGTGAGCGCCGACCTGGCCGGCTACCCGGAGGATGCGGGCCTCTCCGCGCCCGACCAGCGCTCGTGGCAAACGCACACGTTCTTCGTGCGTGCGGTGGACGCGGCGGGCGCCGTCGACGACACCCCCGCCTTCGTCAGCTTCACGGCCACGACCATCTGTCCGCGCGTGGCCGTTGACAGGCCGGAGCGCCTGCGGGCCTACCGGGATGCTCAGGCGGCCCCGCCCACGCTCGTGCTGGGCTACACCGGGGGCGATTCGGACTTCGATTACGGCGCTCCCACGAAGGTGCGTTTCCTCCTCAAGACGGCCTGGCACCTCGATCACTACATCCGTACTCGTTACGAGTTCGATCACCTAGTGGACGATCTGGTGGTTTTCTCCGACTCCCTCTGGAGCGGCTGGCGGCCCTATCCGCTGGACCCCGACAAGCGGTTCGTCACCTACGAGCAGCTGCCGGCGGAGGATACCGAAGGGCGCCAGATCACCTACCTGTTCGCCATCCAGGCCCAGGACACCGCGGGGGCCGTCAGCGTCGACCGGATCTACGCGCGGAACGTCCAGAACGTCTTCATCTCGCGCGGCATGACCCCACAGCTGACCATGCGCGAGTCCCACCTGGGACAGCGATCGGCCACCGGACAGAACTCGAGCACGCGCATCGACATCACATCCGGTCAGGTCCTGCAGTTCACCTGGGTCGCCACGGCCGACGACTACGCGGGCCACGTGACGAGCTACCGGTTCGGCTGGGACCTGGCCGATCCGGATGACGAGAGCGACCCCAACTGGGCCGTGCAACCTGGCAACACTCCCCAGCATCGTCAGACGCCGAGCGTCTCCTTCAGCTCGGGCAGCCATTCCCTGACCATCCAGGCCTGGGACGATTCCAACCAGCTGACGCGGTTCGTCTGGCTGCTGGAGGTCGTACCCGTGCCCGAGCCCGCCGTCCAGTCGCCGCTCCTGCTGGTGGACAACGTGAACGACCAGATGAGCAACGCCTGGACCGCGGCGGACGGTGTCGTGCCCCTGGACAACGATCTCTACCGCGACAATTTCTGGCTGGGCACCCTCGACGGCCCCGGCGGCGTGCAGGGTTTCAACCCGGGTCAGGACATCCTCGACACCGAGACCAGCAGCCTGCGCTACCGTGACGTCGTGAGCTACAGGACCTTGCTCTGGACCTCGCGCTACAGCACCGGCAGTTTCGTCTGGAGGACCTTCAAGCCGCTGGAGGACGGCAGCAGCCGTTTCATCTGGCTGACCAGCTACCAGGAATCCGTCGGCAACGTCTTCCTCGTGGGCTCCCGGCTGCTCAACGAGTTCCTGGAGGAGAAGCGCTGGATGATCCCCTGGATCTTCACGACCAGCGAGGAAACGTACCAGAGCACCGACTTCGGCAGCTTCGATATCGGCTTCGGCCAGGAGGTTCTGCCCGACGGCACACGCCAGCTCCGCGGCCCCCAGCGCTATCCATTCCGCGGCCTGGGCGTCACGGTCCTCGATCACACGTCGCCCAAGTATCCCATCTACGCCCTCCCCCAGTACAGCCAGCAGCAGCGGCGCTCCTCGGCCTGTGTGGGGGTGAAGGCCCTGGTCCTGGATCCGACGTTCCGCTCGCGGTACATGCCCGAGGGCCTCGCCGTCCCGGACACCATCTACACCGACCGCGTCATCGACTGGCGGGACGAGGATCCCGACTACCGGAACCGCCTGCAGCCCTGGGTCTGGGGGAACGACGAGTTCTACGACGGCAACATCTCGCCGCGCACCACCGCCTGGCAACCGGCCGTCTGCGACGAGGAGCCCTGCCTCGAGACCATGTTCCGGGCCTACCCGCGCTACGACTGGGTCAGCGACCTGCAGCAGGCCGCGGGCAAGACGGACTGGCCCCGCTCGCTGTTTCCCGGTCCCAACGATCTGCAGAGCATCTGCGGCCACGCGGCCATCAGTCCCATCAGCGGCCGCACGCTCGTGGAGGGGCAGAGCCTCGCGTTCATCAGCCACCGGCTCGAGGAGAACAAGCCCAATCGCCGGGGGGACGTGGTCTGGGGCTTCGATCCTTACCGCTTCGCTCATGAGCCCGTTCGGCAGGCCATTCACTGGGTTCTGGGGGAGTACTTCGGATTGACCATGCGGCCGTGACACGGATGACGGCCCGCGGCTCGCGCCGGCGCGGGGCCCTGGTTCCCCGGGAGGAGACGTTGCCCAGAAGCCACGACCACAGCCACCACCGATCGTACCGGTGGCTCGCGTTCGCCGGCCTGACCTGGTCGGTCTTTTCCGGGGCCGGGGGAACCGCTCGCGCGCGCATCGATCCCCTGCCGCAGCTCGACACCTGGCGCGGCGCGGCGGACGGGGTGCACGTGGTCGACGGCTCCTACGTGATGAACGCCGGCGATCTGCACATCAACATCACCAACTGGGGGCTGATCGGATCCCAGTACTCGTTGGTCACCACCTACTCCGACGCCCCGTCCGCACAGTGGCCCGGCGGTACGGGCTGGGAGTACCTGTGGGGCGCCGGCCTGTGGGTCGGCGGGGTCGCCCTCGGCGACAAGCTCGTGTCCACCGGACAGTTCGACACGGAGTTCCGCCCCCTGAACAGCCTGGAGGACACGATCTACGAGGCCGCCAACGGGATGATCCTGCGGCCCCCCGGCAATGCGGACGCGCGCGGCCGTCGCCTGCCGGAGACCGGCGCCGACGACGACGAGGACGGCCGGATCGACGAGGAGACCCTGAACGGCTACGACGACGACGACGACGGCCTCGTCGACGAGGATTTCGGGCAGATCGGCAACCAGATGATGGTCTGCACGATGTACGACAACACGCGACTGGCTCAGGAGATCTGGCCCGACCACGTCCCGCTGAACCTGAAGGTCGTCATGTCTTCCTACGCCTGGGAGGGTGACGACGTCAACGACTTCGTCGGCTTCGAGTTCCGCATCACCAACATCGGGGTCGTGGACCTCAACAGCGTCTACCTGGGCTTCTTCGCCGACTGCGACATCGGCCGCCGGGGCAACGACAGCGCGGCCGAGGACGATCTGGCCGGCTACTGGGAAGGGTTGATCCGGGCCTCCGACGGCAGCTTCGTGCCCGTGTCGGTGGGCTACATGTACGACTGGGCCGAAGGGGATCGCGCTCCCGGCTACTTCGGCATCCTCTTCCTGGGGGCTCCCGGCTCCGCGCTGAGCCGGATCCGCTCGTTCCAGACCTTCACGGGTCGCGCCCCCTTCGAGCAGGGGGGCGATCCCAGCAACGACGAGGAGCGCTACACCCTGCTCAGCAGCGACGAGTACGATGCCAGCCCCCAGCCCGGGCGGGAGAGCGATTTCCGCTTCCTGATCTCCGCCGGCCCGGTGACGGCGCTGGCGCCGCAGCAAACGGTCACCTTCCAGGCCGCCATGGTGGTCGGCGAGGGGCTGCAGGGCCTGCTGCAGAACTGCGCCGAAGCCGTCCGGACCTACGACGGCAGCTACTGGGATCTGGACGAGGATCCCGAGACCGGCGTCGGCGGCCGCGAGACCTTCACCTGTCTCGAATGGTGGCCCATCAATCCCCAGACGCGCCGGAGCACCCTCTACGAGAGCGTGGCGGATTTCATGGACCTGTCCTGCGTGAGCCAGGACATGCCGCTGGACTTCATCGAGGAGGAGGATCTGGAGGCCTACGGTCCCGACCTGCACTGCCTCTGGGTGAACTTCGACAACTGCGAGGAGTGCGACCGTCGCGCTCCGGATCTCTGCACGCGCGACAACCGTTACTTCGAGAGCTACTGGGACTGCAACAACACCAACATCCCCTGCGAGGCCCGGCAAGGTTGCACCGGCATCTGCGGGGCGGAGAGCCCGATCCACTGGCTGGTCGGCATGGCGCCCCCCTCGCCCGGCATGCGGCTGTGGTCCGCGAACAATGCGGTCCACGTCTACTGGGACGATATCAGCGAGATCACCAAGGACGTCCGTCTCAACGTGGTCGATTTCGAATCGTACCGCATCTGGCGGGCCGACAAGTGGGACCGGCCCTTCGGCAGTTCGCTGAACAACGGCCCCGCCAGCGACCTCTGGCGCCTGCTGGCCGAGTTCGATCTCGTCAACACTTACCTCCAGGAGAGGGTCCTGCAGGACGGGACGGTGGTCCGGGACACGCTCCCTCTCGGTTACAACACGGGCCTCGACGCGATCGCCTACCGCCCCACCTGTCTGGACGACCCCCGTTTCGCGGGGCTGGCCGGGGCCATGCAGGCCGTGGTCCAGGGCGACAGCACGGGTCGCTGGAACCGCCGCCCGGCCCTGCGGGACGGCCACGGGGAGCCGATACCGGAGCTGGTGGAGCTGCTGCCCTGGGAGGGCTACCCCGCCCAGCTGGACACCTTCTTCGCGGTCGTGGAGCGGCCGGAGAACCCGGCGCACGGCGTCGTCGGCAAGCACGCCACCCACTTCTATGAGTACGTGGATCGGACGGTCCACAACGGCTTCCTCCACTTCTACTCCGTCACGGCCACCGATCACCGCCTGGACTTCCGGCACGGGGCGCCCACCCCGAACGGCGGCGGCCTCGGTGGCGACCCCAGCTCTTCCTTCGCGGATGCCGTGCCGTGCTTTCAGGCCCAGACCCCCGAGGAGCGGGACCGCAAGGGGGCCAACATCTTCGTCTATCCCAATCCCGCGACCAGGGCGGCCCTGGAGGAGTTCCAGCCCCTGCATCCCAACAGCGAGGATCCGACCGGCCTGCGGATCATGTTCGCCAACCTGCCCCGCGCCCGGAACAAGATCAGCATCTTCACCCTCGATGGAGACCTGGTGGTCGAATTGCACCACGACGGCCGGGACGGGGATGGGCAGCTGCGCTGGAATCTGGTGAGCCGCAACGGGCAGCAGGTGACGAGCGGCATCTATTTGTACGCGGTGCAGTCCGCGGACGAGCGTTTCGAGGATTTCCTCGGCAAGTTCGTGGTCATCCGCTGATCCCTCGCGCAACCCATCTCCACCTGTGCCGTAGCAGGTGACGTCCTCCCTGCCCGGGGATCGCGCGCGGCTCGTTGTGCGGCGGAGCACCAGGACATATCATTAGCGAGGCGCTGCCACGAGGAGGTCCACCGCTGAGCAGACTCATCTCGTCCACCGTCATCGCGGTCCTCGTGCTCGCGATTGCTGCTGCCCTGATCGCCTCCTGTTCGACTTCCGACGAGCTGGGAGGCGCCGAGATGCCCAACGCGCTGCCCAACACCTTTCTGACGGCCGAGACGCCGGATCCGCTGGAAGCCAGCTTCCTCATGAGCTTCCACTGGGACGGCCACGATCCCGACGGCAGGATCAAGGGCTTCCAGTGGAAGCTGAGCGACAACGGTCCCGACGGTATCGGCGTGGCCGACACGCTCACCATCGATCCCGCCACCGGGGAGATCCTGCATCCCTGGATCGAGACCGCGGGCAACGACACGGTCCTCGTGATGAGCGCGGACATCGGTGGCTATCCCCTCGATGCCGATCTCGATCCCGCTTACCAGCGGGCGTTCCAGCCGCACACGTTCCTCGTGCGGGCCGTCGACGAGGAAGGGGGCATCGATCCCTCCCCCGCCTTCGTCAGCTTCACCTCCACGACGCTGCTGCCGCGCATCCGCATCGACCGGCCGGTGCGGCTGTCCGATTACCTGGATGCCCAGGGCATGCCGGTCTCCCCCTTCTTCGGCTACACGGGTTCGGATCCCGATTTCGCGACGAACCAGCCGACCCAGGTCCGCTTTCTGCTGAAGCCGGCTTGGCTGGGCGACCACTACGTCCGCACCAAGTACGAGTTCGACTCCCTGGCGGAGCAGCTCATCGACTTCGCCGATCCCGGTTGGAGCGACTGGCAACCCTACGCCGACGATCCGGACCGGCGGTTCGTCCGCTTCCCCCCCCAGGCCCGACTGGACGCGGAGGGCCGGCAGATCCTCTACCTGTTCGCCATCCAGGCCCGGGACACGGCGGGCGCGGTGAGCATCGACCGCACCTACGCCGAGACAGTGCACAACGTCTACATATCGGCGAGTTTCACGCCCACGCTCACCGTGCGCGAGAACACGCTGGGAACACGGACGGTCCACGGCGTCAATTCCCGGACCACCCACGACATCATTCCGGGCCAGAGCGTCCGGTTCTACTGGGTGGCCACCGCCGACGACTACGCCGGCGTCATCACCGCCTATCGCTACGGCTGGGACCTCGTCGATCTGGAGGACCCCGACGATCCCGGCTGGGCCATCAGCCCCGGCAACACGCCACAGCATCGCAGTGCGGACGCCCGGACGATCGCCGCCGGCACCCATACCTTCACCGTCCAGGCCTGGGACGACACCGAGCAGCTGACGCGCTTCGCCTGGGTCCTCAACGTCGTCCCCGTACCGGATCCTTCGCAGCAGCGCCCCCTGTTGCTGGTGGACGACGTCCGCGACCGCCTGAGCGGGAGATGGCGGGACGAGTTCGGCAGTCCCGTGGACATGGACAGCTACCGCGATGCCTTCTGGAACGATACGCTTGGCGGCAGCAGGGGAGTTCTCGGCTTTTCAGCGACCGAGGACGTCATCGACGGCGAGACCGATCTGCTGACCTTCCGCAACCTGGTGAACTACCGCACCGTCCTCTGGACGACCCGCCACGCCCAGGACAATCTCATCTGGAACAACTTCAAGCCCGCTACCAACGGGACACAGCCCTACAACTGGCTGTACACCTACCAGCAGTTGATCGGGAACGTGTTCCTCGCCGGCGCGCACGCCCTGCGGCAGTTCGTCGAGGAAAAGAACTGGATGCTGCCCTGGGTTTTCGATTCCCTCGAGGAGTCGTTTCAGGGCCCCAATTGGTGGGATCCACGCTATTCCATCGGTTTCGGCGTCTACCTGCAGGCGGACGGCACAACCGCCTTGCGCGGGACCATGCGCTACCCTTACAGGGCCATGGGCGTCTCGGTCCTGGATCACGCCACTCCGCAGTACCAGATTTACGGCATCAGCAACTCCAGCGGCACCGGCGACCAGGCTCGTGACTCGAACTGTGTGGGAGTGAAGGCCCTGGTGCTGGATCCGGCGTTCAAGGCGAGTCATCTCCCCGAGGGGGGCGTCTTCCCCGACACCATCTTCACCGATGCGCGCATCGACTGGCGCGACCGCAACGCCGACTACCGTGATCATCTGGGGGACTGGCAGTGGGGAAACGACGAGTTCTACAACGCCAACATCACGAGCCGCCCGGACTATTGGCAAGTCCAGATGTGCGGTGACCAGCCGTGCCTGGAGCCGATGTTCCGCGCCTACACCCGCTTCGACTGGGTGGACGATCTCCGCGCGCAGGCAGGGGATCCCGACTGGCCCCTCTCGCTCCTGTACCCCTGGAGCGAGGTGATCGACCGCTGCGGCGCCTACGCCGTGCAGCTGGGGAGCCGCACCGCCATCACCGGCAAGACGGTGGGATTCTTCTCCCACAAGCTGGACGATGCGTGGCCGGGCCGACCGGCGGACGTGGTCTGGGGTTTCGATCCTTACCGCTTCGACAATCAGCAGACCGCCCGGGCCATCCGCTGGATACTGGGCGAGCATTTCGGTCTACTGATGAGGCCCTGAAAGCGGGCGAGTCAGCGATTTGTGCCCGGGGCCCTGAAATCGTATCTTCAACGGAGCGCCTTTGCCCGGAGGTCATGCGCCGTTGCGATCCACGTTTCTCACCGGTCTGGGCGTGGTCTTCCTGCTGCCCGGAGCTGTACTGTTGACTTCCTGCTCTCCCAGCACGGAGCTGGAAGGCGCAGTGGTCCCCAACGCCTTGCCCAACACCTTCATCACCGCCGAGACACCGGCCCCATTGGAGTCCAGCTTCGTCATGACATTCCACTGGGATGCCTACGATCCCGACGGCGCCATCAGGGGCTTCCAGTGGAAGATGAGCGACAACGGGCCCGACGGCATCAGCATCGGGGACACTCTCACCAGCGATCCGGCCACCGGAAGTCTGCTGCATCCCTGGCACTTCACCACCAACACCGACACCACCCTCATCGTGAGCGCCGATATCAACGGGTTCCCGCCCGACAATGCGCTCGATCCCTACTACCAGCGCGCCTATCAGTACCACACCATGTTCGTGCGGGCCGTCGACCGGGAAGGAGGCATCGATCCCACGCCGGCCCTGGTCAGCTTCACGGCGACCACGATCCTGCCCCGGATCCGCATCGATCGGCCGGCTCGTCTGGCCAACTACCTGGACGCGCAGGCGGGGCCGCCGAGTCTGGTCTTCGGATACACCGGCAGCGACCCCGACTTCGATCTGGGAAATCCGGCGAAGATCCGCTACCTGCTGAAGCCCGCCTGGCTGAACGATCACTACGTCCGCACCAAGTACGAGTTCGACTCCGTCGTGGACCAGCTCGTCAGCTTCTCCGATTCCGCCTGGAGCGGCTGGGTCCCGTACGCCGACGATCCGGCCAATCGCGTCGTCCGCTTCGATCGTCTGCCCTCGCAGGATGTCGATGGAAGGCAGATCATCTACCTGTTCGCCATCCAGGCGGAGGACACCGCCGGCGCGGTGAGCCTCGACCGCACCTATGCCCGTACGGTCCACAACGTCTTCATCTCGGAAGGCTTCACTCCCGTGCTGTCCGTGCGGGAGCAGTCCCTCGGCAGGCATCAGGCCACCGGTGTGAACTCCCGGACCAGGACCGACATCCCGCAGGGTCGTAGCGTGCAGTTCGAGTGGGTCGCCTCGGCGGACGACTACAACGGCCTGATCACGGCCTACCGCTATGGTTGGGATCTTGCCGATCCCAACGATGAGAGCGATCAGCACTGGGCCATCCAGCCCGGCATCTCGTCCCAGCATCGCCATTCGATTCCCATTTCCTTTGGCTCGGGCACGCACACCCTGACCGTGCAGGCCTGGGACAACGCCGGTCAGCTGTCCCGTTTCACCTGGATCCTCGAGATCGCCCCCGTTCCCGATCCTGACCAGCGGAGGCCGCTCCTGCTGGTGGACAACGTTTCCGATCAGTCCAGCAACACCTGGTCCGGCATCGGCGGCCGCGCGCTGGACAACGACGTCTATCGCGACGCCTTCTGGAGCGAAGTGCTGGCCGGGGCGGGCGGCGTCGCGAACTTCAGCCCCACCGGGGACGTGGTCGATCTCGAGAGCCGATCCCTCACCTACCGGGACCTCATCGACTACAACGTGATCCTGTGGACGACGCGCTACGTCATCGAGAACTTCATCTGGGACACCTTCAAACCCAACCCCGAAGGCGAGCAACCGTACAACTGGCTGCAGGCCTATCAGGAAAACGTGGGCGACGTCTTCCTGGCCGGTTCGCGCGCTCTCAACGAGTTCGTCGAGCACAAGAACTGGATGATGCCCTGGGTCTTCGATTCCCTCGAGGAGACCATGCAGATCGGGAACTGGTGGGTCATCAGCTACTACATCGGTTTCGGGAACGACACCCTCGAGGACGGCTCGACGGTCCTGCGCGGTACGCAGCGCTATCCCTACAGCGCCATGGGCGTGTCGGTCCTGGACCATACCAGCCCGAAGTACCGCATCTATGGCGTCGAGGGGGCGGACGGCATCGGCACGGGCGCGCGCGATCCGAGGTGCGTGGGCCTGAAGGCCCTCGTGCTGGATCCCGCGTTCAAGTCCGCCCACATGCCGGAGGGCGACGTCATCCCCGACACCATCTTCACGGAGGCCGCCATCGACTGGCAGGATCTGGATCCCGACTACCGGGACCATCTGCAGACCTGGCGCTGGGGAGACGACGAGTTCTACGACGCCAACATCACGAGCCGGCCCAACTACTGGCGCGTCCAGCAGTGCGGCGACCGGCCGTGCCTGGAGCCCATGTTCCGGGCTTACACACGCTTCGACTGGGTGGACGATCTCCATCAGGCCGCCGGCGATCCGGACTGGCCACTCTCGGTGCTGGGATCCTGGTCCCAGGTGCTCCGGCAGTGCGGTACCTACGGGGTGGACTTCGCGGAGGGCCGGACCGCGATCACGGGCAAGACCGTGGGATTCTACTCGCACAAGCTGGAGGGTTCACAGCCCCAGAACAAGGCCGACGTGGTCTGGGGCTTCGATCCCTATCGCTTCGACCACGCCCACATCAGCCCCGCCATCCAGTGGGTCCTGGGCGAGCACTTCGGGTTGCGGATGAACCCCTGACCCCCTCCCGGCGCCGGTCCCTAGCTCCCGGGCAGGTACCCCGCCAGACGATCCTTGTGGACCATGAAGGACAGCGACTTCAGCTTGATGTAGTCCCCAGCGTAGAAGTAGTAGCCCTTGAAACGTCCCAGTCGCGAGCTGCGGTTGCTGTCCTTGATCAGGAACCAGTCGCGATCCCCCGCATGCAGGAAACCCACCGCGTGGACCCCGTGGTCGTCGGTGGTCTGTCCGCTGGCGATGCGGAACTCGCGGGCGGCCTGGTCGACGGCCTCGTGCGGAATGTCCCAGCTCGGGATGACCGCGGCATCCTCCATGCCGTCCAGGCCGGGCTCGCTGACGTCGATGCCCAGGGACACCGTGTAACCGGCGCCCAGCGACTCCTTGATGATCCGGTAGAAGACATCGAGCGGCAGGTTCAGGTAGTCGGCCTTGCGCCGCCAGTTGTCCGGCACGTCCAGCAGGATGAACTGGCCGAAGGGTTCCTTGAGGGTCGAGACGACGTTCTCGTACTGATCGGGATCCAGCTGCAGCACTTCCTGCAGGAACCGGACCGGCGTGTAGGTGCGTCCCTCGAAAGCGAAGGTCTCGGGAGGCGGTCCGAGGTAGCGGTCCAGGATGTTCCGCACCTCGGCCACGGCCGTCTCCTCGTCCCAGAAGCGGTTCTCCTTCATCCAGTTGAGATAGCTCTGCACCTCGTGAACCAGCGGCGTGTGGTCGTAGCGTCCATCCGGCTGCGGGCAGCCGGCGTAGACGGCGGCCGGCACCGCACCGTACCGGCGATAGATCTCGAGCGTGCCGTGGTCCTGGGAGCCCTCCGCGACCGCGGAATGCCCGTACTCCCGCACGAAGCGGCGGGCCCGCTCCACGTACTCCCAGTAGACGGTCCACATCTCCGAGAGCTTGATCTCGCGACCGGTCTGCCGCTGGACCTCGGACTCGAGAAAGGAGGTGGAGCAGAAGGCCCAGCAGGTGCCCGTGTTGTACTGCGGCAGGGGGGGGAAATGCCAGAGGGACGGGAAGTCCGCGGGAGAGGAAGGCCTGGCGATGCCGGACCAGTCCAGGCGCAGGCTGCGTTCCTCGGCCTCGGCGCGCTCCGCCTCGTCGGCGTACCGCTGATCCACCAGCGCCTGCAGCGAGTCCCGGACCGCCTGGGCCGCATCGCGTGCCTTCTCGATCTCTTCCAGCACCGGATAGCGATAGGCCGGCTTGTAGATGGGTTTGTCGGGCTTGCGTGCGGCGGCGGGGCCGCCGGCGAGCAGCAGGACGAGGAACCCCAGGAGGTAGCAGCGGTGCATCATGGGTTGTCCTTTCACTGGTGGCCGGAACGCTGCGGCTCCCGCGCAGCGTGGGTGGAGGGCGGTCTCGCGCCTCAGAAGAGCCGGCTGCCGGCGACGACGAGGCTTCCCAGCAGCAGGAACACGATGAGATAGGCGACGAACCCGAGCAGACAGACCGCGACCGCCCGGCCCGTGCCCGTGTAGTCCAGGGCCTGCCGGGTGGCCACGACCATCGCCGCCAGCATCCAGAGCCCGGCCAGGAAGTTGATCAGCTGGCCCAGGATGCCCAGGAATCCGAACACGCGCAGCACGCCGGGCGCGGAGCTGAAGCCGATGGTCCGCAGCAGCTGGCCGTAGTCGGCCTCCGTCTGCGGCTCCGGCAGGAAGCGCGTGCCGATGATGAAGACCACGAAGGACCAGATGAACCAGCCCGCCAGGGCCATCACCATCCCTCCCAGCAGACCGCTGAACCCTCCCGCGAACAAGCTCCCGAGGCCGGCGGCCACGCTGGAGATCACGACCACCAGCATGGCCTGACCGAAGGCCTTCGGATCGGCCTCGACTTCCTCGTAGAGCTGCGCTTCCAGCTTCGCGGCCCGCAACATGCGGTCGACCAGTTGCGACATGTGCTCCCCCCTCCTGTGGATCCGCAGGCTTCACGTCGACGTACGGGCCGCGGGTGCCCTCCGGACCCGACGCCGTCATCCTGCCGCTGGACTTTCGCTCCCGGCGGTGCCGCCGGGATTGCCCGCTCCGCTTCCGCCCGGGACTGCAACCCTCAACATAGCGGACCGTGGCGCACCGGGAAAAGGGCAATTTGCGCATCGCGCGGCGGCCCGCGCCCGCGGCACGGGATTTTGGGCCTGGCGAGGTCCGCGGCAGGTGCTATTGTTGGCCATCGCCGCCCCCGCCGCCACCAGGAGGCCGACCATGTCCGCGAGCCACGACCAGGATCCGACGCTCGAGGAGTTCCGGGAGCAGATTCGCCGGGGGATTCCCGAGGTGCTGCCGCCGCCGCCGTCCGAGGAACCGGGCGTCAGCCACGCACCATCCCGTCCGCTGAACCTGAGCCCGGCCGAGCGGGAGCTGGCCCTGCACAACGCCCTGCGCTACTTCCCGCGCCGCCTGCACGCGGAGCTGGCGCGGGAGTTCGCGGCGGAGCTGAAGAAGGACGGCCGCATCTACATGCGCCGCTTCCGCCCGACCTACCACATGTACGCGCGCCCGATCGACCATTACCCCGCGCGCTGCCGCCAGGCGGCGGCGATCATGCTGATGATCCAGAACAACCTGGATCCGGCCGTCGCCCAGCATCCGCACGAGCTGATCACCTACGGCGGCAACGGTACGGTCTTCCAGAACTGGGCCCAGTACCTGCTGGCCATGCAGTACCTCTCCGAGATGACCGAGGAGCAGACCCTCGTCATGTACTCGGGCCATCCGCTCGGCCTGTTCCCCTCCCACGCGGATGCGCCGCGCGTGGTGGTGACCAACGGCATGGTCGTTCCCAACCACAGCAGCGGCGAGGATTACATCCGGCTGGCCGCTCTGGGCGTGACCAGCTATGGCCAGATGACGGCCGGCAGCTACATGTACATCGGGCCCCAGGGGATCGTCCACGGCACGGCCATCACGATCCTGGGTGCCGGTCGGCTCTACCTCGGCTGCGAGGGTGACGAAGGGCTGGCGGGCAAGGTGTTCGTGACGTCCGGGCTCGGGGGCATGAGCGGCGCCCAGGCCAAGGCCTCGGTGATCGCCGGGGCTGTGGGCGTCATCGCCGAGGTCAATCCGGCCGCCGTGCACAAGCGCCACGGCCAGGGCTGGCTGGACGAGGTCGAGACGGATCTGGAGCGCCTGCTGGCCCGCATCGAGCAGGCGCGCCGCCAGCGACAGGCCGTCTCGCTGGGTTTCGCGGGCAACGTGGTGGACCTGTGGGAGAAGCTGGCGCAGACCGGCCTGCCCGTCGACCTGGGCAGCGACCAGACCAGCCTGCACATCCCCTACACCGGCGGCTACTACCCGGCGGGGCTTTCCCTGGAGGAGGCCAACCGCATGTTGGTGGCGGATCCGGCGGGCTTCAAGGAGCGGGTCCACGACTCGCTGCGCCGCCAGGTCGCGGCCATCAACCGCGTGACCGCGGGCGGGATGCGCTTCTGGGACTACGGCAACGCCTTCCTGCTGGAGGCCAGCCGCGCCGGCGCCGACGTCCTGCTGCCCGACGGCCGCTTCCGCTACCCGTCCTACGTCGAGGACATCATGGGGCCCATCTGCTTCGACTACGGGTTCGGGCCCTTCCGCTGGGTCTGCACCAGCGGGGATCCGGCCGATTTGCGCGAGACCGACGCCATCGCCGCCCGAATCCTGGAGGAGCTGGCCGGCGCCGCTCCCGCCCAGACGCGGCAGCAGTACCTGGACAACCTGCGCTGGGTCCGCCGGGCCGAGCAGAACCAGCTGGTGGTGGGCAGCCAGGCCCGCATCCTCTACTCCGACGAGGAGGGCCGGCGGCGCCTCGCCCGGGCCTTCAACGAGGCCATCCGCGCGGGCCGCATCTCCGCACCGATCGTGCTGGGCCGGGATCATCACGACGTCTCCGGCACGGACAGCCCCTTCCGCGAGACCGCCAACATCCGCGACGGCTCCATGTTCTGCGCCGACATGTCGGTCCAGAACGTGATCGGCGACGGTTTCCGCGGGGCCACCTGGGTGAGCCTGCACAACGGCGGCGGCGTCGGGTGGGGCGAGGTCATCAACGGCGGCTTCGGCCTGGTCCTGGACGGCAGCGCGGACGCCGAGCGGCGCCTGCACGGCATGCTGGCCTGGGACGTCAACAACGGCATCGCCCGCCGCGCCTGGGCGCGCAATTCCGGGGCCGAATTCACCGCCCGCAACGCCATGATCCGCGAGCCGCGCCTGAGCGTGACGCTGCCGCGGCACGCCGCGGACGAGGTCGTCCGCGACGCCATCCAGCGGACCTTCGGCGGATAGGAGGAGCATGCCGCCGCAGCCCGAGACGCCGGCTCCGGAAGCCCTGTCCCGCCCCCGGGTGGCCGACCTGGACGCCCTCCTGGGCCGCCCCTTCGCGGTCCTCGACGACGGCTTCGTGCGCGTGGTGGACTACATGGGGGACGACGCGGCAGTGGTGCAGGCGGCCCGCGTCTCTTACGGCCGGGGCACGAAGCGGGTGAGCGACGACCGCGGGCTGATCCGCTACCTCATGCGCCACCGCCACACCACGCCGTTCGAGATGTGCGAGCTGAAGCTGCACGTGCGCGTGCCCATGGACGCCTGGCGACAGTGGATCCGGCACCGCACGGCCTCGGTGAACGAATACAGCACGCGCTACTCCATCGCCATCGACGCCGCCCAGCGCACCGCACCGGACGCGTGGCGGCTCCAGGCCGCCGGCAACCGTCAGGGCAGCGAGGGGGTGCTCGCCCCGGACCAAGGCGGGAAGATCAGCCGCCAGGAGGGAGAGCTGCAGGACCACGCCCGGAACGTCTACCGGGACCGGCTCGAGCGCGGCGTCGCCCGCGAGCAGGCCCGCAAGGATCTGCCCCTATCCACCTACACCGAGGCCTACTGGAAGATCGACCTGCACAACCTGCTGCATTTCCTGGCCCTGCGCATGGACGCGCACGCCCAGCAGGAGATCCGCAGCTACGCCACCGTGATCGGCGAGGAGATCGTGGCCCGCTGGGTGCCCCTGACGTGGGAGGCTTTCCTGGACCATCGGCGTGGATCGCTCGTGCTCTCGCGCATCGAGGCCGAGGTCGTCGCCGCCCTCGGGCGGGGCGGCGAGGAGGGGCAGCAGCAGGCCCGGCTGGTGGCCGAGGCGGCCGGCTGGCTCGCCGACGGTCCCCGGGGCCTGAAGCGGAACCGCGAGCGCCAGGAGTGCGAGGCCAAGCTCGCGCGCCTGAACCTGCCCGTACCCTGGGCCGCCCGCTAGCCCGGAGGCTCGGGCCGTCCTGCTCCGGCGGTGGGACTACCTCAGATAATCGATACGGCAGCCGCAGCCGTCCCACAGGCGATCGTAGGTTTCCAGACGATCCTTGACGAAGGCGCGCGCCGCCGTCTCGTCCGCCAGGGGTCGGATCACGCGGCGGCCGCGCTCCGGGCGCTCTACGGCGGCCAGACCGGCCGGCCCGCGTACGAGCAGGAGCTGCCCGGCCAGCCGCGTCTCGTGAATTTCGAGCACCTCGAAGCGGGGCGCCAGGCGCTCCCACTCGGCGCTGGAGAGGCTGACGATGCCGCCGGACCGGAGCTTCCGCATCACCTGCTGCGCATTCATGGCGTTCCCTCGGCCAGCCGCTCGACCGCCTCCGCCAGGCGATCCCAGGAATACTTGGCCCGCTCGCCGGCGATCGCCGCCGCGAAGGCCTGGCCGCGCTCCTCGTCGAAGAAGCGGACGACGGCGGCGGCCAGGGCAGCGGGATCTTCCGGCGGGACGACGAAGCCCGTCTCGCCGTCGCGGACGACCTCCGGCAGGCCGCCCACGTTCGTGGTGACCACCGGCTTGCTGTAGTTGTAGGCGATCTGCACGATGCCGCTCTGGGTGGCCGAGACGTAGGGCAGGACCACCAGGTCGCAGGCCAGGAAATAGTCCTCCACCGTCTCGTCCGGCACGAAGCCGTCCAAGATCTGCAGCACGTCGCTCACCCCGCGCTCCCGGACACGCTCGAAGTAGGGCCGGCGCTCGCCGTAGATGTCGCCGACCACCAGGATGCGGATGCCGTCACCGTAGCGCTCCCGCAGCCGCGGTGCCGCGTCGATCAGGTGGACGACCCCCTTGTAGGGCTTGATGAAGCCGAAGTAGAGCACCAGGCGCGCGTCGGCCGGCAGGCCCAGGGCGGCCCTGGCCTCCGGCTGGCTCTTGCGCGGGCGTCCCGGCGCGCCGAAGTCGTAGACCGGATGCGGGGTGGTGATCACGGCCGCCGGATCCGTCCCGGGCAGCACGCTGAACAGGTCCCGCCGGACCTGCTCCGACTGGGCCACGAAGCCGTGCCCCTGCCGCAGGGCCAGGCGGGTCAGCAGTCGGCCGCAAGGGTACTTCTCGTGGGGAATCACGTTGTCCAGGATGTAGATCACGCGGATCGGCCCGCGGCGGCGCAGCAACCAGGTCACGGCGCAGAAGCCCGGCGCAAAGAAGGGGATCCAGTACTTGAGCACGACGGCGCGTGGTCCCGCGCGCCGCAGATCGCGGGCGGTCCGCCACCAGCTCCAGGGCGACCAGGGCACGAAGCGCGGCAGGTTCGGGTGCTGCAGCCAGGCCGCCGACTCCCCCTCCTGCTCCGTGCCCGGGAAGAGAAAGCGGGGATACTGCTTGCGGAACGAGGCCCAGAAGATCTCGTGCCCGCGCTGCTCCAGCACGCGCACGAGCAGGGCGATGTAGGTGACGATTCCCCCGCGCAAGGGCGGAGCCGGTCCCAGGAACGCGATCTTCATGCCCCGTCCAGCAGCAGGCGCACGGCCCGGTGCGCCGTCTCCGGCCGCAGAGTCTCCAGGCACGACGTCTCCTGGAGGCAGCGGGGTCGGAAGAAGCAGGTGCAGGGCCGCTCGGGCGCCAGGATGCGGCCGCGGCCATAGAGCTCGAACTCGTAGGGATTGAAAATGTTGTTGAAGAGCACCAGCTTCTTGCGCAGCCCGATGGCGATGTGCATGGCCATGGTCACGGCCGTGACCACCAGGTCGCAGCGATCCACCAGCCCGCAGAAGGTGCGCAGGTCGAAGTGACCCGGGTAGGCGGCGCCCGTGGCGGCGGCCAGCCGGCGGTTCTTGGCGTCCTCGGCGGGGCCGCCCAGCAGGATCACCGCGTCGCCGTCCGCGTGCAGGCGGCGGGCCAGCTCGGCCCAGTGCTCCTCGGGCCAGAGCCGGCTGGTCCAGCGTCCCCCGCAGCCGGTGTTCAGGCCGACGCTGGCCCGACCCCGCGGCAGGTCGAATTGCGGGGCCGGTTCGGGACGATCCAGCACGTACTCCTCGCCGGCGAACTCGTAGCCGCAGATGGCGAAGATCTCCTGCAGGTAGGAGAGGCGGCAAGCCTGGTTGACGTCGTCGAACAGGCCGGTCAGGAACTTGTCCCGGGCCGGACCCTGGTCGGCCGGCCGGCAGATGCCGTCGGGCCCCAGCACGAAGCCCAGCTTGCGGCGGGCCTCGACCTCGCCGGCCAGGGCGCAGGCCTCGCGATCCTTGTCCAGGTTGATGAGCAGATCGAAGGGCGTCCGGCGGGCCCAGAGCACACTGCCGGCGTCGAAGCGCAGGGGATCGTCCACCAGGGAGGGCAGCAGCTCGGGAGAACGGGTGAGCCAGGTCAGGGTGTGCCGGGGATGATCCCGCCGGAGGGGGTGCAGCAGCGGCGTGGTGCGGAGGACGTCGCCGGCGGCGCCGAGCTTGATCAGCAGGATCCGACCCTCCCGGAGCATGAACTCCGGGCAGTCCCGGCAATGGACGCCGCGCTCCTTGTGCGGGCGGCAAGGTACGTGGCCGCGGAAGTGCAGGCAGTCGGGGCGGTAGTCCTGATCGTTCATGCTGGGGGGCTCCCGGAGGTCGGCGGCGCGGCCGCTACTTCTGCCTGACGATCCGGTCCAGGGCTTCGGCGGCCTGCAGATCGAGCCCCGGCGGCAGCCCGTACCGGCGGGCGATGGAAAAGGCTCCCTCCGCCTGGCCCAGGTTCTCCATGTCCAGGAAGAGACGCCCCATGTGGAAGTAGATGATCGCCTCGGATTCCCGGGATCGCGCGGCCGTCAGGGCCTTCGTGTACGCGTCGACGGCCTCGAAGTTCCGGCCCAGGGCGTGCAGGGCGCGACCACGCAGCTGGTGGATCCGGCTGAGAGCTTCCGGCTGGGCGCCGCCATGATCGGCCAGCAGCCGCTCGGCCAGCTCCAGGGCGCCCGCGGCGTCGCCGGCCGCCAGCCGGGACTCGCCGGTCGTCAGCCCCTCCTTCAGCACCGGTGGCAGGGGGCTCTGCAGCTGCGCCAGCTCCTGCTGGAGCTGCTCCGCCAGCTGTCGCATGTCGGGCGGCAGATCTCCTGCCAGGGCGGCCTCGAGCAGCTCCGTGGCTCGCTGGTAGAAGTGCCGCTCCCGCAGGAATCCGGCCAGCAGGATGCGGGCGACCCCGTCTTCGGGATCGCGGGCCAGGGCCTCCTCGCAGTGGCGCTCCGCCTCGAGGCGCTTGCCGGCCGCATAGGACTCCAGCGCTCGATTGACCTCGTAGCTGTAAGGCACCGGCGCCGCACCTCGCGGCGGCCCCAGGCAGCGCACGGTGAAGATGCCGCCGTCGGGCGCGGTCAGGACGGCGACGATGGCTTCCCCGCGGCCCCAGGGTATCGTGACGTCGTGATGGCTTTCTCCCCGCCGCCAGTAGATCGAGGTCTCCTCCTTCACGCGGGTGACCAGCAGATCGCAGCGGCGAGGGGCTCCGTCCACGACCAGCCGCCAGGAACGGACGGGGATCTCGTCGAAGGCGAACCGCAGTTGCACCGATTCGCCGGCGTGCAGCTGGTAGGGCTGGGCCGCCCATTCCGCCCAGGAATCCGCCGGTGGTGCCGCCGCGGCAGCCGGCGCCGCCAGGGCCGCCCCCAGTCCGACGACCACCGGCAGCAGGTTTCCGATGGCTCCGGGTCGTCGCGCGGCGCTCCCGATCCTGCGCATGGATTCCTCCCGCCTTGCACCGCCGGTTGATCTCGGGATAAAGTAGCCTATACTCAGCAAGGAACATACCGGATCGCCTTGGTGAACACAAGCCGGCACGGCTACGGGGTCCGGCACCGTGGTGCCGGGCTGCAAGGGAGGGTGGATGCCCATGCGCATGCGCACATGCCAGGATGTCCTGGAAGGTGACAGTCGTGGGGTCAGGGGTTCGTCGCGGCCTTGCGGAGCAGGAATGCGAGCGACCGTGCTGGCGGCAATTCTGACGCTGCTGGGGCCGATGCTGCTGCCCGGAGCTGCCGGCGCTCAGGGATCGAGCCTGCCGACGGACGTGACGGTGAAGGTGATCAACGGGACCACCCGCGAACCAGGACAGGCCGCCATCGTCAGCCTCCTGCCCCTGCGGTCCGGCGCGAGCGCGCTGGAAACCTCCGTCGACGTCGTCGGCGGGGTGACCTTCGAGGGACTGATGCTGGAACCCACCCGCGAGTACGTCGCCGAGGCCGTCGCCGCGGGCGTTCCCTACTTCGCCCGGGCCACCGGTCTGGAGCTGGAGAACGGCCCGTTGACCGTCTACGTGTTCGAGACGACCACGGCCCTGGACAGCCTGGAGGTCGCCGGCATGAACCTCGTCCTGCGGCGCGGCGAGGACGATCTGCAGCTGGAGTATCTCTTCACCATCACCAACTCCGTCGTTCCCCAGCGCACGGTCCTGCCTTCCCCGGCCACCCTCGCGCTCCCCCTGCCCGCCGCTCTGGGGCAGCTGCAGGCCGAGGTGCTGAACCGACCGACGCCGGCCGCCGTGCCCACCGCCGCCGCGCCACAGGCGGGGTGGACGGGCCTGGCCATTCCCCTGCCCCCGGGTCAGACCCGGCTGCGGTTGCGGGGCCGGCTGGCCTACGACGGCCAGGCGGAGCTCACCGTGGGCACCAACCTCGCCGTGGCCCGGTGGAGCGTGCTGGCCTTCCCGCCGGACCTCGAGGTCCAGGGCGAGGGGCTCGTCTCGGTCACCACCGACACCAACGCCGACTACACCCGCACCCGGGGTCCCGCCCTGGCGGCGGGCCAGACGCTCGTCCTGCAAATCCAGGGCGGGCAGAAACCCCTGGTGCTGACCGAGCTGGCCGGTGAGGACACCACCACGGAGGCCTCCCCCGTCGCCCCGGTCCAGACCAGGGACGAGAAGACCTCGAGCGTGACCTGGATCCTGGTCGGCCTGGGCCTCATCCTGATCTACCTGATGATCCGGATGCGCCGGCGGTCCTGAGGCCGCCGAGATGATGGCCCCGACGGCAGACCGCGCGCCGCTGCATACCAGGCTCGCCGAGCAGAACCGGAGCCGTGATGTGGGCTGCGACCAGGCGCCGGGGAGCGCGATGAGCGGCCGGCGCCGGCTCCTGCGCCTGTTGCCCGTGGCGGGTCTGATCCTGCTGGCCATCGTCCTGGTGCGGACCGCCTGGCTCTGCGACGACGCCTACATCACATTCCGGGTCGTGGACAACTTCGTACACGGCCGCGGCCTGCTCTGGAACGTGGACGAGCGGGTGCTGCCCTCGACCCATCCGCTCTGGCTCCTGCTGCTCTCGCCCCTGGTCGCCCTCACCGGCGAGGTGTACTACACGAGCCTCATCCTGTCCCTGCTGCTGAGCACGGGCGCCGCGGTGGTGGCGGCCGTGGCGGTGGGCCGGCGTCCCGGGGCGCAGCTGGTGCTCCTGCTGGCCCTGGCCGGATCGCGGGCCTTCACCGACTACGCCACCTCCGGGCTGGAGACGCCGCTCACCTACCTGCTGCTCGCGCTCTTCCTCTGGCGCTGGTCGCGCGCGCAGATCACCGCGGCGGAGTACCGGCGGCTCGCCCTGCTGGCCGGCCTCGCGGTGCTGAATCGCATGGACGTCCTGCTCCTGCTCCTGCCGGCCTTGATGGTGGGGTTGCGCGCGATCGGGCCTCGCGAAGGATGGCGCGCCCTGCTGCTGGGCTTCGCCCCCTTCCTCGCCTGGGAGCTGTTCTCTCTCTGGTACTACGGCTTCCCGTTCCCCAACAGCGCCTACGCCAAGCTGGGAGCTGGAATCCCGCTGGGGGCCCTGCTGGGCCGCGGACTCGCGTACATGGCCGGCTCGTTCGGCGGCGATCCGCTCACGCCCACGCTGATCCTCGCTGCGCTCCTTATGTCCTGCCTGCGCCGCGACCGGCGAGACTGGCCCGTGACGCTGGGCGTGCTGCTCTACCTGATCTACACGGTGCGCATCGGGGGGGATTTCATGATGGGCCGCTACCTGGCCGCTCCGTTCCTGGCGGCCGTCGTGCTGCTCGCCCGCTGGCCGCGGCTGGATGATCCGCGCGCCGCCGCGGGCGCCGCCGTGCTCGTGCTCGGTCTCGGCCTGATGGCTCCCTACCCGGCCCTGACCAGCGGTCCGGACTTCGGCAAGGGGCGCCAGCAGGTCATCGATGCTCACGGCGTGGCGGACGAACGGGCCTTCTACTACCAGCACACCAGCCTGCTGGGCGCCTGCCGCCGGCCCGAACTCATCGATCACCCCTGGGCCGCCAACGGACGCCGCGCCCGGCGCTACGGCGGCCTGCTCCTGGAGAAGCGCACCATCGGCTTCTTCGGCTACTTCGCGGGGCCCAGGGTCCACATCATCGACCTGTTCGGTCTGGCGGATCCTCTGCTGGCCCGTCTGCCGGCCCGGCCGGAGGCGGACTGGCGCATCGGACACCTGGAGCGCCGCGTGCCCGCGGGCTACGAGGCCTCGATCGGCACCAACAGCGACCGCATCGTCGATCCCCACCTGGCCCGCTACTACGCGGCCATCCGCACGGCCACCCGGGGCCGGCTCGACGATCTGCACCGCCTCTGGATCATCCTGAAGCTCGACCTGGGATGCTACGACGGGGAACGCGCCGCCTATCTCGCCGCCCACCCGCCGTCCGCCTTCCCCGCTGAAGCGGGCGCCGTCCGGCCGGATCAGTAGGTGAGGAAGTAGAGATCGCCCTCCACGGGTCGGCCATCCAGCAGGGCGGTGCCCTCGGGGTAGAAATCCTCGTAGCGCTCGCCGGGCCGGGCCACGTGCCAGCCCAGGAAGACCCCGCCCGGCACCTGGTCGAGCACCTCGCAGCTCACGGCCAGCTCCCGGCCCGCGGTGTGGGGCCGGGATCCGAAGTCGACCGTGACCAGCTCCGAGGTGCGGTCCAGGTGCACCGGGCGCTCCCAGCTGCCCAGAGGAGCCGGTGAAGATCCCGGCTGCAGCTCCCACAGCCGGAAGCGCACGGTGAACGTCACCGGGGGCGCGGCCGCCGCCCAGCGCAGAGCCACGCCCTGCAGGTCCAGGGGACCAACCCGGAAGGTCTGGCCGATGCTGACGCCGGGCCGCAGAGGCGGGCTGAGCTGATCGGCCACCCGCTGCTCGACGTCGGGTAGCTGCTGGGCCAGGGGGAGCGTGCCGGGCGCCTGCCGGCCGGCCGGCAGGCGGGACAGCACCCAGTACTCGTTGCCCGGCTCCATGAAGAGCCGGTCGACCCGGTAGTATCGTCGCAGATAGCCCCAGAGATCCGGGGCCAGCTGACGCACTGAACGCACACCGCTCAGTACCCCGCCGGCGCGTCCCACGAGGGCCACCGAGGGCCGCCGCCGGTCCAGCTGGGCGACGATCGCTTGCGGATCGCGCACCTCCCCCGCCAGCAGCGTCGCCTGGCTGGTGGCCGGGGGCGCGTCGAACAGCACGTAGAGACCCGGCTGCACGGGCCAGATCAGCAGCGGATCATCTGGCCGGCGCGGCAGCTCCGCGAAGAGGGTCTCCAGCGCGTCGCGTCGCGCGCAGCCCATCAGGATGCGCGCCCCGGGCCGGTCCCAGGCGCAGAGGCTGGGCCGGTCGACGTGCAGGGCGAGCCAGAGCTTCTCGGCCGCCAGCGGCCCCAGGGCCAGCAGGGCGAAGAGTGTGCCGGTGAGAACCCGGCCGGCGCGCGGCCAGCGCCTGCCCCCCCGCGAGGTGGTCAAGAGCGCCGGCAGCAGGACCAGCGAGGCGAACCAGGCCATGCGCAGGTGCGCCGTGTCCCCCCGGCCCAGCAGGGTGGCCCAACAGGCGACCGCGCAGGCCACGAGCGTGCCGCGCAGGGCGGTGTCGCGGGCGGCCGCATCCCGGCGCCGGCCTCGCCACCAGGCCAGGGGTGCCGGCAGCCAGAGCGCCAGGTAGAGCAGGCGCCAGGCCAGCATCCTGAGGTCCGCCTGCCCCGGCCAAGCCGCCGGCAGCTCCTCGCCCGTCATGAGTTCGGCGAAGGGCCGGCCCAGCTCGGCGCCGTGCCGGAAGTACGCGATCCAGGAGACGCCCATGCCGCGCGTGAAGCGCGTGGCGGGATAGATCACGGTATCCCATAGGGCAGCGCCCAGGGCCCTGCCGAAGGCCGCCGCCGTGCCCATGATCAGCAGGGCCACCCCCAGACCGGCCGCTGTCCCCCACCAGGTGGTCCGGCCCGGGCGCGCGCGTCCGGCCAGTAGGGTGCCCAAGCCGAGGGTCACGGTGCCGAAGCCGGCGGCATCCAGCCCGAAGCTGCAGAGCGCTCCCCAGGCCAGGCCGAGGCCGAAACCTCCCCACCAGCCCGGCCGCCGCATCCAGAGCGTCGCGGCCAGCCAGGCCAGGCCGACCGCCGCCACGTAGCGAGGCTGCACCGGACCGAGGGCGACGACCCCCAGCGGCAGGAGCCAGGCCCAGCCGCGCGCCCCCAGCCGCCGGGCGAGCCGGAAGCCCACCAACCCGGCCACCCCGTCGATCACGGCCTTGGCCAGCGCGAGGGCTAGGGCGCTCTTGCCGACGACCAGCATGCAGGGGAGCAGCAGGACGTAGCGAGCAGGACCGTAGATGCTGAACAGGTCGCGGTAGAGCGCTCCCCCCTCGCTGAGCACCTTGCCACCCAGGGCCCACAGCCCGTCGTCCAGCAGGTTGAAGCCCTGCCGGTCCACGACCAGGCCGAGCAGCAGCGGCAGCAGCGCCGCCCCGGCGCTCTCGAGCGCCGTGCGCCAGGTCGGGATGGAGATCCCTGAAGCTGCAGGAGCTGTGGTCATGATCGGCCTAGTGCGAGATGGTCTGCATGGTCTCGTAATCCAGCGTCGAGCCGCGCAGGCTGTGCGGGATGATGAAGACCACGAGGGTGATCAGCGCCGCCAGGAGCACGGCCCAGCGACCTCCGCCCGCGCTGCGCAGCCGGACGACGGCGACCAGCCAGGCCAGCACGGCGACGGCCAGCTTGTTGTCGGTCAGGTCCTCCCCCAGGGGCCAGCCGGTCCAGAAGGCGCCGAAGGCCATCTTCTGCACCAGCGGGCCCAGCACCACCCCCCCCGCCACGAGCAGCAGGCAGGTGATCAGGGCCAGCCGCCGCTGCGCGTCCCCGTTCACCAGCGCCTCCAGCCCGGCCCGTGAGGACCAGAGCATGCCGCCGAACATGACCAGGATGTGCGGGAGCAGCAGCCAGAGAGGCACGTGCCCCTTGAAGCGGGCCACGGCCAGGCGGTCGGCGGGCAGGTTCCGTCTTTCCTGCCCGCGCCGCATCTCGATCCGGTACTGCACCTTGCCGGCCGCGGGTTGCGTGGGTATCTCGGCAACCAGCGAGCTTCCTTCCCGCTGCAGGCTCAGGCGATTCCAGCCCTCCGCCGAGGGATAGCGCCGCCAGACCACCTCGCCGCCGATGCCAGCGGTGTCCGCCATCGCCCCGCTCAGCTTCAGCCGCACCGGGAGCGAGGTGCCGGTATCCTCGTTGCGGGACAGCCTGGCGCGGACGCTGACGCCGCCCAGCTCGGCCCGCACGCGCAGCGGGTAGCTGGGGCCGGACATGCGCTGCCAGAGCGCCGAGCCCAGGGTGAGCAGGACGGCCAGGATCCAGAGTCGGGTGCTGCGCCGCAAGAAGGCCTCCTTCGTGACGCGAGATGCCGTGAACTTCGCGGCGGGCGCGGACCGGCGAAGACTAGCGCATGCCGTCGCGGCGAGTCATGCTCCATTGTGGCAGCGGGCTCCGCGCAAGCCCGCAATTGACCCTAGCCGCGCTTTCCTGTTTAATACGCCCTCATGCACGCGCCCTCCGGCGGCGCCCCTCGACGAGCGTCCAGCCACCCGCCCCCTAGCCGCAAGGGAGTACCCATGGCCCTGCAACCCGAGAAGCCCCGCCATCCCAAGGGATTGGCGGTGCTGTTCTTCACGGAGATGTGGGAGCGCTTCGGCTTCTACACCATGCTCGCCATCTTCGTCCTGTACCTGGACGAGTACTTCCACTTCCGCAACGTGGGCCAGATCTACGGGCTCTATCTCGCCTTCGTCTACTTCACGCCCATCGGCGGCGGCTTCATCGCCGACCGCATGGGGTTCCGGAAGACCATCACGATCGGCGCGATACTGATGGCCCTGGGCTACGCGCTGATCGCCGTCCCGATCCCGGAGCCGGCGGCGCGCGAGGCGAAGGTGGAGGTCGCCGAGCAGCAGTATGACCGGCTGCATGCCGAGTACGAGGCCCGTTACGAGGCCGCCCGGGAAGAGGCGGCCGCCCGGGGCGTCCCCCTGCACTGGACGGAGGAAGCCCCCGATTACGAGGGGCCGGGCCGCATCAGCGGCCGCCCCCTCTTCTTCCTCGCCCTGGTCATCCTCGTCCTGGGCAACGGCTTCTTCAAGCCGAACATCTCGGTCATGGTCGGCAATCTCTACCCGGAGGGCAGCCCCCTCAAGGACGCCGCCTTCAACATCTTCTACATGGGCATCAACATCGGCGCCTTCTTCGCCCCCCTGGCCGCGGCCGCGCTGCGCAACGGCCTGGGCTGGAGCTGGGCCTTCGGCGCTTCCTCCCTCGGCATGATCTTCTCGCTGCTGATCTTCCAGGGCTTCCGGCGGCACGTCCTGCACGCCGAGATCGGGCGCTCGCCGGATAGCACGGTCCAGGTCGCCCCCATGTCGCGCGAGGAGACCCGGCGCCGGGTGTCGGCCCTGTTGATCATCTACGGGATCGTGATCGTCTTCTGGATGTCCTTCCACCAGAACGGATTCACGATGACGCTGCTGGCCCGGGACAACATGGGGCCCCTCTTCGGCCGCTGGCAGATCAAGCCCGAGCTGTTCGCCGCCTTCAACCCGCTCTTCGTGGTGACCATGACGCCGCTGGTGGTCCTCTTCTGGGGCTGGCGCCGGCGGCGGGGCAAGGAGCCTTCCACCCCCGGCAAGATCGGCATCGGCATGGTGCTGACGGCGGCGGCCTTCGGCCTGCTCGCCCTGGCGGGACACCTGGGCGCCGACTTCGGCCGGGTGTCCCCTCTCTGGTTGATCGGCTCCTACTGGGTGGTGACCATCGGCGAGCTGTGTCTGTCGCCCATGGGGCTCTCCTTCTGCTCCAAGGTCGCGCCCCCCAGGCTGCGCGGCCTGATGATGGGCTGCTGGTTCGGCGCCACGGCCGTGGGCAACTACCTGGCCGGGAACATCGAGCCGCTCTGGAACAAGTGGCTCCACAGCCAGTTCTTCGCCTTCCTGGTCATCATGTGCCTGATCATGGCCTTGGTGCTGCGCGCCTTCCTGAAGCGCCTGAAGACGGCCACGGCCAGCGCCTGAGCGCAGCGTTCCGGACCTGCCGGCAGCGAGCGGGGACCACCGGGTCTCCGCTCACCGCGTGCGGGAGACGGGCTGTCCCGGGCCGCGACTCAGTTCGCAGCCGGCAGGATCGCGACCAGCTCCACGTCGAAGACGAGGTCCTCGCCGGCCAGGGGGTGGTTCGTGTCGACGATCACGTCCTGGCCCGAGACCTGCAGGACCTTGACCACCGACTGGCGGCCGTCCTCCAGGGTGATCCGCAGGTGCTGGCCGGGTCTGAGGCGAACCCCCGCGGGCATCAGGTCCTTGCGCAGCACGCGCTCCATGTTGCGCAGCGGCCGCCCGAAGGCCTGCGGGGAGGGAATCTCCACGGTCTTGCGCTCCCCGGGCTCCATCCCGACCAGGGCATCCTCGAGGGCCCACAAGGTCGTTCCCTCCCCGATCTTCAGCTGCAGCGGCTGATCGGCGGGAGTGGCATCGAAGATGCTGCCGTCTCTTTTCAGGCGACCGGTGTAGCGAACCCGCACCGTATCGCCCTTCTCGACACTTGCCATGCTAGAACTCCTTGGCCACCCGGGCGAAGACCGCCGCCAGATCGTCGCAGCGGCAGGCCGCGAGGCCGTCCAGAGGTGTTCGATCGGCGTTCACGATGACCAGCCGGCCGCCGCCGCGCAGCGTGAGCAGCGGCAGGGAGGCGGCGGGCTGGACCACCAGAGACGAGCCGAGCACGATCATCAGGTCGGCGGCACCCGCCTCGGCCGCCGCGCGCCCCAGCGCCGTTTCGTCCAGCATCTCCCCGAAGAAGACGATGCCGGGCTTGATGACGCCGCCGCAGGCCGTGCAGCGAGGCACCCTGTCCTGTTGGACCTGCTCGCTGATCCAGGTGTAGCTGTACTCGGCCCCACACTCGACGCAGACGTGCTCGAGAGGCGAGCCGTGCAGCTCGATGACGTTCCGGGAGCCGGCCTTGCGGTGCAGCATGTCGATGTTCTGGGTGATGACGGCCCGGAGCCGTCCCGCGGCCTCCAGGCGCGCGCACTCGCGGTGCACGATGCTCGGCTCGCGCTCGTGCAGGTTGTAGATGAAGTCCCTGCTGTTCAGGTAGTAGTAGGACGGGTCCTGCAGGAAGCTATGGATGTCGAAGATGCGGTCGACGTCCAGGTGCTTGTAGATGCCGTCCTGGCCGCGGAAGTCGGGAATACCCGACAGGGTGGAAACCCCCGCGCCCGTGAAGACCACGGGGCGCTGCGCGTGGCGCCACAGTTCCAGCAGCTCGTCCATGTCGAAGGCGGCGGGGCCGCCGGGCTGGAGGAGTCGGCCCGCCCGGCCGGCGGCCTCCGGCGGAGCCGGTGACCGGCCACGGGGCGCGCCGGAGACAAACGGACCCTGCTATGCTAGTCTCGCGACCAGGGAAGATCAAGGCGGGCGCGCCGCTGGCGGCCGCCGTAGCCGAAGGAGCGGAAGACCATGGCGCGTGGTATCCTGCTGGTCGCTCTCCCGCTGGCGGCTGCCCTGCTGCTGGCGGCCGCCGTCACCGCAGCCCCCTTCCACCATCACGAGGACTTCTCCAGCACGCGCTACCGGGATCCCGCCCTGAACACGGCCTGGTGGGACACGCTGGCCGGGGAGCTGAAGCTCTACCCCCTCGAGGCCACGGTCCTGGGCACGGCCGACACCCCGGACAACGCCTACGCCGTGGCGCTGGCCGGAACCCACGCCTACGTGGCCGACAACGTGACCGGCCTGGTGGTGGTGGACGTGTCCTCGCCGGGCCAGCCCGAGATCGTCGGGAGCTGGAACTCCCCCGGCAGCGCCCGTGACGTGCTGATCGCGGGCGACCTCGCCTACCTGGCCGACGGCTCCTCCGGGCTGCAGATCCTGGACCTCGGTTCGCCCGCGAGCCCCCAGCTGGCCGGGAGCTTCGCCGCCGACGGGTTCGTGCACGGTGTGGCCGTGGCCGACCATCATGCTTTCCTGGCCCAGTCCGGTGCCGGCCTGCGCGCGGTGGACGTGACGGATCCCGGCGCCCCGAGCGCCGCCGGCCTGCTGGACAGCGACGGCTGGGCCGAGGACGTGGCCGTGTCAGGCGGTCTCGCCTGCCTGGCCGACGGCAATGCCGGGCTGCTCGTCGTGGACATCTCCGACCCGAACGCGCTGGTGACCGTCGGCGCCCTGGACACGCCGGGCTACGCCCGCGGGGTCGCCTTCCAGCCTCCCTACGCCTACGTGGCGGACGGTGATTCGGGCCTGGTGATCGTGGACCTCACCAGCGCTGCCTCGCCCGTGCTGCGGGGGCGGGCGCTCGTCCCCGGCAACGCTCACGACGTGGTGGTGGTGGGCGACCGGGCCTACCTGGCCGCCGGGGAATCCGGCCTGCAGATCGTGGACATCAGCCGCCGGGATGCGCCCTTCCTCCTGGGGGGGCGCGACACGGGGGGCGACGGCCGGGGGCTGGCGGTGGCCGCCGGTCTCGCGTACCTGGCGGATGGATCCCTGGGACTGCGCATTCTGGAGCTGGCCCCGGCCGGCTTCGATTCCACGCGTAACGTGGGGCACTCGCGCGTGATCGACGCCTCGGAGGATCCCATCGTGCGGGCCAGCCTCACCACCGTGCAGACCGACTCGATCCGCTGGGAGCTGAGCGCGGACGGCACGAGCTGGCAGGAGTTCCCGCCGGACGGCACCTGGCTCACCCTCGACGAGCCCGGCGGCAGCCTGTTCTGGCGTTCGACCCACGTGGTCCGGCCCGGCGGGGCCAATCCGACCTGCACGCAGCTCGACCTCGCCTGGGAGAAGAGCCTCAGCTACCCGCAGATCCTCTCGATCCTGGACGTGCCCGGGGATGCCGGCGGCTGGGTCCGGCTGAGCTTCGCCGCCAGCCGCTTCGACGTCGCCGGCTCGTCCCAGCCCATCACCGAGTACGCGATCTTCCGGCGCTACGATCCAGCCCGGTCGACGCCGGACGGGCAGGAACCCGCGCGCGCGCCCTCCGGCGAGAAGCTCTACCCGCCCGGGAGCTGGGACTTCCTGCTGACCGTCCCCGCCGACGCCGAGGCCACCTACAGCAGCATCCTGCCGACCCTGTGGGATGCCACCCCCGAAGAAGGCCTCCGCTGGACGGTCTTCTTCGTCCGGGCGCGCACCGCCGTTCCGGGCGCCTGCTACGACTCGCCGCCGGACAGCGGCTACTCCCAGGACAACGCCCTGCCGAGCATCCCCACCGGCTTCACCGTGGCCTACGGCGGCGAGGGCAACGCGCTCGCCTGGGACACCTCCCCGGATCACGACTTCCGCGAGTTCCACGTCTACCGCGGCAGCGATCCCGATTTCGTGCCGGGCGCCACCAGCCTCGTGCAGGTCACCGCGGCCACGACCTGGCTGGACGCGGTCAGCCCCGGCTGGGGCCATCACTACAAGCTGACGGCCCTGAATGAGGAGGGCGCCGAGAGCGTGGCCGCCCCGCCGCTGGCCGTCACCGGCGTCCCCGGCGGACCGCCCGGGCCCGGACCGCGGCTGGACCAGAACATGCCGAATCCCTGCAATCCCGGCACCATGATCCGCTACCAGCTGCCGGCACCGGGCCGGATCCGCCTGGATCTCTACGACCTGAGCGGACGCCGGGTGCGGACCCTGGTCGACGGGCCCCGGCCGGCCGGCGAGCAGGCAGTGCTCTGGGCCGGAGACGACGACGCCGGTCGGCCGGTGGCCTCGGGGATCTACCTCTACGTGCTGACGACGCCGGACGGCCGGCGAGCCCGCAGGCTGGCGATCACGAAGTAGGATGGCACCGAACTTCCCCGGCGGCGTTGCGTCTTCCAGATGACGAGCGATCGCACCGTGCCCCGCCGGGAGGGGCCCCACCGCGAGGATGACCGGCAGCCGGCCCTGGCGGGATCCGGAAGCCTGACGAGCGGGTGAAGCATGGACCTGGTGGAAATCCTCGAACGCTGCCACGCGGGAGACGAGCTGGCTTGGGAGGTGCTCGTGCGACAGTACCAGTCCAGGATCTGCGCCATCGCCTACACCTACGTCGGAAACGCGGAGGAAGCCCGCGATCTGGCCCAGGAGATCTTCGTGCGCGTTTACCGGCGGCTGAACAGCTGTCGCGACGCGCGGGGGTTCCAGGCCTGGCTGGTGCAGATCGCCCGCAACGCCTGCATCGACCACCTGCGCCGCCGGAAGGCCCGACCGCCGGCCCAGGACATCCCGGTGGAGAAGCTGCACCACCTGGCCGCGCCCGGACCCGATCCCGAGGAGGAATGGGTCCGCGACGCCCGCAAGCGGCTGGTCTTCCGCGCGCTGCAGACCCTGAGCAAGATCAATCGCGAGATCATCCTGCTGAAGGACATGCAGGGGCTGGCCCTGGAGGAGATCGCCCGGACCCTCGACCTGCCCCTGGGCACCGTGAAATCGCGCACGAACCGGGCGCGCATCGAGCTGGCCAAGGCCGTGAACGAGCTGAGCAGCGGCGGCGCCGCCGCCGCCTCCTGAGGAACCGAGATGGACTGCCGGGACTGGGAAGAGCTGCTGGACGACTACCTGGCCGGGAAGCTGCCGCCGCCGCGGCAGCGAGCGGTCGAGGAGCATCTGGCCGCCTGTTCGGGTTGTCGCGAGCTGCTGGATACCGTGCGCGGCAACCTGGACTCCCTCCAGACCCCCGCACCGGAGGACCTGACCGGCGCCATCCTGGCCCGCACCAGCGGTCCGACCTGTCCGCGGGCCGAGGAACGGCTGTGCGATCTGGTCAGCGGAGCCCTGGCCGCCGGCGAGGCGCAGCTCGTCCGCGCCCACCTCGAGCACTGCCGCCGCTGTCAGGCCCTGGTTGTGACCCTGCGCTGGCTGCTGCCGGAGCTGCGCGAGATGGGCGAGCTGCAGCCCGATCCGGCCTTCACCGCGGAAGTCCTGCGCGCCACCGCGCCGCTGCGCCGGCGCGTCGAGCGCCGAGCCGCCTGGCGGGCGCACCGGCGCGGGCTGGCCGCCTGGTGGCGCCGGCAGCTGCTGCGGCCCCGCTTCGCCCTCGAGGTGGCCTACATGGCGACGGTGCTGATCGTCGCCCTGTTCGGCACGCCGATCTCGCCGCTGCAGGGCAGCGCGCCGCGCGCCCTGGCCGTGGTCCAGGCCACCCCCGGCAGCCTGGGCCAGGCGCTGGCCGGCGCCTATGCCGAACTGTCGCCCCGGATCGGTGAGCTGGGCCGGGACGCCTGGCAGGTGAGCGGCGCTCACCTGACCGGAGCGCTCCACTCCCTGGAGGCGGATCTGGCCGCGCGCGGGACCCGGGCCGCGCCCGCCCTGCAGGCCCTGCGGGCGGAAGCCCGGTCCAGCGGCGAGGCCCTGCTGGACGGGGAGCTCGTCCAGACGATCGCGCACCTGCGCGGTGCGGGCCGCGCCCTGGAGCGCGCCTGGCAGGACTGGCGGGGCCGCGCCGCCGGTGCCGCCGCGCCGGCCCGCGAAGCGAATCCACGCGTCGACGAAAACTCCGACCAGGAGAGCCGCGACGGTTGAGTCATAGACCACGCGCTGTCGATAGAGACTGCATTGCCGAGACCGAGGAGGCTGTCATGGAGAACCGAGCATACGAACCCCAGGAGCCCGGACAGGACGTCGGCGGCGGTGGCCATCCCGCCCAGGGTCCTGGCGGCCCAGGCCTGCTCCCCCCCGACCAGGGCCCTTACTACCGACCCGCGTCGCCCCACAAGTCCACCTTCCTGGCCGGCTTCCTGTCCGGCCTGATGCCCGGCCTGGGACAGGTCTACGTGGGCTACTACCCGCTGGGCTTCGTCTACGCGGCCATCTTCGCGGGCCTGATCGCGTGCATCTCCTCCGGAGCCGCCGATTCCACGATGCCGCTCTTCCCGCTCCTGCTCTCCTTCTTCTACTTCTACAACATCGTGGACGCGGTGCGCCGGGCTGGCTACTACAACCGGATCATGGCCGGGCTCAAGCCGGGCGAGCTGCCGCTCGACGCCCAGATGCCCGCGCCCCTGGGCTCGGTGACCGGCGGCGTGATCCTCATCGTCATCGGCGTTCTGCTCTTCCTGGACGCGAAGTTCGGCATCTCGCTGGAGTGGCTGGAGGACTGGTGGCCCCTGGGCCTAGTCGCCCTGGGTGTCTACCTGCTCCACAAGGGGCGCCAGGAGCGCCGGCGTTCCAACTGATCCCTCCAGGAGCAGCCGAGCCCCGGTCGCCACGACCGGGGCTCCTGCTTGCGGGCCAGGCGCGGGCGGCGACGGCGCGCCGCCGGCTCAGTTGTCCTTCAAGATCTGCTCGTCGTACTCCAGCTCGAAGCGCAGCTTGTGCCTGGCCTCCTCCTGGGCGAGAGCGAGGAAGAGCTGCTTCATCTCCGGGCTCTGCGTGGCCCCGGCCAGGTCGTTGTAGAGACGGAAGGAGATCTTCTCGGACTTCATGGCCAGGATCAGCGCCTGCTGGTAGTCCAGCTCCGCGTCGCCCCGGACCTCGGCCAGGTAGTCGCCGATCTTCAGGTCCAGGATCTTCTCGCGCGGCAGGTCCAGCTTCTGGCCCTTCTTGACCGCCTGCAGCTTGGCCTTGTGGCCCTTTTCCTCCTCCGCGAAGCCCAGGAAGATGTCCTTCATGGACGGGCGATCCATCTTCTTGGCCAGGCCGACGTAGAAATCGGCGGCATCCTGCTCGCGCTGGATGGCGAAATCCAGAATCTCGTTCACGGACTCGAACTTCACGGCGGTCTCCTCCCAGAGTTGCGCACGCGCGGGCGGCAGTGCGGATTCCCGGATGCGGCACCTCCCTGCCGCAGCTCGCGGGCCGGACGGCGGGGCGAGGCTCCATGCTCGACGAAGGGAGCGGGCATTGTCAAGCCGCCGTTGGGCGCGGCGGCATTCCGGCGGCGAGATCGCGTTCGGGTCGAGGCTTCGCTTCCCGATCCTCAGCAGGAAGCAGGCTGGTGGGCCCGCAGGGCCTTCTCCAGGGCGGCGCGCAGGGCCACCAGGGTGACGGGCTTGCTCAGGTACTCGTCCATGCCGGCGACCAGGCAGCGCTCCCGGTCGCCGCTCAGGGCATGGGCCGTCATGGCGACAACGGGCAGGCGCCCGACCTCGCCGGCCATCCGGCGGATCTGCTGGGTCGCCTCGTAGCCGTCCATCTCCGGCATCTGGCAATCCATGAGCACGAGATCCGGAACCTCCCGGGCGAGATGCTCCAGCGCCTCGCGCCCGTTGGCCGCGATGGTGACGCGGCAGCCCAGCTTCTCCAGGTAGAGACGGGCCACCTGCTGGTTGATGGGATTGTCCTCCACCAGCAGCACGGCCGCTCCGTCCAGGGGTGTCCCCTCGCCGGACGAGGACCGGCGCGCGCCACCATCCGCCCTCGCCGGCGGGGCACCCGGCGAGCCGGCGGCCTGGTCGGCGGCCCCGGCGAGGGCGGCCCGCAGGGCCGGCAGCAGGCGATCCGGATGGATGGGCTTGGCGAGCACGGCTCCCTCGCCGACCGCCGGCCCGACGACCGCGGACGTAACGTCGCTGGCCGGCCGCAGCAGGATCATGCCTGGCGGGGGGGCCGCCGGCTCCGCGCCGGGCGTGGTCAACGGGTCGGTGACGCCGTCGGGCAGCAGGTGCTCGTCCAAGATCGCCACGCGGTAGGGATCGTGGGCCCGCCCGGCGGCCAGCACGGCCCGGCGTGCCTCCTGGAAGTCGGACAGGGCCTCGCTGTGCAGGCCATGGTGCTCCAGCCACTCCTGCACGGCGCGGCCGGTCAGGGGATTCCCGGTGACGAGCAGCACGCGGACTCCCGCCAGATCGGCCGAGGCGTCCTGCGCGCGGACCTCGGCCGGGCAGTTCAGGGGCAGACGCATCCAGAAGGTGGATCCGCCGTTTTCGTTGCCGTGGGCCCCGATCTCGCCGCCCATCATCTCCACCAGGCTCCGGCTGATGGCGAGTCCCAGCCCGGTCCCGCCGCGCTTGCGGCTGCGGGAGGCGTCCAGCTGCGTGAACTTGTCGAAGATGTACTGCAGCTTGTCCTCGGGGATCCCGATCCCGGTATCCGCGACCTGGACCATGATCCCGCAGTTCCCGTCCGCCTGCGGCCGGGCGCTCACGTCCAGCAGCACGTGGCCCCGGGGCGTGAACTTCACGGCGTTGCTCACCAGGTTGGTCAGCACCTGCTTCAGCCGATCGGGATCGCCCCGCATGCGCCGCGGCACGCGGGGATCGTAGCGCGCGATCAGCTCGACCCCCTGGGCCCGCGCGTGGAAGGCCATCATGTCGGCCACCTCACCGGCGATCCGCAGCAGGTCGAAGGACTGCTCCACCAGCTCCAGCTGCCCGGCCTCGATCTTGGAGAGATCCAGGATGTCGTTGATCAATCCGAGCAGCGTCTCGGCGGAGCCGTGGATCATGCCCAGGTAGTACTGCTGGTCCTGCGCCAGCTCCATGCCCAGCATCAGCTCGGACATGCCGAGCACGCAGTTCAGCGGCGTGCGGATCTCGTGGCTCATGTTGGCCAGGAAGTCGGACTTGGCCACGCTGGCCGCCTCGGCGGCCTCCTTGGCCCGGACCAGAGTCTCCTCGGCCTGCTTGCGCGCCGTGATGTCGCGCACGATGGCCAGGAGCTGCCGGTTGCCCCCCAGCTCGAGGATGTTCAGGCTCACCTCGGCATCGAAGACCGTGCCGTCCAGGCGGCTGTGCTGCCATTCGAAGACCTGGGGCTGGCCGGCGAGGGCCCGGGCGATCTTCTCCTCGGCCTTTTCGCGCGAGGAACGGCCGTCCGGCTGGAACGCCGGCGAGAACCGGTAGGGCGGCTGGCCGACGATGTCCTCGCGCGCGCAGCCAAAGATCTCCAGCGTCTTCGGATTGCAGTCCACGAAGCGGCTGCCGTCCATCAGGAAAATGGCATCGTTGGCCGCCATGAACAGCATGTGGTAACGCTGCTCGCTGCGCCGCCAGCGATGGCGGGCCTCCTCCAGGTCGGACAGGTCGCGGGTGATGACCAGGCTGCAGGGGGTTCCGTCGATCTCCACCGTGCGCGCCGAGGTCAGGCCCGGCACGCGCCGCCCCCGCCGATCCCGGAAGGGGGCCTCGAAGTTGTCCACCCGGCCCGACTCCTCCAGGAGGCTGGCGAAGGCCAGGCCGTCGGCCGGATCGGCCCAGAAGGCGACCGCCTCGGGAGCCGTGCCCAGCACCTCGTCCCGGCGATGTCCCAACCGCTCCAGCCAGGCCTCGTTGACGTCCAGCAGGAGGCCGTCGCTCCAGCGGCGCAGGATGGCCAGGTCGGGGCCGGCCTGGAACGCCCTGGCGAACTTCTCCTCGCTGCGACGCAGGGCCTCCTGGATGCGCTCCCGCTCCGCCAGCTCCGCCTGCAGCTGGGACGTGCGGGCCCGCACGAGGCGCTTGAGCTGACGATTCCAGAACAGCACGGCCGCCGTGCCGCCCAGCAGGACCGCGAGACCGGCCAGCAGGGCGAACCAGAACTCCCGCCGGTCGTACCAGTGCCGCTCCGCGAAGTTGATCCAGCGATGACGGATCGCCAGGCGCTCCGCGGGGCTGATGTCGGCCAGCGCCTTCTCCAGGAGCGCATGGAGCACGGGCCAGTCGCTGCGCGAACCGACGCTCAGCCGGTAGGAGTAGTTGATCTCGCCGGCGATCTTCAGGTTCGTGATGGCCTGTTCGTCGATGTAGTGGATGGAGGTGGCGAGATTGCCCACCAGGGCGTCGATCTGCCCCGTGGCCACCAGGCGCAGGCCCGTCGCCACGTCGCTCACGGGATGGAACTGCAGGTCGGGCATCAGCGCCGCCAGGTAGTTGTGAGCCGCGGAGTTGTTGCCGACGCCGACGATCTGCCCGGCAAGGCTCGCCTCGCTGGTGATGTCGTCGCGCTCCTTGCGCGTGATGATGGCGGTGCGCACCTCGAGATACGGCTCCGTGAAGAGCAGGTACTCCGTTCGCTGGGGGTTCTCCACGATGGCCGGGACGATGTCGACCTCGTGCCGCTGCGCCTTCTCGATCACCTCGGCCCAGTCCCGGAGCCGGACCACGAGGAAGCGGATGCCGAGGCGCCTCTCCAGCTGCGCCAGGTAATCGGCCGCCAGACCGCAGTAGCGATTGTTCTCGTCGAAGAACTCGGTGGGTGGCACGTAGGGATCCGGGGCGACGGTCACGATGGGATGGGCCGCCAGCCAGGCCTGCTCCTCGCCCGTCAGCTGCAGGCGAGCCGCCTTCCCCGCCGTTCGTGCTCCGGCGATGGCACCGCTCGGCGGCAGGAGCAGCAGGATCAACGCGCAGGCCATCCCGGCGGCGATCGGCCGACGGGATCCACCCACCGCGGTGCCGCAGCGATCCCGCGGATCGCCAATGGGCCCCATCTGCCCAGCCTTGCTGCCGGTCATGCCATTCACCGCCAGGGCGTACGTGATCGCCGTCCGGATTCCGGGAGCCTGGACTCCGGCCTCCACAGGGACTGCACCGACCGCGACTCCTGTTTGATCGGCCAGGCCGGCCGGCGCTTTACGCGTTTTGTGACAAGAGGTTCAGCACATCAAGCGGTTTGTGGGACATCTCCGGCGGCGACCGGGACCAGGGCTCGCAGGCGGGAAGGATGATGATCGCCCGGCGGACGGCAAGACCGGGAATTCAGCCGGCGAGAGCTTCCAGCTCCTGGGGCAGGTCACCGAGATCACCTACGTGGAGGGCCCCGATCTCGCGCAGAACGTCATCGTACGAGGTGGCGGCCCTGCCACCCGCCAGGATACCGACATCCTGGCCCACGAAACGGCGCAGGCGCCGCAGCTCTTCCATGGTGCCGGGAACGCCCAGGGGGTAGATCAGGCTCAAGGCCACGGCGCGGCCCCCCCGCTGCTGGACCGCCGCGGCGATCTCCTCGGCGGGCAAGTCGGGTCCCAGGTAGACCACGTCCCAGCCGACGTCGGTCGCCGTGGCCGCCGCAAGGAGCGCTCCCAGCTCGTGGCGCTGACCGGCAGGCGTCGAGACGATCAGCTTCGGCGCCCCGGGTGGGATCTGATGGCCGTTGCGCAGGGAGGCGAGGTACGAGCGCACGATGGCCGAGGCCAGGTGCTCGTGCACGATCCGCAGCGATCCCTCCCGCCAGCGCTCGCCTATGGTCTGCATGAGGGGAACGATGATCTCGCGGCGCATCAGCGGACCGCTGAGGGCCACGGCGGCGCTGGAAAGGGCCCGCTCCAGCCTCTGCCGGTCCAGGTTCTCGATCGACCCGAGAATCTCCTCGAGATACCTCTGAGCCGATCCCCCACCTGCCGCCGCCCGCGGAGCGTAGGTTTCGACTCCGGTCTCCGCGGCATCCTCGCGAGCCAGCGCCTCCAGCTCCGCCCGCGGAAGCCGCGCCACGTCGCTGATGCGCCGTCCCGAAGCCACGACCTGACGCAGCAGGCGCAGCCTGGAGATGTCCTGATCGGTGTACAGGCGGCGCCCCTTGGGAGCCCGCTGCGGCACCACGGCACCGTAGCGTCGCTCCCAGGCCCGCAGGATGTCCGGTCGCAAACCGGTTCGCGAGGATACGACGCCAATGGGATGGCGGGCCGCATCTACATCCCGGTTCCTCCGATCGCCCTTGCCGTTCTTGCTGCTGCTCATGCGCGTAAGGTAACGATCTGTCCATTATATGTCAAATAGAAATTTTGCAACTGGCCTTGACATAAGTCAGTTGTATATTTATTATATTCGACATCACATGAACAAGAACGGGGAAGTGCTGCCGCGGGCGAAACCGCGTTGCATAGCAGAAAGGACAGAGACATGAAGAACCTGGACGTTCTCGCCGCCGTTCTGCTGGTGGTCGGAGGCCTCAACTGGGGCCTGGTGGGCTTCTTTGGCTTCGACCTGGTTGCCGCCATCTTCGGCGGCTCCGCCACCCTGCTGGCCCGCATCGTCTACGCCCTCGTGGGACTGGCCGCCATCTATCAGGGCCTGAGCTGGCGGGCTATACAGCGCCGCTGGTCCTATGCCGGGGCCCCGGCCTGACCGGACCGACCGGGAGTGGGGTCGATGGTCGGCACGCAGCCCGTGGTCACGCACCTCCAGAGGACGCCGCCGCGGCCCCGCTCCTCGGATCTCCGGCGCTGAAAAATGCGCCGTCGGTCCCCGTGATGGACATCGACGATCGCCGCACGACGCACGAAATATCGATAGCGGTCGACATCGGCCTCACAGATACCAGTTGAGCTGCACGGTGACGTTGGTGAAGCGCCCTTGCACGTCCTGCAAGCCGCCGAAGCTATCGAATGTCATGTCGGAGTAGTCCAGGGCCGCACCCAGGGCGAACCTGGGCGTTAGCCTCCACTCGTGGCCGACCCCCAGCCTGAAGGCGGGGCCGTTCTCCTCCCAGCTCAGATCGGGATCGAAGACGTTCACCGTGACCTCGGCCCGGCCGCCACCCACGCCCGCCCGCAGGAAGAAGCCCTGGCCCTGGGGGTACCACGTGAAGTTGACCAGAGCCGTGGTCAGGGTGATCTGGCCATCCTCGTAGTCCCGCGCCCAGGCCGTGCCCTCGAAGGTCAGGGCGAACTGGGAATTGAAGGCGTAGCCGATACGAATCCCCGCGGCCGCTCCGGTCTCCGTGTCGGTCTCGTAGTGCAGGTTCGGCTCGTCCCATTCCACCTTGGCCCCGCCCAGGCCCAGGTTGAAGCCGAGCACGGCACCCTGGCGCTCGTGGGCGTATTGGCCGGCCGCCGCCGGCACGGCCAGCCCGACCAGCAGGGCGACCAGGACGACACCGGTGGCCAACAGCTTGCTTTCCCGCATGGGCTCCTCCTCCGTGGGAATCCTAGGGGTTGACCCGCCGATGCTAGGTCATCTTCCCGCCTCTGCCTAGCAGGAAGGACGCCGTCTCTCCAGGCCCCCCTCGCCTGGACAGCGACCTCGCACCGGTGCTATCATCCTTCGTCGCATCCTGGGCTGAAAGGTCGCCATGGCTCCCCGAACCGCTGATTCGCAGATTCTCCGCGCCGCACCGGCCTGGCTGCTGGCGGGCTGGTGGGGCGTGCTGGCCGGCCTCTTCGACGCCGCGGCCGCCTTCCTGCATCCGGTCTCCCCGCCGGTCCTGCCGTTCGCGATGACGGTTTACGGGATCGGGGCCATCCTGTGCTATCTCCTGTTGCGGGGACTGCTGCGCCTGCTGCCCGCGCGGCTGGCCGGGATCGCGGCCGAGCTGGCCCTGGCCGCGGTCGTCGGCCTGACGGTCCTCTTCTTCGCCGCTTATGCCGTGACGACCTCCACCTGGCCGCTGCTGACCCGCCGGAGCGGCATGCTGCTGGGCCTGCTGGTCGCCCTCGCGGTCGGCCTCGCGGTGAGCCTCGCCGTCTTCAGGCTGCGCAGCCGCCCGTACCGGGCGAACGAGGATCGTGGCGAGCAAGGACCGCGACGACTCCGGCGCTGGCCGTGGGCCGGCCCGGCGCTCGCGGTCGTGCTGGCGGTCTATCCCGTGCTGGGCGGCAGCTTCCTGCTGCGCGACGGGCGGCCTGCTCCCCGTGGCGAGATGCCGCCACGCGGCTTCATCCTGGTCTCGCTGGACGCCGCCCGCGGGGACCGGATTTCCGGGCTCGGTTACCCGCGGCCCACCACCCCGGCCCTGGATCGGTTGATCGCCACCGGCACGGCGTTCCAGCGCGCCTACGTCCAGCAACCCGCCTCGGGTCCGGGGCATGCCTGCATGCTCACCGGTCTGCCGCCGCTGGCGCACGGTGTGGTGGCCAACACGAACGTCCTGAGCGACGACGTCGAGACGGTCGCCGAGCGCCTGCAGGCCGCGGGCTTTCACACGGCGGCCTTCATCAACAACTTCTACCTGGACTCCCGCTTCGGCTTCGCCCAGGGCTTCGAGTGGTTCGTCGACCAGTACCGGGCCTCCCGGCTGGCCGATGCGAATCCCCTGCTGCTCCTGCGCGGTCTGAGCATCTACCACGCCTGGCATCGGCTGGCCCGGAAGCCGGGAGCGCCCAACAACGACACGATCGACTGCGCGCTCTCCTGGCTGCGCCACCGGCCGGCGGGGGATTTCTTCCTCTTCCTGCACATCATGGACCCCCACTCCCCCTACGATCCGCCGCCGGACCTGCGCGAGCGCTTCTACCGGCCGCAGGGCGCACCGGTCCGCGACACGGTCGAGCTACGGAGGCGCCTGGATCGCCTCACCCCCGTGGAGATCGCGGCGCTGCAGGATCTCTACGATGGGGACGTGGCCCTGGCCGACCGCAAGCTGGGTCGCCTCGTGGCGACGCTGCAGCAGCTGGGACTGCTGGACAGCACCCTGCTCGTGGTGACGGCGGACCACGGCGAGGTGCTCTACGAGAAGGACCGCACCTTCGATCACGGTCTGATCCACCAGGGCGACCTGCACGTCCCGCTGGTCTTCCACCGTCCCGGCCGCGTACCGGGCGGACTGGTGGTGGAGCGGCCGGTTTCCAGCACGGCCCTGGTCAGCACCGCCTTCGCCGTCCTGGGAGTGCCCTACACGGACCAGACCGGGATGGGCTTCTACCCGCCGCTGCTGACCGCCGCGGGCGATGCCGTCGAGCTTGCGCCGGCCGCCGACCCGCCGCGCCCGGTCTTCAGCATGACCGGCGTGCGGGAGATGGACCTGACCGCGGCCCAGGACGAGCACATCAAGGTCGTGGTGCGGGAGGACGCGATCCGCGAGCTCTACGATCTGACGGCCGATTCCGGCGAGCAGAACGACCTGTGGGCGGATCTGGGATCGGACGGTACGGGCGAGCAGCTGCGCCGGCATGCCGGACAGCTGCGGGACATGCTGCAGGACTGGCTCGATCTGTCACGGGAACATTCGGTGGGTCTGTCCGTGCAGCGGCCGGCCGCCGTGGACCGCGAGACGCGCCGCCGCCTGCAGGCCCTGGGCTACGTGAATTGATCCCCCGGCAAGAATGTCATGGCGATCCGACGAGGCGCGCGGTGTAGCCGAGAGCCGCGACGGCGGACACGAGGCCCACTGGATCCAGATCGCTGCCCGTGACCCGGACCCGCCCCTGCTCCAGCAGCACGACGACCCTCTCCACGCCAGGGCAGGCTCGCAACGTGCGCCCGACGCTCTCGGCGCAGTGGCTGCAGTCCATGCCCTTGACCTCCAGCACGAGCACCGGCCCCTCACCCTCCTGCTCCGCGCCCCTCTCCTCCCTGTCCCGGGCGTGGGCGACCCGCCAGCGATGCGCGAGGGAGTAGCCGACCATGCCGAGCAGCAGCACGGCCGCCAGGTGGCTGTACCAGGCGGATCCTTCCAGGCTCCGGCCGTGCCCGCCGAGCACGGGCACGGTCGCCCCGGCTCGCGGCATCAGCCAGTTCAGCAGCAGGCCGCCGAGCAGGGCCGTGCCGGCCACCGTGGCCAGGAAGACCAGGGTCGTGCGGCGGCCCAGTACTCTCCAGAGGGTGGTGACGGTGGCCGCGTTGGTGGCAGGGCCCGCCACCAGGAAGGCCAGGGCGGCTCCCGGCGAGGCCCCCGCGTGCAGCAGGCCGGCGGCGATGGGCACCGAGGCGGTGGCGCACACGTAGATCGGCACGCCGAGGGCCATCATGATCAGGATCGCGAGCACGCCGCCGCCGATGGCCCCCGCCAGGAAGTCGGCGGGCACCAGCGCCGTCAGCACGCCGGCCACGATCACGCCCACCAGCAAGGACCCGCCGATGTCACGGGGCAGGGTCACGAAGCCGTAGCGCAGGGCGCGCGCCAGCTTCCCCTCGTGTGCGGGCTGCGGAACACAGCAGTCGTCGGTGCAGGCGGGGGCGGTCGCCATCGCTGCGGTATCGGCGGCGCCCGGCCCGGTGATCGGCCCGCGCGCCAGGAGCACCAGACCCCCGCCGGCCAGGCCCGTGAGCAGGGCCAGCAGCGGCCGGTAGACCGCGAACAGCGGCCCCAGCATGGCGTAAGTCACCAGGATGGAGTCGACGCCGGTCTGGGGCGTCGACAGCAGGAAGGAGGTGGTCGCGGCCGGACTGGCCCCGTGCCGGCGCAGCGAGGCCCCCACCGGAATCACGCCGCAGGAACAGAGAGGCAGGGGGACCCCGAACAGCGCCGCCTTCCAGACGGGCCCCATGCCTCGCCCTCCCAGGTGGCGCTCCAGCCATTCCGCCGAGAGCCAGACCGAGAGCAGACCGGCCATCAGGAAGCCGAACAGCAGATAAGGAGCCATCTGGCCCAGCACGTTCCAGCTTTCCCGCAGTGTCTCCAGGACGATGTGCATCGGCTGCAAGCTGCGCTCTCCTCTTCCCTCCGCCTCCGGAGCGTCCGGCCGGCTCAGATGCGCGCCACGCCCAGGAAGGCGGCGTGCAGCGAGACCACCAGCACCACGAACAGCTTCCGGGCGCGCTCCGACGTCAGACCGGCGAAACGGTAGTCGATGTTTCGCCCGTGACACATGGTCACACAGTCCCCGCACAGAGTACAGGCCTCGCCGGGCTGCCGCCGCAGGACATCCTCCTCGCTCAGGGCATCGTAGCGGCAGGCTCGGGTGCAGACACCGCAGTCGCTGCAACCGGCGTCGATGCGGATGCGGAAGGGGGACAGCTTGCCCAGCCTCGTGGCCACGAAGCCGATGGGGCAGTAGCCGGTGCAGTGGACCATGGCCCCCTTGCGCCGCGACCAGGTCAGCATGATCGCCACACCCACCAGGCCGAAGCCCGCGGCCAGCCAGCCGGCGGCCCAGGGCGGCACCCCGGCCCGCCCGAGGGCGAACGCCACGAGCACGGTCGCCCCGAGCAGCACGAGCCGCAGGCGTCCGCGCCAGGCCGGCAGTGGGGCGGGCAGGCACCGGCGCCGCGCCGCGGCGTCGTCCCAGGCCCCGATGTAGCACAGCCAGCTGCACCAGGCCGGTCCCACCAGCAGCAGGGAAGCGGCCAGCAGGATCGGCATGAAGAAGCCCGCGCCCCGGTACAGCGGGCCGGCCACGATGAGCGCCGGGATCGGAAGGTGCAGGCGGCCCGTCATCAGGAAGCGCTCGCTCACCAGCAGGCCCAGACCGAGCTGCAGGAAGAAGACCAGCGAGAAGAGGGCCCAGATCCGGGGCCGCGTGCGCCGCATACGAAGCGGATCGTGCAGCTTGCCGGCCAGTGTCCCGGCATAGCCGGCCAGCACCAGGACGGTCAGCCAACCCCCGCCAGGCCAGAAGCGCTCCAGCAGCAGCCCCGCCGGGTCGGTCACCACCAGTTGGACGACCGTGAGCAGGCCCGCTGTCAGCAGGAAGGCCGCGGCGGCGGATGGACGAGAGAAGCTGGCCCCGCGGGCTCGGTTGTCCGTCAAGATGTCCGCCTCTTGTCTCCGCGGTCGCAAATGCCGCCGGGTCGCATCACTCCTCGCGCGCCATCAGGTAGTGGTCGATGTCGGCTTCCTGAAACAGCTCGCCTCGCACCGCAAAGCCGAGCCGCTCGTAGTAGGGGCGCAGGTGAGCCTGGGCGTGCAGCTTGAAGCGGTGATGACCGCGCTCGCGCGCCAGCTCCAGCAGCCGTTCGACGATCCGCTCGCCGAGGCCGCGGCCGCGCCAGGCCCGCCGCACCGCGATGCGCTCCAGCTTGGCCCAGTCGTCCAGGAAGCGAACGCGGCCGGTGCCCACGGGTTCCCCGTCTTCTTCCCAGAGGACGTGCAGGGCGGCGGCCTCGTGCTCGTCGATCTCCAGGTCGTAAGGAACGCCCTGCTCCTCCACGAACACGATGCCGCGCACCACGTGGCATTTCAGCAGGTCGGCGGGCGTCCGGGCGATTCTCAGCAAGGTCCGGCCTCCTCGAGGGTCCCGGCGGCGCGCTGGCCCGCCGCCACATCCACACGTCCCAGCAGCCATCCGCCGGCCAGGAAGAAGACCACCAGCGCCAGGATGCCCGGCCGGCTGTGCCCGGTGAGCTGGGCCACGAGGGCGAACAGGAACGGTCCGGCGATGCCCGCGAACTTGCTGCTGGTGCTGTAGAAGCCGTAGAACTGGGCCGTGCGGGCCGGCGGCACCATGGCGGCGAAGAGGGAGCGGCTCAGGGCCTGGGCGCCGCCCTGCACCGTGCCCACCGTCAGGGCCAAGATATAGAAGTGCAGGGCCGTGCGCATGAAGAAGCCGCCCAGGCAGATCAGCACGTAGACCGCCAGGGCCAGCTGGATGCTCCGGAGGGCTCCCAGCCGGCCGGCCAGCCGCCCGAACAGCAGGGTGCAGGGAGCGCCCACGGCCTGGGTCAGCAGCAGGGCCAGGATCATGTCGCCCAAGCCGATGCCGAGCTCGTCCCCGTAGGCTGTCGCCATCTTGATGATGGTGCCGATCCCGTCGCTGTACAGCCAGTAGGCCGCCAGGAACAGGGCCAGCTGACGGTAGCGCCGCAGCTCGCGCAAGGTGTCGCGCAGCCGGGCCCAGCCGGCGGGCACGGCCCGCCAGCCGGTGGGGTTCTCCCCCGGCAGCAAAGGCACGGCCGGCTCGGGCACCCGCCGGAAGAGGGGCACGGCGAAGACGGCCCACCAGACCGCCACGCTGGCGAAGCTCGCCTTCACCGCGAACCGCTCCCCCGGCAGGCCGAACCAGGTCGGGTGCAGCACCCAGAGGGCGTTCAGGGCCAGCAGCAGGCCGCCCCCCACGTAGCCCAGGGTGTACCCGCGGGCCGAGATGCGGTCGAGAGCGGAGCCCCGGCCCAGGAACGGCAGGAGCGACTCGTAGAAGACGATGGAGCCGGCGAAGCCCACGTTGGCCAGGATGTACAGGAGGGCGCCGTGCGACCAGTCCGCCCTCCCCAGCAGGGTGAAGCTCAAGGTGGCCAGGATGCCCAGGCCCGCGAAGCCGGCCAGAAAACGCTTGCGCGCGGCCATGGCGTCCGCCATGGCTCCCAGTACGGGGGCCAGCAGGGCGACGATCAGCAGTGCGGTCGCCGTGGTGTAGCCCCAGGCGGCGGTGGCCCCGGCCGGCGGCAGGCCCGCCGCCGTGGCGAGCGAGCGGAAGAAGGGCGGGTAGAGGGCCGCCATCACCGTGGTGGCGAAGGCGGAATTGGCCCAGTCGTAGAGGCACCAGGCGTTGACGGCGCGGCGATCCAAGGCCCTCCTCCGGCGCGGCGGCCCGCCCGCGGGACAGGTCCCCTGCCTCCGCCCTCCTCCTCTGTCCTCGCCGCGCTCCGCCCAGGGTAGCGCATGCCACCTGGCCTGCAAATTGCATTAAATCCCCAGGCTGGCCTCGCCAATCCGGCGAAAACGAGCTATCCTGAGGGGCCACTCGACGGGGAACGGATCACGGATTCCCCATCGCTCACCACCCGGCCGGCAGCGCCCGGCGCCAGCGAGGCTGCGCCGGGGGCGCCGGAGCACGCGAGAGAAGGGGGATGCAGAATTGGCTGCTCTGAAGGCACCGGAGGATCTGAAGGTCGCCATCCTGGCCGGAGGCCAGGGCACCCGCCTGGCGGAGGAAACGGAGGTGCGACCCAAGCCCATGGTCGAGATCGGTGGGCGGCCCATCCTCTGGCACATCATGAAGCACTACTCCCACTACGGGTTCAAGGAGTTCATCGTCGCCCTGGGCTACAAGGGCGAGTACATCAAGCGCTGGGCCCGGGACCACTTCTCCCTGGGCGGCGACCTGACCGTGCACACCGGAACCGGCCAGCTCGTCGCCCACCAGGGCAGCGAGAACGACTGGATCATCCACCTGGTGGAGACCGGGATGCGCACCCAGACCGGCGGGCGCATCAAGCGGCTGCAGTCGTGGGTGGGCGACCGGACCTTCATGCTCACCTGGGGCGACGGCGTCTCGGACGTGGATCTGCACGCCCTGCTGCGCTTCCACCGCTCCCACGGCAAGCTGGCCACCATGACGTCCGTGCGGCCGCCGGCCCGCTACGGGCATCTGGAGTTCGACGGCGACCGGGTCTGCCGCTTCACCGAGAAGCCCCAGACGGCCGAGGGCTGGATCAACGGCGCATTCTTCGTGCTGGAACCGCAGGTCTTCGACTACGTGGAGGGCGACGACATCCAGTGGGAAAAGGAACCGATGGAGCGGCTCGCGGCCGAGGGACAGCTCATGGCCTACCGGCACGATTCCTTCTGGCAGTGCATGGACACGTTGCGCGAGAAGTACATCCTCGAGAACCTGTGGCAGAGCGGGAATCCGCCCTGGAAAATCTGGGAGTGAACGATGCGCGTCCTGGTCACCGGATCCCGCGGCTACATCGGAACGGTCCTGGTCCCCCTGCTGCAGCAGGCCGGCCACGAGGCGGTCGGGCTGGACAGCGATCTCTTCGCCGACTGCACCTTCATCGGCGAGGTGCCCGCCATCCCGACGGCCGTCAAGGACGTGCGGGACGCCGGCCCCGAGGACGTGGAAGGCTGCCAGGCCGTCATCCACCTGGCCGGCCTCTCCAACGATCCCCTGGGCGACTACCGGCCGGAGCTGACCGACTCCATCAACCACCGCGCCTCGGTCCGCCTGGCCGAGCTGGCCAAGGCCGCCGGCGTGGATCGCTTCCTCTTCGCCTCGTCCTGCAGCAACTACGGATCGGCGGGCGACGCCTTCATCGACGAGAACGGACAGTTCAATCCGGTCACGCCCTACGGGGTCTCCAAGGTCGACGTCGAGCTGGCCGTCTCGCACATGGCGGACGACAGCTTCAGCCCCGTCTTCCTGCGCGCCTCGACGGCCTATGGCGTTTCGCCCCGCCTGCGCTTCGATCTGGTGCTGAACAACCTGACCGCCTGGGCCTTCACCACCGGGCGGGTCTACCTGAAGAGCGACGGCACGCCCTGGCGGCCGATCGTGCACGTCGAGGACATCGCCCGCGCCTATCTGGCCGCCCTCGAGGCGCCGCAGGAGATGATCCACAACGCCGCCTTCAACGTGGGCCTGACCACCGAGAACTACCAGATCCGCGAGCTGGCGGAGATCGTGCAGGAGGTCGTCCCCGACTGCCGGATCGAGTACGCCCCGGACGCCAGCCCGGACAAGCGCTGCTATCGCGTGGACTGCAACCTCATCGCCACCCGGCTGCACGGTTTCAAGCCCCAGTGGACCGCCCGCCGCGGCGCCGAACAGCTCTATGCGGCCTACAAGCAGGTGGGCCTGACCCTCGAGGAGTTCGAGGGCCCCAGGTACCAGCGCATCGCGCACGTCAAGCAGCTGATCGCCGCCGGCCGGCTGGACGCCAAGCTGCGGCGGCGCGACGGCCAGCCACAGGAAGGATGATCCTCCGATGAAGGAACGCGCCGCCCAGGCCGCGTGCCGCGCCTGCGGACGTCACGGTCTCGTGCCCGTGCTCGATCTCGGCGAGACGCCCCTCGCGGACCGCCTGCCCACGACGGAGCAGCTGTCCCAGACGGAGCCTCGCTTCCCCCTCCAGGTCGCCTTCTGCCCCGAGTGCAGCCTGATGCAGATCCTGGAGACGGTGCCGCCGGAGCAGGTCTTCGACGCCGAGTATCCCTACTACTCCTCCTTCTCCCCCTACCTGCTGGATCACTCGCGCAAGAACGCGCTGGAGCTCATCGGAGCGCGCGAGCTGGGCCCGCAGAGCCTGGTGGTGGAGCTGGCCAGCAACGACGGCTACCTGCTCAAGAACTACGTGGAGGAGGGCATTCCCGTGCTGGGCATCGATCCGGTGCCGGGCCCGGCGACCGCGGCCGTCGCGATCGGGGTACCCACCCTGCAGGAGTTCTTCACGCGGGAGCTGGCCGAGCGGCTGGCCGGCGAGGGGAAGCAGGCCGACGTGATCCACGCCAACAACGTGCTGGCTCACGTGGCCGACACCAACGGCTTCGTGGCCGGCATCGCCACGCTGCTGAAGCAGGACGGCGTGGCGGTGATCGAGTTCCCCTACGTGCGCGACCTCATCGACCATTGCGAGTTCGACACCATCTACCACGAGCACCTGTGCTACTTCTCCGCCACCTCGGTCGATCACCTGCTGCGCCGTCACGGCCTCTACCTGAACGACGTGCGGCGGCTGCCGATCCACGGCGGCTCCCTGCGGCTCTACGTGGAGAAGCGGGAGCAGGTGGGCTCGGCCGTGCGGGCGATGCTGGCCAGCGAGAGGGAGCTGGGCCTCGACCGGCCGGATTACTACCTGGACTTCTCGGCCCGCGTGGTCCGGCTCAAGCAGGAGCTGCTGACGCTCCTGCGGGGGCTCAAGGCCCGGGGCAAGCGGCTGGCCGCTTACGGGGCCGCCGCCAAGGGGGCCACCCTCATCAACTACGTGGGCATCGGCCGCGACCTGGTGGAGTTCGTGGTGGATCGCAACGTGCACAAGCAGGGCCGGCACATGCCGGGCCAGCATTTGCCGATCCGGGCACCCGAGGAGCTGCTGACCAGCAAGCCCGACGCGGTGCTGATGCTGAGCTGGAACTTCGCCGACGAGATCCTGCAGCAGCAGGCCGCCTACCGCGAGCAGGGCGGCCAGTTCATCATCCCGGTCCCCAAGCCGCGCCTGGTCTGAACGGCCGCCCGCCGAGGAAGAGATCCATGTCCGACGCCCCGCTCTGCCCCAACTGCCGCACCGGCCGCCTGCAGCTCTTCCACGAGAAGCGCGGCGTGCCATCGAACAGCTGCATCCTGCTGGCCACGCGCGAGGAAGCCCGCGCCTATCCGCGCGGGGACATCGCGCTGGGCTTCTGTCCCCACTGCGGCTTCGTCTCCAACACTGCCTTCGAGGCCCGCCTGACCGAGTACTCGGAGCGCTACGAGGAGACGCAGGGCTTCAGCCCCACCTTCAACCGCTTCCACGAGGCGCTGGCCGATCGGCTGATCGAGAAGCACGGGCTGCGCGACAAGCGGGTCCTGGAGATCGGCTGCGGCAAGGGGGAGTTCCTGCTGCTGCTCTGCGAGAAGGGACACAACCAAGGCCTCGGTTTCGATCCGGCCTACCTGCCGGCCCGCACCGCGGGGCGCGACACCTCGCGCGTGGAATTCGTGCGGGACTTCTACACCGAGAAGTACACCGATCGCGACGCCGATTTCGTCTGCTGCAAGATGACCCTGGAGCACATCCACCCGACGGCCGACTTCCTGAGCACCGTGCGCCGGGCCGTGGGCGACCGCCCCGAGACCGTGGTCTTCTTCCAGATCCCCGACACCACCCGCATCCTGCGCGACTGCGCCTTCGAGGACGTCTACTACGAGCACTGCTCCTACTTCTCGCCGGCCTCGCTGAGCTACCTGTTCCGCAGCCAGGGCTTCCGGGTCCTCGGCACGGACACCGAGTACGACGGCCAGTACCTGACCATCGAGGCGACGCCCGTGGCGGCGCCCGACACCACGCCGCCGCCGCCCGCGGAGCTGCAGCGGCTGGCCGGCTGGGTCACGGACTTCGGCCGCAAGTACCGGCGCAAGAGCGCCCTCTGGCGCAAGCGCGTCGACGGCGCGCAGGCGGCCGGCCGCAAGATCGTGCTCTGGGGCTCGGGCTCCAAGGCGGTCTCCTTCCTGACCACCCTGGGCCTGGACGCGGAGGTGGCCTGCGCGGTGGACATCAACCCGCACCGGCACGGCTTCCACATGCCGGGCACGGGCCACGTGATCGTCGCCCCCGCGCAGCTGCCGGAGATCCGCCCTGATCTGGTGATCGTCATGAACGCCATCTACCGCCAGGAGATCGGCGCGGAGCTGGCCCGACTGGGCCTCACTCCGGAGCTGATCTGCATCGAGTGAGGAGGACCCGTGGCCTCGGCCTGCCTCGTCTGCGCTTCCCCGCATCTGTCGCCGGTCCTGGAGATCCCCCGCGTCCCGGTCTTCTGCAACGTGCACTGGCCGGAGCGTACGTCCGCCCTCGCCGCCCCCACCGGCCGCCTGGACCTGGTCTTCTGCCGAGATTGCGGCCACCTCTTCAACCGTGACTTCCAGCCCGAGCTGCTGGACTACGACGCCGCCTACGACAACTGCCTGCACCACTCGCCCCGCTTCCGGGAGTACGCGGACGCGCTGGCGCGCGATCTGGTGGCGCGGCACGATCTGCGGGGCAAGCACGTCCTGGAGATCGCCTGCGGCAAGGGCGACTTCCTGCGCCAGCTGCTGGAGCTGGGCGCGGCCCGGGCCAGCGGCTTCGATCCGAGCTACGTGCCCCCCGCCGGCGGCCGCGAGCCGGCGGGCCTGACCATCGTCCGCGAGTACTACGACGAGACCGTCGACGTGGCGGCCGACCTGCTCTGCTGTCGCCACGCCCTGGAGCATCTCCCCGCGCCCGCCGAGTTCCTGCGCCGCGTGCGCCGCAGCCTGGGCGACCGCCTCGGCACCGCGATCTTCTTCGAGGTCCCCAGCTCCCTCTTCACGCTGCGCGACCTGAGCGTCTGGGACCTGATCTACGAGCACGTCTCCTACTTCAGCCCCCCCTCGCTCGCCACCGCCTTCCGCCGTTCCGGCTTCGCGGTGGACCGGGTCGTCGAGACCTTCGGGGACCAGTTCCTCACCCTCGAGGCCCACCCCGCGCCCGCCGGCACCGGGGAGATCGCCTACCTGCCGCCCGGGTCCGAGGTCGCACCCCTGACGACGTTGGCCGCGCGCCTGGGCACCGCCTTCCGGGATCTGCTGGCGACCTGGCGCCGGAAGCTGGACGAATGGTTCCGGGCGGGCCGGCGCGTGGTCGTCTGGGGCGGGGGTTCGAAGGGGGTCACCTTCCTGAACCTGCTCGGGACCGCCGAGACCGTGGCCTACGTCGTCGACATCAATCCCAACAAGCAGGACAAGTTCGTCGCCGGGAGCGGGCAGCAGTACGTCTCGCCGGAATTCCTGACCCGCTACCGCCCGGAGGTGGTGCTGGTCATGAACCCGATCTACCGGCAGGAGATCGCCTCGCAGCTCGCGGAGCTGGGGGTCGCGGCCGAGATCGACACGGTCATCTGAGGTCGGCTCAGTCCGGCAAGCCCGGAGGCGCCGGCGGCACGTCGTCCGGCGCGGTGACCCCGCTATCGAAGCTGAAGCGCCAGTCGCCGTCCGGCTGACGCCGCCAGATGGTGACGTAGAAGCCGGTCTGGTCGGGATCGGCGCCGGGCTCCGTGTCGGTGTACCAGGACCAGCGCCCGAGCGTGTAGCCCAGATCGCCGCCCGCGCCGGCCTGCGCCTGGTACGGCTCCCAGAGCAGCAGGCCCGCGCCGCCCTCGAACCGGGCGCGGATGGACTCGCCCCCGGTGATCGGCCCTCCCCCCTCGCGGAAGAGCACGGCGTCGTCGGCCGCCCAGCGGCCGAAGGCCGCGGCCGGTCCCTGCTCGAGGGCCATGGCGGCGAAGGCACGATCGGCCGCGAGCAGCTCGTCGCGCACCGCGGCCGGATCGGGGTTGCGGCTGCAACCGTTCATCAGCAGACCTCCCGGCAGGACCGGCAGCAGCAGCAGCAGCGGCGCCAGCCGCGACAGGAGCTTCCGCCGGCCGTTGACGAGCGCAGCCCCGCACCGGGCTCCCGTGTTCCCCATCGTGGTCCCCTCCCTGCTCGCCGCGCCGGCCGCGCCCGCCTAGAAGTAGAAGAAGGCCCCCACCTGGGGCAGGAAGATGAAGTCCTGGTCGTCGCCCTCGTGCGTGAAATCCCCTTCCACCTGGATCGAGATGCGGTCGGTCTGCAGCCACTCCACGCCGATGCCGAAGCCGGTGTTCCAGTAATCCTTCAGCTCGTCCGGCTCGTCGTCGCGGACTTTCTTGTGATAGAAGTAGCCGGCGCCCGCCGCGAGGAAGAGCCGCAGCTGGCTGTCCTGGCGCAGGATGTACTGCGCCTCGAAGCCCAGGTTATGGCGCTTGTCCTTGTCGGTATGCCAGATGCCGCCGCCCACCTGCACGTTGAGCCACCAGATCGGCGGGTACTTGTAGGCGAGCCCGATGCCGCCGAGCTTGCCCAGATGCAGGCCGATGGCGCCCTGCATGCGATCGTCCAGGCGGTTCCAGTCCTTCACGGCCGCAGCCGGACCGGCCCCCAGCAGCAGGATCACCACCAGCAGGGCAAGCAGCCGGGCCGGGCGGCCCCGGCGAGATCCGTCTCTCATCACCGAACCCTCCTGTCGGGGCGGGTTGCTCGGCGCACCGCTCGCGCCCCTCTCCTTATAGCGGGTGGGAAGGCGGATGGCCAGCGGTCATTGGCCGGAGATGGGCATCCCCCCGCCCCCGCAGAGGGGACAGCCGGGCACGATGGCCGCGGCCACTTCCAGGCAGCCGCCGCGCACCAGGTCGAACACGAGCAGGGAACGCGGGCCGGGGCGCGGCCAGAGCAGCCACTGCAGGGCGAGGCCGGCCTCGGCCGCGCCCACCAGCCCGGCCACCGGGCCGAGGACTCCTTGCTCCGCCGGCGAGTCGGGGGCCTGCTGACCGGCGGGGAAGAGACAGCGATAGCAGGGACCGCCCGGCGCCAGCAGGGCCGCGCAGCCGCCCCCGCCGCTCACCGCCCCGTGCACGAGGGGACGCCCGAGCTCGTAGCAGAGGCGGGCCAGCAGATCCCGGGCCCGGTGCGTGTCCAGGCCGTCCACCACCACGTCGGACTCCGGCAGCAGGCGGCGCGCCAGGCGCTCGTCGAGAGCCTGCTGCTCCACGACGAGCTCGAGCCCGGTGGGACGGTGCTCGCGCAACCGCTCGGCGGCCACCTCGACCTTGGCTCGCCCCACGTCGGCCGGCCGGTAGAGGATCTGGCGGTGGAGGTCGGGAGCCGCCACCCGGTCGGGATCGACGAGGATCAGCCGGCCCACCCCCGCGGCGGCGAGATAGAGGCTCGCGGCACAGCCCAGCCCGCCCACGCCCACCACCAGCACCCGCGCCCGGCCCAGGCGGGCCTGCCCTTCCGGCCCCACGCCCGGCACCGCCTCCTGGCGGCGGAAGTCGGGGGGTGGAAAGGAGACCGGGCCGGCGTCGGCCGGCCCGGGGGTGCGTGGAGGGGACGGTGTCACGGCCGCCCGCTCACGAGCAGCCGCTGGTCGCGGCACAGTTCAGACACTTGTAGCAGGAGCCGTTGCGCACCATCACCGAGCCGCACTCGGGGCAGGGCGGGCTGTCGGCCTGCGTGCGGAAGATCTGATGCTCGGTCTCCTCCAGCTGGATGCGCGCGCGGCTGCTGCCCGCGGCGGCCTCCATGGCGAGCAGCCCCTCGGCGACCACCTGCTCGTACTGCTCCTGCTCGTCCTGGGACTTCAGTCCCGCCTCGTCGACCTCCTCACCGGGTTCATGGTCGCCGAACTTCAGGTCGAGCCAGCGGAAGATGTAATCCATGACCGACTTGGCCAGCGGAATCTCCGGGTTGCTGGTCACGCCGCTGGGCTCGAAGCGAACGTGGCTGAACTTGTTGATCAGCACCTTCAGCGGCACGCCGTACTGCAGCATGATGCTGACCGCGGTGGCGAAGCTGTCCATCAAGCCGGAGACGACCGAGCCCTCCTTGGCCATGGCGATGAACATCTCGCCGGGCTTGCCGTTGGGGTAGAGCCCGACCGTCAGGTAGCCCTCGTGCCCGGCGATGCTGAACTTGTGGGTGACGGCCTTGCGCTCGTCCGGCAGGCGCACCCGCTGCGGCGGCGGCGGCGCCAGCCGCCTGGCCTTCTGCTCCTTCTGACCCGTGTTGAGGGGCTGCAGCCGCTTGGAGCCGTCCCGGTAGATGGCAATGGCCTTCAGGCCCATCTTCCAGGCCTCGATGTAGGTCTGGGCGATCTCGTCGACGGTGGCCTCGGTGGGCATGTTGACCGTCTTGGAGATGGCGCCCGAGAGAAAAGGCTGGCAGGCGGCCATCATGCGGATGTGGCCCATGTACTGGATGGAACGCTCTCCGTTCTGGGGCTTGAAGGCGCAGTCGAAGACCGGCAGGTGCTCCTCCAGCAGCCCCGGCGACCCCTCGATGGTCTCGTTCTCCTCCAGATAGGCCAGGATCCGGGCCCGCTCCTCGTCGCTGTACCCGAGCTTGGCGAGCGCCTCGGGCACGGTGTGGTTGACGATCTTCAGCAGGCCGCCGTCTACCAGCTTCTTGTACTTGATCAGGGCGATGTCCGGCTCGATGCCGGTGGTGTCGCAGTCCATCATGAAGCCGATGGTCCCGGTGGGAGCCAGCACCGTGACCTGGGCGTTGCGGTAGCCGTAGTCGTAGCCGAGCGTGTAGGCCTCGGTCCAGATGTTCTTGACCGCCTGCAGCAGCTCCTCGGGCACGCGGTGCTGGTTGATCTTGTTGATGGCCGCGCGGTGCTTCTGGATCACGCCCAGGAACGGCTCGCGGTTCATTTCGTACCGCGCGAAGGGTCCGATCTCGCGGGCCATCTCGGCCGAGGTGGCATAGGCCTGGCCGCAGAGCAGGGCGGTGATCGCCGCGGCGTAATCGCGTCCCTCGTCGCTGTCGTAGGGCAGCCCGCGCGCCATGAGCAGGGCTCCCAGATTGGCGTAGCCCAGCCCGAGGGGGCGGAAGAGGTGGCTGTTCTCCGCGATCCGGGGACGCGGGTAGCTCGCGTTGTCGACGATGATCTCCATGGCGAGCAGCACGATGCTCACCGCGTGACAGAAGGTCTGGATGTCGAACTCCGCGTCCGCCCGGCGGAACTTCATCAGGTTCAGCGAGGCCAGGTTGCAGGCGCTGTCGTTCAGGAACATGTACTCGGAGCAGGGATTCGAGGCGTAGATCCGGTCGCTGTTCTTGCATGTGTGCCAGTCGTTGATGGTCGTGTCGAACTGCATGCCGGGATCGCCGCAGACGTGCGTGCCCTCGGCGATCTTGCGCATGAGGTCGCGCGCCCGGTAGGTGTCGACCGGCTCGCCGGTGGTGACGGCCTTGGTGGTCCAGCTGCGGTCCTCCACCACGGCCCGCATGAAATCGTCGGTGACGCGCACGGAGTTGTTGCTGTTCTGGAAGAAGATGGAGCTGTAGGCCTCTCCGTTGAAGGAGCCATCGTAACCGTGATCGATGAGCGCCCAGGCCTTCTTCTCCTCCTTCACCTTGCACTCGATGAACTCCTCGATGTCGGGATGATCGATGTCGAGGATGACCATCTTGGCCGCGCGGCGGGTCTTGCCCCCGGACTTGATGACGCCGGCGAAGGCGTCGTAGCCCCGCATGAAGGACACCGGCCCCGACGCCTGCCCGCCCGAGCTGAGCCGCTCCCTGGCCGAGCGCAGGGGCGAGAGGTTGCTTCCCGTGCCGCTCCCGTACTTGAAGAGCAGGCCCTCGGTCTTGGCCAGATCCAGGATCGATTCCATGGTGTCCTCGACCGCGTTGATGAAGCAGGCCGAGCACTGCGGCTTCGCCTCGACGCCGACGTTGAACCAGACCGGGCTGTTGAACGAGGCGTACTGGTGCACGAGCAGATAGGCCAGCTCCGCCCGGAAGGCCTCCCGGTCCTCCTCGCGCGCGAAGTAGCCGTCCCGCTCGCCCCAGCTGGTGATGGTCCCGACGACGCGACCGATGAGCTGCCTGACCGAGGTCTCGCGCTCCGGCGTCCCCATGCCGCCGCGAAAGTACTTGCTGACGACCACGTTGGTGGCCATCTGCGACCAGCTCTTGGGGACCTCCACCTCTTCCTGCTTGAAGAGCAGCTCACCCTTGTCGTTCTGGATGGTGGCGGTCCGTTTTTCCCAGCGCACCTCGTCCAGGGGCTGGACCCCGGGTCGGGTGTGGCGCCGGGCGAGGATCATGCCGCGGCGAACCGGCGGTTCGGCCACCGTCAGATCGGGCAGGTGGTCACGGGCGGTCTCACCCGGCTCCTCGGACCCTGCGAACAGCAGGCTGTCGAGCGCTGCAGGCCGGTTGCTCTTCTCCAGGCGATCCGTCATGTTGATTCACGCTCCTTCGGACACAGACGAGGTAATTCCATTACCACCGGGCAACAAGCTCTGTTCCACGGGCCGGCCCCCTGCAACGGCGTCCAGAACGGCTCCTTCCTTTGATGTCGTAGATGATTATTTGTGCTCTGCTTGCCCATGTCCGGGGACTCGATATCCACCGGAACTACCCCAATATGTTGTAGTACCTACGCTGTGGACCACAGTATGAGGGGAATGGAGCCACAATATGCAATCCGGGAAACGACCCGGGCAAGCCCAAACTCGGTACCGCAGAGGAGCCGTAAGCGACGGTCCCGGGAATCGGCGCGAATCCGCTTGCGGGCTGCCGTCGTCGCGTTAGAAACACGTGAAAAAAATTGCGACCGCTCCCCGCCGATCCGCGCGCCAACCCTCCGAGCCGGAATGGTGTCCCGACAACCGATCTCCAGAACGTTCTATCTTCTCTGTAGCCGGAAGGATAGCAGAGCGATGGCCGGGCGTCGAAACAGCGGGCTACACGCGACGGCCGCGATCCCTGGCCGGCGCCTGGGCTCGGGCCAGGATTTCCTCCACCACCTGGCGGATCCGGTCGCGCGCCTTCCGGAAGGCCTGCTGGACCTGCTCGTCGCTCCCGGTGACCTGCATGGGATCCGGCAGGGGACGATGCAGGTGCCGCTCCGGGCGGGACAGCCGGGGCAGGAAGCGGCCGGAGTTGCGGCTCAGCGTCACCACTAGATCGAAGTCGTCGAGGACGAAGAGGTCCATGCTCTTGCTCTCCTGGCCCGCCATGTCCAGGCCGACCTCCGCCATGGCGGTTCGGGTCTCCTCGGTGATGGGATAGGTGAGCAGCCCGGCGCTTTGGACCTCCCAGCCGGCAGGAAAGAGCCGGCGCGCCCAGGCCTCGGCCATCTGGCTGCGGCAGGAGTTGGCGGTGCAGAGGAAGATGATCCTCAACGGCTCCATCCTCGTCAGCGAGTGGGGGGAGACGTCCCGAACCAATACATTATAGGTCGATTCGGTCGCAGGCTCAAACCGGCTGGCCGAGCGCGGAGAGCAGATCGTCCAGCTCCTGTCCCAGGCTCTGGGTGAGCCGGGCGATCACGTCGTCCGGGAAACCCTGCCGGCCGAGATCCTCCTGCTCCTCGAGGCTCACCGGCGGGCCGGCCCCCTTGCCCAGTCCCAGGCTCTCGGCCACCAGGTTGGCGACGTAGACGGCTCGCACCATCTCGCCGTGTTCCTTGGCCGCATCGGGCCGGTGGTGATGGAAGATCGCGGTGGCGAGCACCGGCGGGAAATGCCAGGCCGTGGCGAGGGCGGCGCCGGCCTCGCAATGGTCGAAGCCCAGGATCTTGCGCTCGGCCTCGGTTAGCGCCAGCCCGTGGGCGCCCGCTGGTAGCTGCTCCGCCTGCTGGCTCAGGGGGCCGTCCAGCAGGAGCTTGCCGATGTCGTGCACCAGGCCCGAGGTGAAAGCACGGTCCTTCAGCTCCTTGCGGCCGGTCTGCTCGGTCAGGAAGCCAGCCGCCAGCGCGGTGGCGAGCGCGTGATGCCACATCTCGTCCTTGGCCAGACCATAGCTGGCAAGCTTGCCCCGCAGGATGTCGCCCATGCTGGTCGCGAAGGCCAGGGTCACCACCGTCTGGTTGCCGAGCAGAATGAGGGCCTCCTTGACGCTGCCCACCTGGCGGCGCACGCCGTAGTAGGCGGAGTTGCAGAGCTTGAGCAGGTTGGCGGTGAGCGAGGGATCCTTGCTGATGATGTTCAGGACCTGGTCGGCGGCCACGGCCGGCTCGTCCAGCAGCTCCAGCAGCTTGAGCGTGGTGGCGGGCAGAGCCGCCAGCTCGGTCGTGGCGTTGACGAGTTCCTGCAGGGACTTGTACATGGTCGCGACTCTCCGGACGGGGGCCCACCGCAGCTCCATTCCCGCCACCCGGCCGGGAGAGCGGGATTCCCTCCTGGAAATCGGCCGGCGCCGGTCCGGCTTGAGCCCGGGACAGGAGAGCGTTGCATGCGGCCGTCCTGTGGGCTAGCCTGGTGGCGGAGGGAGCCCCACGGACGGCAGCCTCCGTCCGCTCAATGCAAGGAGTTGCGATGCGCCCCGGCCATGTCCCCAGCGGCCTGCGACACGCAGGCCTCCCGCTCCCGGCGGGCTCTCCGCACTCGCCTGGCCTCCTGCTTCTGACCGGCCCACTGCTCCTGGCCGGCCTGTTGTTGCTGGCCGGCTGCGACGAGATCAAGCTGGAGAAGCGAGCCACGCCGGCCCGCTCCGCCGGCGAGGAGAGCTCCGCGCCTGCCGAGGTCCACCTGCAGGCCGTCCAGCGGCTGACCAGCAGTGGCGTCAACCGCGGCGCATCCTTCGGTCCTGACGGCAGCCAGCTCGTCTGGTTGCAGCGCGCGCCTGAGGCCGAGAGCGACCGGATCATGCTCATGGACCTGACCAGCGGCACCCTGCGTCCCGTGGGCCGCGAGGACTTCGTTTACCAGGGCGTCGCGTTCGAGCCGGACGGCCACGGCCTGCTCTACGCCCGGGCACCGCGCTCGGTCGCGGCGAGCAGCTCGGCGCAGGACGGCCCTGACAGGGCGGCTCCCCGGGTTTTCCTGCCGGGCATGGACCTGTTCCTGGACAGGCTGGACGGGTCGGAGCCCGGCGCGCTGACCGGGCGACGGGGCTACGACGCCGAGGGCTCCTACGGCCGCGACGGCCACTCGATCCTCTACACCGCGGTGGACGGGGAGCGCGGCTCGTTGTGGATCATGCCGGCAGCCGGGGGCAAGGGCCGGGAGCTGCTGAGCTGGTCCGGCTACGCCGGCGACGCGCAGCTCTCGCCTCTCGGCGACGCCATCGTCTTCCAGGCCGCCCGCACCGATGGCACGGCCGGCATCGCCCTCTACATCTGCCGGGCCGACGGCAGCGACGTGCGCCTGCTGGACCGCAGGGGGCACTACTGCTTCTCCCCCAGCTGGCATCCGGGCAGCCAGTTCGTGATCTACGCGGCGGACACGGAGGACGGGGACTACGAGCTGTTCCGGATCGGACCCGAGGGGGGCGAGCGGGAGCGGCTGACCTTCAACCCGGGGCTGGATGCGGATCCGATCTTCAGCCGCGACGGCCGGCAGCTGGTCTGGACCTCGCAGCGGCAGGGCACGGAACCGGGCTGCACGGATCTCTTCCACGCCACCTGGGTACCCTGATACCCCGCCGCGTAAGCAGCGGCCTCAGGTCTCGCCGGCCGGCGGTACGGGATCCAGATCCACCAGGGGGGCGCGCAGGCCGACGGTCTCGCCCTGGCGAACGTGCACCGCGGCCACGGAGCCGGCCAGGGGCGCGGCGATCTCCGTCTCCATCTTCATGGACTCGATGATCAGGAGGCCGTCCCCCTCGGCCACTTGCTGGCCGGGCTGCACCAGCAGCTTGACGATGGTGCAGGGCATCTGCGCGACGACGTGGGGCCCGCCGTTGCCGTTCTCCTCTTCCAGCTCGTGGATGTCGGCGGGTCGCCGGAAGCTGAACACCCGGCCGTTCAGGAAAACGAAGCGATCGTCGCCCCGCACCGCCACGTAGGCCCGGCTGCGCTGCTCCCCGCAGCGCAGCTGCAGCTCGCCCGGCTGGGCGGAGAGGATCTCGACATCCAGCTCCCGACCATCGAGGGTCACGGTGTAGCCCTCGCCGCGGTGGCTGACGTCCAGCTGCACGTCCCGGTCATCGATCCTGTAATGCAACCGCAAGATGTGCTCTCCTCGTCGGCCGGGGGCCGGTGAGCGCCCGCGATACCGGTTCAGTCCAGCCCGTGCAGCCGGAAGCGGCCCAGCCGTTCCCAGGGCGAAGGCATGCTGCTGTTGCGGCCCGGGCCACCGGCCGCCGCAGCGGCCACCGCGAACAGCAGCTCGTGCAGGCCGGCCGCCGCCAGGGCCAGATCCTCGCCGTCGCGGCCATTGCCCTGCCAGCCGGGCAGGTGCTCGGCCAGGAATCCCGTGTGGGTGTCCCCGCGCGCGAAAGCGGGGTGCTCCAGGATGTCGATCAGGTACGGGGCATTGGTGGTGATCCCCAGGACCGCGTAGTCCCGCAGCGCCGTCGTGGCCCGCTCGATGGCCGCACCGCGATCGGGTCCGTGCACCGCGAGCTTGGCGATCATCGGGTCGTAGTGCTGGGAGACCTCGTCCCCTTGCCGCACCCCGCTGTCCACACGCACCCCGGGACCGGCCGGCTCGCGCAGCAGCAGGATCTCGCCTAGGGACGGCCGGAAATCGTGCGCCGGATCCTCGGCGTACAGGCGGCACTCGATGGCGTGCCCGCGGGCAGCGATCTCCTCCTGGCGCCAGGGCAGCGGCTCGCCCGCCGCCACGGCGATCTGGGCGCGGACCAGGTCCAGCCCGGTCACCAGCTCGGTCACCGGATGCTCCACCTGCAGGCGGGTGTTCATCTCCAGGAAGTAGAACTCCCGTTCCTGCGTGAGCAGGAACTCCACCGTCCCGGCCCCCACGTAGCCGACGGCCCGGGCGGCGGCCACGGCCGCCTCGCCCATGCGGGCGCGCAGCTGCGGATCCAGGGCAGGAGACGGCGTCTCCTCGATGATCTTCTGGTGGCGGCGCTGGATGGAGCATTCGCGCTCGTTCAGGTGCACGGCGCCGCCCTGGCTGTCGCCGAAGATCTGGAACTCCACGTGGCGCGGCCGCTGCAGGTAGCGCTCCAGGTAGACCGTCCCGTTGCCGAAGGCCTTGCGCGCCTCGCGCGCCGCGGCGCTGGCCGCCGCGACAACGTCCTCGCCATCCTGCACCAGCCGCATCCCCTTGCCGCCGCCCCCGAAGGCGGCCTTGACCATCAGGGGAAAGCCCACGCGGGCCGCCGCCGCGCGCACCGGCTCGGCGTCCAGCTCGCCGTCCTGGCCCGGGGCCGGCAGCCGGTCGCCCGGCACCACGGGGACGCCGGCCTCCTGCATGATCCGCCGCGCCGCCGTCTTCTCGCCCATCTGCGCGATGACCGCGGCCGAAGGTCCGATGAAGACGATCCCGGCCGCGGCGCAGGCCGCCGCGAAGTCCGCGTTCTCGGCCAGGAAGCCGTAGCCGGGATGGATGGCCTGGGCGCCGGTCTCGCGGGCGGCCTCCAGGATGCGGTCGATCCGCAGGTACGACTCCAGGGGCGAGGCCGGTCCGATCTCCACCACCTCGTCGGCGAGGGAGGCGTGCAGCGCCCGGCGATCCGCCGCGGAGCAGACGGCCACACTGCGGATGCCCAGCTCGCGGCAGGAGCGAAGGACGCGCACGGCGATCTCGCCACGGTTGGCCACGAGGATCTTGTCGAACCAGCGCCTCATGCGTCTCCCTCGTCCGGCGGCCAGCGGAAGTCCTGCACCCAGGGTGCATCCTGCTTGCCGAAGAAGGCCCGCAGGCCCGCCTGGGCCTCCTGGCCGGTGCGGGCCTCGGCGATCATGCGAGCCGTGAAGTCCAGGCTGCGCTCGAAGCCCAGGGCCAGGGTCCCCTCGACGAGGCTCTTGATCCGGCCGAGCGCGGCCGGCCCACCCCTGAGCAGCGACCCCAGTGTGCGACCGACCGCCGCGTCCAGCCCCTCCTGATCGCTGAGGCGATCCACCAGGCCCAGGCGCAGGGCATCCACCGCGCGGATGGCGTCGCCGGTCAGGAACCAGTGGCGGGCCGCGGCCGCCCCGATCCGGTCCATCACCAGCGGCGCGATGACGCCGGCCACCAGGCCCAGGCGCACCTCGCTGAAGGCGAAGCGGGCCTCCTGCCCGGCCACCACCACGTCGCAGGCGCAGATCAATCCCACGCCGCCACCATAGGCAGGTCCCTGCACGCGCGCCACCACCGGCGCCGGGCAGAGGCGCACGGCCCGGAACATGGCGCCCATCTCCCGGGCGGCCTCGAGGTTGTCCTGGAAGCCGGCCTGCCCCAGCTCCTCCATGTCGCCGAGGTCGGCCCCCGCGCAGAAGACCAGTCCGGTGGCTCGGAGCAGGATCGCGTGAGGGCGGGTTGCCCCGGCGGGCCCGACCTTCGCACCGGCCGCCTGGCCGGCCGCCTGTTCGGCAGCTCCCCCGGCCGGGGGCTCCAGGTAGGAGATCCCCTCGAACAGCTCCCTCAGCTCGCGGATGGTGGCCTGATCGAAGGCGTTGCGCGCCTCCGGGCGGTCGAGGGTCACCTCGAGCACGGGCCCGCGCATCTGCGTCCGGACGGCCATGTCCTTGCTCCTCCCCTGCCGGCGATCTACATGCGGTAGATGCCGAACTTGACCGGCGGGATCGGCGCGTTGAGCGCCATGGCCAGTCCCAGCCCCAGCACGTCGCGGGTCTGCAGCGGGTCCAGCACGCCGTCGTCCCACAGCCGGGCGCTGCTGTAGTAGGCATGACCCTCGACCTCGTACTTGTGGAGGATCGGCTCGACGATGGCCTTCTCCTCCGCCTCGGTCAGGGACTTGCCCGCCCGTGCCACCTGGTCCCGCTTGACCGTCAGCAGCACGTTGGCCGCCTGCTCGCCGCCCATGACCGAGATCTTGGCCTGGGGCCACATGAACAGCAGACGCGGCTGGTAGGCCCGCCCGCACATGCCGTAGTTGCCGGCGCCGAAGCTCCCCCCCACGATGACCGTGAACTTGGGCACGCTGCTGTTGCTGACCGCGTTGACCATCTTGGCACCGTCCTTGGCGATGCCGCCGTGCTCGTACTGCTTGCCCACCATGAAGCCGGTTATGTTCTGCAGGAAGAGCAGCGGGATGCGCCGGGCGTTGCACAGCTCGATGAAGTGCGTGGCCTTGAGCGCCTCCTCGCTGAAGAGGATCCCGTTGTTGGCGAGGATCCCCACGGCATAGCCGTGGATACGTGCGAAGCCGGTCACCAGCATCATCCCGTAGCGGGGCTTGAATTCGTGCATGCGGCTGCCGTCCACCAGGCGGGCGATCACCTCGCGCATCTCGAACGGCAGCCGGGGATCGTGGCTCACCACCCCGTACAGCTCCTCGGGATCGTAGAAGGGATCCTCGGGCGGGCTGGTCGGCACGGTCGCGGTGGTGACCGGGCCCAGGTTCTCCACGATATCGCGCACCAGGCTCAGGGCGTGCGCGTCGTCGTTGGCCAGATGGTCGGCTACGCCGCTGATGCGGGTGTGCACGTCGCCGCCGCCGAGCTCCTCGGCCGTCACCACCTCGCCGGTGGCCGCCTTGACCAGCGGAGGTCCGCCCAGGAAGATGGTGCCCTGCTCCTTGACGATCACCACCTCGTCGCTCATGGCCGGCACGTAGGCGCCGCCGGCGGTGCAGGAGCCGAGCACCGCGCTGACCTGGCACAGCTCGAGGGCCGACATGCGGGCCTGGTTGTAGAAGATGCGACCGAAGTGCTCCCGGTCCGGAAAGACCTGGTCCTGCAGCGGCAGGAAGGCGCCGCCCGAGTCCACCAGGTAGACGCACGGCAGGCGGTTCTCCAGGGCGATCTCCTGGGCCCGCAGGTGCTTCTTCACGGTGAGGGGATAGTAGGTGCCCCCCTTCACTGTGGCGTCGTTGGCCACGATCATGACCTGCCGGCCGTGGATCTGCCCCACGCCGGTGATCACCCCGGCCGCCGGCACCGCATCGCCGTACACCTCGTGGGCCGCCAGGGGGGAGAACTCCAGGAACGGCGTTCCCGGATCCAGCAGGGCCTCGATGCGATCGCGCACCAGCATCTTGCCCTGCTCCAGGTGGCGCTGGCGGTACTTGGGAGCCGCCCCCTCGCGGATCTTGGCCAGCAGCTCGGCCAGCTCCCCGGCCCGACGCCTGTTCTCGCGGTCGTTCTCGCGGAAGACGCGGTCCTGCTTCTTGACCTTGCTGGGAATCCTCTTCATCGGCGCTCCTCGCGGCGGTATCTAAGGAGCCGGCCGCTTTCCGGCCGGCCTCCTCGGGAAGAGCGATTATAGTCATTCGCCGGGCCCCGGTCCACCGGGGAGGCAGGGGGCCGTCCCGGCGCACACCCGGGGAACGTAGCCGGCGGAACGGTCCGCTGGCTGCAGTCCCGGCTGCGCTCTACGCTCGGCGCCGGGACCCGGCGCCTCTCTCGGGCCAGGAGGCCCGAGTCGCGCCCCGGGACTGCAGCCAGGCGGCCCAGCGGCTTGTGTTCGGGGATCACGACGCGTAAGCTGGGTCCATGGAAGAGCATGAAATGTTGATCCACGGCGCCACCGTGGTCACGGGCGACGGGCTCCAGGAGGCCGACGTGCTCGTGCGCGGCGAAACCCTGGCCGCCGTGCAGCCGCGCGGGGCCGGGCCTGGCCGCCGAAGCGGCGCGGCGGCGGGGCGTCCGGACACCGCTGCCACCGGCCGTCCGGACGCCGATCTGACCGGCCATCACCCCCGCGAGGTGATCGATGCCACGGGCCTCTGGCTGCTGCCGGGCGGCGTGGACGCCCACGTGCACTTCGGCATGCGCCTGCGCCCGGGGGTGACCAGTCTCGGCTGGCGCGAGAGCAGCGAGGCCGCCCTGCTGGGCGGCACCACCACGGTCATCGACTTCGCCAATCCCGCACCTGAGGAGCCGATCGCCGCCGCCGTCGATCGCTGGCACGCCGCTGCGCTAGGCACCTGCCTGTGCGATTTCGGGCTGCACGCCACCGTCAGCCGCGCAGACCCTGCCCGCCTGGCCGAGCTGCCCGCGCTCGTCGAGCGGGGCATCCCGACGTTCAAGGGCTTCCTGGCCTACAAGGGCCGGCTCATGCTCACGGCGCAGGAGCTGGCCCGGCTCATGGGGGCCGTCGCCGCCTGCAGCGGGCGTCTTCTGGTGCACGCCGAGGACGGCGAGCTGAACGCCCGCGCCGAGGCCGTCCTCCTGCACACCGGGCGCAGCGGCCCCGAGTGGCATCCGACCGCCCACCCGCCGGAGTCCGAGGTGGCGGCCGTCGAGATGGCCCTCAGCCTGGCCCGCAGCGCGCACTGCCCCCTGACCCTGGTGCATCTCTCCCTGGCGGAATCCCTGCAGCGGCTGCGGCAGGCCCGCCGGGCGGCGGCGGCCGCGGGCGCCAGCGACGATGAGCTGACGGGCGAGGTCTGCCTGCACCACCTCTTCGCCAGCAGCGGCTGCTGCGACGGGAGCTACGAAGCAGCCCTGCGCGTCGTGCTCTCGCCGCCCATCCGGAGCGTGCAGGATAGCGCCGCGCTCCTAGCCGGACTCGCCGCCGGCGACCTCGACCTGCTGTCGACCGACCACTGCGAGTTCCCCCTGGCGGTCAAGCTGCAGGCGGCGCACGCCGGCTTCCCGGCGATCCCCAACGGCGCCGGCGGCGTGGGCGAGCGGCTGACCTGGGCCTACGCCCGGGGAGTGGTGCCGGGGAACCTCACGCCGGCGCGCTGGGTCCGCGTCTGCTGCGAGCGCCCGGCCGAGCTGATGGGCCTGGGCCGGTGCAAGGGTCGGATCGCCCCGGGCTTCGACGCCGATCTGGTGCTGTTCGACCCGCAGGCCGAGCAGGTCTGGCAGCCTCTGGGCGAGAGCGATCCGCAAAGCTCCCTCTACGCCGGCGCACGGGTGACCGGCATGGTGCGCCGGGTCTGGCTGCGCGGCCGCCTGGTGGTGGACGGCGGCCGTTTGATCCCGGGCGCGGCCGGCGGCTGCTTCCTGCGCCGCCGGCTCACCTGATTCACTCTTTCATCCGGGTGAACCTCGGACGAGTCGCCCGACCGGGCTGTTTTAGGCTCTCCTAATTTACCCGGGTAAAATCCGATCGTGCCCGGCCGATCCCGGGCGCGACCGCCGGCTGATTCCCGCCCGCGGCCGACCTGCTCTGCTACCGATGCGCTTCGCCACAGACCCGCTCCGCCGCCGACCCGCTCTGTCATCTTGTCACCCGGTCGCACCGCCATCCCCGCTGAGCCATCGTCCCTGCAAGCCCCGCGGGTTCACCCATTCACCGGTTCTCCGATTCACCCGTTCATCCGGGTGAACGAGACGGACAGGTTGGTCCGCATGGTTGCAGTCCCGGGGCGCGACTCGGGCCTCCTGGCCCGAGCGAGGCGCCGGGACCCGGCGCCGAGCGTGGAGCGCAGCCGGGACTGCAACCATGCGGACCAGCTCATGAGAATTCACCCAGGTGAACAGCGAAAGCGGGCCCGGGGCTAGGGCTCACTTGGCGGGGTATCGAGGATGCGCCGGCTGATGAAGGTCCGGCTCCCCGGCTGCACCGTGACGTCGTGGATGGTCCGGCTGCCGGCGGGGGCGCCGTCGGGATCCACCAGCTCCACCCGCAGATCGTAGGTGCCCGGGGCCAGGCGCAGCCGCGCCATGGTGATCAGGTTGGGCAGGGTCAGCCAGGATCGCGTGTCGGCCGTCTCGGTGGCGGCCCCGAAGATGTTGGCCAGGGCCCCGGTGGCCCAGCCGACGTCATCGGCCTTCTGCTTGGCCAGATACTTGGTCAGGGCGCGGGCCAGGGTCTTCAGCAGGATCTTGCCATAGGCCGCCTCGAAGGTCAGGCGGGCCCGACCCCCCAGGTCCTCCACCGGCACGGCCAGCGCGTTACCGCCCACCACGCCGGCCGTCACGCGAGCCCCTCTCAGCCAGGGGCAATCGCTGACCAGCTCGGGCAAGGCCAGCCGCAACCAGTACTCGATCTCCTTGTCGCCGGCGCTCCAGCCGGGGCGCGTTCGCAGGACCAGACTCTCGGCCCAGTCGTCCACCGCCACGCTCCGGTCGTCGTCCTTGAGAATGGGCACGTTCAGCTCGCGCTGCACCTTGTGCGGCACGAAGCCCAGCTCCAGCAGGAGGACCACCTCCCCGCTCTCGTCCTCCTGCCGGCTGCTCCGCGGGGCATCCCCTCCTTCCTCCGCGGCGAACAGATCCGGATACGCCTGCGCCAGCTGCTCCAGCTCTTCCCGGAACCCCAGCCGCCGGCCCGTGCGCAGCAGGTCCTCCGCCAGCCAGGGAGGCGTCTCGACGGCCAGCTGCGAGGAGGTCGTCCGGTAGGCCTGCAGCGCCTGGCGGTAGGAGATGAAAGCGTCGTTCAGCTCCCCGTCCCACTCGTAGAGCAGGCCGCTGAAGTACTGCAGGAACGCGTTGTTTCGCAGCTGCTCGAGATCGGCCGCGGCGGCCGCGTCCGCCCCGTCCTCCGCGGCCTGTGCACCGTCCGCGGCCGCGGCCTGCTCTGCCAGCTGCAGGGCCTGGTCCGTGTACTGCTGTAGGTAGAAGCTCGCCTTGCGGGCCTCCACCAGCGCCTCGGTCTTCTCGCCCAGGTAGGCGTAGTTCAGCGCCCGGTAGTAGGGGATCATGGCCATCTCGAAGGGCGTGGCCCGGTAGGAGATGGTGTTGTCGCTGGTCATCAGGGAAAAGACCGCCTGGGAGATGCTCCGCGTGTAGAGGTCCTCGGCCAGCTCCTCGCCCGCCTGGAACTCGTCGTTGCTCTCCTGCCAGCGGTCGGCGTAGTGGAGCACCAGGCCCCGCTCCAGGTGATAGAGCAGCTCGTCCTTGCCCTTGCGGGTTCCCTCGAGGAGGGTCAGCGCCTCGTCGTACTTCCCGGCGGCGAGGTCGGGACGGAGGTTCGCCAGGCGGGCGGAGTAGTTGGAACACCCGCCGAGCATGGCGAGCACCGGCAGGATGCACAGGACGCAGACGGCTGGGCGCGTGCGACGCAGCATGGCTCCTGGAGCCGCCGGGCGGCGGCGGGTTGAAGGACACCGGGCCGGGAGGCCGTCCCTAGGGCTTGTACTTACCGCGGCTGACGACCTTCTTGATGCGATCGTCGCCCACCCAGACCTTCGTGTTGTCCTCCAAGTTCACCAGGTAGCAATCGAGCTGGTAGTACTTCAGGCTGACGTCCCCTTCGCGGTCGGGGATCGTGTTCAGCTCGCCCAGGAGCATGTAATCGGCGCCGAGTTCGCGGCCCCAGCGCTTCATGCTCTCGGGGGACGAGAACTGCTGCTGATCGGCTCGCTCCTCGCGCACGCCCTCGCGTTCCTCCGCACTGGCCACCAGCTTGACGCGCCCGGAGTTGATGAAGGACTTCTCCAGATCCGCCACCAGCGTCTTCATGGGGATGTGCTCGTTCGTGCGGTTCTTGATTTCGCCCACGATGACGGCCGGACGGCTGCCCGCGCGCTCGAGGTGGGTCTCCAGCCAGGCCGTCCCGTTCAGCATGTCGTCGACCAGGGCCCCGGCCATCTGACGGCTGTCGGAGTCGTTCCAGTTTCCGGACAGGTCGATCTGCTCCTCGGGATCTGTGCGCGTGACGACCTTGCTGCTACTGCAGCCGGCCAGCAACCAGGGCACCAGGCCGGCGACCAGGACCAGACCGAGATACGGGTTCCTCCTCATCGGGCAGCCTCCTTCTGCGTGATACCGACTTCCTCGGCACAGGGTCGCGTCCCTGCGCCACATCGTGACGCGGTGGCATCGATCAGGGGCGGCAAGCCGGGAACGGCCGGGCGATTATGCCCGTCTCGTGCAGGGAGATCAAGGCCGGCTTGCGCACGGAAGTTCCGGTTCCTTCAGGGGAAGGTGAAGCTGAGCTCGATCCAGGCGGCCACGGGCCGCCCGTCCGCCTCCGCCGGAGCATAGCGCGAGGCGGCCGCCGCCTCCAGCGCCGGCCCGTCCAGCAGGGGATTCACCGGCTGGACGATGTTGAAGTCCCGGGGCTGGCCGTCCTCGCCCACCAGCACGCGGATCTTGACGGTGCCGCTCAGGGCGCGCTCGCGGGCTGCATCGGAATAGACGGGTTTCTTCAGCTCCAGCACCCGGGGGATCGGGCTCTGGGCCTCGGCCGGCTTGGCCGCGGAGGCTTCGCCGGTCGCCGGCGGACCCGGCGGAGCCACCGCGGGCCTCGCCCCGGCGGGGGCCGGCGGCAGGGGTGTGACGGCCCCCAGGACCAGCTCTCCCCAGCGGCCGCGCACCGGCGACGCGATCGACCTCGCGAAGGTCGTCCTGAGCCTGCCGGCCAGGCTGTCCGCCGCCGCCCGGCTGGTCACGGGACCGGCGAACACCTCGTACCAGTAGCCGGAGCTGTCGGCGCGCACGCGGGCGAAGCCCGGGATGCCCTGCGCCTGCAGCGCGGCCTGCCGTTCCCGCGCACCCTCCAGCGTGTCCAGGCGGCCGAGGGGCACGGCCCACAGGCTCTCCGGCGGGGCGCTCGCCAGCGCGGGCGCCGCGCTCGAGTCGGCGGCGGTCGAGTCCGCGGCAGTCGAGTCGGCCGCGACCAGGGCGGCGGCAGCAGAGGGCACGGCAGCGGACTCGGCGGCCGCCGGATCGGTCGCCACTGGGGCGGCCCCCGCCCAGGCGGCCGGCGCCAGCAGCAGGATCGGCCCTGGCAGAGAGTTCAGCCCCACAAGAAAGATCAGCCCCAGCAGCAAGACCGGCCACCGGTGCGCCACCGCTCCCGGGCCGGGACGGTCTCCCGGCAAGGGACGCCGCGAGAGAGGAGAAGGTGCCGGCATGGCAAGTCCTCGTGTGCGAGAAAAGGGCCGGGGCGGGCTGCCGGTGGCGCGTCATCTGCGATTCCCGGCTCCAGGCGAAGCGCACCGCGTCCCTTGTTTCGCTGGCGGTGAAGGTCGATACTCAGTATAAGAGAGAGTCATACGGCTCCCAAGCGGCAATCACGGGGACATCCATGGCGGGCGATGAACTTTTTCTGCTGGTGAACGCCGAACCCCTGGTGACGATGAACGCCGATCGCGACGTCTTGGACCGGGGCTGGGTGGCGGCCAGGACCGGGCTGATCGTGGCGGTGGGCAAGGGCGAGCCGCCCGCGGTGATCGACGGCCTCCCCGCCGACCGGTGGCCGCGCACCGACGCTTCGGGCTGCGTCGTCCTGCCGGGTCTGATCAACACGCATCACCATCTGTACCAGACGCGCACGCGCGCGCACCCGGACGCTCTGAACGCCGGGCTCTTCGACTGGCTGCAGATCCTCTACCCCGTCTGGGCCGGGCTGCGGGACGAGGACTTCCACCGCGGCGCCCTGGTCGGCTGCCGGGAGCTGCTGCGGTCCGGCTGCACGACCACCACGGACCACCATTACCTGTTCCCGCGCGACGCCTCCCCCGAGCTGCTGGACATCACCATCGAGGCCGCCCGCGAGGCCGGGATCCGCTTCCACCCCACGCGTGGTTCTATGTCGCGCAGCCAGAAGGACGGCGGGCTGCCGCCGGACTCGGTGGTGCAGGATCGCGACACGATCCTGGCCGACTGCGAGCGCGTGATCGCCAGGTACCACGACCCCGAGCCGGGCGCGATGGTGCGGATCGCCCTGGCGCCCTGCTCCCCCTTCTCCGTCGACCCCGAGCTGATGGTGGAGACGGCCGAGCTGGCCCGCCGGCACCGCGTGCGCCTGCACACCCACCTGGCCGAGACGCAGGACGAGGAGATCTACTGCCTCGAGGCTTACGGGGTGCGTCCCGTGGACTTCCTGGAATCGGTGGGCTGGCTGGCCGGCGACGTCTGGCTGGCTCACGGGATCCACTTCAACGACGACGAGATCGTGCGGCTGGGCCAGGCCGGGGTCGGCATTGCCCATTGCCCCAGCTCCAACATGCGACTGGGCTCGGGGGTCTGCCGGGTGCGCGACCTGCGCGAGGCCGGCTGCCCGGTGGGGCTGGCCGTAGACGGCTCGGCGAGCAACGACAGCTCCAACCTGCTGGCCGAGCTGCGCCAGGCCCTGCTGCTTCACCGCATCTGCCACGGTGTCGGCGGCATGACCGTCGAGGAGGTCCTGGAGATGGCCACCATAGGCGGTGCCTGCTGCCTCGGCCGCGACGACGTGGGCGTGCTCGCGCCGGGCTGGGCCTGCGATCTGGCGCTCTTCGACCTGAGCGACGTTGGCTACGACGGCGCCCTCGACCGGGTGGCGGCCCTTCTGCTCTGCCAGCCCGCACCCGCCCGGGCCGTGGTCCTCGGCGGTCGCTACCGCTCGACCGATGAGATCTGACGGGCCGGCGGCCCGCTCCGGCCGCTGCGCCGTCGCGCTCCTGTCCCTGGTGATCGCGGCGGGTGCCGCGCTGCCCGTACTGCCCGCGCCCGTCGCCGGCGAGGCCATGCAGGACTTCCTGTCGCAACTCGCACGCACCCCCGCCGCCTGGCGCCCGGCCCTGGTGGACAGCTTCTGGCGCGATCTGCCCGGCGGCGGCACGCCTGTCCTCGAGGACAGCACGGCTCACTTCCTCTTTCGCGGGCGGGCGGAGCGGGTGAGCGTGGCCGGGGACATGACCGCCTGGCAACCCTCCCTGGATCTGCAGCGCGTGCCGGGCACCGACCTTTGGCACGCCGCGGCGGTCTACCCGCTCGCCGCGCGCCTGGACTACAAGCTGGTCCTGAACGGAGGCCGCTGGCTCCTGGATCCCCGCAATCCGCGGACCTGCCCCAGCGGCTTCGGCCCCAATTCGGAACTGGCCATGCCGGGCTACGCACCGCCCGCCTGGCTGCAGGAGCCGGCCGGACCTCCCTGCGGCATCGACACCTGCGAGGCCTTCGCCAGCCCCCAGCTAGGCGACCGCCGCACGCTGCTCGTCGTGACCCCGCCCGGGTACGATCCCGCGGTCCCGCACCCCCTCCTCCTGGTCCACGATGGGCTGGAGTTCGTGGAGCTGGCCGGCCTGCCGCGGGTGCTCTCCTGGCTGGCCCGCCAGGCGCCGGCGCTGGAGCTGCCCGTCTGCGTCTGCGTGCCGCCGGTGCAGCGCGACCCCGAATACCGGGGCGAGCGCCAGGAGGCCTTCGGCCGCTTCGTGGTCGAGACCGTGCTCCCCTACGTGGCGGCCCGCTACGCGGTGGACCTGGGGCCCGGGCGCTGCGCCAGCCTGGGAGCGAGCAACGGCGGCAACATCTCGCTCTACCTGCTGGCGGCCCATCCGGAGCGCTTCGGGTACGCGCTGGTGATGAGCCCCTACGTCGACCAGCGAGTGCGCGACTGGTTGCTCGCGCGGCCGCCCTCCTCCTACGCGGTGTACCTGAACTGGGGTCGCTACGACATCCCACGGCTGATCCCGCTGATCGAGGACTTCACGGCCCGGCTCGCCGAGCTGGGCGTGCGCCACGAGGCCCATCGCTACGACGAGGGACACTCCTGGGGACTCTGGCGAGCCACGCTGCCCGAGGCCCTGCGCTGTCTGGATACCTGGAGGCGACCTTGAAGCCGCGCCCGATCTGCCCCGGGGGAGCGGCCATTTGGACTGGAACCTGCCGCCACCCGCCGTGTTAATGAGCTGTTCTGCCGGCTTGCACTCTGGCCGATGTGGGCGCTATATTGGGCCCCGACGCCTTAAGTCTGTATTCGACAGAACCTTAACCAATTCACCCGTCCCTTGAGGAGCATTCGCGATGATCGAGGTACGTGATGTCACGAAGCGCTTCGGGACCACGGTCGCGCTCGATGCCGTCTCGTTCTCCCTGCAGAGGGGAGAAATTCTCGGCTTCCTCGGCCCCAACGGGGCCGGCAAGAGCACGGCCATGAAGATCATCACCACCTACCTGGCCCCCGACGAGGGGCAGGTCGCGGTGGAGGGGATCGACGTCCTGGAGCAACCCCTGGCCGTGCGAGGGAGGATCGGGTACCAGCCCGAGAACGTCCCGCTGTACCCGGACATGAGCGTCCACGACTACCTGACCTTCGTGGGCCGCGCCCGCGGGCTCACCGGAGCCCGCTTCCAGGAGCGCCTCGGCTGGTGCGTCGAGGCCTGCGGCCTGCAAACCGAGCTCAAGAAGCCCATCCAGGAGCTGTCCAAGGGCTTCCGCCAGCGAACCGGCCTCGCCCAGGCCCTGATCCACGATCCGGAGATCCTGATCCTGGACGAGCCCACCAGCGGACTGGACCCCCTGCAGATCATCGGCATCCGCGAGCTCATCAAGAGCCTGGCGGGCCAGAAGACCATCATCTTCTCCACGCACGTCCTGCAGGAGGTCTCGCCGGTCACCAACCGCGTGGTGATCATCAACGAGGGTCGCATCATCGCCGACGGCATGATTGACGACCTGGCTCGCCGCGCCATGGGCAGCAACCGCATCTTCGCCGGGCTGCGCCACGACGTGGACGAGGTGGAGCGCTCCCTGCGCCAGCTGCAGGGGGTGAAGGAGGCCATCCGCCTGCCCGCCGGCGAGCGGGGCACCGCCCGCTTCGAGCTGCGGGCCCCCTTCGGCACGGACCTGACCGGCGCGGTGGCCAACCTGGCCCGCGAGCGCAACTGGGAGCTGTGCGAGCTGCACGAGGCCGCCTTCTCCCTCGAGGACACGTTCATAGCCCTGACCCGCGAGGATCGGGCGGTGCGGCAGGAGGTGGCCTAGATGCGCAACGTCGCCACCATATTCCGGCGGGAGTTCTCGGCGTACTTCAACAGCCCGATCGCTTACATCTTCATCATCGTCTTCCTGGTGCTGAACTGCGGGTTGTTCATGACGCCGTTCTTCCTGCAAGGGCAGGCCGACATGCGGGACTTCTTCGGCAACCTGCCCCTCTTCCTCATCTTCTTCATCCCCGCCCTGTCCATGCGCCTCTGGGCCGAGGACAAGCGGACCGGAACCTTCGAGCTGCTCATGACCCTGCCCATCCGCTCGTCCGAGGTCATGCTCGGCAAGTACCTGGCCGCCATGGCCTTCTTCCTGGTGGCCCTGGCCGGCACGCTACCCATCCCGATCATGATCAACGCGCTGGGCAATCCCGACGGCGGCGCCATCTTCAGCGGCTACCTCGGGGCGGTGCTGCTCGGCTCGCTCTACATGAGCGTGGGCATCTTCGCCAGCGGTCTGTTGCGCGACCAGATCAGCGCCTTCATCCTGGGCATGCTGGCCTGCTTCATCCTGTTCATGCTGGGGATACCCGCCGTCGCGGCCACCATCGACGGCTGGATCTCGGGGCTCGGCTCCTTCCTGCAGGAGTTCCTGGGTCTGGTCGGTCATTACCAATCCCTGCAGAGGGGCGTGCTGGCGCTCGGTGATCTGGCCTACTTCCTCACCCTGACCGCCGTCTTCCTGGCCTTGAACACGCTCTGGCTGGAAGGGAGGAAGTACTGATGAAGAGCAAGCGACACACCTTCCGCGTGACCTTCGCCGTGGCGACGGTCCTCCTGCTGGGAATCGCCTTCCTCCTGACGGCCGTGCTGGGCGGCTTCACCGGGGCCAGGGTCGATCTGACCAGCGATAACCTGTTCACCATGTCCCCGGCGGCCGCCAAGATCCTGCACAACCTGAAGGTGCCGGTCCGGGTGAGCCTCTACATCACCCCGGCGGACAAGATGCCGACCGAGCTGCGTAACCTGGAGCGGGACATCACGGACAAGCTGGCCGACTACCAGCGAGCCTCCGACGGGAACCTGCAGTACGCGATCTACAATCCGCAGGACGACGACAAGATGCAGGAGGACCTGACCGGCAAGGGCATCCGTCCCTTCCAGGTGCAGTCGGTTGAGAAGGACGAGATCGGGGTCAAGCTCATATGGAGCGCGATGACCATCGCCTACAAGGAGTACCCCGACGAGATCATCCCCCAGATCCTGCCGCAGTCCCTGGCCAATCTCGAGTACGAGGTCGTCTCGCGGATCTACCGCCTGACCAACGACAAGAAGCCCAAGATCGCCCTCTACGCCCCCAAGCAGGAGGTCGATCAGCAGCTGGCCATGATGTACCTGCAGCAGGGGATGCAGCCCCCGCAGCCGGAAGACGTCTACGGTAACGTGCGGCAGCTGCTGGAGCAGGAGCATTACGAGGTCGCGCCGATCGAGCTGACCAAGGAATCGCGCATCCCCGAGGATGCGTCGGTCCTGGTGATCCTCAACCCGCACGACCTGAACGAGCGGCAGGTCTTCGAGATCAACCGCGCCATCAGCAACGGCCTGCCGGCGGTCATCGCCATGCAGAGCCACGAGTACGATTACAGCCCGGCCCGCCAGGGTGGCTTCAACATCACCGGCCGCAGCCAGCAGACCGGACTGGAGGAGATGCTCAAGAGCTGGGGCGTGACCCTGGGCACGGATCACTTCATGGACTCCAGCCTGCAAGTGCTGAGCATCCCCCGCACCCAGAACCTGGGTGGTCTCCGTTTCCAGACCAGCGAGCCGGTGCGCGCGCCGATCCAGGTCCTGGTAACCCAGACACAGATGAACGCCGATTCGCCGGTGACCAATCGCATCGGCAGCCTGCTCTACCTGTGGGGCACGCCGCTGCAGCTGAACGACTCGGAGCTGGCGCGGCAGGAGCTGCAGGCCACGAACCTCATGACCTCCAGCAACCGCTCCTGGGTGGAGCCCTACAGCGACGGCATCGTGCCCGGCAGCTACTTCAACGAGTCCAACAAGGAGTTCCTGGGCCCGCAGCCGCTGGCCGTCATGCTGTCGGGCACGTTCCCCGACGCCTTCCAGGGCCGGAGCATGCCCGAGTGGCCCGCGAAGCCCGGTGCCGAGGACAATCCGGATGAGACCCAGCAGCCGCCCGCGGCCGAGGACATCGTGGCGGGTCTGAACCCCCAGGCGACCAAGGTCGTCCTGGTCGGCTGCGCCAAGATGTTCGATGACGCCATCATCCAGGCCGGCCAGAACGCCCTGTTCTTCCTGAACTCCGTGGACGGCCTGGCCCACGGCGAGGATCTGATCAGCATCCGCACCAAGATGCTCACGCAGCGCGTCATCAAGCCGGTGTCGGACAGCCAGAAGCTGTTCTGGCGCCTCTTCGTGACCATCCTCGTGCCCGTCCTGCTGGTCATCTACGGCGTCGTTCGCGCGGCGTCCCGCCGCAAGGAGGCGGCCCTCTACCGCCAGCAGCTGGCTCTCCAGTCGAAGTCGCACGCCTAGAGGAGGGAGCAGATGTTGAAGCGGAACAACCTGATCATCCTGGTGATCGTGCTGGTCGCGCTGGCGGGTCTCAGCCTGATGCAGACCACCCGCCATCGCCGGGCCACCACGCGTTCCAACACCGAGCCGGTGCTGAGCCAGGCCGTCGACGCGGACCAGCTCAAGCGGGTGGACATCGGTTACGGCGCCACCAAGGACGCCGTGGTCCTGGAGCACCAGCCCGACGGCTGGGTCGTGGAGTCCGCCTACGGGCACGCGGCCAGTCCCACGCGCGTCCAGACCCTGCTGGACAACCTGAACGACCTGGGCGGCGAGTTTCGCTCCGATGCCGCGGACGTGCTGCCCGACTACGGGTTCACCGACAGCACGATGGTGACGATCACCGCCTTCGGACCGGATGGCGACGAGCCCGTCCTGGCCCTCGACATCGGCGCGAAGCCGCAGGGCTCCATCGGCAACTTCGTCAAGCTGCCCGGCAGCAATGCGGTCTACCTGACCCGCAAGGGGCTGCTGGGCAACCTGGGGCTCTACAGCGGCCCCGGCCTGCCCCAGTCCAAGTTCTTCCTGGAGCTGCAGGCCTACAAGGCCGAGCGCGACAGCGTCGAGGCTGTCACCCTGCACGAAGCGGGCAACGTGATCGCGCTCGAGAAGGAGTTCAGCGAGCCGGAGCCGGATCCCGCCGACACCACCGGCATCGCGCCGCAGGTCAATCGCAAGGTGTACGAGTGGAGGATCACCCAGCCGCAGCGCAAGGCCGCGCTGAAGACCAAGGCCGACGCGGTCCTGGGGGCCGTCTGCTCCATCCGCGCGGTGGACATCGACGACCCGAGCCGCGACCCGGCCGACTACGGCCTGGCCGAGCCGCAGAAGTGGGTCGAGGTCCGGCTGCACGACGGCACGACCGCCACCCTCAACTTCGGCGCCAAGCGCGAGGCCGAGGGCGACAAGCCGGGCGGCATCTACTTGCAGGTGGCCGGCGACAAGACCGTCTGGGTGATCGGCGAGTACATCGAGAACAACGTCTTCAAGTCCTATCAGGACCTGCTCCCGGAGGACAAGTGACGCGCTAGCACTCCATCCCCGTCCGGGATCCCCCCGCAGCGGACGACGAGGGACCGGCTTCCGGCCGGTCCCTCGCCTTTTCCGTCCCTGCCGGCGGGGGGAAATCCGGCTTGCGCTCTCCCCACGCGGCGCCGATTGTGGTAGATTGGCCGCTCAGGCCGCAGGGGCCCCTCCCCGAACGTCGACCCCAAGGAGGACCGCAGTTGAGCGAGAACGGCAATGCTCGACAGGCCGGTGCGGCCGGCGAGCCCCGCCTCCTGCTGAAGCACGGCAACGTCCTGGACTACTTCCCCGCCCCACCCGCCGACGAGCCGCGCGCCCGGGTCGAGGACATCGACCTGCGGGTGCGCGGCGACCGCATCGTCGAGCGGGGGCTCGACCTGCCGCCCCAGGAGGGCGAGGAGGTCCTCGACCTGCACAGCGTCACCGTGCTGCCCGGCAACGTCAACGGGCACACCCACCTCTACTCGACGTTCGCCGCGGGCATGCCGCGCCCCGAGCAGCGGCCGCAGACCTTCACCGACATCCTCACCCAGATCTGGTGGCCCCTGGACCGTGCTCTCGACGCCGAGTCGATCTACCTGAGCGCCGTCGCGGGCGCCTGGGACGCCGTCCGCTGCGGGACCACCCTGCTGTTCGACCACCACTCCAGCCTCACCAGCGTGCGCGACTCCCTCGACCACGTCGAGGAGGGCGTGCGTGCCGTCGGTCTGCGCGCCTGCCTCTGCTACGAGACCACCGACCGCGGCGGCAAGGGCAGCCGCGACACCACGCTGGCCGAGAACGAGCGCTACGTGCAGAAACTCTGGGAGCAGCCCGCGAGCGGCGTGCCTTCTTTTCGCGCGCTGATCGGCGCCCACGCCAGCTTCACGCTCGAGGAGCGGACGCTGGGTCTGCTGGCCGACCTCTGCGGCAAGTACGACGTCGGGGCCCACCTCCACCTGGCCGAGGGCGCCACGGACCGCGAGGTGAGCCAGGACCGCGGCTGGAAGGATCCTCTCGAGCGGCTGCTCGACTTCGGCCTGGTGCGACCCGGCAGCATCTTCGCCCACGGCGTCGACCTGACCCCCCTGGACATGCAGACTCTCGAGGAGCACGGCTGCTGGCTCGTCCACTGCGGCCGCTCCAACATGAACAACGGCGTCGGCCGCGCCCCGGTGGACCGGTTCCCCGACAAGTGCGCGCTGGGCACCGACGGTCTGGACGACAACATGTGGGGGGAGCTGCGCACCACCTTCTTCCGCGGCAACGAGGGCGGCCGCGGTCCGCTGGGCTACAGCGGCGCCGAGCGCTTCTGGTTCGGGAGCTACCGCCTGGCCCGCGAGGTCTTCGGCGAACCGTTCGGCACCCTGGACGCGGGAGCCCCGGCGGACTTCGTCATCCTGAACACCTTCCAGAAGACGCCGCTGACCGAGGATACCTGGCTCTCGCACCTGCTCTACAACTTTCACCCCTGGGACATCGAGAGCGTCTACGTGGGCGGCCGGCGCGTCTACCACACCGGCGACAGGGCACCGGTGGATGCGCACCGCTGCCGCGAGAAGGCTCGCCAGATCTGGTCGGCCATGGGCTGGGAACGGTGAACTCATGACAGAGGCATTGCTGCAACGGGTCCGGATGCGCCAGAAGGAACTGGTCGACTTCCTGCGCGAGATCGTGGCCATCCCCAGCCCCTCGGGCGGCGAGGAGAAGGTCGTCCGCCGGGTGCAGCAGGAGATGGAGGCGGCCGGCTTCGCCGAGGTCCGGATCGACGGCTTCGGCAACGTGCTGGGCCGCGTGGGCGACGGTCCGCGCGTGATCGCCTTCGACGCCCATCTCGACACCGTCGGGGTCACGGACGCCAACCGCTGGAGTTGCGATCCCTTCACCGGCCGGCTGCACGACGGCAAGATCTACGGCCGCGGCGCCGTGGACCAGAAGGCCGGCATGGCCGCCATGATCCACGCCGGCCGGCTGATCCGGGAGCTGGGCCTGGTCGAGGGCTGCCAGGTCTGGATGGTCGGGTCGGTCCTCGAGGAGGACGCCGACGGACTCTGCTGGCACTACATCCTGCAGGAGAAACAGCTGCGACCGGAGCTGGTGGTCTCCACCGAACCCACCGCGCTGCGGCTGAACCGCGGCCAGCGGGGCCGGCTGGAGCTGCGCGTGTCCGTCGAGGGCCGCTCCAGCCACGGCGCCATGCCCGAGCTGGGCGACAACGCCGTCACCAAGCTGGCGCCCGCGGTGCCCGCGCTGGCGGCGCTCGACGAGCGGCTGCGCCGCGATCCCTTCCTGGGCAAGGGCACCTGCACCGTGACGTGGTTCGGCAGCCGCGGCCCCAGCCTCTGCGCCGTGCCGGATCACGCCGAGCTGCACATCGACCGCCGCCTGACGGCCGGCGAGAGCGCCGAGAGCGCCGTGGCCGAGGTCGCGGACGCCCTCGGGGAGGCCTGCGTCGAGGCCACGATCCGCATCCCTCGCTTCGTGCAGCCGAGCTGGACCGGACTGGTCTACCCCCGCGAGTGCTACTACCCGACCTGGACGCTGCCCGAGGACCACGTGGCCCTGCAGGCGGGCCGCAGGGCCTACCGCAGCCTGTTCGGCGAGGAGCCCGAGATCGCCCGCTGGAACTTCAGCACGAACGGGGTGGCCATCTCCGGCTTGCATGGCGTGCCCTGCCTGGGCTTCGGGCCGGGCCGGGAGGAGCTGGCCCACGCGCGCGACGAGCACGTGCCGGTGGAGGACGTCGTGAAGGCCTGTGCCTTCTACGCCGCCTTCCCGGCCGCCTACCTGGCCGCGACCGCCGCTTCCGGCGCGACCGGCCCCGGCGGCGGCGCGGTCTGAACCGGGCCCGGCAGGACGCCGTGCCCCCACAGCATCCCGGCGGAGAGAGGGGACGAACATGTCCAAGGCCATGCGCGGGCGTCACTTCCTCGCCACCCAGGAGTGGCAGGACGCGGAGATCGAGCTTCTGCTGGCCACGGCCACGAACCTGAAGCACCGGTTCTACCGCGAGGAACCGCACGCCCTGCTGCGCGACAAGACCCTTTTCATGCTCTTCTTCGAGCAGAGCACGCGGACGCGCAACGCCTTCGAGGCCGGCATGACCCAGCTCGGCGGACACGCCCACGACCTGACCCCGCAGAAGCTGCAGCTGAGCCACGGCGAGACGGCCCGCGACACCGCCCAGGTGCTCGGCCGCATGGGCCACGGCATCGCCGTGCGTAACTGCGACTGGGGCGTGGGCCACGACTTCATGTTCCAGATCGCCGGCGTCAGCCGTGTGCCCGTGATCAACCTGCAATCCGACCTCTTCCACCCCACGCAGGCGGTGGCCGACCTGATGACCATCCGCGAGCGCTTCGGGTCCGATCTGCGCGGCCGCAAGATGGTCGTCAGCTGGACCTACGCCCCCAACTACGTGCGTCCCATCTCGGTCCCCCACTCCGAGATCCTGCTCATGACACGTTTCGGCCTGGACGTGACGCTCGTCCATCCGCCCGAGTTCGGGCTGGAGCCGGACATCGTGACGCAGGCGCGCGAGAACGCCCGCCGCTCCGGCTCCCTCTTCGAGATCGTGGACGACATGGACGCGGCCTTCGAGGGCGCGCATGTGCTCTACCCCAAGTCCTGGGGCTGCCTGGTCCACGAGCCGGACCGCGAGGCGGCCGTCGCCCACATCGAGAAGCATCCCCACTGGATCTGCAACGAGGAGCGCATGGCGCTGGCCGACGACGAGGCCATCTACATGCACCCCCTGCCGGCCAGCCGCGGGCTCGAGGTCACCGATGCCGTGATCGACGGGCCGCAGTCGGTGGTCTGGGACGAGGCCGAGAACCGGCTGCACACGGCCAAGGCCATCATGGCCCTGACCATGTAGCCGGTCCGAGGAGAAGCCGTGCACAGCGGGCTGCCCGAGGTCGCCGTCAATCCCCACTGGACCGGCTCCCGCTGCACGGTCTGCGGGCGCACCTACGGCCTCACGCACGACCGCTTCGTCTGCGACGACTGCGGGCCGACCGGCATCCTGGACGTGCACTACGACTACGCGGCCGTCGGCGCGAACCTGGATCCGTCCGATCCTTTTCCGCTCCCACCCGGGGGCCGCCCGGATCTGTGGCGCTTCGCCCCCCTGCTGCCGGTGCAGCCGGCGGCATCCCACGCCGCCTGGTCTTTCGGCGCCACCCCGTTGCATGCGCCCGCGGCGCTGCGCGCGGAGCTGAACCTGCCGCGGCTTCACCTGAAGGACGACACCGGGCTGCCCTCGGCGAGCCTCAAGGACCGGGCCGCCGCCGTGGCCGTGGCCGACTGCCGGCGCCTGGGGCGCGAGGACGCCGCCTGCGCCTCGACCGGCAACGCCGCGGCCAGCCTGGCCGTCCTCGGCGCGCGCGCCGGCCTGCGCAGCACGATCTTCGTGCCCGCCGCCGCGCCCCGCGCCAAGCTGGCCCAGCTGCTGCTGCACGGCGCCCGGGTGATCCGCGTGGACGGCACCTACGACCAGGCCTACGACCTCTCCCTGCGCGCGCTGGCCGCGCGCGGCTGGTACAGCCGCAACTGCGCTCACAATCCGCTGCTGGTGGAGGGCAAGAAGACGGCCGCCCTGGAGATTGCCGCGGACCTGGGCTGGTGCGCGCCCGACGCGGTCTTCGTGCCGGTGGGCGACGGCTGCATCGTTTCGTCGGTGGGCAAGGCCTTCGCCGAGCTGAAGCGGCTGGGGATCTGCGCGACCATGCCGCGGATCTACGGGGTGCAGGCCGCGGGCGCGGCCCCCCTGGCCCGGGCCTGGTCCCGCAGCCGCCGACATGCCGCCTTGGACAGCCGGGCGCTGCTGAAGCTGATCGCCCCGGTTGCGCCGGCCACCCTGGCCGACTCCATCGCCGTGGGCGTGCCCCGCAACCGGCTCAAGGCCTGGCGCGCCATCGCCGCCAGCGGCGGCGGCTTCCTGAGCGTGGGCGACGAGCAGATCCTCGCGGCGGTGCACCTGCTGGCCCGCCTGGCCGGCGTCTGGGCCGAGCCCTCCGGCGCCGCCGCCCTGGCCGGCCTCCGCGCCGCCCGCGCCCAGAACCTGATCGGCGACGACGCGCTGGTGGTGGTGATGGTCACCGGCCACGGCCTGAAGGATCCCGGCGCCGTCCTGGACCGTCTGCCGCTCCCCAAACCCGTCTCCCCCGACCTCGACCCGGCCGATCTGGCCACAGACTGACCTCGCGCGTCAACCGTGCGAATCTTGGATGGCTGGACACGCGGCTCCGAGGCCACTTCTTCCCAAAAAAGACAGGCCCCGCATCTCCGTCTTGCTGTGCTATGCTGAGATCAGCACTCCGGCTTGCCCCTGCCTGGAGTCCGATAGGATGAATCCCCTCGCGCAATCCCTGACCTCGCTTGGCGGCCCTGCCTGGCTGGAACTGCTGTCTGTTTCTTCCGAGCGACGGACGAAGCAGGCGCAGCAGGAGGGCCGGCAGGCCACGGGACGATCTGGCAGCGAATCGCAGCAGGATGAAGGAGGAAGATCGGCTCAATGACGACAGGATGTTCTGAGCGTTGCCGGTTCGGCTTCTTGACCCTCCTGCTGGTGGCAAGCCTTGCCTGCAGCATATCGACCAGTTTTGCCCAGGGTGAGATCCTGGGCTGGGGCCCGATGGTGGTCGTCGGCCAGGAGGCCCTGTCCGATCTGACGGCCGTGGCTTGAAGACCGACGGGTCCATCGTCACGTGGGGATGGAACGACTTCGATCAGTGCGACGTGCCCTCGCCGAACACGGATTTCGCGGCGGTGGCGGCGGGCGTCTTTCACAGCTTGGGCCTCAGAAGCCGTCTATCTGGAGCAGTTCCGGCCCGAGCGTCAGGGGCGGCAGGCGATGGTCCACTGGGTGATCTCGCAGCCGCATGAGCATGCCGGCTTCCACCTGTGGCGACAGGAGCCGGGCCAGGAACGGGTACGCATCAGTCCCAGTCTTCTCAGCGGACAGAATGCTTACGACTTCGTCGATCCGCTTCCACCGGCCGGCCCCGCGGATTACTGGCTGCAGGAGCTGGGAACGGACGGCACGGAAAACTGGTATGGACCCGCGCATCTGGAGGGGGCCACGGTGCCGTCAGCCCTGCGCCTGGCCCAGAACCAGCCTAACCCGTTCAATTCCCTCACCACGCTGCGCTTCAGCCTGCCGCTGGCCTACAACGCCGTGCTGGCAGTCTACGATGTGCGCGGCGCACGGGTGGCGACCCTGCTGGATGCCGACCTGCCCGCGGGTGAGCAGTGCACCGAGTGGACCGGACTGGGTAAAGGCGGTATGCCCCTTCCCTCGGGGATCTACTTCGCCCGCCTGGAAACTCCGGCGGGCGTGCGCACTGTGAAGCTGACCCTGGCCCGTTAGCCACGAACACAATCTCTTCTTCTCTTTCTTCTTCTATTTCTTCTTCTGTTTCTTCTTCTCTTTCTCTCATCTCTTCACCCGGGTGAACAATCTTCCCCTCGCATAGCCGGGCGGCGGACGCCGGCGAGCGACCCGGGCCTTCTGAGGCCCGAGCGAGGCGCCGGGGCCCCGGCGCCGAGCGCGGCGCGAGATGGTGTCCGCCGTCCGGCTACACGTGATTGAGGAGCATCAGCTCCTTGGGATGGGGATTCAGGTAGACCTGGTCGCGAGCGTACTCCACCCCGTGCAGCTCCAGGTAATGCCGCAGCAGGGTGACCGGCACGATGAGGGGAACCAGCTCCCGGCGGTAGTCCTGGATGACCTGCAGGATGCTCTGCTTCTGCCTCGCGTCCAGATCCCGCTTGAGATAGCCCAGCAGGTGCTGCAGCACGTTGACGTTCTTGCGCGTGGTGGTC
>CAZGEC010000003.1:23887-46606 GCA_964524645.1 uncultured Fibrobacteraceae bacterium | reverse complement strand
AGGCGGGCGTCGTTCAGGCGCCCCTCCTCCTCCACCGGCAGCATGGGAAAGGCCCGCAGCAGCTGGAGGGCGAACAGGCCGCGCCCCTGTTTCATTGGCATGCCGGCGTCGTTCGTGATCTTGACGCGCTCCATGCCGCAGCTGGGCGAGTCCTTCTTGAGGATGTAGCCGCTCAGGCGCATCCTGGCCAGCTGCTTGACGCGATGCGCCGAGTAGCGGTTCATGCGGTCGGTCCAGTCCTCGCTGCTGCGGTTGCCGACCATGCGCGGCGCCTCGGCGTCGCCCTCGAGGTGAACCGGCTCGCGGGGCACCCCCATCCCCACCTCCAGCTCCGGGCAGACCGGCACGAACTCGAAGTAGGCACCCAGGATGTCGGTGATGTAGCGGCTACGCTTGTGACCGCCGTCCCAGCGCACCTCCTCTCCGAGCAGGCAGGTGCTGATCCCCACGCGGATGGGCAGGGCCCCTGTGCGCCGCCGCTTCGGAGTCTCCTGGGTCATGTCGCTCCTTCCCGCGAAATCTCCGGCCGGCCGTTCAGGCTCATCAGGGCGTTGCCTCTCCCTTGCCGGCCGCGAACAGCTCCAGGAGGATACGGGCGGCGGTGGTGGCCGGCAGCTCGCCCGCCATCACGGCGCGCTCCAGCTCGGGCAGGCGGCGCCGCACCTCGGGGTTCTGCAGGAAGCGCTCGCGGAGCTGCTCCTCCACCAGCGCGTGCACCCAATCCCGCTCCTGGCTGCGCCGCCGGCGCGCGAAAGCGCCGCTCTCCCGGGTGCGCCGGCAGAACGTCTCGACGACCCGCCACAGCTCCGGGATCCCCTCGCCCGACAGGGCCGAGGCGGTGAAGGCCCGCGTCCGCCAGCCCTCGGTGGCGGGCCGCAGGTAGTGCAGGGCCCGCTCGTACTCGCCGCGGGACAGCTCCGCGACCGCCCGGTTCTGCCCGTCGGCCTTGTGGATGAGCACCGCGTCGGCGATCTCGATGACACCCTTCTTGATGCCCTGCAGCTCGTCGCCCGCCCCGGCCACCAGCATCAGCAGGAAGAAGTCGACCATGGAGCGCACGGTGATCTCGCTCTGCCCGACACCGACGGTCTCGACGAGCAGGACGTCGTAGCCGGCGGCCTCGAAGAGCAGCAGCGTCTCGCGCGTCTTGCGCGCCACGCCGCCCAGCGCGCCGCCGGTGGGCGAGGGACGGATGAAAGCGTCGGGATCGGCCGCCAGGCCCTCCATGCGCGTCTTGTCGCCCAGAATGCTGCCGCCGCTCAGGCTGCTGGAGGGATCCACGGCCGTGACGGCCACGCGGTGGCCGCGCCCCGTCAGGAGCTTGCCCAGCGCCTCGATGAAGGTGCTCTTGCCCGCGCCTGGCACACCGGTGATGCCCAGGCGCACCGAGCGACCCGTGTGGGGCAGCAGGGCCTTGAGCACCTCCTGCGCCTGGTCGAAGTGGGCGGGCGCGTTGCTCTCGATCAGCGTGATCGCGCGCGCGAGCCGCATGCGGTCGCCCGAGAGCACCCCGTCCACGTACTCGCCGGTCGTGAGCGTCCGGCGCTGGGCTTCGGGCGTCTGGTAGGTCTTGCGGGCCGTCCGGTCGGCCTGGCGGGGCAGGCCGTCGTGGCCTCCCTCGACACCGGGTCTCACGTGCAGGGTGGGGCGGGATTCCTGCGCGTCGCGGGCTTGTTGCCGCTGCTTGCGGCGACCAGCGGCGCGGGCGGTCTTGGGCTTTGCTGCGGACTTCATGCTGGACTTCCCGCCGGATTTCCCGCCGGACTTCGCAACGCGCTTGGCGCCCTGCTTCGCACTCTTCTTCGCAGTGCGTAGCGTGCCGGTCGCGGGCTTGTCCTTGGCCCTCATGGCCCTCTTGGTCTTCTTGGACTTCTTGGACTTTGCGGTCTTTTGGGTCTTCATGGTCTTTGCGGTCTTCACGTCCTTCTTCGCCATGGCCTCTTCCTCGGATCGGTCATTTTGCGGACCCGGCGTCGGGCCCCCAGTCTATCTGCTGAACCGGGACTTTACCCGGGTAAAAAATCGCATCCGGCGAGCCGCGGAGCCAGTCCCGCGCACACGCTGGACACGCGAGCCCGCTGTGCCTCCGCTTCCTGGATCTCCACTTGGACAATGACCCTGGCCCGCCATGACCGCCTGGGGTATACCTGTCCCAGGTATCCGCGGCCAGTAGCCTGCGTCCGGCGCCAGCGGAGGGAGAACGCACATGGCCAGGGATCCCCAGTACGCCGGCGGGGTCGAGCGCCGGCCCGAGCTCGATCGCCATTTCCAGACCAATATCAAGGGACTACACATCATCGGGGCCGCCAATGGCTCGCCCTTGCTGAAGACCTGCATCAACGAGGGGGTGGAGGTCATCCGGTCCATCCAGCGGTTGATGCCCCCCTCGCGGGAGCCGGGCGAGGCCGTGGACCTGATCATCGTCGGAGCCGGTCCCGCCGGACTCTCGGCCGCGCTCGAGGCCCAGGAGCGGGGCTACCGCTTCTTGCTTTTCGAGCACAGCCGACCCCTGAACACCATCCTGAACTTCCCGCAGGGCAAGCACATCTACGCCGAGCCGGACTCCCTGCCGACCCTGGGCGAGCTGGAGTTCGCGGATGCCACCAAGGAGGAGCTGCTCGAGCGCTGGGAGCGGCAGGCAGCGAAAGTCACGATCACGCGGGCCAGCGTGCAGGACGTGCAAAAGGAGGGGCCGCACTTCCGCGTCACCACGGACCAGGGCGAGCACCGGGCGCGGCGCGTGATCCTGGCCATGGGCCGCCTGGGCAACCCTCGCCACCTGGGCGTGCCAGGCGAGGACCTGCCCTGCGTCTACACCCAGCTCCTCAATCCCGGCAAGTACCGGGACCGGCAGGTGGTCGTGATCGGAGGCGGCAACTCGGCCGCCGAGGCGGCCCTGGCCCTGACCGACGCCAACCGCGTGACCCTGGTGCACCGCGGCGACGCCTTGCCCCGCCTCGCGAAGATCAACCGGGATCTCGTCGATCAGAAGCAGCGGGAGGGCAAGCTGCAGCTGCTGCTCCGCGCGCGGGCTCTGGCCTTCCGCGACGGAGAGGTGGACCTGGAGGTCGCCGGCCGCCGCGAGCCCCTGCCGTGCGACGTGGCCTTCGTCCTGATCGGCGCCGAGCCGCCGACCAGATTCCTGAAGCGCAGCGGGATTCTGTTCGAGGGGCAGCTGAACTGGGCCCGCGCCTTCCAGTACCTTTGGATGCTCGCCCTGGTCTGGAGCATCTACGGCATCAAGTTCGACAAATGGCCCTTCCGGGGCATCTACGCGAGCCTGACGGCGGCCCGCGTGGAGCCGGGCCTGCTGTACGGCATCCTGTACACGGCCGTGCTCAGCATCTTCGGGATCCGGGCCCTGCTCAAGTACCGCGGCGATCCCTACCAGGTGAAGCGGTACCGGACGCTGATCGCCTGCCAGTGGCTGATCTACTTTCTGCTGCCGTGGGGGCTCTTCTATGCCGGCTATGCCGAGTGGTGGCGGACCTGGGGCGTGACGCTCACCTATCCTCTGGGCTACTACGGGCTGTGGGAGCCGGCCGGGCGGCTCTTCCACGGCAGCAGCCTGCCCTGGGCCGTGGCCACGGTCGTCGCCTTCGTGCTGATCATGCCGCTCGCCAGCGCCCGCCACGGGAAGCGGTTCTGCTCCTGGATCTGCCCCTGCGGGGGCATGGCCGACACGCTGGGCGACGTGGTCCGCCACAAGTCGCCGCGAGGCCAGGGGATCCGGCGGCTGGAAGCGGCCAGCAGCGTGCTCCTCGTGGTCACCGTGCTCTGCAGCCTGTACCTCATCTTCGGCTATCGCATCTTCGGTGCCGACGCGGCCGGCCGCGTGCAGGCCGGCTTCAAGCTGGTCGTGGACCTGGGCCTGGCCTCGGTCGTGGCCATCTCCCTCTACCCCTTCGCCGGCAACCGCATCTGGTGCCGCTTCTTCTGCCCTCTGGCCAAGTGGATGGAGAGGTGGGGACGCTGGACCGCCGGCAAGCTGGCCATCCTGCCCAACGACGAGTGCATCAGCTGCGGCGAGTGCACGCGTTACTGCCAAATGGGCATCGACGTGCGGGCCTTCGCCCAGCGCGGGCTCCCCCTGTCGAACCTCACCACCTGCTGCATCTTCTGCGGCATCTGCGTCACCGTCTGCCCGGTGGACGTGCTCAGCCTGCAGCACCTGCCCGAGGGCTCGGACTCACCCTTGCTGCGGACCGGTTCACCCGGGTGAAATAGGGGGCCAACTCTCTTACCTGAACAGACCGCTTCACCCGGGTGAACGATTCGCTCAGTTTACCCGGGTAAAACGCTGGACCAGTTCACCTGGGAATATGAGCAGCGTATCCGGGCGCTCGATTTCCCTTTTTTCTTTGCAACCGTCCCCACCATATCGCGTATACTTGCAACCTGATTCCGAACCATTGCCCGCAGGAGGCCTGATCATGCGAACCTGCTTCTGCTTCATGAGCTGAGGGGGTTCCGTCCGAACGCGGGGCTCCGGCGTCACGTCGATCCTGTCGTGAGCGCCGCGCGCTCCGCCCCCGCCACCGCTGACGCGGGGCGGTCCTGGACGGTTCCGACGACCGCACCGGACCGCTGCCGCGACACCTGGGCTCCCAGCCCGTACCTCCGGATCCGGTCGTACCACCCCTTCTTCCGTGTCGCCGATTCGAATCAGTTCGAGACAGGGAACGTGCACGTTCCCCGTAATGCCGGACAGTGTCCGGCCAACCCGGAAGGGTCTTCATGTCGTCCTCGATGGATCCGGGCGGAATCGAGCGGGCTCCGGTGGTTTCGCCCGGCGCTGTTGTCGGTATCTCACCCGGCTCGGCCGCCGCCGTTTCCCCCGGTGCCGCCTCCGCTGTCTCACCCGGCGCCGCCGGTGCAGTGTCCGATACAGCATCAAGCGCTGCGCAGGCCACAAGCGCAGACGCCGCACTCCCGGGCGGCGCCGGCATCCGGCAGGCCCTGCGGCTCGCCCTGGCCGGCGCCGAGCTGGACTACACGCGCCTGCCCATCGGCCGCGCCGTGCTGCTCCTGGCCGTCCCCATGATGCTGGAGATGGCTATGGAGTCCGTGTTCGCGGTCTGCGACGTCTTCTTCGTCTCGCGTCTCGGCATCCAGGCGGTGGCGACCGTCGGCCTGACCGAGGCCGTGATCACCCTGGTCTACGCGGCGGCGGTGGGGCTGAGCATGGCCACGACCGCCATGGTGGCCCGACGCATCGGCGAGGGGAACCGGCGGGCGGCCGGCGTGGCGGCCATTCAGGCGATTCTCCTGGGCCTGGGCGTCGCGCTCCTGTTTGCCCTGCCGGGCGTCCGCCACGCGTCCGGCCTGCTGCGCCTGATGGGCGGCTCGGCGGATCTAGTGGCCCATGGCTCCGGCTACACCGCGGTCCTGCTGGGCGGATCGGTTACCATCCTGCTGCTGTTCCTGATGAACGCGGTCTTTCGCGGGGCCGGCGACGCGGCCCTGGCCATGAGGGCGCTCTGGCTGGCCAACGGCATCAACCTGGTCCTGGATCCCTGCCTGATCTTCGGGCTGGGATCTTTCCCCGAGCTGGGACTGACCGGGGCCGCGGTGGCCACGACCATCGGCCGTGGCTGCGGGGTCATCTACCAGCTGATCGCACTGTCGCGCGGGCGCGGTCGGGTCCGGCTCGAGCCCGGAGTCCTGCGCCTGGAAGCGCCCGTGCTCCTGCGCCTAGCGCGGGTCTCGGTGGGCGGGATCGGCCAGTACCTGATCTCGACCTCCAGTTGGATCCTGCTGGTGCGGATCATCAGCAGCTTCGGGGACGCGGCGGTGGCGGGCTACACCATCGCGCTGCGCATCGTCATGTTCACGATCCTGCCGGCCTGGGGCATCGCGAACGCGGCCGCCACGCTCATGGGGCAGAACCTGGGAGCCGGCCGACCGGACCGAGCCGCCGCCGCCGTCTGGCGCACGGCCTGGTACAACACGGGCTTCCTGATGATCGTGGCAGTGCTCTTCGTGACGGGAGCCGAGCTGCTGGTCAAGCTCTTCCAGGGCGAGGGCGACGTGCTCGCCCATGGTGTCAGTTGCCTGCGCCTGGTCAGCTACGGATACCTCACCTACGGGCTGGGCATGGTGATGACCCAGGCCTTCAACGGGGCGGGCGACACCACGACCCCGACGGTCATCAACTTCGCCTGCTACTGGCTGGTCCTGCTGCCGCTGGCCTGGCTGCTCTCCCGCCACACGGAGCTGGGGGTGAACGGAGCCTTCGCGGCCGTGCCGCTTGCCGACGCGGTGTTGGCGGTCGTGGGCATTCTCGTCTTCCGGCGAGGTGCCTGGCGGACCCGCCGAATCTGAGGGCGACCTTGCGTCGCTCTCTGGCGATCAAAGCGGCCGGACTTGCCGAAGCCCGTCCTCAGGACCTTGCAGGGGACATTGAGCACCGTTTGGACAGTTACGCCAATCAACGGGCAACAACGTGCTCGCCGAAAAATGCGAGCACCTCGGCCTTCGACAAGACACCGCTCGCCACTTCCCTTGTCATTTGTTCCAGTGCTTCACCGGATGCAATCAGTTCATGGTCGTTGAGGAGCAAGAAGATCTCCGCCGCGGCCACCGCGACACGCTTGTTTCCATCCATGAAAGGGTGATTCCCGCAGATGTGGAAATGATAGGCTGCAGCCATGTCGCTGATATTCGAGTGGAGCAGAGACCCACCGTATGTGGCTCGAGGCATGGCCACGGCGGATTCCAGCAGCCCACGATCCCGCAAACCTGGATCCCCACCGAATTCGCTGATCATTCTGTGGTGGATAACAATAACGTCGGCAACCGCCAGAAACGTGATGGGCATTATTCCGCCAAATGCTTTAGGACGTCTTTGCGCTTCCGCACCAGGTAGTCCAGCTTCTCTGCCAGCTTGGCCTGATCCACGCGCCCCGGCAGCACTGGCGTCACGATCAGGTTGCCATCCTGAATGGTGAGTTCAACCTGCCCATCTTCCTCGAGGCCGAGGATTTCCAGGATTGGCTTGTCAAGGATGAGCGCGTTGCTGTTGCCGACCTTGCGGAGCTGCTTAATCATATAGACCCTCCAGTTATAACAATATTATAACCCCATGTCAGTGGCAGGTCAAGCTCCCTGCTCACCTGGCTGGTGATTGAGAGAACTCGCGCCCGCTCGACTGACTCGACCGACCCGACCGACGCAACCATGAAGAGGTTCATCCGGGTGAACGATATGGCTGGGCTGGGCGGGATCCCTCCCTGAATTCCTCTGGCTTTTACCCGGGTAAATTCAGCGGCCTGGTCAACGGTCGACAGCGCTTGGACCCACCGGTTCACCCGGGTGAAGCGGGGCAGCGGCCAATTCAGCGGCTGGTTCGCCGAAAGAGGATCACCGCGCTCGCGAACGAGACGACGCCCATGACCAGCAGGATCAGCAGCTGATCCGCCAGGTCCATCAGACCGGACCCGCGCAGGAAGATCCCCCGCACGATCTCCATGAAGAAGCGCATGGGGTTCAGGTAGGTGAGAGCGCGGGCCCAGCCCGGCATGTTTTCCACGGGGAAGAAGAAACCGCTCAGCAGGATCGTGAAGATCAGGAAGAACCAGACGGTGAACATGGCCTGCTGCTGAGTGTTGGACACCGCCGAGGCCAGCAAGCCCAGGCCGAGGGTCACCAGCAGGTAGAGCAGCGCCCCCAGCAGCAGCACCAGCGGCGAGCCCGCCAGGGGAACGCCGAACCACAGGCGCGCGAACACGGTGGCCAGCGTCAGATCCAGCAGAGCGATCAGGGCAAACGGCAGCGTCTTGCCCGCCACGAACTGCAGGGAGGAGAGCGGGGTGACCATGACCTGCTCCAAGGTGCCGATCTCCTTCTCGCGCACCACCGCCATGCCGGTCACCAGGGCCGAGATGATGGTCACCAGCATGACGATGATGCCGGGGATCATGTAGAAACGGCTTTCCAGCTCGGGATTGTAAAAGAAGCGCGGCACGGCAACCGTCCGCCCGAGGCCGCCGGCGGTTACCGGACCGATGCCCCCAGCTACAGCCGACCCACTGCTGCCGGCCGCTGTCGGGCCGGCACTCCCTGTCGCTTCACCCCCACCGTCGCCACCCTCCACCGCCCCGACCGGCTGCACAGGCCAGGTGGTTCGTGCGGCCTGCCGCGAGATCACCTCCAGGACGTAGCCCGCTCCCCGGCCGGCGATGCTGCTGTTGGTGCCGTCCACCACGACGCCGAGGGCCGGCGACCAGCCCTTCAGGATGCCACGCGTGAAATCCCGCGGCACGTGGACCGCCAGGTCGCTGCGACCCTCCTGCAGCAGCTGTGCCAGCTGGTGCGTGTCGGCCGGCACGGGGCCAGGCACGAAGACGTCCGCCTGGTCGAGCGCCTCGGTGAGCCGGCGGCTCACCGGGGTGTGATCCTCGTCCAGGACGCTCACCCGCAGGTTCCGCAGGTCGTTGTTGATGGCGTAGGCCAGCACCAGCAGCTGCACGAGCGGCACCATGATCACCAGGCGCAGCAGGGCCGGATCGCGCCGCAGTTGCAGAAATTCCTTCCTCACCAGGCAGACCAGGGGTCGCACGGCGCTCACTCCAGTTTGAGACGGAAGCTGCGGACAGCCAGGATCAGCAGGACCGCAGCCATCCCGACCAGGACGAGGGTGTGCAACGGGTACCAGCTCTGACCCCTGAGCATGATCCCCCGCAGCACGATCAGGAAGTGGGTGGCGGGCATGGCCTGGCAGAGCCACTGCACCACACGCGGCATGCTGGCGATGGGAAAGATGAAGCCCGACAGGATCATGGTCGGCAGCATGGTGGCGATCACGGCCGCCATCATCGCCACCCGCAGGGTGGCCGCGAGGGCCGAGATCAGCAGCCCCACGGCCAGGGCGATCACCACGAACAGCAGGCAGTAGCCTGCCAGCACCCACCAGGAACCGACCATTGGCACGCCGAAGACCACCTTGCCGGTCAGCAGCACCAGCGCGCAGTCCAGCGCTCCCAGCCCGACGTAGGGCAGCACTTTGCCGAGGATCACCTGGGCGGGCGACACCGGGGTGGTGAGCATCTGCTCCAGCGTGCCGGTCTCCTTCTCGCGCGTGATCGTGATGCTGGTCAGCAGTGCGCAGATCATCATGAGCACCAGGGCCACCAGGCCCGGCACCACGAAGTCGGGGCTGACCAGCTCCGGGTTGAACCAGATGCGGGCGCGGGCGCTGAACGGCGGCGGCGGCGCTCCCGGCGTCGCCGCACGCAGGCGGGCGTTCACCAGGTTGACGACCGCCCGCAGGTAGTTGGCGGCGGTGGCGGCGGTGGCGGCGTCCGAGCCGTCCACCAGGAGCTGGACCGGCGCCTCGCGGCCGCGCATCAGCTCCTCGGCGTAGCCCCGCGGGAGCACCAGCGCGGCGAGGAAACGATCCCGGCGGAAGCCGGGCTCCACCTCGGCGCGATCGTCCAGCCGCTGCGCCTCGACCACGAAGCCGCTCGAGGTCAGACTGCGCACGAACTCGCGGCTCGCCCGGCTGTGATCGAGGTCGAGCACGCCCACCTGCAGGTTGCGCAGCTCCATGTCGATCACGGCGCCGTAGAGCAGCACCATGGCCACGGGCATCAGCACGGCCACGCCCAGGCTGCGGCCGTCGCGCAGGATGTGCGCCAGCTCCTTGCGGGCGATGGCCAGGACGCGCTTCATGCCTCCACCAGCCTGAGGAAGACATCCTGCATGTCGTGCCCCCCCGTGGCCGCCTTCAGCCCGGCGGGGGAGTCCAGGGCCACGATGCGCCCTTGCACCATGATCGAGACGCGGCCGCAGTACTCGGCCTCGTCCATGTAGTGGGTCGTCACGAAGACGGTGGTGCCGGCGGCGGCCTGCTCGTAAATCAGATCCCAGAAGCTGCGGCGGGCCACCGGATCCACCCCGCCGGTGGGCTCGTCCAGGAACACGACCCGCGGCTCGTGCAGCAGGGCGCAGCCCAGGGCCAGCCGCTGCTTGTAGCCCAGGGGCAGGGCGCCCGTCATGCGCCGCTCCTGGCCAGCCAGGCCCAGCCGGGGCAGCAGCGTGCCGGTGCGCGCGCGCAGGCGGCCGCCGTCCAGGCCGTAGACGCCGCCGAAGAACTCCAGGTTTTCCTGCACGGTCAGGTCCTCGTACAGACTGAAGCGCTGGCTCATGTAGCCGATGTGCCGCTTCAGCGCGGCGGTGTCGCGTCCCACCCGAAAGCCGGCCACCCAGGCCTCGCCCGCGCTAGGCTTCAGCAGCCCGCAGAGCATGCGGATGGCCGTCGTCTTGCCGGCCCCGTTGGCTCCCAGGAAGCCGAAGATCTCGCCCGGGGCTACCTCCAGGTCCAGCCCGTCCACGGCCGTGAAGTCGCCGAAGCGGCGGGTCAGACCGCGCGCCAGCACGGCCGGCTCGGGCCCGGTGGACGTGCCTGGTATCGGGGAGCGCATCACGATCCCTCCTCCCCGTCCCTTCCCCCAGCGGTGAGCCCGGACGCGGCGGGCGTGGCGCCCATCATCTCCACGAAGACGTCCTCGATGCCGGGAGCGACAGGCGCCGTCTGCACGTCGAGCCCGGCGAGCAGCTTGAGCAGCTCCTGACGCTCTTCCTCGTCGTCGTGCACCACGTGCAGGCGATCGCCGAAGCGATGCACCGCGACGCCGGCCGGGGCCGCAGAGCGCAGGCGCTCGATCGCCGCCGGCAGATCGCTGCCCGTCATCTCCAGCAGGCGGCGGGGGAAGCTCGCCGCCACCTCCGCCGGCGTGCCGCGGGCGATCGCCCGTCCCCGGTGCATCAGGATCACCTCGTCGCAGAGATCCGCCTCGTCCATGTAGGGGGTGCTGACCAGCAGGGCCAGCCCCTGGCCGGCCAGCTCGCGCAGGATGCGCCAGAACTCGCGGCGGCTGACCGGATCGACGCCGGTGGTCGGCTCGTCGAGGATCAAGACCTGCGGAGTGTGGATGAGGGTGCAGCTGAGGGCCAGCTTCTGCTTCATGCCACCGGAGAGTCGGCCGGCCCGCCGGTCGCGGAAGGGCCCGAGCCGGCTGAATTCCAGGAGCCGCGCCTCGCGAGCGGCCCGCTCGCCAGCCGGCACCGCGAACAGGTCGGCGAAGAAGCGCAGGTTCTCGGCGACGGTCAGGTCGGGATAGAGGCTGAAGCGCTGCGGCATGTAGCCCAGGTGCTCCTTGACCCGCCTGGCCTCGCGCCCGCAGTCGAAGCCCAGCACCACGGCGCGGCCGCCGTCCGGCAGCAGCAGGCCGCAGAGGATGCGCATGGTGGTGGTCTTGCCCGCTCCGTCCGGCCCGATCATGCCGCAGATGCGGCCCGCATCCACGGTCAGGGAGAGCGCGTCCACCGCCACGGTCGTCCCGTAGCCCTTGCGCAGCTCCTCGACAAGGATGGCCGGCCCCGGCGCATTCACCGCAGCTCCACCTCCGCGGGCATCCCGACGTGCAGGCGCCCGTCCGGATTGGCCACCCGCAGCTTCACGGCATAGACCAGCTGGGCGCGAGCCTGGCGGGTCTGGGCGTTCTTGGGCGTGAACTCGGCTTCGTCGCTGATCCAGATCACCCGGCCGGTGAGCTTCTGTCCGGGCAGAGCATCCACCATGACCGGCAGCTCCTGGTCCAGACGCACCAGGTCCAGATCGCGCTCCTCCAGATAGATCCGCAGGTCGAGCTGCGCGAGATCGGCCAGCCGCAGGGCCGTGCGCCCGACGGTCGCCACCTCGCCCGGCTCGAGGGCACGCACCAGGACGGTGCCGGTCAGGGGGGACGTCACGATGCCGTCGCGCAGCTGGCGGTCGAAGACCGCGAGCGAGGCCTCGAGCTGCTGCAAATTTGCGTCGATCACGGCGAGCTGGCCCCGGGCGGCCGCCACGCGGCTGCGCGCCACGTCGCGCTGGGCGCTGAGATCGTCCACCTGCTGCTGCGTGGCGCTGCCCTCCTGGCTCAGCTTGCGGGTGCGTTCCAGGGTGGTCTCGAGCAGCGCGAGCTGCCGCTGGGCCTGGGCCAGGTCCTCGGCCGTCACGCCGTGCCGGGCCCGCAGGGTACCTCTGCTGGCCGCCGCCTCGGCGCGGCGCAGGGCGATCAGCTGGGTGTCCAGCACGATCAGCGTGTCGCCGGCGGTCACGCGCTCGCCCTCGTCCCTCGTCACCCGGAGGGCTTGCCCGTTCAGCAGCGGCGCCACGTCCACGGTGGTCACTTCGAAGGTGCCGGAGGGATTGGGCAGGTGGCCCCGGCCGCAGCCGGCCAGCAAGATCGGGATCGCGACCGCGACCGGCAGCGCCTTGATCAGCGTGCCATGCATGGAGTTCTCCTCCCCGCTAGTAGGCCAGGATCCAGAGCAGGTCCGCCTCGGCCTGGCGCACCCGCGTCATGGCCAGGGCCAGCTGGATCTCCGCCTCGCTCAGGTCGTCCTGGGCGTCCAGGTACTCGCTCTCGCTGGCCTGGGCCTCCCTGTAGCGGCGGCCCACCAGCTCCAGGATGCGCCGCTCCAGATCGGCCCGCGCGCTGGTCTCGTCCAGCTCCAGCCGCGCCGACTCCAGGGTGGTGGTGGCCTTCTCGTGCGCGGCCAGGAAAGCCTCGTCCACGTCCTGCCGGCGGGCCTCCGCCTGTCGCGCCTGGGCCGAGGCCTGCTTGGATTGTTGCCGGCGGGCCCCCGCGTCCCAGAGGGTCCAATCCAGGCCCACGGCCGCCGTGCCGTAGCTCATCCAATCGTTCCTGAGCACGTCGACGCCGGGCCGGCCGTAGTGGGCTCGCACGTCGCCGGAGAGCCGGGGCAGGAAGCGGCCCCGCACGGCCGAGGCCAGCAGCTCCTGCCGCGCCGATTCCTCGGCCAGGGCGATCACTTCGGGCCGCTGCGCCAGACGCGCGGGCGACAGGTCGCGGTCCTCCAGCAGGGAGGTGTCCAGATCCCCCGCCGGCAGGATGATGCGGCCGCTGCGGCCCAGCAGCCGGCCCAGCTCGATGCCCGCGGCATCCTGCGCGGCCGCAGCCTGCAGCCTGCGCTGCTCGGCCTCGCGCAGGCTGGCCAGGACCCGCAGGCGGTTCTCCTCGCTGGCCGCGCCCAGCTCGACGGCAGCCGAGATCTCGGTCAGGTGGCGCTGCAGGCGCTCGGTGGCCAGCGCGGCGGCGGCCAGCTGCGCCTTGCGGCCCAGCGCCAGGTAGAAGGCCAGTCGCACGTCTCGCTTGATTTCGAAGCGCACCGCCTCGAGCTGATGTCCCGCCGCCCGCGTCCCCGCACGGGCCGCCTCGGCGGTGTGGCTCAGCTCACCGCCGGTGAAGAGCGGAATCGAGAGTCCCAGGTTCAGATCGGCCTGGTTGTGATCGCCGAACTTCAGATCGAGGCCGCCGGAGGGGCCCAGCTCGATGTGGCGCTGCATGTAGTCGGTTGTATAGCGGTAGCTGCCGCCCAGGTCCAGCAGCGGCCAGCGCCGGGCTGTGGCCTCGGCGGCCCGAGCTTCCGCGGCCGCCAGGGCCTCGCGGCTCTCCTGCAGGCGCGGCGCGTGGTCCAGAGCCAGCTCGAGACAGCGCGCCAGGCTCGGATTCTCGCCTTCCTGGGCCCACCCGCCGTCGGGCAGGATCAGCATGGCGATAGCCAGGCCCGGCAACAGGACTGCGAGCCGGCGGCTCGCGGCGTGCTCAAGGCCGCGCATGATCGGCCCTCCCTTCCGGTCCTCCGCAAAGGCCGTTGCGGATCAGCAGCTGGAAGTTGGCGCGGTGCTCGCGCCAGTCCGCATCGTCGTCCAGGTGGAAATCCAGGAGAACCTGTGCCACGGGATCGACCAGCACAAGCCCGTAGGCGCTGGCCAGCAGGTAGAGCAGGATCGAGCGCGGAGCCATCGGCGGCAGCAGCCCGCCGGCCTGCGCCTCACGGATCAGCTCGAGCACGACCTGGCTGGCGCCCTCGATGCCGTGGCGCCCCAGCTCGCGGATCGCCCGGGTCAGCCGCTGGGAATCGGTGGCCAGGATGCGTCGCAGCAGCTGCACCCGGTCCGGGTCCTGGCGGATCACCTCCAGCAGGCGCAGCGGGAACTGCACGAAGAACTCGGGTCCGGTCAGGCCGGAGTCGAGCCCCTGCATCACGTCCCGCATGACCTGCAGGATCTCCTGCCTCACCAGGATCTGCACTAGCTTTTCCTTGGTTCCGAAGTAGTAGTGGATCATGGCCTGGTTGACCCGGGCGCGCTCGGCCACGCCGCGCATGGAGAGCTGCTCGAAGCCGTGCCGGGCCAGCAGCTCCCGCCCCGCGACCAGAATGCGACCGGGCGGCGATTCGGGAGGCGGAGGCTGCAGCTCCTCGGGCAGCCCCTCCAGGACCTCTCGCAGCCGCCACACGCCCGTCAGGTGCAGCTCCTTCGGTTTCTCGTCCATGAATCTGGACCTCCGAGGTGACCGTCGATTACCATTCACGCCATCAATTTAATCGAACGATTGGATTTGTCAAACGATCAGTAAACTACAAGAAGGAAACAACCTTTCCCCTCATGGGCGTTTTACCCGGGTAAAATAATGTCGTAATTCATTTTACTGCAATATATTATGTTTCAGAAAGCCGTTCAGGGGCAGGTCTCGGCTCACCTGATCTGGATCAGGCAAGCCCAGGACCGGCGGATCAGCCGTGCGGATCCAGCGCCATTGTGCTGTTCACCCGTGCACAGATCTGCTCGTTCACCCGGGCGACCCCGCAGCGGCAGCAACCCCGTACTTGCCTGCGTAACTGGCGACACGTAGGCTGGCTCGAAGTTGCCGCAAGCGAGATTGACTCAGGCTTGCTGAGAGCCTTGGAAGGTGGCCCCTCAGCACGCCGACCATGGCACCTCCGCCCCGCCTCACGATGTCAGGGAGGGTTCCATGCTGCTGCCCGCCCAACCCGGCAGGCTTGTCAAACCCGCCCCGCCCGCCCTGACGGCCGCGATGGCCCCGTCAGACCGCTCGGCCCCGCCGGCCCCTCTGAACCGCCGCGACGTGCTGTTCCTGGGCGCCTTCGCGCTGGCCAAGCTCGCGGCCCACCTGGTAAGCGTGATCTTCTTCCGCTACGGCTGGTTCGGGGACGAACTCTACTACCTGGACTGCGCCCGGCACCTGGCCTGGGGCTACGTGGATCACCCGCCGCTGGCCATGGCGCTGCTCGCGCTCTGGACGGGCGTTTTCGGCGACAGCCTGCTGGCCGTGCGCCTGCCGGCCTACCTCCTGGGCGCCGGAACGGTCTTCATGGCCGGCCTGATCACCCGGGAGCTCGGCGGCCGGCGCTTCGCCCAGGGCTTGACCTGCCTGGCGGTCCTGATCGCCGGCGTCTTTTTGGCCACGGATTCATTCTACTCGATGAACGCACCGGACAAGCTCTTCTGGGCTCTGGCCATTTACCTGGCCGTGCGCATCGTCCGCAGGGACCTACCCCGGCTCTGGCTGCTGTTCGGGGTCGTGGCGGGCCTCGGACTGCTGAACAAGTACAGCATGGGATTCCTGGGCCTGGGACTGGGCGCGGGTATGCTCCTCACCTCGCAGCGCCGCCAGTTCCGCAGCCTCTACCTGTGGGGCGGCGCCGGAATCGCGTTGCTGCTCTTCCTGCCGCACCTGATCTGGGAAATCGTGCACGGCTGGCCCTCGATCGAGTTCATGCACAACGCCATGGCCTACAAGATCGTGGGCCTTCCCCTGCCGCAATTCCTGCTGGGCCAGGTGCTGGAGGGCCACCCGGCCAACGTGCTGCTCTGGCTGGGCGGTCTCGTCGTCGGCCTGCTGGCGCGCGACGGCGGCCTGCGCCGCATGCTGAGCCTCTCCTTCCTGGTGATCTTTCTGCTGCTCGCCCTCAGCGGGGCCAAGATCTACTACCTGGCCCCGGCCTTCCTGCTGGTGTTGCCCCCCGGCGCGATCTGGTTCGAGGGGCTCACGGAGTCGCATCGCCGCTGGCGGGCGGGGCTCCCGGCCGTGATGGTCGTCACGGGACTCCTCGTCGCCCCGATGGCGATGCCCCTGCTCCGCCCCGCGAGATACCTGCGTTACCAGGCCGCCCTCGGCTTCGGTCCACCCGTCGAGGAGCACGGCGCCCAGGGCGCCCTCCCGCAGCATCTCGGCTGGCGCTTCGGCTGGCCCGAGCTGGTCGAGGAGATCGCGAAGGTCTACGACGCACTGCTTCCCGAGGACCGCGCCCGCTGCGGCATCTTCATCGATGGCTACGGAGGTGCGGGGGCCATCAACCGCCTCGGCCGTGATCGCGGCCTGCCGCGGGCCATCTGCGGTCAGAACAGCCACTGGCTCTGGGGCCCGCGCGACTACGACGGCAGCGTCATGATCGTCTATGCCAGCGACGACGCCCGGGAATGGCTGAGCAGGATCTTCCGGTCCGTCGAGGAGAAGGGACGGCTGCGACATCCCTACGTCCCGGCCTATGCCAACGGCCGGGTTGTCTATCTCTGCCGGGATGCGCGCGAGTCGCTGGCCGACCTCTGGCCGCAGCTCAAGGTCTATCAATAGCGGCGCGTCGTGGATTCACGGCATCGCTCTCCGAGGAGGCAAGCTCGCTGCCGTGAAGTGACGATGGGGAGAAAGCGGCCGCCGAGGGCGGCATCTTCACGGCGGGCCGCGGAACCCGCTCGGACAGGAGCCCTACTCGGCATAGCCAAGCCGCCGGTTCAGCTCCTCCAGCAGCAAGGCCGCCGCGTGCGGGATGACGGTACCGGGGCCGAAGATGGCGGCCGCGCCGTGCTCGCGCAGGAAGTCGTAGTCCTGCGCCGGGATCACGCCGCCGACGATGACCATGATGTCCTTGCGGCCGAGCTTCGCCAGCTCCGCCACCAGCTGCGGCAGCAGCGTCTTGTGGCCGGCGGCGAGGCTGCTGATGCCGATGATGTGCACGTCGTTCTCGACGGCCTGCCGGGCGGTCTCCTCGGGGGTCTGGAAGAGGGGGCCGACGTCCACGTCGAAGCCCAGGTCGGCGAAGGCGGTGGCGACCACCTTGGCGCCGCGGTCGTGTCCGTCCTGGCCCATCTTGGCCACCAGGATGCGAGGGCGACGCCCCTCGCGCTGCTCGAACTCGGCGATGAGCTGCTGGACGCTCTTGATCTCCGACTCCTCCCCGAACTCGGCGCCGTAGACGCCGCTGATGGTGCGGATCTCGGCCTTGTGGCGGCCCCAGACCTTCTCCAGAGCGTAGCTGATCTCCCCGAGGCTGGCACGCGCTTTCGCGGCCTCGACCGCCAGGGCCAGCAGGTTGCCCTCGCCGCTCCCGGCGCAGCGGGTCAGCGCGGCCAGGGCCTGCGCGACAGCGGCTCCGTCGCGCTCCCGCTTGAGTTGATCCAGGCGGGCGATCTGCTGCCGGCGCACCTCGGTGTTGTCCACCTCGAGGATCTCCAGGGGATCTTCCTGCTCCAGGCGATAGCGATTCACGCCGACGATGGTCTCGCGGCCCGAGTCGATGTGGGCCTGCCGGCGGGCCGCCGCCTCCTCGATGCGCAGCTTGGGCAGGCCCGATTCGATGGCCCGGGCCATGCCGCCCAGCCGCTCCACCTCCTGGATGTGACCCCAGGCCCGGTGCAGCAGCTCGTGCGTCAGACGCTCCAGGTACCAGGAGCCGCCCCAGGGATCCACGACGCGGCAGATGCCGGTCTCGTCCTGCAGGTAGAGCTGCGTGTTCCGCGCGATGCGCGCCGAGAAATCCGTGGGCAGGGCGATGGCCTCGTCCAGGGCGTTGGTGTGCATGGACTGGGTGTGTCCGAGGGCGGCCGCCATGGCCTCGATGCAGGTGCGCACCACGTTGTTGTAGGGATCCTGCTCGGCCAGGCTCCAGCCCGAGGTCTGGCTGTGCGTGCGCAGCGCCATGCTGCGGGGATTCTGCGGCGCGAACTGCTGGATGAGCTTGGCCCAGAGCAGGCGCGCGGCCCGCATCTTGGCCACCTCCATGAAGTGGTTCATGCCCTGGGCCCAGAAGAAGGACAGACGCGGCGCGAACTCGTCGATCGCCAGGCCCGCCGCCAGACCGGTGCGCACATAGTCCAGGCCGTCGGCCAGGGTGTAGGCCAGCTCCAGGTCGGCCGTGGCGCCGGCCTCCTGCATGTGGTAACCGCTGATCGAGATGCTGTTGAAGCGGGACATGTGCCGCGCCGTGTAGGCGAAGATGTCGGCGATGATCCGCATGCTGCGGGCGGGCGGGTAGATGTACGTGTTGCGGACCATGTACTCCTTGAGGATGTCGTTCTGGATGGTGCCGGTCAGCTGCTCGAGCTTCGCCCCCTGCTCCAGCGCCGCCACGATGTAGAAGGCCATCACCGGCAGCACCGCGCCGTTCATGGTCATCGAGACCGACATCTTCGCGAGCGGGATGCCGTCGAACAGGATCTGCATGTCGAGTAGCGAGTCCACCGCCACGCCGGCCTTGCCCACGTCGCCAACCACGCGCGGGTGATCCGAGTCGTAACCGCGATGGGTGGCCAGGTCGAAGGCCACCGACAGGCCCATCTGCCCCGCCGCCAGGTTGCGGCGGTAGAAGGCGTTGCTCTCCTCGGCCGTGGAGAAGCCGGCGTACTGCCGCACGGTCCAGGGGCGCATCACGTACATGGTGGCGTAGGGACCGCGCAGGAAGGGCGGCAGGCCCGGCAAGTAGTCCAGGTGCTCCAGCGGCGCCATGTCCGCCGCCGTGTAGAGCGGCGCGACGTCGATGCGCTCGGGGGTGTGCCAGCTCAGCTCCGCCAGAGACCGGCCGGCCAGGCGCTCGGCCGTCGTCCGCCAGGCGGCCAGACCGTCGCCGCGAGCCCGGTTGCTGGCGCTCTCGTTGCCGGTTGCCGGGCCGCTCGCGGTCCTGCCGCCGGTCGCCCGGCCACCAGCCTTCTTGCCGCTCGCCGCGCGCCAGGGGAGCTTGCTGAAGTCCGGCAGGCCGGTCATGGGTCCACCCCGATCCGCTCCGCCAGGGCGCCGAGCACCGCGAGCACATCGCTGTGTCGGTGGATGAAATCGTCGACGCCGGCGGCAGCGAAGCGCGCCTCGTGGTCTCCGGGCCGGCCCGCCAGCATGACCCACGGCGGGGCTTCGCCCTGCTGAAGGGCCGCGGCCAGCGGCGGCACGACCTCCGGGTAACGTGCGTCGTTCGAGACGATGACCACGACCGGAGCGCCGCTCGCCAGGGCCGCCGCGGCGGCCTCGGCTGCCGTGGCGAACCAGCTCTCGCCGGCCACCGCGAAGCCGCCGATCTGGAAGAAGGAGCGCGCGAAGTCCAGGCGTGGCATGTAGCCGGCAGGCGGTCCCAGGTTGGCCAGGAAGACCTGCGGGGTGCGGACCGACCGCTGGCGCCAGGCCTCGACCCGGTGCCGCAGCGCTTCGAAATCCGCGGCCGCGCGGAAGCTCCTGACCGGGAGCACGACGGGACGATCGTCCTCGCCGTGCCGCAGGGCCCACGTGAGCTCGCCGATCGTGGCCCCCCGAGCGGCCGCCTCGACGACCGCCTCGAACTGCGCGGCGGGGCTGGACTCCAGGACGGCCTCCAGCTTCTCGAGCACCTCCAGGTTCCGGGCGTGCTCGCCACTGGTGCGCAGGTCTTGCAGTCGCTCGCTGCGGGCGGCGTGGAAAGCCGCGAGGTCGGGCACCTCGGCGACGGGCGAGATCTCCGCTGCATTCGGGTAGCGGTTCACCCCGACCAGCACGTCCCGGCGGGTGGCCGCGTTGCGGCGGCGCTGCTCGGCCGTCGCGGCCACCTGGCGCTGGGGCAGCTCCTTGGCCAGGGCCGAGATCAGGCCGCCCTGCCGCTCGATCTCCTGGAAGAGCGCCCAGGCCTTCTCCGCCAGCTCGGCCGTGAGCGTCTCGACGTACCAGGATCCGCCGGCGGGATCGACCACGCGGTCGAAGTGGGCCTCCTCGCGCAGGACGAGCTGGGTGTTGCGCGCCAGGCGGCGGGCCAGCTCCCCGGGCAGACCCAGGGCCGCATCGAAGGGGGCCACGTGCAGGCTGTCGCAGCCGCCGACGATGGCCGCGAAGGCCTCGGTCGTGCCGCGCAGGATGTTCACCCAGGGATCGAGCGCGGTCAGGCTCACCGGCGAGGTGCGCACGTGCAGGAAGACCTGCCGGGCCGTTGCGTCGCCGCCGCAGGCCTCGGCCACCCGCGCCCAGAGCAGGCGCGCCGCGCGCAGCTTGGCGATCTCCAGGAAGAACTGCGGGCCCACCTCGAGACCGAACAGGAGCCGCGGCCCCACGTCCTGAATGCCGAGGCCCCGCTGCTGCAGCTCGCGCAGATGCTGCACGGCTGCGGCCAGGGTGAAGGCCAGCTCCTGCACGGCGCTGCCGCCTCCCTCGTGCCAGGGAAAGCCGTAGGCCGCGACGGTGCGCACCCGGGGCGCGTGGTCTTTGGCCCAGCGGGTGAGCAGGGCCAGCTCGTCGTACGCTCGCTGCAGCGAGAGCGGCAGCGTCCCGTGCTGGGCCAGGCCGCACAGGGGATCCATGCCCAGGCTGCCGCGCAGCACCGCCGGATCCTGCCCGCGCCGCCGCAGCAGCGCCACCACCAGGGCCGCGAAAGGCAGGGCCGCCGAGCCCGCCTGCACGAGCAGCGGCAACCGGCCCAGGTCGACCCCCGCGAGGGCCTTATCCAGACCGATCACCGAGGCGATGGAGGTGCCGCCGTTTCCCACCTCGCCGGCGGCGGCCTGGTCCGGATCGCGCCCGGCCTGGGTGGCCTCGTCCAGCAGCAGGTTGACGGCCGTCTGGCCCCGCTCCAGGTCGTGCCGCAGGCAGCGGTTGAAGGTCTCGTAGTCGGGATGGGGCAGCTCCTGCGCCACCCACCAGGGCGCCTCGAGATGACCCAGGGGATGCGTGCCGCGCAGGTAGGGCGCCGCGCCGGGCAGGCTGTCCAGATGCGGCAGGCCGGCCACGTCCTCTCGCACGTACAGCGGCCGCAGGGTGATGCCCTCGTAGGTGGGGGTCAGCAGTTTCTGCGCGAAGGAAGCGCCCCCGAGCAGGTGCGCACACTCGCGCTCCCATTCCTGCAGGCCGGGTACGGGAAAGTCGTCGAGGAGCCGCTCCTCGGCAGGCGGTGGCGGGCCGCCGGACGATCGGGTCATGTGCTGCCTCGCGGTTGCGGATGCAGGGCCCGGGGAGGCGCCGCCGGGCTGTCGGGATAGTTAAGCCAAGGGCCCCCGTTTGTCCAGCGGGGCCGGCGCCGCTCAGGCGCGCAGCCCGGACAGGAGCAGGTCCGCCACCGCGGCGGCCTTGCCCGCCAGGCGGGTGTTGCGGGCACTCAGGACCCAGTCGGTGGCCATCTCGTCGAGCACCCCGAAGATGGCCTTGGCGGTGAGCAGCGGCTCGGGCTCCGGTCGGAACAGGCCGGCCGCCTGGCCCTCGGCCACCACGCCGGCGATCACCTCCAGGTACTCGCGGATGCGGCGGCGCGAGAAGAGGTCCAGGAAGTGCAGGCTGTGTCGCAGCTCCACCTGGAAGATGACGGCGAGGTCCCGGTCCTCGCTCACCAGGTTCAGGTGCAGCTCCACGATGTCGCGCAGCTTGGAGAGCGGATCCGCCTGCTGCTCCACCTCCTGCCGGCCCTGGGCGATGAAGCGGTCCATGGCCCGGTCGAAGATCGAGACCAGGATCTCCTCCTTGCTGTGGAAGTAGAGGTAGATGGTCCCGTCGGCCACGCCCGCCCGGCGGGCGATCATCGCCACGGTGGTGTGGTAGTAGCCGTGCTGGGCGATCTCCACCACCGCGGCGTCCAGGATGCGCTCGCGCTTGTGGCCGTTGTCCCGGGCCCTGGCCATCAGGGCACCTCGCTCGTAAAAAATGAATGATCCTTCATACTGACCCGCTCAGTAGGACCCGGTCGAGGCCAGTTTCCGGCGCCGACGAGCTATGCTTAAATATATTAACATATTTCAGCACAACAAGTCACTCCCGACATTTCGCTCGGCTGAGCTATTGACACCGGGAACGACTGTGTCTAAAATGATGAATACCTATTCAGTATTCCAAAACCACCCGAGGAGGGGTTCATGAAACGGTTCGTTCAGAAGGTCGCCGTCCTCGGATCCGGCGTGATGGGCAGCGCGATCGCCGCCCACTTCGCCAACGCGGGCATCCGCTCCCTGGTGCTGGACATCGTGCCCCGCGAGCCCAGCGATGCGGAGAAGGCGGCGGGCAAGACCCTGCAGGACCGCGCAGTGCGCGATCGCATCGCGCGCGACGCCGTGCAAGCCCTCTTGAAGACCCGGCCCTCCCCCCTCTTTCACAAGGATCGCCTGTCGCTGATCGAGGTGGGCAACCTCGAGGACGACCTGCCGCGCCTGCAGGAGGCGGACTGGGTCATCGAGGCGGTCAAGGAGGACATGGGGATCAAGAAGAAGGTCCTGACGGCGGCGGCGCCCCACATCGGTCCGGAGGCGATCCTCAGCAGCAACACCTCCGGTCTGTCGCTGAACGAGATGGCCGCCCAGCTGCCCGCCGGGCTGCGGCCTCGCTTCCTGGGCACGCACTTCTTCAATCCGCCTCGCTACATGAAGCTCTTCGAGCTGATCCCCACCGCCGACACCGCTCCGGAGGTGTTCGAGGGGGTGGCCGCCTGGGCGCGGAACCTGCTCGGCAAGGGGATCGTCGAGGCCAAGGATACGCCCAACTTCGTGGCCAACCGCATCGGCGTGCACGCCATGATGGCCACGGTCCAGATCATGCAGGAGCTGGGCCTGACGATCGAGGAGGTGGACGCGCTGACCGGGCCCGCCATCGGCAGGCCCAAGACCGCCACCTTCCAGCTCGCCGACCTGGTGGGGCTGGA
>CAZGEC010000003.1:1604-23787 GCA_964524645.1 uncultured Fibrobacteraceae bacterium | reverse complement strand
AAGTTCCCCGAGCTGCAGGCGGCCAAGTCGATCGACGACCCGCAGGAGCGCCTGCGCCAGCTGGCCCTGGGCAAGGGACGCGGCAGCCAGGCCATCTGGCGGATGCTCGCGGCCAGCTTCCTCTACTCCGCGCGCCGCCTGGGCGAGATCTGCGACGACGCGGCGGCCATCGACCGCGGCGTGCGCTGGGGCTTCAACTGGGAGCTGGGCCCGTTCGAGGCCTGGGACGCCATCGGCTTCCGCAAGGTGGTCGAGAGGCTGCGCCAGGAGGGCCACGAGCTGCCGGCCTGGGTGAGCGCCCTCTACGAGAGCGGCGCCGAGAGCATCTACCGCGAGACCGCGACCGGGATCGAGGCCCCGACGGCCACCCCGGGGCAGTACGTCGTGCCGCCCACCGACCCGCGCACCTACGACTTCGAGCTCCTGCGCCGCACCGGCAAGGAGGTCAAGCGGAACCCCGGGGCCAGCCTGCTGGACCTGGGCGACGGCGTGCTCGGCCTGGAGTTCCACTCCAAGATGAACGCCATCGGGCAGGACACCATCAGCATGATCATGACCGCCTGCCAGGAGGCCGAGCGGAACTGGCAGGCTCTGGTGGTCACCAACGGCGCCGAGAACTTCAGCGTGGGCGCCAACCTGATGCTCCTGCTCATGTCGGCCCAGGAGGGCGACTGGCAGGACATCGACCAGATCGTGCGCCAGTTCCAGGCCGCCGGCAACCGGATCGAGCAGTGCCAGGTGCCGGTGGTCACCGCCCCCCACGGCCTGACCCTGGGCGGCGGCTGCGAGATGACCATGGCCGCCAACGCCGTCCGCGCCGCGGCCGAGACCTACATCGGCCTGGTGGAGTTCGGCGCCGGAGTGATCCCGGCCGGGGGCGGCTGCACGCGCCTCTACAAGCGCAACCTGGCGGGCCTGCCCGACAGCAAGGACGTCTACCCGGCCCTGAAGAAGACCTTCGAGACCATCGGCAAGGCCCAGGTGGCCACCAGCGCCGAGGAGGGGGTCGAACTGGGCTTCCTGCGGCCCGGCGACAGCTGGTCCATGAACCGCGACCACCTGGCCGCCGACGCCAAGGAGCTGGCCCTGGCCCTGGCCCGCGCCGGCTTCCGGCCGCCGCAGCCCGATCCGGCGATCCCGGTCATGGGCCATGGCGGCGAGGCCCTGATCGATTCGGTGCTCTACAACATGCAGGAGGGCGGCTGGATCTCCGAGCACGATCGCAAGATCGGCCGCGAGCTGGCCCGCATCCTCGGCGGCGGCGACGTGCCCGGGCCGACCACCGTCTCCGAGCAGCAGATGCTGGACCTGGAGCGCGAGAGTTTCCTGCGCCTGATGGGCGAGCGCAAGACGCTCGAGCGGATGCAGCAAATCCTGAAAACCGGCAAGCCGCTGCGTAACTAGCGGACCGCCGAGGGAGGCAAGAGCATGAGAGAAGTCGTGATCGCCCTCGCCCAGCGGACCGCCGTCGGCAAGGCCTACAAGGGGACCCTGCGCTATACCCGGCCCGACGACCTGGGCGCGGCCGCCATCAAGGGCGTGCTGGCCGCGGCCCCTGAGCTGGATCCCGCCCGCATCGACGACGTGATCATGGGCTGTGCCATGCCCGAGGGCGAACAGGGCATGAACGTGGGGCGCAACATCGTCCTGCTGACGGGCCTGCCCGACAGCGTGCCCGGCATCACCGTCAACCGCTTCTGCAGCAGCGGGCTGGAGACGGTCAACTACGGCGCCATGAAGATCATGACCGGCGAGGCGGACATCGTGATCGCCGGCGGCGTGGAGTCCATGACCCTGGTTCCCCTGGGTGGCAACCGCTACCTGCCCAATCCCGACCTGGTGCACGATCTGCCCGGCTCCGTGCTCGGCATGGGCCTGACCGCGGAGAACCTGGCCGTGCGCGACAAGATCAGCCGCGAGGCGCAGGACCGGTTCTCCCTGCACAGCCACCAGAAGGCGGTGGCCGCCATCCAGGAAGGCCGCTTCGTCGACGAGATCGTGCCGATCATGGTCAAGCTGCCCGGCACCGACAAGAAGGGGCAGCCCGCTACCCGCGAGGTCGAGTTCAAGGTGGACGAGGGCCCGCGGTCCGACACCACGCTGGAGGCCCTGGCCCGGCTCAAGCCGGCCTTCAAGCAGGGCGGCACCGTGACCGCCGGCAACTCCAGCCAGATGAGCGACGGCGGCGCCGCGGCGCTGCTCTGCACGCCCGAGATCGCGGCCGAGCTGAAGCTGGAGCCGCTGGCCCGCTTCGTCGGCTACGCGGTGGCGGGCGTGCCGCCGGAGATCATGGGCATCGGCCCGGTGGTGGCCGTGCCCAAGGTCATGAAGAAGATCAAGCTGAAGCTGGCCGACATGGACGTCATCGAGCTGAACGAGGCCTTCGCCGCCCAGAGCCTGGCGGTGCTGAAGGGCCTGAAGCTCGACCCGGAGGACGAGCGCCTGAACGCGAACGGCGGCGCCATCGCTCTGGGTCATCCCCTGGGCTGCACCGGCGCCAAGCTGCTGGCGACGGCCCTGCACGAGCTGAAGCGGCGCGGAGGCCGCTACGCCCTGGTCACCATGTGCATCGGGACCGGCATGGGCGCGGCGGGCGTCTTCGAGGCCCTCTAGGCGGAGGAACGGCCCGACCGGCGGGCCCAGTGAGGAGAACGTGATGAGCAGCGAGCGACCCTATCCGACCGGCGGCGAGTTCCTGATCAACCCAACCGCCCCCGCCGACATCTTCACGCCCGAGGACTTCGATGAGATGCAGCGCATGATCGCACAGACCGTCCTCGACTTCGTGGAGCGTCACATAATCCCGGTGCGCGACCAGCTGGAGTACGAGGGCAAGTCGGACCTGGGCGCCGGGCTCCTCAAGCAGGCCGGGGCCATGGGCCTGCTCATGGCCGACATCCCCGAGGCCTACGGCGGCATGGGCGCCAGCAAGGCTACCATCATGCTCATCAGCGAGAAGATGGCCTGGAGCGGCAGCTTCGCCGTGACCCACGGGGCTCACTCCGGCATCGGCACGCTGCCCATCGTCTACTTCGGGACGCCGGAGCAGAAGCAGAAGTACCTGCCGCTGCTGGCCACCGCCGAGAAGCTGAGCGCCTACGCGCTGACCGAGCCGGGCAGCGGCAGCGACGCCCTGGCCGCCCGCACCACGGCGGTCCTCTCCAAGGACGGCAAGCACTACGTCCTGAACGGCACCAAGCAGTACATCACCAACGCCGGCTACGCCGAGATGTTCATCCTCTTCGCCAAGGTGGACGGCCAGAAGTTCAGCGCCTTCATCATCGAGCGGGATTGGCCGGGCGTGAGCATCGGCCCCGAGGAGAAGAAGATGGGCATCAAGGGGTCCTCGACCTGCCAGGTGATCCTCGAGGATGTCGAGGTCCCGGTCGAGAACGTGCTCGGCGAGATCGGCAAGGGGCACGTCATCGCCTTCAACATCCTCAACGTGGGCCGCTTCAAGCTGGGGGCCAGCAGCGTGGGCGGGTGCAAGCTCGTGCTCCAGCACGCGGTCCCCTACACCAAGCAGCGCCAGCAGTTCGGCCAGCCCATCTGCGAGTTCGGTCTGATCCGGCGCAAGATCGCGGAAGTCGCCGCGCACGCCTTCGTGGCCGAGAGCATGGTCTACCGCACGGCAGGCCTGCTGGACCAGGCCATCGCCACGCTGGACAAGTCCGCTCCCGACTACGATCGCCAGGGCATCGAGATGGTCGAGGAGTTCAGCGTTGAGTGCTCGATGATCAAGGTCTTCGCCACCGAGGCGCTGGCCCTGGCCACCGAGGAGGGGGTGCAGATGCTGGGCGGCTACGGCTACTGCTCGGAGTATCCGCTCGAGAGGCTGTACCGCGACGAGCGCATCAACCGCATCTTCGAGGGCACCAACGAGATCAACCGCATGATCATCCCCGGCATGCTCATGCGGAAGGCCCTGAAGGGCGAGCTGCCGCTGCTGCAGGCCGCCAACGACGTGGCCGAGGAGCTGATGGGCATTCCCGAGTACGACGAGCCGGGCGAACCCTCCTTCCTCGAAAACGAGGGCAAGCTGGTGCTGAGCCTGAAGAAGCTGGCGCTGGCGTCTCTCGGCATCGGTGCCCAGAAGCACGGCCAGGGGCTCAAAGACCAGCAGGAGATCCTGAGCGACGCCGCGGACATCATCATGGAGGCTTACGCCTGCGAGAGCGGCCTGCTGCGCACCCTCAAGAAGGCCGAGCGGGACGGCGAAGAGAGCGCCGCGGCCATGGCCGACATGCTGACCCTCTACGTGCACGATGCCATGGAGCGCGCCGCCGTCTGGGCCAAGAACATCGCCGCCGCCTCGGCGGACGGCGACGAGCTGCGCGCGATCCTGGCCGGCCTGCGGCGCCTGACCAAGCACGAGCCGGTCAACCGCACGCTGCTGCACGATCGCATCGCCCAGCGCATCATCGACGCCGAGAAGTACACGGTCGCCTGACCAGGGTATTATCGCCTAGCGGGGGTGCGCCCCCGCTCCAGCGCCCCCGGTCGCGTCCGCGGTCGGGGGTGCTTCTTTCTCCGGGCTTCACGCGACCGGCCGCCGCAGCCAGGCCTCCGCGGACTCCAGATCCCGGAAGACCTCCGTGTCGGGATGGACCAGGTCCGTGTAGGCCAGGTACATGCGGGCCATGCCGTACTCCACGTCCGAGGCGACCACGATGGCCACAGGGCCGCACTGCAGCGCGGCCGAGTTCCGCGCCACGCAGTCCGCGAGGTACTTGATGGTCTCCGTCGAGTCGGGAGGCTCAACCTCCCGGCAATCGACCAGGACCGACATGCCGGGTCTGATGCGCGGATCCTCGGACCGCTCGCGGCAGGCGAGTTCCTCGTCGTGGGTCGAGATGTGCCCGTGACGGCGGACGCGCAGGACATCGGCTTTCTCATCGATAACGTATTCGATGGGCATGCTCACCTCCGGGCCGATCGTCCGGCTCCTGGCTTCCCGATGCAAGACTGCCCGGGGGCAGGATCCGGCTTGCCGGCGTGGGTTTCTCGATTTCCAGCGGAACGTGATGAGGAAACAGATCTCTATTTCGATTGGATATCACACCATCAGATTCTAGCCGGGCTGGATACTAGCACAGAAAACGGTCGGTGTCAGTCCCGTTTGCCCCTCACCCGCCGACAAGCGCCCGGAACCCCGCCCCTAGCGAGTAGAGGCCGAAGCAAGCCAGAGCCACGGCCGAAGCGCCGGTCAGGATCCGGCCCACGCGCTGACCGAGATTCCGCGCCGCGGCCAGCAGCAGAACCGTCCCGAACAGGCAGACGACCATGGTCGTGTAGAAGCTGACCAGCAAGGCGATCCCGTGCGACGGCGTCTCGCGCCAACCCTGCAGGAATAGCGGTCCCATCACCAGGCTCCAGCCCAGGTAGGGATTGGGATTCAGCAGGTTCACCAGCGTGGCCTTCAGCAGCGTCTGCTGGTGCGATGGCGGCGCCAGGATCTGCTGTGCCGCATAGTCGCGGTAGGCCCGCAGGGCGCGGCTGGCCAGGAACAGCAGGAACAGGCCGCCGCCGATCTGCAGGACATGGACGAAGCCGGGCGGCACCTGGCTCAGCACGAGCAGCACGAGGACGATGATGGGTCCGTCGCTGAGCAGGGGGGCGAAGGCGGCGACGGCGGTGCGCCGCCAGCCGGCCGTCATGGTCTGCGCGACCAGGAAGGCCTGGAAGGGGCCGGGCTGGACGGCGGCGGCGAAGGCGAAGGTGAAGCCGAAGATCAGGTAGCGGGTCAAGCGTGCCTCAGGCTCGTCGCGAGGAGGATCCGGCCGGCGCGGCGTCCTTCCAGTTCCACCACTTCAGGAGCCGGGGATCCAGCCGGTCGCCGTCGACGGCGTTCACGGCGCAGCGGAAGGCATAGAGGACGCAGCGGTCGATCTTCCTGGCGCGCAGCTCGCAGAGCTCCGCGTACATCATCTCGGGATCCCGCCCGTGCAGGTCGGCCGGCTCGCGGTAGCCCAGATCCCGCAGGTCCCGCGCCAGGCTCGGCCCGATCCCGGGCAGCGCCTCCAATCCTCTGGCTGGCTTGCGACTCCTCATCCCGCACCCCCGTCCGCCGGAAAGGGACGGTGCTTGTTTTCGCCTTGCTTTCGCCTACACATACAGTATACTACAGCCCATCATCCCGTGCACCCGAAACCCGTATCCGGAGGGACGACATGAACTGGACCGAGCTGCTCAAATCGGGCATTGAGGGGGCTTACCCCACTTCCAGCGCCCTGATGGCCAAACTGAGCGACGAGGAACTGGCCTGGAAGCCGGCCACCGGCGACAACTGGATGACGGCGGGCCAGCTCCTGATGCACATGACCACGGCCTGCGGCTTCTGCTGCCGCGGCTTCGTGACCGGCGACTGGGGCATGCCCGCGGATATGAAGGTCGAGGACATCCCGCCCGAGGAGATGATGCCCCCGGCCGAGAGGCTGCCCACGATCGGCAGCGTGGCCGAGGCCCGCCGCATGCTGGCGGCGGACCAGGACCTTGCCTTGCAGATGATCGAGCAGGCGGGAGAGCACGACCTGGACGGCAAGTTGATGGCCGCCCCCTGGGAGCCCGGCACCCAGCCGAAACCGCTGGGCGAGCACCTCCTGGGCATGATCATGCACCTGAACGCGCACAAGTCCCAGCTCTTCTACTACCTGAAGCTGATGGGCAAGCCCGTCGACACGCACGATCTCTGGGGGGAATAAGTCCAGGGATGGCAGCTTGCCGAGGGGATTCCCCGGGGATCCCCTGATTCATTCAGGCATACCATGGAGCAAGGTCCTCATCGCACGAGCACCAGCTTCTGCGCCTGCACCCCGTGGCCGGTGACCAGCCGCGCCACGTAGGTGCCCGAGGCGACCGCGCGACCGCTCTCGTCCCGGCCGTCCCAGCGCACCTCGTGCCGGCCGGCCGGGTGCGTGCCCACGGCCAGCCGCGCGATCCGGCGGCCGGACAGATTGTACACCTCCAGCCGGATCTTGCGGGGCGCGTCCAGCTCGAAGGCCACCGTGGTGCCCGGGTTGAAGGGATTCGGCTGCGGGCTCAGCAGGCGCACCGCCGACGACGATGGCAGGGTCACGGTACGCTGGGCCAGCACCTCGGCCGGGCTGCCCGGCCCGGCGTACCGCAGCGTGTAGGTCAGCTGTCCATCGTCGCCGGCCTGCGGCCGTTGATCGACGGCGCGGAAGCTCCCCACCGCTTCGGCCACGTGCGGCACGGTCCAGGTGCGCCCGGCGGCCTCGCCGGTCAGCGTAAAGTCGCCGGTTGCTGTTGGAGCGGAGGCCTGCCAGCGGGCTGTCACCGACCCGACCCCGACCTCCAGGTCGAAGCCCTGCAGGAAGACCGGGGTGAGCGTGCCGTCCACCCAGCGGGCGATGTGGTAGGACATCTCCCCGCGACCGCCGACCGTGGTGAAGTGGCCGACCGCGTAGAGGTCGCCCTCGAAGACCGTAAGGTCGTGGACGCAGCTGTAGCTGCCGCCGGCCTGCACGCCACCTGCGAACTCGCTCCAGCCGGTCCCGTCCCAGACGGCCAGCCCGGCGGCCGGTGCGCCGCCGGCCGTGTCGAAGTCGCCGCCCACGTACAGATCGCCGCCTACCTCCAGCAAGGCTTCAACGCCCCGTACCAGCAAGCTGCCGCTCAGGCCCGAACCCAGCGGATGCCAGGCGCTGCCGTCGAAGCGGGCGATGTGCTCCGCGGGCGCTCCGCCCGCCGTGGTGAACCAGCCGCCGGCGATCAGGTCGCCCCGGTAGTGACCCAGGGCGTAGACGATGGCCCCGACCCCCTCACCCAGGGGCTGCCACTGGCTGCCGTCCCAGCGGGCGACGTTGTTGAGGGTCGTGCTGCCGCTCGTGGCGAACGACCCGGCGGCGTACAGCTCGCCGTCGAGAACGGTCAGCGCTTCGACCGTGGAGCTGAGCCCGTTGCCGAGGGCGTGCCACTGGCTGCCGTCCCAGCGCGCGATGCGTAAGGCCGACACGCCCCCCACGTTGTGGAAGCTCCCGCCGGCCACCAGCTGACCGTTCCAGAGCGCGAGGGCGTTGACGTCACCGTCCGGATCGCCCAGCGCGGACCACGCCGAACCATCCCAGCGCGCCAGGTGCAGGGCCGCGTTGCCGCCGGCGACATCGAAGTGCCCGGCGGCGATCAGGTCCCCACCGTAGACGGCCAGGTCGTACCCCGTGGCATTGAGCCCGCTGCTCAGGCGATGCCAGGCGCCGTCGTCCCAGAGTCCGATGTGGGTGCAGTTGCGCCGGCCGGCCAGGATGGTGGGGATGGTGAACTCCCCCGCCGCGACCAGGTGACCGTCGTACGCGCAGATCGCGTCCATGGTGTTCAGTTCCTGGTTGAGCGCGCCGGGGCTGCCCCCCACGCCCACCCACTCGTCCCAGGCGTCGTCCCAGCGCGCCACCGCGCCGGGGAAGCCGCCCGCCGCGTACAGGTCGGTGCCGACCACCGCCAGGGCGTTCAGCTGCCCGGCGAGCTGCCCGCCGAGGGTGTCCAGCCAGCTCATCCCGTTGAAGGGGACCACCGCATCGGTCAGGCCGACCGCCATGATCTCGTGCCACCCCACCATGTCATTCACGATGCGGGGAACGTCCGGCTGCGCCACCGGCAGCAGCTCGTTGCCGGCGGCGGTCAGCGTCGCCAGGCCGTAGGAGCCGGCGCCCCCGGTATAGCTCAGCTCGCCGCCGACGTACAGCTGGCCGTCGTGCACCAGCAGGCAGTTCACGATCTCGCCGTTGTAGAGGCCGTAATCGAGAACATCGCTGCCGGTCCAGGCCGTCAAGCAGCAGATGTCCGGATCGGGGGCGTCGTAAGTGAAATCCCCGCCGATGAACAGGCAGCCGTCGAAATGAACGATGTCGTTGGCCTCGTTGACCCAGTTGTAATCGCCGCCCCCCTCGATCTCGTCGTGCCAGTCGATGCCGTCGAAGCGGGCGATCATGCTGTAGTTCAGGTCACTGTCCGAATCGAGCATGCCCCCGGCGTACAGGGCCGCGTTGTGCATGGTAAAGGCGGTGGGATGAGGGATCAGGCCGTCGCCCATGGGCGTCCACTCGCCGAGCTCCAGGTCCGCCGCGCGCAGGCAGGGCGACCCGCCCGCCGTATCGAAGTCGCCGCCGATGATGATGGTCGAGGCCGTGCTGAACACGGCGAGCACCCGGCCGTCAGTGCCGCCGTCCACGTCGAGCCAGTGACGCAGGTTGTAGCGCGCGACGTTGGCGGCCGCCACGCCGCCCGCGACGTCGAACAGGCCGCCGACGTACAGATCCCCGAAGTGCTCGGTCATGCTGTAAACGCCCCCCTCCACTCCAGCCGGCCCGAAGCCGTCCCACCAGTAACCGGCCCCCAGGGCGGGGGCGGCGCCATGGGCCACAAGTGCGATCAGGAAGGCCAGCGAGATGGCAGCGATAGAACGGCAAATACGGGCGTGCATGAACGAGCCTCCGGCAAAGGTCCCCCCCTCGGAATCCAGGCCATGGATTCATGAATGTCTTGCGATCATAACACATCCCACCGACTTGGCCCGAGCGAATGGCCGAGGGGACTTTCGCTTGCCAAAAATGAGATTAGATTGATCAGAATTAGAGGCACAGAGCCTGCGGCTGGCGGCACTGCGCGGGGAGGACGGTCATGAACATGAATCGCGCCCAGGAAGCGAGCTACTTCCTGCTTCGCGTGGTGGCGGGTCTGCTCTTCTTCCAGGCCGGCGGCATGAAGTTGTTCGGGTGGTTTGGGGGCCTGCCCAGCGCTCCCGGCTCCACCGCCCCGCTGCTTTCCCAACTGGGTGTCGGCGGGTTGCTCGAGGTCTCCGGCGGGCTGGCGATCATGCTCGGGCTGATGGTCCGCCCGGTCGCCTTCATCCTCTCGGGCGAGATGGCCGTGGCCTACTGGCAGTTCCACGCGCCCAACGGCTTCTGGCCCATCCAGAACAACGGGATGCCCGCGGTCCTGTTCTGCTTCCTGTTCCTGTACATGGCCGCGCGCGGCGCCGGCGGCTGGAGCCTCGATGCCCTGCTCCAGCGCAGGCGTCAGGCGACGGAGGAGCCGGAGCTGTTGCGCTCCCACCATTGACGGGCCAGAGAGTCGGTCCACGGCTGCTGCCCCGCGCATCCCGCGAGCTGCTCGGAGAGAGCGGTGGCGCTGTCCGGCCGCCGCGCTGGGTCCTTCTCCAGGCAGGACAGGACCAGGCGTCCCAGGGCTGCCGGCAAGGGAGTCTCCAGCAGGTCTGACGGTGGCGTGGGCGCCGTCTGTGCGTGATGCATCAGGATTTCCAGCGGCGTCTCGCCCGCGAAGACCTGCCGGCCGGTGAGCAGCCAGTAGGCGACGCAGCCGACGGAGTAGATGTCCGAGCGGGGATCCTCCGGGTTGCGGCCCAGCACCCGCTCGGGGGCCATGTAAGCGGGCGTTCCGGGCACCATGTTCTCGGCGGTGAGGTCGAGGTCTCCTGCTGCGCCCTGCTCCCCGGTCTTGACGAGTCCGAAGTCCAGGACCTTGATGAAGTCCACGTCCCGCCCGTAACGGCAGACGAAGAGGTTGGCCGGCTTGATGTCGCGATGGACGAGGCCGCTCTCGTGCGCCTCGGCGAGGGAATGGCAGACCTGCCGCAGCAGGTGAACGGCCCTGGCGGGCGGAACCGGCCCGAACCGCTTCACGAGGGTCTCCATGTCCAGACCGTCCAGCAGCTCCATGACGTAGTAGAAGGTCCCATCGTCGGCGATGCCGAAGTCGTACAGCCCGATGGTGTGGGGGGAGCGCAGAGCCGCTGTCGCCTGGGCCTCGCGCTCGAAGCGGCGCAGGACGCTTGACGGCTCCTGGCTGGCGATCCCGAGGAACTCGGGTCGGACGAGCTTGAGGGCCGCGGGACGCGCGAGCAGATCATGCCGTGCCAGCCAGACTTCCCCCATGCCTCCGCGGCCCAGCAGCCGTTCCAGGCGGTAGCTGCCCATCCGGCGGGCCGCGGCCACATCCAGGCCCAGGCCGTAAACCACCCGGGACCCGAAGGTCGCCATCACGACGGCCAGGGCCGGGCTGAAGGAGGCGGCGAGATATGCGCCCGCGTCCGCCGGGATCCTGCCCGCCTCCGCGAGCAGCAGGATCCCCAGGGGCCGCATCGCCGCCGCCACCAGCGCCGCGGCCAGCGTCCGCCTGGGAGGGCAGGGAACGACGAGGGGGACCAGGATGATCAGGGGCGTCACCCACGTCAACGGCGGCAGCGCGCCCGTGCTCTCGTAGATGGAGAGCGGGTTGCTGACCGAGAGGATGAAGCACAGCACGATCTCGAAGACCAAGGCCAGGCCGAGGAGCCGCGAGTTCCGGATGCGCCTGCTGCCGGCGGCGACGACCAGCACGAGGCCGAGGCCGAGGGTCGCGAGGTTGCCCAGCAGCGGGATGGAGCCGGGGCGAGAGCCCGAACCAGTCGCACCGGCGCTCCCGGTCACGAGATCGACGAGCATGAGAACCGTGTCGGCTCCTGCGGCGATCAGGACCAGCAGGGCGATGATCTTCACGCGGCGCCGGGACTCCTCCAGCAGATCCGCCGGCAGCCCGAAGCCCGACCTCGTGGCACGATCCCCTGCGCCTGCTTTCTCGAACGTGATCCGTCGGATCATCCTGCCGCCCGCCTTGCCGCTTGCTCTTCCCTGCCAGGAGTGGCAGGCCCCTGGCCGTCCGCGCGATCCACCGCTGCCGGTGCGGGGCTCTGGAACATATCGGAGAAGCGACAGGGCCGCCAGCAGCCCCAGCCCGGCCACTCGGCCGCGTGGTACCCCCTCTGGTCTGGCATGTGCCATGCACTGGTCTCCCACGCCGCATCCGACTGCCGTGAAGCGGATGGCAGCGGAAGTCGCAGGCGGTACGTCGACTCGCCCGGTTTTCTCGCCCCCACCGCCCCGATTCCTTGCGGAGCAGGTTCCGGACCTCCTGCCAAGAGGGAGCTGCCATGCAGTGGAACAATCGAACCAGCCGGGAAAAAGCTGCCGATCGTGGCCGGTTTTCGATCATGCCCGCCGCGAGAACCCGGGGACGTCCCGCATCCTGGTGGGTGCTCCTGCCGCTTCTGGCTCTGCTCGGAAGCGTCCCAGCCGCCGCCCAGACCATCATCGCGATCGAGGACGACATCATCACCGACACGACCTGGGATTCCGGGACCGCAGACGTCTACCTGGTCACCGAGTCGATCACGGTGATCTCCGGGGTGATTCTCACCATCCAGCCCGGCACGGTGATCAAGTTCGCGCCCGCCAGGAGGTTGACCGTCCAGGGCATCCTGAATGCCGTGGGACTGGCCGCCGCGGGAAGCCACATCCAGTTCACCTCCTCGCTGGACGAGAACATCGGCGTGGACGTCGACGAGGGCGAACTCACGGTGCCGAACCCGTCGTCCTGGGACGGCATTCTGTTTGAGGGCAGCGAGAGCAGCGGCAGCGTCCTCTCGTACTGCGAGATCTGGTTCGGAGGCGGCGACGACGGCGCTCTGGTGCGCTGCGAGGGCGCGAGTCCGAGCCTCGATCACTGTGATCTGCATGCCGGCCGCTACGGGATCGCCTGCGCCGGCGGCGCCGCACCGGTCATCAGCGAGACCACCATCAACGCCTGCACCTCGGTGCCCGTGGTCATCGGCTTCGACGCCGATCCCACCTTCGATGCGGTGGTCTTCGGTTCCGAGCAGGACAACGGCTACGACGGCATAGGCCTGCCGGAGACGAATCTCCTGGCGGACGCCCGGTTGCCCATCCGCAGCACACGGATCGGCGCCGTCCCCGTCGAGAACGTGACCTACGTCCTGCTGGGACGGGTCCAGGTCGGCGAGGGTGTGGTCCTGCGGCTACAGCCGGGCGTCGTGATCAAGGCTGCGGCGGCAGCGGCGGGCTTCATGGTGCAGGGACGGCTCGAGGCCCAGGGCACCGCCGACAGCAGCATCGTCTTCACCTCGGTCCGCGACGACGCCTGGGGCACGCCCTACGACACGAACCGCGACGAGACCGCGACCAGCCCTGCCAGCGGAGACTGGGGCGGGTTCCTCTTCCAGGACGGAAGCACCGGCCTGCTGGAGTGCTGCACCGTTCGCTTCGGCAACTCATCTTCGCTGATCGAGGCCGAGTCCGGCGCCGACCTGACAGTCCGGAGCTGCCTGCTGGAATACGGCGTCACCGGTCTCCTCGCGGCAGGGGGAGCGCAGGTGAGCCTCGTCGACAACGTCGTACGTGGCTGTACAGGCACGCCGTTGACCATCTCGGCGGCCACGGCACTCACCCAGTCCGGCAACACATTCGCGGCCAACGGCATCACCGCCATGGGCCTCCTGCCCGGCCTGCTGAAGGCCGGGCACCTCCAGAGGCTGGACCTCGGCGGGTTCGCCGGTCTCGGTTACTACCTGAGCAGCACCCTGCAGGTGGACAGCCTGCTCACGGTGGATCCCGGGGTGACGATCAAGTTCGCCCCCGGGTGCGAGGGTCTGGTGATCAGGGGGACGCTTTCGGCCGTGGGCACCGTCGACCAGCCGATCGTCTTCACCAGCTTGCACGACGACTGCTCGGGCAATCCCGCGGACGCGGCGAGCGACGGCTGGACCGCCGGCCCGTGCCCCGGCGACTGGGGCGGGCTGACCTTTGCGCGCATGTCCCATGATTGCATCCTCCATTATTGCGTGTTCCTCTTCGGCGGCCGCGACTGCCGGGGCGTGGTGATGCACGAAGGCCCGGAGCCCGACATCAATAGCTGTGTGCTGGAGTGGAACCTCGTCGGCTTTGAGAGCCGAGTGCTGTACACCGGGGATTTCAAGATGGCGGATGAGCCGGAGCCCACCTCGCTCCTGCGCCCCGGCGGCCCTCTGAGCCAGTTCGTAACCAGCAACACCACCGTGCACAACGTCATCCCCGGTCTGGTCAGGTTGGGCGGCACCGTTCCGCGTGATGCCGTGCTGCAGCCCGCGAGCTGGGGAGCCGGCATGAGCACGATCTACTTGCTCGTCGAGGACCTGATCGTCCCTTACGACGTGACGCTCACCATCGAGCCCGGCGTGAGCTTCATGGCCCGCGGAACGGGCGTGATCGTCCGGGGTGCCCTGATCGCCGACGTGCCTCCCGACGAGGACATCATTACCGGCGTTCCAGCGGACTTCGACCTTGACCTTCATGGTGGTACCGGCGGCTCTCCCATCACCCCCGGAGGCTGCACCTTCGTGCCGGGCTGCGACCTGAGTGCCCTGGATCCCCGTGATTGCCTCTTCGCCAAGAGCGGGGCAGGTGATTCCTGGAAGGGATTCACCTTCGAGGGCACCAACGACGACGCCGTCTCGCTCATGCGCGGCGTCACGATCCAGCATGCCATCTCCGCGGTGACGGTGATCAGCGCCGCGCCGCTGCTCGAGGACCTGAAGATCCTGAACGCCGTGGAAGCCGGCATCCGGGTCGAGGGGCGCGCCCGGCCGGTGATCCGCGACTGCCTGGTGCAGGATTGCGGCGGCCCTCCGGTGGCGATCTCTCTCATGGCGGATCCGCAGTTGAGCGGCAACCGGTTCCTCGAGAACGCCTACGACGGCATCGGCGTGCTCGGCGAGACCGTGGCGCGCGATTTCAGCTGGGGCCCGCGTGACGTGGCCCAGCGCAGGAACCTCCCCTACGTGGTGCTGGAGGATCTGACCGTCGGTCCCGGTGTGAACCTGACTCTCGAGCCAGGCCTGCGGCTGAAGTTCTTGCCGGAAGTCCGGCTGGACGTCCAGCACGGCCTGCTGGCCCGAGGCGGCGCCAGCCCGGAGAGCGTGATCGTCTTCACCTCGATCGCCGACGACCAGTTCGGCGGCGATACCAACAACGACGGCAACCTGAGCGGCGGCAGCGACAACGGCTGGGGCGGCCTCCACCTGGAGGGAACCACCGTGCTGGGCGAGATCGAGCTACGGCACTGCATCTTCCGCTTCGCCGGCGGGCAGGCCGAGGTCGGAGCCCTGAACCTGTACCGCAGGGCCGCCCCCTGGATCGAGGACTGCACCTTCGCCCACAACGGCATCGGCGTGGTGTTCCACGACGCCAGCGGGGATCCTGCGGTGGGCGGCCTGCGCAACTGTGACCTGATGGGAAACACGGAGCAGGCCGTGCTCAACCTGGGACTCGTGCAAGTCGTTTCCGCGGAGGAGTGCTGGTGGGGCGACGCCACCGGTCCCTTCGACCCCTCCGACGACACGGGGACCGGCGGCCTCTTCAATCCCGGCGGCCTGGGCGATGCAGTGTCCGACCGCGTGGACTACGCCCCCTGGCGCACGGACGGACCGCATGCGGCCCTGCTGGGTGACGTCTCCCTGAGCGGCGACGTCACGGCCCTCGATGCCGCGCTGGTCCTGGCTCACCTGGTGGGGGAAACGACCCTCACGCCCTGGCAGCAGACCCTGGGCGACGTGACCTGCATCGAGGGACTGACCGCGCTCGACGCCGCCTACATCCTGCGCTTCGTGGCGGGATTCGACGCCTGCTTCCCCTGCGAGGCCGAGTCGGTGACGACCAAGGACGAGCCGGCCGGCGGCCTGCAGCTCGCCGCTCTGGATTACGCCATCGACGTGTCGCGTCTGCCACCCGGTGCTCCGGATCGCGAACGGGTGGCGGTGTCGTGGGCCGGATCCGGCGAGGCGCTGGCGGCCGAGCTCGTCCTGCGGGCGGCTCGCGGCCTGCGCTTCCTGTCGGCTCGGGGCGCGGACCAGGCCCGACTCGCCACGCGGATCGACGACGACGGCCTGCTGCATCTCGCCCTGGCCTCGGCCTCGCCGCTCGCTTCAGGCACGCTGGCCGAGCTGGAGCTGGAGGCGACGGGCGCCGCGCCGCCGGGTTCCGCGACGGCTCCCGTCACCGTCCTGGCGGCCAGGATCAACGAGCAGACCGTCGCGGGCACGCCGTCACCGGGCGGGAGCTTGCCGCCCTCGGCCTTCGTGGTCGAGCAGAACCGGCCCAATCCCTTCAACCCGACGACGCTCATCCGCTTCGTGCTGCCGGGTGGAGCCGGCGAGGCGATCCCCACGCAGGTGGACGTCTACGACCTGACCGGCCGCCGCATCCGCACGCTCGCCCACGATGACCTCTCCCCCGGTACGCACAGCTTGGTCTGGGACGGTCGCGACGATGCCGGCAGCCAGGTCGCCAGCGGGATCTACGTCTATTGCGTTCGGACGGATCGGTTTTCTTGCAGCCGCAAGATGACCCTGCTCAAGTAGGAGGGACAGCTCATGTCGCGGACACGTCTCGCACCCGCATTCCTGATGGCGCTCGCCCTGCTGGCGCTCGCCGGCGCGGCCGCCGGGCCCGTCCGGGGCGGTGATTCCTTCGTCGTGCTGCCCGGTTCGGCCGTGCTGCTGGCCGGGGAAACGCTCCAGCTGACCGTGTCGGCGGAAGCAGTCGAGCCCCTCGCCTGGTCCAGTACGGACACCAACGTCTGCCGTGTCTCGAGCCAGGGCCTGCTCGAGGCCGTGGCTCCCGGGCGCTGCCGCGTCATGGTCGAGGACAACCGCGGTCTGGTAGCCGTCAGCGACGTCTTCACCGTGGCGCATCTGGAGCTGTGCGCCCAGTCGGCGACGGTCGACAACTCCCCGGCGTCCTTCGCGGTGAGGATCACCGGCGACCTGGGGAGCCGCCAGATCTCGGCCTTCGAGTTCACGCTCGGGATCGACACGCTGGTGTGCGTGCCGGTGGGAGCCCGGTCGACCGGAACGCTCTCGGAGACCTGGGGCGAACCCGCCTGCGGTCTGGCTCCCGACGGGGTCCGCGTGGCCCATGCCGGCAGCACGCCGCTGAGCGGCTCGGGAGCCCTGGTCGAGGTCCTGCTGAGCCTCCGGGCCGGGCTGAGCAATGGGACCTCGGGACTCCTGACCCTGGACGACATCGTCATCGACGAGAACCGGCTTCTGGCGCGGGGCCGCGGCGGTACGGTCACCGTCAGCGGCGATCCGATCGAGGTGGAGTCCCTCACGGTGGAGCCGGCATCGGTGAGCCTCGGCCCGAACGCCTGGAAGCCCTTCACCGCCCAGGTGGTGAGCAACGGCGACGGGGACGTGCTCTGGTCCGTGCAGGGGGGTGCGGATTACGGCACGATCTCCGCGGACGGAGTCTATCGGTCCCCCGCGGTTCCTCCGGTGTCCGGCCATGCCACCGTCGTAGCCACGAGCGTGGACGATCCGACGGTGAGCGACACCGCGCACGTGAACCTGCAGCCGGCGGAGGAAAGCGGGCTGCTGCAGCTGGCCGTCCAGAAGAACCCGGCCCTACCGCGCAGCCTGCAGATCTGGGTGTCCGCGGCCACGGCCTTCCTCGCCGATCCCGAGGTGGACGCGGCCGGAGACCCGGTCCTCATGACGGCCGTGAACGAGGAAGCAACGGTCTATCTCGGACAGGTGCTGCTGCCGGCCGGGACGCACAGCGTCTCGATCAGCGCGAGCGGGAGCACGGCGGCCGGCAACGGCGAGGCCGTGCTGGATGTCACGTTCTAGAGGGAGTGTGGATGATGGCCTGGCGACGTAATTCGGCGCAGCAGCCCGCGTCCCGGCGGGATGTCATGGCCGCGGTGATGGTTGGACTGCTGCTGTCCCTGCTGCTCGCGGCGTCCTGCAGCACGGACAACTCGACCACCGAGCCCCCTGTCCTGTCGGCCGAAGCCCTGACGTGGCAGGGCTGGTCCTACTTCGAGCATGGCAACGGGACGACCGCGCTCGCCAAGTTCCAGGCTGCCCTCGCACAGAACGCCGGCTACGGGCCGGCCCATCTGGGCAAGGCCTGGTGCCTGCTGCGCTGGGCCGCCTCCCGCCAGGACCTGCAGGCAGCCCTGACCGGCTTCGAGGCGGCCATGGCCCACCAGGAGACCACCTCCGCCACCTGGGCCGGTCGCGCCGCGGCACGGCTGGGTCTGGGAGGCGGCGAGTTGGCCGGCGCCACCGCCGATGCCGGCCACGTCATGGCCGTGGAGCCGGACTTCGATTTCACACACCTGGACGGGTTCGACGCGACCGAAGTGAGGTTCGTGCAGGCCCAGGCCGAGATCGCCCGCGGCAACTTCGCCGCGGCCCTGACCGTTCTGGAGCCGGTCGCGGCCTGCCCGCTGCAGGTCGCGGATAGCGGGACCTGGACCATCGGTGGGACGCACTACGGGAGCTTCGAGGGCGCCGCCCTGGCCTGGTTGCAGCAGCTCGCAGAGGTGGCTCCCTAGCCCAGTATTACCTCACCAGCATCGCCTTGACCGATTCGATGCGGTCGCCGGTCACGAGCCGGAAGAGATACGTGCCCGAGGCGGCCTCACGGCCATTCGCGTCCCGCCCGTCCCAGGCCCGCGTGTAGCGGCCCGGCGGCAGCCGTTCCTCAGTGAGCGTCGCCACCCGCCGTCCGGTCAGCGAGTAGATCTCCACGCGGACGTGATCGGCCCGCTCCAGATCGAACGTGATGTCGGCCCGGGGATTGAACGGGTTGGGATGGACCTCGAGCAGGCGGCTATGCGGCGGTGGCCCCAGAGTGACGGTCTGCTCCGCGACGGTCTGCCAGCCAGCGCCGGCGGCCACGTGGCTGAGCGTGTAGACGACCTCGTCCGCTGTCGCAAGCTGAGGTGACACGTCCTGGGCCAGGAAAGCGGTCCCGCCAATGGTCGCGAAGGGCACGGACCAGGTCTGGCTCTTCGCACGTGCCTCGAGGCGGAAGCTCCCGGGTTCCATCGGTTGCGAGGTGTTCCAGGTTACCTCCACGGTGCGGTCCCGGACACTGCCGGCCAGACGGGCCAGGAAGGACTGCAGCAGGTTCGGGGTGATCGTCCCGTCGAGCCAGACGGCCATCTTGCTGGAGGGCACGGTCACGCCGGTGCCGCTGAAATTGCCGCCGATGTAGAGGTTTCCGTCCTTGACCAGGAAACCATTCACCTGGGCAGGGCCATAATCGCTGCGGACGCCACCGCCCAGCTCGCTCCATGCCGCGCCGTCCCAGAGGGCAATGCCTTTTGCCTCTTCACCTTGCGCTTCGCTGAAGTCTCCGCCCACGAACAGGTCGGTTGTCGACGCGAGCAGGGCAGTGACGCCGTAGACCAGGCTCTCGCCGCCGACGCCGTCACCGAGGGCGTGCCAGGCGCTGCCATCCCAGCGGGCGATGTGGGCGGCGGGAGCGCCGCCGGCGTTCTCGAACTGCCCGCCAGCGATCAGGTCCCCGTGCCAGATCGTCAGGGCGTGGACGGTTCCGTCCAGGCCCAGGCCCAAAGGCTGCCAGGCGGCGCCGTCCCAGCGGGCGATGTGCGCGACCGGCGCCCCGCCCGCCATCGTGAAGTAGCCCGCCGCGATCAGCTGGCCCTTGTGCACGGTCAAGGCCGTGGCTGCATTGTCCAGGCCAGTGCCCAGGGCGTGCCACTGGGCGCCGTCCCAGCGGGCGATCCGGGACGCTGGGACCCCACCGATCGTGGTGAAATGACCGCCGGCAACCAGTCCGCCCTGGTACTCCTGAAAGGCCATCACCGTGCCGCTGGCGCCTCCCAGGTCGTTCCACTGATCGCCGTCCCAGCGGGCGATCTTCGAGACCGGCTGCGTCCCCGAGCCGTAGAAGCTGCCGCCGGCGTACAGATCGTCCTGGTAGACGGCGAGCGCGTAGACGGTGCTGTTCAGACCGTCTCCCAGCCGGTGCCAGGCATCCCCGTCCCAGCGCATGACGTTCCAGCTATCGAGCTGGCCCTCCAAAACGCTGGGCAGTCTGATGTGGTCCCCCCCGACAACGACGTCTCCCTCGTAGAGGGCCAGGCACTCGATGTCCCCGTCCCTGTTCAGACCACCCCCCAGATGAACCCACTCGCCGTCGTCCCAGCGGACGACCCCGTTGGTGATGTCGCCGCCGGCGAAGAGACCGCCGCAGGGCCCGCAGGTCCCCAGGCAGTACAGCTGCTCATCGAACGGGCCGCCCAGCACCGGCCCCCAGGCCACCCGATCGTATCTCTGCACGACGTAGTCGGTGGCAACGTAGATGCTGTCCTGGAACATGGTCAGGCCCCAGACCTGGCGGTCGGCGAGCGGTTCCTCGACGTCCTGAAACCCGCCGCCGGCCCACAGCTTGACCAGCCCATGCGATTCCACGTCGTCGGCATTGGAGAACGTGCCGCCGATATAGAGGTAGTACTCGTCGCGCAGCAGGCAGTTGACGTCGCCGTCCATGGTGTACGGCCGGTAACTATGGTCCGGGTCCCAGCCCATCAGGCACAGGGCGCCATGGGCCTGGAAACGACCGCCGAGGTAGATGGAGCCGTCGAAGGACTCCAGCGCGTAGACATCGCCCGAGCCGACACCCACGTTGTTCACGTAATCCCAGTCGATGCCGTCCCAGTGAGCCAGGGCGCAGTCGGAGTAGAAGTAACCGCCGGCGTAGAGGCCCCCGAAGTGATCGCAGAATGCGTTCACCTCGTCGACGATGTCGCCCATCGGCAGCCATCGCTGCTCGGCTCCGCTCCACTGCGCGACGTACTCGATCGGCTCGCCGTCCACCGTGTGGAAGTTCCCTCCCACCACCAGCGTGCCATGATCATAGAGCGCATGGGCCTCCCAGCCGAGGCCCCCGGCCAGGGCTTCCCAGTACATTCCGTTCCACACGGCGACGTGGTTGGCCTCCTCGCCGCCGACCTCGTTGAAGTAGCCGCCGACCGCCAGCTTGCCGCCCCAGTCGATCATGCACATGACCCGGACACCGCCCATCGTTGTGGTCATCCCCATGGGCTGGAACTTGCGCGACCAGTAGCCGTCGCGACCGGCGGCGGGCGCCGGTTCGACAGCGGCGGTCGGAGTGCCCGCGTTCATTACCCGGGCTGGGAAAGCGGCGAACAGGAACAATAGGCAGATGATGGACAGGAAGGACCTGGCGGACATGCTCGTGCCTCCTGTGGCTTGTCGGGCACATCGATGGATGTCGGGTATCTCTGCTGGTTGGACCCGAAAAGGGCCCCGATCGGCACAAGGAATTCCGGTCCCTTCTCCGGCGGGCCAAGTATCCGGGTTGCGGATGAGGCCGTCGCCTTCCCTCCTCGCCGCTCCAGAACAGGGGTTCAAAACCCGCGTGTGGTCCTGTATAATCGAATCTGCAGGCAGTAACTGGATTCTGGAGGGATCCGGTCTTTAGCGTCAGGAAACCTGGGTTCTGCTCATCGCCAAGATGCTCGGCTGCATCGAGATCCGCTGCGAGGTGCCCCATGAGACGCCGTACCGCCGTTTTCGGAATCCTGCTCGGAATCCTGCTGGCCCCGGCCTCGGCAGCCTCCGCACAGTGGGTACCCATGCCGAGCGGGACGACCGCGACGTTGAAGGGGATCTGGGGCTTCGCCCCCGACGACATCTTCGTCGTCGGCTACGCCCCCGGCGACGGCAGGATCCTGCACTTCGACGGCAGTTCGTGGAGCCCGATGCCCGATCCGGGGGGCTACGTCTTCTACGACGTCTGGGGCAGCGCTCCCGACGACGTCTGGGCCGTGGGCGGATCCGGAACCATCCTGCATTACGATGGCGCGATCTGGAGCCAGCAGGCTCTTCCGGTGTTCAGCAACTTCATCAGCATCCACGGCCGTTCCCGGGACGACGTGATGGCGGTGGCCTCGGACGGCTCCATCGTGCACTTCGACGGCGACGACTGGCAGGAGATGCCCAGTTCGGCGCCCCTGGAGCTGTTCAACGTGTGGGGCTGCGCGGCCGATGACTGGTGGGCGACGGGAACGGAGCTGACCCTGCACCACTACGACGGCCAGAGCTGGACCGCGGTCAGCGACCTGGGTGATCTCCTCTGGGGACTGTGGGGCTTCGCCAGCGACGACATCTTCGCGGACGGCATTGCGGGTGGAATCTACCACTACGACGGCGCGAACTGGTCCACCCAGGTCGAGGCGCTCTCCAGCGATCTCTTCGCGATCTGGGGACCCGCGCCCAATGACGTCTACGCGGTCGGCGCCAGTGGTCGTATCCTGCACTACGACGGGGGGGACTGGACCGCGATGAGCAGTCCGACCACCCGAAGTCTCGTCGGCATCTGGGGCTGCTCGGCCACGGACATCTTCATCGTCGGCTACAACGGCACCATCCTCCGGTACGATCCCCTGGCGGCCGCCGGCACCGGCGCCTCCCCTCGGCCGCCAGCGGTGCGGGCCATGCCCAATCCGTTCAATCCGGCCACCACCATCCATTTCCACGTCCCGCGGGAGTCCACGGTCA
>CAZGEC010000003.1:0-1504 GCA_964524645.1 uncultured Fibrobacteraceae bacterium | reverse complement strand
CGAACCGGCTTGAATTGATAGTACCGGTACAGAAAGTACACGATGGCGGCATGAGTGACGAGAAAGAGAACGAGCATGATGTCGTAGAACGCGGGCGCGAACTCCGTGGCGATTCCGGTGACGAAGAAGCGCGTGTAGAAAGCCAGGGACAGCAGGTTCTTGATCACGTTGACCCCGAACACCGCCGTCACGAGAACGGCGGCGTGCCGCAAGTTGCCGCCGGGTGGAATCGTTCGGGCATAGAGCATCATCAACGTGAACATAAGAACGGACTGCACGAATGCCATGGCCCCTCCCACCAGGGAGAACACCTTGTAATCCAATGCATCTCGCGCAGTCGGCAATCTGCCGAGAGAACGCACGATCATGAAGCCGATCAGGATCAGGACCAGCAGGTCGATCTTCTTGTTGGCTCGTTCCTCGCCGTAGAACGAGATCAGGAACAGAACGATGACGAGGGCAACACACAGCGAGAGAACGGAGGTGGCCCGGACCACCGGCGCTGCGTCGAACAGGGACGGCACGAAGGAGTGCCCCAGCTTCAGCAGCACCTCGTACAACAGGGCGACGATCAGGGCCACCGTCGTGTATTTCGGATTCACGAGCACTTTCACTTGCGCCTGAAAGCCCAGTGATCAGCCCTCCTACTTCACCGGGATCGGCGTTCCAGCAATCCCCAGACGGCCAGCGCGGCCCCTATCCCGGTCATGAGGCCGAAGGCGAAACCCAGCAGGTAATCCCACGGAATTCGGACAGCTGTCCAGTGCATCAGTGGGAACAGCACGATACCCACCGAACCCACCGTGGCCAGCATGCTGCCTACACCCAGCTTCCGCTGCGTATTCAAACCATCGACCTCCGCACCTTCATGACCGCCCTTCGCCGCTGCGTGGGCCCCTGGCCGAGCGCTCACTTGGCGAGCATGATCTTCTGCACATCCATCCCCTGCCGGGTTCTGAGCTGGACCAGGTACGAACCGGCCGCCACCTCGCGACCTGCCGCATCACGTCCGTTCCAGTCCCGCTCGTGCGGGCCGGCGTCCAGCCACCCATCGCAGAGGACCCTCACGCGCCGACCGGCCAGATCATAGACCGCCAGCTGCACAGAGCCCAGCTCCCGACACTCGAACATGATCGTCGTGGCCGGATTGAAGGGATTCGGACTGGCGCCGATCAGCCGCGTCACGAGAACGGGCGTTGCCGGCGGCAGCTCGGACTCCGCCAGTAGATACCAGGGTCGACCATCCGTGCTCGCATAAAGCCGGTACGTGATCGGATCGGCATCGGCCGGGTTCACCGATTGATCCTCGGCGAGGTAGGTGCCGGTCCCACCTTCGGCGAATGGCACCTCCCACTGCCGTATTCCGTTGTCGCCGATCAGTCGAAAGTCCACCGGACCGCCGTCCGCCTGGACGCGCCAGCGGATGCGCACGGCCCCCTGCTCCGGGCTCAGATCGAAAAAATCCAGGAAGGCGGCCGTGACCGAACACTGTGCCGGCAAGACC
>CAZGEC010000002.1:0-308108 GCA_964524645.1 uncultured Fibrobacteraceae bacterium | reverse complement strand
CGCTGAGGCAAAAAGGGAACTGTTATTATAGCAAGGATTTACCAAAAAATGTAGGGACAAGTGATTCCCGGGGTGTACGGCGTGATGCCAGGCCGGGCTCACATGTAGCCCAAGTCCTTGAGTTCTTTCTCGATACGGGCTCGTTCCGCTTCGTCCAGGTCCTCCTTCGTCCCCGCGATCAGGCTGGGGCCCGCATTCTGCCGAAAATGCTCCCGGAGCAAGGCGGCCAGGGGCCGACGTAGGTTACGCCTCTTCGCCAGGTTCACCTGCTCGGCCGGATCGCTCGCTAGATCGTAAAGCTCGTCGCCGAGCTGGCCGACACGCAGCAAACGTAGCAATTGCCAGGCGCGCCTGTGCAGGGAGAGGTGGCCGCTGATCCTGGTGTGGATCCACTTGAGCTGCTCCCGGCGCACGACCGACTTGAAGGTGCCGATACAGAAGACCGGCTGGGGTAAGCCGCCCGCCAGCTTGCGGTGGATCGTCTCCCGCATGTCGAGTCCGGACAGCTCCGGCGGCAGGGTGATCCCGGCCAGGGCGAGCAGCGTCGGCAGAATCTGAACGTGGCTGAGGGGCACCGAGGAGCGCCCGATTGCGGATCGCGCCGGATCGTGGATCAGGCCGAGAGTGCGGATGATCTCCTCGTAGATATGCACCTCGCCGTGACCGAAATGGCCGTGATCGAAAAGTTCCTCGCCGTGATCGGAGAAGACGCCGACCACCGTGTCGGACAGTAAGCCGAGACCTTCCAGCGCCTCGTAAACCCGCGCCACCATGTCGTCCGTGTAGCGAATCGAGGCGTCGTATTTGTCCACCAGGAAGCGGCGCGTCGGCGGATCGACGGTTCGCCGGTGCCTGTTGATATCTCCGATGATCTGGTGGAGGCGAGGTATGGTCGGATCGCCGGGTGCCGCACCACCGATCCGCTCCAGGTGCTGCGGGTAGAAGCACGACAGGAAATCGGGATCGACGTCCTGGCTGTTCACCGTGTCGAACTGCTCCGCGTAGGGTTTGGGCAGACGATAGGGAACATGTGGACCGTCGTAGTGCAGGAAGAGGCAGAATGGGCCTTGGCGACCGTGCTTTTCCAGCCACTCGATTGCGCCGTCACTCACGGCCTTTGGCAGATCCTTCGCATAGTCGAAGCTGCGCCCGTCCGTGACGGCCTCGATGTCCCCCCAGATCCGCCCCAGCAGATTCTTGAAGAAGCGGAAGGTCACCACGCCTTCGGCGCGCATTCCTGCACCCGCCAGCAGGGTCCTGATAGGGGAACTTCCGGCCTGCGAATGGAAATCGAAGATCCCGTGCCGGCTGGGATAGCTGGCGGTGAAGATGGACGTGAAGGCCGGAGCGGTGTAATTGGAGGCGGAGTAGCAGGCGTCCAGCACGAGGCTGCGTTCGGCGAGGCGGTCCAGAAAAGGCGAGGTCGGGCGAGGATAGCCGTAGTGACCCAGATGATCGGCGCGCAGAGTGTCGATGACGATCAGGACGATGTTCCGCATGCTCAATCGGCCTCCCAGCACGATCTGCCTTTCCGCAACTCTCTATCATTCAAGACGTTGTGCACAGTCGGCCTCGAGAACGGCTATTGACAGCATCTGCTCCCCCGCGTAGCTTCTCGCCATGTCCCTCGGAACCTGACGCCGGACATCTTCTGCCGAGCCGACGGGTGGCGCCTCATGATCAAGGGTTCGATCTACATCTTTGTTTCCAAGCTCTTCAGCTACATCACCCGCCTCGCACTGCCCATGCTGCTCGTGCGCATCTTGACCAAGACGGATTTCGGTGTCTACCGGCAATTCTTCGTCTTCGAGTCCGCCATCGCGGTCCTGTTTCAGTTCGGGATCAACCACAGCCTCTTCTTCTTCATCCCGCGCGACGAGAAGAACGGTGGAGCCTATCTGCTGAACAGCATTATCCTCAACGTGGTGATCTACAGTACGGTCTTCTCGGTGTTGAGGCAATTCACGGGCCCCGTGAGCTCCTTCCTGAACGTGCCCGTCCTGGAGGATTACTTCTGGCCGCTCGCCGTCTTCACCTTGATCATGATGCTCATGGTGGCTGCGGATACCTTTCTGCTCGCCAAGCTGCTGGCCAGGGCCTCGGCCATCTTCGAAATCAGCGGCGGCATCGTGGTTAACATCATCACACTCCTCACCGCTTACTTCACCCGGGACCTGACGGCCATCATCGTCTCGCTCATCGCTGGCAGAGCCCTGCGGCTGCTGGTCTACCTGATCTATATTCATTTCTCGTTGCACGGGTTTCGGGCCGAGCGGTACTTCATGGACGTCTGGCCGCAGATTCGCTACGGAATCGTCCTGGGCCTGGGGGCAGCAGCCTGGACCTTGATGTTGCAGCTGAACAACTTCTTCGTGACACGCTATTACGGCACCGAGCAGTTCGCCATCTATTCCGCAGGAATGACGCAGATTCCCATTTTGCAGATGTACCTGCTGTCGGTGGTCTCGGTTTCCCTGGGACGCTTCACGCGCCTCGTGAGGGACAACCGGTGGGACGACGTGGAGCGCCTCTGGCGCAAGATCCTGGCCAGCCTCTACGGCGTTGGACTGCCGCTGATCGTCGGCCTGCTCCTGGTGTCGCGCCCGCTGATCACGTTCATGTTCACGCCGGCCTATGCCAGTCCTCCATCCCCGGAATTCTCCTTCGGAGCCGTGGAAATCTTCCGCCTCAACGTGCTGTCCTGGTTGCATCTGCTCATCAACGCCCAGCTGGTGATCCGGGCCCTCGACCGCAACGACATCACCCTCTATCTGCACCTGGGATACCTTGCTGCCGCGCCATTCGTGCTCTACGGCTGCATGCACTTTTTCGGTGCACCGGGCATTCTCGGGGGACATGCGTTCCTGCTGATCAGCGCCAGGGGCATGGCGCTGTTCCTGCTGAACCGCCTCGGACACCGTGCCCTGCCCTACGTACCCGGTGTGCGAGCGGTGTTCCGCTTCTACCGCGACCTTGCCGAACGTGGCATGGCTTTCCTGAATCGGCGGTCGGCGGCAAGCTAAAATATTTGCTTTCTTGCTTGACCCCGACGATACGGCTCGTGGTGAAGAGATTGGGGCGGACATGCCGAGCCACCGCCCGCCGAGTTCCTGTCGGCAGCAACCTGAAGGCGAATTCCAATCCCGTCAGGAGTACTGGTGAGGTCCGTAGGTATCCTATCCGCATGCTTACAAGAAAGTGAACGTCGCGGAATCCGGCTTCCCGGAACAGCTTGACCAGCTCGACCATGGTGTACTCGCGGAGATGAAATCCTGTGGCAACTGAGGTGAAGTGCCGCGTAACATCATGGGGTCCGGTCAATTGGTTCGGGGTCAAACAGAGATACCGTCCGCCGGGAGGCAAGGCTCGGTGGATGTTGACGAGCTGCGCGGTCGCATCGTCCGGATGCAGGTGCTCCATGAGCTGGTAGCTGAAGGCGATGTCAACAGAGCCGTCCGGAACCGGGATGGAAATCCCATCTGAAAGGACCAGCTCGAAGTGCGGCAGACGAGGCGCCTTGGCGGCGATAGTGGCCGAGATCTCCACGGCATAGACATGCTTTACCCGCCGGGCTACCTCCTCGGCAAGCCGGCAGTCACCAGCGCCGACTTCTAGGAACACACTGTGCGGCGCGAGGTAGGGCCACAGCAACGCCAAGTGCCGCTGGACCATGGCAGCTCTTGCCGCCACATCCTCCTCCCGAGCTGCATGCTGGGGGTGATCGGGGACGCGCCGAAACAGCTCTTCGTAAAGGGAAGCATAGAGCTGGCCGCGCTCCTCCGGTGGGGCATTCCGCAGCTTGTCCGCCAGAGCCCGCTCGATTTCGTAGTGAGACTGAATCCGCTCCCGCGGGCGGGAATCGCCGGCATCACCGCGCCTGGTCACCATGGAATCGCTCCCCGTCTGGAAGCATCGGATTGAGACGCCCAGGACCTCCAGGCTGCAGGTTCCAATCCCTGCGGTCACCTATGATTGCTGATCCAGACCAGACTCGAGTCCAGGTGCTTTGCACCTACCGGAGGGGCAATCTCCTGGGCAAGACGTTTCTCTTCCAGAGCTGTCAGGACCGCAGGTGGGAGAGAACGCGCTGGAGCTTGGCGCGGGTCAGCGGCTTGCGCGTCCTGAAGAGCAAGTTGAAGAGACGCCCAGGCAGCCAGCCTGCTATCCTCAACAGTGTGGGGATGCCCGCCAGGCCTGGAAAGCGGCCTTCCAGCTGGTAGCCCAGCCGTCGCATCTGGGGACCGCATATCCGCTCCACCAGCCATATCTCCGCGGCATCAAGCTCTTTCCGCCAGCGTTCGAGCGAGTCTGCACTGATACCCTTGTCGGTCTCGGCGTTGAAACGCGTATAGGAAGTGTTGCGCGATTCGACGGCGAGCATGGCCGGATCGAAGGCGAGACCCAGGAAACGACAGAGCGACTCCACCTTTGCGCCGGGTTCGGTGACCAGACCTTCATAGGAGAGGGAGAAGACGTCGCCGGCGAACGATGAACTCGTAGCCTGTTCCTGGGCGGTCATGTAGGCCCGCCAGAGCAGCGAGTTGGACAATGGATTGTAGCGATTCCGATAGGTCGGGATCCCCCGGCGAAAGTAGTTCTTGTAAGAGGCCAGGTAGGCTCGCGGATCCCGGGCCAGGCAAACGAACCTGGCCCCGGGAAACCACGACTTCAGAAGCTCCAGATACAGGATATCCTGCGGTGAACTGTCACCCCAGATCGATTTCCCGTGATGCCTGGCATCCATCTCCAGGAAGGTTTGCAGGAGATTCGCATAGGTGGGGCCTCGCGCCAGGACGGCCTCGCGCAAGGGTGCCCGGCGATCCTGGCGGGCCCCTCCGGAATCCAGCCACTCCTCGGCATGCTCCAGCAGGTAGTCGAGCGCCTGATCGAGATGTGCGGGATCGAGCTCGCCTTGCCCGTTGAGCCGATCGTGCACGCGTTCGCAGAAGTGGATCTCGTTGTAGAGATGCACATCGGGATGCCGATTGAGGATGTTACGGGTGAGGGTGGTCCCTGTGCGAGGTGCTCCAACCACAAAGATGGGTCCCGCCATGTCCGGGTCTCCTGGGTCGACCGTCGCCGCTCCCGAGGCGTCGAGCTCAAACCGGATTCCTGATTGGGATCGACGATCGGCAAGGGCGCTTGATGACAATTATACGCCTTGCCGGGCGCCGGGGCCAGCGTCACGGCGGGAACGAGCGGACCGCTGTCCGGGTTGACAGCCCGTCAGGCACTGCTTATAACCTCGACATATCCGGCCTGGTGGCGCTACCGCAGCCGGATTCCCTCAGCAAGGAACGTCATGGTCCAGCGTCCCAGGAACATCGCCCTCACCCTCCGGCACTCGAGCCTGGGAGACCGCCTCTATCCCCGGCTCTACCGCGGACTTATCCTGCCGGCCGTCGACGCCTGTCTGGGCACTCGGGTCGGCCAGCACCTGCGCGAGTACGAGCGCACTCAGTGGCTTGACAGCACGGATCTGGCCGATCGCCAGAACACGGCCCTGGCTCGCCTGGTGGCTCATGCCTACCGAAACGTCCCCTATTACCGCAACGTCATGGAGGAGCGGGGGCTCCGTCCCTCCGACGTATCGACCGTCGGGGATCTGCTCAAGCTGCCGCTCCTGACCAAGACAGACATCCGGGCAGCTGGGGCCGATCTCCACAGCCGCGATTCCGCAGCTCGCCGGCCCAAGCGGAATTCTACGGGGGGGACCACAGGGGAACCATTGCAGTACCTCAGCGACTGGCAGGCCTGGAGCCGGGACTGGGCATGCCTCTACCGGGGCTGGGGCTTCGCCGGCTACCGCCTGGGCGATCGGCTCGCCACCATGGCGGGATCCTCGCTTCTGCCGGACGCCCGGGCCGGTTTGCGCCAGCGCCTGCGGTATCGCCTGGAGCGCAACCTCCCGCTCTCGGTCACCTCCCTTTCGCCCGAGCTGGCCCGACGCTACGCGGAACGGCTCATGGCCTGGCGACCGCGGTTCCTGCGCGGCTACCCCACCGCCCTGCACGTGTTCGCCCGGCACGTGGAGGAGCTCGGTCTGCGCCTGCCTCCACTCACGGCCGTCCTCACGACGGCCGAGATGCTGCAGCCGCAGCACCGCCGCGTGATCGAGGCTGTGCTGCAGGCTCCTGTCTTCGACGGTTACGGCTGCCGTGACGGGGGGGCCAATGCCATGGAGTGCGAGCGGCACACCGGCCTGCACCTCGCGGTCGAGCGGGCTGTCTACGAGTTCCTAGACGATCGGGGACAGCCCGGCCGCGCCGGCCGCATCGTGCTAACCGACCTGCACAACTATGCCATGCCATTCATTCGCTACGAGGTGGGCGACCGCGGCGCCCTGGCCGACGCCCCTTGCCCCTGTGGTCGCGGCCTGCCGCTGCTGGCCCGCCTCGAGGGCCGGACCACGGACATCCTGAGCTTCGTGGGTGGAGTGACCCTGTCCGGCCCTGCGGTGACTCTGATGTTCCGGGAGACCGGATTCCTGCAGTATCAACTGCGGCAGACCGCACCGGATAGGCTGGAGCTGCTCTACGTACCCGGGGTGGAGGACCGCAGCGCCCAGGAACTGGAGCGTGTGCTGGGCATGCTGCGGTCGCACCTTGGTGCCGCGGTCGTGGTGACGGCCCGCTTGGTGTCGGATGTCCCGGCAACCCATGCCGGCAAGCGCCGATTCATCTTTTCGGAGCTGGCGGCGAGCGGTGGCCGGGAACCCGGAGGGCGGGAGGACCGCCCATGAGCGGCCTGAGGCTGAGGGCGGTGGGTGACATGATGTTCGGGGACGGTCACGTGCACATCGGCCGCGGGGTGCGGGCGTTCGTGCGGCGCTACGGTTCCGGCTTCCCCTTCGCGCCTCCGGCGTTCGATTTATCCGGCGACGATGCCCTGCTCTGCGGCAACCTCGAGTGCGCCTGCGGCCCTGCGGCCGCCAACCACCCATGGGCTCCGTTCATCGGTGACGAGAGCGCCCTGGACGCTCTGGCCGCAGCCGGCTTCCGGGTGCTCTTCCTGGCCAACAACCACCTGCTGGAGCACGGTCCGGGCCCGGCGGACGAGACTGTCACCGGCCTGGAAAACCGGGGCCTGCTGCCGGTGGGCTATCCGCCGGCGACGGGAGCGGTGCGTAGCCTCGCCTGGGAGGCGCGGCATGTGACCTTCCTCGCCTATTCGTTCGTGCGCACGGCCGCCCACGACCTGTTCCCCTTCCCCCCGGCGCGGGTGCTGGCCGCTGTCGAGGGGGCGGCCGCGGACGCGGATCTGGTCGTGGTCTCGCTGCACTGGGGAGCGGAGTTTGCGCGGCGTCCCTCCCCGGCACAGATCCGTTTTGGCCGCGACCTGGTGCTAGCAGGCGCACGGGTCGTCATCGGTCACCATCCCCACAGCGTGCAGCCGATGGAGATCTACCGCGACGGGCTGATCGCGTACAGCCTGGGGAACTACGTCTTCGACATGGAGTGGTGCCCGCGTGCGCGGGAAGGAGCCGTGCTGGAGGCCACGATCCCCTGGGAGCGGGGAACGGTTCCCATGGTAATCGTGACGCCGGTCCGACCCAACGGTCGCCACCAACCCGTGCCGGAATCCGATCCCCTCACGGTGCCGGAATACAACCGGCGTTTCGGCCCGGACAGTGACTGCGACGCCCTGCTAGCAAGCGATCCGGAAGCCTTCGCCAGCATGGCCCGCCGCGTTCGCCGAGAGGCCAGCCAAGACCTCCGGAGCTACCTGTGGCGCAACTGGTACCGTCTCACGCCGTCCACGCTGAGCTGGCTGCTCGCGCGGCGGCTGCGACGGGTCGGGACCCGGCAGCTGCCGCCAGCGGCCATCGACGCGCCCTGGAGGCTGGGGCCGTGATGCGAATCCTCCAGATCAACAACATGGGTGCGCGCCATGGAATCGACCACGCCACCAGCAATCACTTCCGGGGGATTCTGGCCGCGCGACCGCAGGCGCAACTGGTTCTACTGCGCAATGTGCCGCTCGCCAGCCATCCGGAGGTCCTGGTGCACACTCTGCCCCGGGTAGTGCAGGCCCTACCGGGGCCGCTGCGCTCCGCGTATCGCCTGGGCCAGGCGGTCGCCGCCGTCCGACGTCATCGCATCGAGCTGGTCCATGGTATCCACCTCTGGCCGCACGGTCTGATCGCCTGGGCGGCCGGCAAGCTGACCGGCCGGCCCTGCGCGATTTCCATCGTGGCAGGTCAGCGGGAGGTTCAATTGCAAGGGCGTACCATGCAGCGGATCGCGCTCGCTTGCCTGCGTCGCTGCGATGCTGTGATCGTCACCGGCGCACGGACACGCGACCATCTCCAGGAGCTGGGGGTGCCGGCCCATCGGCTTCACGTGATCCCGAACCTGACCGATATCGATCTCTTCCGTCCCGCACCGGACGTTGCCCGGGAGTACGAAGTCATCTTCACGGGCAGGCTCTATCCGGTCAAGAACCTGCCAACCTTGTTGCGGGCTGTGGCGCTCCTCAAGGAGCACCTGCCGCACGTGCGTGTGGCCATTGGCGGAGACGGACCCGATAGGATGGCCCTGGAGGCCCAGGCCCGCGAGCTCGGCATCGGCGCCAATCTGAGGTTCCTCGGGTTCCTCGAGGACGTGCAAGGTGCGCTGGTTCGGAGCCGGCTCTTCGCACTGACGTCACGCAGCGAGGGCTTCCCGATCTCCGTGCTGGAGGCCATGAGCTGTGGTCTGCCTTGCGTGGCGAGCGACGTCGGTGACATGCGGGACGTGCTGCGGGACGGGGAGAATGGATTTCTCGTCGACGACTGCGACGATGCGGAGGCCTTCGCCGCTGCATTCCGGCGGATTCTCACGGATCGCGCGCTGGAAGCGCGCCTGTCCCTCGGCGCGCTGGGGATACGCGAGACCCACTCCTACGCAGCTGCGGGCCGGCTCTGGGACAGAATCCTCACACCTTTCGAGCGGAGCGGTTACGGCCCGCAGCCACCTCAGTCCACATAGCCGAGGGCACGCAGCTGCTCGAGCTGCTGCGGATCGATGGCTTCCTCCTCGCCCCGGAAGAGGTGGGCGGTCGACTCGAGCCGCGTCAGGTCCTGATTCAGCAGGTTGACGAGCGCCCCTTGATTCGGGGGTTCCGACCGGCCAGATCCTTCTGCGCCAAGGGATCCGCGTCCAGGTGGACCCGCATGATCCGGCGCTGATCGCCGCGGGTACCAAACGGCACCTGCCAGCCGTCACGTACGCCACTTGCCCAGAAGACCCGCCCATCGTTGAACTGGCTGAACGCTACAGCCACCGGTGCGGCTGCGTCGCCCTCGACACCGGCCGCCACCACTACCGAGCAGCTCGACGTCGAGCGGTCGAGGTGGTACTATCACGTTACGGTCTGCTGCGGGAAACGGGTGACGTGTCACATGATTTTCAGTCAGATCCACGGACAGATTAAATGGGCGCTACATGAAGGCGTTGTACAAGTAGGCGTGTGGATGCCTAGGACGCGAGTCTCCAGGCCTGTCGTGCGAATTGTCCAAAAGGAGCCCTCTCATGACTCATGCACCCATGCCAGATTCAACAGCCGGGCCGTCTTCGGAGCCAGGAACAGCCTTCAATCCGCTCCTCAAGCAGATTGCCGCCTGTCCGGGATGTCACGGGGAGTTGGATTGGTTTGAGGAATGCATCGAGTGCCAGGCTTGCGGTAGGCGTTACATGCTGCCCGGGCACATACCCTTGCTGATGCTGGATGAAGCCGACCGGCCGCTGACCGAACCCTTGGTGAGCAGGTCGGCCAGCAGACGGTCGTTCCGGGGCTGGAGGCAGCGTCTCTCCCTGACGACGGATATTCCCCGCTTCGCCTACAAGACTGCTCAAAGCCGGCAGCGCATTCCGCGCTTCATCGCTGGCCTGGGACCTCAGGCCATTATCATAAACGTGGGCTCGGGCCGCACCAGCTTCGGGCAACGGGTCGTCAATATGGACATTGAACCATTTTCCAACGTGGATGCAATTGCCGGCGGCGACAAACTGCCCGTGGCCGATGCCAGCGTGGACGGAGCAATCACGATAGGCGTACTGGAGCACGTGCCCGATTTGCGCAGCACGCTGTCCGAGATCGATAGGGTCCTCAAACCGGGCGGCCAGGTCTATCACGAGGTGCCGTTCATCCAGGGCTTCCACGGCTCGCCGACGGATTTTCGCCGTTTCACGGTGCAGGGCGTTGCGGAGCTGGTCAAGGGTTACAAGATCCTCGATCAAGGCGTGGCTTCGGGTCCGAGCTCGGCCCTGGGCTGGCTCCTTATCGAATGGCTGACGCTGCTATTCAGTTTCGACAGCCCGGTACTGCGCAAGGTGGGCCGACGCGTATTCGGCTGGCTTTTCAGCCCGCTGAAGTACTTCGATCGCTGGCTGGAAAGTCGGGCCGAGGCATGGCGGATGGCCTGCGCTTATTACGTTGCGGGGCAGAAACCAGGTGAGAGATAGGTCGATGCCAACCAGTCGAAACTCAGCCCACCTTATTCACCCTATGGTGCCTAAAATAGGATGACGTGCCGACAAGCGTGAGGTAGAAAAAGGGTTGCACAACCCTAACCCACGCTCGGAGGGCACGTCATGGGTGAAGATGCTACTCTCTTTGTGCCGGAATTCAACCATTCTCTTCACGTCGAGTCTCGACCCCAGCGCCTCAGCGGCGACTGAGGTGCCCTCGTGCTGCGCGAAGTGCTCGAACGCCTGTGCCTGATCGACTGGCTGGTCGCGCGCCTCCACGATTCCCGGCGCCAAGACCTGATTACCCATCCGTTGGGCGAGCTGCTGCGGACGGCCTTGTTGCTCTTGGCTCAGGGCTGGCGGGATCAAGACGATGTCGACACCTTGCGCAACGACCCGGTGCTGCAACTGGCCGTCTCGGGCCGCCGTGGCTTGTCGCCGCTGCGAACACCGGCCGTCGTCCAGGTGCCCGATGGCCTGGCCTCTCAACCGACGCTGTCGCGGTTGGTCGATATGCTCAGCGACGCCGAGCAGCGGACCGTGCTGCGCGAGGCCCTGGTGGTCGGCACGGGGCGGCGGCTCAAAGCCTGGCGGAGCGGCCACCGTCAGCGCTACCTGACGCTGGACATCGACTCGCTGCCGGTGCCCGTCTACGGCCACCAGCCGCAGTCCCAGTAAAACGGACATTACCATGCCCGCATCTACCATCCCTTGATCGCGACGGCCGCCGAGCTGGGCGATCTGCTCGACGTGCAACTGCGGCGCGGGGCCGCCTACACCGCCGATGGTGCCGGTGACTTCGTGCTGCACTTGCTCGACCGCGTCGAACAGCAGCTCTGCCAGGTCGCGGCCGTGCGCCTGGACGCGGGCTTCCCGGAAGAACGGCTCTTGTCCGCCCTCGAACAACGCCGCACCCCCTACGTGGCCCGGGTGCGCAACAACGCCGTCTTGGACCGCCTGGCCGCACCGTTTCTGCGCCGGCCGCCAGGTCGGCCGCCCGGCCAGCCCCGCACCTGGACCTACGAGCTGACCTATCAGGCTGAGACCTGGTCTCGCTCGCGCCGCGTCGTGCTGGTCGTCTGCGAGCGGGTCGACGAGCTGTTCTTGCACCACTTCTGGCTGATCACCAACTGGACGACCACCCAGATCAGCGGCCAGGAGCTGTTGGCCGCTTACCGCCAACGTGGCACGGCCGAGGGCCATCTCGGCGAGTTGATGGACGTGCTCGCACCGACCCTCTCCTCGGCACCCCGACCCAAGCAGAGCTACCGTGGTCGGCCGCCGCGCACCGAACAGACTCGCCCCTGCGACGCCTTCGCCCACAACGAGGTCATCCTGCTGCTCAACGCCCTTGCTTACAACCTGGCCCACACGGCCCGTTGCCTGCTCGAGACCGCAGAGGGCCAGGGCTGGAGTCTGCGGCGCTTCCGCGAGCGGGTGCTGCGCGTCGCCGGGCGCGTGATCGTGCACGCCCGCTACGCCACCCTGGTCATCTGCCAAACGGCACAGCCGCTCTGGCGTGTTCTCTGTTCACGTCTACGCCACCTGCAGTACCCCGGCCCGTAGGGCCTGCCGCCAGCCAGGATCGCTGCCTCCTCCTCAGGCCTGGCCACGCGCTCGGGCAGCCGTACGCCCGCCGCAAGGCCCAGGCCCCCAAAACCAGCCTCGCTTGGGCAATTGGAGGTCCTTCTTGGGCGGTGCCCCCCAACCCCGTACACCCCCATCCAGCTCATCCGGTAGTAACATCGCCATCATACACTCCGCCCCACGACACCATCAGTAGTGGTGAATAAGGTGGGATCAAAGTGAGGCCCGGCTAGCCGAAGACCCGACTCAGGACGCGGGATGCGGGCGAAACCCGCCGGACGACAGATGCAACGCAAAAACGTCCCATTCCGGGACGGTGCGCCTCCCGGCTCATCGCCGCCCGCCGGACCATCGGCGGAATGCTCGCCCGCCCGCTTCCGCTGAGTCCACCGGCTGGCCGGCGCGGCGGTCGATCCTGGTGCATGGGCGGGCCCAAGTCCGCCCCCCGTACGGCAGCAGCCGTACGGCCGCAGCTTGACACCATGCGCGAAAGTGTCTTATAGTGCCGCCCTGTCCTGGTCCCGTCTTCCTCGATCCCGGTGAGCCTATCGATACCGGACGACTCCCGTGAGGCAGAACCGAGTGAAGGTCATCTATGTTTCCAACTCCTTCAACGTCGGGGGATTCGAACAGCTGACGCTGGAGATCATGCGTCAGTTGAATCGGCGGGGATTCAGCTTCGAATACATCCTGCTAAAGAAGGAGGGCCGGCTCGCGGGAGAGCTCAAGAAAGTGGGGATTCCCGTCCAGTCGGACTTTCTGCACGGCAAGTACGATATCAGCGGCCTGCCCCGGCTGCTGTATCGGCTGCGGCGCACCGAGACCGACCTCCTGTTCGTGGAACCGGGCCGCAATGCCCTTCTTCTGGCCTGCTTTCTTGCGCGGCGGCTGCATGCACGCGCCGTGATTTCGGCCTATCACTCCACCGGTCGGTGGGGCAAGAAGACCGCGATCCGTCGTTCCGAGCGTTTTTTCCTCAGTCGTCTCGATGGGATCATCGCCTGCGCTCAAACCCAGCGTGAATTCCTGATACGGGAGGAAAGGCTCCCCGCGGACAAGCTCACGGTCATTGTCAACGGTGTCGACCACGAGCGGTTTCGACCCCGTCAGGATCACGGCTACCCCCTGTCGGCTGTAGGGCTGGGAGAACATCAGAAGGGAATCGTGCTCGTAGCGTCCTTGACCCCCGAGAAGGGCATCGACACCTTCATCCGAGCGGCGGCGCAGGTGCTGCCACGCATGGCGGAGTGCCGCTTTTTCATCTGCGGAGATGGCCCCGAGCGCCCGCACCTGGAACACCTGATCAAGGAGCTGGGTGTCGCCGACAGGATCCGCCTGCTGGGCATCCGCCGCGACTTGCCCGACATCTTGCCGGCCTTTCACCTCCACGTCCTCTCCTCCCACCCATTCCGCGAAACCCTGCCGATCTCGACCATGGAGGCCATGGCCTGCGGGCTTCCCACCATCAACACGGACGTCGGCAGCGTGCGCGATCTGGTCGTACCCGGAGAGACGGGATTGATCGTGCCGCCGGGCGATCCCGAGGCGCTGGCTGGCGCGATGCTGCAGCTCCTCGGGGACGATGCACTGCGGGAGAGGATGGGGCGGCAGGCTCGGCTTCGCATCGAGGAGCACTTCACCCTGGAGCGAACCGTCCGGGAATACGGGCAGTACTTCCGGAGGATCGTCGAAGGCCGGCCGTCTTCCGGATCCTGAGCCGGGACCGGAGATTCCCCCGCTTCATCGCAGGATCCCTGGTCAGTCCACGTAGCCGAGGGCACGCAGCTGCTCCAGGTGCTGGGGATCGATCGCGGTCTCCTCACCGCGGTACAGCGACGCCGTGGCCTCCAGGCGCTCCAGCTCGCTCTGCAGGAGCGACTTCAGCTCCGCTTCCTCGGGCAGGCCGCGCCCGACCAGGTCGTCCCGGGCCCCGGGATCCTCCGCCAGGTGGAACAGCATGATGCGGTCGCGGTCGCCGCGCCGGCGCAGGATGACCTGCCAGCCGTCCCGCACGGCGCTCGCCCAGTAGACACGACCGGTATTGAACTGGCTCAGGGCCACGCCTGCCGGCGGACCTTCCGCCGCCTGGTCCGGGGAAAGACCAGCCAGAAGAGACGTCCCCTCCCAGCCCGGCGGCGCCGCGATCCCGGCCAGCCCGGCGAAGGTCGCCGCCACGTCGACGTTGTCCACGACGTCGTCCACGCGGCGGGGCTCCCGCTGCCCGGGCGGCGGTACCAGGATCGCCGGTACGTGCACGATCTCCGGGTAGAGCGACTTGCCGTGCCCCCAGTTGCGATGGTCGTAGAACTCCTCCCCGTGGTCGGCCGTCACCAGGACCCAGGTGTTCTCGAGCAGCCCCTGCTCCTGCCAGGCGGCGAAGAGTTCCGCGATGGCCGCATCCACCGCCTGCAGCTCGGAGGCGTAGGCTCCGAGCAGGCTGGCCCGCTGGGAGGGCAGGTAGAGGTTCAGCTGCAGGGGACGGTAGGGATGCCAGTAGTAGGGGGAATGCGGCTCCATGTAGTGGACGTAGAGACACAGGGGCTTCCCGGGGTTCCGGGCGGTCTCGCGCAGGACCACGTGGTTCAACCGCTGTGCGTCGAAGTAGACGTTGGAGTGCTCCGGCGACAGGCTGATCACATTGAAGACGCGCGAGAGCTGCAGGTTCTTCTTGAGGAAGTGGAAGGCCACGAAGGGCTCGGGCGAAGGGATCGGAAACCGGTACGGTTCCGTGGCGGAGAACCGGCGATAGACCTCGCCGAAGCCAAAGGCCTTGTCGGCCGTCAGACCGTTGGAGGTGATCATGACGGTGCGGTAGCCGTGCTGCTGCAGCAGCTTCGGATAGGCTCGCACCGAATCGGCCACGGCCAGGGTGGTCCTGTCGCCGTACTCGTGTTTGTGCGGCGTCGGATCCAGGGCCAGGTTGTAGCAGCCGTGCTGCGCGGGGTAGAGGGAGGTGAAGAACGAGGTGACCGAGGGACGCGTGGCGGCGGCCGCGACATAGTAATGGCTGAACCAGATGTTCTCCCGCGCCAGCTGCACCAGGAATGGGGTGTTGGCCGGATCCAGCTGATCAGCGCGGAAGGCCTCGATGGCGAGCACGACGAGATTGGGCGCCCCCGGAGCGGGCTGGGCCGCCGCGGTCGCCGGAGCCTCGAACCTGGGCTCGCGTTCCTGGGCTCGATCGTAGACTCCGAGCACGTTGATGTGGGGCCGCCATAGCGCCGTGCCCAGGAACAGGACCACGGCAGCCGTCCCGGCCAGGCCGGGGCCGCCGAGGAGGCGCTGGACGCGCGGCGGCGGCGGGGCGAGGCGGCGCCCCAGCAGGAAGACGAGCGCGTAGACCGCCAGCAGTGCCGCCAGGGTGAGGCCCGTGGGCACGTAGAAGAAGGGAGAGCGCAGGCTGATGTACAGCCCCAGCAGGCGCTCCTGGAGGCCCTGCTGGACCACCAGGAAGAACGGCAGGCCGAGCAGGGAAAGGCCCATGAAGGCCGCGGGGGTGAATTTCAGACGCAGCAGCCGGCAGAGCGGCCAGGTCACGGCCAGCAAAACCAGGACCATCACCCCCACGGTGGCATAGAGGATCAGCCCCGAGACCGCAATGGCCGCCAGGCCGCCCCAGTGGGCCGGCCTGAGCAGGCCCGGCTCGCGCAGCAGGACGGTCAGCAGGTCCGCGACGAACAGGCCGCTCAGCACGGCGGCCAGGATCGTCAGGGCCCTGCCTCGGGGCGGCTCGCGACGGATCGTCATGGCTTCAGCTCCCCGGGGACGCCAAGGGGAAAGGCTCGACGTTCCGGCAGCGGAGACAGCCAGCGGGCCCGTGTGACGCCAGCGGCATGCAGGCTCCCGATCTCGACTCCAGAAAAACATACATCAGGGGAGCTGCATCGCGCGAGCTCCCCCCTTCTTGCTGTCGAGTATAACAGGGATCGTGCCTTCCAAACAAGCACCTGCATGGTTTCCCTCCCGCAGCCGAGTTCTCGCACCGGCCGCTGCCGCTCAAGCAATGGCGGCGCCGTCCGATAGGAACGGCAGGCCGGAGAAGATGTTCCCGACCCGAGGAGAACACCGTGGTCGCCCGCGAGACCATCGATCGGCAGATCGACAAGATGTCGAAGCTGCCCATCCTGCCCCAGATCCTGGTGCGCCTGAACCAGGTCGCCTCCGACAGCGGGGCCAGCGCCGAGGATCTGGGCAAGGTCATTCTCAAGGACCAGTCCCTGACCCTGCGCATCCTCAAGGTGGTCAACTCCGCCTACTACCAGCGCCGCGGGCGCGAGCAGGTCACGACCGTCTCCAAGGCGGTCGTCCTGATCGGCTTCAACGGCGTGCGGCGCCTGGCCCTGGGCATGTCCGTGTGCGACACGCTCCGCTCGGCCGACGAGCTGCCCGGCATGGAGCGCTTCTGGGCCCACTCCCTGGCCACCGCCATCACGGCCCGCCTGCTGGCCGAACTCAGCGGCCATCCCTCCAAGGAAGAGGCCTTCGTGGCCGGTCTGGTGCACGACATCGGCAAGCTGGTGCTGGCTCGCTGCGAACCGGAACTCTACGCCCGGCTGCTCGCGGAGCACGGTGCCGACGGGCCGCTGCGCGCCGCCGAGCGCCAGGCCTTCGGGCTGAGCCACGCCCAGGCCGGCAAGAAGCTGGCCCGCCGCTGGGGGCTGCCCGGAGCCCTGGAGGAGGTCATCGGGGATCATCACGGCTACGAGTCCACGGGCCTCGGCGGCGGGCTGCCGCTGCTCCTGCGCATCGTGGTCGCCGCCAACCGCTTCAGCCCCGGCGTGCTGGCTCCGCCGGTCCACGCGGCCGCCCTGGAGGTGGCCCGCCTCCTGGAAGAGGCGCTCGACATCAACGGGCTCGAGGCCGAGGTGCTCTACGAGAACGTGGTGCAGGAATACACGGATCTAGCCCAGACCTTCGGCGTCGCCGCCCTGCCCCCGCAGTCCGAGAACTGGGTGACGCGCGTGGCGCGCCCGGAGGTGGACCGCGACGAGCTGCTGGCCCGGCTGGCGGCCGTCGCGGCGGCCATGGCCGCCGGCGAGGATCCGGAGCAGCTGACGGGACGGATCCTCGCGGGAATCCTCGCGGCCGTGGCCCTGGATCGTGTGTTCCTGCTGGTGCCGGACGGGGCCGCCGGACTCGTCTGCACGGCCGGCCGCAGCCAGGGATCCCGGCCCGCCCTGACGGCCTTCGAGCCTCTTTCCCGCAGCCCCGCGGCAGCCTGGTGCGGGGAGGCGCTGCGGCGTCCGCTTCACGTCCCGGACATCGCCGCCGCCTCCCCCGCCGAGCTGCCCGGAGCCGAGATCCTCGAGCAGCTCGGCGTTTCCTCCTTCGCGACCCTGCCGGTCACCTTCCGGAGCCACCCGCTGGGGGTGCTGTGGCTGGACAACCCGGCCTCCGGCCGTCCCCTGAGCGAGACCGTGCGCGAGACCGTCGCGCCGCTGGCCCATCAGCTGGCCCTGGTGCTGGCGGAACCCCGCGTGCCGGCCGGCGTTTGAAGCTCCCGCCGGCGGTTCCTGCGGCCCCGGCCGCCGGTCGCCAGGTCTTTCGCCCTGTGCTAGAATGGCGGCCAGGAGCCCCGGCATCGCCCCCTGGGAAGGATCACGAGTTCATGAGACGTCGCGCGTTCCGGCTGGCTGCCACCGGTCTGGCGATCCTGCTCGGCACCGTCACCGCCGCCCGGGCCGGCCTGCCGCCCCATGCCACGCTCAAGGGTCAGCGCGAGCGGCCGCCGGCGGTCTCGCTGCCGGCTCCCACGGCGCCCTTCGAGTGCCCCGCCGCGGACACCATCACCGTCTGGGCCCTCTGCGACACGGTGCTCGCCGGCGACACCACCGGCGCCGCGAACCTGGTCGATCGCTACGCCTGCGCGCCCTGGAACGAGCCGGGCGGCGAGGTCTTCTACCACCTGGACCTGCACGCCGATGTGCGTCTTTCGGCCGCCTTGCAGAACTACGAGGCCGACCTGGACATCTTCCTGCTCGACGCCTGCGACGGCGACGCCTGCCTGGCCGGCGAGAACGCCGTCCTCGGCCTGACCCTCGCTCCCGGTCACTACTGGCTGGTGGTGGACGGCTGGGAAGGCGTGCAGGGCCAGGTCCAGAGCGGTCCTTTCGAGATCCACCTGGTCTGCCGCTATCCGGGCGTCCCGCCGGAGATCTGCAGCGGCAGCGCCACGATCCCGGTCACGATCGGCGCGGGCGCTCCCTACGACACCACCGGCAGTCTGTACCAGCAGCCGGATCTGATGCTCCTGGACGAGAGCTGCAGCCCCTACTACGAGGAGGCCGGGGAGGTGTGGTACGCCCTGACCCTGGGCCAGCGGACCGAGATCACCGTCACGGTCAGCATGAGCTTCCTGGATGCCGCCCTCTGGCTCTTCGACGGCTGCGGCATGGCCGCCGTCTGCCTCGATTTCGCGGACGAGGGGGTGCGGGGCCAGCCCGAGACCCTGACCTACGTCAACCGCTCCGGCGCGCCGCAGACGGTCTACCTGGGGGTCGACGCCTTTCGACCCCCCGATCCCGACTCCGCCGATCCCACGCTGGAAGGCAGCTACACGCTGAACATCGGCGGCGTTCTGCCCGTCCAGCGGCAGACCCTCGGCGGCCTGAAGGGCCTCTACCGGTGAGCGGGGGCTTCAATTCGCCCGCGACGCGCCGCCGGCGCCTTGCCAAATGCACGTGGAGCGGGGCCTCGGCGGCCGCTCCGCAGCGACGGCCGCGGCCGATTTCCGGCATCCTGCACCATCACGGGAAACCTCCGGATCGCCTGCCCCCGTTCGTGACCGGGCTCCCGGCGGTGGGCCCCCGATCTGCAAAGGCAGGAGCGTGGCCGCCCCCCGGCCCTCTCGATGCCCGATGGAACCTGCCGACTACTGCCCGTGGTCTTCCGGTCGTGGTCGGGGGGCAGCTGCGACTCTCCCGTGGTGACCCCCAGGCTCCCGGTGCAACCGCGCCGGGAGCCACCCCCTTCAGGGAACCAGGCAGCCGCCCGCCCAATGCAGGCTTTGCTTGATTCCCGCGCCGGCCTTGCCTAGTGTGAGGGCACCGGCCAGCCGAGACGGATCTCCCAGGAAGGTCGCCCCGATGCCCGCCACCAAGACGAGACGCACGACACGGAAGCCGCGCAGTCCCGCCACGGCCCAGAGCCTGGCCCGCCAGCAGCGCGAGATATCCATCAGCGAGTTCTTCACCAAGAACCGCCACCTGCTGGGCTTCGACTCGCCGGCCAAGGCCCTGCTCACGACCATCAAGGAAGCGGTGGACAACTCCCTGGACGCCTGCGAGGAAGCCGGCGTCCTGCCGGACATCCTGGTGGAGATCCACCCCGTCGCCCCGGCCAACGGCCGCAGCGCGGCCGAGAACGCGGCCGGCGCCGCCCCCGCCGACGGCAACGGGGGCAACGGCCGCACCCCGCCGCCCAACCGCGAGGAGCGCTACCGCGTCGTGGTGCAGGACAACGGGCCGGGCATCGTGCGGCAGCAGGTGCCCCGCATCTTCGGCAAGCTCCTGTACGGCTCCAAGTTCCATCGCCTCAAGCAGAGCCGCGGCCAGCAGGGCATCGGCATCTCGGCCGCCGGCATGTACGGCCAGCTCACCACCGGGCAGCCGGTCGTCGTCCTCAGCCGCACCGCGCGCGAGAGGCCGTCCCGGCGCTTCGAGATCCTGCTGGACACCAAGTCGAACGAGCCGGTGGTGCGCGTCGACGAGGAGGTGGCCTGGGAGGCCGACCACGGCACGCGCGTCGAGATCACCCTGACCGGCTCCTACAAGCGGGGCCAGCACTCGGTGGACACGTACCTGGAGCAGACGGCCATCGCCAATCCGCACGTCGAGCTGTCCTACCTCAGCCCCCGCGGCGAGAAGCTGGTCCGCGAGCGTGCCACCGCCGAGATGCCGGGCGAGGCCTCCGAGATCCAGCCCCATCCTTATGGCGTCGAGCTGGGCCTCATGGCCCGCATGCTCAAGGAGACCCGCTGCCGCAACCTGAGCTCCTTCCTCAAGGAGGAGTTCTGCCGCGTCGGCCCCAAGACCGCCGCCGGGATCCTGCAGCTCGCGGGATTGCCGGCCCGCATGAATCCCCGGCGGGCCACGCAGGCCCAGGTGGAGACGCTGCTCGAGGCCATCGCCGGCTCGCGCATCCCCGCCCCGCCCACCGACTGCCTCTCGCCCATCGGGGAGGAGCTGGTGCTGGCGGGCCTGCAGCATGGCATGGAGGCCGACTTCTACACGGCCGTCACGCGGCCCGCCGCCGTCTATCGCGGCAATCCCTTCCAGATCGAGGTCGGCCTGGCCTACGGCGGCAAGCTGCCGGCCGACGAGCTGGCGCGGGTCATGCGCTTCGCCAACCGCGTCCCGCTGCTCTACCAGGCCTCGGCCTGCGCCATCAGCAAGTCGATCCTGGGCAGCAACTGGCGCAGCTACGGGCTCCAGCAGTCGCGGGGCGCGCTGCCCGCGGGGCCCCTGGTCATTCTCGTGCACATCGCCTCCGTCTGGGTGCCGTTCACCTCCGAGAGCAAGGAGGCGGTGGCCCACTACCCGGAGATCGTCAAGGAGATCAAGCTGGCCCTGCAGGAGGCGGGCCGCCGGCTCCACCGCCACATCCGCCGTGGGGTGCGCGAGCGCGAGGCGGAGCAGAAGCAGAGCTACATCCAGAAGTACATTCCCCACATCGGCGACGCCCTCCAGGACATCCTGGCCCTCTCGGACCGGGAGCGGAGCGCCATCATCGCGACGCTGACCGACACCCTGGAGCGCAGCCGCAAGATCTGAACATCTCGCCCGCAACACGGAAGGGCCGCCATGCGAGAGACCTACGCCGAGCTGCTCGAGCACACCCGCACCATCCAGGATCTGGCCGCCATCTCGGCCCTGCTGTCCTGGGATCAGGAGGTCAACCTGCCGCCCCGGGGCGTGGCATCGCGCGCCCGGCACAAGGCCGCCCTGGCGGCGCTGGTCCACGAGAAGATCTGCGACCCCCTCCTGGGCGAGCTGCTGACCGCCCTGGCCGGAGCCGATCTGAGCCGCGAGATCTCGCCCGCGGCCGCCGCCAACGTGCGCGAGCTGAAGCGCGATCGCGACCGGGCCGTGAAGATCCCGCGCAACCTGATCCGGGAGCTGGCCGAGGCGGGCAGCCTCGCCCAGCAGGCCTGGGCCCAGGCCAAGGCGCGCAACGACTGGGAGCTGTTCGCCCCCCATCTGGAGCGGCTCGTGGACCTGAAGCAGCGGGAGGCCGAGGCCGTCGGCTACGAGGACGAGCCCTACGATGCCCTGCTCGACGAGTACGAGCCGGGGGCCCGCGCGGCCCAGCTGGATCGCCTCTTCGCCGAGCTCAAGGTGTCCCTCGTGCCCCTGCTGGACCGTCTCCGGGCGGCGTCGCGCCAGCCCGACGATGCGCTCCTGCGGCAGCACTTCGCCAGCGAGGCCCAGGACGCCTTCGGGCGCGAGGTGCTGCGGGACATGGGGCTGGATTTCGCGGCCGCCCGGCTGGATCGCTCCCTCCATCCCTTCACCGAGGGCATCGCCATCCAGGACGTCCGCATCACCACCCGCTACGTCGAGGACAACCTGGGCACCGGCCTGTTCGCCGACCTGCACGAGGGCGGTCACGCCCTCTACGAGCTGGGCCTGCCGCTCGAGCACGAGGGAGAGCCCGTGGCCAGCGCCGTCAGCCTGGGGATCCATGAGTCCCAGTCGCGCCTCTGGGAGAACTGCATCGGGCGCAGCCGCGAGTTCTGGCAGCACTACCTGCCCCGCCTGCGCGAGTTCTTTCCCGGCCGTTTCGACAAGATCGGCGCCGAGGAGCTGTACCGCGCCGCCAACGTGGTCCGTCCCTCCCTCATCCGGATCGAGGCCGACGAGGTGACCTACAACCTGCACATCGTCCTGCGCATGGAGCTGGAGCGGGGCCTGCTGAGGAAGGAGATCCGGGTCGCCGAGATACCCGGCCTCTGGCGGGACAAGGTGCGCCTGTTGCTGGGCCTGGAGGTGCCGGGACCCGCCGCGGGTCCGCTGCAGGACATCCACTGGTCCTTCGGCGTCTTCGGCTACTTCCCGACCTACACGCTGGGCAACCTCTACGCCGCCCAGTTCTTCGCCCGCGCCCGGGAGGACCTGGGCAACCTGCCGGCGCTCGTGGCCGCGGGCGATTTCGCCCCCCTGCTGGGCTGGCTGCGCGAGAAGATCCATCGCCGCGGAAGCCTGCTGCCGGCCGGCGAGCTGTGTCGCGAGGTGACGGGCAGCCCTCTCAGCTGCCGTCCCTTCGTCGAGTACCTGGAGAACAAGTTCGAGGAGATCTACGAACTCTGAGCGGAGGGCCCCGATGGCCGGCAAGAAGACCCGCAAGGCTCCTGCGGCACGCAAGACCGCCCGGAAGCCGCAACCCAAGAAGCGCACGCAGCAGGCGCAGAAGGTCGGCAAGACGGCCGCCCCGCGGACCGGCAAGGTCGCGGCGGGCCGGAAGACCGCCCGCGCGAAGGCCGCGGGTCGGGGCAAGACCGCCGCCCAGGGCGAGTTGGTCTTCGGCGCGCCCCGCCAGCCGGACGCCCCGGCCTCCCCGGACAAGGCGGCGCCGCGCGGCCGCCGTGCCGCGGGCGCGGGCGGCGGCCCGGCCCGGCGCACCGTGCCGCGGGGCTCCGGGGCCGGCACGAGCGGCCGGCCCGCTCCCGGCTCCGCCGCGACGCGGTCGGTGGTCCGGCGCATCCGCAAGGAGGCGGACACCATCCAGGGGGTCATCCTCAAGGGCCGCAAGCCGACCCTCAAGTTCCCCCTGCGCAGCCTGCAGAACGTGAGCTACCAACCGCAGACCGGCTACTTCAAGCTGAAGGGCAAGAAGAAGGAACGGGCCCTCACCGTCGGCACGGTCAAGACCTTCGCCCAGACCCTCAAGATGATGTCCCTCTCCAAGGAGCTGGTGGAGACCGACGACATCGCCACCAAGCGGGAGGCCTACTACGTCAGCAAGAACTGGGCGGAGGCCCGCTTCAAGGAGCAGCCCGAGTCCGACGCCGTGATGGAGGACGTTGAGGCCCTGTTCGGCGTCAACCGCGAGCAGCTCGGCTTCGTGCCCGAGGAGAAGGGCGGCGACGTGGCCGGCCGCCTGGTCGTTCTGGACCGGGACCGCGACACCGGCAAGACCCTGAAGATCGACTGCACCAGGTTCGGCAGCGGCGCCTATTCCATCCCGATCTCGGTGGAGCACCTGGGCTTCAAGACGGCGGCCAGGTTCATCCTCTGCATCGAGACCGCCGGCATGTTCCAGCGGCTGGTCAAGCACAACTACTGGAAGCAGGCCAACTGCATCCTGGTCTCCATGGGCGGGGTCCCCACGCGCGCCTGCCGCCGCTTCGTCCGCCGCCTGGCCGATCTCAACCAGCTGCCGGTCTACGTGTTCGTGGACGGCGACCCCTACGGCTACTCCAACATCTACCGGACCCTGAAGGTGGGCAGCGGCAACGCCGCGCACCTGAACGAGTTCTTCTGCGTCCCGCAGGCGCGGCTGATGGGCATCACCCCCCAGGACATCCTGGACTACCAGCTGCCCACCCATCCCCTGAAGGACGTCGACATCAAGCGGGCCCGGGACGCCCTCAAGAACGATCCCTTCATCCTCCATCACAAGTCGTGGCAGAAGGCCCTGGAGCAGCTTATCAAGATGGGGGTGCGCGCCGAGCAGCAGGCGCTGGCCAAGCACGGCCTGAACTACGTCATGGAGGAGTACCTGCCGCGGAAGCTGGCCCGCGTGGAGCAGTTCCTGCCCTGATCCGGAAAGGCGGATTCCATGGACTGGACGGACCGCAAGGTGCTCGTGACGGGCGGAGCCGGCTTCGTGCCGTCGCACGTGGTCGACGCGCTGGTGGCGCGCGGCGCCGCGGTGACGGTCCTCGACAACCTGCAGGCCGGCAAGCTCGAGAACCTGGCGGCGGTCCAGGATCGCGTTTCGTTCCAGAAGTGCGACGTACGCGACGCGGGCGCTGTCCGCGAGGCCGCGCGCGGGCAGGAGTTCGTCTTCCACCTGGCGGCGAATGCCTCGGTCCCCGGCTCGCTGCGCGATCCTCGCTACGATTTCGAGAGCAACGCGCTGGGCAGCTTCAACGTGCTCGAGGCGGCGCAGGCGGCCGGAGCGACGAGGGTGATCTACGCCTCCAGCGCCGCGGTCTACGGGCCGCCGCGGCACGTGCCCACCGACGAGGACCATCCGCTGCAGCCCACGTCCTTCTATGGCATTTCCAAGCTGACGGGCGAGCGTCTGGGCTTCATGTTCCACGAGATGTTCGCGCTGGGATTCACGGCCATCCGCATCTTCAACACCTACGGTCCCCGGCAGCCGCGGTACGTGCTGGCCGATCTCGTCCGCAAGCTCATGAAGAACCCGCACGAGCTGGAGGTGCTGGGCACGGGCGAGCAGGTGCGCGACTACTGCTACGCCACGGACACGGCGGGCGCCTTCGTGGCGGCCGCCGAGAGCCAGCAGATGAACGGCGGGGTCTACAACATCGCCGGCGGCAATCCCGTCAGCATCAAGGAGCTGGTGGCGATCATCCTCGAGGTGATGGATCTGCCGCGCTGCCGCGTGCACTACACTGGCCGGAGCTGGCCGGGCGACATCCCCCACCTGGAGGCGGACATCAGCCGCATCCGCGCGGCGGGCTTCGTCCCCACCACGGACCTGGCGACGGGGATCCGGCGCACCATCGAGAGCGGCACCATCGTCGGCGAATCCGAATTCTGAGTTCTCACCGCCCGACAGGGAGCGCGAGCCTTGCCGCCATCCGACCAGACACCGCCCCCGGAACCCCGCCGCGGCGACGCCGTCACGGTGGAGGCGGCGGTCGAGGTGCTGGCCGGAGCCAGCAGCAAGCGCGGCATGATGCGACTGCTCCCCTTCCTCGGACCGGCCTTCATCGCCAGCATCGCTTACGTGGACCCCGGCAACTTCGCCACCAACATCGAGGGGGGCGCCAAGTACGGCTACCTGCTGCTCTGGGTGATCGTGGCCAGCAACCTGATGGCGATGCTCATCCAGACGCTGTCGGCCAAGCTGGGCATCGCCACCGGGTACAACCTGGCCGAGCTGTGCCGCCTGCACCTGCCGCGACCGCTGGTCTGGTTCATGTGGGTGGCCATGGAGCTCGTGGCCATGGCCACCGATCTGGCGGAGTTCCTGGGTGCGGCCCTGGGTTTCAGTCTGCTCTTCGGGATGCCGCTCTGGATCGCGGGCGCCTTGACGACCGTGATCACCTTTCTGATCCTGGCCCAGCAGAGCCGCGGCTTCCGGCCCCTGGAGATGCTGATCACGGCGCTGCTGGCGGTGATCGCGGTCTGCTACCTGCTGGAGACGATCCTGGACAAGCCGGACTGGAGCCGGGTCCTGTACCACGCCGTGGTGCCGGGCTTCGCCGGCAGCGAAAGCATCCTGCTGGCCACGGGCATCCTCGGCGCCACGGTCATGCCGCACGTCATCTTCTTGCACTCCTCGCTCACGCAGGGGCGGATCGTGGTGCGCAGCCCCGAGCAGAAGCGTCGGCTGTTCCACTTCGAGGTCACGGACGTGACCATCGCCATGACCATTGCGGGCCTCGTGAACGCCGCCATGCTGATGATGGCGGCGGCCACCTTCCACCGGGCCGGCATGAGCAACGTCGCCAGCATCGAGGACGCGCACATCACCCTGCAGCCCCTCCTGGGAGCGGCGGCGGGCTGGATCTTCGCAGTGTCGCTGCTCGCCTCGGGGCTGGCCTCGACGACGGTGGGGACCATGGCGGGCCAGGTGGTCATGCAGGGATTCCTGGAGCGGCACATTCCCATCTGGGTGCGGCGGGCGGTGACCATCCTGCCCTCCTTCGTGGTGATCCTGGCCGGCACCGATCCCACCCGCACCCTCGTCATCAGCCAGGTCGTGCTCAGCTTCGGTCTGCCGTTCGCGGTGATCCCGCTGGTCCGCTTCACGGCGCGCCGCGATCTGATGGGCGAGCTGGTCAACCGGAAGAGGACCACGGTGCTGGCTACGCTGGTGGCGCTCCTCATCGTGGCGCTGAACATCTACCTGCTCTTCCAGACCTTTGGCGGAGGCTGAGGCCATGTTCCAGCATATCCTGGTGCCCCTGGACGGGTCGCGCCTGGCGGAGTCGGCGCTGCCCGCGGCGGCCTGTCTGGCAGCGATCGGCGGGGGCCGGGTGGTCCTGGTCCACATCATCGAGCAGGACGCCGCCCGGACCGTTCACGGCCAATCCCACCTCATCGACCCGAACGAGGCCGGCGCCTACCTGGACGGGATCGCGCGCCGGGAGTTCCCCGCCACGACACCCACGTCCACGCACGTGCACACCGCTCCCGCCCGGGACGTGGCCCGGGCCATCGTGGCCCACGAGGACGAGCTGGCGCCGGACCTGATCGTCATGTGCACGCACGGGGCCGGCGACCTGCGCAGGGTGCTCGTCGGCAGCATAGCGCAGCAGGTGGTGGCCGGCGGGACGACGCCCGTCCTGCTGGTGCCGCCCGCTGCGGGCGCTCCGGTCCCCTTCCATTGCCGGTGCATCCTGGCCCCCCTGGACGGCGACCCGGAGCACGAGCAGGGCCTGGCCGTGGCCGCCGAGCTGGCCCGGGCCGGCGGCGCCCGGCTCCACCTGCTCTCGGTCGTCCCGACCCGCCAGCACCTGGCGGGACGTTCCGCCACGCAGGATCGTTTCCTGCCCGGCGCCACCCGCGGCGTGCTCGACCAGACGCTGGCCGATCGGCAGGCCTATCTCGAGCGCCAGGTGGAGCGCCTGCGGGTGGAGGAGATCCAGGTTGCGGGGGAGATCCGCGCCGGCGATGCGGCGGCCCAGATCGCGGCCGCCGCGCTGGAGGCACGGGCCGACGTCATCGTCCTGGGCACGCACGGCCGCGCCGGTGCCCGGGCCTTCTGGACCAACAGCACGGCGGCGCGGGTCTGTGCCCGCGTGCAGCTGCCCCTGCTCCTGGTCCCCGTGGCGAGAAGCGGCGTCGCCCCGCGGTCCGGCTCCGGTCCGGCGGGCCCTGCGGCCTGATATTCGGTTTGACGGCGGCCCTCGCTCTGCTAGCTTGGGTTCATCACGATCCGCGATCAGGAACGCGAGGAGCAAGGCGATGATGATCCGCACGCGATCCGCGACGGGCGCGATCGGGCCCCGGCGGCCGGCCGGTGCGCTGGTGGCCGCGGTGCTCGGCACCCTCCTGCTCGCCGGCTGCGCCACGACCGGCCCCGGCGGGGAACAGAGCGTCATTCTCATCTCCACGCCCCAGGAGGTCGAGATCGGCGCCGGTGTGGACCAGAGCATCCGCCAGGAGTTCAAGGTCCTGAACGATCCCGGGATCCAGGGCTACGTGAACGAGGTCGGCGCGCGGGTGGCCTCCCACGCCGACCGCCAGGACGTCCACTACAGCTTCACGGTGCTGGACGACGACGCGGTCAACGCGTTTGCGGCCCCCGGCGGCTGGATCTACGTGACCACCGGCCTGCTGAAGGCGGCCACCAACGAGGCGGAGCTGGCGGCCGTCCTCGGCCACGAGGTCGGGCACGTGGTGGGCCGGCACTCCGTGCGCCGGTTGCAGGCCGCCTACGGCATCGGCCTGGCGGCCGACCTGGTCACGGGCAACAGCCAGACCCTGCAGACCATCATCGGCCTGGCCACCAGCGTCGTGCTCCTGAAGAACAGCCGGGACGACGAGTTCCAGGCCGACGAGTTCGGCCTCAAGTACGCGGCGGCGGCCGGGTACGATCCGGGCCAGATGCTGGTCTTCTTCCAGACCCTGCTGCAGATGCAGGGGGGCGCGTCGCCGCAGGGGGTGGCCGGCTGGTTCAGCACGCACCCGGCCACGGAGGACCGCATCGGGCGGGGCGAGCAGCTGCTGTCCCGCTACCCGCCCGCCGGCCGGCAGCCCGAGATCGGCGCCGAGCGTTTCCGGGCCGCGACGGCCGCGCTGCACTGACGCGCTCCACCAACGAGAGGCCTCGGCCCATGAAGAGCATCCTGGTCGTCCCCCGGGCCCAGCTGTTCCCCGGTCTCAGCCCTCAGGGCTTCCTCCCCCCCGACACCCTGGACCTGGAGCGCCTCTCCCCGCACCTCTTCTTCGCCGAGCGCAGCTACATGGAGACGAACTCCCACTTCAAGCAGATCATCCCCTACCTGGTGCTGCAGCGCCGGCGGGGCACCGGGCTGCGGGTGCTGGCCTACCAGCGCCGGGCGAAGCACTCGGAGCGCCGCCTCGGGGGGCTCTGGTCGGTGGGTTTCGGCGGGCACATCGAGCCCCTCGACCGCGCGGATCCCGGCGTGGCCACCCGCGGCCTGGTGAAGGCCGCCGCCCTGCGCGAGCTGAGCGAGGAAACGGGCCTGGAAGTGGAGAACGGCCAGCTCGTCCGGTCCGGCTACATCAACTCCGACGCGGAGGACGTCTCCAGCGTTCATCTCGGCATCGTTTACCGGGTGGACCTGGACGCTCATCCGGGGGACGACGCCGAGCTGGTGGCCTGCGTGAGCGCCCAGGCGGAGCCGCAGCAGGCGCGCTGGCTGCCGGCTGCAGCCCTGCCGACGATGGTCGAACCGGGACAGGGACCGGACGGCGGAAGCTTCGAGGACTGGTCGCGGATCGCGGTCCACGGCCTTTTCGCCGCCGAGGAAACCAGCCGCTCCGCGGGGGCCCGGAATACTCATGGATAATCCGGGTCTACAAAGTCGGGGCCGGTCGTTCCATATGGTCTAGTGGAGCTGGCCCGCCGGCTCGCCCTCGCCCATGTTTCCTTGCCGTATTTGGACTTCCTGGCGCACGGCCGAGGCCATGGCGGCCACCTGGTGGGCCTGCTGCTGAAGTGCCAGTATGTCCGCTTCCCGCCGCACGACGGACTGGCTGTAGAAGGTCAGACCCAGCCAGACCGTGAAGGCCAGGGCCATGCCGGTCAGCAGGGCTGCATGGTATCCCCGCCGCATGAAGCCCTCGACCGAGGTGGCCGAGGCGTTGAGGGGGTTCTTCTCCGGGAGCCACGGCACCAGACGGCTGCCGGCGCGGCCGAGCGCCTCGAGCCGCAGCCGAATCCGACCGTCGTCGGGTGCCAGAGCGCGCGCCTTCTGGTAGTAGCGCCTGGCATCGTGCAACCGGCCCGCCTCGTGGTAGACGCGTCCCAGGGCGTCGTAACCGGCGGCGTCGTGCGGGGCCAGCTGGATGGCTCGGCGGGCCAGCCGCTCCGCCGAGACGTAGCGGCGCCGGCCCTTGGCCAGACAGATGGCCAGGTTGGTCAGGCATCCGGGATGTTCAGGCGCGAGGCTGAGCGCCCGGGCCAGGACGTGCTCCGCCTCGTCGTAGTGGGCTCGTTCGAGCAGGAAGTGCGCCTCCAGCAGCAGGGTCTCCGCGTAGAGCACGCTCTCGTCCCGGGTCGTCGGTTCCGGGATGGCGATGGTCTTGTGTTCCATGACGCGTCTCCGTTTTCCTCTCCAGCCCGGCGAGCCCTGGCCGGCGCCTCGCTTTTTTCACGTCCCCCATGCCGGATGCCGTCCTTCAGGGGATCCGGAAGGTGCGCGAAGTGCCCCGTGCTTCCTTCCTTTTCCTCCTGATCCTGACCGTGCAAGGAACAGGCCGGGTGGCTTGAAATCCGTGGATCACACGCCCTCCGGTTCCGCGGCGCGAGGTTTCGGGATCCCGGCGAGGTAAAATCCTGGCCCCGGCCCCGCCAGGATGGTACAGTCCTGTCGATTTTGCGACAGGGGCCCGCCGCTCCGTACGCGGCGGCGCGTTTGTCGAACCTGCACACCTGACAGGCAAGGAGATCGGCGATGGTGAACAAGATCGGACTCATCGGCGGCGGCCAGATCGGCGGCGTCCTGGTGGCGGAAATCGTCAACCGCCGGCTCGCCCGTAACGTTGGTCTGGTGGACGTCAAACCGCCCGACCTGGCCAAGGGCAAGTGCCTGGACATCGCGGAGGGGACCCCGACGATATCCCGCGACTTCGCGTTCCAAGCCTCCAAGGACATGAGCGCCCTCGAGGGCGCGGACTACATCATCAACACCGCCGGCGTACCGCGCACGGTTCGACCCGACGGGACTTTCCCCAGCCGGGAAGAGCTGCTCGACACGAACCTGAAGATCACCGACGCCGTCGCGGACGGCATCAAGAAGTACTGCCCGAACGCGCTGATCATCTCGGTCGCCAACCCGCTGGACGCCATCGTCTACCGCCTGCAGCAGAAGCTGAACAAGCCCAAGAGCCAGATCATGGGCATGGCCGGCGTGCTCGACTCCGGCCGCTACAAGTACTTCGTGGCCGAGGCCGCCGGCGTGTCGGTGGAGAACGTCGAGGCGGTGGTGCTCGGCGGACACGGCGACACCATGGTGCCCATCCGCAGCGCCTGCCGCATCTACGGCCTGCCGGTGGAGCAGTTCGTGCCGCCCGCCAAGCTGGAGGCGATCGAGACCCGCGTCCGCAAGGCCGGCGGGGAGGTCGTCAGCCTGCTGGGCTCCGGCTCCGCCTTCGTCAGCCCGGCCTGGTCGGCCCTCGAGATGCTCGAGGCCATCGTCTACGACAAGAAGAAGATCACCCCGGTCTGTGCGCTGCTCGAGGGCGAGTACGGCGTGAAGGGTCTGTTCGTCGGCGTGCCGGCCATCCTCGGCAAGGGCGGCGTCGAGCAGATCATCAAGGTCAAGCTGACTCCCGAGGAGAAGAAGGCCTTCAAGCACTCGGTCGACGCGGTCAAGAAGACCTGCGCCGAGGTGGACAAGATGACCAAGGGCAAGTAGCGGTCCGCGCGCCGCTCCCTGCCGGTCTCGACTCCCGCTCCCCGCGGAGCGGGAGTTTCATTTTCATCGCCGCGGCCGGGGTCCGGGGCCGCCCGCCAGCTCTGCATGGACGATCGGCCGCCGATTTGCTAGAATCACGAACTGATGTGCCGGGCTCGCGCCCCACGGGACTCCGCGCCCGGAGCGTCTCTTCGCCGATCCACACCGTCTGTCCGACCACGGAGGCCTCCCATGCGCCCTTCTGCTCCCGCCCTGCCCCTGCTGGCGGCTTTGCTCGTCCTGGCCATCGCCCTGCCCGGCGCCGCAGCGGCCCGGGATACCCATGCCCTGATCCGCCTGTGGCTCGACGCGCCCGGGGCCACGTCCTGGCTGCTCGACCACCCGGGACTGGACATCGCCTACCTGAAGCCCGGGGTCCACGCCGACATCGTGGCCTCCGCCGACGACCAGGAGCTGCTGCGGACCTCCGGCCTCCGCACGACCCTCGTGCACGAGGACCTGGAGGGTTTCTACGCCGCCCGCCTTTCCCCGGACAAGAGCGACAGCTTCGGGATCTACCACAACTGGCCCGAGGCGATCGCCTTCGTGGACAGCCTGCGGATGCTCTACCCGGAAGTGGTGAGCGCGAAGTGGTCGATCGGCCAGAGCGTGGAGGGGCGCGACCTCTGGTGCTTCCGCATGTCGGACAATCCCGACGTGGACGAGGACGAGCCGGAGGTGCTCTTCGACGCCGTCCACCACGCCCGCGAGGTCATGTCCAGCGAGTTCGTGATCCTCTTCGCCCAGTACCTGGCCCAGAACTACGCCGCCGGCGATCCCGAGATCACCTACCTGCTGAACGAGCGGGAGATCTACTTCGTGCCGGTGGTGAACCCGGACGGCTTCGTGTACAACAACTGGGGCGACATGTGGCGCAAGAACCGCCGGAACAACGGCGGCGCCTGCTGGGGCGTCGACATCAACCGCAACTACCCCTACCAGTGGGGCGGCAGCGGCAGCAGCGGCGATACCTGCGACGAGACCTACCGGGGTCCCAGCCCCGGCAGCGAGCCCGAGACCCAGGCCCTCATGGGCCTGATCAACGCCCACCAGTTCGTCACCCACAACAGCTACCACACCTACGGCGGTCTGACCTTGTTCCCCTGGGGGTACACCGAGACCCATACGCCCGACCACAGCACCTTCGTGCACCTGGGCGACCAGATGACAATGTACAACGGCTACGAGGCCGGCCAGCCCGGCGCCGTCCTCTACCCCGTCAGCGGCGGCGCGCTCGACTGGGTCTACGGCGCCCAGAGCGAGCATCCCAAGTGCCTCTCCCTCAGCAACGAGATCGGCGGCTCGTCGGACGGCTTCTGGCCGCCCGAGTCGCGGCGCGGTCCGCTCTTCCAGGAGAACATCTGGCCGGCGATCTACCTGATGCGGGTCGCCGGCGTCTTCGTGACGGTCGAGGGGCCCGTGGTGGTGGGCGGCGACGGCAATGGACGGCTCGACCCGGGCGAGAGCGCCGGGATCTCCTTCACCATCAGCAACCAGAGCGTGGTGGCGGCCGCCGGGAACGTGACCGTCACCCTGCTCTGCGACGATCCCTACGTACAGCTGGACGAGGCGCAGCGGAACGTGGGGTCCATGGCCCAGATCAGCTCTCTGAACCTGGCCGGCGATCCGCTGCCGGTGACGGTGGCGGCGGACTGCCCGGTGGGGCGCGTCGTGACCCTCGTCGCGCAGGTCAGCCACGACGGCGGCAGCCTGAGCTTCCCGCTCGCCTACGTGGTGGGACCGGAGAGCATCGTCCTCAGCGACGACTTCGAGCACGGCAGCAGCGCCTGGACCCTGGAAGGCACCTGGGGCCTGACCACCGCCCAGAGCCACTCGCCCACGACCAGCCTGACCGACTCGCCGGGCAGTAACTACGTCAACGAGAGCACGACGGCCGCCACCCTGACCGACGGCCGGCTGGCCTCCCGTCTCACGTTCTGGCATCGCTACAGCCTGGAGACCGACTGGGACTACGGCCACGTGCAGGTCTCGGCCGACGGCGGACCCTGGAGCACGGTCGCCAGCTACACGGGCAACATGTCGTCCTGGCAGCAGGTCGACGTTCCGCTGACCACCTGGCTGGGGCAGAGCCTGAGGGTGCGTTTCCAGCTGGCCTCGGACTACTCCATCACCCGCGACGGCTGGTACGTGGACGACGTCGTGCTCTACGGATACGGCGGCACGAATCAGACGCCGCCGCCGCCACCCTTGCTCGCCCCCGCCCCGGGCGCCCTGGTGAGCGCCAACGCGGTCTTGACCGTGGCCGACACGACCGATCCCGACGGAGACGGCCCGCTCACCTACGGCTTCCGCGTGTACGCCGACGAGCTGGGCACCCAGCCAGTGGCCGCGGTGGACGATGTGCCGGAGGCCCCCGGGCAGACGAGCTGGACCACCCCGACCCTCGCCGCCGGCACCTACTGGTGGCGCGCATACGCGGCGGATGACCAGGCCCGCGGCCTGCTGGGCGAGGTCCGTTCCTTCACGGTGCAGGCCCTGAGCGACGTCGGCGAGCTGCTCGGCGATCTGCGTCTGGTGGCGCTGGGGCCGGCGGCGGGCGGACGGGCCCGCCTACGCGTGGACCTGCCGCGGGCGGCCGACGTCAGCCTGGATCTCTACGACGCCCGTGGTTACCGGGTGCGGCGCCTGCAGGCTGGTTCGCTTGCGGCGGGCTCCCAGGTTCTGACCTGGGACGGTCGCGACGGTACCGGGCGCAGCGTGGCCAGCGGGGTCTACTTCGCTCGCCTGCGGGTCGAGCGGCGGACGCTCACCGCCCGCGTGCTCCTGGTGCGCTAGGATCCTCGACGCTTTCCTGGCCGGGCGGCCGCAGGTGGCCGCCCGGCGACTTTCCCGCTCGCCTGCAGGCGCGCGCTTGCTGTCCCGGATCATTCATGGATAATCCGGGCCAGGCTGTGGCGTGGCACGGCCCCCACTGCTATATTGTTGCGCAGTTTCATAGATTTTGTTTCTGTGGGGCCGGCCGCCGGATCGCCCAGAGAGGAGCCTACGGTGTTCATTTCGCTCTTGCTCGCTTTTCTGGCCGGAGCCATCGCCGCGACCCTGATCCTGCTGGCCGCGGCGCGCGCGCAGATGATCCAGGTGGCGCTCAGCCCGCTGAGCTTCGACGAGACCGTCTCGGCCCTGGAAGACGGGGCCATGGCGGCCGAGGGGTGGAGCAATCCGGGCACGCGGGACCTGAACGCCATGATGGCGAAGCACGGAGTCGAGTTCCGGCCACGGGTCAAGCTGGTGGAGATGTGCAAGGCGCCCTACGCCGCCGAGGTGCTCCGGGACGACCGCAAGATCGCCACGCTGATGCCCTGCGCCGTGGCGGTGTACGAGGACGACCAGGGGCTGGTCTGGTACTCCAGGATGAACGTCGGCCTCATGGCGCGCATCTTCGGAGGTACCGTGGGCCGCATCATGGGGCTGGGCGTGGCCAGGGAGGAGAAGCAGATCCTCGCCAACCTGCATCGGGCCGGGTGAGCCGCTCCACTTTTCGCTGGAGCCCCGCGCGCCGACCCCGCTGGTCCGCGGCGCTCAGGGACGGCGCGGGATCAGGCCCAGCACGTTGGGCACCGGCCAGGCGGCGCGATTGTCGTCGCTCTCGTGGAACCCGCTCTCGAAGCTCCCCACCAGCTCCAGCTCGACAGCGCCGTGACGGAGGTAGAGCTGGGCCTCCGGCCCACCCTCCAGATGCTGGGCGCAGACGAGATCCAGGGGCAGCGCCAGCAGAGCATGGTTCAGGTCGTACATGGACAGGGGAAAGCGGCAGAAGATGAACAGGATGCGTCCCCGGCCGTCCTCGCCCAGGGCGGCCTCGCTCCAGCGACGCGGCTGGGGGGACCAGCGGTTCAGCCCCGGGCGCTTGATCAGCCGCAGGTTCTGCACCACGCAGCCGTAGTCCCGCGCCACGCTCGCCAGCTCCACCTCGTCCAGGTCGAAGATGCGGAAGGGAGCCAGGGCGGAGTCCCGCGGCGCGAAGGCCGCAGCGGAATGGTAATGATTGGCCGCGGCGCTGTTCAGGTGGTCGCCACAGCTCATGTAGCCCACATGCGTCAGGAAGTCGGGATGGAACATGCCGGCGTTGATGGCCGCCACCAGGCCGCCCTGCCGGCACCAGTCGGCGGCGGTGCGGGGACGGCCGTGCCCGTCCGCGCTGGCCGCCAGCACGCACAGCTCCCAGCGCCGGGAATCCGCCCGGAGAACCGTCACCGCCTCGTCGGCGGCCTGACCCGTGATCTCCACCGCGAACCGGCCCAGCTCCAGCCCGGGCGCCACCTCCGACCACGCGGAGGGCGGTGCGGCCGATCCGGCGCCGGGCTCGACCGCGGATCCCGCGAAGATCAGGAGCGCGAGCAGACAACCAGTGGAAGCAGGCGAGCGCGGGGGCACGTGAACTCCTCTCGGCCGGACCGCCGCCAGTATATCACGCCGCAGCAGCGCCGGGGCCGGGGCCTCTCCCTCCGTCCTCTCTACTTGCGCTGGACACCCTCGATCTCGATGGCGATGCCCACGTCGTTGCCCACCAGCACGCCGCCGGTCTCGAGCACCTTGTTCCAGGTCAGCCCGAAGTCCTGGCGGTCGATCGTACCGCTGGCCGAGAAGCCGGCCCGCGTATTGCCCCAGGGATCGACGATGGTACCGCTGATCTCGAGATCCAGGACCACGGGCCTGGTCACGCCCCGGATGGTCAGGTCGCCCTTCAGGCGGCCCGCGTTCTCGCCCGTCATCTCGACGCCCGTGGACTTGAAGGTGATCGTCGGATACTCCGCCACGTCCAGGAAGTCCGCTGAACGCAGGTGATTGTCGCGCTTCTCGTTCTGCGTGTCGACGGAGGCCGCCTGGATGGTGGCCTCGGCCCGCCAGCCCGCCGGATCCTGGGGATCGTAGCTGAAGGAGGCGCCGAAGTCGCCGAACTCGCCGCGTACCTTGCTGATGCCCAGGTGGCGGACCTGGAACTGGATCGAGGAGTGGGCCGGGTCCAGCTGGAAGTCGGCGGCCGCGGCCGGCAGGACCGCGCCAAACAGCCCGCAGGCCAGCAGCAGCATCGTCACCGATCTCGACATGGTCGTTCCTTTCCGGGAATGACGGCTCCCGTCCTCGGGGGCCGCACGAAGGCGGGGACTAGAGCGTCTTGTGGGTGCCGTCGCAATAGGGCCGCTCGCCGGATCGCTTGCACTGGCAGAGCGCCACCTTCTTCTTCTCGGCGAGCATCAGCTGCAGGGGGCGGAACTCGCTCCCCTTGTGCGTCCCGTCGCAGAAGGGTTGATTCCGGGAGCCGCCGCAGGCGCACCAGAAGTAGGTGCCCGGCGCGAGCTCCAGCACGGCGGGCTTGGTATCGGCGATCCGGGGTTCGGACATTCTCGCGCGCCTCCCCTGCGTTTCTTTCGCACCGCACCGACGGCAGCCGTCGCCGGCGCGCTCGCGATGGTCGAAGTTGCAGCCCAAGATATGGCAAATCGCCGGGGCCGCACGCCCGGGTATCGTTCCGGAGCACGGCCGCCCGCCTCACGGATGCCAGCCCCAGCCGGGATACCAGCGATTGGCGATCATGGAGAAGAGAACCGTGTCCACCAGCAGGTGCAGGACCACGATGTAGAGCAACGAGCGCGTCCTGCGGTAGGTGTAGCCCTGGATCAGGGCGAAGCAGTAGATCACCAGCGGTCCCCAGCCCACGAAGGCCATGGCGTAGAGAAAGCTGGTGAAGAAGACGGCCTGGGCCAGGTTGGCCTCCCAGAAACGGAAATGCCGGCTCAGGAGCACGAAGACGAAGTTGATGAACGCCAGCTCGTCCCAGAAGCCGACGAAGTTGCAGCCCCAGAAGATGCGCCAGAGGGCCTCGTTCCGGTGCGGCCAGGCCCCCAGGTTCCAGGATCGGTACAGGTCCGGCGTCCAGTGGTAGAAGTAGAGATGGAGGATCACGTAGGCCAGGCCGAAGCCGACGATGAGCCAGAGGCCCATGCGCCAGGTCCAGCGCCCCGGCAGCCAGCTGTAGTCCAGGGGCGTCTTCAGCCAGTACCTGGCGGCCAGGGCGGGGATGACCAGGATGCCCACGCCCAGCTTCAGGGCCAGCTCCAGCACGTGGCCGTTGCTGGTGTCGCCGTCGATGCGCGTGAACCAGAGCAAGGTGATGGTCCAGGCCAGCAGGACGGAGGTCTTCCACCAGGTTCGCACGGGATGGCGCCGGGCCAGCAGCACGCCCCCGAGCAGGAGCGGCCAGCCCACCAGGTTCCAGTGGGGCCAGGCGGCCCGGTCGGGCTTGAGCGCGACGATGCAGACCATGGCCGCGCAGAGCAGCCACAGAGAAAGCCGCGGCGGCGCGACCCCGGGCCGGCGCGAGGCGGCGGCCCCGCCGGCCGGATCGGCAAGAGCATCGACGACGCCGCCCATCAGTGATCGACCGCCTTCACGTGGCCGCTGCCCGAGCGCGGCCGCCATCGGGGTTCCCGGTCCTGTCCGTGCAGGTCATGCCGCATGCTCGCTCTCCGTCCTCTGCGGATCCGTCGGGCGGGGCTTGCGGCCATTATGAGAAGAAAACTCCCGGGCCACAAGTCCGGGCCGGCGCGCGACCGCGCGCCTGCGGCCGGGTGCTCTCGGGACGGGTGGGAGGTTGGAGGTCAGTGCTGAGGCTGGAACCGTTGACGCTGGCTGCGCAGCGCGGCGTTGCCCGGATCGAGCTGGATGGCGGCGTCGAGGGCGGCCAGGCCTTCCGCCACGAACCCGCGATCCAGGCAGCAGAAGGCGACCAGCGACCAGAGCACCGGATCCCGCGATCGCGGCGGGCCGGCGGCCAGCGTACTCGCGAGGCGGCGAGCGCGCGTCGCATCGCCGAGCCCGCGGTCCGCCTCCAGCACGATGCACATTTCGTCCGCGGTGATGTCCCCGTCCCAGTAGGGCAGCAGCAGGTCGCGGCCCTCCTGGAGGCGGCCGGAGCGGACGTAGGCCAGGGCCAGCTCCCGCCGGACGGAGCGCGTGGGCTCCGCGGCGAAGCGATGCTCGAGGCTCTTCAGGATCCGGTCCAGCTCCTCGGCCGAGAGAGCGGGGGCCGCCGCGGCCAGATCGCTCACACCGCTCCGCGCGCCGAGGGCGCGTCCCGGGTAGAGAGCCGCCTGACCGCCCGCCTCCTCCAGCTCGCGCGCCCGGAAGCCGGGCGGCGTCGTCTCCTGCCAGTAGGTGAGCCGGCCCACTAGGTCCGGCTCCAGCCCGGCGGGCATCTCCGGCAGCGGCGGGGGCGCACCTGGCAGACCGGCGGGCGGGCCGGTAGCGGCCGGGACGCGGTCACCGGACGGGCCAGGGGCCTGCAGCGCCTTGCGAGCCCGCTCCAGCAGTTGGACCGCCTCCTCCCGCGCGGGCGCCAGGCCCACCGCCAGCTCCAGATCGGCCACGGCACCCCCCCATTGCCGGTGCTGGAAGCGCAGGAGTCCGCGGTTGTACCAGCCGGCCGGCGAGGTTGGATCCAACTCCACCGCCCGGGTGAGCACCCTTTCGCCGAGGCTCGGCTTGCCCGTCTCGATCATGGCCACGCCCAGCGCCCGCCAGTCCCGGGCCACGCCCGGCTGCAGCCGGATGGCCCGATCCAGGAGCGGCAACGCCTCCGCGTAGGCATCGTGTCCCATCTTCAGCATGCCCGCCAGGACACAGACGTCGCCGTCGCCCCGGCCGGCGTCGCCCAGCTCCTCGCAGGCCCCGGCCAGGTCGGCCTCGGCCTGCTCCTCGTCGCCCAGGACGTAGTGGACGAATCCCCGCAGGGCCAGGGACTCCGCCGGACGGATGCCGCGGCGGCGGCAGATGCTCAGGGACTCCAGGGCGTCGGGGCCCAGGGTCGTGGTGCGCGCACTGTCCGGCGCCAGCTCGCAGAGCAGGGCGAGCTGCGCGGCGTGGGCAAAGCGGCTGCCGGCCACGTAGAAGCGCTGGAAGCCCACCGAGTAGGGAGCGCTGGTCTCGCTGCCGGCCAGCACCGGCCCCGGTCCCTCGTAGCTCTCGACGGGAAAGTAGGTGAAGTAGGGACGCGCGACGGTGGCCATCGCGTAGTACTCCTGCGCCTGCTTGCCCTGCTCGCTCTCCTCGCAGACCAGCCCCACGTCGTTGTAGAAGCGGTGCGCGTAGGGGATCTTCTCGTCGGCGTCGATCCGGCCGAGCGCGAAGCGCGCCAGGGGCAGCTCCCCGATCGCCCGGTAGGCCATGGCCTGGATCCAGCTCTGGGCGAAGTCCGAGGGGATGGTCCCCCAGAACGGCTTGTAGATCTTGACGGAGCGCACCTCCTCGGCCAGATGGCAGGCCTCCTCGAAACGGCCCTGGTCGGCCAGCAGCAGGCCGCGAAGCAGATAGGACTCCTCGTTGGGGCCTTCCCGGGACTCGGCCCGGTCCAGCCACTCGAGACCCTCCTCGGGCAGGCCCCGTTCGCGTGCCAGCCAGGCGAGATCCAGGCAGAGCCGCTGCTTCAGGAGCCGGTACACGCCCTGCGAATCGGAGCCAATGGCCGCCAGGGCCGCCCGCAGGGCCTGGTCCTGGCGCACGGCATCGCCGGAGGTGCCCGCCAGGTAGGAGAGATCGTACCAGGCCTCGGGATTGGCCGGATCCAGGCCCACCGCGTTCACCAGGTTTCCCAGGGCCCGGGCCAGGCTGTCCATGAAGCCCTTCGGGTAGAACAGGACCATCTTCTCCCTGGTGTACTGCACCAGGTCCCAGATGATGACCTCGAAGCGCTGCGCCTTGTTCAGGTAGGCCGCGGCCAGATCCCGCCGCCGGCTGCGCTCCCCGGGCGATAGCCGGCGAAAGGCCGCCAATCCCAGCGAGTCGAGCGGCGCGTCGTAGGTGACCGCCTTCTCGTACATGCTCACCGGATCGCCCAGTCTCCAGAAGGCCCGCCGGTAGACGTCGGCCAGGTAACCGCGCTCGATCTGCAGGTCCCAGCCGATCCAGTTCTTCACCGGACGCGGCTCGACCTGCGCGTTCCCGGCGGCCCGACCGGGTATCGCAGCCAGGCAGCCCAGCGCGCAGAGCAGCAGCCAGGGCGGCACCCGGAACGGCTGCCGGAGCGACAGGCGGGAGAGCGGCGACAGCGGACGAGGCGGCATGGTCACGCGATGCTCCAGCAACGAGCCGGTCGTGGGGCGATCGGCGGGCGGGGGTCCGTGATCGCAGGATCCTTCTCAGGGAACGAAGATACCAGCTCCGAAGTCAAGGCACCACGCCCTGCACGGCGCATCGTGCCGGATCTCAGAGTTCCCGCGCCACCTCGGCTATGGCGGCGTGCAGGGCATCCAGCCCGTCGGTCAGCGCGGCCGGACCCGGCTGCAGGATGATCTCGCTGGGGATCTCGCGCAGGCGACCGCGACGCACGAACTCCGCCTCCTGCCAGCCAGGCCGCTTGCGCACCTGGGCCGGTTTGAAGCGGGCCCCGCACCAGGAGGCCAGCATCAGGTCGGGCCGGCGGCGCAGGACCTCCTGCGGATCCCCCACGATGCGGTCGCTTCCGCGGCGGCCCGTGCACAGGTCCGGAAATACGTACTCGCCACCGGCCGCCTCGATCAGCTCGGCGACCCAGCGGATGGCGGTGATGGTGGGGCGGGGCCACTCCTCGAAGTAGACGCGCGGCCTTCGCGGCAGCTCCGCACCTCGGGCGCGGACCTCGCCCAGGTGGGCCGACAGCTCGGCGGCGTAGCGCTCGCCATCCTGCTGGCGGCCGACGAGGGCGGCCACGCTGCGGACCACCTCGAGGATCTCGGCCACGCTGCGCTGATTGAGGGCATGCACGCTGATCCCGCGGCGGATCAGCTCGGCCGCGATGTCGGCCTGCAGGTCGCTGAAGGTGAACACGAGATCCGGTTCCAGCCGCACGATCTCCTGGATGTCGGCCTTCAGGAACTGCGAGACCACCGGCTTCTCGCGGGGCGCCGCGGGCGGACGCACGGTGTAGGCGGTGATGCCGACGATGCGGTCCTGCTCGCCCAGGTGGTAGAGGATCTCCGTGGGTTCCTCGCTCAGGCAGGCGATGCGCCGGGGCGGCATGGCTCCCTCCTGGCGGCGGGCCCCGCGGAGCGCCGGCGGCGGCGGCCCGCTAGCGATCCTGATCGCCGGCGCCCTCGCCCAGCACCGGCACGAACCGCACGGGGCAGAGGGAGCGGCCGGACAGCCGGCCCTTCTCGTCCTTGGTGTAGAGCATCAGCTCCTGCACCCCGTGGGATTCTCCCAGGGGGACGCAGAGGCGGCCTCCGACCACCAGCTGCTCCACCAGGGCCGGCGGCACCTCGGGCGTGGCGAAGGTGACCAGCGCGGCGTCGAAGGGGGCTCGCTCGGGCCAGCCCTGCCAGCCGTCCCCCGCCCGCACCACCACGTTGTCGTAACCCAGCCGGGCCAGCAGCTCGGCCGCCGCCCTGGCCAGCCCGGGCAGGTACTCGATCGTGAAGACGGAGTCGACGATCGTCGCCAGCACCGCCGCCTGGTAGCCGCTCCCGGTGCCCAGCTCCAGCACGCGGTCCGCGGGCCCGACCCGCAGCGCCTCGGTCATCAGGGCCACGATGTAGGGCTGGGAAATGGTCTGGCCTTCCCCGATGGGCAATGGGCCGTCGTCGTGGGCCGAGCCGCGCAGCGACGGCGGCACGAACTCGTGCCGCGGGACGTTGCGCATCGCCTCCAGAACGGCAGGATCCCGCACCCCGCGGGCGGCGATCTGCCGCTCCACCATCCGGCGGCGTTGCTCGGCGTAGTCCCTGGCCACCTTCGTCTTCTCCAGCTGCGACGCTCCGGCGGCCGGGCCCCGGCCGCCCAGGGCAGCGGCGGACAGGATAAGGCCGACCAGAAGAAGCCCGCCAGCCCCGCCGGCGGCTGCTGCCCTCCCCTTGTGCACATTCCACCTCCCCCGAATGCTTTCACCCCTTTGACCCGCCGGCCGGGGAGCGGTACCCTAGAGAGCAGACCCAGATACCGGTCACGGAGGAGGTCGACGGTGACGAGGCGGATCATAGCATGGGTGGCCTGGGCGGTGGGCCTCCTTCTGCTGGCGCTGGCGGGCGCCTGCATGCACGGCACGCTGCCGGAACCGCACACCGATGTCACGGCCCCGAGCCAGCTGCCGGACGAGGACTGCGCCGCCTTCGCGGGGCTCCCCGTCCGCGGCGGAGCCCTCGTGATCGCCCTGGCGGACAGCGTCCAGCCGGCGCACGCCCCGGTGCCCCACAATCCGTCCGAGCGGCTGGTGTTCCGCAACCTCTACGAGACCCTGGTGGTGGTGGATTGCACCGGACAGCCGCAGCCCGGCCTGGCCGTCTCGTGGTCGAGCAGTCCCGACTACCAGACCTGGATCTTCACCCTCCGCGACGGCGTCCGGTTCTGGGATGGCAGCCGGCTAGGTGCGTCCGAGGTCAAGACGAGCTGGATCGGCGCCCAGGGCTGCCCCATTACCGAGGGTGGGCATTCACCGGTGATCTGGCTGAATCCCCGCGCCGACTCGGTACGGGCGCTGGACGCCAGGCACCTGGCCATCACGCTGCCGGAAGCCCAGGCCGACCTGCCCCTGCTGCTGGCTCATCCCGCCCTGGCGGTGGCGGTGTCCCGTCCCGGCTGGACCTGGCCCGTGGGCACGGGCCCTTGCCGCCCGGAGGCCACGGCCGGGATCGGCCTCGACCTGGTCTGCTTCCCCAATCCCGACCACCGGAATCCACCTCTCTGGGAACGCATCACCTTCCGCAGCCGACCGGGTGCCGACCCCCGCGACCTGCTCGGCACGGCCGCCGACGCCCTCCTCGTGCGGGACCGCGGTCTGCTCCACTACTTCGAGGGCAGCCCCGGAGTGACGGTGACGCCGCTGCCCTGGGATCGGCTCTACCTGCTGCTCTGTCCTCTCGAGGAGGAGGGGCAAGACGGGGAGCGAGACCGAGATCGCGAGCGAGAGCGCTGGTACACGGGGTGGCAGCGGGACGATCTGGCGCGGGACGTGGTCGAGGCCGTCGCGATACCGGTGACCGAGCCATACTTCCAGGCGCCCACGGAGCAGCTCTGCCCGCAGATGACCGGACCCGTGGAAGCCCTGCAGTGGCCACCCTTCTCCTGGGAGGGCCAGACCGCCTCGCTGGATCAGGATCTCATCCTCTACCCGGAGCGCGACCTCGATGCGCAGCGGCTGGCCGAGCGCATCGCGGCCCTGGCCGCCAGGCCCATACCGCCCGGCCTGAACCTGGCGGGGCGGGGTCCACTCACGCCGCCGGACGTCCCGCAGTTCGGCGCCGCACCGCAGGCCCTGGGCATCAGCGCGCTGGACTTCCCCGGCGCGGTGCAGTCCGCGCGGGCCGGCGCCTACATCCATCCGCTGGAACGCTGCTACGCCACGGCCTGCCTGCAGTTCGCGGCCCTGCTGGGCAGCGCGGACTGGCTGCAGCGGGCCGCCCTCGATCTGCGCGGGGTCAGCACCAATTACCCCCCGGGTGCCCGGCTGGCCCAGCCCCGTGTGGACTTCGAGCTGCCCGAGATGACGCAGGCGGCCCAGCGACTGAAGCTGCACGGGGTCGTGGTGCCTCTCGTGGCCACGCGCGCCTTCCTGGTGTGCAAGGGCAGCCTCGCCGGGGTGCAGCTGCTCTACGACGGTTCCCCCCTGCTGGGCGGTGCGGGCTGGGCGGCGGGATCCGGGAGCGCCCCGTGAGCTTGCGGACCCGCATCCTCCTCGCCTCGAGCCTGCTCATCACGGTGCCCCTGCTGCTGCTGGCGGCCGGCATCCGCAGCGGCGTGGAAAGGCGTCTCTCCGCGCAGTACACGCAGCGGGTCGGGGATCTCATGGAGATCATCGGCGAGGATCTCGCCGCGCGGCGGGCCGATCTCGGGCGGCGGCTCGCTCGTCTGAAGGACAGCCTGGCCGATGACAACCGCTTCCGGCTGGCCGTCGTGGAGAGGCGCGCCGACCAGCGACCCTACCTGCTGGACAGCGCAGGCCGGGCCATGGGCCTGATGGGCCTGGACATGCTGCAGATCCAGGACGAGGCGGGGCGGATCCTCAGCTCCGGACACTTCCGCAACGAGTACGACCGCGCCGAGCCGGCCCTGCCGCTCTGGTTGACCGCGGTGCCGGACACGGCCGGCCTGGTGGCCGCTCGCCGTCCCGCCGGGAGCTTCCTCGCCCTGGCGCGCTGCGATTCCCTGCGCCTGGGCGAGCGGCGGCTCAGCCTGGTGGGGGGCATCGCCTGCGACGGGCCGTTCCTGGCGGGGCTGGCCCGCGGTCGGGGTCTGGCCGTTTCGCTCGTTTACACCGGCGGCGCGATCTCCTCGGACCCTCGGCTGGCGGCGGCTCTCGCGCACGTGGGTCAGGCCCGCCTCGACCGGCCGGAGCTGACGCTCGGCCACGACGCCTACCTCGTCCGGGCCCGGGACATGCCCCTGCTGGTCTCGGCGGAGACCGCCGTCGCGCGGCACGAGCTGGCGCGGCTGGTCGTCACCCATCCCCTGGCTCCCCTGCGGAGCGAGCTGCACAGCCTCGACCTCTGGCTCGGCCTGATCCTGCTGGCCACCCTGGCCGGCACGCTGGTCCTGGCCATCTGGCTGGCCGATCGCCTCAGCCGGCCCCTGAACGAGCTGGCGCGCCAGACGGCCCGCATGGACCTGGACCGCCTGGATGCCGAGTTCCCCAGCGATCGCCGCGACGAGGTGGGCACCTTGAGCCGTTTCCTGGCTGCCATGCAGGAGCGGCTGCGCCTGAGCGTCCAGCGGCTGCGCGAGGCCGAAAGACGCGCCACCCTGGGCGAGCTGGCCCGTCAGGTCAACCACGACATCAAGAACGGACTGGCCCCCCTGCGTCACGTGCTGCGCCACCTGGGCGAGGTGGCCGAGCAGGATCCGACCAGCCTGGCGGCGGTCTTCCAGGAACGGCGCCCGACCCTGGATTCCAGCCTCGGCTACCTGGCCGACCTGTCCGCCAGCTACGCGCGCCTCTCGCCGCGTCCCCGGCGGCAGAGCTGCGACCTGAACCGGCTGGTCCGCACGGTGGTCGCCGGGTCCGGCGGGCCGGCCGCCGTCCACCTGGATCTGGCGGAGCACCTGCCCACGGTGCAGGCGGACCCGGTCGGTCTGCGCCGCATCATCGAGAACCTCCTGCGCAACGCCCTCGACAGTCTGTCCGGGTGCCGGGACGGACGCGTCGAGCTGAGGACAGCCCTGCGCCCGGTCGCGGCGGGAGCGGATCCCGGGCCCGCGGATCTCGTGCTCGTGGTCGCCGACAACGGTTGCGGCATCCCGGCCGAGGATCACGAGCGCATCTTCACGGACTTCTACACGTCCAAGCCCGGCGGCACCGGACTGGGCCTGTCCATTGTGCGCCGCCTGGTCGCCGACTTCGACGGCCGCATCACCTGCGAGAGCGAGCCGGACCGCGGCACCACCTTCACCGTCCTTCTTCCCGCCGAGCCGGAAGAGCTGCCGGCGGCCGGCGGACCGGAGCCCCCACCATGAGCCTGATCCTGATCGTCGACGACGTGCCCGCCATGCGAGAGCAGTACGCCTACGACCTGCAGCGCCTGGGCGGGCATCAGATCCTGACCGCCGGCGGTGGCGCCGAGGCCATCCAGCTCCTCGAGAGCGAGCCGGTGGACTGCGTCATCCTGGACCTGGAGATGCCGGGCGTGGACGGCTTCGAGGTGCTCAAGACCCTCAAGCAGCGGGGACGCCGCCTGCCGGTCATCGTCTACACCGGCACCGGCAACTACGACCGCTGCGTGCGCGCGGTCAAGCTGGGGGCCTACGGCTTCATCGACAAGGAGGAGCCCCTCGAGCGGGTGGTGCGCGAGGTGGAGAATGCCCTCGCCTGGAGCGCTCTGCAGAGCGAGGTGGCGCGGCTGCGCCGGCGCAGCGGGGACGACGCGCCCATGCTGGGCGACAGCGCACCCATGCAGGAGCTCCGGGAGCAGCTCGCCCGCCTGGCTCCGCTGCCCAGCCCGATCCTGGTGCTGGGCGAGAGCGGCAGCGGCAAGGAGCTGGTGGCGCGGGCGCTGCACCGCGCCAGCGGGCGTCCGGGGCCGATCTTCGTGGCCGTCAACTGCGCCGCGCTGCCGGAGAACCTGGTGGAGAGCGAGCTGTTCGGGCACGAGCGGGGCGCCTTCACCGGGGCCGATCGCACGCGCAAGGGAGCCTTCGAGACCGCGGCGAGGGGGACGCTCTTCCTGGACGAGGTGGGCGAGCTGCCGCTCCCGGCCCAGGCCAAGCTGCTGCGCGTGCTCGAGGACGGTCTCGTCAGCCGCCTGGGGGGAGGCAGGCCGGTGCAGGTGGACACCCGCGTGGTCGCGGCCACCAACCGCGACCTCGAGGCCGAGGTGGCCGCGGGTCGCTTCCGGCAGGACCTGCTCTTCCGCCTCAACGTGCACGTGCTGCGGGTTCCCCCGCTGCGGCAGCACCTCGACGACGTGCCGTTGCTGGTGGAGCACTTCCTGCAGACGATCTGCGAGCGGATCGGCCTGCGCCCGAAGCGCATCGCGCCCGCGGCGCTGGAGCGCCTGCAGCGCTGCGCCTGGCGCCGCAACAACGTGCGCGAGCTGCGCAACGCCGTCGAGCGGGCGATCATCGCCTGCCCCGGGCAGGAGATCGAACCCGGCGATCTGCCGGCCGACCTGCTCGTGTCCGCCGAGGGATCCCCCGCTGCCCCGGAGGCGGCGGAGCACCTGCTCGACCTGGCCCGGCCCGGCGAGCTCAAGGACCTGCGGACCGAGGCCGAGCGCCGCATCGTGCTGGCCGCCCTGCAGCGCAACGACTGGCAGATCACGCGCACCGCCGCCGACCTCGGCCTGGCCGACCACTCCAGCCTCCTGAAGATCATGCGCCGCCACGGCATCCAGCGCCCCTGACCCCCCCTCGCGTGTCCCATCGGACACGCGCTTCCGTGTCCACGCGGACACGTCCACGCAGCTTGGCGTTTGAACTCGCGGGGTTTCTGCGTTTTAAGTTATTTAATTTCAAATAATTATTCGATTCGTGGCCGGATCGCCCTTCTGGCCGCGGGCTTGCGCTACGGGGGATCAGGATACGGAATCCGTCCACCGCGCCCCGGGCGCGTCCCGAAAGGAGCAAGCCATGAAGAGCCACAGCGAGAACGAGGCCCCGCCCTACAGCCGCCGCCAGATGCGCTTCGCGGAGGCCGGCGTGCTGTTCGTCCTGATCCTGGCCGTCGTCGTGGTCGTCGGGGTGAAGGTCGCCTCGCGCAGCAGCGGCCCGGCAGTGCCCGCTGTCGTGGCCACCGAAGCGGTATCGGAGGATGTCGTCACGGCCGTCGAGCCCGAGCCCTCCGTCGATCCGACCTCCCCGGCGGAGACCGAGACGCCGGCCGCGGAGGCCGAGTCCGCGGTGCAGCCTCCGGCCGTCGTGAGCTACGCCGAGGCCGAGGCCGCCTACCTCGAAAAGCGCTACGACGACGCGGTCGACCTGTTCGCGGTCTACAGGGAGCAGCATCCGGACAACGGGTGGGGCCACTTCATGCTGGGCCTCTCCCTCTGGAAGGACGGCAGCCCCGCGGCGGCCGAGGAAGCGCTGCGCGCCGCCCTGGAGCGCGATCCCGACCACGTCAAGAGCCTGGTGAACCTGGGCCGCGTCCTGCTGGAGCTGAACCGGCCCGACGAGGCCCGCGACCTGTGCGAGCGGGCCGTCCAGCTGGCCCCGGACTCCCCGGATGCCTACCGGGTGCTCGGGCGCGCCTATCACAACCTGGACCGCGGCGAGCAGGCCGCCCAGGCCTACCTGGCCGCCTTGCGCCTGGATGAGAACGACGTCTGGTCGCTCAACGATCTCGGTCTGCTGCTGATCGAACAGGAGCGCTGGGACGAAGCCCTGCCTCCGCTGGCCAAGGCCGTGGCCCTGCGCGGCGACGTGGCCTGCTTCCAGAACAACCTGGGCATGGCCCTCGAGCACGCTGGACGTTTCGCCGCCGCGGCGAAGACTTATGGCAGCGCTCTCGATCTGGACAGCGGATATGAGAAGGCCGAGGTCAACCTGGCCCGGGTCGAGGACCTGAGCGACGCCCCCGACCTGCCCGAGCTGGATCTGGCCGCCCTGGCCGCGAGCTTCCAGGTGGGCCCGCCGGCCGTGGCCGAGTCGGACAGCGAGGCTGAAGCAACCCCGCTGGCGAGTGAGCAGACCACGGCGGACGCGGAGCAGACCGGCACAACCGAGCTGGCCTCCACCCTCGACGACACGCACGCGAAGGAGCCTGCGAAGTAGGCTGGTGCTCCCCGAGGCGGGAGGCAGCCGCGGATGGAGCCGCAACGAGCGCGACCGCCGGAAGCCCCCGGGCCTCCGGCGGTCGTCTCTGCGGCGCAGGATGCGAGCCGGCCCTGCCGGGGCCTACTCGCCGGTCTTCTTGGCGGCTTTCTTGGCGGTCTTCTTGCTGGTTCGCTTGGCGGCCTTCTTGGCGGTCTTCCTGCGCGTCTTCTTGGCCGGCTTCTTCTCCGGGGAGGCCGCTTCGGTCCCCGGCGCAGCCTTTGCTGCCGCGGCGGGTTCTGCGGTCTCCGCAGCGGGAGTGGCCGCGGGGCGCGTCTGGGCGGGGATCACGTCCGGCGCGGCTTCCGCGGTGGTCTCGGGGGAAGTCCCTCCGGAGGCGCCGGACGCGGCGGTTTTCTCGGCACCGCGCCCGTTGCTGCGGGAACGCCGCCGTCCCGAGCGCCGGGAACTCTTGCGACCGGCCGGCACCGTCTGCGCCACGGCATTGCTCTGCCCCGGGACCGGCCTCTGTCCTTCCGCCTTGTCAGAGCCCAGTCCCCGCACCACCCAGGTCCCGCCCGCCTTCTCGTCCCGCACCACGTCCAGCAGGCCGAGGTCCCGGGCATCCGCCAGCAGGTCGCCGAAGGTCGAGTAACCGTAGCGTGCCTCGTTGAAGTCCGGCTGCTTGCGCTTCATGGTGTCCTTGATCAGGGAGGAGTAGAGCACGCCCCGGCTCTCCTGGAGCAGGCGGCGGGCCGTGACCACCAGGAAGTCGAAGAGCTTGCGCTTGTCGGTGGGGACGTCGACAGCCTGGGCCTTGCGGTTCATCAGGTCCCGGAAGAGATCGTCGTAGAATATGAACTCGTCGCAGCTGCTCACCAGCAGGCTGCTGGTCGAGTTCCTGACGCCGACTCCGATCACCACCTTGTCGTTCTCGCGCAGCTTCGAGACCAGCGGCGAGAAGTCGGAATCACCGGACACGATCACGAACGTGTCGATGTGGTGCTTGGAATAGCAGAGATCCAGAGCGTCGACCACCAGGCGGATGTCCGCGCTGTTCTTGCCGGTCATGCGCCGCGCCGGGATCTCGATCAGCTCGATGCCCGCCTCGTGCAGGGGCGTCATGTACTCCTTGTGATGGCTCCAGTCGGCGTAGGCCCGCTTGACCACGATCTTGCCCTTCTCGAGCAGGCGCTGCAGCAGGACCTGGGTCTCGAATCGCTGGCGGGCGTCCCGCACCCCGAGTGCGATGTTGTCGAAGTCGACGAAGAGAGCGATGTTGGTCTCATGGGCCGGGCTCATGCCGGTGCAACCTCCGTGAGTGGACGGCGATGGGTGATGATCATCCGCCGCCACAATAAGCCAGAATCAGGCCGCCGCCTAGCGCTGGTTTCGCCAGGAGGCTGCCAGGGAATCACCTCCTCGACCCGCAAGGAGTGCCGGATGGACGATCGGCTGACCCCGCAGGAGCTGGTCCGGCTGGTCCGGCGCGTCTTTGCACCCGGCCCCGCGGACCGCGCCCTGGCGGTGCTGTGCGACCTGCCCGACCGGCGGTTCCCGGACAATCCGGACTGGCGGGTGCGCCGCGCCATGGCCCGCGAATGGACGCGCCACCTGGGCACCGGCCGCGCGGAGCTGGGTCTCGAGACCGTGACGCTGGCCTGGTACCGCAACGTCGGCGGCAACAACGCCGATCTGCCGGATGCCTGCGTCCCGGACACGGGCGGCGAGCCGCCCCGCGACGCCGCCGACCTGACGGGCCGCTCCTCGATCCCGTTCGCCGAACTGCTCGCCGAGCACAGCCTGATCCTGGCGCCGACCGAGCTGTCGGCCACGGCCCCGCTGAAGGTGGCCGCGCGCCGCTACCCCTTCCGGGCCGCTACCATGCCCGGTTTCTCGCCTGCCATGATCCCGGCGCTGCGCATCGACTACACCGAGGTCAACCGCCGGGTCACGCTGCTCAAGGCGCTCTGCGATCGCGCGGAGTCGGCCCGCCTCCTGTTTGCGGTCGGCGATCGCCAGCACGAGCTGCACCTCGATCTGCGGCACCGCACGGCCCATGCCTCGGGAGGACTCTTCCCCGAGAACGGCGTCGCCGGCAACCTGCCCTCCGGCGAGGCCTACATCGTGCCCTACGAGGGGGAGCGCATCGCCGACCCCAGCCGGACCGCCGGCGAGCTGCCGGTGCAGATCGGGGACGAGGTGGTGCTCTACGGCGTGCAGGAGAACCGCGCCGCGGAGGTGCTCTCGGAAGGGGCCGAGAGCCGCCGCGAGGCCCACCGGCTCCGGCAGGAGCCGGCCTACGCCAACCTGGCGGAGCTGGGCCTAGGGGTCCTGGGGGATTTCGGGCTCGCGCCCGTGGGCAGCATCCTGCTGGACGAGAAGCTGGGTCTGCACGTGGCCTTCGGCCGCAGCGACCACTTCGGAGGGAGCGTGGGCCCCAGGGATTTTTCCCGTCCGGAGGCCGTCGTTCACCTGGACCGGGTCTACATACCCGCCACGCAGCCCCGGGTGCGGGTGCTGGAGGTTCGGCTGCTGGGTCCTGGACTGGACCGGCTGGTGATCTCCGAGGATCGCTACGCCGACGTCTTCGCCTGAACTGGAGCGGAGCGGAACGGGGATGGAGAATGGAGCGGGCAAAGGAGCGCCGGGGCCCCGACCTAGGTGGCTCTCGCCCAAAACCACTTCGGGCAGGAATCCCCGGCTCCTACGCCTTGACGGAACGGCAGCGCCCTTATTCCCCTCCTGATACCCCCGGTGAATTCATGGGACCTATCAAGCCGATTCCTATGAGAGATGGCGCCGCCGTCCCGTACTCACTCGGCACCCTCGGTCAAGGGCTGGCTGCACTGTTATATAACGCCGGCCCCCTCCTGACCGATGCAGTGGGGCGGCACATTTCGGGGATCGAGCCCCAGAAACCTCGTCCCTTGACGATTGACTCGCAATATTTGATATATTGTTCCTCGTATTTGGCATATGGCCGTCGAGCTTCGACCACCGGGCGGGCCGCGAGCCGGGTCGTTCCTGCGCGCCGGTCAGTGATCGGAACGGAACAACAGGGGCGAACCGGCCGTGCCAATGCAGTATCATCGAGTCATGAGCCTGGGCGAGGCGTCCGGGAGACGTCGCCCCGCCCGCTCCGCGTTGGCCTTTGATGCAACCATTCGCGACCGGTGGCATTATTGTTGGGTGAGGCGCACGACCCGCCCGTGGCAGGCTCGAGATCGTGCGCCCGAACCGGAGTTGTCGTGGACCCCACCAACTCGAAGACCATTGACGACCTGCTCCGCGAGGCCGCACCGGCGGTTCCGTACAGCGATGAGCATCGCCGGCAGCTGCTGCTGGCCCTGCGCGCCGATTCTCTCTGCCACATCGGCAGGCGGCAACAGGTCCGCGGCTACCTGGTCGTGACCGGCCTGCTGCTCTTCCTGCTGCTCGTCGGCAGCCCGAGCGGACACCCCGGGAACGACAGCTTCGAGGTGCACCGGCACGCCATGGTCTCGCAGGACGCGTCGACCGCGACGGCCTCGCTCGCGGGGGCCGCGAGGTACGGAAGCTACCTGGAGGGGCGGCCCGGCCTGAGCGCCGTCGATTTCGCCGAATCCTGGGTGCAGCACTGGCGAGCAGGCGATTACCGCCTCGAGGGCGTTACGGGCTGGGAGAGCGATGGCCGGCGCGGATGGCTGATCGGTTACTCGTTCGATGCGGCAGGAAGCCGGGAGACGGTCTGGCAGATGCCTTTCTTCCCCTCCGGATTCAGCGCGGCCCCCGGCCAGGAGCCGTCGTACGAGCAAATAGAGCAGGCGGAAGACCAGGTCCGGAACGGCCTGGCGGTCTATCTCGGCGCCAGCGATCGGTTCGTCGACGGCTATCCCGTGCACTGCGAGCGCTGGCTCACCCGCACCGAGGCAGGCGATCTCGTGCTCCTGCAGGGACACCCCTGGCTGCCGTAGGTCGCCCGCACATCTCCTCTCCCGGCAGCAGCCTCGCCACTCCGCGCTTGCCTCCCGGGCCTCCGGGTGTATATGACTATGGTAGGGATTGGTGACGCCCGAGAGGTGCAACATGGACTACGTGGGGCGAATCTTCCGGCCACCCAGCGAGGCCGAGAGCCTGATCCTTCAGGTGACGGTGGGCTGCAGTCACAACCGCTGCTCTTACTGCGCCATGTACCAGCTGCCCGAGCAGCGCTTCCAGATCAAGCCCTGGTCTTCCGTGGCGGCGGACATCGACCAGGCCGCGTCCCTGGCCGCGGCGGGACTGCCCGTCCACCGGGTCTTCCTCTGCGACGGGGATTCCCTGATCTTGCCCACCGACCAGCTGAAGCGGATCCTCGGCTACTTGCGGGAGCGGCTTCCCGGCGTGCGCCGCGTGGGCGTGTACGGTGATGCTCGCTCCATCCTCCGCAAGAGCGTGAGCGAGCTCGAGGAGCTGCGCGAGCTGGGCCTGCAGATCGTCTACCACGGGGTCGAGAGCGGGGATCCCGAGGTCCTGGCCCGCGTCTGCAAGGGTTCGAGCCGCGACGAGGCCCTGGCCTCGGCCGAGCGGCTGCGCCTGGCCGGCATCCGGCACTCGGTGATCGTGATGCTGGGGCTGGGCGGCGTCGAGCGCACGGTGCAGCACGCCCGTGCCACCGCGAGCCTGCTGACGCAGATGGACCCGCCCTACGTGGGAGCGTTGACCACGATGCTCATCCCGGGCACGGACCTCTACCGCCAGGCGGAGGAGCAGGCATTCGTCCTGCCCGACCGCTGGGCGCTGCTGCGGGAGCTGGAGACCATCATCGCCGAGAGCAGCTTCACCCGCTGCCGCTTCCATGCCAATCACGCCAGCAACTACCTCCCCCTCAGCCTCAACCTGCCGGTTGACCGGGAGGCAGCACTGGCCCTGTTGCGCGAGGTCCTGCGCTCGCGCGAAGAGACCAGGCTGGTGTCCGAGAGCCGCCGCGGGCTCTGATCCCCGCCGCGTCCGGCCACCCGCCTTGACAATATCGTGGTCCAGGCCCGATGATGGACCGTTCCCGGCCGGACGGCCCCGTGCGGTGAGAGCGACCGGGGTCCCGGCGCCCGAGAATCCGGAAGGAGAGATAACCGTGGACTGGCACGAGCTGAACAAGCACCGCGTCCTGGACCTGCGGGAGCTCATGAAGCAGCACCTGCCGCAGGTGAGCGGCATCACGTCGATGAAGAAGGCTGAGCTCGTCGAGCTGCTGGCCGATGCCCTCGGCATCGAGAAGCCCACCAAGCGGGTCGTCGGCATTGACAAGAGCAGCATCAAGTCCCAGATCCGGGATCTGAAGAAGCAGCGCCAGCAGGCTCTCGAGGCTCGGGACCACGCGGCTCTCAAGCAGCACCGCCGAGCCATTCACCGGCTGAAGCGCAAGATGCGCCGGGCCGCCGCTCTGGCCTGAAGCATGGACGCCCGCCACGATCGAATCTCCTTGCGCGCGGCGCTCCGCGCCGCCGGTCGCCGGCTCCTGCCGGGAGCGGCGATGCTGGGTCTGCTGTCCCTGCTGCCGGCGATCGGGATGGCGGCGGCTCCGGGCGCTCTCGTTCGAGCCCAGCTGGACACCGTCGGTTTCGCCGGGAACCCGGCCGACTTCGCGGCCGTGCTCGCGGCCAGCCGGGCCAGCGAGGCCGCAGTCGTGACCGCCCGCCGCACCGAGCTGGGGCTCGCTCCGGATCAGCCCTGGTCCGCGGCGATCATGCCGCACGACGACTACCTGTACGCCGGGCGCGTCTATCTGCATCTGCTGCCGGGTCTGCAGGCGCCGCGCTGGTTGCTGGTCGGCGTCTGCCACGCCTGCCGGCGCCTGGGGGTGAGGGACACCCTGCTCTTCGACGGCTTCGACACCTGGCGTGTGGCCGGCGAGAACGTTCCCGTGGATGCGGAGCTGCGGGCCGAGCTGCTGGCCGCCCTCGGACCGGACCTGGCCCGCGTTGACGACGAGCGGCAGGCCGCCGAGCACTCCCTGGAAGCCCTGCTGCCCTGGCTGCGGAGCGCGGTGCCTGCGGCGTCCTTCGTGCCGGTCCTGGTCCCCGGCATGAGCTGGGAGCGGCTCGACACGGTGGCGGACCGGCTGGCCGGGGCCCTGGCCGCGATCTGCCGCGCACATGGCTGGACTCCGGGTCGCGACCTGGGCATCCTGATCTCCGCCGACGCCGTCCACTACGGTTGCACGGAATGGGGCGATCGCGGCTACGCCCCCTTCGGCTGCGACGCGGCGGGGCACGCCGCGGGTCGCGCGCAGGACATCACGCTGGCCCAGGCGACCCTGGCCGGCCCGCTGAACCTGGACGGCCTGCAGCGCTTCGCCCGCCTGGTCTGGGATCCCGCTCACCCCGAGTACCCCTACCACATCACCTGGTGCGGCCTCTACTCCATCCCCTGCGGTCTGGCCACGGCCGCGCGCCTGCAGGAGCTGCTGGGTCTGCCCCCGCTGGAGGGATACCTGCTGCGCGAGGGGGACAGCCTCAGCGACGGTCTGGACAGCTTGCCGGATTGCGGGCTGGGCGTGACCGCGCCGCGCTCGCCGACCCACTGGGTCGGCTACGTGGCCCTGGGCTACGTGCCCGTGGCAGGCAACTCGTCCTCCCACTGATTTCGAAGCGCCGGCCCTTCTCGGGGCTTGCCAACCCCGGCGATTTCTGATATTAATTATTCATCTCAAGAGCCCCCTGACTCGCTCCGGTCCCGCGCCCCACCGCCATGGAGGGATCCATCATGCGTTCCATTGCATGCCTGGTCTTGGCGCTCTGCCTGGCCGCGCCGGCCGCTCTCGCCGATCCCGGTCCGAAGGTTCCCGACAGCTTCTTGGTGGAGATCGAGGGTGGCACCCTCACGGTCCATCACGTGGGAGCCCTCTACAACTGCTGCCCCGAACCGTTCGTCTACAACGTGAGCCTGGACGGCGACCTCATCAGGATCCGCGAGGAGGAGGTGCTCGAGTATCCCTGCGTCTGCCTCTGCACCTTCAACCTGGACGTCGTCGTCGAGGACGTGCAGCCCGGCAACTGGACCATCGTCTTCCAGTGGTTTGATTACGAGACTCGGCTCTGGCAGGAGCAGGAGCTGCCGATCGTGGTGCCGGACGCCGGCCAGTCCGGCATCCTCCATGTGGCGAGCGTGGAGGACTCCGGTTGCCTGAGCATCGGCAGCCGGACCGAGAGCTGGGGCGCGATCAAGCGCCGCTACCAGTAGGGGGCCCGGGACTCTGTCATCGGCCTCGCGGCCAGGAGGTCCGCCATGAAGAAGACCTTCGCCGGCATCTGTCTGCTCAGCCTCGCCCTCGGGGCGCCCGCGCTCGCTCAGGACATCTGCGATGACAGCTTTCGCACCGAGGTGGAGGGTGGCACGCTCACGGTCCAGCACCTGGGAGCCCTCTACAACTGCTGCCCCGAGCCGTTCGCTTACGACGTGAACCAGGAAGATAATGTCATCACGATCCGGGAGACAGAGGTGCTCGTCAATCCCTGCTACTGCGTCTGCTGCTTCAACCTGGCCGTCGTCGTCGCGGACGTGCCGCCCGGCGGCTGGACCGTCGTCTTCCAGTGGTACGACTACGAGACCCAGCTCTGGCGGGAAATGGAACTGCCGATCGTCGTGCCGGATGCCGGTCAGTCCGGCATCCTCCACGTGGCGAGCGCGCAGAACTCCGGCTGCCTGGGCCTTTCGGCCGTGCCCGATCCCGAGCAACAGGCGCCCTGGCGCCAGGCCAGCTGGGGCGCGCTCAAGAGCACGTACCGCTGAGTTCCGGGGATCCGCCGCACGCACCAGCGCCCCCCGCCTGCACGGGGGGCGCTGCTGTGAGGCGGGCCGGCCCGCTCAGGGCACTGTGAAGCTGGCCGCGGCCGTGCTCATCACCACCGGTGCGCCCTCCCCCTCCGGCACTCCCAGGAAGGCGGCCACCGAGGAGACCAGCCGCGAGTAGTAGGCCGTGGCCGTCACCCGCACCTCGCCCGCGGGCAGGTCCGCCGGAAGCGTCCAGGTGTAGTTCTCCGGGACCGCCACCAGGGGAGCCAGGCGGTAGTCGGGTCCGAAGCCGGCGGTGTTCCACTGCGCGATGGTCATGCGTCCCTGGGGATCCAGATAGGGCAGGCGGAAGATGCGGTCCCCGGCCGGCACGTCGCCGTCCCGCTTGAGGCCGGCGAAGCCCGGCAGGTTCCGGATGTCGCCAATGTCCTGGTAGGCCATGGCCGTGGCCGAGGCGATGGTGTAGTCCTCGCCCGCGAAGCCCTTGCGATCGACCGGCAGGTGGTGACGGCGGCCGGAGGCGTCCACGGCCTCCACGTGCAGCCAGACCACCCGCTCCTCCGCCGAGCCGGAAGGGATCATGTGACCGGCCTTGGCGTTCATCACCACGGCGGCCAGGTGCACCTGCTCGCCCGGCGACGCCTGGTGGCGATCGGGATAGAGCCGCACCTCCACCGCTCCGGCCAGCTTGGCGGGATCGTGGGCGCCGTGGAAGAGGTGCTGGCGCGCGTCGGGATAGACGTCGCCGTCTTCGGCCAGGGCTCCCGTCCCCGGCGTCATGTGACAGTCCTGGCAGAGGATGCCGGCCTTCCCGTGGGGACCGTCCCGCCATTCCAGCTGGGTGGCCTTGACCCACTGGCCGAACGGGTCCTGCTCGTTGTGGCAGATGCCGCAGAACTCGGCCGTGTGCAGGAAGGGATTCACCGCGATCTCGTGGTAGCCGCTCTCCAGGCCGCTCCGCGCCCCCTGCTTCACCGTTCCCGGATCGATGCGGTAGTTGAAGTTGAAAGGCAGCTCCCCGGCATGGCCGACGATGCTGTGGCAGACGTCACAGGAGACGGACTCGTTGGCTCGCGTCTCCGCTTCCGGGCGCTGGGGCGGGATGTCGCCCGCCAGGTAGGCCAGCGGCGCGTGGCAGCCGTTGCAGCCCGCCTTGACGCCCGCCACCTTCGGTTCCTGCAGGGCGTGGGGCAGCGCCAGCTGGAAGTACTCGATCTCGTCCCAGGCGTGGGTGAAGCACTGGGACATCATGGCCGCCTCGTGCTGCTGCGTGAACCGCACGTGGCACTCGGCGCAGACGTCGGGCGTCTCGAAGCGCTCGTAGGGCAACGCGCCCTCACCCGTCCCACCCGCCACGGGCGCGGCCGCCGCGCCCAGGGGGAACAGGAGAAGGCTGGCGAGCAAAACCCCGGCGGGAACTCGAACGTCCATGGTCGGCCCCTCTCGTCAAGAACCCCGGGACTCCCCTCCGTCCCCTCGGCACGCTGGTGATCGCCCCGCAGGCCATGGCGACCCTCGCATCCTACAGGCACGGCGGGATCGCCGGCAAGATCGGTGTCAGGCGCGCCAGGCGTCCAGCAGGGACAGGATCTCCGCAGTCTGCCGCCGCATCAGCTCCGGATCGCCCCGGGACTCGACGTTCAGGCGCACCACCGGTTCGGTGTTGGACTTGCGCAGGTTGAAGCGCCAGCGCGCGAACTCCAGGGAGAGGCCGTCCGTGCGATCGATCCGGCGGGCGTCGTCCCGGTAGCGCGCCTCGACCGCGGCGATGGCGGCATCGGGATCGGCCAGCCGGCGGTTGATCTCCCCGCTGGCGGGATAAGCCCGCTGCATGTCGCCCACCAGGGCGCTGAGGGGCAGGCCGCGGGCCGACATCTCCTGCCAGACGTAGAGCCAGGGCAGCATGCCGCTGTCGCAGTAAGCGAAGTCCCGGAAGTAGTGATGAGCGGACATCTCGCCCCCGTAGGCGGCGTCCTCCCGTCGCATGCGCTCCTTCATGAAGGCGTGGCCGGTCTTGTTCTGGACGGGCACGCCGCCGGCGCGGCTGACCACGTCGATGGTGTTCCAGGTCAGGCGCGGATCGTGGACGATCCTGGCGCCCGGCTCGCGCCGCAGCACGGCCGCGGCGAGCAGGCCCACCAGGTAGTAGCCCTCGACGAAGGCCCCGGTCTCGTCGAAGAAGAAGCAGCGGTCGAAGTCGCCGTCCCAGGCCAGGCCGAGGTCGGCGTTGTGGCTCCGCACAGCGTCGGCGGTGACGCCGCGGTTCTCGGGCAGCAGGGGATTCGGGATGCCGTGGGGAAAGCTGCCGTCGGGCTCGAAGTGAACGCGCACCAGCGCGCAGGGCAGCTGCGGGGCGAGGTCCTCGAGGACCGGTCCGGCACAGCCGTTGCCGGGATTGGCCACGATCCGCAGCGGCCGCAGGGCCGACGGGTCGATCCGGTCCTGCAGGAAGCGCACGTAGTCCGGCAGCAGGTCCGCCGCTTCGATGCTTCCCGGGACGGTGGCCGGGGCGAGGTCGCCGTCGAGAACCAGCGCGCCGATCTCGTCGAGGCCGCTGTCGCCGCTGATGGGCCGCGCCTCCTCGCGGACCAGCTTCAAGCCGTTGTAATCGGCGGGATTGTGGCTGGCGGTGACCATGATCCCGGCATCCAGGTGCCGCGCGAAGGTGGCGTGATAGACCTGCTCGGTGCCGCAGAGCCCGATGTCCAGCACGTCGGCTCCGGCCGCGATCAGGCCCCGGCCGAGCGCGGTCGCCAGGGCGGCGCTGGAATGCCGGCAATCCCGTCCGATCACGGTGCGGCGCGCGCCCGTGGTGCGCACCGCGGCCAGCCCGATGCGATAGACCAGATCCTCGTCCAGCTCGTCCGGGACCCGGCCCCGGATGTCGTAGGCCTTGAAGCAGGACGGCTTGGCAGGGCGTTGATACATGGCTGGCGACTCCTCTCCGGCGACTCGGCGCACCGCGGGCCGGCACGGCCCGCCCGCCATCCTGTGTAACACGGAACCGCGGCGGGAGCCAGGCGCGACCGCCCGGTTGCTCTTTTGCGTTGGCAGTCCCGACCGCGGCGTGCCAGAATGGCGCGCCGGGCCGGAGGTGCCCGGGCGTCGTCACCACGGCCCAGCGAGAGGCCGTTTTCCACGGGAGGTCCCCATGAAGAAGCTGACCGCGCTGACCCTCATCCTGCTCTCCTTCAGCCTCGCCGGCTGCGTCAAGATGCACATGGACACCATCATCGACAAGGATGGGTCGGGCACCTTCACGATGACCTATGCCATGGCTCCCGACGTCGCCCAGGCCTTCAAGGAGCTGAGCGAGACGAGCATGCCGGGCCAGGATCAGCAGGGTGCCCCGACCCTGGACGACTTCAGCAAGGAGAAGCTCGAGGAGAACTGCAAGAAGCACGACGTGAAGCTGACGAAGTTCGAGCGCGGAACCGCCGACGGGAAGGACCAGGTCACCTTCGAGATGAAGTTCAAGTCCCTCCAGGATCTGTCGGCCGTCCTGAGCAGCACCCAGGGCGAGAAGTCGGGGCTCGGGCTCTTCAAGATGGCCGACGGCAACTACGTCCTGCAGGAGTACGACATGCCCGCCGAGGAGACCGCGGCGGAGGTGGAGGGAGAGGTGGAGCCGGGGGAACCGGATGCGGCCGACATGCAGAACATGGACCCGCAGGCCATGCAGAAGTCCATGGAGGTCATGGGTAAGCTGATGGCCAGCGCCTCCCAGCTGGACATCGCCATGCGCATCACGGTGCCCGGCGAGGTGATCAGCAACAACGCCATGCGCCAGGAGGGGAACACCCTCATCTGGGAAATCAACTCCTCCAACATGATGACGGCGAGCGGCGGCATGGAGCCGGAGATCGTCTTCTCGGGCAAGGGCCTGAAGATCAGCGCCCCGCCCCTGGCGGAATGACGCCCGCGAGCTGCTCGGCAGACGTCAGGAGCCGGCGGCCCTCGCCGCCGGCTCCTGACGTTCGGCCCGGCTCTCCTCTCAGCGTCCTGCGGAGAGCAGCTTCATGATGGCCGCCCGCAATTGCGGAGCGTCGGGCGGCGTGCGGGGATCGAACCGCTGCACGACGTGCCCGTCCCGATCCACCAGGTACTTGGTGAAGTTCCAGCTCGGCTCCGGGTGCTCCCGGCAGAGGAACCGGTAGATCGGGCATTTGACTTCGCCCTTGACCTTCACCTTCTCGAAGAGCGGAAAAGTCACGCCGTACTCGGCGTCACAGAAGGCGCGGATCTCCGCCGGCGTGCCGGGTTCCTGCTCCAGGAAGTCGTTGCTGGGAAAGCCCAGCACGGCGAAACCGCTGTCGGCCAGCTCGCGGTGCAGCGCCTCCAGACCCGCATACTGGGGCGTCAGCCCGCAGCGGCTCGCGACGTTCACCACCAGCAACACCCGCCCCCGGTAGACGCCCAGCTGGACCGGCTGACCTTCGAGGGTCCGCGTCGAGAGTGCGTAGAGGCTGCTGGCCGTCGCCTCGGGTTCGTCGCCGGTCCGCGAATCGTCTGTGGCCGCAGCCCGGCTCTGCACCGCTCCAATGGCCAGCAGGCTCACCGCGCCGAGCAGGGTACCGAACAACCGTTCCTTCATCGTCCGCCCTTTCGTACCACCGTGTGCCTGCGGAGAATCGATCGCCATGGCCAGCATCGTCCTCATGATAGAGCGAAAACATGACGTGACAAGTCCGCTTTAAGGAACGCTCGGCAGAACGCCCCGGCCGGACGGCCGGGGCGCGACGACGGAGAGCGTGAGGCCGCTCATTCGCCGGGTGTCGCTCCCGGATCGGGGGTGAAGACGCGACCCTTCAGCTCGCGGTCGATCATGAACAGGCCCGGTCCCTTCTCGCCGACCAGCTCCAGCTTGCGCAGGATGTCCTCGACGTTGGCCTCCTCCTCGACCTGCTCGTTCACGAACCACTGCATGAGGTTGTTCGTGGCGTGGTCCTTCTCGGTCTGGGCCAGGTCCGCCAGGTCGTTGACGCGCCGCGTCATCATCTGCTCGTGGCCCAGGGCCGCCTTGAACGCCGCCTGGGGCGAATCCCAGCGGGCGGGGGGGCCTTCCACGGACTGCAGGACCACATGCGCGCCGCGCTCGGTCAGGTAGTCGAAGATCCTCATGCCGTGCAGCAGCTCCTCCTGGGCCTGGATCCGCATCCAGTTGCTGCAACCGTCGAGGTTCAGGGACTCGAAGTACGCGCACATGGCCAGATACAGGTAGCCCGAGTGGTACTCGGCATTGATCTGCTCGTTCAGTGCCTGCTGCAGCTTGTCACTCAGCACGGCTCGGCTCCTTTCCCTGGCCCGCGCCTTTTCGCGGCGCGGGCGCCGCGGACGCTCGACTAGCCGTAGGGATACATCCCCTTCTTGATCTTCTCGAGGCTCTCGAGCAGCATGTCGTGCTTCTGCTCGTCCACCTTCAGGAAGTTCAGCAGGTAGCCCTGGATCAGCAGACCCTTGCGCCCCTCGATGGCCGCCAGGCTGTCCTTGGCCAGGGCGACGGTCTCCTTCTCCGTCTGGATGTGCCCCTCGATCTGGGTCCAGACCTGCGCCAGATCATCCGGATTCAGGGTCACGGTCGCGGACTCCAGGGTGTCGACGATCAGCTGCTGTACCCGGTGGTGCATCTGCGAATCGCGCTGGATGATCTCCATGATCAGCTTGATCACCGCATTGTCGGACTTGTCCATGATCGCGCCGGTCTGGGCCACGGCGGTGTTCTCGATCTTCTGCCACCGCTTCATGTTAGCGACCAGCTTGTCCTGGATTTCCTTCGTGGATTCTCTGGCCATGTGTCACTCCCCTCTTCGTGCTAGTGCGAATATTCCAGCGCGCCACAATAAAGACCGATTCCGCGCCGGAGGCAAGCACCCCGGCCGCGGCAGCGACGGCGCGCTGGTCCGGCCATTGTAGGTGACCGCCGGCAAATCAGCAATTGCGTATCATTTCCACCACGTTATCATGTCTGCGGTCTGAACGGGCCGGCCTTGTGACCGCGCCCGTTTTCACCGTGAGAACCGCGAAAGGACCGCATGATGCCATCGAAGAAGCTGGGGAGCTGGAGCGTGTCGTATCTCCAGATCCTGGACGAGGAAGGCAACGTCGACGAGAAGCTGGAGCCGGATCTGGGTCCGGAGCAGCTCAAGGCTCTCTACCGCTGGATGTTCCTGGCCCGCGAGGCGGACCAGCGCATGCTCAAGCTGCAGCGCCAGGGGCGGCTCGGCACCTTCGGGCCCTGCACGGGTCAGGAGGCCTGCTGCGTGGGAGCGGCCTACGCGATGGGCGAGCAGGACTGGTTCGTGGGAGCGTTCCGCGAGCTGGGAGGACGTCTCGTGCGGGGGGAGCCGCTGACCAACGTCTACCTCTTCCACAGCGGCTGGGAGGAGGGCAACCTCCAGCCTCGCGGCAGCGAGCAGCGCCTGCTGCCCATCAACATCATCGTGGCCACGCAGTGCCTCCACGCGGCCGGCGTCGGCTTCGCGCTGAAATACCGCGGGGAGAAGGCGGCCGTGGTGACGTTCCTGGGCGACGGCGCCACCAGCGAGGGAGATTTCCACGAGGCGCTGAACTTCGCCGGCGTCTGGCGGGCTCCCGTCGTCTTCATCAGCCAGAACAACCAGTGGGCGATCTCGGTCCCGCGCGAGAAGCAGACCAGGTCCGAGACTCTCGCGCAGAAGGCCGTCGGTGCCGGCATCCCCGGCATCCAGGTGGACGGCAACGACGCCCTGGCGGTGTACCAGGCCACGCGGGAGGCCCTCGAGCGGGCCTACGCCGGCGAGGGACCGACGCTCATCGAGGCCGTCACCTACCGTCTCATGATGCACACCACGGCCGACGACCCCAACAAGTACCGCTCCGAGGAGGAGACGCAGGCGTGGTGGAAGCGGGAGCCCCTGCCGCGATTCCGGAAGTACATGGAAAAGAAGAAGATCTGGGACGACGCGCAGCAGTCGTCCCTCGAGCGGGAGATCAAGGCCCAGGTCGACGCCGCGGTCCAGGAATTCGAGTCGCGCACGGGCTTCGCGCCGGATGCGCCGTTCGATCACGTGTACGGCACCCGCCACGCCGGCATCGAGGAGCAGCGCCAGGAGTTCCTGGCCGTCTTGAGGGAGGAGGCCGGCGATGCCTAAGCTGAACATGGTGCAGGCCATCAACCTCGGGCTCGCCCAGGAAATGGCCCGGGACGACAGCGTGGTGATCCTCGGCGAGGACGTCGGCAGGGACGGCGGGGTCTTTCGCGTGACCGACGGGCTCCAGGAGAAGTTCGGCGAGAACCGGGTCCTGGACACGCCGCTGGCCGAGTCCGGTATCCTCGGGACCTCCATCGGCATGGCCGCCGCCGGCTTGCGGCCCGTCTGCGAGATGCAGTTCTCCGGCTTCAGCTACCTGATGATGGCCCAGTGGGAGGGGCACGCCACCCGGTTGCGCAGTCGCAGCCAGGGGCAGTTCGGCTGCCCGCTGGTGGTGAGGATGCCCTACGGCGGCGGCGTGCGGGCCCTTGAGCACCACTCCGAGAGCCGCGAGATCCTGTACGCGCACCCGCCGGGCAGCAAGGTGGTCATCCCCTCGACGCCGCGGAATGCCCGCGCGCTGATCGTGGCGGCCATCCGTGATCCGGATCCCGTGGTCTTCATGGAGCCCAAGCACTCCTACCGCGCCTTCAAGGAGGAGGTGCCCGAGGAGGAAGAGGTGCTGCCCATCGGTCAGGCCGAGATCGTGCAGGAGGGCACGGACCTGACCCTCGTCAGCTTCGGCGCCATGATGCGGCCGACGCTGAAGGCCGCGGCCGCGGTGGCCGAGGCGCGCAACGTCAGCCTCGAGATCATCGACCTGCTGACGATCTCGCCCCTCGACGGCCAGACCATCGTCGAATCCGTGCGCAAGACGGGCCGGTGCGTGGTGGTCCAGGAGGCCCCCAGGTCCTTCGGGGTCGCGGCGGAGATCATCGCCCGCATCAACGACAAGGTACTGCTCTACCTGGAGGCTCCCGTCAAGCGGATCACCGGCTTCGACGTGGTGACTCCGTACTTCGGACGGGAGAAGGCATACATTCCGACGCCGGAGCGGATCCGGCGCGGCATCGAGGAGACTCTCGACTTCTAGGAGGCCCACCGTGTTCGAGTTCAAGCTGCCCGACCTGGGTGAGGGCATTCACGAGGGCGAGATCCTGAAGTGGCACGTGTCCGTGGACGGCGAGGTCGCGGAGGATGCCCCGCTCGTCGACGTGGAGACCGACAAGGCAGCCGTCACCATCCCCTCGCCGCGAGGGGGGCGGATCGCCTCGCTGACCGGCGACGTCGGCGACACCATCGAGGTCGGCCAGGTCATCGCCGTCATCGACGAGGCCGGCGCGGCGAAGGCCCCGGCCGAGAAGAAGGAACCGGCGCAGCCCGCCGTGGCCGCGGCTCCGGCTGCCGCCGCTCCCGCGCCCGCGGCTGCGCGCCCGGCGCCATCGCCTGCGCGCCCGGAAGCGCCCGCGGCCCGACCCGCGGGACGTCCCGTGCCGGCCGCGCCGGCGACCCGGCGACTGGCCCGGGAGCTGCACGTGGACATCAACCAGGTGCCGGCCACTGGACCTGGCGGCAGGGTCACCGCCGAGGACGTGCATCGCTTCGCCGAGGGCGGCGCCCCGGCCGCCGCGGCGGCGGTCCGCCCCCCCGCGGTCCCGTCCGCCCACGTGGCGGCGGAGCAGGTCGGCGACGATCGCGGGGCCCTGGCGGAATTCGCGGCCCACGCGGCCTCGGTGGTGCCGTTCCTGGATCTCGAACCGCTGCCCGATTTCAGCCAGTTCGGCCCCGTCGAGGTGGAGCCCCTGCGGTCCATACGGCGGAAGGTGGCCCGCAAGATGGTCACCTCCATGGTCCTGATCCCCCACGTGGCCCACATGGACGAGGCCGACGTGACCGATCTGGAGGCGTTCCGCCGGCGCGAGCGCGACCGCCGCCAGGGTCAGGCGGGCGGGCGGCTCACCCTGCTGGCCTTCGTGGTCAAGGCGGTGACGGCCGGCCTGAAGAAGGCGCCCTCCTTCAACGCCAGCCTCGATCCCTTCAAGCAGGAGATCGTCTACAAGCAGTACTACAACATCGGCATCGCGGCGGACACGGGGCGCGGCCTGGTGGTGCCGGTGATCAAGGGCACCGATCACAAGAGCATCGTGCAGATCTCGGCGGACATCGAGGACCTGGCCGCCAGGGCCCGTGACGGCAAGCTCGAGGTGGACGAGATGCGGGGCGGGACCTTCACCATCACGAACATCGGTCCCCTCGGCGGGACGGCGCTCCTGCCCACGATCAACTACCCCGAGGTCGCCATCCTGGCCATGGGCCAGGTGCAGGAGAAGCCGGTGGTGCGCAAGGGCGAGATCGTGATCCGCAAGATCCTGCCCTTGACCCTGGCCTTCGATCATCGCATCACCGACGGAGCCGACGCCGCACGTTTCGTGAGCGAGATGGTGCGGCAGCTCTCCGACCCCAACCTGCTGCTGCTGGAGACCTGAGAGAGCCGTCGTTCCCGGCGGCCGCAAGCCGGGGCCGGTCCCGGGACAACGGCCAGCCCCCCGCCCGCGCGGCACCGGAGGAGGCCCGAGCATGGTCATGGGAAGCCTGAACGAGGAGACCGAGGTCGCCGTCATCGGGAGCGGACCCGGCGGTTACGTGGCCGCCCTGCGTCTGGCGGACCTCGGCAAGGACGTCATCCTGATCGAGGAGCGCGAGCGTCCCGGGGGGACCTGCCTCCTGGAGGGCTGCATTCCCTCCAAGGCCCTCATCAACGCCGTCGAGCTGAAGGACTCGGCCCAGAACGCCAGCCGCATCGGCCTGAGCTTCGACAACCTGCGGCTGGACGTCGACACGCTGCGCAAGTGGACCACCGGCATCGTGGACGGGCTGGTCAAGGGCGTCCAGGGCCTGCTGGAGCGGCGCGGCGTCGAGATGGTGCACGGGCGCGCCGAGTTCAAGGACAGTCACACCCTGCTGGTGGACGGCAGCGGCACCATCGAGTTCCAGCACTGCATCATCGCCACCGGGTCGAACCTGGCCCGGCTGCCGGAGGGCATGGACCCGGCCGTCTGGTCCTCGGGCGAGGCCCTGAAGCTGCCCTACGTGCCGGAGAGCCTGGCGGTGGTCGGGGGCGGTTACATCGGTCTGGAGATGGGCCTGGTCTACTCGGGCCTCGGCAGCAAGGTCTCGGTGGTGGAGTTCTTCCCGCACCTCCTGATGGGGGCGGACCAGGATCTCGTGGGCATCATGGTCCATCACATCACACCCCGGCTGGAGGAGATCCTCGTGGGGTCCCGCGTTCGGAGCATCGAGAAGCGAGAGAAGGACTTCGAGGTCGTGATCGAGCACGAGGGCGAGATTCTGACGAGGAGCTTTCAGCAGGTGCTCGTGGCCATCGGACGCCGTCCCAACACGGAGAGCCTGGGACTGGAAAACACCCAGATCGTCGTCGACGAGCAGGGTTTCATCGAGATCGACGAGGAATGCCGCACGTCCGAGCCCCACATCTTCGCCATCGGCGACGTGACCCACGGCCCGATGCTGGCCCACAAGGCCAGCCGCGAGGGCAAGGTCGCGGCCGAGGTCATCGCCGAGCACGATGCCGCCTTCGACAACCGCGCCATCCCCGCTGTGGTCTACACCGACCCGGAGATCGCCTGGGCCGGCTTGACCGAGCACGAGGCGGAACAGCGGGGCATCCCCGTCCGGGTGGGTCGTTTCCCCCTCTCCGCCCTCGGGCGCGCGCGGACCCTGGGCCGCACCGACGGCCTGGTCAAGATCATCTCCGATCCGCAGAGCGGCCTGGTGCTCGGCGTCGGCATGGTGGGCCTGCACGCCAGCGAGCTGATCGCCGAGGGAACCCTCGCCCTGGAGATGGGGGCCACGCTGGAGGACCTGATGGTCACGATCCACCCCCACCCCACGCTCTCGGAGGCCATCATGGAGGCGGCCGAGGTGGCGGCGGGAACGGCCGTGCACGTCAATCCCCCCCGCAAGCTCTAGGGCCATGCAGGAGATCGAGATCCGGCGCTGGGAGCGGGACGACCCCCTGCTCGCCGCCGTGCAGGTGGACGGGCGGTCGCGCTTCGACGCCTACTGCTGTTCCCGCGTCGAAGTCGTTCTCGGCCGGGGCGGGCGACCGGAGATCGAGCTGAACGTGGATCGCGTGCGCCGGGATGCCGTGCCGGTCTTGCGGCGATCCGGCGGCGGCTGCGCCGTGGTCCTGGATCCCGGCAACATCATCGTCTCGGTGATCCAGATCCTGGCGGGCGTCGGCGGGATCACCACGGCCTTCCGGCAACTCTCCGCCTGGCTGATCGGCGCCCTGGAACGCGCCGGGGCACCCGGTGTCCGGCAACGGGGCGTCTCCGATCTCGCCCTCGGCGATCGCAAGGTCGGCGGCTCCTGCATCTACCGCACCCGCGGCCTGCTCTACTACTCCACGACTCTGCTGGTCGCTCCCGACATCCAGCTGGTCGAGCGCTACCTGCGACACCCCCCGCGGGAACCCGCCTACCGCCGGGGACGCCGCCACCGCGATTTCATGGGTGCCCTGCCGATCAACGGCGCACCCGGGGCGTTTCTCGCGTCTCTGCAGCGAGAGCTGCTCGCGAAGGGACTGCCGGATTGAGCGGGTGAGGGCAAAGGAGGGCGGGCGGTTTCAATCCTGCGAGGAAGCAGCGTCGTCCGGGTAGTCCGCAAGCTCGTCCTTCAGCATGCCTTCCAGCTTGCGCTTTGCGCGCGAGAAGCGGGACTTGATCGTGCCCTCGGGCTTTCCGAGCGTCTCGGCGATTTCGGACAGGGTCATCCCCATCCAGATGTGTAGGATGATGATGTCCTGATCGATCTCATCCAGCCGCTCGACACACTCCCGGACCCGCCCGTGCCGCTGCTCCTCTTCCAGCACGGTGTCCGGTCCGGGATGCGGGGAGGGGATCCACAGGACGTTCTCGTGGCTGGTGGGATGCCGGTGCCTGTAACGCTCGTGCTGAATCCACTCGTTGCGGGCGATCTTGTAGAGGAGCGGCCGCCAGCGGACCGCCTTGCGGCGGGCGTAGTGCTGCGCCTTCATGAAGGTCCGGCTGACCAGATCCTCGGTCAGCTCCCGGTTCCAGGTCTTGCAGTAGAGCAGGTTGTAAATCAGCCAGTGGTTCCGGACGTACGCCTGCTCGAGACTCGCCGGGTCCGCCTTCGCGGCGGCGCCGGACGGTAGGATGTTCGCGACCACCTTGTCGGCGCCGGTTCCGCCGGGCTTTCCGACCGGCCCCCCAGCGCCCCTCTGGGGATCGGGAATCTCCCTCATGGTCACGGATCCGCTCGTTGAGCGCCATGACGGCGCTGCCGATTGCCGATCCGGCAGCGGCGCATGCGGCGCGAGGTGAATGCCGTACAAGCTTAAACCATGCCAGGAACACGGTCAATGGCCCTGGGCCGGCGGTGAGCAGCGCTGGGAGGCGGATCAGGGCGGGGGCAACTGGAACTCGATGTAGTACCAGCGGGACATGTCGCCCAGATTGACGTTCTTGGTGGTCTGGAGGCTGCCGCTGCGGGCCACCACCTGCAAGTGGGTGGGGATCTGGTAGCGGTCGACGATCTCGGGGCCGTCCGGGGCGGTACGGGGGATGCGGATGCCCGCGGCGATCTCCGGGAACGAGATCACGAACTCGCCCACGCTGCTCGCCAGGGCGTTGGGGCTCAGCAGCAATGGATCGTGCACGTTGCAGAGGACACCGTAGATCACCGACGTCGCCACCACCTCGTTCTCGACGAGGGCCTGGAGCCGGCCCACGTAGTAACCGTTCGCCAGGACCGCTCCCGTCCCGGGGCTCCCGTTGTTCCAGACGAAGGTGTGCTGGCCGGGTAGGTACACGGCATCCAGCAGGAGGAGCGTCTCCCGGCCGAGCAGGTCCAGGAGATCCAGGCGCACCCGGGTGGAATCGGAAACCTCGAAGCTGAAGGTGGTAACCCAGTCGAAGGGATTGGGATAATTCTGCTGGAGATGAAGATCGGGGTCCTGCTTCGCCGGCGCGGTCGGCTCGGCGGAAAGAGGGGGAACCGCCGGGGCCGTGATATTGTAGATGATACCGATCTGAGCTCCCGGCACGGAATCACCCGCGGCATCGCGCACGATACCGGACAGAGTTTGTGCGCGGGGAAGAGGGTTGGTCTCGTCGTCGCATCCGTAGCAAGCTGCCAGGAGCAGCGCCAGCGGCAGCAGAAGCAGACCACGGGTCCGGTTCATGGTTTCCTCCCGGCGGGTCGACCTCGATGGCTCGAGGCTCTCGTGGCGGTGAAGGGGCAATTGATTCTAAAGATTTTCGCTCTGGCGGTCAATCTCCCCCCCGATATCACCCGCTGCCGGGCCGCCGCCGCCGGCGTCTCCGCCCGCGGGAGATCCCGCAGTGCTTGCGGTTGAAGGCCCGCAAGACCACCTTACTCCGGCGCTACGGGCATCTCGATGCGGACACCACGGGTCTTGACGTCCGGTGCCGACGTCCTCAGACTTGCGCCAGGGAGTGTTTTGACAAGATTCTTAAGCTAGCGAAGCGGGGATTGCAGCATAGTTGGAGGCAACATCGATGATCCTCATCACGGGAGCCACGGGCCACATCGGCCACGAGCTCGTCCATCTGCTCCGCGACAGGGGTGCCGAATTCCGCGTCCTGATCCCGGGAGAGGCCGGGGCCGCAGAGCTCGAACAGGCCGGCGTGGAGGTCGTTTCCAGCGACTTCGACGATGTCAAGCGCCTCGCCGGCGCCATGAAGAAGGTGGAACGGCTCTTCCTGGCCTCCCCGCCCGATCCGGAGCAGGCGACCCGGCAAAGCCTGCTGGTGAAGGCCGCGCAGAAGGCGCACGTGTCGCACGTCGTCAAGCTCTCCAGCCAGGGGGCCGCGAGCGACGCGCCGTGCCGGATTGCCCGCTGGCACGCGCAGACGGAACAGCAGATCGAGGGCAGCGGGCTGGACTTCACGTTCCTGCGGCCGCATTACGTCATGCAGAACATGCTGATGTTCGAGCACGTCATCACCATCGAGAACGCCTTCTACGCTCCCATGGGACACGGGCGGGTCAGCATGATCGACGCCCGTGACATCGCCGCCGTGGCCGCCGCCGTGCTCCTGGGGAGCGGCGATACCGGGCGGGCTTACGAGATCACCGGCCCGGAAGCCCTCTCGTTCGAGGACGTGGCCAACAAGCTGTCGGCGATCCGCAAGCGTCAGGTGACCTACGTGGACATCCCGCCGGAGCGGGCCCGCGAGGGCATGCTGCGTGCGGGAACGCCGGACTGGCTGGCGGATGCCATCCTCGAGCTCTATGCAGACTATCGCGACGGCGCCGGGGATCAGGTGACGAATGTGGTGGAGCGCCTCACGGACCAGCGTCCTCGCAGCTTCGATGAATTCGCCGTGGATTATGCGGAGCATTTCTCCCGCCGCAAGGCGGACCTCGTCTGAGCCGGCTGCTGGCGCGACCTGACCGGACATGCGTCGCATGCGACCTCGAGACCCTCCCGCGGGGACCTGTGAACCCGGTCTCAAGCGTACCAGCCCAGGCGCCGATACCATCTCCGAGGGGATGTTTTTTCGTTTTCGTGCTGGCCCCGTGGCCGGAACGGAGTTCTATATCCATGCAGCACATGGACTTGAGGGATCTGATCGCCTCGACCCATGAGCTGGCGGCGCTACCCGGTTCCGTGGTCCGCCTGCTGGAGCTGCTCGATGACATGACGGCGGGCGCGGACAGGGTTCTGGCCATCATCGAGCGGGACCCTTCCCTGACGGCCAACCTGCTGAAGCTCTGCAACAGCGCTTACTACGGAGTCCAGCGCAAGATCGGCAGCGTCCGCGAGGCCCTGATCCTGCTAGGCAACAAGACCGTCGTCACCCTGGCCTTCGCCTCCGGCATGGGAGATGTGCTGCGCGGTCCGCTGGCCGGCTACGGCATGGCGAAGGACGATCTCTGGCGGCACGCCCTGGCGACGGCCATCGGCGCCGGTTACCTGGCCACGCGGACGCACGCGGAGGAGCTGCGGGATCGCGCCTTCACCGCCGGCCTCGTGCACGACATCGGCAAGCTCCTCCTGAACAGGCTCCTCGCCAGCCAGCTCGTGCAGATGCCCCAGGCAGCGTCCGGAACGTCCCCTGCCTCCGACGGGGGATCCCGCGATCTGACGATCGTCTACACCCAGGAGGAGCTGATCCGGACCGAGCGACGGCTCCTCGGCTACGATCACTGCGAGGCCGGAGCGGCCCTGGCGGCGGCCTGGCACTTCCCCGAGATGCTGGAGCAGGCCATCCGGCATCATCATCGTCTGAGCGTGGCAGGAGAGCACACGGAGCTAGTCCGGGTCGTCGGGGCGGCCAATTTCATCGCCAAGGGGCTCGGACTGGACAGCGGCCCCATGGTGCCGCTGGAGGCCGGCACCCTCGATCCGCTGACGGACCAGGGAATTCCCGAGGATGCCATCTTCCATCTGCTGGAAAGACTGACCGGCAGCGTGAACGAGATGCTGGGTGTCTTCGCCCCCGCCCGCTGAATCCTCGCGCGGCCCCGGATTGCCCCTTCACGAACAGTCCGCGCTAGGGCTGGCTGAAGATGGACTTGAGGCGACCCCAGGTGGCGCGATCGGTGGCCAGGGACAGCAGCTCCAGATCACCGCGGATCTCGCCCGTCCAGTAGGGATCGCTGTGGACGAGGATGTACACGCGGCCGGCCAGCAGGTCGGCCACCTCTTCCTCCGACACCGGCCAGACACCGGCCTTCGACGAGCCGAGAGGCAAGGTGTAGAGGATCGGCCCGATCGTCCCTGCCTTCCCCCGATGGAAATGAGCCGCGGTCTCCTGCCCGACCAGTCCCGTGAACTGGATGCTGTAACGCACTTCCGTCCGGGCATCGTTGAGCACGAGCGTGGCCGTTCCGGTGGCGGGTGAATCGGTGGAAGGCACGGCATGCTGGCCGTCCAGCACGGCCGTGAACGTCAGTTCCGCTCGCGCGGGCGCGGCCTGGACCAGGGAAATGATCAGCAGCGGCACGACCAGGGAGACCGTGCTCGACAGGGAACGCGGTAACATGCTCATGAAGCTCCTCCTGGCTGCGGAACTCGGGAACCAATCGCACGCACAGGATATATAACAACGCAAAAGCTGTCTTGTTTCGCAGTCCCTGAGTCGCAAACCCTCCGGATATGCGAGACAGGGCGGCTTTTTTGTGCCGCGGAAAATGTGTTCGCCTCCGCCAGCCTGGAAATTATAGCACAAAATATGATGTAAATAAAATAATAGCTCAAAATATTGCCGCCTTCAGGGACGAAACACAATTTCCGCGGCACAACCATTAGTCCTGATGCGAAACTGCTTGACAAAGAGCCGGAATGGATTTAAGATATCATCACTCTTGATAAAGGGCTCCACCGAGGGTGATGTCACGGGAGTCCGATCAGGACGGACAACGGACGAGACAACCTGTCTGACACGACCTCGACCCCTCCACCCCCGGTGGCCGAGGATCAACGGCAAGAGCAGCACATCGGCTCCCGTGGCACCCAGTCGATACCGAGGCAGGATGCCAGGACCGGCAGAGGGCCCATCCCCGGATGGGCCCTCTCCGTTTCGCGGGCCGGGGGAAGTGCACGCTCAGCGGGCCTCGCCCAGCAGCCTCACCGTCATCCCCCACTGGTGCGGCTCCCGCGGCGGCGGGGCGTTCCAGGAACCGAAGGCATGGCTGTCGTCGGTTCGGTAGCGGGCTTCGTAGCGTCCCGGAGCGAGGACGATCTCCCCATCGAAGAGCCGGTTCTTGTCGGCACCGCCCCCGCCGCGGGTGTTGTCCCAGGTCATGCGCCAGACCACGCCTCCGCTCTCCAGGTCCACGATGCGCCCGTAGTCGTACATCTCGTCGTCGTCGCCCTCTCCGAGGGCGTACACGTGCAGGCGGCTCGGCGCGTGCAGGACGAAGGCCTGACGTCGGTCCTGCTTGTCGCCGACCTGGACGATTCTCACCAGCAGAGCGGGATCTCGCGCCACGGGCAGCTTGTCGAGCGGCCGCAGATCGCCCTCGCGGTAGCCGGCGGCCGGCAGGGCCACCATGCCCCAGCCGTGCGGATCGGGCGGTGGAGCCGCATTCCAGCTGCCCCAGGCATGGGAGTCGTCGGTCAGGTAGTGGAAGACGTAATCCCCCCGGGCCAGCCGGATCTCGCCGGCGAAGCGCCGGTTCTTGACGGCGCCGCCCGCGGGTTTGGTGTTCTCGTCGGTCATCTGCCAGACCGTCCTGCCGCTGCCGGCCTCCTCGATCCAGGCATAGTCGTAGAGGGTGCCGCTGTAGACGCGCACGATGCCCTTGGCCTTGATCTGGATGTTGCTGCCCGCCTCCCCCAGGGCGATGATGCGCACGCGCGTGTCCCGGCTCACGCGCACCGGCTGCGAGAGCAAAGCATCGTCTCCGACCTCCGACATGTCGACCAGGGCCTCGCGTTCCCAGGGTCGTGTCACCGGCTGCAGGATCGAACTCCGCTCCGCCGGAACGCTCAGGGACACGAAGCAGCGCTCCAGGTAGGACTCGTAGTCGCGGCCCGGCTGTTCCCGGTTCATCAGGGCCGCCAGGTCGCTCAGGACGTGCGACCACTTCCGGAAGGGCTCGCCGGGCTCGTAGTAGGAGTTCGCGTAGAGGTAGAGCGCGTAGGTCCCCGCGGGCAAGGACACGCTGGCGGCGAAACGCTGCAGCAGCTGGCTGTCATGGATACCGTCCCCGCATCCCGCTGCCGGCTGCCAGACTGTGCGCCGCGCCAGCGCATCCAGGAGCCAGACACGTACGGCCGGCTGCGTGCCGAACTTCTGGGTCAGGATCACGCTCTGGAGCTGGACATCGGCGCCCTGGAGCAGCTCGAAGCCCACCTCCAGCAGCTCGCCAGGTCCCGGCTTCTGCAGGACGAGCCGGGGGGGCTCACGCGTCTGGGCGTGTGCCGGGACCGTGGTGATCAGCAGCGTGGTCAGGGGGATCATGAGGCCGCAACGGGCGAGGAGCCGGTGACGTGGCGGGTGGGCGCTCAAGTGATCCTCCAGCGGGGCCGGGGACGGCCCTGCCTCTTGCCGACGATGCAGGTCTCTCCCGGCACTCTACAACGCAGCTGCGGACGGAATGTTGCAGGCGGGGACGCCCGGCGTCCCCGCCTGCATGGAAGTCGGCGCGCGCCAGGGGCCCGTTTCCACCGGACCAGCCTCCGTTCGGCCGCGGATCTTCCTTACGGCCTCAATGCCCCTTTCAGGTACTGGTAGAAATCCCCGTTGGTGGAGAGGATGAGGAAGCTTTCCTCGTCGATGGTCTTCTCGTAGGCCTCCAGCGTCCGCTGGAACTGGAAGAACTCACGCGATTCCGCCGTCTGGTTGTAGGCTTTGGCGTAGATCGCCGTGGCCTCGGCATCGGCCCGGCCCTTGATCTCCTGCGCCTGGCGATACGCTTCGGACTGGATGCGCAGCAACTCACGGTCCTTCTCGCCCCGGATGCGGGAGGCCTCGCCCTCGCCCTCGGAGCGGAAGCGGTCGGCGATACGCCGCCGCTCGGCGACCATCCGCTCGTAGACCTTGGTCTGGACCTCGTTCACGTAGTTGATCCGCTTGAACTGGACGTCGAGGATCTCGATGCCCAGGTCGCTGGTCCGATCCTGGGCCCTGCTGAGGACCTCCTCGCGGATCTGATTGCGGCCGATCTGGATCGGCACCAGCTCGACCTCGTCCTCGGGCAGCAGCTCCCCCTTGAGTGGCTCGCGGTTGCTGCTGCGCACGACCTCCACCAGGTCGTATTTGGCGATGGCGTTGCGCGTCTCGCCGTCGAGGATGTCGTCCAGGCGGGACTGGGCGCCGCGTTCGTCACGCAGCCGCTGGAAGAAGAGCAGCGGATCGGATATGCGCCAGCGGGCGTAGGTGTCGACCCAGATGAAGCGCTTGTCCTTGGTCGGCAGCTGGTTGGCGGAGCCGTCCCATTCCAGGAAGCGCTTCTCGAAGCGATGATCCTTCTGGACGAACGGGATCTTGACCTTCAAGCCGGGAGAGGTGATGGGATCTCCGACCGGCTTGCCGAACTGGGTGATGATGACCTGCTCGTACTCCTGGACCACGAAGAAGGCACTGCTGGCAACCAGCAAGAGCAGGAAGAGAATGATGGGCAACGCGACCTTCATCGTCCCTCACCTCCCTTGACCTGGCTGTCGAGGTTGAGCAGCGGCAGCACGCTCCGCAGATCCTCGTCCACGATCACCTTGCGCTGCACCTGGGGCAGGATACGGCTCATGGTTTCGAGGTACATGCGCCGGCGGGTGACCTCGGGGGCCTTGCTGTACTCGGTGAAGACCGCGGCGAAGCGGGCGGCGTCGCCGCGCGCCCGGTTCACCCGGTCGAGGGCGTAGCCCTGGGCCATCTGGATGGTCTGCTCAGCCTCGCCCGTGGCCCGGGGAATCACCTTGTTGTACTCGCTCTGGGCCTGGTTGACGAGCTTCTCGCGCTCCTGCTGGGCCTGATTGACCTCGTTGAAGGAGGGCTTGACCGGATCGGGCGGATTCACGTCCTGCAGCACGACCTGTTCCACCTTGATGCCCGTTTCGTACTGCTTGCACAGATCCTGGAGCTGACGCTCGACCTCATGGGCCACCTCGGCGCGGCCGACGGTCAGCACCTCGTTGACCGTGCGATCTCCGATCACCCCCCGCATGACCGCCTCGCTCATGGCCCGGAAGGTGTCCTGCACGCTGCGCACGCGGAACAGGAACTGGTAGGGATCCACGATGCGGTACTGCACCACCCATTCGACGACCGCTGCATTCAGGTCGCCGGTCAGCATGTTGGACTCCTCCTCGTAACCGCGGGAGGTGAACTGGCTCTTGACCCCCGCGGAGAGGGTGCGGAACCCGAATTCCTCCTTGAGCTGGCGTTGAATGGGCACCTTCAGGACGCGTTCGATCCAGAACGGCATCTTGAAGTGCAGTCCGGGCTCGGAGGTGCGCACGTACTTGCCGAAGCGCAGCACGAGCCCCACCTCCTCGGGGTCGATCGTGTAGAAGCTGGTGAAGATCACGATGAGCAGCAGCGCCAGGATCGCCACGACACGGATCGGACCGCCGGACAGGCGGGGTAGCTGCATCTCGCGCAGATGCTTGAGGTCGTTGAAGTCCTCAGCGGCCATCAAACACACCTCCTCGGGTCAGGAAGGGTCACCGGTGGCTTTTCCCGGCAACTTAGCACAATTACTCACGGCGTGAACGACTTATTCGCCGCCGAGTTCCGGGCCGGCGCGCACGACGGGACGGCAAATGGACCTGGATTCCCGCTGGACCGCGGCCTATGATGACCCAGCCGCTCTTCAGCGAAACACGATGGCCAGCGGACCGCAGGCAAGGAGAGAGACAATGGCCCACCTCCTACCCGATCTACCCTATGCGAAGGATGCCCTGGCTCCGCACATCTCCGCCGAGACCCTGGAGTACCATCACGACAAGCACCACGCCGCCTACGTCAGCAACCTGAACGGGCTCGTTGCGGGCACCGCGTACGCGAACTTGCCTCTCGAGGACATCATCCGCCAGGCTCCCGCCGGCGGGATCTTCAACAACGCCGCCCAGGTCTGGAACCACACCTTCTACTGGCACTGCCTCGATCCGCAGGGGGGCGGCGAGCCCAAGGGCTCCCTCGCCGACGCCATCGTGGCCAAGTGGGGTTCCTTCGCCTCCTTCCGGGAAGCCTTCACCAAGACCGCCGTGGGCACCTTCGGCTCGGGATGGGCCTGGCTGGTCAAGGATGCGCATGGCATGCTCGACCTGCTGAGCACGAGCAACGCGGGCACGCCCATGACCGAGGGCAAGCAGGCCTTGCTGACCTGCGACGTCTGGGAACACGCTTACTACGTCGACTACCGCAACGCCCGCCCCAGATACGTCGAGGCTTTCTGGAAGCTGGTGAACTGGAAGTTCGTGACCCAGCAGTTCGGCGGCTAGCCCGCGGCAGGCAGCCTCAGGCGCGGCGCCGTTCGATCACCGCGCGCAGGGCGCGCACGTGCTCCGGGGTGGTACCGCAGCAGCCCCCGATGATGGTGGCTCCCGCCTCGAGGATACGTTCCGCCTGGGCCGCCATGAAGTCCGGGGGCTCGGTGTAGACGGCCCGTCCCTCGACGATCCGCGGGAGGCCGGCATTGGGCTGGATCGCGAAGGGCCGCTCGGCGCACGCCGCGAAGGCCCGCGCCACCTCCACCATCACCTCGCTGCCCTGACCGCAGTTGGCCCCCACGACGTCCGCTCCCGCGGCGGCCAGGCCGGCGGCGGCCGTCGCCACGTCCACCCCCATGACGGTGAAGAAGCCGCGCGGCGTGGCGTCGAAGGTCATCGTGGCCACGAGCGGCAGGTCGGGAGCGACCTCGCGCGCGGCGGTCACGGCCAGCTCCGCCTCGCGCAGGTCGATCATGGTCTCGACGACGATGGCGTCCACGCCGGCCTTTGCCAGCGCCGACAGCTGCCGCCGGAAGCTCTCCTGCACCACTTCCGGCGCCACGTCGCCATACGGCTGCAAGAGCACGCCGCTCGGCCCGCAGGAGCCGTAGACCCAGGCCCGGTCGCCGGCCCCACGGCGGGCGGCAGCCACCGCCGCGGCATTGATCTCCTCGGTCCGCTCGGCCAGACCGTAGGCGCCCAGCTTGAGGGCGGAGCCGCCGAACGTGTTGGCCTGCACCAGCATGGCGCCGGCCTCGGTGTAGGCCCGGGCGATCTCGGCGAGCCGGTCGGGGTGCTCCAGGTTCCAGGCTTCCGGACACCGCCCCGGCTCCAGGCCCGCGTCCAGCAGGAGGCTGCCCATGCCGCCGTCGGCCAGCAGGACCTCGCCGCGCCGTATCCGTGCGAGAATCTCGCTCGGCATGCCGTGATCCTCCCGCATCAAGCCGGCCCGGGCGACACGTCCTGCAGCAGGGCCTTGACCCGCTCCACCGCGCTCACGCCATCGTAGGCATAGCCGTCCGCGCCGATCTCCTGCGCGAACTCCACCGAGACGGGGGCGCCGCCGATGATGGTCCGGATCCTGCCTTTCAGACCCTCCCGCGCCAGCAGCTCGACCACGCGCCGCATCACGGGCATCGTCGTGGTCAGGAGGGCGGACATGCCGATGATCTGGGCCCCGCTCTCCCGGGCCGCGGCCACGAAGCGCTCTGGCGGGACGTCGTGGCCGAGATCGATGACCGAGAAGCCCGCCCCCCGCAGCATGATCGCCACCAGGTTCTTGCCGATGTCGTGGAGATCGCCCTGCACTGTGCCAAGCACGGCGGTCCCGGCCCGGGGCACCTCCGCGGCCGCCAGCAGGGGTTCGAGCACGTCCAGGCCGGCGTACATGGCCCTGGCGGCCAGCAGGACCTCCGGCAGGAAGATCTGGTGGGTCCGGAACCGCTCCCCCACGACGCCCATTCCGGCGATCAGGCCCTCGTCGAGGACTTGCTGGACCGGCACCCCGTCCTCCACGGCCTGCCGGGTCAGCTCCCGGACCTGGCTGTCCTGACCCTTCTGCAGGGTCACCGCGAGCTGTTGCAGGATCTCCATGTTCCGACTCGCTCCCGTCGTTGAGGACCGCACCGTCGTGCGCGATCCGATCCGCGGAGGACCGGCTTCGCCGCAGCCTAGGCGCCGTCCGCCCGTCCCGTCAACACCCGCCGGATGCGCTCCCGGCAGTCCCGGGATTCGCAGGCCGTGCAGAAGGGATAGCCGTCCCAAAAGGCATGGATCGCCGCCGGACCGCCGAGCAGCACCCCCGTGATCGATTTCAGGGGATCCATCAGGAAGCTCTCCCGCAGGTGGATGCCGATCTCCTCGGGCCGCAGCGCGGCGAACAGGGCCGCCTGACCGCTCACGTCCCAGCCGCAGTAGCCGGGGCTGTAGGCGAGGAAGGCCGGCTTCCTGGCGGTCTTGCCGCCGCCCTGCGCCAGCAGGGCGGCCACGTAGCGCCGCTCCAGGGCGGTGGCGGCCAGCTCGGCCGCCTCCGAGGCGGCGGCGTCCAGCAGGGCCGCCAGCGTGAACTCGCGGCGGGCGAAGAGCTCCTGGATCCGCACGGAAACGGCCGGTCCGAGCGTCACCGCGAAGAGGGCCAGGTGATCCGCACGCGGATAGACCGCCGCCACCGGAGTTTCCGGCGCGTTCTTGCCCTGTCCGCCATAGATCACGGCGAAGGTCGTCTGATCCAGGGATGCGTAGACTCCACGCGGCGCACAGAGCGTCGTGACGAGATCCAGGGCCTCCTCGCCCTGGGCGGTCACGCGCGGATCGGGTTCGTAGCCCGCCGGCAGACCCTGGGCCCTCAGGATCGTGGTGAGGTCGCTCCTGACCTCGGATGCGGGAATGTCGACGATCGCTCTCATGGCTCGCGGGAAGGCAAGGCCGTCAGGTCGGCCCGGCGCCGGGCCTCGGCAGTCATCAGCTCCGTCAGCCGGCTCTTCAGGTCGTCCGCCAGCCGGCTCGGCGCATACGCGCTCACGCGCCTTTCCACCTCCGCGTGGGCCCGCTGTCCCAGGGTGCTGCTTCCCTCCTCGCGCCAGCGCGCCAGGTTCGCGCGCTCGAGGACCGTGCCGGGATAGTGATGCTCCGCCGCCAGATGACGGCGCGTGTGCTCGGCGATCAGCAGGTGGCCCTCCCGCAGCAGCTCCTCGAACAGGGGACGGGCCGGGAAGTCGTCGCGGGGCTCGATGCCGGCGGCCACGCGCAGGGCGAGGCCGGCGATCTCGTTGTCGACGACGAGCTTCTCGAGGCTCTGGCAGCTCTCGAAGTCGAGCATGCCCGGACCGGAGATGCTATTGATGCCGGACAGGACGGCCAGCGTGGCGCCCATCGCGCTCTCCAGACCGGCCTGGGCGTCCAGGGCCTTGGCGTCGCTCAGGCCGATGTAGGCCTGGGTCGGCAGGCCGAGATGCTTGCCGATCTCGCAGTAGCCGCAATCGATGAGCTGCGTCTCGACCGCACCCATCGGGGTGGTCGCGTACCGGACATCGAAGGCGGCCGGCGAGCCGCCGTAGAGCACGGGCGTCCCCGGGTTGACGAGCTGGCTCGCGACCAGACCGCTCAGGGTCTCGGCGGTGTGCTGGACCAGGCTGCCGACCAGGGTCACCGGGGCCAGGAATCCGCTCAGGGGCATGGAGATCAGCTCGACCGGGATACCGGAGCGGGCGCAGTCGATGAGATTCTGCGCCGCCGGGTCGCTCCACTTCAGGGGCGCCGTGGGGCAGCAGGAGAAGATCGTCAGCGGCCGCTCGCGCAGGGCGGCCTCGGAGCCCCGCACCACGACCTGCAGCTCCTTCATCAGCGCGAACGACTCCGCGGTGAAAGCTCCGGTCACCACCGGCTTCTCGCAGTAGAGCAGGCTGAGGTAGAGGCGGTAGACGTCCTGGATGGACTCCGGCACGTCGGCGGGAATGAGGGCCGTGCTCTGGGCGGCGATGTGCGGCAGGCCGCTCACCAGCTTGGCGTACCGCACGTAGTCCGCGGTGGTCGGTCGGCGGATCTCCCCCGTCTCGTGATCCAGCAGGTGCAGGGCGGCCGAACCGGGAGTGAAGTGCACGTTGTCGCCGGAGAGATCGTGCGTGCGTTCGCCCCGCACGTCGTAGAGGGCGAAACCGGAGGGCGCCGACGCGAGGGTCCGGTCCACCAGCTCGTCGGGCAGGCAGACCCGGGCGCCCGAGCGGTCGAGGCGGGCGCCGCCCTCGAGGAGCAGGTCCCGCAGGGCCGGGTTGTGGATCTCCACCCCGAGCCCGGCCAGCAGGTCACGGGCCTCGGCGACGATCCGCCGGATGAGGTCGTCGTTCAGCAGGTGCAGATGCGGTCGCATTCCTACCTCCCTCGGCCGCCGCGCAGCCCAGCGCTTGACCGCTCAGGATACTCGGGGCCGGCGGCCGGCGCCAGCGCAGGGGCAGATCCGGGGCAGATCCAGCAGGTGACAGACCCCGGCGGCGGTCACGCCGTAGACCAGGCCTCGCTTGCCCCGGGCGGTCAGCTCCTCCCAGATGGGGTCGAACGTGTCGTTGACCAGGGTGGTTCCCGTGACCAGGACCAGGTCCGCCGCGGCGATCAGCTCGCTCGTGCCCGTATGGCCGTCACCGACCTCCACCCCCCCGCGCCGCCGGCCCACCTGATCCGGACTCAGATCCGTGATGCGGACCCTGTCCGCACCGAAGACCGCGATCAAGGCCTCGGCGATGGCGGGGTTCAGCCCGATCAGCCCGACCAGGCGCGGAGCGGGCGCAGCCTGCACCGCCGCGGCGATCTCCCGGGCGCACTGTTCCGGCTCCTCGTCGCGACAGTGCACGGTTCCCTCGACGATTCCCAGGTCCGCGAGCACCGCATTGAGCGACGCGATGAAGATCGCGCGGTTCCCGTTCCGATCCAGCGGCAAGGCGAGCACGTCCCCGAGGGTGCCCAGAAACTCCCTGGCCTCGTCGGTGAAGGCCTGCCCGCGCCCCTCCCGCACCTGGGCCTCGATGACCCGTTCCTTGCCGACCACGATGGGATAATCCCGGCGTCCGGGCGTGCCGATGGCTTCTTCCGGGGTGAGCGGTCGGGCCAGGACCGTGACGGCCTCATCCTGCAGGCCGTGCTCCCCGGCCAGCCTGGCCAGGTGCCGGCGGCACTCCTCGAGACGGGATCGCCTTCCAGCTGCATTCATGGTCGATGCCTCCAGTCTGTGAACTTGCGGGACTTTCGCCCCTGGACTACAGCGGAGGTGCCGGACAGGATAACAGCCTGATATCTTAGCACTTTGCTTGTGCCGCGGAAAATGTGTTTGCCCCGACCACGTTGGAAAATATGGCATTAAAATGCATGTGATAAGGTCAATATATCAAATCAATGTGCGCTTCAGTGTGGAGACACAATCTACGCGGCACCATTCAGCGGCTTCGGCGGAATGCGGCACATCTCCAGAACGGGCGACCTGGAATCCGCAGGACGGCGGAGCGGCCGGGTCATTTCTCCACGGCGGCGATGGCCCGTTCCAGGGAATCCTCGATCGTCATGAACTTGTCCAGGTTCAGCAGCTTGATCACGTTCACGACGCTCTCACGAGGGGCCGCGAGCACCACCTTGCCGCCGGAGTTGCTGAACTCCTCGGTCAGGAGCAGGAAGGTGCCCAGCCCGCTCGAGGCGACGAAGGTCAAGCCGGAGAGCTCGAGAACGACGCGCAGCGTCCCCTGTCCGCGCAGCTCCAGGCACTGCTGGCGGAGGTGCTGAGCGCCGGTCGCCTCCAGCCTGCCGGAAAGGTGCAGCACGCGGGCCTTGCCCGCGAGGCTGCCGGGTTGGATCAACAGGGTTTCAGGCATGGATCAGCTCCTCCCGCTCGTTCCGGGACGCCGGCTCGAAACGCAGCATGGTGAGGTTTCCGGCCGGGGTCTGGGGCAGGTACATCACCTGCTTCATGGATGCGTGGACGATTTGCATGCCGAGGCCGCGACCGCGCCGCCGGATGCGCGGATCTTCCAGATCCGGCGGCCCCCAGGCCTCGGCATCGTAGGAGCGACCCCGGTCGCAGATCAGGAAGAAGCCGAGGCCCGCGGCCCTTCCCGGCCGGCGCAGCGGCTTCCACCACAGGTCGATGGTGGCCGTGCTGGGTCCGCCGTGGCCGTGCTCCACGATGTTGGCGCAGATCTCGTAGAGGCTGGTCTCCACCAGGTGACGTTCCGTGTCGGCGAGTTCCTGCAAGCCGGGACAGCCCAGCAGCCATTTCCCCAGGCCCGCCAGGGCGGGCAGATCCGCCGTCAATTCCAGGTGGCTGGCCCCCTCCAGCATCTCGGCCAGCTGATCCACCGAGGCCAGCTGCTGGGCGGTGGGCAGGCTGGTCAACGTCTGTCGGTCGGGCGCCCGGGCGGTGCCTTCCCGGCTGATCGCCAGCACGGTCTGGTCGTCGCCCGGCCGCTCCGGAGCCGACCAGATCTGGACCTGCCGATGGAGGGCGGCCATGACGGCGGTGCGTCCTTGCGGAGCATGGTCCAGGACGGTGGCGGCAATCCTCTCGAAGCCGAACTCCTCCCGGCTCTGCGCGCGGGTGGCCTCGTTCAGACCGTCGGTGAACTGCAGGGCCAGATCGCCGGGGGCCAGCTCGATGCTCTGGTCCTCGAGGCTGACCGTCAGGGCGCTGCCCCCCATGATGCCCAGGGGAATGCCGCCCGTCCTGTACCACTCGACCGTGGGCCGGGCGCCGCGGTAGACGAGCAGGGGGCTGTGGGCCGCGGAGGCGAAGACCAGCCGACCGCGTTCCGGATCGAGGATCCCGTAGAAGACCGTGACGAAGACCCCCGGCTGCAGGGAGCCGTGCAATCCCTCGTGCAAGGCCACCAGCAGCGCCTTGGGCGATGTGAACTTCTCCCGCAGGGAGCGGATCATCACCGCCAGCATCGAGGTCACCAGGCAGCCGGCCAGGCCCTTGCCCGCCACGTCGGCGATGACCACCCCCACGCGGCCGTCGGGCAAGGGGAACGCGTCATAGTAGTCGCCGCCCACCTCGGCCGCGGCCTGATAGGAGCCTTCCACCACGAAATCCCGCACCGTCAGGGCCGTTTCCGGGAGATAGGAGCGCTGGATGCTGCGGGCGAGCTTCATCTCGTGGGCCAGGCGCTCCTTCTCGATCATCTCGGCCTGCGAGGCCTTCAGCTCGGCGGCCATGCCGTTGACCGCGTCCGCCAGCATTCCCAGCTCCGTGCGGTCCCGCAGCTCGAGAGGCGTGTCCAGATCGCCGCGTCCGATGCGCTCCAGACCCCGTCGCAGGATGCCGATGGGGCGCAGCAGGAACGACATCAGCGCCAGGGCCGAGGCAACGCCGGCGGCCAGCAGCCCGCCGGTGAACAGGATCAGTTGCCTGCGGGTGTGCTGGATCTTGGCCTCGAGATAAGCTCGGCGCAGCCCCACCATGGCCCGACCCAGGATCTGGCCGTTGGCGTGGGCCACCGGAACCGCGGCCACCAGCAGCTCGGGGGTGCCGAGGAAGGCCTCCCCGGCGGCGAGGTGCTGCCGGGTCGGCTCTGGCTCCAGGGAGGCCTGGAGCGGGAACTCCCGGCCCAGCTCGTGGGGGTCGGCGTATCCCTGGATGAGGTTCTGGTGATCCAGCACCACCACGAAGGCCAGATCCGGCCGCTCGCTCTGCATCTCGTTGATCACCGGGCACAGCGTCAGCTCGGGGAACTCGCTGAGCAGGGCGTCGGCGCCCACGTGGGCCAGGTTCCGGGCCTCAAGCACCAAGCGGGCCTCGATCTCCTGGGTCAGGGCCTGACGTGCGTTGCGCTCCGCCACCCAGCCGACGCCGCCACCGGTCACGCAGATCAAGGCGACCGCGGCCAGGGTCATAATCAGGCGCATGCTGGCAACGCGCCGCGGACGGCCTCCTGCAGGGCCGGCGGCCCACGGATGTGACGCATCGTGTCCGTTCTTCTTCATGGCAGCTTCTTCATGGCAAGGTCCGGCTCCCATCTTGCCCGCGGTCCAGGCCCGTCGCTCACGAGCCCAGGATCTTCCTGATCTTGGCCTGCTGCTCCCGCGCACGCTCCAGGTAGCCGATGGTGCGCTGGTCGTCCGGATCGATGCGCAGCGCCTGCTCCCAGTCGGCCATGGCCTCCGGGAGCCGGCCGCTCGCGAAGCTCTCCATGCCGCGGGTCAGGTACTCGCGCTTCAGGTAATCGGCCACGTTCTGATACCCGGGATCGGCCGACCAGACGAACTCCCAGTAGCGCAGGGCCTCGTCGACCTGTCCCTTCTCCCGCGCTGCCAGTCCGCGGCGGTAGAGATCCTCGATCTCGCGCTGCTTCTCCGGGCTGAGCACCGGACGCGCCGGAAGCGGCGGGGCCACGGGAGCCGACGTCTGCCGTACGGGAGCTGCGCTCGCGACGGCCTTCCGCTCGGCTGTGCGGCGGGTCGCAGCCAGCAGGTTCGCGGCCTCGACCAGGCCGGGCGCGGCTGCGTCCAGCTCGCGCGTGCGTGCGAGAAGTGAATCCGCCGCCGCCAGTTGCCCGGCCTGCGTCAGGATGCGAGCCTGCTGCACGAGGTTGAGCGCCCGGTTCCGGATGGCCTCCTCGGTGCGCTGGAGCATGGCCGCGGCCTCGGGATCCTGCGGGTCCCCGTCCAGGACGCGACGGAATCCGCGGCGTGCGGAGAGCAGCTCGTCGGCGGCGAACGCATCGAGCGCGCTGTCGAAGAGGGCGCGCAGCTCCGCGCTGCGGGCGGCGCGGCGGTCGCTCTCGGCACGGACCCGCGCCAGGCCCTGGCTGGCGAGGCTGTCGTCCGGGGCGAGGGTGAGAGCCCTTCCCAGGGCGACCTCCGCCCCTGAGAAGTCGCCCTGCTCGCTGAGCTCCAGTCCTTTCTGGCGCAAGCAGGTCGCCTCGAGGGGGGCGATCCCCTCAAAGGTCGGATCGAGCACCTTGACGGTGCCCAGCAGCTCCAGCGCCTCGTCCCAGCGTCCTGCACGGCGGGCGGCGGCGGCATCGGCGAACAGATCCTCCACACGCTTGCGGCTCCGCGCCTCGAAGACACGCTGCAAGCGGGCCTGGATGGCCGCCTCCTCGGCCGCGAGATGGGCGGTACGGCTCTCGGCGGTGGTGGGTCCGAAGGCGAACGCGACACCGAAGCGATGGACAGCTCCCAGCGGATTGTCCTCGTACATGTAGTCGAAGGTCACGTCCCGCCAGCGGATGCCGCTGCCCGCTGTGAGCATGCCGTCGTTCGAACCACCCCGCAGAGCTAGGTAGGAGAGGAAGCGCAGCTCGAGTCCGGCATGCAGGCGCGTATCCATGTCCTGCGTCTTCTCCAGATCGAGAGCGGCCAGCACGGCCCCTCCCCCGAGGGGGTGGCCGTAGGCCAGGCCCGCGCGCAGCGCGATGGGATCGGGCACGGATTCCTCATCCAGGCGAATGCCAGGCTCGACGGCATTTCGCACGGCCAGACCCAGGGTCAAGGATTCAGCCCCTTCGCCGGTCCCGCCGAAGGCCTTCAGGGGCTGGCAGAGCAGACCGAGATCCAGACCATAGCCAGCACCCGCGTAACCCGCGAGGCTCTGGCGCTGCATCTTCACGGCCCCGCCGACGCTCCAGGCCTCGCCGAGCCTGCGGCCGTAGGCCAGGATCAGCTCGGTTTCCTGATCTGATAAGTCGTTGTCCAGCAGTACGTTGTGGCCGTCGCGCTGCTCGATGCCGTCCACACCGAAGCGGCGCAGGGTCAGTGCCGCGACGCCCCAGCGCCAGCTCGGCAGCACGCAAGAGGCGTACTGCTCGCTGAAGCCGAGCCCGATCAGGTTGGTGTGCGAGGCCTGGAACTCCCGCCGCTCCACCCAGCCGAGGCCGCCGGGGTTCCAGACGGCCGCGCTGGCGTCATCGGCCACGGCCACGTAGGCACCGCCGAGCGCCAGGGCCCGGTTGCCCGCCCCATAGGCAAAGACCGAGCGTCCGCCGCCGTCGTCCAGGGCGCCGGCCGCGCGCGGCAGAACGGCGAGTCCGAGGACGAGCCATCCCCAGCCCAGCCTGCCGATGCCGTGCCCGCCGCTCATCGCACCACCGCCACCTTGCGCCGGAGCTTGTGTTCGGCGCCACTGTCGTAGCGCACCACCAGCTCCGCGACGTAGACACCGTTGTGCACCACGGATTCGCGGCCGTTGCGACCGTCCCAGGCATCGTCCTGGTGCAGGCCGGCCCCGCGCGGGGCCCGATCCAGCAGCATGATCACGGTCTCGCCGCGGACCGTCAGGATCCGCAGCGACACCCTCGCCTCGCCTTGCAGGGCATAGACGAAGCGCGTCTTCTCGCGCCCGGCCGCGAAGGGATTGGGGAAGTTCGCGTAGCTGGCCGCGAGGTCGAGCGGCGCGAAGTGACCCGCGTCCGTCCAGAAGGGGAAGACCTTGCCCGCGGCGGGCTCGACCCGGATGGTGAGCAGGGCGCCGCCGGGCTGTTCGATGCTGATGTCGTCCGCGAGCAAGCCCAGGCGCAGACCCGGCACCGTCGTGCCGGCCTGGAAGACGGCCCGGACCTGCAGATCCACGGCCCCGCCAGCCGGCACGATCAGCGGCTCGGCGGGAACGACGACGGCCACCGAATCCGCGCCGGACAGCGCTCCGCTGGCGGCCCAGAGCTCGCCGGCATGGTAGACCCGCACCTCGGCGGCCGCGGCGCCCAGCGGCAGGCTCGTCCCCTCCGCGGTCGCTCCCCTCAGCACCAGCTGCTGCAGCGTGATGCCGCCCATCTCGGGCGCGGCGGGATTGGTCAGCGAAAGCACGCAGGCCGCCGTCTCCCGCCCGTCGGCCGCCAGGACCGCGGGCAGCAGGCTTGTGAAGTCGACCACCAGCTCGTCGGCCGGCGTGTGCAGGTGGGTCAGGCCCGAGCTGAAGGGGAAGGTCCTGCCGGGGGCGGGGTCCACATCCACCGGGCTGCCCAGGTTGGCGTCGGTCGCCAGGAGGCTGCCTTCGGGGAGCAGGAGTTCGAAGCCCACGGCGGGCGCGCTGGCTTCCACGTCCAGCACCACGCTCAGGGTCTCGCTCCGGCCCACCGCGAGCTGCAGGTCGCTCAGCGGCACGCTCAGGACGCCGTCAGGAGCCGCCGGATCCGTGAGCACCCCGACCGGCACCGCGCCCCACAGGATCTGGAGTCGATCCAGGACTGTCGCCGGTTCGTACGGCAGTCGCGCGGCATCCAGGAAGAGGAAGCGCAGGCTGTCGCAGCGGATCGCCGCCTCCTCCGGCGTGCCGCCGTGCTGCAGGATCAGCTCCAGCGCCGGCACCGACCGCGACCCGATGCCCAGCGAGACCGGCAGCCGGGGCACGCCCGCGGCCACGAGCAGGGAGGCCGGGGCCTCGACCCGGATCACCGTCCCCTGGATGAGCGGCGGCTCGTAATGCACCGGGACGGCCGTGCCCGTGTTGCCGTCGCGCGCGTCCAGCAGGGACGTGTCCCCCAGGGCCAGCCGGAAGGCGCCGAGATCGGCGTCCTCCGCGACGTCGCCGCGGATCTGCAGCTCCACTGGCGTGTTGACCGGCACGGTCAGGGGTGGCGAGAGGAACAGGGTGAGGGTCGTGTCGTCCCCGGCGTGCAGCGTGCGGTCGGTCAGGACCTGGAAAGGACCGGCAGCGCGGATCCGCTGCAGCAGGCGCGCCGGCTGCGCCTGCGGCGCGCCGAGCGTGTCCGTCAGCCCCACGCTGAGCGAGCCCACGGCGATGTCGGAGGAGAGGGACTCGACCCCGGGATTCTCCAGGCGCAGGGTGAGCAGCGGGACGTCCACCTGACCGCGGCCGGCCGCGACGGGAGCGGCGGGCACCGGCGCCACCGCCAGTTCGGTTGCCTCGGCTACCAGGCGGCCCAGGCCCGAGGCGATGGGGTAGGCGGCCCCCTGCAGGACCACGGGCACGGACTGACCGTTGATGACATCCGTGGCCGCGAACCAGAGGCTGTCGAGAATGGTCACTCGGAAGGCCGGAACCAGCGTGTCGGCGGCGATGTCCAGGCGGATGGCGAGCGACACGGGCTCGCTGCCGGTGATCGCCGCGGGCTGTTCCAAAGTCAGATCCACCTCGCTTCCGGAGGTCTCGAGTTCGGTCCTGGAGAGGTAGATGTTGGCGCCTTCCCCCACCACCACGCGGGACAGGAGGTCGGCGGGCACGATGTCCCCGCCCCCCTCGTCCTCCAGGCGCATGCGGAGGCTTACCAGGTTCGCTTCCGCCACGTCGGCCCCGCCCGGTTGGTTGGCAAAGGTCAGGGTCAGAGGGACCACGCCGATCTGCCCGCGGTTGATGGAGAAGGGCATGTTGGCGCCCGCGAAGAGTTCCAGGCTGCTGACAGGCAGGCGGATCGCGTGCATGTTGGAGGTGGCCGGCAGCGAGCGGCGGGGCAGTCCGCCCACGGCCCCCGTGCCCTCGCTGCTGCCGGTCAGGAGAACCGTGCCCACGGCATCGGCGTGGTAGGTCCAGGTGAAGGTGCCGGTCTGCCCGAACGGCAGATCGAAGCTGGCCGGACTAGGCCCGGAGAGGTAGCTGAGAGTGCCGTCGCCCTGGGCGGCCAGCAGTGACGGCGTCACGCCCAGCACGTCCTCGCCGCCAACGTTGCGCACGAGCATGCGCACGGTCACGACCTGGCCCACGGTGCTGCGGGGCAGGCTCGTCTCGAGAGTCGCCAGCAGGGGCGCGGTGCTCAGCAGCAAGGCGTTCGGATTGCCCACCGCGGCATCCACCGGTCCGTCGTTCCCGGAGCCCACCGTGAGACCGTCCTGCGGAATGGCCAGGCGCACGGTGGCCGAGTCGGTGGGCGTGAGCGAGACCGTCAACCCGGCGAAAAGCCGCAGGCCGCCCGCGGGCAGGGGAACCGCCAGGGCCGAACTCACCCAGGTCGTGTCCTGCCAGGTGCAGCTGCCCAGGCTCAGGTCGTCGCCCGCACCGGCGTCGAAGAGGGTGTCCCCGCCGTCCGCCCACAGGGCTATGCCCTGCAGGTCCGTGTCGGCGGCCGTGCCCAGGTTCACCAGCCTGACGCCGTTCAGCACGTCGGCGGCGTAGCCGTTGGCGGGCACGGTGACGTCGAGGGCCAGGATCGGGCCGTCGCCGGCGGTCAGGGCCACGGGAGGCACCGGCTGGACGCCGAGCTGCAGGGCGACCATGCCGTCCACGGTCCAGCGCGCCCCGCTGTCCAGGGGCCAGGCGGCCACGGCGGCGGTGGCCTCGGTGAATTGGAGGTCCAGCCCATCGGCCACGACAGCGGCCAGGACGTCCGTGTCTGCGACGTCCAGCCGTGAGACCTGTCCCGTCAGGAAGAGATGATGGGTCTGATCGGGCAGGAAGGTGACGGCGAAGCCCGAGAACTCGGCGAGGCCAACGTCGAAACCCGCCACGCCGAGCTGCAGGTCTCCGGTCGAGAGGACGCCGTCCTCGTTCGCGTCCCACCACAGGCGCAGCAGCTCGAAGGCGCCGTCGCGCTCGGCCTGGCCGCCTCCGGCGCCGCTCGTGGTGGCATTGGTCACGGTCAGGCCGGTGAGAACCCGCGCGTCCGCATAGGTGTTCGCGCCCGCCAGATGGAGCAGGGGCACGCCGGCCGCACCGGGGCGTACCGTCCCGCCCGGCACCGGGCCGGCCGACAGGATGAGGCGATCGGCCTCGCTGACGGACTGGGCACTGGGGTTGTAGACGGCCCGGTCGATCGGCCCGTCATTGCCGCTGGCCATGCCGATTGCCACGTCCGGCAAGGTGGGCAGCCCCAGCCGCAGGGTGCGGCCGGCGGTGGCCGTCTGGGCGATGTCCACGGTGAAGTAGATGCGCAGTCCCGCCAGCGGCACCTCGTGGGAGAGCCCCGTCAGCTCCCAGCGATTCCCGGTGAAGGCCATGGTGCCCAGCCACAGGTCGCCGCTGGGGTCGAACCCGTCCACCCCATCCATCTCGGTCCAGGCTTCCACCTTCGCGATGTCCAGCTGGGACAGCGCCGTGCCCGCGGAGACCACGTTAAGCCGCTCGAGGGTGTCGCCCACGTAGCCGTTGGGCGGCAGAGCCACGTCGAGGGCGAGGTTGCGCATCGAGCCCACGGGAAAGACGCCGGCCGGAACAGGCTCCAGATGCAGCTGCTCGGCGACGAAGCCGTCCACCAGGAGCACGCGTTCTCCCGGCAGGGGCCAGTCGGCGGCGGGTTCGATGGGCCCGCTCTCGCCGACGACCACGACCGGCTGGCCGAAGGCCAGATCCGCGGCGCGTTCCACCGCGACCGCCAGCTCGTCGCCGTCGCGGGCGCCGAGGGAGGCCCGGCCCCGTACCTGCAGGTGGACGGTGTCACCCGGCGCGACACCAAGCCGCAGATCTTCGAAGGTCAGTCTTCCGTCGGCGAAGACTGCCGTCGCCGGTGCCGTCTCCCCCACGTTCCCCGGTTCCGGGCCGAAGCCCGTGCTGCGCGCCAGGAACTCGAGAGACTCCCAGTCCGCATCCAGCTGGGCCTGGGAGCCCGGCCCCTGCGTCACGTTGGTCAGCGACAGGCTGCGCAGGGTATCCGGGTAGACCGAATCGTTCACGATCTCCAGGTCGAGGGCGAGGTCGGGCGGGCCGCCCGGGCGCAGCGGCCGTGGCTCCTCGGGCACGACCCGCACCAGGATGCGGCCCGCCAGCCGAGTGACCGTCACCCCGGCGCTGTCGGCGTTGTTGCTGTTGTCGGGATCCCCCTGGTCCGCCGCCGAGACGGCGGCGATGTTGACGAGCGTCGTTCCGGCGGTTCCGGCGTCCACGGTGGCCCGGAGAACCAGCGTCGCGCCGACCTCGCGGGGAAGGCCGCCCACGTGCCACGCGCCGGTATCGGCGTCGTAGGAACCGCGGTTCGGCGTCGCGGAGACGAGGCTCATGCCCGCGGGCAGGGCGTCCGTGAGCTCGATCCCGGTGCCGGTCTGCGGGCCGTTGTTCAGCACGTTCACCGTGAAGACCACCAGGTCACCCTCGACGGCGGACGGCCGATCCACGGTCTTGGCGACCTGCAGGTCCACGCCCTGCACGGTGATCTCGACCGCGGCGCTGTCGTTCCCCGGTACGGGATCGGCCTGATCGACGGCCGAAACGGCGGCCGAATTGGTGATGATCGTCGCGGCGGTCCCGGTCCTCACCCTCGCGCTGAGGAGCAGCGTCGCGCTCGCCCCGCTGGCCAGGCTGCCCAGGCTCCAGATTCCCGTGTCCTCGTCGTACGTGCCCCGGCTGAGCGCGGCGGAGACGAAGTTGAGCCCCGCCGGCAGGATGTCCATGATCTCGACCCCCGTCCCTGCCTGGGGGCCGTTGTTCGTCACGGTCACGGTGTAGATCACCGTGTCGCGCTCGTTCGGCAGCGGGTTGTCCACGGACTTGGCGATCTGCAGATCCGCGCTCTGCACCGTGATGTCCGCCGAGTCGCTGTTGTTGCCTCCGTCCGGATCGACCTGGTCCGCCGCGGCGACCACGGCCGTGTTGATGATGGTCGTTCCGGCGGTACCAGCATCCACGGTCGCCGTCAGGAGCAGGGTTGCGCTCACCCCGCTGGCCAGGGTGCCCACGTTCCAGTTTCCGGTGCCCTCGTCGTACGTGCCCCGGCTCGCGGCGGCGGAGACGAAGCTGACCCCCGCCGGCAGAGCATCCGCGATGGCGATTCCCGTCCCCCCGTTTGGCCCCTCGTTCGTCACGGTCACGGTGTAGACCACGGTGTCACCCTCGTTTGGTGACGGATCGTCGACTCCCTTGTCGACTTGCAGGTCCGCACTCTGCACCATGATGTCCGAGGCGGCGCTGTTGTTGCTTCCGTCGGGATCGGCCTGATCCGCCGCGCTGATCGCGGCCGTGTTGGTGATGACGGTTCCGGCGGTCCCAGGATCCACGGTGGCTGTGAGGATCAGGTTCGCGCCGGTCCCTCCGGCCAGATCACCCACGTCCCAGACTCCCGTGCCGCCATTGAAGGTGCCCTGGCTCGGCACGGCGGACACGAAGCTGACCCCGGCCGGCAGGACATCCGTGAGCGCGATTCCTGTCCCAGCGTCCGGGCCGCCGTTCGTCACGGTCACGGTGTAGACCACGGTGTCGCCCTCGTTCGGGCCAGGCTCGTCCACCATCTTGGTGACCTGCAGGTCCGCGCTCTGCACCGTGATGTCGGCCGCGGCGCTGTCATTGCTGCCGTCGGGATCGGCCTGGTCCGCCGCCGTGATCGCGGCCGTGTTGGCGATCGTCGTCCCGGCGGTGCCGGCGTCCACGGTCGCGCTCAGGGTCAAGATCGCACTGGTCCCGCTGGCCAGATCGCCCACACCCCAGACGCCCGTCCCGTCGTCGTAGGCACCCTGACTCGGCACGGCGGAGACGAAGGAGACGCCGGTCGGCAGGAGGTCCGTCACGACGATCCCCGTGCCGTTGGCCGGTCCGTTGTTCGTCACGGTCACGGTGTAGACCGCGGTGTCGCCCTCGTTCGGCGACGGGTCGTCCACGGACTTGGTGACCTGCTCGTCGGCGCTCTCCACGCCGATTCCGGAGGAGGAGCTGTTGTTGGCCGCGGCGGGATCGGCCTGATCGGCCGCCGTGATCGTGGCCGTGTTCGTGATGGTCGCCCCGCCGGTCCCGACGTCCACGGTGGCATTCAGCACCAGGGTGGCACTGGTCGCGCTGGCCAGAGCGCCCACATCCCACAGGCCCGTGCCGTCGTCGTACGTCCCCTGCGCTGGCATGGCGGAAACGAAGGTCAGGCCGGCGGGCAGGAGGTCCGTCAGCTGGATCCCGGTGGCGTCGCTCGGTCCCGCATTGGTGACGACAACGGTGAACTGGACGAGATCGCCCTCGTTGGGCGACGGTTGGTCTACGGACTTGCTGACCTGCAGGTCCGCGCTCTGCACCGTGATCCCGGCCGCGGCGCTGTTGTTCCCGGCCACGGGATCGACCTGGTCGGCCGCCGTGATCGTGGCCGTGTTCGTGATCAGCGAGCCCCCCGTCCCGGCTTGCACCTGAACCGTCAGGTTCAAGGTGGCGCTCAGGCCGGCGGCCAGACCGCCCAGGCTCCACAGGCCCGTCACGTCGTTGTAGGTCCCCTGGCTCGGCACCGCGGAGACGAAGCTGACACCAGCCGGCAGCACGTCTGTGACCATGATCCCCGTGCCGGCGTTCGGGCCGTTGTTCGTCACGGTCACCGTGTAGACCACCGTGTCGCCCTCGTTCGGGGTCGGGTCGTCCACCGACTTGCCCACCTGCAGATCCGCGCTCTGCACCGTGATGCCGGCCGCCGCAGCGTTGTTCGCGCCAACGGGATCGGCCTGGTCGGCCGCCGTGATCGTGGCCGTGTTCGTGACCGTCGAACCGCCAACGCCAGTATCCACGCGAGCGGTCAGGTTCAGGGTCGCGCTCAGGCCGGCGGTCAGGGTCCCGACGCTCCACAGGCCCGTCCCGTCGTCGTAGGTCCCCTGGCTCGGTGCGGCGGAGACGAAGCTGACACCAGCCGGCAGCACGTCCGTGACCACGATGCCCGTACCGGCGCCCGGGCCGTTGTTCGTCACGCTCACCGTGAAGACCACCGTGTCGCCCTCGTTCGGGGTCGGGTTGTCCACCGACTTGCTCACCTGCAGGTCCGCGCTCTGCACCGTGATGCCGGCCGCGGCGCTGTTGTTCCCCTGGATGGGATCGGCCTGGTCCGCCGCGGTGACGGCGGCCGTGTTGGTGATCGTCGTCCCCGCGGTGCCGGCGTCCACGGTTGCAGTGAGAATCAGCGTCGCGCTCACCCCATTGGCCAGGCTGCCCACACTCCAGATTCCCGAACCTTGGTCATATGTGCCCCGGCTGGGTGCGGCCGAGACGAAGCTGACACCGGCCGGCAGCGCATCCGTGACCGCGATACCCGTGCCGCCGTCCGGACCGTGGTTCGTCAAGGTCACGGTGTAGACGACCGTGTCGCCCTCGTTGGGTGCCGGTTCGTCCACCGACTTGGCGACCTCCAGGTCCACGCTCTGCACGGTGATCGCGACCGACGCGCTGTTGTTGTCCGGATCGGGATCGTCCTGGTCGGCGGAGGCGACCGAGACGGTGTTCGTGATGATCTGGCCGGCGGTTCCGGGATCAACCATCACGGTGATGTTCAGGCTCGCGCCGGCCCCCGCGTCCAGATCGCCCATGGCCCAGGATCCCGTCCCGGGATCGTACGTTCCCTGCTCCGGCACAGCGGACACGAAGCCGAGGCCCGCCGGCAGCAGGTCGAACAGCCTGATGCCGGTGGCGGCGTCCGGCCCGGCGTTCTTCACGGTGAGGGTGTAGGTGATGGTCCGGCCCTCGTCGGGGGTAGGATCGTCCACGATCTTGCCGACCTCCAGATCCGCGCTGGTCAGGTCGGCGAAGGCCGTCCAGTAGATGTCCTTGCCGCCGTCGTTGACGGGCTTGGCGGATCCCACCTGGAAGCCGTCGGCGAGCAGGGCCTGGATGCCGTTGGCATAGCTGGGATCGGGCAGGAACTCGAGGGTGGCGTCGGCCGGACCGAGCGAAGCGGAGCGGTGGGCGCTGGGCTGGCCGGCGTCCGAGCCGATGACCAGGTACTCGGGACGGAAGCCCAGGCCCAGGATGTTGCGGTTGTCGGCATTGTCGCCCACGTACGCGCCGAAGGCCACCTGACCGGGCACGGCCTTCCACGCGAGATAGTGGCTCCAAGAGCCGGCCTCGTTGACGTGGCGGTCGCCGCTGACCTGGAAGCCGTCGGGCAGCAGCGCCTGCAGGCGATTCGCCTCGAGGCCGCCGACGAAGGTCATGCTGGCGTCGCCGGCCATGGCCGCGGATTTCTGGTAGGCCTTGCCGTTGTCCTCGGTCAGGACGATGACGTAGTCAGGCTGGAAGCCGATCCCGGTGACGTTCCGGTCGTCCTGGCCGTCGCCGAGGAAGGAGCCGCAGCGCAGCTCTCCCGGCGCTGCCCGGAAGGCGATCCAGTGATAGGTCGTCCCGATCCCGTTGACTGCGGCATCGTTGCCGACCACGAAGCCCCCGCTGCGGAAGGCCTGGATCCGGTCTGTATACGGGGATGAATCCTCGACCAGGGCCTTGGCGGCGTCGCCGCTCATCGTGGCGGTCCGCAGGAAGGCCGGGCTGGAAGCGTCGGCCTTGACCAGGACCACATCGGGCTGGAATCCGAGGCCGCCGATGCTGCGGTTGTCGCTGCCGTTGCCAGGGTAGCTGCCGGTCGCCAGCATCATGTGCACGGCGGCGGCATTCACGGTGATCGCGGCCGCGGCCGAGTCGTTGCCGCCGTCTAGATCGGGCTGGTCCAGGCTATGGACGCTGGCCACGTTGGGCAGGAGGGATCCCGCCGTGCCGGTATCCACCATGGCCGCGAGCTTCAGGGAAACAGTGTCATCGATGGGCAGATCGCCGAGTGTCCAGAGGCCTGTCCCGTCGTCGTAGCTGCCCTGGCTGGGTTGGGCGAACGCGAAGCTCAGCCCGGCGGGAAGCAGATCGGCGATCACCACGCCGGTCGCGTCGTTGGGGCCGGCATTCGTGACGGCGACCTCGAAGGTCACCAGGTTGCCCTCGTTGGCGGTGCTCGGGTCGGCCGACTGGGTGAGCTCCAGGTCGAGAGCCGGGCCCGGGCCTGCGAAACCTGCGTAGTAGTATGTGGTACCCTCTTCATTGACCCGGTTGTCGCGGCCCACCTGGAAGCCGTCCGCCAGCAGCTGCTGGATGCCGTGCGCAAAGGCGTTCTCCTTCCGGAAGGGCAGGGTGAGGTCGCCCGGCCCCGCCGAGACCGGGCGGTGGACCGCGTGCCGTCCGGAAGCCTTGACGACCAGCCAGTCCGGCCGGTAGCCGAGGCCGGTCACGTCGCGGTCGTCCGTGCCGTCCCCCGCGTACGAGCCCACGCTCGTCGCGCCGGCCACAGCCTTCCAGGCGACGTAATGGTAGATCTGCCCCGGCATGTTGACGTCGAAGTCGCTGCCCAGCAGGAATCCGTCCGCCGTCAGGTTTTGGATCCGGTTCGCGACGATGGGGTCGTCGATGAACGTGGTGCTCGCGTCCCCGGACATCGCGGATGTCCGTTGCCAGGGGCGCGAAGGAGCCTCGGGCCACACGATGAGATAGGCGGGCTGGAAACCGACTCCGTTCACGTCGTGGCCGTCCAGGCCGTCGCCCAGGTAGGTCCCGACCGCCAGCTCGCCCGGGGCTGCAGCGAAGGCGATGAAGTCGTAGCTGACGCCGAGCTTGTTCACGTCGTCGCTGGTCCCGATGGTGAAGCCGTCGGCGTCCAGGGACTGGATGCGGTCGAAGAACGGCAAGCTGATCTCGGACAGGGACTTGCTGACGCCCCCGCTCATCGTCGCGCTGCGGATGATCGCGTTCTCGTTGTCCTCGTTCTTGATGATCACGACGGCGGGTCGGAAGCCGAGGCCGGTGATGGCCCTATTGTCCGTGTCGTTCCCCTGGTAGGTTCCGGTCACCCACTGGCCTGCCAGCGCTGTGCCGCCTGCGAACCCAACTTGCCAGCCCAAGAATGCAGCGAGGACACCGGGCAGGATGCTCGGTTTTCTATTGCGGACCGAACGCCCCAGCTTCACAAGCCACTCCTCCGTCTTCCCAGCAACGGGTGCGGAGCATCACACGCCCAGACGCGGCTCCCCGGCGGGCTAGCCGCCGGGAGCGGTCGCTTCTCCAAAACTTCGTGCCACTTGGGTTTTCGGTCAGGAGAAGCGCTGGTTGAGGATTGTTCCGCCGGGATTGCGACGCTCCTGCTTGCTAGCTGAACAGCCTGCCCCTACCATGGGGCGTGCCAGGCAAGGGCCCGGAGTCCACCGGTGGCACGTCGGTGCCGGATCACGGATTTCGTGGCTACCCCATTTTTCTGCGCGGGCTCGAAGGGTCCACCGCGGAACGAGACCATGAACGATCACCTCTCTGAACGTCCCCTGCGGGATGTCTTCCCCTTCGGCTTCCCCGCCTCGGCGCCGGCCTGCACCCGTTTCGGTCTGCCGGAAGCGTACGCCGAGGTCGCCCGGTCGCCCGGGCAGACGGATCTGCCCGTTCTGCGCCGGCTGACCCACCGGGCCAACGAGATCCGCGAGCGCGAGCGCCCCACCAGTCCGCCCCCGCCCTTCCGGACCGAGGAGCTGTTCGTCCTGGGGTCGATTCTCGATGCCCTGCGCTACATGGCGCGGCATTATTGCCAGCACCAGAATCCGGGTGTGCTGGCGGAGGGGCTGGACTGGGCGGTCAGGCGGCTGGGCGAGGAGGGCGTCGCCCGGCTGCCGGAGATCTTCGTGGATCTCTTTCCCCCGGCGGCCGTGGCGCGCGGTCTGCAGACCCCGGGGCAGTTCCTGCAGGACAGCCCGCGGGGCCTGGCCAACCGGGACCGCATCGTCCTGGAGATCGTTTTGCTCTACCTGACGGCCCGCAATCCGGCCGCCGATGCCTACCGGGAGCTGCACGACGACGTGGAGCTGCAGCGACGGGCACCCTACGTGCCGTTCGTGGTGGCCCTGGAGGAGTTCTTTGCCAATCAGCCGCCCCTGGCGGGCCCGGGGCAGACGCTCTTCTACGTCCTGCGCGCCCCCATCCAGGCGGCTCCCGGCTCGCTGGAAGGCCAGCTGGCCTACATCCGGGAGCAGTGGGCGGCGTGGCTGCCGGCGGAGCTGAAGGCCCAGCTGCAGCTGGCGGCGGACATCTGGCGGGAGGATCGCCAGTGGCGCGGGCTGGGCCCGCCGCCCCTGCACGCCCTGACGGCGGGCGACCTGACGGCCGGCCTGTGGGCCGAGCCGGCCCGCTTCAGCGACGATCGGGACTGGATGTCCAATGTGGTGCTCATGGCCAAGTCGGTCTACGTCTGGCTGGACCAGCTGTCCAAGCGCCACGGGCGGTGGATCCGGCTGCTCAGCGACGTGCCCGACGAGGAGCTGGATCGCCTGGCGCGCTGGGGATTTCGCGGGCTCTGGTTGATCGGGGTCTGGGAGCGCTCGCGGGCCTCGCGCAAGATCAAGCAGTGGACGGGGAATCGCGAGGCCGAGGCCTCGGCCTACTCCCTCTACGACTACACGATCGCCGGCGATCTGGGCGGCGAGGAAGCCTGGCGCGACCTGCGCGATCGTGCCTGGGCGCGGGGCATCCGCCTGGCCAGCGACATGGTCCCCAATCACATGGGCATTGACTCGCGCTGGGTGATCGAGCATCCGAACTGGTTCATCCAGCTCCGCGATCCGCCCTATCCCTGGTACACCTTCGGCGGCGGGGACCTCAGCGAGGATCAGCGGGTCGGCGTCTTCCTCGAGGACGGCTACTGGGAGCGACGCGATGCCGCCGTGGTCTTCAAGCGGCTGGACAGGTACACCGGGGACGTGCGCTACATCTACCACGGCAACGACGGCACCAGCATGCCGTGGAACGACACCGCGCAGCTCAACTACCTGCTGCCGGAGGTGCGCGAGGCGGTCATCCGGACCATCCTGCACGTGGCGCGGCTGTTCCCCATCATCCGCTTCGACGCCGCGATGACCCTGGCCAAGAAGCACTACCAGCGGCTGTGGTTCCCGGTCCCGGGTAACGCCGGGGCCGTGCCCTCGCGGGCCGAGCACAGCCTGAGCCCCGAGTCCTTCCAGGCCGCCTTCCCCGCGGAGTTCTGGCGCGAGGTGGTGGACCGCGTCGCGGCCGAGGCCCCTGACACCCTGCTGCTGGCCGAGGCGTTCTGGCTCATGGAGGGCTACTTCGTGCGAACCCTCGGCATGCACCGCGTCTACAACAGCGCCTTCATGAACATGCTCAAGATGGAGGAGAACGAGAAGTACCGGCAGACGGTCAAGAACGTGCTCGAGTTCAGCCCCGAGGTGCTGAAGCGTTTCGTCAACTTCATGAACAATCCGGACGAGCGCACGGCCATCGACCAGTTCGGCAAGGGCGACAAGTACTTCGGCGTGGCGCTGATGATGGTGACCATGCCGGGCCTGCCGATGTTCGGGCACGGCCAGGTCGAGGGCCTGACCGAGAAGTACGGTATGGAGTACCGCCGGGCCTACTGGGACGAGCAGACGGACCAGGACATGGTCCGCCGTCACGAGACCGAGATCTTTCCCCTGATGCGCCGGCGACGCCTCTTCAGCGGAGCCGAGAACTTCGCCTTCTACGATTTCGTGACCCCCGAAGGTCACGTCGACGAGAACGTGTTCGCCTACTCCAACCGCGCGGACGGCGAGCGCGCGCTGATTCTCTACAACAACGCCTACCAGACGACCCGCGGCCGGATCCATACCTCGACGGCCATCAACGCCGGACGCGGCGAGGAGACCTTCCTCGTGCGCCGCACCCTGGTCGAGGCCCTGGGCCTGGACACGTCCGAGGACTGCCTCTACTCCTTCCGCGACGTCCGCAGCGGCCTGAGGTACCTGCGCCGCGGACGGGAGCTGGCCGCGCAGGGTCTGTACGCCGAGCTGCAGGGCTACGCCTACAACGCCTTCCTGGAGTTCGAGGAGCTGCACGACAGGGACGGCGGCTGGCATCGTCTGGCCGACCGGCTCGGCGGCCGCGGTACGTTCGACCTGCACACGGCGCGCCGCGAGCTGGAGCTGGAGCCGCTCCTGGATCCCTTCCGGGCGCTCCTGGCCCTGGATCCCGGCACCGAGGAGGGCCGGCCGGATCTGGCCAAGAGTCTGGCCGGCTGGCTGCGGGCCGCCGCCCGGGAACTCGACCACCAGGAGGTAACGGTCGCCGAGGTCACGACCGCCCTCACCGATCTCGACCACCTGCTGCATGAGCCCGCGCCGCCCACGGGCCCGCAGGCGCCTGGCGCGGACGACTTCCTGAGCCGGGAGGATCCGGGCTGGCCGCGGGTGGCTCTGGCCTGGACGGCCGTGCAGGCCCTGGGCCGCCTCGCCTCGTCCGGCGCGAGACCGACGCCGGCCGCCGTGGCGAAGCAGGCCCGCCAGCTGGCCGATGACTGGCTGCTCCTGAAGGCGGCCGAGGATGTGTGGCGGGAGCGCAGCGGCGACGGGCACGCCGCGCACTGGGACGCCCGCCTGCTGGAAGCCCTGCTGGGGTACCCGAATCCCCTCGGCGAACCAACCGCTGAACCCGCCGCTGGCGGCCTCGACCAGGCCCTTGCCGACCGGGGTGTCGCGCAGTTCCTGCAGATCCACGAGCACGCCGGGGAACGGTGGCTCCACAAGGAGCAGCTGGAGCGTCTGCTGGGCGCCTGGGTGCGGGCTGCCGGGACCGGGGCGGCGGCCACGACCGCGGCCCGGGTGGCCGCGGCGGCTGCGGCCGCCGGCTACCGTCTCCCGCAGACCCTGGCGAGGCTCGCCGGGGCTTCTCCGCCGGAAAGGTCGTCCGGCTCTGCCTGAGAATGGCCCCACGGCGCCCGACCTCCCGTATATTCACGGCACGAAGATTGCGTCCGAACCAGGCACAGCACCGGCTCGCCACCCCCGTCCTGGAGGAGAGGATCTTGAAGAGCTCCAGAGGATTGCGACGTATCCTGGCCACCGCGGGCAGCCAGCTCGCCTTCTTGACGGCCGCGGCCGCGGCTGGCGCGCCCGGCGCGCTCGATCCCTGCACTCAGCCGTCGCCGGACTGGGTCTTCTGCAGCGGCTTCGAAGAGGGAAACCTGGACATCTGGGACGATTATGACGGCAATCCGGCCCCTTACGACCAGATCGTGTCCGATCCCGGTCCCCTCGAGCAGGACGGCAACCACGTCATGCGGCTCTGGGTCCCTGCCGGCGGCGGCATGGCCGATCTCGTCAAGGTCCTGCCCCAGGGCTACGACCGGCTCTACGCGCGCTGGGCGATCCTCTGGGAACCCGGCTACGATTTCGAGGCCCCGAATCACGGCTGTGGTCTCCACGCCGGATCCCGGGATCTGCTGGGACACTCGGGATTCCGGCCCGATGGCACCGATTTCTGCAGCGCCAGCGTGGAACCGCAGGCTCCCTACGGACGGCCGGTCATTTACGCCTACTACCCCGGCATGTACCAGGACTGCGTCGATCCGAACGGCTCCTGCTGGGGGGATCATTTCCCCTGCATGATGGACGAGGGAAGCAACTACTGCACGAATCCGGACCACCGGGAAACAGTTCTGCCCCCCCTGCTGGAAACCGGGCGCTGGTACTGCGTCGAGATGATGCTGGACGCGGGGACGCCGGTGTCGGATCCCGCCGAGGCGGACGGCGCGCTGGACCTCTGGATCGACGGCCAGGAGATAGGTCCCTGGACCGGCCTTTGGTTCCGCTCCACGCCGGCGCTGCAGCTGCGCCTGCTGTGGCTGGCGCTGTTCTACCATGCAGGGCATGCGGACGCGGGGATCCGCATCGACGACGTGGTGGTCAGCACGCAGCCGATCGGCTGCCCGGACGCCGGCACGCCCGCGGCAAAGGCCTCCTGGGGCAAGCTGAAGGGGATCTATCGATGATATGGAACGGCTCTGTCAGGCCTTCTGAGGTGGGCCCGGGGCAACCCGGGCCCGCACGCAGCCGCCGCATATCGATAACGAGGATCCTCCTGCCGTATCCGCTGCCGGGGCAATAGGCCGGCAGCGGAAAGGGATCCGGAGGAACGCTCGGGTTCGCGATGGACCCATGCGCCATGTTCCGCCTTGGCCGAGGTGTTCCACTAAACGCCTTCGCAATCGCTGGAGTATGGCATTCCGGGCCGCTGGAAGCAACGAGGTGGGGAGGGCGGGGTGGTTTACCCTGCCGGGACAGGATGTGCTAGAATCGCCGTGAACGGCCGGTGGGAAGCGCACCAGGATTTCCGCTCCCCGCTGTCGCGGCTTCCCGCCTCCGCGATGCCTGCACGGCTCCGCATCCCGCCTTCCAGCGCAGGCCGCGCTTCGAACCAGCCCGCCCGGGAGGTCTGTGATGCCTTGCGAGAAGCTGCTCGAGTTCCTGGACGAGAACGGCGTGAGCTACGAGCGGATCGAGCACCTGGAGGCCTACACCGCCCAGGAGGTCGCGGACAAGGCCCAGGTCTCCGGCAAGCAGTTCGCCAAGACCGTCATGGTCAAGCTGGACGGGAAGATGGCCATGGCCGTCCTGCCCGCTGCCGACAAGATCAACCTGACCTTGCTGCAGCAGGCCGCCGGCGCCGGGTCCATCGCCCTGGCCAGCGAGCCCGAGTTCATCCAGCTGTTTCCGGACTGCGACCTGGGCGCCATGCCGCCCTTCGGCAACCTCTACGGCCTGGCCGTCTACGTGGAGGGTAGCCTCGGCGAGGCGCAGGAGATCGCCTTCAACGCGGGCTCGCACGGCGAGCTGATTCGCATGTCCTATGCGGACTTCGAGCGGCTGGTCCAGCCCCGGGTGGCCCGCTTCTCCTTCCGCCGTCTGAGGGACATGCGGGACCCGGTCTAGCGCCGGAAGCGTATCGCCTTCACCTCGTCCCAGGGCAGATAGAAGGGATCCTCGTCGCCGTCGGTGTAAACGAGAACGCCGTCGTTGCGATCGCTCACGTCCTGGCCGTCGGCCAGCGTCAGCTCCTTGCCGCTGGCGAGCACGACCCGGCATTCGTCGTAACCCAGGGGATGCAGCTCGACGACCATCCCCAGCGGGATGTCGAAGTCGATGTCCCGCAGGGAACCGTTCAGCATCTCCCAGCCCTCGGCTTCGTCCAGATCGATGACGATGCGACCGCGGTGCTCCTCGCCGTCCTCATCGGTGACAGTGCCCTGCAGCCAGCCGTCTCCCTTGAAATCGTCGTAACCGCGCCCGCTGCCGTGGCCCTCGAGGAAGGTCAGCCGATCGAAGGCATTCCAGCCCACGGTCAGCCGCCCGTACTGCGGGTCCTCCACCATGATGCCGCGGTTGTCGGAGTTGACGTCATTCGTGCCGCTCAAGCGCAGCTTGCGGCCGTCCTTCAGCTCCACCAGGGAACTCTTGCGGCCGCGCCGCTCGATGGAATGGATGCGTCCCATGGGAATGGAGACGTCGCCGTCCTCGGTCTCGCCGTCCAGCAGGTCCGTGTCCAGGCACTCCTCCTTGTCCCACTGGATGAAGCCCTCGAAGGTTCCCTCGTCGGTCTCCACCTTGCCGTACAGACGCTGCACGCCCGGATCGGCGTTGCCGGGCACGGACTGGAACTTGATGGACTCGATACGGTCCCAGCGCAGATCCAGATCACCCAGACTGGCGTCCTTGATGTGGATCTTGCCCCCCACGTCGTTCGAAGCGCCGCCGACCTCGTAGGTCTCGCCGCTCTTCATCCGGAGCGTGGCTTCGTCGTGACCGTGCGGCTGGATCTCCACGATGTCGCCGAAGCGGGCGATGAACATGCGGGAGTCCGACCAGTCGGCATCCTTGATCCGGAAGGTCCACTTGAATACCTGGAAGCGGCTCTCCTCACGGTGCTGCCGGCGCAGGCTCCGATCGACCGCGTCCATGTAGGGAAGATCCTTCTTGGAGGAATGGAACAGGTCGTCCCAGCAGGCTTCCTCGTCGTCCCACCGCAGGAAACCGGTGTACGCAGTGCCGGACTCGGTGAGGACCCGTCCGTAGATGAAACCGCCGTTGTCGCTGCGGGCCTGGCCGTTTCGCGGCACCAGCAGCGCCCCGGCCGCCAGCACCAGGAAGACCCAGGTTGCATTCTGCCTCGGGTTGCCCATCACGCTCGCTCCTTTCCCCTGCCGGGGTCCCTCTCTCGCCATGCTCTCGCCGATGCTAGTTGACGAGCCGCATCGTCGCCGCGGCCGGTTCGCCCAGATCCTCGTGATGACCGCCTTCGCCGCTTTCCACCTGGTGGATCGCGTAGCGGGACGTCTCTGCCGTCTCGTCCTCCCCGCGATCCAGGGCCGACAGAAGTCCGAGCATCATCCTCCGGTAGCCCTGGTCCGCCTGCAGCAGCTCCCTGGTCAGTTCCAGGAAGCGCGCGTCGCTCATCGCCTCCGGATCGCTCCCCAGCTGGATGGTCATGGGAGCGCTCGCCGCCGCGGACGGGGCGCGGCGGCCGACCAGCTCCCCGGAAATCCACCAGCCCAGGGCGATCACCAGGGCCGCCGCCAGCGGCCAGGACCAGCGCGGGACGGACCTGATCGGGCGCCGGCCCCGCCCGCGCCCGGGCGCGGGGGGCTTGCCGCTCCCCGGAGTCGCCACGGGTGGTGCGGTTCCGGCGGACAAGGGGGCCGACAGCCCGCCAATGCACTCCTGAAAGGTCCGCGCTTCCCGGTAGAAGAGCCGGCAGGACGGACAGCGTGTCACGTGGTCCAGGACCGCGATCGCCCCCGCCGGCGTGCTCTCGCCGTCCAGCAGCGCCGAGATTTCCAGCTCGTGATGCTCGCATGCGTTCATGTCGCCCTTCCTTCCGCCGCCACCGGCACGGGCAGGTGCTCCCGCAGGCCGTTCATGAGCTGCTTGCGGGCCCGGAACACGTACGCCTTGACCTGGCCGACGGTCCAGCCGTTCTCCTGCGCTACCTCGGCATAGGCGCGGCGCTGCAGGACGCCCTGCTCGAAGGCCAGGCGGTGGGTCGCCGGCAACCCGGCCAGCTGTTCCTGAAGCTTGCGCCTCAGCTCCGCTCCTTCGAGGGCCGTGGCCGGACAGGGGCTGCCGGCGTCGGGATGCTCCTCCAGGGAGGCGTGCTCTCCCAGGGCGCTCTCACCGGTCACCAGCGGGGGCCGGCGCACCTGGTTGAGGAAGAGATTGTTGGCGATCCGCAGCAGGTAGGGGCGCAGCTTGGCGGGATCCCGCAAGCGGCCTCCGTTGCGCAGGGCCCGGTAGAAGGTCTCCTGACAGAGATCCTCGGCCTCTTCCCGACTCCAGCAACGCCGGCGCAGAAAGGCCAGGATGGCAGGCCAGTGGCTCTCCAGGGCTTCGGTCTGCACGGTCATGGGCCCGCTCCCGTCCCCGCTGTGGGCTCCGTGGTCCCGGGTGGACCGCCGCTCATCTGGAATGACACCCCGGACGGCGAAAGGTTACAGGGATTACGGCGACCGCCCCGGGGAGTTGCGCCGGGCGCGGCGTGCAGACGGGCGCAGCGGGACGTCAGTGATGGCAGTCGATCTCGGTGAAGCGGATCACGGCGCCTTGGATCTTCTCGATGGGCGGTTTCTCGTTCAGGTCCAGGTTCTGGACCGCCACCTCCATGCCGCCGGCTTCGCCGGCGTGATAGAGGACGATATCGATGACGGCGTCCCCCCCGAGGGCCTGGGCCTTTTTGCGCAGCACGTCCAGCAGCCTCGATTCCGGCCGCCTGGGGAAGGTCAGGGGACGCTCCTCGCGGTAGGTGGGCTCCTCGGTGTCACGCTCGATCCGGGGATCGACCGCGGTGTTGGTGCGCGGCGTGGCCAGGGCCTTGTCTTGCTGCCAGGTATCGAGGCGGCTGACCTCGGAAGCCAGCACCTCGACCTCGCCGAGCGCCTCGTAGGGGCAATCCGGTTCCTGTCGCCCGGACACGTTGAGCTCCGACCAGGCCAGGACGTAGTAGTCGGGATGCTCCTCGTAGGGCGCGTCAGTCGACCGCAGGGAATCGGGACCCGCGAGCGCCCGCTCGGGCAGATCGTACTGGTGACGGGAGCATCCCGTCAGAACTGAAAGCGTGCCGAGCAGGATGGGGAGCAGGGCGGCTGGAATGCGCATGACGACTCCTCCTGGGTCCGGCCGCCGTGCCGGGTGCGGCACGCCCGGCCCGGCCCCGGCCCGGAGCACGGGCCTCATGCATCCCATGATAGCCCAGCTTCAGGGCGGAGCAAACCGACAGGGGCGGTGCGCCGCCGCGGCCGGGGAAGCGGGCGGGCGAGATGGCGGGAACAGGCGAGACCCCCGGCGGCCCATGCTGGGACACGGGTGCGGTTCCGTCCGTTCCAGGAGGAGGGTATTGTACGACACGGGCGCGCCGCCGGACAACCGGCGGTGGCCGCGATGTGCATCCCGGGAAGATATCGTCGCGCGTCAGTCCTGCGGCTCGCCGTAGACCTGCCGGGGACAGAGGTAGGCAGGGAAGCGGTCCAGGAGCTTCTTGCGCACCAGGTAGCAGAGGTGGCAGCCGCTGATGTACTCCTCACCCTCGGGCAGGCCGAAGACGCGGGCCAGCTCCGCCGGCCCGCCTCGCACGAGGGGCCCCAGGATGGGATGCTCTTCCGGCCGGTATTCCTGCATGATCCGCGCCAGCGGCTGCTGCCGAATACTGCCGATGGAGATGCCCTGGCAGATGAAGACATTGCCGAACGGGTCCAGATGAACCCGCGTCGGGTCGACCAGATCCTCCTCGGTGCACTCGGTGAAGCAGATGTAGGCGCGCCGGGGCAGGTCGTGGGCGAGCTTCTCGATGGCCCGTCCCCTGAAGACGACGTCGCCTCCCACGACGGGTTCGCCCTTGCGCCGCGCGTTCCCGGGGAGGATCCGCGGCGGCTCGATGGTGATCCGGTCGGCCGGCAGGCCCAGCCGCAAGGCGACCGCGAGGGCGATCTTGGCCAGGCTCCGCTGCGGATCGTCGCTGTGGAAGGCGTCGTCCGACACTGACAGGTCGTCCAGGCCGATGTCGAGCAGCGGCTCGAGCCAGAGCTCGGCATCCCGCTCCGCGACGGCCCAGTAGCAGTTGGTGACGATTCCGCGCCGCAGTCCCCGCTGCGCGGCCAGCCGCAGCGTCTCCAGCATCAACGGGTAGTAAAGGAAGGGCTCGCCCCCCTCCACGTAGACGGAGGTGATCCCGGCCTCCACGCCCTGCTGGACGGCCTGCTCCACCTGAGCGAGCGTGAAGGTCCCCTGCATGTGCGGGCCACAGTAGAGGAAGCAGTGGTCGCACTCGTAGAGACACTGGTAGGTCAACAGGAGATGCAAGCTCTCGAGCATGGTGAGACAAAACTAGTTCGGGCCCCGTCGCCCGCCAAGTCAGAAATCAAGCCCCTGCCACTGCCAGACCCCGGAAGCGGTGTCGTGCCGCAGCAGGTGGATCCCGCCGTCGCTGCCGCGCACCTTGAAGTAGCGATGATCGGGAACCAGCCAGCGGTCGAGGACCTCGCGAACCTCGACCTCGACACCGGCGAACGTGAAGCGCCGCGGTTCCTGCTCGCCGCGGTAGCCGGCGTAGCAGACGACCCGGACCTCGGGCCAAGGATCCGGCATGCTGGTCTCTCCTCGCCGGCAGGTACGCGAATTGCGTGCACTCGGCGACAGCATAGCACGCTCGCCAGCCGTCAGGACAAGACCGTGCAGGAGTCCCGACCATGGTGCAAAAATCCGCAGCAATCATCTCCCTTCTGCTGCTGGCCCTGGGCCTGGTCCAGTGCTCCTCCAGCAGCGGCCCCGAGCCCACGCCCGACTGGACCGCCTGGGAGAACGACATCGAGCTTTCCGGCACCACCTTCTACCTGGATCCGGTGCACGGAAGCCTGGACAATCCGGGCACCCGCGCGGAACCGCTGCCGGGCCTGCAGGAGGTTCTCGAGCACGACCTGATCCAGCGGACGGAGGCCGCCGCGCATCCCTACGAGGAAGGGGCCGAGCTGGTCCTCGTCAATCCCGAGGCCCCCATCCGGCCGGGCGATGCGCTGGTCCTGCTGAGCGGCGATCACGGGCAGGTGCGCCTGGTCGAGTCCCACAACGCGCGGTTCATCGAGATCCGGGCCGGGGACGGAGAGCGGCCGCTGCTGAGCGGGCTGGAGCTGGTGGGGGTCGAGCGCTACCGCCTCCGGGGGCTCGTGCTGCAGGGGCTGAGCAGCGGCGGGGGCACCCGCAGCCTGCTCCACCTGGAAAGCCACGGCTGGCGCGGTCCCTGCCGGCACATCGTCGTCGAGGACTGCGAGATCACCAGCCAGGAAGATACCGGCGGCTGGACCGCCGCCGACTGGGATTCGCTGAGCGCCACCGGGATCCTGGCCGACGGCGAGTACTTCAGCCTGCGCCGCTGCCGCCTGCGGAATGTGAACCACGGAATCCTCGTGAGCGGGTCGTGCGCCATCGTGGAGCACAACGAGGTCGAGAACTTCTGCGGGGACGGGCTGCGGGGCATCGGCAACGACATGATCTTCCAGTACAACACGGTGAAGAACTGCTACGACGTGAACGAGAACCACGACGACGGCTTCCAGTCGTTTTCCGTCGACGGGCAGCCGCCCCGCGAGCGTATCGTCCTGCGTGGCAACGTCATCATCGGGTACACGGATCCCGCCCAGCCCTACCGCGGGACATTGCAGGGCATCGGCTGCTTCGACGGCATGTACGTGGACTGGATCGTGGAGAACAACGTGGTCGCCACCGACCACTGGCACGGTATCACCTTCCTCGGAGCGCAGGGGTGCCGGATCGTGAACAACACGGTGGTCGACCTGAACGACGAGGATCCGGGCCCCCCCTGGATCCACATCGGCCCCCACAAGGACGGCCGTCCCAGCTCCGGCTGCCTGATCCGCAACAACATCGCGGCTTCCATCCTGGCGGACGACGGCGTGACGGCGGATCACAACCTGGAGACCACGGACTGGGCCGACCTCTTCGAGGACTACGGCCAGCTGGACCTGCGCCCGCGTCCGGGCTCGGCCGCGATCGACGCCGGCACCGCCGAGCTCGCCCCGCGGCAGGACATCGCCGGTCACCCGCGCCCGCAAGGTGCCGGCATCGACCTGGGTGCCTACGAGCGTTGAGCCTGGTGGCCTGCCTGATCAGATGGACTTGCCGGCGGATTGGCTTTCGCTGGAGCGATCGGTATCCGGAGCTTCCGCAGGTTGCTCGACCGGCTCGAGCCATTCGGCCCGCCAGAAGAGGTAGCAGGCTCGATCGCAGCCCGCCGTCAGGGGATTCCCCGCACCGTCGCAGCGCACCCCCGCCAGCAGGTAGAGCGCCTGACAGGGAAGCAGCCGATCTCCGGCCGGACTGTAGTACTGATCCACCTTCTGGGCCACCCGGTGCTGCTGGCCGCAGAAGCGTTGCAACGCCTGGCCGCTGACGCAGGCCTGGACGCCGCCCGCGTTTTCGAGGCTGCTCTCGATCTCGGGCCAGGAGCGGATCTGCACGAGGTTCCCGGGATGGAAGCTCGACGGCAGCGTGGACGGGGCGTGGGCCCTCGTCTGGCCGCCGGAAGATGCAGGGGAATCGCCGGCAGCGGACCGCGGCGAAGCAGCCGGCCGGAACAGGCGGAGGATCGGACTTGCGAGCGCGCCGAGCGCCGCGGGCAGACCCCGGCCGAGCCGGCGGCCGGCCGCCGCCAGGGCCGTCCGGATGACCTGCTCTTCGCGCCGGAGCCGCCATGGCCAGCGTTCGGGACGGCCCGAACAGCCGGCGCGGAGCTGGCAATGCTCCAGACCGGCCCCGGCCAGCAGGAGTTCCTGGGCATCCGGCTCGGAATCGCCCGCCGCGGATTCCCGGGTGGTCACCGGCTCGAGCCACTCATGCCGCCAGAGGTGCAGGCAGCTGCGGTCGCAGCCGCCGGCCGCCGGAAAGGCGGAGCCGTCGCAGCAGACTTCCGCGAGCAGGTACACTCCCTTGCCGGTCAGCATCCTGCCGCGGGCTTGGTCGAAATGGCGCTCCACCTTTTTCAGGACGGGAAATTCCCGCCCGCAAAATCGCGCCATGGGTGCCGCGAACCCGCAACCGCGGCAGGACCCCCGGCCATCGAGCGTGCCGAGGATGTCCATCAGCTGGCGCACGCGGACGATGTCTCCCGGCCAGAGGTCGCCATCAGCGTTTCTGGCCCTCCCGGGGAGAATCTGCTGGCCTCGCCGCGAGGAAACGGCGTCGCGGGAACGATCCGGACCCGGGAGCCCGATGCGCACGGGCAGCGGAATCTGTTGCCTGCGTGTCAGGCTCATGGTGATCGCCATCCGCTCGCGGGCGCCGAGGCGGGAGGTTTTGTAGTCATGCCGACCGCGCAGGAGATCGAAAATCTCGAATCCCTCGGAGATCGCCTCCTGGATCGCGTAGCCGAACAGTGCCTTGCCGGGGGAGAGATGTTCGTAGTCGGGATTGAAGGCCGTCATGAAGCAGTAGAATCCCTGCTTCCTGCGATCCACGAAGGCGACCAGACCCGCCACGAGAACTCCTCCGTCCCAGGCCATCTTCAGCCAGAGCTGACCGGAGTGCCGCGCGTTCGCGAAGGTCCGCCGGTATCTCTCGAGAGAAGCCTGCGGCGGCTTGCTGTGTCGTCGTCGCCAGAGCGCCATCAGCAGCTCGAGATGAGATTCCCAGTCGTCCGCTTCCGCTCCGGTCGTCCGGAAGCCGGGAAGACTGCTCACATCTCGCATCGACTTGCGCAGGTGGAAACGCGCCTTGGCGCTCAGGTGGCCCCGCAGGAACTCCTCCCAGCTTGCGGGCAGCTGAATCCTGGGGCTCGCCATGCACTCCTCCACTTCGAGCACGTAGCTCCCGCCCGGAAAGCAGCAGAGGAAGTGGTTCAGGCGCGGATCGACGACGTCCTCCAGCAGCAGGCGATCCCAGCGCATGGCGGCCTGGAGGTGACGTGCGATCGCGGACAGCGGAGCTGTCCCGTGCTCGGGCGCGCAGAGGAAACCCGTGTAGTCCGCGAAGGGCTTTCCCCCGAGGCGGAGCCGGCGGAACGATCGCAGGCTGCGCCGGCGGTGCACGGAGCTCTCCAGGCTGCAGAAGGCCGCCCAGGGCTCGCCCGCGGCGGGACGGACGGCGAGAACGAGAGGTCGGTGCGGGGAATTCACGAACCAGAGGCGCAGCCATGGCCAGGACAGGAAGATGTGGGCGTGCTCGTCGGCCTCGTACACGGCCTCCCAGGCATCCCGGAGCCGTTCGATCTCCTCGAGATTGTCGATCACCGATACCAGCATGGAATGGCCCCCCGTACATCGTCATGCATGTCGCCTATGCTTCGGCAGCGCACGCCGGAGGTTGACCGGATAAACCGGCTAAGCCGAGAAACGGCAGGGGGATCGCTGAGCAATCCCATGGGTGATCAGGCCGGCCCCGTGGGGGCCAGGTAGGCGTAGATGGCCCAGAAGTGGCAGGCGCTGCCGGCCAGCACGCAGAGGTGCCAGACGGCGTGGTGGTACTTCATGCCTCGCCAGAGGTAGAACACGGTGCCCCCCGAGTAGATCAGACCCCCGGCCAGCACCCAGACGAGGGCTCGCGGCGGGACATGGGCAATCAGGGGCTTGATCGCGATCACGATCAGCCAGCCCAGTCCCAGGTAGAGGAGCGTCGAAAACAGCTTGAAGCGGCCCGCGAAGAAGGCCTTGAACACGATGCCCGCGATGGCCAGACCCCAGACCACGCCGAAGAGGCTCCAGCCCCAGGCTCCGCGCAGGCTCACCAGCAGGAACGGCGTGTAGCTGCCGGCGATCAGCAGGTAGATGGCGGCGTGATCGAGGATCTTGAAGACCTTGCGGGCCCGCGGCGGCTTCAGGGCATGGTAGAGGGTCGAGGAGCAGTAGAGCACGAACATCGTCGTTCCGAAGATGGTGAAGCTGACGACGACCCACACATCGCCCGTGTGAACGGCGCGCAGGATCAGGAGCACGAGGCCGACTGCGCTGGCGGCGGCTCCCACCCCGTGGGTCACGCTATGGGCGATTTCCTCACCCAGCGAGTAGTGGGCGCGGCGACGCTCGAGCATCGTTTCCTCCGGGTGATGGTGGACCGGATCCCGCAAGAAGATAGCCGGTTCCCCGGTCGGGACAAGGCGAGATCGATTCATCCCTGAACTGCGAGAGCCTCCGGCCGATAAGCAGGAGCAGGGACGCACCGGACAAGGAGGACACATGGGGCGCATCTTCGATTGTCGCTGCGAGTGCCGGCTCGGGGGAGACGACCCCGCCGCGATCCACGCCGCCGCCTGCGAGTTCGTGAAGCTCCCGGACGGGCATCCCGACGTGATCGAAGCCTCCTTCTGGCGGCTGAACAGACGGGAGATCATCCTGCTGGCCATCGCAGCTCCCGACGAGGCCACCGCCTGCCGGATGGCCGCCGGGATCGTCAGCGAGATCGAGCGGGTCCTGAAGTCCCGCTGCGGGCTGGGCTCGCTGCGACCAGGACTCATCGCCGTGCAGCCGGCTCCGCAGACGCCCGTGCCGGCCATGGCCCAGATCCGGGAGCTGCTCGCTCCGGCCGCAGCCGGCGGACCGGACGGAGCCAGGCGGTGGACCACGGCCAGCCGCGAGCTTCTCGACGAGCCTTATGCGGCCCTGCAGGCCGCCGGCACCCGAAGCGCCAGCTGCAATCTCGAGACCGACGACATCATCGCCCGCTTGCGAACCTGGGAGGACCGCATCCCGCTCCACATCGTCGATGTCGGGCCCGGGCACGTGACCATCGTCTTCGATCGCCTGCCCGCTGACGTCGAGACCTTCGCTGCCGAGGCGATCGAGTTCTGCCCCGATCTCTGCGACGAGGACCTGGTCGAGAGCCTCGACCTCAACGACCTGGTCGAGCCCGGGCTCGAGCTGATCCAGGCGGCCATCGATCATGTCGCCGACACCCTGCGGCGAGACCGGACCCTGCATCTCTGGTGGGATTGAGGCCTCCCCCGTCGCTCGACGGTTCCCGCTTCCGGGCCGTCACCTAACCGGCTCCCGCTGCTCTCCGGACGGACCCCACAGTACGAAATGGCATAAAATAGCGATATTACAAGCGAGGGGACATGAGCTAAAATGCCACTTCAGGAGACGCCATCTCCCAGCACAAAGGAGGTCCTCGCCCGATCTGGCCTCGTCTGCAGCGCTGTCCAATCGCCCCACAACCTCAACCGATTGGAGACGTCATGCCCCGACGACGACGTGTGTTCTCCCTGGTATTGATCACGGCTACTCTCGCCCTGACCTCGCTCTCCCTCGCTGACAGCACGACCCCCCGCAACTTCGCGCCGACCCAGTCCGGGTTCACCAGCCGCGGCCAGGACGTGCTGCCCTACGCACCGGACCGGTTGCTGGTCCAGTTCGAGGCGGAGAGCGTGGACATCTCGAGCCTGGGCCTGGCCAGGGAGAAGGGTGCGACCGTTCCCCGCGCCGAGACGAAGCTCGCTTCCATCGACGACCTGGCGCGCAGCGCCGGCGTCCTCAGCATCGAGCGCCCTTACTTCGCCTCGCCGAACAAGGCCGCCGCGGCGGCCGTGGGCAAGGATCGCTGGTTCCTCTTCCGCTTCGCCAAGGGGGCCGCGCTGCCGGAGCTGGCCGAGAAGTTCCGCGCCGATCCCCACGTGACGGCCGTCTCCCTGGACTGGGTGGCGTTTCCGGCGGCCGTTCCCGCCGATCCTCTCTATCCCGATCACTGGGGCCACAACAACACCGCCCAGCTGCCCGGTCTGGACTGGGGTGGCACCTACGATCACACCCTGTCGACGACGGTGGGCACGCCCGGCTTCGACGCCAACGCCCAGGCCGCCTGGGACGGCAGCCAGGGTTACGGCAGCTCGAGCGTCGTCGTGGCCATCCTGGACACCGGCGTGGACATCGACCACCCCGACCTGCGTCTGGTGAGCGGCTACGACTTCGGCGACAACGACAGCAACCCGGACGACAATTCCTCGGGCGGCGGCCACGGGACCTGCTGTGCCGGCGTGGCGGCCTCGATGCGCAACAGCATCGGGGCGGCCGGCATCGCCGCCGGTTGCAGCATCATGCCCTGCAAGGTGGCCAACAGCTCCGGTAGCATGTACTTCAGCGCCATCCAGAACGCTCTCTACTGGGCGGCCGATCACGGAGCCGACATCATCAGCATGAGCCTGGGCGCGGCCATCAGCAGCGACCCGGCCACCGACACCGCCCTGCAGTACGCCTACAACGCCGGCTGCGTGATCCTGGCGGCCACCGGCAACGAGAACAACAGCACCATAAGCTACCCGGCCATCAACACCTACGTCATCGGCGTCGGCGCCGCCTCGCCCTGCGGCGAGCGCAAGCGCAGCTCGAGCCTGAGCAGCGAGTGCAATCCCGGGGTCCACACCGATCCCCACGGGTACACCTGTGACGGGGAGCGCTGGTGGGGCTCCAACTACGGTGTCAACACGCGGGATGCGGCCGGTGCCGTGGACATCATCGCGCCGACCATCCTGCCGACGACCGACATCGGGGGCAGCGGCGGCTATCGCTCCGGCGATTACGAGCCCTTCTTTAACGGCACCAGCTGCGCGACGCCCTATGCCGCGGGCGTCTGTGCGCTGATCAAGTCGAAGAACCCCACCTGGAGCAATGCTCAGATCCGCAATCAGCTGGTCAACACGGCCCAGGATGTGACCTCGGTGGAGTCCGGCGCAGGCTGGGACCGTTACACCGGCTACGGCATGGTGGATGCGGCGGCCGCGGTCGGCGGCAGCACGGGATCACCGCCCGTCGCCAACTTCACGGGCACGCCCACGGTCGGCAACGTCCCGCTGGCGGTGAGCTTCAGCGACGCCTCCTCGAACAGCCCCACGTCCTGGAGCTGGACCTTCGGCGACGGCGGCACCTCGAGCAGCCAGAATCCGAGCCACACCTACACCGCCGCCGGCACCTACACGGTCTCGCTGACGGCCGCGAACGCCTACGGCTCGGACTCCGAGACCAAGACCAACTACATCACCGTCTCCGAGCCGGGCGGCGGCGACTATGCCACGCTGCCCTACAGCACCGGCTTCGAGAGCGGCGCGCTGGACGAGTTCTGGACCACCGAGACGACCTACGAGGGCCGGATCCGGATCTCCACCAGCTACGCGCCCCACAGCGGCAGCTACCAGCTGCTGATGGACGACAGCGTCAGCGGCGGCAACTACAGCCAGACCGAGGCCTGGCTGCACCTGGACCTGACCGGGATGGTGCAGGTGGACCTGGACTACTGGTGGAAGGAGTTCGGTGACGAGACCCACAGCCAGGACGGCGTGTACTTCTCGTCCAACGGCGGCTCGAGCTTCGTCAAGGTCCAGAACCTGAACGGAGCCAGCTACTCCGACCAGACCTGGCAGCACTTCACGCTCGACGTGGACGCCCTCTGCGCGGCCAACGGGCTGAGCCTCAGCGCCACGTTCGTCGTGAAGTTCCAGCAGTACGACAACTACCCGATGACCAGCGACGGCTTCGCCTTCGACGATATCAGCGTCACCGGCGTCGGCGCCGGCGATCCGCCGGTCGCCGCCTTCAGCGGCACCCCGACCTCCGGCGATGCCCCGCTGGCCGTCCAGTTCACCGACGCCTCGACGCAGAATCCCACCGCCTGGAGCTGGACCTTCGGCGACGGCGGTACCTCGAGCAGCCGGAATCCGAGCCACACCTACACCGTGGCGGGCACCTACACGGTCTCGCTGACGGCCAGCAACGTATACGGCTCGGACACCGAGACGAAGACGGCCTATATCACCGTCACGAATCCCGCCGGCGGCTCGTGGGTGACGATCACCTACGACGACTTCGAGGGCGGCTTCGGCCACTACACCGACGGCGGCGGCGACTGCGCCCTGTACAGCGGCGGCACCTACGCCCACCAGGGCACACGGGCCGCGGACATCCAGGACAACAGCGGCACGGCCTCGTCGTTCTACCACACCTCCACCTACAACGTGTCCGGTTACACCGAACTGGAGGTGGAGTTCTGGTTCTACGCCGTCAGCATGGACCGGAACGAGGATTTCTGGGTGCAGTACTACGACGGATCCGCCTGGCGGACCGTCGCCAGCTACACCCGGGGGAGCAGCTTCCAGAACGGGGTCTTCTACAACGTGACCGTCGCCATCCCGCGCAGCTCGTACAACTACCCGACCAACGCCAGGCTGCGCTTCGTGTGCGACGCCAGCGGGAACTCCGACGACGTCTACATCGACGAGATCGAGTTCCGGGGGCTGACGGCCGGCAAGAGCGGAGCCGGGCTCCTGGCGGAGGGCGGGCCGGCCCTGCCGGACCGCGTTTCGCTGGCCCAGAATTTCCCCAACCCGTTCAATCCCCTGACCACGATCGAGTTCAGCCTGCCCCGCGAGGCCCGCGCGCTGCTGCGCGTGTACGACGTGCGGGGACAGATCGTGGCGACCCTGGTCGATCAGGTGTACGGAGCCGGCGTGCACAGCGTGAGCTGGGACGCCCGGGATGCCGCCAGCGGCGTCTACTTCTACCGCCTGGAGACCCAGGAGCGCGTCGAGACGCGCAAGATGATCCTTCTCAAGTGACAGGGAACGTCCTGTCCATCCACACCAAGGGCCCCGGGGTTTCCCGGGGCCCTCGCGCTGAGAAGCAGCCGCTCATGCCCCACCGTATCGTTGCAGCAAGCGATAGCCGAGCCAGCGCTGGCAGGAGAGGGCGATGCCGTATATCAGCGGCAGCAGAGGCAGGACGTAATAGAAGCGGGCGATGTAGAGGCCGTGCAGGACGGCATAGAACAGGAACGCGAGCTGTACGGTCCGGGCCAGGACCTTCCGTTCCGGGGGAAGCAGTCTGCCCAGCATGAAGATGCCGATCCAGAAGAACGGGTAGAAGAACATCTGATCGAAGTAGTGCACGCGCCACATCAGCCAGAGCTTCCTGAGGACCAGCAGGAAGGCCCGCCCGGGGTGGTGCCGGATGGACTCCCATCCCGCGCGGTAGAGGGCGCCGCCGTCGGTGCGATCCCAGGTGTCGTAGGGCGGCGGCAGCTCGTGCTGGAAGCGGAAGCTCCCGTTGGCTCCCTCGTGAAAGCCCATGTAGAAGTTCATGCCGCCGTTGGTCGTGTAGGGGATGAATCGGTCCAGGCATATTTCGTTGCGGACCACCCAGGGCGAGACGGCCAGGGCGATCCCCACCAGGAACAGCACGGGGCCGAAGGGGATCCGGCGCGGCGACCACCGCGGCCGCCCCGCCCAGTCCAGGTACAGCAGGGCCGGAACCAGCACCACCAGCCGGGCTGTACCCAGCGTGGCCAGCCCCATGAGCACGCCCGCCAGGAACGCCGGCAGCATGCGGGGGCGCGCCGGCCGCAGGTAGAGGGTCAGGCTGACGACCAGCAGCAGGGTGACCAGCAGCTCGTACTTGTAGTAGAGCGTGAAGTAGTAGACGAGCATCGAGTTGTAAAAGAGGAGCGCCGCCCAGCGGCCTGTCCGCTTGCCGTAGAGGGCCGCGAGCAGGTGCCGCGAGATGATCGCCGCCGCCAGCGCGATCGACACATTGCCCAGGAAGAAGAGCCACGTGGCTCTCCCGAGCAGGGCCCAGAACAAGGCCAGGTAGTAGCAGAACAGGGGCGGCCAGTAGGCGCCCGCAAAGGCGCCGCAGGCCCACATCTCGGGGGCGGCGAGGATGCTTCGCGCCACGCCCTGGTAGATGGTGCCGTCGATCCCGGGATGGGTCTTGAAGACGAGCGTGAAGACGACGTGCGCGGCGGTCGTGGCGGCGAGGAGCACGGCGTAGCGCCGCGGCGTCAACCAGTTGTAGATGGCGCGCAACCCCAGCAGCAGCGATCTCAGCGCCTGGATCAAGGCTCGGACGTCTTCCTCATGGCGTTTCCTCGACGATCAGCGCTGAAGACCATCTTCCTGCCGACTCCGCCAGCGCGGCAGGCTAGCATACCCCCCCGCCAGCGGCAAGCCGGCGCTGGCTCACCGGCCAGCGATCATGTTTCGCATTCTCAGGATCCCGGAGCGGTGCGGTCTGGTCTCTTGAAATCATAGTGTTTTAATGGGTATAATCGTTCAGTCCTCCGGATCCTCATCCCATTCCCTACCGCGGGGGGTCCGTCGTGAGAATCAAGGCCATTTTTGTCCTTTGTTTCTGCCTGCTCGCCACCGTCGCCACGGCCGATACCTATGTTGTCGATCCTACCGGCAACGGCGACTATCCGACCATCCAGACCGCCATCGACGCGGCCGCGAACGGCGACATCATCGAACTGATCAACGGCACCTTCACCGGGGACGGCAACCGCGACCTTTCCTTCGGCGGCAAGGCGATCACGGTGCGCTCGCAGGGAGGAGATCCGCTGCAGTGCATCATCGATTGCCAGGGCAGCGATGCGGAGTGGCACACGGGCTTCAGCTTCTACTCCCTCGAAACCGCCACCTCCCATCTGGAAGGCCTGACCATCACGGGCGGATACGCCCAGCACGGAGCTGGCGTCTCCTGCACCGTGGGCAGCTCGCCCACGATCACGGGATGCATCTTCAGCGCCAATCTGGCCGTCGGCAGCGGCAGCGGCCGGGGCGGCGGTCTCGAGTGCGACAGATCCTCCCCGACGATCACCGACTGCCAGTTCACCGGGAACAGCAGCACGGTCGGCGGCGGCATCTACTGCTTCGGCGCGGGTAGCCCGATGATCACCGATTGCGGCTTCTACGACAACACCGCCGACAACGGCGGCGGCATCTACTTCGACCTCTGCACGCCCGCGGTCTCCCACTGCACCTTCTACGGCAACGACGCCGTCCTCGGCGGCGGCGCAGCCTACCTGTACGAGGGCAACATCTCGCTAGCCAGCTGCACCTTCGACCAGAACTCGGCCGGCAGCGGGAGCGCCATCCAGAGCCGGGGCAGCATCACGCTGGAGAGTTCGCTGATCGTGAACGGCTCCGGGCCCGGGGCCGTGACGTGCGTCGGCACCGGCAGCGTGGCCCTTTCCTGCTGCAGCGTCTACGGCAACAGCGGCGGGGACTGGGTCGACTGCATCGCGGGTCAGGACGGCAGCCAGGGGAACATCTCCGCCGCTCCTCAGTTTTGCGCCGGCGATCCGGGCAGCGAGAAGTTCTGGGCCATCCAGAGCGACTCGCCCTGTGCCCCGGCGCAGTCCTCGTGCGGCCTGATAGGCGCGTGGGACATCGGCTGCAACACCACCGGCACGGTTAGGCAGACCTGGGGAAGGCTCAAGGCCGGCTACCGCTGAGGATTCCATTCGCCGGGGAGCGGATCGAGTGACTCGAGCTTCGCGCAGTTCCGAACCCGGATTCCGCGGCAGGACTCGTGGCCCTCATCATCTCGCATGCGCATATTGTATCCACCCTGGTCGTCAGCCCGTGAAGACTTACCCTTTGACTTCGGCCGCGGAGGTGGAATCGCATGGAACCGCTCTCGCGCCGCCTGATCTCCACCCAAGCGTCCGCCGCGACGCTGCTGGTCCGCATCCTAGTGGGGGCCGTCTTCCTGTCGGAGGGTCTCCAGAAGTTCATCTTTCCGGCGGCGCTGGGCGCGGGCCGGTTCGCCCGGATCGGCATCCCGTCTCCGGGTTTCACGGGGCCGTTCGTCGGCGTCGTCGAGATCGCGGCCGGCACGCTGATCCTGCTGGGTCTGCTGACCCGTCCCGCCGCGCTTCTCCTGCTGATCGACATCTCGGTGGCCATCTTCACGACCAAGCTGCCCATCCTGCTCGGACACGGCTTCTGGCTCTTTCACCTGCCGGAGCTGAAACGGTACGGATTCTGGAGCTTCGCCCACGAGTCGCGGACCGACTTCTGCATGTGGCTCGGCTGCCTGTTCCTGATCATCACGGGAGCGGGCGGGCGATCCCTGGACGGCTGGCTGCAGGCCCGTCGGCTCAGGACTGGTTGAGGCGGGCGGCGGCCAGCTTCTCGAAAAGGCGGGTGGGCTTGAGCTTGTGCTGGTCGAGACCGACGGCCTCGGGCGGCAGTCCCTGGGCCAGCGCCAGGAGCTGGAAGTAATAGACCGGCGGGACGCTGAAGTCGAATTCGTACTTCTTGGCGACGCGGAGCTGGCCCGTGTCGAAGGAGTCGAAGCACGAGGGGCAGATGACGCCCATGACGTCGACGTCGGCGTCGTGCACGGAGCGCAGCACGGTGGCGGTCATCTCGGCGGGCAGCTCGCACTCCTTGCAGGCCTTGCCGCAGCAGATGATGCGCTCCTCGTGGTTGACCGGCGTGGCGCCGACGGCCCGCAGCATGTCCTCGAAGATGGTGGGGTTGTCGGGATCGTCCACCTGCATGATGTCGCGCGGCTTGAGCAGGTGGCAGCCGTAATGGACGGCCACGCGCACGTCCTCCAGGGGACGCGTGACCGACCTCTCGATGGCGCCGTAGCCCACGTCGTCGCGCAGCACCGTGATCAGGTGGCGGGCCCGGGCCGTGCCTTTGTACTCCAGCCCCACCTTGTGCAGGCGGCGGTTGACCTGCTCCAGCAGCTCGCCCCCCTCGTTCAGCAGGTGCGCCGTCTCGCAGAGGGTCTCGGTGCAGCCGCTGCAGATGGTCACGAACTCCAGGTCCGCCGCCTCGGCCATCACCAGGTTGCGGGCGCCCAGGACCAGCCAGTCCAGCTTGTGCAGGGATTTGAAGAAGACCGGATCGGGACAGCAGCTCAGACCCTCCAGGTCGACCAGCTCGATCCCCAGCTTGGGCATGGTCTTGCGGACGGCCGCCTCCATCTGGGGGTAGCGCACCTCGATCATGCAGCCGGGAAAAAACGCGAACCTCATGAGGAGTCCTCCTCCTCGTCAACGCCGGCTGGCGCGGCCTCCTCCTGCCAGGTGCCGCCTCCCTCTACACTCACCAGGGCCTGCATCTGCGCGAGGGGCGGCTCGCGCAGCGGGGGCAGGCCCAGCTCCTCGCGCCGCCGCTCGGTGCGCTTGGTGACCAGGGCGCTGCGGCCGGTCTTGAGGATACCCTCGACCGCCGGGCCGACGCCCTGGGGTATGATCCCCTGGCGTCCCATCAGGTTCTTGAGGGCGACGATGACCTCGATGGGCTTGACGTCCTGCGGGCAGCGGTCGAAGCAGGTGAAGCAGTTGGAGCACATCCAGACGGGCGACTCGGGACCGATCAGCTGCTCCCGCAGGCCGTAGAGGACGGCCAGCATGATCTCCCGGGGGTTGAAACGGTCGGTGAAGCGCGCCGTCGGGCAGTCGCCCACACAGGCGCCGCATTGGTAGCAGTAGTTGACGCCGTCCCCTTCCAGCACGAGCCCCAGCTCGTCCTTGAAGGAATGATCGATCGCCAGCGGCTCCACCGCGTCCTTCTTGCGCTCGGCCACGGTTGGCTCCCTCGTCGCTGCGTCTCTACTTCTTGGCGGCGCCCACCTCGGCCAGCGGGCGCACGCTGTTGGAGCGGCACTTGGGACACGCCCGTTCCGTCAGGGTCGCCTTGGGATCGTAAGCCTCGACCCAGGCGTGCCCGCAGCGCATGCACTTCCAGTCCCAGGGTTTCTCCACGTCAGGCCGTCCTCACCTCCGCGGCCGCCGCCTGCTCCCGCCTCTGCTGCTGCTTGAGCTTGCGCTGCCGCTTCTTCTCCTCCTCCTCGGCGAGCACCTTCATGGTGTGCTCGATCTCCTCGGCGGTGACCGTTTGCCTCAGCTCCTCCATCTGGTTCATGGTCTTCTGGAACTTGGGTCCCTCGGCCGCGCTGATCCACTCGAGCTGCAGGCGCTCGGGCCGGATGCCACGCTTCTCGAGGTAGTTCCACAGCCGGTAGACGCGCTTGACCGTCTGCCGGTTGGCGTCGATGTAGTGACAATCCGAGAAGTGGCAGCCCGACACCAGCACCACCGGCGCTCCCTTGCGGAAGGCGCGCAGGACGAACTCCTCGTCCACCCGCCCGCTGCACATGGTGCGGATGAGCCGGCAGGACGGCGCGTACTGCATCCGGCTGATGCCGGCCGTGTCGCCGCCTGCGTAGGAGCACCAGTTGCAGGCGAACGTGATCACCTTTTCCTCATTGTTCTCGGCCAGCAGCGTGTCCACCTGGCTGAGGATCTGCCCGTCGGTGAAGTGGCGCATGCTGATGGCGTCGAAGGCGCAGGTCGCGGCGCAGGTGCCGCAGCCGGCGCAGGCCGCCTCGATCACCTGGGCCTTCACCTTGGCCGCCTTGTCGGCGGTGATGGCCCCGTAAGGGCAGACCTCGGCGCAGAGACCGCAGGCGGTGCAGAGGTCCGCGTCGACGCTGGCCGTGATGGCCTCCACGGTCACCTTGCCGGCGTTGAGCAGGGCTCCCGCCCGGGCGGCGGCGGCGCCGGCCTGGGTGACGCTGTCCTTGACGTCCTTCGGCGACTCGCAGCAGCCGGCGATGTAGACGCCCCGCGTGGGCGCGTCGACCGGCTTGAGCTTGGGGTGCGCTTCCATGAAGAAGCCGTCGGAGGTGGTCGACAGGGTCAGCAACCGCTTGACCGCATCGCCGTCGGCGCGGGGCCGGGCACCGACGGAGAGCACCAGCATGTCGAACTCGTGTTCCTCGATCTGCTGGGTGGTGGTGTTCTCCACCACCATGCGCAGGTTGCCGGTGGCCGGGTCCTCGACGACCTCGCCGGGGATGCCGCGGATGTATTTGACGCCCGCCTCGCGGCTCTTCTCGTAGAGGTCCTCGAAGCCCTTGCCGAAGGCGCGGATGTCGATGTAGAACACCGAGCAGCTGGAATCCGGATAGTGATCGCGAATGAGCAGGGTGTCCTTGACCGTGTTCATGCAGCAGAAGTTGCTGCAGTAACCGGCCCCGTCCCGCAGGGAGCGGGAACCGACGCACTGGATGAAGCCGATCCGCAGGGGCGTCTGCTGGTCACCGGGGCGCACCAGGTGGCCGCCCGTGGGGCCGCCCGCGCAGATCAGGCGCTCGAACTCCATGCTCGTGATGACGTTCTCGTAACGCGTGTAGCCGTACTCGTCCAGGGCCGTGGGATCGTAGACGTCCAGGCCGGTGGCCACGATGATGGCCCCCACGTCGAGGACCAGCAGCTCGTCCCGATCGTCGTAGTCGATCGCCTGCTTGTCGCACACGTCGGCGCACTTGCCGCAGGCGATGGGGTTCGTCCCGAGACACGACTCCATGTCGATCAGGTACGACGAGGGCACCGCCTGCGGGAAGGGCAGATGGATCGCCTTGCGCGTCGACAAGCCCATCTGGAACTCGTCGGGATGCGTCGCCGGGCAGACCTTCTCGCACTCACCGCAGCTGTTGCAGACGGTTTCGTCCACGTAGCGGGCCTTCTTGCGAACCGTGACCTTGAAGTTCCCCACGTAGCCCGTGACGTTTTCGACTTCACTGTAGGTCAGCAGCTTGATCCGGGGATGCCGACCGGCATCCATCATCTTCGGACCGAGAATTCATATGGAGCAGTCCATCGTCGGGTACGTCTTGTCGAGCTGCGCCATGATCCCGCCGATGCTGGGCTGCTTCTCCACCAGGTAGACCTTGTGCCCCGCGTCCGCGAGGTCCATGGCCGCCTGAATCCCGGCCACGCCGCCGCCGATCACCAGCGCTGTCTGCGTCACGGGAAAGACCATCTCGTCCTGGGGCTGCAGGCGCGCCGCGCGCGCCACCGCACTCGCCACCAGGTCCTTGGCCTTCTCGGTCGCCGCCTTGGGATCGTGCCCGTGCACCCAGGAGCAGTGCTCGCGCAGGTTCGCCATTTCCATGAGGTAGGGATTCATCCCCACGTCCCAGACGCACCCGCGGAAGGTCGGCTCGTGCATCCGCGGGGTGCACGACGCGACGACCACGCGCTCGAGCTTGTGCTCGACGATGGCCCGCTTGATCTCCTGCTGTCCCGGTTCCGCGCACGTGTACTTGTTGCGGATCGCCGCCACGACGCCCGGCAACGACTGGGCGTAGTCCGTCACGGCCTGCGTGTCCACGGTGCCGGCGATGTTCGAGCCGCAGTCGCAGACGAACACGCCGATCCGGGGGAGAGCTTCCGTCATTCGGTTCACCCCCTTTCCTGGGCTGATGTCGCCACGGCCTGGGCCGTGAGCGCCTCGGCCAGCACGACCGCCAGATCCCGGACCGGCAGGTCGGGGACGGCGGCATCGCCGGACTGGGCGCACTTCAGGTGAATCATGCACTTGGGACAGGCGGTCACCAGCGCCTGCGCGCCGGTGGCGGCCGCCTCCTTGAGCAGATCCGTCTGGATCCGCTTGGTGGCCTGGTTGCAGCTGAGCCAGCTCCCCGCGCAGCAGGTGGCGCGGGTCCGGCTGTGATCCATCTCGTGCAGCTCGAGCCCGGGCACCGCCGTCAGGGCCGTCCGGGGCTCCTCGTACTTCCCCTGGTGCCGGCCGAGACGGCAGGGATCCTGAAAGCTGACGGCCTGGGGCCGGGCCTGGAGCGGCAGCTCGCCGGCGTGCTCGGCCACGAACTCGGCCAGGTGCTGGACCGTGCCGGCCGGCTCGCCGAAGCGCTCCTTGTACTCGCGTCCCAGCGTCAGGGAGCACTCGGGGCAGACGGTGATCACCCGCTCCGCCCCGGCCTCCTGGAACATCTTCACGTTCATCTGCGCGAGCCGCTCGAAGGTCGCCGGATCGCCGGACCAGAGGGCGTCGTGCCCGCAGCAGCGCTCGTCGGCGCGGACGGCGGGGGCGATGCCCAGGACGTTGAGCAGCCGGATCGCGGCGACGGCGGCCTCGATGGTCCGCACCCCGTTCTCGGCGTAGAAGACGTCGAAGTAGGGCAGGCAGCCCACGAAGAGCAGGGTCTTGCCCTGCGGATCGGTCTGCACGTCGTCGGGCAGCCAGTCGAGGCGGTTCTGGGGCAGCTCGGCCTGGGATTGCAGGACCGTCAGGGATTCCATGACGCCGCAGCGGGTGAAGGGGGGCTGGCCGCCGCCCTCGCGCACCTTTTCCCGCAGGCGGGGCACCAGCCGGCTGATCGTCACCTCCTGCGGGCAGCGCGTGTCGCAGTACATGCAGGTCAGGCAGCTCCAGAGGGCCTCCTGCGCCGCCGGCGGCGATGCGGCCAGGCCGGCCGCGCTCGCGGCCGTGCCCGCTCCGGTCCCCCCGTCGGCCAGGCGCCGCACGATGCGCCGCGGTGAGAGCGCGTGGTTGTAGCGCGCCACCGGACAGGCCGACGTGCACTTGCCGCAGTCGAGGCAGCGCAGCACGCCGCTGCTGTTCGCTCCCGCCGTCATGCCGTCACCTCCGACCCGACCGGCTCCTCGCGGAAGGCCCGGTCCGAGCCGCCGCGCAAGGGGCTGGGCCCCAGCGCCTGGATCTGCGCCACGAACTCGTCGATCAGGCTCGCCCAGCGCGGACCCTCCGCCGCCGACACCCACTCCAGGCGCACCCGCCCCTCCTCCAGTCCGAGCGTGCGGAGCAGGCCCTTGGTGACCTCGAACTGCTTGATGGCCCAGTGGTTGCCGAAGATGTAGTGGCAATCCCCGATGTGGCAGCCGGAGACGAGCACGCCGTCGGCCCCCAGCTGGAAGGCCCTGAGCACGTGGGCCGCGTTGACCCGGCCAGAGCACATGGTCCGGATCACCCGGAACTTGGGCGAGTGCTGCAGGCGGCTGACCCCCGCCGTGTCGGCCCCGGCGTAGGAACACCAGTTGCAGGCAAAGACCACGATGCGCGGCTCGAAGGCTCCGGTGCTCACGCTTTCTCCCATTGCAGCATCGTCTCCAGCATGACGTCGATCTGCTCGTCCGTGAAGTGGCGCGCGGTGATGGCACCGCTCGGGCACCAGGCCACGCAGGTTCCACAGCCCTTGCAGGAGGCCTTGTTGATGCTCGCCACCGGCACGCCGAGGTCGCCCATGCTCAGGGCGGGGGCGTGGAACTCGCAGATCTCCACGCAGGTCCCGCAGCCACGGCACAGGAAGGGATTCACCTCGGCCACGGTGGGCTCCAGCTCCAGCTTGTCGCGGGCCATCGTCTGGCCCGCCTTGCCGGCGGCGGCCCCGGCCTCGGCCAGGGCATCGGAGAGCGGCTTGGCGCCGACCGCCGAGCCGCAGACGTAGACCCCGTCGACCACCGTCTCGACCGGCCCCAGCTCGGGGTGACGCTCCATGAAGAAACCGTCCGGACCCATCGGCACCTTCAGGATGTCCCGCAGCCGGGCCACGGTCTCGGCATCGGGCACCAGGCCCACGGCCAGCACCACCAGCTCGGCGGAAGCCTCCAGCGGGCGCCCCAGCATCAGGTCGCGGGCCACCACGCTTTGGGCCCGGGTCTTGGTGCCGCGGACCTCGGGCGTCTCGTCCTCGGGGATGCGCACGAAGAGCACGCCGGCGCCGCGCGCCTTGCGGTACAGCTCCTCCGCGCCGGGCGAGACCATCCGCATGTCCCGGTAGTAGACCGTCGTCTTGACGCCGCGCTCGGCCAGCTGCAGGGCCTGCTTGACGGTCGTGGGGCAGCAGTAGCGGGAGCAGCCCGGATTGCAGCCGTCGGCGGCGCAGCGCGAGCCCACGCACTGCACGAACACGGCGCTGGCAGGCGGCGTGCCGCCCTCGCCGAACCAGCGGTCGCTCTTGCGCTTGAAACGCTGCTCCAGCTCCAGGCTGGTCAGCACGTTCTTCTTCTCGCCGTAGCCGTACTGGCCGGTGGGATCGTACGGCCTGGCTCCGGTGGCCAGCACGATGGTGCCGGCCTGCAGGCGGATCCGCGCCCCCTTGCCGCTGACCGGCGCCAGCTCGGCCACGAAGTTGCCCACGTAGCCCGAGACCCCGGCCAGCTCCATGCCCCGATGCACCTGGACCCGCGAGCGCTTCAGGCGGTCGCTCAGGAGCTTGCGCTTGGCAGCTGCGCTCTGGCCCGAACCGTAGAGCGTATTCAGTCCGGCCGGTCCCAGGAAACCGCCCAGCCGCTCGGTGCGCTCGGCCAGCGTCACCTCGAAGCCCTGGGCGTCCAGATCGAGCGCCGCCCGCAGGCCCGCCGGCCCGCCGCCGACCACGAGCGCCCGCCGGTGGATGTCCACCTGGACCGGGGTGAGAGGCTCGAGCCGGGCCGCCCGCGCCACCCCCATGCGGATCTGGTCGCGGGCCCGCAGCTGGGCCTCGTCCGGGGTGTGGCTGTGCACCCAGGTGCACTGGTCGCGGATGTTGACCATCTCGAACAGGTAGGGGTTCAGCCCGGTGCGGGCCAGCGCCTCGCGGAAGACCGGCTCGTGGGTGCGCGGCGTGCAGGCGGCCACCACCACGCGGTTGAGGTCGTGCTCGCGGATGGCGTCCTCGATGGCCCGCTGGGAGATGTCGGCGCAGGCGAAGGACTCGTCCGTCGTGTAGACGACGCCGGGCAGCCCGGCCGCCTCCTCCGCCAGCTGCTTGACGTCCACCACGCCGGAGATGTTGGCCCCGCAGTGGCATACGAAGACCCCGATGCGGGGCGGCCCGGAGACGTCGCGCGGCTCGGCGTGGCGCTTCTGCTCCACCGCCTCGCGCTGGTCCAGCACGAGGCTGCCCGCCATCACCGCGGCGGCCGAGCCCTGGGCCACGCACTCGGGGATGATGGCCGGCGCGCCGGCGCTGCCGGCCACGAACACGCCGGGGCGGGTGGTCTCGGCCGGGGCCGTCTCGGGATCGCGGCGCTTGAAGAAGCCGGTGGCGTCCAGCTCCACGCCGAGCACCGCGGCCAGCTCGCGCGAGCCGGCGGCCGGCGTCGCCGCCACCGACAGCACCACCATCTGGGCCTCGAGGCGTCGCGGCCGGCCGCTGGGGAAGTCCTCGATCCAGAGGGTGAGGTCGCCACTGGCCGCGTCCTCCTGCACCTTCGCCGGCCGGCCGCGCAGGAAGCGCACGTCCGGGCGCCCGCGGGCGCGTTCCACGAAGGCATCGTAGCCGCGTCCGGCGGCCCGCACGTCGGTGTGCAGGAGCAGGCACTCTGCGATGCCGGGCTCGTGCTCGTGGGCCAGCAAGGCGGCCTTCACCGCGTTCAGGCAGCAGTAGCGGGAGCACCAGGGGCGCCCCCCTTCCCCCCGGGAGCCCACGCACTGCACGAACACCACCGACCGCGGCACCTTCAGATCGGAGGGGCGCAGGACGCGGCCCTTCGTGGGACCGGTGGCGCAGAGCAGCCGCTCGAACTCGAGCCCGGTCATCACGTTGGGCGCGCGCCCGTAGCCGAAGGCCAGCAGCTCACGCGGATCCAGCTCGTCGAAGCCGGTGGCCACCACCACGGCCCCCACGTCCAGGTCGTACTGCTTCTCCGCGTCGTCGTAATCGATGGCGCCGGGCTCGCAGACCCGCGCGCAGCGCTCGCAGACGACGAAGTCCTCGTTCAGGCAGACGGACTTGTCGATGTGGTAGGCCGCGGGAATGGCCTGCGGGAAGGGGCGATCGATGGCCTTGACGGCCTTGAGCCCCACGTCGTAGGGATTGGGCCGCACCGCGGGGCAGGCCTCGCTGCAGAGGCCGCAGCCCACGCAGCGGTCGAGGTCGACGTAGCGCGGCTGCTGGCGGACGTGCGCGCGGAACGCACCAGCACGACCGTCGAGGCCCGTGACCTCGGCCAGCGTGTGGATCGTGATGCGGGGATGCCGACCGGCATCCATCATCAAGGGGCCCAGGATTCAGATCGAGCAGTCGATCGTCGGGAACACCTTGTCCAGCTGGCTCATGCGCCCGCCGATGGACGGGGAGCGCTCCACCAGATGCACCCGGTACCCGGCGCGGGCCAGGTCCAGGGACGCCTGGATGCCCGCGATGCCGCCGCCGATGACCAGGACTCCCTTAGGGCTTGAAGTGATCATAACCCTTCTCGAAGGCCTTCATGTTCATGTCCAACAAGCGCGAGGGAACGGACGTCTCCACCGCCTGGCGAGCCGCCTCCTTGCTGACGATGCCGGTGGCTGCGGTGGCGAAGCCAACGGCCACGATGTTCTGCACGATGCGGTTGCCCAACTCCTCGGCGATGCGCGTGGCCGGCACGCCGTAGAGCTTCATCTTGCCGCGTGGCTCCTGCGGCTCGACGAGATCGACGTCGTAAATCACGATGCCGTCGTCCTTCACCTCCGACTCGTACTTCTCGTAGCCCTCCTTGGAGAGCGCGATCAGCACGTCGGTTGCGCGCAGGTAAGGGTAGGCGATGTCCTCGTCGGAGATCACCAGCGCCGAGGCGCAGGCGCTGCCGCGGGCCTCCGGGCCGAAGCTCTGCGTCATGGTCGAGTTCAGCTCGTCGTAGATGGCCGCGGCCTTGCCGAAGATGTAGCCGGTCTTGATGACGCCTTGCCCGCCGTAGCCGGTGATGCGGATCTCACGCCTGGGCATGGCTCTTCGCCTCCTCCTGCGCCTTGGCGAACTCGGCGCGATAGTACTTGTCGCCCAAGGTCCGGTAGTGCTGCGCGTCGGTGAGGTCCTGCCAGGTGGGCCGCTCCCGATCCACGAACTTGCCGCAGATGATCTTGCCCTGGTAGTCGATGCCCACCGTGCGGGTGTCGGCGCCGTGCTGGATCTCGCTGTTGTCGTGGTAGTACTTCATCAGGTCGTGTCCGGTGCCCAGCCGGTTGCGGCGCGCGTAGAGGGTCGAGCAGGGGGTGATGATCTCGACGAAGCTGAAGCCGCGCCGGCCCAGCGCCTCGGTCATGGACTTGGTGAGCCGGCGCACGTGGAGCGCCGTCCAGCGGGCCACGTAGCAGGCGCCGCACGACTCCAGCAGCAGCGGCAGGTTGAAGGGTGGCTCGTACGCTCCCCAGGGGGTGGTCGAGGTGTTGGCCGTGCCGGGGGTGGTCGGCGCCACCTGCCCGCCGGTCATGCCGTAGATGAAGTTGTTCACGCAGATCACCGTGATGTCCATGTTGCGGCGCGCCGCGTGCACGAGGTGATTGCCGCCGATGGCGGCGAGATCGCCGTCGCCGCTGAACACCACCACCTTGAGATCCGGGTTGGCCAGCTTCAGGCCGGTGGCGAAGGGGATCGCCCGTCCGTGGGTGGTATGGTAGCTGTCCAGCTTGACGTAACCCGCCACGCGGCCGGTGCAGCCGATGCCGGAGACGATGGCGATGTGATCCAGGTCGATGCCGGTGCGCTCGACGGCCTCGGTGAAGCACTTCACCGCGGTGCCGATCCCGCAGGTGGGACACCAGATGTGCGGCAGCCGGTCGGCGCGGAGCATGTGCTCCATGGGATGGCGTTCCTCGGTCTTCACGGGGCTCATCGCACGGCCTCCTCGATGGCCTGCTGAATGACGGCAGGATCATGCACGTCGCCCCCCATGTGGGGGAGCATGACGGTGGCGGCCCGGCCGGCGGCGCACCGTTCCACCTCGAGCGCGAGCTGCCCGTAGTTGATCTCGGGCACCACGAAGGCCTTGACCCGGCCGGCCAGCTCGCGGATGCGGCGCTCGGGGAAGGGCCAGATGGTGCGGAAGCGCAGGCCGCCCACCGGCAGCCCTTGCTTGCGGGCGCCGGCCACCGCCGCCTTGGCCACCCGCGAGGTGATGCCGAAGGAGATGACCACCACCTCGGCACCGTCCAGCCCGTCCTCCTCGAGCATGACGATGTCGTCGGTCGCGTTGCGGATCTTGTCGCAGAGGCGCCGCACCAGCTTGTCCTGGACATCGGCCGCCATCACCGGATAGCCGCGCTCGTCGTGGGTCAGACCGGTGATGTGGTAGCGGTGGCCCATGCCGGCATGGGCCATCTCGGGGATCAGGTCCTCGCGCGGCTGGTACGGCAGGTACTCGCCGATCGGCTTCTCCGTCAGGCGCCGCGGGACCAGCTCGAGGGTGTCGGCCGCGGGGATGACGACCTTCTCGGTCATGTGCCCCACGCACTCGTCGAGCATCACCATGACCGGGGTGCGGTAGCGCTCGGCCAGGTTGAAGGCCTCGAAGGTCAGCTCGAAGGCCTCCTGGGGAGACTGGGGCGCGACCGCGATGATCTCGTAATCGCCGTGGGACCCCCAGCGGGCCTGCATGATGTCGGCCTGGCCGACCATGGTGGGCAGCCCCGTCGACGGCCCGCCCCGCTGGACGTTCACCACCACGCAGGGGGTCTCGAGCATCACGCCCAGGCCGATGTTCTCCATCATGAGGCTGAAGCCCGGCCCCGAGGTGACGGTCATAGCCTTGGCGCCGCCCCACGTCGCTCCGAGCACGGCGGTGATCGAGGCGATCTCGTCCTCCATCTGGATGAAGGTTCCGCCCACGCTGGGAATGCGCTGCGCGTAGCGCTCGACGACCTCCGTGGAGGGCGTGATGGGATAGCCCGCTATGAAGTTGCAGCCGGCCGCCAGTGCCCCCTCGGTACAGGCATGGTCGCCGTCGAGGTAGTGGGCGCCCGTCAGCACCCGCTTCGGATCAGCTCGCACCACGGTTCACCTCCTGGCCACCGGCCTCCTCCTCCGCGGCGGGGAGGCAGAAGATGGCGAAGTCGGGGCAGATCACCTCGCACAGGTCGCATTCCACGCAGTTCTCGGCCTGGATCACCTCGGGATAGTGATACCCCTTGGCGTTGTAGCCCTTGGACATGCGCAGCACTCCGCGCGGACAGAACTCCACGCAGAACTCGCAACCCTTGCACCTGTCGACGATGAGGTGGATCTCGCCCCGGGGAACCTTGACTTCCTGGACGTCGAGGGGCACTCGCCAGTAGCGCATGGCCACGTCCTTCCCGGGGTGGCGCCGGAGCAGATCGGTGAGCGTCTCGCGGGACCCGGCGCCGGACTATTGCGTTGTGGCTTGCTGCTTATAGCAAAAGGGAAGCGGCACCTTCAGTGGGCCTTGCTTCCCCCTTATCGCCGATTGTGGCTCCCTACCTCCGCGAGCGTTGCGTAATCCATGAGGTGTCGTCGCAGTGGTTCGTGCATCAGGATACGGCAAGGCACAAGATCGTATCAACCCTTTTCCCGCCGGATATCGCTGCCAAAGATAAGCTGTCACCGAAGATATGAGAACAGAAATCATGTTCCGTGATTCGCCGGCCCCGCGGCTCAGGAATGGTCCTCGTTGCGCTCCTCGAGGATCCGCTTCAGGGCGGCCCGGGTCTGCTCTCCCGCGAACAGCGTGGCCCGGGAGGACATGAGGTCGTTCACCACCTCGTCGAGGGAGCGCAGCTCGCGAGCCTTACGGTACTCGCTCACGTCGCCGATGAAAAGCCACAGTCTCTGCCGGATGGCCGGCGGCAGCACGTGTTCCAGGTACTCCAGGGCCAGGCTCTTCAGGTTCTCGTCCCGGGCGAGGATGCCCTGGAAGGCGGCCTTGACCTCCTGGGGATCGAGCACCAGGGAGAGCATGCGGAAGGTGTGCTCCAGGCTCAGCTCTCCGCGCACGCCGATGCGCTGGATCGCCAGGTCGTCCGCGTCCGGCTCGCTGTCGTCCAGCAGTTTCTGCAGCTCCCAGAGAGGACCATCCCGCGTGACCTCGAGCCGGATGGCGTGCCACACGCGGGGCGACCACGGGCGCGCGCCGACGGACAGGCCATGCCGGCGCCGGCGCACCAGGGCGATCGCCGAGCGGTAGCGGATCTCGAAGCGCTTCATGACGAGGCCGTCCAGGAGGGCCGCGTCCGCCTCCGGGCCGCCGGTCCGGGCCAGGACGGCGGGAATGCGGCGGCGGATCACGAAGTCGGCGTTCTCGTCCCGCAGGGTGGAGACCAGCTGCGGTATCGCGAGGTCGCCCAGCTCGACCAGCTTGGCCACCAGTTGCCTGTAGAGAGCATCCCGCGCCAGCAGACGCATCAGGCGCGGCACGTCCTCGGCACGCCAGCTCCGGGTCTCGTCCAGGGCCTGCAGCACGACCTCGTCCTCCGGGCTGCGCAGCCGCGCGAGGCGGTCGCCGGGGGACGGCTCGAGCAGCGGTTGCGGGGCCGGGACCGCTTCCGGCAGCGAACCGTCGGCCGAGCTCGCCAGTTCGCGGCGGATCTCGCGCAGCAGCGGCGCCACGTTCAGGCGGGTGAAGGTGGCGCTGAGCAGGTCGCGCCCGCGGGCCCGAGCATCGGCGCTCGCCTCGCCGTCGCCCGCGGCCTCCTCGCGCAGCCGTGCGGTGATGGTCTCGTAGTACTGCTTGCCCATGCGGCGGCAGAGGTGCAGGAACAGCAGAGCCAGCACCATCACCAGGAGCGAGAGCCAGCGCGAAGGAAGCCCCGGCAGGGTGACCCAGGCGAAGACCACGAGCGCTCCCAGTCCCTCGGCTGTGCTGTCCACCACCGAATCGACGAAGGTCTTGGTCTTGCGCCGGAGCAGGGTCGGCAGCGGCACGTAGAGCAGCTCCAGCAGGGGCCGGTGCAGGGACTTGCGCAGGGCGCTGTCGGTGCCCCGCAGCAGGGTCAGCAGCAGGAAGCCCGGCGCCAGCAGCACCCCTCCCGAGCCCAGCAGCACGAGGGCCGGCAGCACGGCCAGCCCCGTCGCAATGCCGGTCGCGGCGATGATGCGTCCGGTGACCAGGAGCTGAACCGCGAGGGCCAGACCGCCGGTCCAGCCGTAGAAGGCGCCGAAGAAGCCGGCCAGCCCGGCCTGGCTCGTGTGGGCCGCCTGCGCGTACTCCTTGAACTGGTAGTCGATCAAGGTGCTGGCGCAGGTGGCCGTCATCACGATCAGGGCGATGGTCCGCAGGTGGGGCGAGCCCCAGATCAGGCGCAGGCTCTCGCGGGTCGAGGTGGCTGCGGACGCCTCCAGGGCCGGTCCCGCCTCCACCACGCCGGTGACCCCACCGGCCGTGGTCAGGTCCTCGGCCCGGGCGCGGCGCTGCCGCACCTCCGGCAGGCTGCCCATCACCACCAGCAGCAGGACCAGCAGGGCCGCCAGCAGCGGCACCAGCCAGATCAGCTCGAGCCGCTTGGTCAGCCAGTTGAGCGAGACGCCCATGATCATCAGGCCGGCGGTGCCGCCGGCGCTGATCAGGCCGAAGAGGCGCTTGGCGCCGCGCACGGGAAAGGTCTCCGCAACCACCACCCAGAAGCCGGAGGTCAGCAGCAGCGTGCCCACGGCCGTCCAGAGATAGAAGACGACGGTGGCCACGGGGCTCCGCGTGACGAAGGGCCAGAGGACGCCCAGTCCGCCCATGATCAGCAGGATCAGCATCGAGAGCAGCCGTCCCGGCTGGTGGCGGGTGAGCAGGCGGGTGAAGGCCCCGACCGCCGGCAGGCTGAGCAGGGCGACGGCGCCGGTGATGTAGGGCAGGTTGCGGGCCGGGAAGTCGGTGAGGAAGAGGGCCTCGCGCAGCGACCGGGCGAGGGTGACGAAGGCCATGACGAAGAGCGCGCCCAGCAGGCAGAGCGTCACGATCCTGGCCTCTGCGGGCCGGATGTCGAGCCAGTCGGTGAAGCGTTCGCGAAGGTTCGACATGCGTCGCTCAAGCCGATCCGGTCGTGTTCTCCTGCCTCGTGATTCCTCGTCGACTCAACATAACGCGAACCGGCCCTTCCTGTCAGGTTCACCCGGTGAACCATCGCCGGCGGCGAGGCTTCCCGGTTCGGCATCCTGCCTTCCCGCACCCGCTGCTTCTAGCTGCCTGCCGGATCAACCGGGCGAACGGACGGGGGCCGGGGCGCGGCCAGGATATCCAGGACCAGCGCGGCCAGGGCGTAGCCGAAGATGCCCGGCAGGGAAATCTGGCTGGGCAGACGGTTGCGGATGCGGCCGCGATCGCAGCTCAGGTCGTCCAGATCGGGCGGCAGCGCCGCGCCGGGCGGCTCCTCGGAGTAGACGCAGGGGATCCCCTCGCGGATCCCCAGCCGGCCGAGGCGCTGGCGGACCTTCTTGGCCAGCGGGCAGATGCGCGTGCGCGAGATGTCCGCGCGCCGGACCCGCGCGAAATCCGTGCGCGAGGAGGCGCCCATGCTGCTGACCACCGGAACGCCGCGGCGGACGCACCAGGCCAGCAGCGCCACCTTGGGATTGAGGCTGTCGATGGCATCGGCCACCACCGCCGGAGTCGGGGTGAGCAGCTGGTCCGCGGTGTCCTCGTGGCAGAAGGCCTGCCGGATCTCGACCTGCGTGTCGGGGCAGGTCCGGGCCAGGTGAGCGGCCGCCGCCGCGACCTTGGGCCGGCCCACGTCGGCCGGTCCCGCAAAGGCGCTGCGGTTCAGCGAGGAAGCGGTCACGGGATCGAAGTCCACCAGCAGGAGCCCTCCGACGCCGCTGCGGGCCAGGGCCAGGGCCGCGTGGCCGCCGACGCCGCCCAGGCCGATCACGGCCACGCGGGCGGCGCGGAACCTGCGGAAGGCCTCTTCCCCGTACAGATCCACCGTGCGGCCGAACCGCTCAGGGAACGGCCGGAGGGGCCGGGAGCCGGAAGAGTTCTCGGGCATGCCTCGTCGTCGCCTCGCCGATGGTGTCCAGGGTCAGGCCGCGCAGCTCGGCCAGGGCCGCCGCCACGTCGGCCACGTGGCGCGGCTCCACATCCTCCGCCGCGATCCCCTCCAGCCCGATGCTGGGAGCGTCGGTCTCCAGCACGATGCCATCGAGGGGCACCACCTCGGCGCTGCGCCGGGGCCGCCGGGCGCGCGGCCGCGTGATCGTCCCGCCGAAGCCCAGGTGCAGGCCGAGGTCGAGGAAGCGCTGCGCCAGCTCCGGGCCGCGGCTGAAGGCGTGGGCCACGCCCCGCAGCCCCGGACCCTCCTCGCGCAGGATCGCCAGCATCTCCGCGAAGGCCCCGCGGCAGTGCAGGATCACCGGCAGGTCCAGCTCGCGGGCCAGACGGAGCTGCGCCCGGAACACGGGCAGCTGCACGTCCAGCGCCGGACTGTCGATCTTGCTGTCCAGGCCGATCTCCCCCACCGCCACCGCCCCGCAGTTCAGCAGGGCCTCCTTCAGGCGCAGCAGATCCAGCTCCTCGTGCGCCACCCATGGATGCAGTCCCAGCGCGGGAAAGACCCGCCCCCCGTCGCCCAGCGCCGCCACCACCGGCCACGACGCCACGTCATAGGCCGGCGCCACGATCTGCTCCACCCCCGCCGCGCGCGCTCTTGCCAGCACGCCCGCGACGTCCTTACCCAGCGGCTCCACGTCCAGATGGCAATGGGTGTCGACGAGCAAGGTGGGAGACACTCCAGGACTGTTCTTCACTGCCTTATCCTGTTAATTCCGTACGGCCCTTGCCCTTGCTACATTCCGCTTCACTTTGCTCACATCTCTAACCCGTGAAGACAAGGCTCGAAACGATTGCACCCGAACCGCACTGGAGCCCCACGTGGAGGTAAGCCAATGACCAAGTCCAAGAAGTTCGAGTTCAGCAAGACCGCGATCGCCGGCTGATCCTGACCGCTGCCACGCCTGCGACTCCTCCTCCGGCTTCTGCCTGATAATCAGAATGACGGGCAGGAAGAGCCTCTGTCTGAAGCGTAACATCGCCGGCCGAATCCGGCGACTGCGCATCGGTGATACCCGGAACACCGTAAGCTCCCCCAGAACAAGGACAGGAGATAAGTTGAGCCTTCCAGCCAGGCCCCCATCTCGCATCGCCTTACTTTCCCGATCGGGAGTTTTCTGCAGCGACTCCTCATAAAGCCCCTGATTTATCCCGATCGGGAAAATATATTGACATTCGATGAAAAATCGCTTTGAATTTACCCGATCGGGAAACCAAGCCAAGGAGCCATAATGAAGCCAGCTTTTCAAACAAATCGAATCCAGACCGCAACGGATCTCGGGAAGGTCATCCGAGAGCGGAGGAAACATGATGGTCTGACTCTGGTCGAAGTGGCCGGCCTAACAAACGTCGGAGTCAGGTTCCTTTCGGAGCTGGAAAACGGAAAACCGACTGTCCGGTTGGATAAATTGCTTCGAGTTCTCACTGCTCTGGGCATGCAACTGCAGGTCGTTGACCCAACGAATCCATAACCATGGCGTCTTCATCACGGTATGCGCGGCAAGCCAACCACCGAGGAGACCATGAGCACGTTAAACGTATTCTGGGATACAATGCTCGTCGGCCATCTGGTCAAGGCGGGAAAGCAGGATATGTTCTTCCAATACGCGACAACGTACCTATCGTCCAACAATCCTCGTCCGATATCGTTGTCGCTACCACTGCAGGAAAAGGCATTTGAGGGGGGCGTTTCGAAGTACTGGTTTGCCAATCTTCTGCCTGAGGGGGAGATTCGAGAACACATTGCCCGCAAGCTTGGAGTATCGGAACGAAACGAATACGCCATACTCAACGGGATCGGAGGTGACTGCGCCGGGGCCTTGCGGATAATTCCCGATTCGGTCGTCGACATCGAAGAGGGGAGATTGATCCCGTTACCCTGGGATGAGCTGGAACAGAGGATCGCCGCGATCCCCAAATCATCCCTGCTTGCTTCGGTCCTCCAAGATAAAGTACTGAGATTGTCGCTTGCCGGCGCGCAGGACAAACTCCCTGTTCATGTTTCTGACGGTAAGCTCGCATTGCCAGGTGGAAGCTTCGCAAGCACACACCTCCTGAAGATCTCAGGTGGCAGCTTCCCTGATCTGGTACAGAATGAACTATTCTGCCTGACCCTAGCCCGCAGAATCGGACTCACTGTGCCTTCTGCTGAAATGGCCGCAACGAAAACTCCGATCCTGCTCATCAAGCGGTATGATAGGCAAACAGATCCAGAGGGAAGAACTCAACGACTGCACCAGGAGGACTTCTGCCAGGCGCTGGGAGTACCACCAGAATTGAAATACGAAAACGAGGGCGGTCCCTCGCTGGAGGCGATGTTTGGGGTCGTCTCTCGTGGGAGCCGATCTCCATTGCCCGACAAGAGGGAGCTCCTCAAATGGGTTGTATTCAACTTCATGATTGGCAATGCCGACGCTCATGCCAAGAACGTATCGTTGCTCTACGGTAAGCTAGATGACCTAGGCGGCCCACGCCTGGCCCCGTTCTATGATCTCGTTTGTACGGAGGTATATGACCAATTGTCTACGAAGCAGGCCCAGAAGATCGGAGGGGAATATCGTCCAAGGAACATCAGGAGACGACATTGGGACCGTTTCGCCGCCTCAATTGACATCAACCCGAAGTATCTTGGCAAGATTGCCTCAGAGCTGTGCACAAAGGCCAAGGAACTCGTAGTCCCGCTCGCTCGGGCCATTGGGGAATCCAGCTCAGGAACGGAAACACTGGATCGGATAGCGGCAGTGATTGGAAGGCGAATTAGGCGACTTCAGATGGATCTCTTCACCTAGATCAAGGAACCGAGAACATGCTCGCTTTGAAGATAGGGATTGCGTTCATGCCCACCGAATCAGATCGGTACCAGAGCATTCCGCTATTTCGAGAAATCACCCTGAACTTATAACTGATTACCGATAAATTGCTTACAGATTGCCAGACCCCCAGTTCATCCCACGTTGGCGCTGAGCGTCGGTCAGCTGCACGCCCCCCTGCCCGCCGGCGAGCCTCCCGCTTGGCAGCCCCCGGGCGCTCGGGTAGGCTGTCGCGGATGCGCAGGCGGGCGGTGCGTGCAGACCGCGGGTGAAATCCACGAGGAAGGGAGAGGATCATGGCCGCGAGCGAGAAGGCGGGCCGGCCCCGGCCGGACGCAGCGGCGTTCCGGGGTCGGAAGGGCTTCTGCGACGTGATCATGAAGGGAGGGATCACCAGCGGGGTGGTGTACCCGCCGGCCATCGCGGAGCTGGCCACGCGGTATCGCTTCAAGAACATCGGCGGGGCCTCGGCCGGGGCCATCGCCGCGGCCACGGCGGCGGCGGCGGAATACGCCCGGCAGGACGGCGGCTTCGGGCGGCTGCTGGACGTCGCCGACGACGTGAGCGGGATCCTGCTCTCCCTGTTCCAGCCGGCCCGCCCGTTCCGCCCCCTGTTCCGCATCCTGCTGGTGCTGCTCGGGGAGGGGAGCAAGACCCGCAAGTTCCTGCGCGCCCTGGCCGCCCTGGGCCGGGGCTACGCCGGGACCACCCTGCTCGGCGCCGTGCCGGGGCTGCTGCTCGCCTGCCATGCCTGGGGCTCGCGCGGCGGCTGGGAGGCCTGGTTCGCTGCCGCGGTGGTGCTCGTCATCGGCGTGCTCCTGGCCTGTTTGCTCCGGCTCTGGCGCGTGCTGGCCCGCGACCTCCCCGCCCACCGCTTCGGCATCTGCTCCGGACTGCGCGAGCCCGATCAGCGGGGTCTGGCGCTGACCGAGTGGCTCAGCGACCGGCTCGACGAGATCGCCGGCCTGAAGCGTCCCGGCGAGGAGGCCGGCCAGGGTCCCCTGACCTTCGGTCACCTCATGGGGGCCGATCCGTCCGCGCCGGACATCAACCTGGCCATCATGACCACCAACCTGACCGCCGGCCGCCCGCACCGCATGCCGTTCGAGGCCCAGGTCTACATGTACCGGGAGAGCGAGTTCGCCGCGCTGTTTCCCCCGCGGGTCGCCACCTGGCTGCGGGAGCACTCGAATCCGGTGAGCGAAGGCGATCGGGATCTGCGCTGGCTGCCGCACCGGAAGGATCTGCCGGTGGTGGTGGCGGTGCGGATGAGCCTGAGCTTCCCGGTGCTGCTGGCCGCCGTGCCGCTCCATGCCCGCGATTACACGCTGCTGGACCGGAAGGCCCGCGAGGAGCCCCGGCCGTGCTGGTTCTCCGACGGCGGCATCTGCAGCAACTTTCCCATCCACCTGTTCGACAGCGTCTGGCCGCGCTGGCCCACCTTCGGCATCACCCTGGGCAAGCACGACAAGGGGCGGCACGCGGATAAGGTCTGGCTGCCCCAGGGCGCCCGGCAGGGAATCCTGCAGGAGTTTCGCGCCATCGATTCGCTGACGGCGTTCCTGGAGGCCATCGTCCGCACCATGCAGGAGTGGCGCGACGGGCTGCAGACCGTGCTGCCCGGATACCGGGAACGCATCGCGCGGGTGACCCTCGACGAGGACGAGGGCGGCCTGCACCTGAACATGCCGCCGGATCTGATCCACGGGCTGATGGACCTCGGCCGGCAGGCCGGCGAGAAGCTGCGCGACGCGTTCGATTTCGACGCGCATCGCTGGCGCCGCTACCTGGTCGCCATGGGCAAGCTGGAGGAGACACTGCAGCGGATGCAGGTATCGAACCTGGATGTCAGCTCCGACTGGGAACCGCAGCACGGCTTCCTCGACCGCTACGCTGAGTACCCGGCGGAGTACGACCAGACCCGGGAATGGCTCCGGATCGCCGCGGCCGACACGGCGGACATTCTCACCTGCGCGGCGCGATGGCTGGCGCGTCCGCCCCTGCGGGGAGAGACCCTGCCGCGGCCGGAGCCGGATTTCCGCATCACGCCCCGCGTGTAGCGGCTGGCGGAACCGGTCGTTCTGGGCTTTGTTGAAAAACGACGATGTCGATCTGAAATCCGCCCTCGCCGGCGGAGCCCCCCTGGCGGGAGAACGTTCATGAGGCGCACCGCAGCCCTGCTGATCCTGATCGCCCCGATCGCCCTGGCTGCAATCGCCGCTGGGGAGCGGCCGCAGGAGGATACCGTGAAGTACAATCCCCTGAACGAGCAGGAGGAGCAGGTGATCCTCCACAAGGGCACCGAGCGCCCCTTCAGCGGTCTGTTGGAGGACTTCTGGCAGAAGGGCACCTACATCTGCAAGCGCTGCAACGCCCCCCTCTACCGCTCCGACGCCAAGTTCAACGCGAGCTGCGGCTGGCCCAGCTTCGACGACGAGATCCCGGGCGCGGTGCGGCGGCAGACCGACGCGGACGGCCGGCGCACCGAGATCCTCTGCGCCAACTGCGGCGCGCACCTGGGCCACGTCTTCCTCGGCGAAGGCTTCACCCCGAAGGACACGCGCCACTGCGTCAACTCGATCTCGCTTGTGTTCGTGGCCGAGGGGGACAGCCTGCCCCCGGTGATCCGGCCGGCCGAAGCGGAAAAGTAGCTTACTGTTTGTCCGGACGGCCCGCAGGTCGTAGACTTCGGGAGCACGCCCCTGCATCGACATCGCCGCGGAGAACCCTCATGAACCGAAGTTTCACCCGGGTGAACGCCCTGCGTGTTTACCAGCTCCAGCCCCGATCTTGCTCGCTTGCCCGTCCGGTGGCGCGATTCGCTCCCACGCGCTTCGTCCGGCTGGCCGCCGCCGGTCTGATCCTGCTCCTCGCCGGGGCCGCCCGGCCGGCGGCCGCCCAGGACGCCGAGGCCGACCTCGGCTTCGAGAAGTACATGCGGCACCAGCACCTGAGCTGTGCGGACGTCTCGCTGAACTGCTTCGACCTGGTGCCGCGCTTCTTCTACGAGGACAAGCCCGACTCCCTCTTCGCGCTGCTGGACTACTGGGAGGGGAAGTGCGGGCCTGCCGAGCCCATCGTGCGGACCCGCATCCTCGCGGCCATCTGGGACGGCACCTTCGACGAGAAGAACCTGGGCGAGGACATCATCCAGGACCTGCTCTGGTACCGGCAGCGGCGTCTGCCGCCGATGGAGCGGAGCTACTCTCTCTGGGAGTACGGCTACCCTTTCGCGGACGAACTGGAGGATCTGCCGGAGCTGGCCGACTACGACGTGTTCACCGCGGACCTGGCCCATCAGCTCCTGGCCGCCGCCGAACCGGGCAGCGTGGAGCGCCTGCTCTGTCTCTTCTACGCGGGCGACGATGACAGCCTCTTCCGGGAGATCCAGGAGCAGCAGTACGCCGGCACCGCCCTGCGCGCGGCCTACGACGCGGACGCGGCGGCCTACAGCCGCATCACGGACGTGGAGTTCGTGCTCTACGGCGGCGCGTGGGATCCACAGGGCGGCCTCGGCCGGCTGGGCGCCCAGCCCTTGCTGGGCGGCCAGATCGGGGTGCGGGCCAGACGCTGGCTGGCCCGGGTCACCGGCGAGGTGCGGCTCGGCAGCGCGGCCGATTACTACGCGGTGTGGCACCAGGACGAGCTGTTCTGGACCAAGAACTTCTTCGGCACCTACGTGGGGGCCGACTTCGGCCTGCAGCTCCTGCGCACGCGGCGTCACGGACTGGAGCTGTTCGTGGGCGCCGGCTACGAGGGCATCCAGGCCCTGACGGGCGACGATTACGTGGACGAGTTCGGCGACCCCGACGCCAGATGGCTCAGCTCCCTGAACCTCAGCGCCGGCACGGGCTACCGTCTCTACCTGGGTCAGGGCGGCCGCCAGTTCCTGGGTCTCGAGGCGCGCTACGAGGACACCAACTTCAGCACGGACGGGGGCAGCGACCTCTCGGGCGACGCCTGGAGCTTCCGCTTCCTGTTCGGCTGGTCGCCTCACGACTTCAAGGCCCGCCGCCTCGAGGCCTTGCAGTACGATCGCTGGGCGCACTGAGGCCGGACCCGCTCCGCCGGTCACACGGCTGCCCCCGGGTGGCGCGGGCCGGACGATCGATCTAGCATGGAAGCCATGCTCGAGCTCGATCTGACAGCGCTGCCGCCCGCCCTGCGGGTGGGCACCTCCTCCTTCAGCAGCCGGGACTGGTGCGGGATCTTCTATCCCGAGGCGATGGCGCCGCGGGAATTTCTCGGCTTTTACGCCGGGATCTTCCCCACCGTCGAGATCGACGCCACCTGGTACGCCATACCCAGCCGGGCCACCGTGCAGGCGTGGGCCGACAAGACCCCCTCCGACTTCGTGTTCAGCCTCAAGGTGCCCAAGCTCATCACGCACGAGCGGTACCTGGAGGACTGCGCGGAGGAGTGGACTCGCTTCCTGCACCAGCTCGAGCCGTTGAGCAGCCGGCGCGGGCCGCTGCTCTTCCAGTTTCCCTACATGGCCAAGGGCAAGGATCCGCACGAGTACGAGACGGGCGAGGACTTCCGCCGCCGGCTGGCGGGCTTCCTGCCGCAGCTGCCGCAGGACGGGCAGTACGCGATCGAGGTCCGCAACGAGAAGTGGCTGAACGAACCGCTCCTGGAGATGCTGCGCGGGCGCGGCCTGGCCCTGGCCCTGGTGGCCTACTTCACCATGCCGGCGCCGGCCCGGCTGCTGCAGCGGATCGATCCCGTGACCGCACCCTTCACCTACGTGCGCTTCCTGGGCCATCACCGGCAGATGGAGTCGCTGGTCAAGAAGGCGCAGCGCGAGCGCGGCAAGCAGGGCCAGTGGAACGAGCTGCTGGTCGATCGCACCGCCGAGACGCGGGCCTGGGTAGGGCTGATCCGCGACCTGCTGGATCGCAAGCTGGACGTCTTCGCCTACTTCAACAACCACTTCGCCGGCTGCGCGCCGAAATCGGTGGAGCTGTTCCTGCAGCTCTGGCGGCACGAGGTCCACGGCGCCGGGCCCGCCGGCTCGACGCCAGACTAATCGAGCACGCCCATGTGCTGCGCGATCTGCAGGACGATGTCCCGCTGCCGCAGGATCCCCACGAGCTTCTTCCCCTCCAGGACCGGCAGGTTGATCAGGTGATGGCGGGCCAGCAGGTGCACGGCCTCGAGCAGCGGCGCCTTGACGTCCACCGCCACCGGCTCGCCCAGCAGATGCTCGATCCGGTAGCGGCCCACCAGCTTGCACTGGGCCAGGAACATGCCGGTGAAGTAGGTGCGGTAAGGGGATTCATCCAGGAACTCGGGCAGGACGAGCTGGATCAGGTCGCCGAAGCGCACCACCCCCAGGAAGCGCTCGTCCCGGTCGTAGACCAGCACCGAGCGCAGGCCCGGCTCGCTCCCCGCCGCCGCATCGCCCAGCAGGGCGGCGCGCAGCGCCTCCGCGGCGTCCCGGACCGGCTGGTCCGCGTAGAGCTTGCGGTAGCGGTCGGGCGGGACCATCAGCTCGGCGATGGTGCTCTCGCGCAGGACGGGCGCCTCTCCCCGGGCCAGCAGCACCCGGATGCGGTCGCCGAGCACCGCCACGTCCACCGGCTTCTGTAGGAAGTCCACGATGTCCAGCCGGATGCCGCTCAGCGCGTCGTCCAGGTTGCCATGGCCGGTGAGGATCAGCACCGGCAGCTTCGAGGAGATGCGCCGCAGCTCCTGCAGCACGCCGATCCCCTCCATGCCTGGCATCTTGAGATCCAGCACGACGACGTCGGGCAGCTCCTGGCGGACGGCGGCCAGGGCCTCGTTCCCGCTGGCGGCCTCGCGTACGTCGAAGCCGCGCCGGGTGAGGGCCGGCGCCGTGGCCCTGCGGAATTCCTCCTCGTCGTCCACCAGCAGCAGCCGGATCGTCCTGTCCTTGCTCTTCATGTCTCTCTCCTTGCCTCTTCCGGCGTTCTCCCCCGGTGCACCGCCGCCTCAGAGGTCGGCCAGGCCGGCGTAGCCCAGCAGGGGCCAGTACAGCAGGCTCAGCAACAGCAGCACGATGAAGGATATCACGAAGCAGATCACCCCGATCCGCAGGAAGTCCTTGGCCTCCAGGAAGCCGCTGGCGTAGACGATGGCGTTGGGCGGCGTGCCGATCACCAGCAGGTAGGCGAAGGAGCTGGCACAGGCCGTCGCCAGGCCCATGAACGGGACGAGCGTGGTGCCGGGATTGGCCACGGCCGCCATGTTGAGGGTGATCGGGCCCACCGCCGCCGCGGCCGGGCCATCGGCCATCAGGTTGGTGAGGCCGGCGGTGACCACGCTTCCCGCGCCGAGCAGGGCCAGCCCTGACGACATGCCGACGGAGGCCAGCCCCACCACGATGGAGCGCGCCATCCAGAAGGCGGTGCCCGACTCGTCCAGGATGCGCCCGAAGATGATGGCGCCCGCGTAGAGCCACACCACCCCCCAGTCCACCTTCTCCTGATAGACGCGCCAGTTGACGATGCCGGAGAGCAGGTAGGCCACCGCCCCCGCCACCGCGATCACCCCGATCCCCAGCCGGATGCCCAGCAGCTGCTGCAGCAGGTTCTTCTCCGTGATCCAGCCGAACAGCATCACCAGGAAGATGATCACGGCTCCGATCTGCTGGCGATTCCAGCCGCCCATGTGCCCGATGTCGTCCTTGAGCGTCTCCATGGCGGGCCGCAGGTCCCGGATGAGCGGCTTGAAGCGCCACCGCAGCAGCAGCCAGAGGATGGGCATCATAATGATCACGAACGGCAGCGCGTAGAGCATCCACTGTGCGTAGCCCATGCTGATGCCGAACATGTCCTCCATGTAGCCCATCATGATCACGTTACGCGCTCCACCCGAAGGCGAGCCGAAGCCGCCGATGTTGCAGGCCATGGCGATGGTGATCATCAGCAGCTTGCCCAGCTCCGGATCGGAGGGGTGGTCGCGGGTCAGGCTGTTGTTGTAGAGGATGATGGCGATGGGCAGGAAGATGGCCGCCAGAGCATGGTCCGAGATGAAGGCCGCGGCCGGTGAGATGACCAGGATCATCACCGCGGTGACCCAGCCCACGCTCGGCTTGGCCAGCGTCCGGAAGATGATCAGGCAGATGCGTTTGTCCACGCCGGTCTTCACGAAGGCGGCCGCGAACATCAGGCTGCCCATGATGAACCAGACGGCGTCGGACCAGAAGAGAGACGCCACCTCCTCGCGTCCCACGATCCCCGCGAAGACCAGGATCAGGCCGATGCAGAAGGCGACGCCCGGCAGGGGAATGGCCTCGGTCGCGAAACAGATCACCACGAAGGCCACCAGTCCGAGGCAGACGCGGATCTGGTGGGCCCGCTGGTCGACCAGCTTCCGCTGGTCCGGGGTCAGGTCACCGTAGGCGAGCCGGTCGTAGCGGAGATGGTAGGCCTGCTCCATCAGGTCCCGGAAGGCGGCCGGCGACATCCCCTCCACCGTCTCGCGGAACAGCCGCCAGTGCGCCGGCGGCGCCTGGCCGGCCGCCGCGGTCAGGCGGCTCGTCTTGCGCCGGAGCACGGCCTCCTTGCTCAGCGCGCCCTGCCGCATGCAGCTCTCCAGTGCGCGCGCGGTCAGGGACTGCCATTGCGCGGCGTCGTCGTAACTGACAGCGAAGAGCTGCCGGGTGTAGAAATCGAGCACGACCTCGCTTCCGACGGCGTACTCCACCGCGACGTCCCGCATGCTGCCGGGGATCGGCAGCAGCAGGGGCAGCGCGAAGGCCACCACGGCGATGGAGAATCGCTTGTAGTTGACGTACTTGTCGTAGGCGGACAGCTTGCTCTTGCCCGGGATTGTCATGGTCCCCCCCTACACCTGCGCTCGCCACGGTGCCGGTGGCGGCCGCCGGCGGCCTCCACCACTCAGCACGGAAAGCGGCTGATGATGTCCCGGATCGTGTCGCGCTGGATCCTCTCAATGGTCTCGCGCCGCCGCTCGTAGGCCTGCTGGATCAGCTGCGTCAGCGGCCCGATCTCCGGTGGCTTGACCAGGTACTCGCAGGCGCCCAGCTTCAGACCCTCGCGCGCCGTGTCCAGCGTGGGATGGCCGGTCAGCAGGACCACCTCGACCTCGGGGCGCTTGGCCTTGATGCGCCGCAGCACCTCCAGACCGTCCAGACCCGGCATCTTGATGTCCAGCACCACGACGTCGATCACCGTCTCATCGAGGATGGCCAGGCCCCGCTCTCCGTTCGCGGCCGTCATCACCTTCAGGCCGCGGCGCTCGAGCACCGGCTGCAGCGAATCGAGGAGCTCCACCTCGTCGTCCACCAGCAGCACGCGCACCTGGGGACCGAGGGTCAGGGCGGCCTCGCCCAGCGGGCGCTCGCTGCGCACCGCCTCGCGCAGCCGTTCCGCGAGTTCGTCGACGGGGCACGGCTTCGCCACGTAGTCGAAGGCGCCCCGCTTGGCCATTGTGAAGGCCTGGCTCACCGTGCCGTGCCCGGTCAGGAAGATCATGGGCAGACCGGGCTGCTTGCGCTGGAGCTTGATGAACAGCTCGATGCCGTCCATGCCCGGCATCCTGATGTCCAGCAGCGCCACGTCGAAGGGGCGACCCGTGGCGGCGTTCAGGGCCTCCTGACCGCTGCGCGCCGTGGTCACGGCGAAGCCGCGCCGTTCCAGCGCCTGGGAGGTGGCTTCAAGGAATTCCTCCTCGTCGTCCACCATCAGCAGCCGGATCCGCTCTTGCTTCGGGCTCATGTTGCACTCCCGTGGGTTGGGGTGGAGCCTGGCGTCGCGGTCCGTTCCCGCAACGGCAGGCGGATGCGCACGAGCAGCCCGCGGCCGCTCCCGTTTTCCGCCTCGATGCGACCGCCCCAGGACTGGACGACGCCGTAGCAGACGGAGAGACCCAGACCGGTGCCCTTGCCCACCGGCTTGGTGGTGAAGAAGGGCTCGAAGATGCGCTCGAGCAGCTCCGGGGCGACGCCGGGGCCCTCGTCCTGCACCTCGAGCCGCAGCTCATCGCCGGCGCGGCGGGCCCGGACGGTCACGCGCCCGCCCTCCGGCTGGGCGTCCAGAGCATTCTTGATCAAGTTCACCAGGACCTGCTCCAGCTCCAGCGGATCGATCAGGACCGGCGGCAGGTCGGACGGTGCATCCAGTTCCAGGGCCACGTTGGCCACTCCGGCCTGGCGCTCCATCAGGCGCACGATCTCCTGCAGGCGTGGCGCGATCGAAGTCGACTCGACGCTGGTCTCGTGCTTGCGGCCGAACCGCAGCATCTTGGCCGTGATGCCGCCGCAGCGCTGGACCTGCTGCTGGGTGCGCGCCACCGATTCCAGCACCTGGTCGCGACCGGGGGTGGCGGGGTCCATCTCCTGCACCAGATCGGCCACGTTGGTCTGCTGCGCGCTGATGATGGCCAGCGGGTTGTTGATCTCGTGGGCCAGTCCGGTGGCGAGCTCGCCCACCGAGGCCAGCTTGGCCGAGCGCAGGAAGGCCCCGAGCATCTCCTCGCGCTGGGCGTCGGCCCGGTCGATCTGGCGGGTGAGGTGGCGCGTGGCCAGCACCACGGTGGTCGCGATCAGCAGGATGGCCAGCAGCGCCAGCAGGGCTCCCTGCGCCAGGGCGCGGTTCACGGGCGCGCGCACGGTGGCCAGGTCCTGCAGCACCACCAGGAGCCAGCGCCGGCCGTTGACCCAGGTGGTCATGGCGAGCAGGGTGCGGCCGTCCCGCCTCAGGCGCCGGTCCTGCACGCCCGCCTGGACGGCCGGCACCGGCCACGGCGCCGGGTCCAGCACCTCTCCCACCTGGGGCTTGGTCTGGTACTGCCCCTCGCGATTGACCAGGAAGGCATCGCTACCGGCGCCCAGCTCGCCCGTCCGCACGAGTGCGTCGAACTGCTCGCTGTTGATGGTGGCCCGCAGGATCCAGGGGCTCCCGCCGGAGGAGACCTTGGCGGCGATGATGCAGTGGGGAACCTGCCGGTAGCCCAGGAAGACGTCGCTGAGGTACTCGCCGCGGGCCAGCACCTCGCGGAACCAGGCCGCCTCGCTGTAGTTGCGTCCGGCCAGGTTGTGGGGGCCCACGTAGGCCAGGTGCCGGCCGGCGTCGTCGATCACCCCGAGGTCGGTGAAGCCGCCCGCGCTGGCCTGGTTGAGGCTCTCCAGGGCGGCGCGCAGGTGGCCCGCATCGCTCAGGTCGGTCAGGGAGTGCGTGTCGGCCAGCACCTGCAGCAGGTGCAGCCGCTCGTTCAGGTAGGAATCGATCGCCAGGGCGTGGCGGGCCACCACGGCCCGCTGCAGCTGCAGCGCTCGCTCCTCGAACATCCGCCCGAAGACGAGCCAGGCGCCGCCACCCATCACCAGCAGCGGCAGCAGAGAAACGAGCAGCAGGGCAGTGATGATCCGCCAGCGCAGCACCGGGCGCGCGCGCGACGCACCATTGGACTTCGCACCCGTCATACCGCCCTCCATCCACCTGGTGAGCACCAGGGCGAGCGGCCGTCGGTTGCAGGGCCGGCTCGCGCGGGAAGGGCTACTCCCGGACCCGATCCAGCGGTGTCGACATCCGCCCGGAACGGTCTGGCGTCGCAACCAAAGCTATTTCGCTGAAGAAGCCAAATCAAGAAAGGATCGCAGGCCGGGAGGGCCGCGGGCGGCAGCAACAATGCCCTGTCACTCTGGGCGATACGATGATCCGGACGTCTCCGGCGACGGCCACCGGAGCGACGGCAGCGGCCCCGTCACCCGACCCAGCCCTGGAACGCCAGTTCGAGGAGCTTCGCGGGATCCGTGGTGGGCTCGTGACAGGTGCCGTGCTCGCAGACGTAGGCGACGGCCCGGCCGTCCGCCTGCGCCTTTTTGCCCGCGACATGGGGAGCCAGAGCGGCCAGGGCGGCATCGGATCCGCCGGCCGGGATGCGGGCCAGCACCGCACCGGCCGGCAGGCGGCGCAGCAGGGCCGTGGTCAGCGGTGTCTCGGCGGAGCCGTCGGGCTCGCCGGCGATGACCACCAGGTGGCAGGGGCCGAGCAGCAGGGCGGCGGCGTCCATCCAGCAGGCCATCTCCAGGCCCGCACGCTCCAGCAGGGGAACGAAGCTGTCGAGGGTCTTCTGCACATCGTGACGGTAGTCCTCGCGTCCGGTCAGCGCCGCGGCCCGCACCAGGGCCTGCAGCAACGCGCCGTTGCCCGAGGGGGTGACGCTGTCGAACAGCTCGGTCTTGCGGCCGAGCGGCACCTCGATCTCGTCCGAGGTCAGGAACCAGCCGCCTCGCGGGCGAGCGAAGTGGGCGCGGGCGTGATCGAGCACGAGCAGGGCCCGCCGCAGCTGCTCGCCGTTACCGGTCACCTGGAAGAGATCGAGCAGACCGCCCGCCATAGCGGCATGGTCGTCCAGGACGGCCTCGTGCTCCGGCTTGCCGGCATTGGAAGCGCGGTACAGTCGTCCCTCGCCGCGGTGATGCACCCGCCACAGGTAGTCCGCCGCCTCCCGGGCGGCGTCCCGGTAGCGCACGTCGCCCAGCGCGGCGTAGCCGTGGGCCAGCGCGCTGAGCGCCAGGCCGTTCCAGGCCGTGACGATCTTGTGATCGAGGTCGGGCGCCGGGCGCCCGGCGCGGTAAGCGCGCAGGGCCTCGCGGTGCTCCAGGAAGAGACCGGCCACCTGCTGGGGTTCCCGCCCGTGCAGCTGCGCGATCTGCGCGGGATCGGTCCTGCGGGTGATCACACTCTTGCCGCCCTCGAAGTTGCCGGCCGCCTCGACGTTCAGCAGGTCCGCCAGCACCGGACCGACGTCGGCGCTGGTGGCCAGGGTCAGATCGTCGGGGGTCCAGACGTAGTAGCTGCCCTCCACGCCCCCGCTGTCGGCGTCGAAGCTGGCACAGAATGCCCCGCCTTCGGCTCGCATCTCGCGCAGCAGGAAGTCGAGGACGTCCTTCCCCACGTACAGGAAATCGGGCCGCTCCATGACCGTGCCGGCTTCCAGGTAGAGGCTGGCGAGCAGGGCATTGTCGTAGAGCATCTTCTCGAAGTGGGGAATCAGCCAGGTCCGTTCCACGGTGTAGCGATGGAAGCCCCCGCCCACGTGGTCGTAGATGCCACCGGAAGCCATGGCCTCGAGCGTCTTGCGCACCAGGTTCAGGTATTGCCGCTCTCCGGTCTGGCGATAATGATGCAGCAGGAACTGCCAGCGGACCGGCGTGGGGAACTTCTGCTCCCCGGCGAAGCCGCCCCAGCGCAGGTCGAAGTTCACGGGTGCCTGGGCGGCCGCGTTGGCCACCAGCTCGGGGCTCAGGCCGTGGTCCGTCGCGCCCTCCCCGGTAATCCCGGGCACGTGCAGCGCGCGCTCGGTGATCTGCGCCGCCTGCTCCACCAGATCCTCGCGGTTCTCCAGGTAGACCTCGCGGATCTTGCGCACCAGCTCGCGGAAAGCGTCGAGCGGAAAATAGGTCCCGCCGAAGAACGGCCGGAGATCCGGCGTCAGGAAGACCGAGAGCGGCCAGCCGCCGCGTCCGGAGATGGCCTGGACGGCGGACATGTAGATGCTGTCTAGATCCGGACGCTCCTCTCGATCCACCTTGATGCAAACGAAGTGGCGGTTCATGAAGTCGGCGGTCTCGTCGTCCTCGAACACCTCGCGCTCCATGACGTGGCACCAGTGGCAGGACGAGTAGCCCACGGACAGGAAGATGGGCCGGTCCTGCTTCCTGGCCAGCGACAGGGCAACCTCGCCCCAGGGATACCAGTCGAAGGGATTGTGCGCGTGCTGCTGCAGGTAGAGGGAGGCTTCCCCCGCCAGGTGGTTGCCCTCCCTGCGGATCTGCTCGGGCGTGCGCGGGGCTGCCGCGGACGCGGCCTCTTCTTCCCGGCCGGGGCTGGAGGCGTTCACGGGATTCTCGCTCATCGTTCAACCTGCCCGGATTCGAGTGAAGAGAGCGACGAATATCGAGGCGCCGGTACCGAATGTCATGGTTGAGGCTTCCCCCTGTCAAGCCGCCCCGTGCAGCGATCGCGGCGGGAAAGGAACAGCCTGGACACGGAGAGTCCAGGCTGTTCGCTCTCGAAGGCTGAAGACGAAGATGTATCTGCCGCTCATGATAGATACGTTTCCCGCCTCCGCAAGCGCGCTGGGAGGGGGCGCAACGCGGCTGGCGGCGATCCGCAATCCCGCGCTTGCGCCCGCCCGCCGGTGTGCCTATTAATGCCGATGATTCGCGTCTTGCTTCGTGCGTCCCGCCGGATCGGCGCCTTCCCGGTGCGCCACCACGCGCCGTGGAGTCCGTCCGATCGTGGCTGAACCCGCAGCGCGGCCTCCCGGGCCGCGCCGAGGAGGAGATGATGATCCACCTGACCGAGTCCGCGGCGGCGGAGATCAAGCGCCTGATGGCCGAGCGGAACCACGCCGCTTCCGTGGTGCGCTTCGGCGTGGAAGAGGGTGGTTGCTCGGGTCTTCAGTACAGCATGGACTTCGACCTGGACGCCGCCGAGGGCGACGAGGTTTTCGAGCAGAAGGGCCTGAAGGTGGTCTGCAGCGCCGAATCGCGGCGCTACCTGGAGGGCCTGGAGGTCGACTTCTCCGCCAAGCTCATGGGTGGCGGCTTCAAGTTCCACAATCCCAACGCCACGCGCTCCTGTGGCTGCGGCACCTCGTTCCGCCTCTAGGCTCCGGCCGGCCCGTGCCGGCACCCCTTCCAGGGGGCGCCGGCCGGCCGGCGGGGCGAAAGTCGTTGTCAGAGCACGTGGCTGTCGCTATCATGCGCAACTGCTTCACGGTTCAACGCACCGCGCGGGCGGCGCTCGGGACCGCCCACCCGTCAGAGGGAGCAGCCCTTGGGTCAGGATCAACGGGACAGTCGGCGCGATTCCGCTGAAAGTCAGCGGGGACGCGGTCGGGGCACCAGACAGGGCGACGATCACGATCTCTTCGTCTTTCCCAGGTGGACCAACCTCCTGCGCAACGCCTCGGCCGTCCTGGCGGTCGGCGGCTTGCTCTACCTCGTCGTTTTCCTGTACGTTCTCATCGATCCGCGCACCACGGCCGTGGGTTACGCTCCCGAGCAGCCAGTACCCTACAGCCACGCGCTCCACGTGGGCGAGCTGGGCATGGACTGCCGCTACTGCCACAACACGGTGGAGGTCGCGGCCCACGCTGCCATCCCGCCCACGCAGACCTGCATGAACTGCCACGCGCACATCAGGACCGACAGCCCCAAGCTGCTGCCGATCCGCGAGAGCCACGCGAACGGCCTGCCGGTGCCCTGGGTACGGGTGCACGACCTGCCGGATTTCGTGTACTTCGATCACAGCGCCCACCTGCGGGCGGGCGTCGGCTGCGTCTCCTGCCACGGCCGCGTGGACAAGATGACGGTCGTGCAGCAGGCCCAGCCCCTGTCCATGAGCTGGTGTCTGGACTGCCACCGGGCTCCCGAGAAGTACCTGCGACCTCAGGAGCAGCTCACGGCCATGGACTGGCTGCCCGACGAGGATCCCGTGGAGCTGGGCCGGCGCCTGCGCCGGCTGCACGACATCAACCCCTCGACCGACTGCTCGACCTGCCACCGCTGACGTCGGGCGAGAGACTGGAGATCATGGCAGCGCGCGAAGCATCCACCGATCCGCGGGGCGGCTACTGGCGCAGCCTGGAGGAGCTGGCCGGCCGTCCCGAGTTCTCCCGGCACCTGGCGGCCGAGTTTCCCGACGCCGCCGACGTGCGGCAGGACGGCCTCTCCCGGCGTCGCTTCCTGCAGCTGATGTCGGCCTCGCTCGCCCTGGCCGGACTGGCTGGCTGCCGCTGGCCGGAGGAGAAGATCGTTCCCTTCGCCCACCGGCCCGAGGGGTACGTGCCGGGGGAAACCCGGCAATTCGCCACCAGCCTGGAGATCGCCGGCGTCGCGGCCGGGCTGCTGGTCACCAGCTACGACGGGCGCCCCATCAAGGTCGAGGGCAATCCGGAGCATCCCTGCAGCCTGGGCGCCGCCGACGTGTTCGCCCAGGCCAGCATCCTCGAGCTCTACGACCCCGACCGCAGCCAGACCGTGGTCCAGCGATCCGGGCACCAGGTCCTGAACCAGGACTGGGAGGCCTTCGCGGTCTTCGCCAAGCAGCACTTCGCCGAGCTGGAACCGCAGAAGGGGCAGGGACTGGCCGTCCTCGTCGAGGCCACCACCTCCCCCAGCGTGGCGCGCCTGCGGGAGGAGTTGCTGGCGCGGATGCCCCAGACGCGCTGGTACGAGTACGAGGCCGTCTCGACCGACAGCGAGCGCGAGGGCACGGTCATGGCCTTCAGCGAGCCGCATCGCGTGCGGCTGGACCTGAGCGGGGCCCGCGCGATCGTGGCCTTCGACGTGGACCTGCTGCGGGGCCACCCGACCGCCCTGCACAATGCCCGCCAGCTCGCCCGGAGCCGGCATCCCGACGCCGAGCAGATGAGCCGGCTCTACGCCTTCGAGAGCGGCTACAGCCTGACCGGCGTCATGGCGGATCACCGCTTCCCGACGCCGACCTGCCAGGTGCCGATCGTGGCCGCCTGCCTGGCCGCCGAGCTGTTCCTGAACCAGGACCTGGCGCTACCCCCCAACACCGGGTACGTCGCCCACCTGCTGCGGCCTTTCCTGGACCATCCGCTGCGCCCGGCGGCGACCGCGGCCGTGGCCCGCGACCTCCTGGCGAGCCGGGGCGCGAGCTTGCTGGCCGCCGGCCCGACCCAGCCGCCCTTCGCCCACGCTCTCTGCTTCCTGATGAACGCGGCCCTGGAGAACGTCGGGCGCACGGTCCACCTGCGGGCCGACCCCGAGCTGCGGCCCTACCACCACCGCGCCATGGGCAACCTCGTCTACCGCATGAGCCGCGGCCAGGTGACGACCCTGCTGATCCTCGGCGGCAATCCGGCCTACGACGCTCCCGGCAATCTGCCGGGCGGCGTGAGCTTCGCCGAGGCGCTGGGCAAGGTCGGCACCAGCATCCATCTGAGCCTTTACCGCAACGAGACCTCGCGGGCCTGCACCTGGCACCTGCCGCGCGCTCACGCCCTGGAGGCCTGGAGCGACCTGCGCAATCCGGACGGCAGCCTGGCGGCCGCGCAGCCGCTGATCGAACCGCTCTACGGGGGCCGCACGCCCGCGGAGCTGCTCTCGCTGCTGCTGGAGCAGCCGGCCCGGACCGCCCACGACCTGGTGCGCCGCGCCTTCCACCAGGAGACGGGCGGCCGCGGTGAGGTGCCGGCGGACGATCCGGACTTCGAGGCGCGTTGGCAAGCCTTCCTGCGGGCGGGCTGGCTCGCCGGCTCAGCGGCCCCCGAGGTGCCGGCGCGCTTCCGCTCCCCCCTGGTGGGCCCCAACCTGACCAAGGGGCTGCAGGAAGCGCAGGAGCTGGGCCGGGTGCGGCTGGATCGCAACAACCTGGAGCTGGTGTTCGCCCCGGACGGCAAGCTCTTCGACGGGCGCTTCGCCAACAACGCCTGGCTCCAGGAGCTGCCCGATTTCTTGACCAAGCTGACCTGGGACAACGCAGCCCTGCTGGGCCCCGCCACGGCCGCGGCCCTGGGCGTCGGGCAGGGTGACGTGGTGCGGCTGCAGTGGGAGGGCCGCCAGGCGGAGCTGCCGGTCTACGTCCTGCCCGGGCAGGCGGCCTGGTCGGTGACGGTCCTGCTCGGCTATGGGCGAACGGCCGCCGGGCGCGTGGGCGACGGCGTGGGCGTGGACGTGAACGGGCTGCGGCACGGGCTCAAGTTCTGGGGCGGACCCGGCCTGCGGCTGACCCGCAGCGGGCGCAGGCACAACCTGGCTTGCACGCAGGATCATCACGCCATCGACACCCTCGGCGCCGACGAGCGCCGGCAGCGCATCGGGCCCCTGGTGCGTGAGGCCGACCTGGCCGAGTACCGCGAGCATCCCGATTTCGCCGTCCATCTCGGACCGCACCACCCGCCGCTGGTCTCGCTCTGGCAGGAGCGCCGGAGCGAGGGTCACCGCTGGGGCATGGCGATCGACCTGAACTCCTGCATCGGCTGCAACGCCTGCGTGGTGGCCTGCCAGGCCGAGAACAACATCCCGGTGGTGGGCAAGAAGCAGGTCGGCAAGGGGCGCGAGATGCAGTGGCTGCGCCTGGACCGCTACTTCCGCGGGGAGCCGGAGAACCCCCGGGTGGCGCATCAGCCGGTGGCCTGCGTCCAGTGCGAGAACGCCCCCTGCGAGCAGGTCTGTCCCGTGGCGGCCACCGTGCACAGCGAGGAAGGCCTCAACGTGATGGTCTACAATCGCTGCGTGGGGACGCGCTACTGCTCGAACAACTGCCCCTACAAGGTGCGGCGCTTCAACTTCTTCAACTACCAGAAGCACCTGACGGAGACGCAGAAGATGGCCTACAATCCCGAGGTCACGGTCCGCTCCCGCGGCGTCATGGAGAAGTGCACCTACTGCGTGCAGCGGATCCAGAAGGCCAAGATCCGGGCCAAGAACGAGCGGCGGATCCTCGGCGACGGCGAGATCGTGCCCGCCTGTGCCCAGACCTGTCCGACGCAGGCCATCGTCTTCGGCGACCTGAACGATCCCGCGAGCCGGGTGGCCGGGCTCCAGGCCGAGCAGCGGGCTTACCGCATGCTGGCGGAGCTCAACGTCAAGCCGCGCACCGCGTACCTGGCGCGCGTCCGCAACCCGAATCCGGAGCTGGCGACGGCCGCAGGCGAGGACGCCGGCGGCGACGCCGACCATCACTGATCCCGACGGAGGGCCCATGAGCAGCGTGGCCGTGGTCGAGATCGACAACACGATCGACGATCCCACCCGCCCGACGCCGCTGGTGCTGGGGGGCAACGACTTCACCAGCGTGACCGAGAAGATCAGCGGCATCGCGGAGAAGCCGCGGCCGCCGCGGGCCTGGTACGTGGCCTTCGGCGTCGCCAGCTTCCTGACCGCCGTGCTCTTCGCCATGCTGGCCTATCTGATCCTCACCGGGGTGGGGGTCTGGGGCGTGAACATCCCGGTGGGCTGGGGCTGGGCCATCGTCAACTTCGTCTTCTGGGTCGGCATCGGACACGCGGGGACGCTGATCTCGGCCATCCTCTTCCTCCTGCGCCAGAAATGGCGGACCAGCATCAACCGCTTCGCCGAGGCCATGACCATCTTCGCCGTCATCTGCGCCGGGATCTTCCCCGCCGTGCACGTGGGACGGATCTGGGTGGTCCACTGGCTCTTTCCGCTGCCCAACTACCAGACCGTCTGGCCCAACTTCCGCAGCCCGCTGCTCTGGGACGTCTTCGCCGTGGGGACCTACATGCTGGTCTCGCTCATGTTCTGGTACACCGGCATGATCCCCGACCTGGCGACCCTGCGCGACCGGGCCACCAGCCGGCTGCGGGCCATCATCTACGGCTTCTTCGCCCTCGGCTGGCGCGCCTCGCACCGGCACTGGCACCGCTACGAGAAGGCCTACCTGCTGCTGGCGGGCCTGGCGACGCCCCTGGTGCTGAGCGTCCACTCGGTGGTGAGCTTCGACTTCGCCACCAGCCAGCTGCCGGGCTGGCACACCACCATCTTCCCGCCCTACTTCGTGGCGGGAGCCATCTTCAGCGGCTTCGCCATGGTGGGCACGCTGCTGGTGCCGGCGCGGCGCTGGTTCGGGCTGAAGGACATCGTGACGCTCTACCACCTCGAGAATATGAACAAGATCATCCTGGCGACCGGCTCGATGGTGGGCTACGCCTACGTCACCGAGTTCTTCATGGCCTGGTACAGCGGCAATCCCGACGAGGCCTTCACCTTCTACAACCGCGCGCTCGGCCCCTACGCCTGGGCCTACTGGATCATGGTCACCTGCAACGTGGTGGTGCCGCAGTTCTTCTGGTCGAAGAAGCTGCGCACGAACACGGCCGTCATGATGATCATCTACGTGCTGGTGAACGTGGGCATGTGGTTCGAGCGCTTCGTGATCACGGTGACCAGCCTGAGCCGCGACTTCCTGCCCTCCAGCTGGGACTACTACAAGCCGACCCTCGTGGACGGATTGACCTTCGCCGGCAGCTTCGGGCTCTTCTTCACGCTCTTCCTGCTGTTCATCCGCTACCTGCCCATGGTGGCCATGGCCGAGGTGAAGACCGTGATGCCGGCCGCCGTGATCGAGGGCGAGCACCGGCCGGTCGGCGACTACCACGGCGACATCCCGCAGACCCACGACCTGCATCCGGTCATGCACGACCATCCGGAGCACAGGGGGGATCACCTATGAGCGCGACCGACGTGCGCGCGACCGGCGCCGGGCAGGGCGGGCTCTACGGCCTGCTGGTCGAGTTCGACGATCCCGTCGCCCTCGTGGAGGCCTGCCGGGAGGTGCGCGACGCCGGCTTCCGCCGCTGGGACGCCCACAGCCCCTTCCCCATCCACGGCATGGACGACGCCATGGGGATCCGCGGCACCCGGCTGCCCTTCCTGGTGCTGGCGGGGGGCGTGATCGGCTGCGGGCTGGCCCTGCTCATGCAGTGGTGGATGAACGCGGTGAGCTATCCGTATCTCATCAGCGGGAAACCGCTGTTCGGGCTGCCCGCCAACATCCCGGTGACCTTCGAGCTGACCATCCTGGTGAGCGCCCTGACCACCTTCTTCGCGATGTGGACCCTGAACGGCCTGCCCCGGCTCCATCACCCGCTGTTCCGCAGCCGCCGCTTCCGGCGGGCGACCAGCGATCGCTTCTTCATCGTCGTCGAGGCCGCCGATCCGCAGTTCGATGCGGAGCAGACCCGCCGCTTCCTGGAGGGCCTGGGCGGAACGGCTGTGGAAGCCGTCGAGGAGTAGCCGATGCCCCCGCGCCCCGTCATCTACGTGCTGCTGCTGCTGATCGCGCTCAGCTTCGTGCCCATGGCCTTCCTGGTCAAGGCGCGGGTGACCGGCTCGACCGCGCCCCGGCTGCAGATCATCCCGGACATGGACAACCAGCCGCGCTTCAAGTCCCAGCAGGCCGATCCCCTGTTCGCCGACGGACGCGAGCTGCGGCCGCCGGTGCCGGGAACGGTGGGCCGCACCGGGGGCCGGAGCGATCCCCTGTTCCTCGCGGGCCGGACCCCGCAGGGCGAATGGACGCCACGCTCGCCGCTGCCGACCACCGCGGCGCTCCTGCAGCGGGGCCAGCAGCGCTTCCAGATCTACTGCACGCCCTGCCATGGCCTAGGCGGGGCCGGAGACGGGACTGCCAGCCGCCGGGCCGACCGCCTGGCCGAGGGAACCTGGACGCCGCCCAGCGATCTGGCCAGCGAGACCGTGCGCGAGCGGCCGGACGGGCACCTGTTCAACACGATCACCCACGGTCTGCGCAACATGCCGGCCTACGGTCCCCAGATCCCGCCCGAGGACCGCTGGGCCATCGTGGCCTACGTGCGCGCCCTGCAGCGCGCCCGCCACGCGACCCTGGACGACGTGCCGCCCGAAGTGCGGCCCACGCTGAAGTGAGCTGAACATGCAGGAGACGTTGCCCCACCATCATCCACCGCGCCTGGCCGAGGATCGCACGACCCTGGAGGCGCTGGGCCCGCGGGTCTTCGCAGGCGGGCTCGTCCTGGGCGGGCTCGGCCTCGGTCTGGCTCTCGTGCTCGGCCTGCAGGCCCGGGACGGCCTGCGGCACTTCAGCTTCTCCTACCTGGTGAGCTTCGCCTTCTGGTTGAGCCTCTCGCTGGGTGCGCTCTGCTTCGTGGCCATCCAGCACCTGACGCGCGCGAGCTGGAGCGTCGTCGTGCGGCGGCTGGCCGAGCTGCTGGCGGCCAACCTGCCGCTGCTGGGATTGCTGTTCTTGCCCGTGTTCCTGAATCTCGCGCGCGTCTACGCCTGGGCCGGGCCGCGGACCGCCCTCGAACCTCACCTGGAATTCAAGCTCGCGTACCTGAACCCCACCTTCTTCGGCCTGCGCTGGCTAGCCTACTTCGTGATCTGGAGCGGGATGGCCCTCTGGCTCTGGCGGCGGTCGCTGGGCCAGGACAGCAGTCACGATCCGCAGGCGACGATCCGCATGGAGAACTTCAGCGGTCCCACGCTGGTGATCTTCGCCGTTACCGTGACCCTGGCCTCCTTCGATCTGCTGATGTCGCTGGACCTGGCCTGGTACAGCACCATCTTCGGCGTCTACTTCTTCGCGGGCGGCTTCGTGGGCTTCTTCGCCCTGCTGACCATCCTGACCCTCGCCCTGCAGCGCGGCGGGCGCCTGGCGCGGGTCGTGACCATCGAGCACTACCACGACTACGGGAAGCTGATGTTCGCCTTCGTCTTCTTCTGGGCCTACATCGCCTTCTCGCAATACCTGCTCATCTGGTACTCGAACATTCCCGAGGAGACCGTCTGGTTGCGGCAGCGGCAGGAACACGGCTGGGCCGCCGTGGCGCTCGTCCTGCTCTTCGGGCACTTCCTCGTGCCGTTCCTGGGACTGATGTCCCGCTACGCCAAGCGCCACCGCGGGCTGCTCGGTCTGTGGGCCGTCTGGATCTTCGCGATGCACTGGTGCGATCTCTACTGGGTGGTCATGCCGGAGTACAGTCCCGGCGGGCTGCCGTTCGCCTGGCTGGACCTGTGCTGCTTCCTGGGCATCGGCGGCCTCTACCTGGCCGGCCTGGCGCGGCTGGCCGGATCCCGCTCGCTCGTGCCCAGCGGCGATCCGCGCCTGGCAGACGCCCTGCGCTTCGAGAACGCCTAAGGGGGCATGAACATGGCCACCGGCAGGGAAGACCTCGACACCCCCCTCATCGTCGTCGTGGGCATTCTGTTTGCCATTCTGACGTTTGTCGTTATCGTCTTGCTGCAAGCCTGGTTCTTCAAGGCCCAGCACGACGAGTACTACACGAAGAACGTGGCGCCCCGATCGGACGACCTGACGCGGGCCCTCGCGGATCAGGAAGCGGATCTGCACCGCTACCGCTGGCTGGATCGCGAGAAGGGCATCGTGGGCATCCCCATCGAGAGGGCCATGGAACTCCAGGTCCGCGACGCGGCCGCGAACGCTACCCGGTAGGTGGAACTATGATCGAGCACGAGAGGCGCGCGGCGCCGGGCGGTCGGTTCCTGACCGCCAGAATTCCGAGTATGGAACTCGGCCTACTCCTGCTTGTCGCCCTGCTGTATGTCGGCTCCGCGGCAGCCCAGGAGACCCCGGGTCAGGGCCGCGCCGAGGCGCTGCCGGAGGACCTGGAGGGTGTGGGCATCGAGGAGCACCTGGACGCCCCCCTGCCCTTGGACACCGTGTTCACGGACGAGCTGGGCCGCGAGGTGACCCTGCGGCAGTACTTCGACGGCGAGCGGCCCGTCGTGCTGAACCTGGGCTACTACAGCTGCCCCATGCTCTGCGGGCTGGTCCTGAACGGCCTGGTGGACGCCATGCAGGAGCTGTCCTGGACCTGCGGCGAGGATTACCGGGTGGTCACCCTCAGCATCGACCCCACCGAGACCCACACCCTGGCCAGCCTGAAGAAGGCCAACGCCGTGCGCGAGCTGGGCCGGCCGGAGGCGGCGGCGGGCTGGTGCTTCCTGACCGGACGCGAGGAACCCATCCACGCGGTCAGCGACGCGGCCGGCTTCATGTTTCGCTGGAACGAGAAGCGCCAGCAGTACGCCCATGCGGCCGTGCTCGTCGTCTGCACGCCGGACGGGCGCGTCTCGCGTTATCTCTACGGCATCCAGTTCGATCCCCAGACGCTGCGCCTCTCGCTGGTGGAAGCGGCCGACGGCAAGGCCGGCTCCTCCTTCGACCGGCTGCTGCTGTTTTGCTTCCACTACGACGCCGAGGAGGGCCGCTACGGGCCGGAGGCGCGCAACCTGATGAAGGCCGGCGGCCTGGTGACCGTCCTCCTGCTGGGCGGGATCCTGACGGGCTTCTGGCGACGCGAACGGCGGCGGTCCGCCCGCGGCGACGGTGCGGCGGGTAGCCGGGGAGGAACGGAAGGGTCTTGAGCAACGGGTGGAGCTTGACGGCTGGCTTTTCGGCGCTGCTGGGGCCGGTGCTGCTGGCCCAGCAAAGAGGGGATTTCTGGCTGCCGCAGCGGGCCTCCAGCGAGGCCGGCGCGGTGGACCACCTCTTCTACTTCATCTTCGGGGTCTCGGCCTTCTTCTTCCTGCTCATCGTCGTGCTGGCGCTGCTCTTCGTCCTGCGCTACCGGCGCCGGCCGGGCCGCGAGGTCGAACCGTCGCCCAGCCACAACCTGAAGCTGGAACTGACCTGGAGCATCATCCCCATCATCATCGTCATCGTGATCTTCGCCCTCGGCTTCCAGCGCTTCCTCGACATGGCCACGCCGCCCGCCAACAGCTACGAGATCCAGGTCACGGGCCAGAAGTGGAAGTGGTTCTTCACCTATCCCAGCGGCTTCGTCTCGGACGAGCTGCACGTCCCGGTGGACGAGCCCGTGAAGCTGGTCCTGACCTCCGAGGACGTCATCCACAGCCTCTACATCCCGGCCTTCCGCATCAAGAAGGACGCCGTCCCCGGGCGCTACAGCACCGCCTGGTTCCGTGCCATCGAACCGGGCCAGTATCTGCTGCTCTGCGCCGAGTACTGCGGCACCGGCCACTCGGACATGCAGACCTGGACGGTGGTCCACGAGCCCGGCGGCTTCGAGACCTGGCTGGCCAAGGCCTCGAACTTCCTCGACACCCTGTCGCCCGCCGAGGCGGGCGAGCGGCTCTACAAGACCAAGGGCTGCGCCCAGTGCCATTCGGTGGACGGTGCGGGCGGCATCGGACCCTCCTTCCGGGATCTGTACGGACACCGGCAGGCCCTGCGGGGCGGCGCCGAGGTCACCGTCGAGGAGAACTACGTCCGCGAGTCGATCCTCGATCCCCAGGCCAAGGTGGTGGCCGGCTTCGAGCCGGTCATGCCCACCTACCAGGGCAAGCTCTCCGACCGCGAGATCACCGCCATCATCGCCTATCTGAAGCAGCTCGCCAGCGGAGCGCAGGAGGTCCCCTAGATGAGCACCACCACGGACGTCTCCGGCACCCCGGCCGCCCTCGGTGAGAACTACCTGAACTGCGCGCACGGCCTGCGCTCCTGGCTGCTGACCCTCGACCACAAGCGGATCGGGGTCATGTACCTGATCTCGATCCTCGCCTCCTTCTTCCTGGGCGGTGTGCTGGCCCTGCTGGTGCGCACCGAGCTGCTCACCCCCCAGCGGACGATCGTCGACGCCCAGACGTACAACCAGCTCTTCACCCTGCACGGGGCGGTGATGATCTTCCTCTTCATCATTCCCGGCATCCCGGCCGCCCTGGGCAACTTCGTCCTGCCCATGATGCTGGGGGCCAAGGACGTGGCCTTCCCGCGCCTGAATCTGCTGAGCTATCACCTCTGGCTGCTGGGGGCGGTGTTCGCCCTCGCCTCCATCGTGCTGGGGGCGGTGGACACCGGCTGGACCTTCTACACCCCCTACAGCACGACCACCGGCACCAGCGTGGTGGCGGTGACCCTGGGTGTCTTCATCCTCGGATTCAGCTCCATCTTCACCGGCCTGAACTTCGTGGTCACCATTCACAAGATGCGTCCGGCGGGCATGGGCTGGTTCCAGATGCCCCTGTTCCTGTGGGGCCTCTACGCCACGGCCATCATCCAGATCCTGGCGACCCCGGTGCTGGGCATCACGCTGCTGCTGCTCATCGTCGAGCGCGTCTTCGGCGTGGGGATCTTCGATCCCGCGCTGGGCGGGGATCCGGTGCTCTTCCAGCACTTCTTCTGGTTCTACTCGCACCCGGCCGTCTACATCATGATCCTGCCGGCCATGGGGGTGATCAGCGAGCTGGTCTCGGTCTTCAGCCGCAAGCGCATCTTCGGCTACAAGGCCATCGCCTACAGCAGCGTGGCCATCGCCGTGCTCAGCTTCCTGGTCTGGGGACATCACATGTTCGTCAGCGGGCAGTCGGCGCTGGCCAACATGATCTTCAGCGCCCTGACCTTCAGCGTCTCGATCCCCTCGGCCATCAAGGTGTTCAACTGGCTGGCCACCATGTACAAGGGTTCCATCCGCCTGGACACCCCCATGCTCTACGTGCTCTCCTTCCTCTTCCTGTTCGGGATCGGCGGCCTGACCGGTCTCTTCCTGGGCGCGCTGGCCACGGACGTGCACCTGCACGACACGTACTTCGTGGTCGCCCACTTCCACTACGTGATGATGGGCGGGACGGTGATCGCCTTCCTCGGCGGGCTGCACTACTGGTGGCCCAAGATGTTCGGGCGCATGTACAGCGAGAAGTGGGGCCGGATCGCGGCCCTGGTCATCTTCGTGGGCTTCAACCTGACCTTCTTCACCCAGTTCGTCATGGGCAGCCGCGGCATGCCGCGTCGCTACTACAACTACCCGGAGCAGTTCACCCCCTATCATCAGCTCTCGACGATCGGCTCCTATCTGCTGGGCGCCGGTTTCCTGATCGTCGCCGTCTACCTGCTGCACTCGCTGGTGGCCGGCCGCCCGGCGCCGGCGAATCCCTGGGGCGCCTCGAGCCTGGAGTGGCAGGCCACCTCGCCGCCCCATCCCCACAACTTCGCCGAAACCCCGGCCCTGCGGGATCCCTACGACTTCAGCGACCTGGTCTACGACCCGGCGACGGGGAACTACGCTCCGGCGAAGGGAGCGGACGCATGATGTCCACCGAGCACGGCGGAACCGGTGGGAACGTCGGCTACGCGGGCCGGCCGCGCCTGGCGCATCACTTCGCCGACCTCGAGCAGCAGTACACCTCCGGCAAGCTGGGGATCTGGCTCTTCCTGGTGACCGAGATCCTCCTGTTCGGCGGCCTGTTCTGCGCCTACGCGGTCTACCGGGCCAACCACCCGGAGATCTTCCTCTACGCCCACACCTTCCTGGACAAGACCCTCGGCGGGATCAACACGGTGGTGCTCCTGTTCAGCAGCCTGACCATGGCCTGGGCCGTGCGGGCCGCCCAGCTCGGCCAGCGCCGCCTGCTAATGGCCCTGCTGGCCGTGACCCTGCTCTGCGCCTGCGGCTTCCTGGGCATCAAGGCCGTCGAGTACAACCAGAAGTGGAAGCACGGCCTGCTGTGGGGCAAGCGTTTCGACTACGAGAGCGTCGAGCGGCACGCCGCGGAGGCGCACGGGACGACCGCGGCCGGCGCCGCGGCGACCGGGCCGGCGGAGCAGGCACCATCGGTGGACGCCTCGAACGTGCCGCCCTCGGCGGTCGGCCCCGGCGGTCTGGCCGCGCCCGCGCCCGCTCCGCCCGCCCACGCGGACGCGGCCCGTGCGGGCCCCGTGCCCCGCAACGTGCACATCTTCTTCGGCATCTACTTCGCCATGACCGGCCTGCACGGGCTGCACGTGATCGCCGGCATGGTCGTGATTGTCTGGCTCCTGGTCCGGGCGCGCCGCGGTGACTTCGGACGCAACTACTTCGCGCCGGTGGACTTCGGAGGCCTGTACTGGCATCTGGTGGACGTGATCTGGATCTTTCTCTTCCCGCTGCTCTACCTGATCCACTAGCGGGACGTGGCCGGCGCGGCCGCGAGCAGGCCCGGCGGCCGCCAGAACAGGGAGCGACGACCGTGAGCGACCACGATCCGACCGTACCGGCGGCCCCGGCCGAGCAGGCCGCACCCCGCGCGCACATCGTGCCCCTGCGCATCTTATTCGCGGTGTTCGTCACCCTGATCGGCCTGACCGTCCTGACCGTCGGCGTCACCTACCTCGACCTGGGCGGCAGCGCCCTCTGGGTGGCGATCGTGATCGCCGGTCTGAAGGCCACCCTCGTGGCCCTCTTCTTCATGCACCTGCGCTACGACTGGGTCTTCCACGGCTTCATCTTCCTGGGCGCCATCCTCTTCGTGATCCTGTTCATCGGTTTCGCCCTGATGGACACGCAGGCCTACCGACCGGACATCATCCAGGGCTTCGCCCCGGGAATTCAGCAGTAGCGGGTTCGGTGCCGCCCCCTCACCCTCCTCGACCCGGGTTCTTCGGCGTCACGAAGCGCATGATCATCGCGAAAATCGGTTCGAAAGCCCGTATGATCTGATATAATGCCAAATGTATTGGGGGGGACTGGTCACCCGGCGTCCGCACCCGCGTCGGTCTCGGCTCGTCCCGTTCATCGCCCAGCGACACCATGACGCCCCAGGACCATGGGGCCCAACCCCGGGGGAGGTTTTTCTCATGAAGAAGCTGGTTATCGTCTCGATCCTCCTGCTCTGCGCCGGCGCCGTCCAGGCCGGCCCCATCTACGATCTGCAGATCGGCGGCGCCTACGTCGAAGGCGAGTACGTGCTGGTGCCCGGTGCGGTCGTGACGGCCGTGGCCACCTACGGCTGCGTCATCTCCGAGGCTCCCTACGGCCCCGGCAACAGCGTCTGGGTCTACCTGGGCGCGGGCCACACGGCCCAGATCGGCGACCTGGTCGACGTCTACGGGGTGTACGACGAGTACTACGATCTGACCGAGCTCGACGTGGCGGATTACACGGCCTCGGATCCCGCCGCCTACTTCCTGGTCATCGGCACCGCCGATGTGCCCCCGCCGCTCGTCGTGACGGCTGCCGCGATCATGGCCGATCCCGAGCCCTACGAGAGCAGCATCGTCTGGATCAGCGACGGATTCATCGTCACCGAGCTGCTCACCTACGGCGAGTGGAAGGCCATCAGCAGCGAGGACGGCACGACAGTCATCTGGTTCGACGACTACTGGTACGACGAGACGGTCCTGAACGTGGGCGACTGCGCCAACTGGGGCCTGGGCATGTGGACCTACAGCTTCGACGACTGGAAGCTGGAACCCTTCGCGGACGGCTTCCCGCTGACCGGCTGTGCGGTGCCCAGCGAGCAGCAGAGCTTCGGCCACATCAAGGGGCTCTATCGCTAGATCGTGCCGCGGGGCGCTGATCGGTCGCGAATGATCGTGAGGCATCGAGAGCGAAGGCGGGTCGCCGGCCGGTGACCCGCCTTCTCGCCTCCCGCGCCGATCGTTCCCGGTCAGCGCTGCAGCAGCGGCTCGACGATCTTGGCGTCGAGGCGCGCCAGGCGGCAGATCGCCGCCCGCTCGTCGTTCCTGCGGTCGGGATTGTAGAACTCCCAGACGATCTCGCTCTCCCGCGTGACCTCGAAGACGTGCCCCTTGCTGGACTCGGTCACCAGCACGTCGCCGTTGGGCAGCCCTTCGACGCCGCCCCGCGAGGAAGAGTAGAAGTTCCCGCCGGGTCCCTGCGTGTACTCCCAGACGATTTCGTCGCGATCGGGCGCATACTCGACGATCCGCGAGTACTCGCGGCGCGTGCCGTTATCGAAGACGAGCACGGTCCCACTGGCCGTCATGGTCGGCTGGTGTTGCTGCTCGAGCTGTCCGGGGCCCCAGGTCCAGAGCAGCTTCCCCTGCTCCAAATCGACCAGGGCGATCATGTCCAGCTCGCGGACCGAGATGAGCAGACCGCCGGGTACGAGCTCGATGCTGTCGACGCGGAAGACATCGCAGGCGCCGCCCGGCACCTTGGCCGCCCTCTCATCTTCGTGCAGGGCCTTCTCGATCACCGCCGCGGTCCCCTCGCCGAGCCGGTTCGCGAAGAGCCGGGCCATGGAGTAGTGCCGCAGCAGATGACCGTCGGACGACAGCACCTGGACGTCATCGTCGATGATGGGCAGCTCGCGACCGGCCAGCTCGAGCTCCTCGTCGCTGTGCACGAGCACGTAGATTTCCCCGTTGTCCGCCAGGGCCACGTCGTGGTGGGCGCGCAGGGACAGCGACCAGAGGAGATGCGAATCCCAGTCCAGCTTGGACAGCGAGCGGTCCTCGAGGATGGTGTAGAGAGCGCCGTCCCTTGCCATCTCGATGTGGTGCCAGCCTCCCGGCACGTCCTGCTCCCAGGCGTGGACCTCCTGGCCGGCCATGTCCATGAGCACGGCGCGGCTCCGCGGCCGCGAGTTGTAGAGGTTGTACCCCGGACTGGCCTTCTCCACGTCGTATTTTACCACGCCGTCGGCATTCGCCGAGGCCGGGTCGATGGGATTCCAGTCCAGGTAGGGCAAGGTCTTGAGGGCGCGGGCGTTGACCTGCGATCCCTCGACCACCTGATCGTCCGATTCGTGGCTGCTGCATCCGGCCAGCAGCGCCCCGGCTGCCAGGAGCAAGCCCACCAGGAGAAAACGACCGGGAGCTGACATGAGATTCCCCTTGCGTCGATCGCCAGGCGAGCAGCTTAGCCGTTGCCGGAGCCAAAACCAAGATAAATATTATCTGCTAATAGCGGTGTGGAAAGGCACCGCCGGCCCTCAGAGCAGATCCAGCAGGCGGTCGTCCGGATGCAGGGCGTGCCAGGCGAACCAGAAGCTGAGGATGCAGGGCTGCGGGCGCCCGTCCTCCGCATCCCGGACAAGCACGGTGGGCGGCGACTCGCTCACGCGGATACGCAGGCCCCGTTCCGGCAGCGGCAGCAGCAGCTCGCCGTCCGGGCCGGCCCTCACCACGAGGTCCTTCAGGGCGATGGTGAGCCAGCCGCCCGGCCGCGGCACGGCGACGACGTGATCCTTGTTGCGCAGATCCCCCGACGGGATGGCCGGCTGCACGGGAAAGCGCAGCAGGTCCGAGCCGCCGTAGCTGCCGTAGGGATCGCGCTTGTAGCTGTCCCGCCGCTCGGGCGCCGGAAAGGGCACCGTCGTCCCGGGATGCAGAGCGCGCCACTCCCGCCAGGTGATCACCGCGACGGGCAGGACGGCCAGGGTGCGTGCCGCCGCCGCGGCCGGCCCGGTCACCGCCCGGGCCTGGAGCTGGCTCCAGAGGCTCTCCCCCTCGCCGCCGGGGCGGCGATCGTACATCAGCAGGTTCGAGTCCAGGAGCAGACCGCTCACCCCGAACTCCAGCTCCCGGCCGTCGACCCGCCGGTCGAAGGCGACACAGGCGTCGGCCAAGGGGCTGTAGGTCACCGCGATGGGCCGCCCGCCGAGGGTGTCGTTGGCGATCTCGTGCCAGTTCATAACGCGCAGCGGGTAGGCCCGGGCGAGCCCGCCCAGCTCCAGCCCGATCACCCGGTCTTCGGCGACGAGGTACTTGCCGCGCTCGGCGGCGTTGAGTGAATCCACGGCCGCCGCACTCATCAGCGGGGGACGATCGAGAGAGGCCAGACCATCCTTGGGCAGGCCGGCCGCCACGAGGACCTCGCGCGGCACGAGGCAGGTGTCCAGGTCGAAACCGTAGCTGGCGACGTCCCGGCCGTTGCCCACCAGCACCGCGTGCGGACCCCGCAGGGCCCGCAGGATCTGGACCGCGAACATGGCCGCGCTGATCAGCAGGGCCAGGCCCAGGATCCAGGCCACGCTGCGCAGGCGGCCGGCCGGAGTCCCGGGCGCAGCTCCTGCGGGCGGCAGCTTCATGGCGCCAGGCCCGCCGGATCCGCCGTGGACCGCGCGGGAAGCGGCGTTGCCGCCGCAGGCCCCGCCGACACCGGAGAGATCGGGCCTTGGGCCAGATCGTAGCCTGACGACATCCCCACCAGGGGCCCGCGGTCGGCCACCATCAGACCCAGCACCAGGGGCAGGTAGAGCAGGCTGCCCAGGAAGACCTTGCGGGCGCGCCGATCGCTGTGCTCGCGGTAGAGCTGGAGGCCGAACCACGACCAGAAGAGGCCCGCCAGCAGCGATCCGGCGGCATAGATCGGCCCCGCCAGCCCCATCAGGAAGACGGTCAGGCCCAGCGGCAGCAGCGCCAGGCTGAACAGCAGGAGCGACGGGAAGGTGGCGCGCCCCGCGGGATCCACGACCGGCAGCATGCGATACCCGGCGCGGGCGTAGTCGCGGCGGTAGATCCAGGCCAGGGCGAAGAAGTGGGGCATCTGCCAGACGAAGAGGGTGGCGGCCAGCAGCCAGGCCCCCAGCTCCAGACCGCCTGTGGCGGCGGACCAGCCGATCATCGGCGGGATGGCGCCGCAGATCGCCCCGACCAGGGTGCAGAGGGTGCTCCGTCGCTTCAGCGGCGTGTAGGCCAGCGTGTAGAGCAGGACCACGCTGGCGGCCAGGGCCGCCGGCACCCGACCCACCAGGATCAGCAGCAGCGCCACGCCGGCCGTCGCGGTACCGAGACCCCAGAGCAGGGCATGCCGGCGCGTCAGCCGCCCGGAGGGCAGGGGGCGTCCCCGGGTCCGCTCCATGAGGGCGTCCTGCTCCACCTCCAGCCACTGGTTGAGCGCGTTGGCCCCGCCGGCCGCCAGGGCGGTGCCCAGCAGGGTCCACAGGAGGTGGGCCGATCCGTGGTCGCCGCGACCGGGCAGCAGGTAGCCGACGAGGGTCGTCAAGAGCACCAGGGAGGTCAGGCGAGCCTTGGCCAGCTCGAGGTAGCTGTCGATGCGGGCGCGGACGTCCATGAGCCCTCGCGATCTTGTCGTTAGCGGTCAGGCCGCCTTCGCTTCTATCATATCGGGAAGTCCGGTCCCGATCCACCGTCGGGATGGGGCCCGTGCTCCGGGTCCGCGGTTCCGCCCCCTGCCTCCGTGGCCGCAACGTGAGGCTCGCCGCACGGTCCGGCAAGATAACCAAGTCCACGACGGTCCGCCGCCTCATCCCGGCGCAGGCCACCTCGCAAGGAGTCCCTGCATGCCTCCAGAGTCGGTATCCCCGCAATCTCCTCGCGTCCACGGAGCGGACATCCTCGCCCTAGGATTCGGAACCACGGTGACGATGTGGGCCATCGGCTATGTCTGTCGTTACCCCGGGCTGAACGCTCCGGCCTGGTCGGTCCTCGTCCTGCTGCTCGCCAGCCTGTTCGGCGGCGGCCTGCTGGCGGGTTCCTGGACCACGCGCGGCATCCGTGGCGGGATGGCGGTGGGCCTTCTGGCCGGCCTCGTCAACCTGCTCGTTCTCGGCAGCCTGCTGTCGGGCGATCGCCCCAACCACCTCGTGCCCTCGACGCTCTTGTGGCTGCCCGGCGCCTTGCTGGCGAGCACTCTGCTCGGAGCCGCCGGCGCGCTGGTGGGCAAGACACTGCGGCGCGGGCGGGCGCCGGAGGGCGTGCTGGGGAGGGACGATTCGCCGCCGGACTGGACCGCGGCGTTCGCGGGCGTGGCGGCGGCCGCCACCTTCCTGCTCCTGGTCGCCGGTGGCATCGTCACCAGCCACGAGGCGGGCCTGGCCGTGGTGGACTGGCCCAACTCTTACGGCTACAACATGTTCCTCTACCCGCTGGCGCGCATGACCGGCGGCATCTACTACGAGCACGCCCACCGCCTCCTGGGCTCGCTGGTGGGCCTGACCACCCTCGCTCTGGTGATCCACCTGCTGCGGACGGACCCGCGCCGCTGGCTGAAGCGCACGGCCGTGGCGGCGCTCGTGCTGGTGGTGCTGCAGGGCATCCTGGGCGGGCTCCGGGTCACCGGCCGCTTCACCATGAGCGCCTCGCCGGCCGAGACCGCACCCAACCTCCTGCTGGCGGTGATCCACGGAATCACCGGGCAGGTCTTCTTCGCCGTGATGACCCTGCTGGCCGTCTTCGCCTCGCGACGCTGGCGGCTCACCGCCGAGCCCCTGGTCGCCACCTCGGCCGGCCTGGAGCGTAGCCTCGCGCGCCTGCTGGCGGCCGGCCTGCTGGTGCAGCTGGTGCTGGGGGCCGTCCTGCGCCACGAAAGCAGCGGCCTGCTCGTTCACGTCACCATGGCCGCCGTGGTGGTGGCCCTGGCGATCTCGCTGGGCGTGCTGGTCGTGCTCCTGCACCGCGAACTCGCGCCGCTGCCCGGCTTCGGCCGCCTGCTGCTGGTCCTGACCGGCGTGCAGGTGGGGCTCGGCCTGGGCGCCATGGTGGCCGTGGGAGCCGAGCGCGCCGGCGAGGCTCCCCTGGTCGCTGACCTGATCCTGACGACGGCCCATCAGGCCACCGGGGCCCTGCTGTTGGCCTCCGCCGTCTCGCTCCTGGCCTGGCTGCATCATCTGACCGTGACGGTGCCCCAGGCCACCACCCGGCCCGTCAGCCTGGCCAGGGACTGAACACGCCGGGAGAGGCGCCGCTCGCGGAAGCTCCCCGCACACCCGTCGAGGAGGATCGACATGAAGACGCTCAAGGAGCTGCTCGAGAAGAAGGGATCGGCGGTCTTCACCATCGACCGCGAGGCCACCGTGTTCGAGGCCATTGGTCTGATGGACGCGCGCAATGTCGGCGCGCTGCTCGTGACGTGCCAGGAGGAAGGTGAGCAGAAGGTCTGCGGCATCCTCAGCGAGCGCGACTACCTGCGGCAGATCATCCTGAAGGGCCGCTCCTCGCGCAACACGTCCGTGCGGGAGATCATGACCCGCAAGGTGATCTACGCCGAGCCGGACAGCACCGTGGAGGAGGCCCTCAGCATCATGACCGAGCAGCGCTTCCGCCACCTGCCGGTCATGGAGGGGGAACGCCTGGCGGGCGTCGTGTCCATCGGCGACTGCGTCAAGTCCATCATCAGGCAGCAGAAGGTCGAGATCCGTTACCTCAAGGAATACATCGCGGACAATTATCCCGGCCCGACCAGCGAGGCCATCTGAACCGGCCAGCGGGGACCGCAGGCAGCAGGAGGAATCCGCCATGGAGCCGCCCAGCTCCCCGTTCGTGACCCGCGCGCTGGCCGAGTGGGCCGCCGGCCTGCGCTACGAGGACCTGCCCCCGGAGGTCGTGGCCGCCGCCCGGCGCTTCCTCTACGACTCGGTGGGTTGCGCCCTCGGCGGCCTGGTCCAGCCCGACGGCCGCATCGCGCTGGCGGTCCTGGAGGAGATCGCCGGCTCCGGCCCCGCCGCCGTGCTGGGCAGTGGCCGCCGCATCGACCCGGTCTCGGCGGCCCTGGCCAACAGCCTCCTGATCCGGGTCATGGACTACAACGACATCTACTGGAAGCAGGACCCGTCCCATCCCAGCGACCTGATCCCCGCCGCCCTGGCCGTGGTCGAGCGGCAGGGGGGATCGGGAGGCGACCTGCTGCTCGGCATCGTGCTGGGCCACGAGATCGAGCAGCGGCTCTGCGAGGTCTCCTTCCCGGGCCTCCGCGAGATCGGCTGGCACCACGCCACCCTGACCGCCGTGGCCGCACCCCTCGTGGCCGGCCGCCTGCTGGGCCTGGACGCCGGGCGGATCCAGCACGCCATGGGCATCAGCGCCTCGCGCCACGCCACCACCGGCGCGGTCACCGCCGGCAAGCTGACCATGATGAAGAACACCGTCGATCCCCTCGCCGTGCAGAGCGGCGTGCTGGCCGCCCTGCTGGCCGAGAAGGGCTACACCGGTCCCGAGCACGTCCTGGACGGCAAGGAGGGCTTCGCCCACGTCTTCCCGACCGAGTGGCGCTTCGAGATCCTCACGCAGGGGCTGCGCCCGGGCGGCAGCGACCGCTGGCGCATTCTCGAGTGCAGCATGAAGAGCTTCCCCACCGAGGCGCTGACCCACACGCCCATCTCGGCGACCCTGGACCTGGTGCGGCAGCACGACCTGGCGCCAGAGCAGGTTGCCGAGGTGCGCATCCGCAGCCTGGCCCGCGCCGCGGACATCCTGGCCGATCCCAGCAAGTACGATCCGCGGACCAAGGAGACCGCCGATCACAGCCTTCCCTACTGCATCGCCGCGGCCCTGGTGGACCGCCGCGTCACGCCGGAGCAGTTCACGCTGGAGCGGATCCGCGATCCGCGCATCCGCGCGCAGCTCCCCAAGATCGAGGTGACGGCGGATCCGGAGATCGAGCGGGTGTTCCCCGACCGCCAGCGGGCCGTGGTGACCATCGTCACCATCGACGGCCGGGAGCTCACCCAACGGCTGGACCATCCCAAGGGCGATCCCCGCAATCCTTTGACCGACGGGGAGCTGGAGACCAAGTTCGATGCGCTGGCCGGCCCGGTCTGCAGCCCCGCCCGCCTGGCGGAGATGAAGCAGGCCCTGGCCGGGGTGGCGGATCTGGCGCGCGCGGCCGACCTGACCGCGCGACTCGTGGCCGACCGGTTGCCGGCGCCCTGAAGCCCGGAGAGAGTTCCCGCTGGATCGGAGGCCTGCCGGGGCGTTTAATTCTGAGGCCGGCCGGAGCACCCGGCCAGTGAGATCCTTCGCGGAGGAAGCGAGATGTCGCAGACCGTCATCGAGAAGATCACCCAGGCCCACGCCGTGGACCTGCCGGCGGGCCACGAGGTGCGCGCGGGCGATTTCGTGACCGTGGTCCCCGATCACGTGATGACCCACGACAACACCTCGGCGGTGCTGGGCAAGTTCCGGGGTCTGGGGGCCGGCCGCGTGCACGACCCCCGGCAGCCGATCTTCACCCTCGACCACAACATCCAGGACACCGGCGAGATCAACCTGGCCAAGTACCGGGCCATCGAGGATTTCGCCCGCGAGCAGGGCGTGATCTTCTACCCGGCCGGACGCGGCATCGGCCACCAGGTCATGGTCGAGGAGGGCCACGTGCGTCCTGGCGGCTTCGTGGTGGCCAGCGACAGCCACAGCAACATGTACGGCGCCCTGGGCGCCCTGGGCACGCCCGTGGTGCGGACCGACGCCGCGGCGCTCTGGGCCACCGGCCGCGTCTGGTGGCAAGTGCCGCCCACGGTGCGCGTGGTGCTCGAGGATCGGCTGCCCCGGGGAGCCAGCGGCAAGGACGTGATCATCACCCTCTGCGGCCTCTACAACCAGGGCGAGGTGCTCAACGCGGCCGTCGAGTTCGCCGGCCCCGGCATCGCCACCCTGAGTATGGACGAACGCCTCAGCATCGCCAACATGACCACCGAGTGGGGAGCGCTGGTCGGCTGGTTCCCGGTGGACGCGGCGACCTGCGACTGGCTGCGCGCGAGGGCGCAGGCGGCCGAGCGTCCAAGCCCCGATCAGATCGACCGCTGGGCGGCCGATCCGCCGCGCTCCGACGATGGCGCCACGTACGCCGCCGAGATCGTGCTCGACCTGGCCCAGGTCAGCCCGCACGTCTCGGGCCCGGACACGGTGCAGGTCATGACCCCGCTGGCCGAGCTGAGCAAGCGCCGCCTGCCCATCCAGAAGGCCTACCTCGTCTCCTGCGTGAACAGCCGGCTGGAGGATCTGCAGGCGGCCGCGCAGGTGCTCGCGGGCCGGAAGGTGGCGGCCGGGGTGAAGCTCTACGTGGCCGCGGCGTCCCGGCTGGTGGAGGAGGCGGCGCGCGCGACCGGCGCCTGGCAGACGCTCCTGGCTGCCGGCGCGCACCCCCTACCCCCGGGCTGCGGGCCCTGCATCGGCCTGGGCACCGGGTTGCTGGAGGCCGGCGAGGTGGGCATCTCGGCAACCAACCGCAACTTCAAGGGACGCATGGGCAGCCGCGACGCCAGGTGCTACCTGGCCAGCCCCGCCGTGGTGGCCGCCTCGGCGGCGGCCGGCTACATCACCGGACCGGAGCCGGTCGCGGCGACCCGGCCGGCCCGCAGCTTCCAGAAGACCGCGGCGGCCTCCGGCGGTGCCCCGGCGGTGGAGATCCTGCCCGGCTTCCCCGCGAACTTCACCGGCCGGCTGCTCTGGCTGCCGGTGGACAACCTCAACACGGACGGCATCTACGGAAAGGACTACACCTACCGCGACGACATGACGCCGGAGATGATGGCCCGGGTCGTCATGGAGAACTACGATCCCGGGTTCGCAGGCCTGCTGCGACCGGGCGACCTGCTGGCCGGGGGCTTCAACTTCGGCACCGGCTCGAGCCGCGAGCAGGCCGCCACGGCCCTGCAGGCGGCCGGAATCCAGCTGGTGATCGCGGGCAGCTTCTCGCAGACCTACCTGCGCAACGCCTTCAACAACGGCTTCATCTGCCTCGACTGCCCGAGCCTCGTCGCGGCCCTGCGCGAGGCCCATGCGGCCGAGGCCGCGGCCGGCCGCAAGACCGTGATCGACGAGGGCGGCGTGACCGTGGACGTGGCCGCCTCGCAGGTGATCTGGCGCGGCCGCAGCTTCGCGTCGGCTCCGCTGGGCCGGCCGGTGCAGGAGCTGGTGACGGCCGGCGGCGTGGAGAACCAGGTGCGGGTCCGCCTGCAAACCGCTCCCTGAGCCGCCGCAGCGGCGATCCGGCACGCGAAGTGCTTATCTTGAAGGGAGGGGCCAGTCGCGAACGACGGCGAAGGCCAGAGCAACATGAGAAGCGAAAGATCCAACCGGCCACTGCGAAAAGCCCTGCCCCGGACCGACGGGCTGTGGGAGAGCGGCCAGTACGCCCTGCTCCTGCGCCTGACCGCCGCCGCGCAGCTGCAGATCGGCGCGCTCGGCAGCTTCACCTTCCCGGCCGGCTGGTACGTCTACACCGGCAGCGCCCTGCGCAACCTGCAGGCGCGGCTGCAGCGGCACTTCCGCCCCGAGAAGAAGCTCCGCTGGCACATCGACTACCTGACCACCCATCCGGCCTGTCACACCATCGGGGCCGTGGTCGTCCCGGCCGCCGATCCGGACGACGAGATCGAGCCGGGGGCCCTGACGGTCGGCGCCCAGAGCGTCCCGGCGCGCGAGCAGGCCGAGGAGTGCGCTGTCAACCGGCTGGTGGTCGCCACCCTGGGGGCCGTCCATCCCTGTCGGGGCTTCGGGGCCAGCGACTGCCGGGCGCATTGCCGCTCCCATCTCTGCTACCGCCAGGCCCCGGTGTCCCTGCTCGAGATCGCCCGCTGCGTCCGCGGCGAGGTCATCCTGCCCCCGGGGGTGTGCGATCCGAGCGGCGAGGACGATGCTTGACCTGCTCTGGGTGGCCCTGGCGGCCGCCGCCTGGTGCTTCCTGCACAGCTGGTTCATCACCCTGCTGCGGCCGGGGCGGCTGCTGCGTCCCTCCGGCCTCGCGCAGGCTTTCTCCCGGCTGGCCTACGTCGCGGTCAGCACCCTGAGCCTGGCCGGGTTGCTCCTCTGGTGGCGGAGCCTGCCCGCCCTGAGCTGGTTCACCTGGCACGGCGCCTGGCAGATCGTGCGCTGGGCGGGCCTAGGGGCCTCCGCCTTGCTGTTCCTGGCGGGCGCCCGCGTCTATGACAACGCCTACTTCCTCGGGCTGCGCCAGCTCCGCGACCGGTGGCAAGGAAGGGCGACGCCTCCCCCGCCGCTGTCCCGGCGCGGCATCCTCGCCCACATGCGCCATCCCTACTACGCCGGGAGCTACCTGTTCTTCGTCTTCTGCCTCCCGCTGACGGACGTGAACCTCGTCTGGCGGGGCGTCTTCCTCGTGTACACCTACGTGGGCACCCGGCTCGAGGAACGCCGGCTGCGGACCGAGTACGGTGCGGCCTGGGACCGCTACGCAACCGGCTTGCCCCGCTACTGGCCGCGGCTGCGCTCCGGAACCTGACCACGGCCGCCGCCAGCCCCTGCCAGCCGCGGTTTGTCGCCCCCGGCGGGCCATGGTACGATGAGAGAGGGCCCGCGTCGGCTCGACTTGCGCGCGGCCCGGCCACCGACCGCGTCGAACACGGCCGGCGAGACCATCGCCCCCGCGAGGGAAGAATCATGCCCGACGCACCCGGCGAGACACGCTACGACCTGGAGGGGCTGGCCCGGCGCATCGAGGAGCTGACCGGGTGGACCCCGCGACGGGGCGTGCAGGTTCTCACCGACACCACCGAGTCCATGGACATGCACCGCGGGCATGTCCTGGACCTGGGGGGCCGGCTGCTCGCCGTGATGGGGCACGCCTACGAGTCGCGCTTCGGCATCAGCGATCAGCCCAAGTACTGGGTCCTGCGCACCGTCGACCTGGGCAGCGGAGCCGACGCGATCGTCAAGACCGTCTTCCACGAGGAGTTCGTGGTCCGCATCGGGCCCCTGCGCATCCGCTGCTACCGCAGCCCCGCCAAGGAGAGCGAGGTCCTGGCCCTGGTGTACGGCGACATGCGCTTCATGCAGGGCGAGACCGTCTTCGACAGCGCCGGCAACGACGTCCGCGTGCTCGACGTCATCCCCGGCCCCAGCATCTTCCAGCACATCCAAAACTGGCAGGAGCCGCACGAGGCCTATTGCTTCGGCGAGATGCAGAACCTCCTGCACCGGCTCATCGAGAGCATCGAGGCCATCCAGATCCTGCACGACCACAAGCTCTGCCACGGCGACATCCGCAACGATCACCTCCTCATCGACCGGCGCACGGACCGCTTCCGCTGGATCGACTTCGACCTGAAGCAGGACTTCTCCGATTTCGACATCTGGAGCATCGGAAATGTCCTCGCCTACATCGTCGGCAAGGGCATACAATCCTTCCACCAGGTCCTGCGCTCGGACGCCTTCCCCGACGCGGTGAAGAACAGCCTGACCGCGGACGACGCCTCGGCCTTCTACGAGTACCGCATCATCAACCTGCGGAAGCTGTTCCCCTATCTGCCCCGGGCGCTCAACGACGTGCTGATGCGCTTCTCGCACGCGACGACGGACTACTACGAGCGCATGAGCCAGGTGGCCGCGGATCTCGGCGGCGCGCTGGACAGCTTCCCCGCGGGGGCGGCCGCGAGGCCGCCCGGCGCCGCGGACACCGCGCAGGATCCACCGGAGGACGCGCCATGAGGACCGTGATCGTCGGCGGCGGCCGGGGTTGCCGGGCCATCCTGAAGCTCCTGCAGGCCGGTCACCTGCGCGAGCTGCAGATGCAGGTGGTCAGCGTCGCCGATCCCGATCCCGAGGCGCCGGGCCTCGTCTACGCGCGAGAGGCGGGCCTGCAGACGCTCGCCGACTACATCGAGGCGATCGAGCTGCCCGGGATCGAGCTGGTCGTCGAGCTGACGGGCGACGACGGCATCCTGGCGGACATCTACCACCGGCTCCCGCTGGGGGTGCGCGTCATCGACCACGCCTCGGCCCGCGTCTTCTGGGACGTCATGGCCATGGAGCAGTCCCTGCGCGAGGAGCTGATCGCGCGGGCGGAGCTGGAGCAGAAGCTCGAATCCGACCGCGCCCGCGCCCAGCACATCCTCGACAGCCTGCCCGACATCGTGATCGTGCTCGACCAGGACCGGCAGATCCTGCAGGCCAACGCCCGCTTCAGCGACGCTTGCGGCGTCCCCCTGAGCGAGGCCATCGGCCACGGCTGCCGCGATGTCTTCTGCAACGCGAGCCTGGATCCGCAGCGGGTCGGCCGCGAGGGCTGCCCCTTCGAGGAGGCGGTGGCGCAGGGCCATCCCGTCGCCAGCATCGTGGAGCGCCACCAACCGACGCACGGCTACTGGGAGGTGACCGCCTCCCCCCAGTACGACGCCGCCGGCCACCTGGTGAACGTCGTGGAGACGCACCATCCGGTGACCAAGCGCATCCTGCTGCAGCGCGAGGTGGAGCAGTCGGAGCGCCGCTTCCGCCAGTTCATCGAGTCCGCCCACGACATCATCTCCATCAAGGACAAGCAAGGGCGCTACCTGGTCTACAATCCCGCCTCGGCGGCGCTGTTCAGCCGCGATCCCCTGGAGTTCATCGGCCGCACGGCGGAGGAGATCTACGAGCCCGAGATCGCCAGGACGATCACCGGCCACGACCGCGAGGTGATGGAGCAGCGGGAGCACCGCACCTTCAGCGAGCGCTACATCATCGGCGGCAAGGAGTACGTGCTGCAGACGGTGCGCTTCCCCCTCTTCGACTTCGAGGGCCACGTGGAGGGGGTCGCCACCATCGCCCGCGACGTCACCCAGGAGCACGAGCTGCAGAAGCAGCTCCTGCAGTCGGCCAAGCTGGCCGCCGTGGGCAAGCTGGCCGCGGGCGTCGCGCACGAGATCAACAACCCGCTGACCGGCGTGCTGGCCTACGCCGAGGACCTGCGCGACGACGCCGCGCCCGACGACGCCCGCCGCGCGGACTACGAGGTCATCGTCCGCGAGACCCTCCGCTGCCGCGCGATCGTGCGCAACCTGCTCGACTTCTCCCGCCAGCAGGATCCGGTCTTCCAGACCGTGGACCTGAACGAGGTGGTGGCGCGCTCGCTCGCCCTGGTGGAGAAGCTACCCCGCTTCCGGGACATCGCGCTGACCAAGCAGCTGGCCGCGGAGGCGCTCACTGTGACCGCCGACGCGCGGCAGCTCCAGCAGGTCCTGCTCAACCTGATCATCAACGCCAACGACGCCATGGACGGGCACGGAGCCATCACCATCGCCAGCGGGCGGCAGGAAAGCGCCGAGGAGTGCTGGGTGAGCGTGCTGGACACCGGGCCGGGCGTGCCGGAGCCGCTGCGCGAGCGCATCTTCGAACCGTTCTACTCCACCAAGGCCACCAGCGGGCTCGGCCTGGCGGTGAGCTGGGGCATCGTCGAGCGGCACGGAGGTCATATCGAGGTGGAGAGCAACCCGCAGGGCGGCGCCCTCTTCCGCGTCGTGCTGCCGGTGGCCCACTACTGACGGAGGAGCGGCAGCCGCAGGGCGTGCCAGGACAGAGAGGTCGGAGATGAGCAAGAAGCAGGACCGAGGTGTGGAGCCGCTGTCGATCCTCTTCGTGGACGACGAGCAGATCGTCCTGGACAGCGCGCGCAAGCTGCTGCGCAAGGAGCCGCTGCAGATCGAGACGGCCCTGAACGCCCGCGAGGGGCTGACCCGCCTGGAGCAGGGCGGCATCCAGGTGGTGCTGACCGACCTGATGATGCCGGACATGGACGGCCTGGAGTTCACCCGCCGCATCAAGGAGCGCTGGCCCGCCATCCCGGTGGTCATGGTGACCGGCTACGCCACCATCAGCACCGCCATGCAGGCCATGAAGCTCGGGGCCTTCGACTACATCGCCAAGCCCTTCACCAGGGCCGAGCTGCGCGGCATCGTGCAGCGGGCGCTGCACCTCGTGGCCGAGGTCGAGCAGGGCACCCCCTACGGCGAGGCCGCCGGCCAGGCCGCCGGGGACGGCGCCGCCCAGCAGGCCACGGCGCGGCCCGGACTGCGCACCCTGGGCCACAACAGCTGGATGATGATGCAGAAGGACGGCAGCGTCCTGATCGGCGTCGAGGCCTCCTTCGTCAAGGGAGCCGGCGTGGTCCGCGACATCGACCTGCCGAACGTGGGCGACGTCCTCGCCCAGGGCGCCGTCTGCCTGCAGATCTTCTCCGCCGACCTGCGCAGCCACACCGTCTGGTCCCCCCTCTCGGGCGAGGTCCTGGAGGTCAACCAGAAGCTGCTCGAGGATCCCGCCACCGCCCTGCAGGACCCCTACGGCGAGGGCTGGCTGATCCGCATCTTGCCCAGCAACTTCGAGGACGAGCGCAAGGTTCTGGGCCTGTAGCCGCCCCAACCACGCGCATTGTTACATTTCTTGCACTTCAGCCACCGCCACTCGACCCATTTTCGCCGCAACCATCCCGCAGTTCCGGCATTACATCAGTGGAACTTCTCCATACTGGAAATAGAACGACACGCGCGCTCACGATTATTAGCCGAGATCCAAGTCTACAAAGCGGCCGCACTCTTCTCATCCAGGCCATCATGCAGTCCATGCCGAAGGGGAGGTATTCCCATGCTCTCCAGATACCCGCTGCAGGGGCGCGTCCTCGTCATGCCGGTCGTCCTGACGGCGCTCCTCGTCTTACTCCCCGCCGGCCATGCCACGGCCGAGGAACAGGACATCGTCGGCATCTACTTCGACCAGGAAGGGCTCACCACCACCTTCCACACCACGGAGCCACACCAAACGGTCATGGCCTACCTCGTGCTCATCAACATCAGCGGCGAGAGCGGCGTCCAGGGCATCGGCATCCACGGCGTCATGGAGGGAACGATTTATGACTGGTGCTCGTGGTCACTCATGGGCGGTATTCAGATTCCGAACTGTGATCCATACTGGATTCTCGGGGCAGCACCACCGATCCCGTGGGCCTACGCCATACCCGTCGTCGAGATTGGCATCGTCGTGCACTCCCTCGACGAATGGGGCCGCTTGTACATCCAGCCCCCTCCCCCCATCGATCCCTTCGATGGAATCCATGCATTCTACCAAGCCAACGACGGCGTGCCCGGAACCCTTGTCCCGCTCCAACCCTCCTCGGCCTCCTACGACGTGCCCGTGGCGGGCGTGAACGTCGATGTCGTCCCCGTGATCGCCAGCAGCTGGGGCGCGGTGAAGGCGCTGTACCGCAGCCAGGAGGAGTGAAACCGCGCTGAAAGAGCTGGTGATCGTCAGAGGTTCTTCTCGAGGATGATCCTGTAGCTCTTGAGGGAGACGTTGGTGGGGTCGAGTTCGATGGCGCGGTCCAGGGCGGAGAGGCCATCGGCCGGAAAGCCGGTATCGAGGCAGATGAAGGCCGCGAGGGCCCAGACCATGGGATCCTGGATGTCCCGGGTGCCGCTCTTCATCTCGCTGATCAGCTGCCGCGCCCGGTTCGCGTCGCCTCGTCCCCGATCGATCTGCAGGACGATGAGCATCTCCTCGCTCGTCAGATCCCGGTTCCAGTGCGGCAGCAGCAGGTTCAGGGCCTCGTCCGGCACGTCCTCGCTCAGGTAGGCCCTCGCCAGCCGCGTCCGGTTCTCCACGGAAGGCTCGGCACGGTACTTCTCCAGGCACTCCCGGCTGTCCATCTGGACCTCGGGAACCGCTTTCCCCTCAGCCCTTCTCACCGATCCCACGCCCGGGACGGTCATTCCCGGCACACTCCTCGGCGCGCCGCCGGCGGTCTTTTCGAGCGCATCCACGTCGACGACCTTCACGCTGGATGAGCCGCTCCCGCCCCGCCCCTCGGACTTCGCCAGCTGTCGGCCCGCGGCCTGCAGCAGGTGGATGGCATCCTCGTTCTCCGGGGCGAGCCGGGTGGCCACCAGCAGGTCCTGACAGGCGTCGGCCCACCGGCCCTCGTTGCAACTCAGCAAGCCGCGGTTGTACCAGGCCGTCACGGAGGTGGGATCCTGCTCGATCGCGACGTCGAAGGAGCGCCGGCCGCCGGTCCGGTCGCCGCTGTTGATCTGCGCCACGCCCAGGGCCCGCCAGGCCTGGGTCAGGGTCGAGTCGATCGCCACGGCCTTGCGCAGGTAGGTCTCAGCCGACGGGTAGTTCCGGGCATTCATCTCGACCTGACCGAGATACATGCAGGTCCAGGCGTCGCCCTCGCCCCCCTTCGCGAACTGCTCGTATGCGTGGACGAGATCGGCCTTCGCCGCGTCGTACTCGCCCAACTGCATGAAGTACTGCGCGCGGACGCTGAGCGCCTGCGGCCCCATGATGCCTCGGTTGATGCAGGCATCGAGGGCGCTTTTCGCCAGCGAGGCCGCCTGCCCCTTGTACCAGGCATGTTGCGAATTGGCCATACCGGCGACGAGATACGTCCCGAAGAAGTAGAGTGATCCGCAGACGTAATAGCGGTCGTAGGACAGGTACATGGGGATCTCGGCATCGTGATCCCCGTCGATGCTCTGCAGGCCGTAGTACTTGATCCAGGGGAAGTAGATCGAGTAGGGGGTGAAGGCCATCGCCAGGTAGTAATATCTCCGGGCCTCTCCCATCTTCTGAGCCATCTCGGAGACCAGCCCCATGTCGTTCCAGTAATGGTTGAAGTAGGGCATGGTGAGCCCCGTCGTGGACGGCTCGCCCATGATGTACCAGGCCAGCTGGCTCTCGCCCTGGCGGAGATAGGCCATGGCCATGATCCAGCGGGATCCGTAATCGGAGCGCGCATGAGCGAAGCCGAATCGCTCGTAGGGAATGGTGGCGAGGTTCGCCGCGATCTCGATGGCCTCGTCGAACAGGCCGGCATCGGCCTTGAGCAGGCCCCCCAGCAGTTCCGCCTCCTGGTCGTCGGGGTCGATCTGCCGTGCGACATCCACGAGGGACAGCGCCTTGTCTTGAAGGCCCATGTCCCGGCACAGCCAGGCGTAGTCCAGGGCGAGCCTCAGACGGATCTGCGTTTCGTCTTCGCGGGGATTCGCCCGCAATGCGTCGAACGCCCGGTCGTAGCAGGAGCCGGCGCGGTCCCAGTCTCCCAGGACCGTGAGGATCCTGGCGCGCAGGTGCCAGGCCTCCACGTTGGAGGGATCGAGACCAACCGCCCGCGTCAGGTTGTGCAGGGTCCAGTTCACCAGGCGGCTTTCACCGTAGACGTGAAACAGCTCGTCGATGCTGCTCGGGTTGAGGTCGACCTTCGTCATCCTCTCCCACCACCAGGCCTCCCTCTCCTCCAGCTCGTGCGCCTTGTCCAGGTACCGCCCCGCGGCCTTGATCCGTGCCTTCCGCTCGGACGGGGGCAGCGCCTGGAAAGCAGTGATTCCCACGGAGTCCCGGTCCGCGTCGTAGCCAAGCGCATCGTCGTAGATGATCGAGGGGGGTCTATTCGTGCGCGCGCAAGAGATCAGCTGGGACGCCAGAAGAAGCACGAGAAGAGAAAGGACGGCCCGTCCGCTCAGGAATCGAATATCCCGCTTGCCTGGCATGGAATCCCCTCCCCATCCCGGCGGCGTCATTGGTGATAATGTCCTGAAGCTCGTGGACCCCGCGAAGGTCTCCCCGGTTCAGGGAGTCGTCCTCCGCGGTTCCTGCTCACCCCTGCCCATAAGGTACGGAACGAGCAGCTCCGGAGGGAATACCCTGACCTCGGCCTGCCAGTCCAGCACGCAGAGCTCGCCTCGCGGCGAGAATTTCAGGCGCCGGATGGACGGCTCCTTGTCCACCTCGGCGATCTTCGCGATCGCAAGGTCCGGAGAGAGAAGGCCCAGGATCTGCTTGTTTGCATTCTCGGTTTCCTTGTAGAGGAGCAGAGCCAGGCCCTTTCCAGGAAGTCCGCAGACGGCCGAAATGGCCGCGCGCTTGTACACGGCCCCGCCCTCCTCCCACACCCTACCGCTCTTGATGCCCAGGGATTTCTCGCGCCACTGTCCTCCGATGAACCGGTTCAGCACGGCCGAGACGCGATCCAGCACCAGGATTTCCCCATCATCGGCGAAGACGGTGATCGTCCCGCAGTTGCGGTACTTCTCGTCCCAGGTCTCGCCCCGGCATTGCGGGCCGTCCTCGCCCACGACGGCGCCGTCCCGGTCGAACACGGTCAGCATCTGGTCGCCGTCCCGGGAGCTGCCGAGAATCCCACGCGCGGAGACCTCCGTGTCCTGGACATCGCGCCCCAGATTGACCCGCCCCAGGTGTTCGCCCGCCGTGTCGAAGATGTCCAGTCTGTACTGCTGGAAGACGTAGAGGTGGTCGCCCAGTATCTCCAGGCTCACGCCCCGGCCGATCTCGCCCGGACCTTCGCCGCAGCCTCCGAATTCCCCCACGATCTGGAACGCCTCGTCGAGCACCAGCACCTTGCACGAGCCCTCGCACAGCAGGTAGCCGGTCCCGTGCTCGTCCCAGACGATGTCCAGAGGACGGTGGATCCGCTCGTCGGCATCGAACGTCAGGCGAACCGCCGGCGGCTCGAAAACAGTGCCGGCGGACGCAGCGGCGCAGATCAGCAGGCCGAGCAAGCCGAAGCAGGAGATCCAGCGCCGACCCATGGGTTACCTCCTGTCGGGGTAGCGACCTCGCGACCATGGCCGAACAGCATCGGGGTAGAATGCACGGACCTGTTTCACGTGGGGATTCAAATCCGGGACTCCAGGGCTGCGGGCGAGCCGGAGCACCGCCGGATCATAGCACGGGCGGACGTGGATGTGGCAAGATCATCTCCGGGCGGCAGGCCGGCGCCGAGACGCGCTTTCTGAGGCCGTTGCGAGGCGGTTCGGCGTTGCGCCTGGGGACGGTTGCCAGTAGATAGGGAGCCGTGCGGGCCGTGCGAGGGCCCGGATCCGGATCCCGATCCCGAGGAGCCAGCATGAAGTACCAGACCATCAACCCGGCCACGGCGAGGGTCATCCAATCCTGGGAGACCATGTCCCGCGACCAGGTCCTGGAGATCGCGGGGCGCTCCCGGGCCGCCTTCCGCAAGTGGCGCGAGCTGAGCATAGAGGAGCGCGCGCCCTACTTCCGGGAGTTCGCGCGCGTCCTGCACGCGCATCGCGACCGGTTCGCCGAACTCATCACCATGGAGATGGGCAAGACCATCACCGAGTCCCGCGGCGAGGTGGAGAAGTGCGCCTGGCTGAGCGAGGTCTACGCGGAGAACGCCGCGGGCTGGCTGCAGGAGGAGAAGGTCCAGGCCGATGGGGAGCGGCACCTGGTGGCCTTCGAGCCGCTGGGGGTGATCTTCTCCATCATGCCCTGGAACTACCCCTTCTGGCAGGCCATCCGCTTCGCCGTGCCGGGGCTGATCGCCGGGAACACCAGCTTGCTCAAGCACGCCAGCAACGTGACCTCCTGCGCCTTCGCCATCGAGCATGCCTTCCGCGAGGCCGGCTTCCCGGAGGACGTCTTCCGCACCGTCCTGGCCGATCACGCCACGGCCGCCGAGCTGATCGCCAGCGACCACGTCGCCGGGGTCTCGCTGACCGGTAGCACCGGCGCCGGCATGCGCATCGGCGAGGCCGCCGGCCGCAACCTGAAGAAGGTCGTGCTGGAGCTGGGCGGCAGCGACCCGTTCATCGTGCTGGAGGACGCCGACGTGGAGTTCACGGCCCACAACGCCATGCGGGGCCGCATGGTGGGCACGGGCCAGAGCTGCATCGCCGCCAAGCGCTTCATCGTCGTCGAGAGCCTGGCTCCCGCGTTCACCAAGCGCTTCGGCGAGCTGATGGGCGAGCTGAAGGTGGGCGATCCCCTGGACGAGGCCACCCAGGTCGGGGCCATCGTGAACGAGGAAGGCCTGAACGAGCTGCTCGACCAGCTCGCGCGCTCGGTGGCCATGGGCGCCGAGGTGGTGACCGGCGGGAAGCGCGTGGATCGCGAGGGCTACTTCCTGCAGCCGACCGTCCTGAGCCACACGACGCCGGACATGCCAGTGGTCAAGGAGGAGGTCTTCGGCCCCATCGCCCCGGTCATCGTGGTCCAGGACGAGGAGGAGGCGATCCGGGTGGCCAACGCCAGCGAGTTCGGCCTGGGCGGCAGCATCTGGACCCGTGACCTGGCGCGGGGCGAGCGCGTGGCGCGCCGGATCGAGGCCGGCACCCTCTTCGTCAACAGCTTTGTCAAGTCCGATCCGCGCATGCCCTTCGGCGGGGTCAAGAAGAGCGGCATTGGGCGGGAGCTGTCCAAGTACGGCCTGCGCGAGTTCGTCAACGTCAAGGGCATCAACATCTACAAGCACGGCTAGCCGCAAGCGAGCGTCCTGGCCGGGGAGCCATCGCATGAAGGCCTCGGACCTCTTCGTGAAGTGCCTCGAGCAGGAGGGGGTGGAGTACGTCTTCGCCGTGCCCGGCGAGGAGAACCTGGACCTGCTGGAGAGCCTGCGCACCAGCTCGATCCAGGTCGTGACGGCCCGCCACGAGCAGGCCGCGGCCTTCATGGCCGCCACCTACGGGCGCCTGACCGGCAAGGTGGGGGTCTGCCTGGCCACCCTCGGCCCCGGCGCCACCAACCTGGTGACCGGCATCGCCCACGCCCAGCTCTGCGGCATCCCGCTGCTAGCCATCACCGGCCAGAAGGGCATCCGCGAGAACTGGCAGGCCGACTTCCAGGTGATCGACGTGGTGCGCATGATGGAGCCGATCACCAAGCGGAGCGTGCAGCTGCAGGGCCCCAAGCGCATCCCCAAGGAGGTGCGCGAGAGCTTCAAAGTGGCCACCACGGAGCGGCAGGGAGCCTGCCATCTGGAGCTGCCCGAGGACGTCGCCAACGAGGACGTGCCCGAGATGTACCGGCCCATGATCCCGGGCGTGGTGCGGCGGCCCGACGCGGGGCCCAAGGCGGTGCGGCTCGCGGCCGAGAAGATCCGCGCCGCCCGGCATCCGATCATCATCGTCTCCAGCCGCGCGCAGCGGACGCGCGTGCGGCAGCGCCTGCGCGAGTTCTGCGACGCCACGAACCTCTACGCCATCCATACCCAGCTCGGCAAGGGGGTCCTGGGCGACGACCACCCCAACTCGCTCTACGCCTTCGGCATCCACAAGCGGGACTACGTCAACTGCGGCGTGGACCGGGCCGACCTGATCATCACGGTCGGCTACTCGGTCACCGAGCACCCGCCCAGCCTGTGGAACCAGGACCTGAACCGGGACATCCTGCACATCGACTTCAACCCGGCCAAGACCGAGATCTACTACAACCCCCGGGTGGAGCTGGTGGGCGACATCTCCACCAGCCTGAAGCTGCTGCGCGAGGCGCTGGCGGGCTACCGGTACGAGGATCCCTGGCTGGTGCAGACGCAGGCTTCCTTGCAGAAGCGGCTGTTCCAGGAGGGGGCGGACGATCGCGCCTTCCCTTTGCGGCCGCGCCGCATCGTGGCCGACTGCCGCCGGGTGCTGGGGCACGACGATATCATCTGCATGGACAACGGCATCTACAAGCTGTGGTTCTCGCGCCATTACCCGACCTACAACATCGGCACCTTCCTGCTGGACAACACGCTGGCCACCATGGGCGCCGGGCTGCCCTCGGCCCTGGCCGCCAAGCTCGTCTCGCCCCACAAGCGCGTGCTGGCCGTCTGCGGCGACGGCGGCTTCCTGATGAACTCGCAGGAGCTGGAGACGGCCGTGCGGCTGCGGATCCCCGTGGTGGTCCTGATCCTCAACGACAACGCCTACGGCTTCATCAAGTGGAAGCAGCAGACCCACGGCTTCGGCGACTTCGCCCTCGATCTGGGCAATCCGGACTTCGTGAAGTACGCCGAGGCGTACGGCGCGGTGGGGATGCGCGTCGAGGCCGCCCACCAGCTGGCGCCGATCCTCCAGGAGGCCTTCGGCCTGGTCCGGCCCGTGCTGATCGAGTGCCCCATCGACTACAGCGAGAACGTCAAGGTCTGGGGCCAGGAGCTGGACAACATCATCTGCGAGATCTGCGACTGCGGGAAGAAGAACGAATCCGGTGCCGGTTAGGGCGTAGGCCAACCGGCGGGCCTGTCGGCAGTACAGACGGACGGCCACCAAGGAAGGTGGCCGTCCTGCTTTGTACCGGCCCCGTCAGCGATAGATGGCCTTCACGCCGCCGAAGGTCATGTTGTCGGTGACGATCGGCGGGCCGGGCGGACAGAACTCGCAGTTGAGGCAGGTCATGAAGGTGGAGTCCCAGTTCGGACCCGTGCAAGGATACATAGGGAGGATGTTCCCGGGATCGCCCCCGTCCGCGAAAGCCATGTGCCCTGGTATGGAGGGAGTGGGCACGGGCGCAACACCGAAGCACCAGCAGGTGAAGTCGAGGACCAGCATCTGGATCTCGACCAGCGGGATGGCGGGGCTCCAGGGCACCGGGTAGGGTAGTCCCACGATGAACTCGGGCGGCGTCAGGACGTTGATCCCCGGGTAGGGCAGGATGTACGCGAGGATGATGTCCGTGGGCGGGGGCATGAACGTGGCTCCGCCCTGGTTGCGGAGCATGAACTCGAAGCCCAGGATCCCTGCCGGCGTGCTGGCATTCTGCAGGACGACGTAGGCGCTGAGGATACCGCCGTAGAACTGCGTGCAGTTCTGGCAGTCCGCGCCCAGATAGTCCCACACGACGCAGATCTCGTCCGGCCCATTGTTGCACTGGGCCAGCGCCGGTCCAGCGGTCAGCAAGGTTGTAGCGGCGAGCAGCGTGATCCATTTCTTCATCACAACCTCCTCGTTCTGGGCATGGCGGCTTGGCAAGAAACGAAAAGCATGTCCGACAGCCGGGCATGGTCGGGCAGGATGCCGGCATCGGGGTCATTGTAGCACGGGCAGGCGGGTGGCATGCCCCTTATCTGGGCGCCGGCTGTCAAGTTGCTGGATCGGGCTTGTCTCGGGTGGGGCCCGGGGACTAGGTTAGGGACCTGAGGTTCCTGCCCTCGCCCATCGATCCTGCCTGGAGGCCCGTCATGATTCGATCCAGCCTCGTTCTCGTGTTCGCCGCGGCGCTCGCGCTGCTGCTGGCTCCGGCCGCCGGCGCCACGCCCGGCGACGTGCTCGGTTCCGTGTCCACCCCTGCCACGGCCCCCACCGGCCTGACCTGGGACGGCCATCAGCTCTGGCTCGCCGATCAGCTCACCGACCAGCTGTACGCCATCGATCCGGCCAGCGGCGAGGTGCGCCGGATCCTGCCCGCGCCCGGCTTCGTGCCGCGCGGCCTGGCCTGGGACGGCAAGCTCCTGTGGTGCATCGACGGCGAGGAGAACCGCATCCTGGCCCTGGACGTCGACAGCGGCATCACCGTCCACAGCCTGGAAGCCCCCACCGCGGGACCGGAGGGCCTGGCCTGGGACGGCCGCTACCTCTGGCTGAGCGACCCGCTGGAGGACGTGATCTGCCAGATCTCCACCGAGGACGGCACCACGATCAAGCGCTTCACCGCGCCCATGACCACGCCCACCGGCCTGACCTTCTGGCAGGGCTACCTGTGGAGCGCCGACCGCCGCGAGGACCGGATCTACCTGATGGACCCCGCCCACGACGGCGAGGTCGTGCTGAGCCTCGACGCGCCAGGGCCTTACGCGCGCGGGCTGGCCAGCGACGGGAAGACCCTCTGGTGCGCCGATTACCAGAACGACCGCATCGACCGGCTCGTGCTGGAGGACGACCAGCCCTTCCGTATCTCCGACAAGCACCGGCTGCACCTGCTGCTCACGCACGAGTTCCGCAACTACGGTCCTGGTCAGCTCCTGACCCTGGACGTCTACATCGCTCAGCCGCGGGATCTGCCCAACCAGAAGCTGCTGGGCGCGCTGGTCCTCGACCCTCCGCCGAAGGACGTGCTGAAGGACCGCTGGCAGCAGCCGGTGGCCCACTACGCCTTCACCGACCTGGCGCTGGCCCAGCGCCGGCAGGTCAAGATGACGGCGGACGTGGAGCTGGCCGCCGTCCGCCACTACGTCTATCCCCACCGGGTAGGCGCGCTGAAGGACATCCCCAAGGACGTCCGGCAGGCCTACCTGGTGGACGAGGACAAGTACCGCATCACCGATCCCATCATCGTCAACGCCGTGAAGGAGGCCGTGGGCGACGAGACCAATCCCTACTGGATGATGCGGCGGATCCACCGCTACATCCGCGACCGCCTGCACTACGAGCTGTCGGGGGGCTGGAACGTGGCCCCGCGCGTGCTGGAGCGGGGCAGCGGCTCCTGCAGCGAGTACACCTTCCTGTTCATCGCCATGTGCCGCGCGGCGGGGATCCCGGCGCGCTACGTGGGCTCGGTGGTGGTCCGCGGCGACGAGGCCTCCACCGACGACGTCTTCCACCGCTGGAGCCAGGTCTACCTGCCGGGCTACGGCTGGGTTCACGTGGATCCGCAGGGCGGCGATCGCGAGCGGCCCGGCGAGGTGGCCGACTCCATCGGAGTGCTCTCGAACCGCGTCCTGATCACCACCGAGGGCGGCGGCGCATCGGAGTACCTGGGCTGGAACTACAACTACGAACAGACCTGGACCAGCCGCGGACCGGTCAAGGTACACGCCGAGGCGGTGGGCGAGTGGAGTCCGCTGCCTGCGGAGCAGCCCTAGCCGCGCACCCTGCAGGCCCGCGGAGGTGGCCGTCATGCCCAAGCGCGCACGCAGCGGCGCCGAGATTAGGCGCGAGCTGGAGCAGGATCCTCTGCCCCTCGCCAACGGGCGCTCGCGCCGGCCCGGCCCGGAACCCGTGCTGGACCGGCTGGAGAAGATAACGGCCGTCTGCGAGCTGTTCTGCCATGGCTTGCGGGTGCGCGAGATCCAGGCGGCGATGAGCGAGCGCTACGGCGAGGCTGGCCGCCTGACCCGCGAGGAGCCCTACCGGATCCTGTCCTACGCGGCGGCCAAGGGCTGGCTGCAGTTCCGGCCGCCGCCGCACCTGGAGTACGCCCAGGCCCTGCGCGGCCGTCATCCCTGGCTGGCCAGCGTCGACGTGGTCCACACCACCGTCGTGGCCGACGTGGCCCGGCGCGCCGCCGCGGTCCTGATCGAGCTGCTGCAGGGCTACGGCGGCGGGTCGCAGCCGCGGCGCGAGGTGCACATCGGCCTGGGCGGCGGCCTGACCATGCGCCTGCTGGCCCAGGCCCTGGCCGACGAGCTGTGCCGGCCCCACGCCCACCTGCCCGAGACGCTGGTCTTCCACGCCCTGGTCTCCGGCTTCGATTACGACGATCCCACCACCATTCCCGGCGCGTTCTTCAGCTACTTCCTGCGCGAGCCGGTCATGCAGATCAAGCCGCGCTTCATCGGCTTCAACGCCCCCTGCATGGTCCGGAGCGAGGAGCTGGCGGCCCTCATGCAGGAAGAGGAGATCGCCCAGGCCCACGCCGCCGTGAACGCGATCGACATCTTCGTCACCACCGGCGCCGATTGCGAGCGGCACAGCGCGCTCTACCGCCGCATGCACCAGTCGCCGGGCGCGCTGCGGGAGCTGGTCGCCAGCGGCTGGGCCGGGGACATCTTCTGGCGCCCGCTCGGCCCCTCCGGACCGATCCGCGAGGCCGCGGGCATCCGCGCCATGACCCTGGTCGAGCTGGAGCAGCTGCCCGAGTTCATCCGGCGCGGCCGGCAGGTCCTGCTGCTGCTGGGTCCCTGCGCCGACTGCCAGAAGCCCAAGGACAGCATCCTGGAGACGGTCCTGCACCAGCAGGAGCACTACGTCACCCACCTGGTCGTCGACAGCCGGACGGCCGGGCAGGTGGTCAATCGCGGCAGGGATTGAGCCCAACGGCCGGCTGTTGACAGCGCAGTGGGCCCTCCCTTTCGTATGCGCACCGCGACACGGTGCGGCCGCGGCCATCCGGCCGCTCCGCTCTGTCCGCTAGCCGACTCGAAGGACGATGCCATGGCCGGTTACTACCATCCCGAGCAGCTGGGGAAGTTCGCCGAGATCGCCGAGGGCCATCCGCAGCTGGCCGAGCAGTTCTTCGCCTACTACGCGAGCGTCTTCGCGGAGGGGGCGCTCACCGGGCGCGAGAAGGCGCTCATCGCCCTGGCGGTGGCCCACGCCGTGCAGTGCCCCTACTGCATCGACGCCTACAGCCAGGCCTGCCTGGAGCACGGCGCGGACCTGGAGCAGATGACCGAGGCCCTGCACGTAGCCGTCGCCATCCGCGGGGGGGCCTCGCTGGTTCACGGCGTCCAGATGCTGGAGCACGTCCGGAAGACCGGCATGTGAGGCACCGTCCCCGGACCTTCGAGAGCGGAAGGCGCCCATGAAGAGCGAAACCCTGCCGGGGACGGCCAGCTTCGAGGCCGTGCTCGCGGAGCACGGCTGGGCGGGTCTGCACGCCACCCGCCTGGAGATCTTCCAGATGAACCTGGGCCGGCTGTGCAACATGGCCTGCCGGCACTGCCACGTCGACGCCGGACCGGACCGCACGGACCAGATGATGAGCCGCGAGACCATCGACAACTGCCTGACGGCTCTCGACCGGACCGAGGCCCACACGGTGGACCTGACCGGCGGCGCTCCGGAGCTGAACCCGCACTTCCGCGACCTGGTGGACGAGGCGATCTCGCGCGGCAAACACGTGCTCGACCGCTGCAACCTGAGCATCTTGCTGGTGCCCCGCTTCGCCGATCTGCCGGAGTGGCTGGCCGAGCGGGGGGTCGAGGTGGTCGGCTCGCTGCCGCATCATCGCCGGCGTAACACCGACGCCCTGCGCGGCGACGGTGCCTACGCAAGGTCCATCGAGGCTTTGCGGCGGCTTAACGCGGCGGGCTACGGCCGGGGAGATCCCCGCCGCCGGCTCACGCTGGTGAGCAATCCCGCCGGCGCCTTCCTGGCCGGCAAGCAGTGCGCGCTCGAGCCCGAGTGGAAGGCGGCCCTGGCCAGGGACCACGGGGTGACCTTCGATGCCCTGATCGCCCTGAACAACATGCCCATCGGCCGCTTCCTGGCGTGGCTCCAGGAGAGCGGCAACCTGTCGGGCTACCTGGAGAGGCTGCTCGGCGCCTTCAACCCCGTCACGATCGCCGGGCTGATGTGCCGCAACACCATCTCCATCGGCTGGGACGGGAGCATCCACGACTGCGACTTCAACCAGGTGCTCGCCATCCCGGCCGAATCGCCCGCGGGGAAGGTTCCGCACGTCCGTGATTTCGATCCCGTGCATTTCCAGCAGCGGCGCATCCGCACGGCCCGGCACTGCTTCGGCTGCACCGCGGGCGCGGGCAGCTCCTGCGGCGGCGCCCTGGCCGACTGAGCGAGACCCGGGCCGCTCCGGAAGGGGACCATGGATCGAGGAGCGCGCGTGGGGCTGGTGATCCCGGCCCTGGACGAGGCCGCAACCATCGGCGATGTGGTGGCCGCGGTGGACCGTACGCTCGTGGACTGGGTGATCGTCGCGGACAACGGCTCCCGCGACGAAACGGCCGCGCGCGCCGCGGCGGCTGGCGCCCGGGTGGTGTGCGAGCCACGGCGCGGCTACGGCCGGGCCTGCCGGCGCGCGCTCGCGGAGGCGCCACCCTGGGACATCGTGGTCTTCCTGGACGGGGACGGCAGCGACGATCCCCGCGAGATCCCGCGCCTCCTGCAAGCTCTGCACGAGCAGGACGCCGACCTGGTCATCGGCTCCCGGGTCCTGGGCCGGGCGGAGCCGGGGGCTCTGACGCTGGTCCAGCGCCTCGGTAACGCCCTGACCTGCAGCCTCGTCCGCCTGCTGTGGGGCGCCCGCTACACCGACCTGGGGCCCTTCCGCGCCGTGCGCCGGACCGCGTACGAGCGCCTGGCGATGTCCGAGCCCGCCTACGCCTGGACCATCGAGATGCAGGTCAAGGCCGCCCGGCTTCGCCTGCGAGTGGCCGAGGTCCCGGTCAGCTGCCGGGTGCGCCAGGGAGGCCGCAGCAAGGTGAGCGGCACCCTGCTGGGCAGCGTGCGGGCGGGGCGGCGGATCCTCGCCTACGTGCTGGCGGCCCGGCTGCACGAGCTGCGCGGCCGGCGAACGGCGCCGGGCGACCATCTGCTCGTCTTCACCCGCTATCCGGAGCCCGGCCGCAGCATGAGCCGGCTCATCCCCGCCCTGGGCCCGGACGGTGCCGCCGCCCTGCAGCGGCGGCTGGGCCGGCACGCCCTGAGCCGGGCCCGCAGCTTCGCGGCCCGGCGGCCGGTCGTCCTGGAGATCCACCATGCCGGCGGCGACCGGCGGGACATGGGCGCCTGGCTAGGGGACGATCTGGTCTTTCGGCGCCAGGGAGACGGCGATCTGGGGGCGCGGATGGCCGCGGCCTTCGCCCGCGCCTTCGCCGCCGGGGCACGGGCGGTCGTGATCGTGGGCACCGACTGCCCGCAGCTCGACGCGGACCGCCTCGCCGAGGCCTTCGCGGCCCTGGCGGAGTCCGAACTCGTGCTGGGCCCCGCCCTCGACGGCGGCTACTATCTGATCGGGCTGAGCCGCCCGGCGCCGGAGCTGTTCCGGAAGGTGCCCTGGGGCACGGCCGAGGTCTGCGCCCGAACCCTGGATCGGGCCTCGCCTTTGGGCCTGAAGATCGCTATGCTGGGGCCGCTGGCCGACGTGGACCGCCCGGAGGACCTGGAGCTGGCCCGTCCGTTCCTGGACGGCGACGGCTGAGGTCGAGCCCGGCGCGAGCCCCGCGTCCGCGAGGCCGGGCCGCCCGGTGGGGTCCCCGGGCATGGAAAGGATTCCCGATGCACGGTAGATCCCTTGTGGCGTGCCTGCTGCTCGGCGCCCTCTGGTTGCTCGCGGCCACCGCCGGATCCGCGGCGGCCTTCGATCAGAGCCACGCCGTCCTCACCGGCCTGCTGGAGCGCCACGTGCGGGACGGGCTCGTGGATTACCCGGGCCTGCAGGGCGAGCGCCTCCTCCTGGAGGCCTACCTGGCGAGCCTGGGCGACCTGACCGATGCGGAGTACCGCGGCTTCACGCCCGAGCAGCAGCTGGCCCTGCTCATCGACGCCTACAACGCCTTCACCCTCGAGCTGGTCCTGCGCCAGTATCCCGTGACCTCGATCCAGGACATTCCCCAGGCCTGGGACAGAACGATCTGGAAGCTGGCGGGGCATCGGGTCAGCCTCAATCAGATCGAGCACGAGTGGATCCGCGCGCATTTCCGGCAACCGCTGGTCCACTTGGCTCTCGTCTGTGCTTCCCTGGGCTGTCCGCCCCTGCGTGCCTCCGCCTACACGGCCGACGGGCTCAGGGAGCAGCTGGCGGATGCGGCGCGCAGCTACGCTCTCGATCCACGCCTGATGAAGCTGGACACGACCGGGGAAACGCTCTGGGTCACCAAGATATTCGAGTGGTACCCTGAGGACTTCGTGGCCGTCTGGGGTGGCTCGCCGGTTCCGGAGGGCAGCCCGCGGACCCGGGCGCACCGCGCGGTGATCGGCTTCGCCGAGGAGTACATGTCACCGGAGCCGGCGCAGTATCTGGGCACGCACCCGGTCGCCGTCTCCTACTTCACGTTCGACTGGAGCCTCAACGAGGCCCCCCCGGCAGAGGGGGAATGATTCCATGGCTCTCGACCTCGCGTTGACGATCGCCCTGGGGCTGTACGTCCTCTGCTCGGTCCTCCTGCTGGTCTACGGTCTGAACGCCTACGTCATGCTCGGGCTGTTCTGGCGCAGCCGGCGCCGGTACCGGCAGGAGGCGCGCAGGGTGCACGCCTGGTTCACCACCTCGGTGCCCGACGCGGAGCTGCCCGTCGTGACGACCCAGCTGCCCATCTTCAACGAGCGCAACGTGATCGAGCGTCTGCTGCAGGCGGTCTGCGCCTTCGACTACCCGCGCGAGAAGCACGAGATCCAGGTGCTGGACGACTCCACGGACTCGACCACCGAGATCGTGGCCGGCCTGACCATGAAGCTGCGAGCCGCCGGTCACGACGTCCGGCACATCCGCCGCACCGACCGCCGTGGCTTCAAAGCGGGAGCCCTGGCCGAGGGGCTGCGCCGGGCCCGCGGCGAGTTCGTGGCCGTCTTCGACGCCGACTTCGTCCCGCCGCCGGATTTCCTGCGGCAGACCGTGCCCTTCCTGCTGGCCGACGAGCACTGCGGCTTCGTGCAGACCCGCTGGGGACATCGCAACCGCGGCTTCTCCCTGCTGACCCTCCTGCAGAGCATCGGCATCGACGGCCACTTCGTCGTCGAGCAGACGGCGCGGGCCGGCAACGGCCTGTTCTGCAACTTCAACGGCACGGCCGGGGTCTGGCGGGCCGCCGCCATCGCCGACGCCGGCGGCTGGCGGGCCGACACCCTGACCGAGGATCTGGACCTCTCCTACCGCTGCATGATACGGGGCTGGCGGCCGTGCTTCCTGCTGGACGTCGTGACGCCGGCCGAGATCCCCACGGACATCAACGCGCTCAAGTCCCAGCAACGCCGCTGGGCCAAGGGGAGCATCCAGACCGCCATCCAGCTGCTGCCCACCGTGCTGCACCGCCCCGATTTCGGGTGGTTCCAGAAGCTGCAGGCCGTGCTGCACCTGACCCACTACATGATCCACCCGCTGATCCTGCTCATGACGATCCTGGTGCTGCCGCTGATCACCCTCCTGCAGATCCGCTTCACCACGCCCTTCGCCGTGCCGCTGGTGGCGACCATGCTCCTGGCGCTGCTGGGCCCGAGCAGCCTCTACCTCGCCTCGCAGATCCTGACCGGCCGGGACTGGCGCCGCTCCCTCCTGGCCCTGCCCGCCCTGGTGGCCCTGGGGATCGGCCTGGCCGTGAACAACAGCCGCGCCGTGCTCGAGGCGGTCCTGGACCGGGCGGGCGGCGAGTTCGTGCGCACCCCGAAGCTCGGGGCCGCGGCCGAGGCCCCCGCGGATGCGGGCGGGACCACCGGGCCGGGGCAGCTCGTCGTCTACCGGCAGCCCCTCAGCCGGCTCTACCTCGTGGAATTCCTCATGGGCTTCTGGGCCTTCGCCGCCTTCCTGGGCTACCTGTTCGCCATCGGCTCCCTGGCCGGAGCCCTGCTGCTGGTGCAGGCGGTGGGCTTCACCTGCGTGGGAATCCTCTCCGTCCGGCACCACAGATACGCCGCCAGACCGGGGTGATGACCGGCCCGCGGGCACGCTGGGCCGCGCTGGCGGCGGCGGCGGCCGTCCTGCTCGCCGGCGCGCTCCGGGCCGGGCTGGGCCGGGGCCCGTGCGGCCCCTGGGTCGTCGGGGTGATCGCCGGTGCGGTCGCCGCCGGCCCACTCGTCGTGCTGGCGGCGCTCGCCTGGCGCCGGGAGCGGCCGGGGCGGGGCTGGCTGGCCCTGGCGCTGCTGCTGGCCGTGGCCGTGCGCCTGGCCCTGCTGCCAGCCCACCACGAGCTGAGCGACGACGCCGCCCGCTACCACTGGGACGGCAAGGTCCTGGCCCACGGCGGCAATCCCTACCTGCACGCGCCCGACGAGCCGGCAGTGGCCCATCTGCCCATCCACGTACTCGATGCGCGCATCAACCATCCCTGGAACCGCACCTGCTATCCGCCCCTGGCGGAGCTGCTGTTCGCGGTGGGCTACCTGCTCAGCCCGGGCCGCCTGACCGGCCTGCAGCTGCTGGGACTGGCCGCCGAGCTGATCACCTGGCTGCTGCTGCTGGGAGAGCTGCGCCGCCGGGCCGCTCCCACCTCCCGGATCCTGCTGATCGCCTGGGCGCCGCTGATCGTCTACGAGGGCTACCTGCCCGGCCACCTGGACGTCCTGAGCCTGCCGCTGGTGACCTGGTTCCTGCTCGCGACGGCCCGCGGCCAGGGCGCGCGCGCGGGTGTGGCCCTCGCCCTGGCCTGCCTGGTGAAGCCGCTGCCGCTGATCTTCGTGCCCGCAGCGCTGCGCGAGCTGGGCCGCCGCGGCGGCCTGCGCCTGGCCCTGGCCGGCCTGGGCGTGGGACTGCTCTGCTACCTACCCTTCGCGAGGGCGGGCTGGAAGCTGTTCAGCTCCACCTGGCTGATGGCCACCGAGTGGTCCTTCGACGGCAGCCTGGGCGCCTGGTTCGAGACCCTGCTGCCGCGCCACGCGGCGCACCTGGTCGCCGCGGCCGCGGCCGCCCTCGCGATCCTCCTGGGGGCCTGGCGCGGACGCGACTTGCTGTCGCGGATGCTGCTGGCCCAGGCTGCCTTCGTCATCTTCACCCCCACCCTCTTCCCCTGGTACCTGATCGGGATGTACCCGCTGCTGGCTCTGCGTCCGGACCCGGCCCTCCTCGCCCTGGGCATCCTTGCCCCGCTGGCCGAGGAGATGATGATCGGCTACCACGCCACCGGCGTCTGGCACCTGGCGGTCTGGGCCCGCTGGTCCCAATACCTGCCCTTCTACCTGCTGCTCGCCGCGGGGGCCTGGCGCGGCTGGGGCATGTTCCGGCGCGGGCGGCCCTGAGGACGCCCTGCCCCCCCGCTGCGGCCAGCCCGCGGGAACCTGCCCGGCGGGTCGCGTGTTTCCCCGGCATTCTCCGACAGGCTCCAGGCTCCATCCCCCGGGAAAGGATCGCTCATGAAACGGCCCCTGATACCCCAGATCACGGCTCTGGCCCTGCTGGCCCTCCTGGTCGGCCTGCTGACCGCCGGCAGCGCCCTCGCCAGGACCGAGAAGCCGGACAAGCCCGCCAAGATCACCGAGTCGGCCACCGGCCAGGGCTGGCTCGGCATCAGCATGCAGGAGCTGAACGACAGCATGGCCAAGGCTCTCGACATCGAGAACGGCGGCGTGCTGGTCAACAGCGTGAGCAAGGACTCGCCGGCCGCGAAGGCCGGCCTCGAGGAGGGAGACGTGATCGTCTCCTTCGCCGGCCAGAAGGTCGAGGACACGGGCGAGCTGGTTCGCCTGGTGCGCAAGCAGGAACCGGGCGACGAGGTGAAGATCGGCATCATCCGCGACGGAAAGTCCAAGGACCTCGAGGTCACCCTCGGCGAGCGCAAGACCGACGTCATGGTCTGGAACGACGACGGCGGCAAGCGCATCGAAATCCTCCGCCCGGGCGACGACGAAGGCCAAAGGTACTTCTACCACAACCTGGGCCGCGAGCATGGCTACCTGGGCGTGAGCCTGCGCGATCTCACGGTCCAGCTCGGCGACTACTTCGGGGTGGAGGACGGCGAGGGCGCCCTGATCGAGGAGGTCAACGCGGATACGCCGGCCGCCGAGGCCGGACTGCAGGCGGGTGACGTCATCCTGCAGATCGACGACGAGAAGATCGACGACGTGGCCGACGTGACCTCCTACCTGCGCGACAAGGACCCGGGCGACGAGGTGGCCGTCACCGTCCTGCGCAAGGGCAAGGACAAGACCTTTGAGGTGAAACTCGGCGAGACCAGCGGCGCGCTGGGCTGGGTCGGCGGGGAGAACTTCGAGAGAATGATGCCCGACATGCAGCGGCTGCACCGTGCCTTGCCGCGCATGGAGGGCCGCATGCCCCAGATCCATCGCTGGTACGGCGAGGAGTCGGACAAGAGCATGGAGGAGCTGCGGGCCGAGATGAAGGCGCTCCAGAAGGAAATGCAGCAGCTGAAGGAGCAGCTGCAGCAGGAGAAGAAAGGGCGCTGATCACACCCCCCGATCCGGCGCCTCGGGAGCCGCGAGAGCGGCTCCCGCTTTTTTGGCTCAGACCAGCAGCAGTCCCAGGAGGGTGATCAGCACGGCCAGCAGGGCCGTGCCGCCCAGGCCCGCCAGCGGCACGAGCAGGAGACTGGCCAGGAGCGAGCCCAGACAGCCTCCCGCCAGATCGGCGGCGTAGAGGGGGGCGATGGCGGCCGCCTGGTCGCGACCGCTGGCCAGGCTGGCCTGCGCGAAGACGGCGGCCACTCCCGTGCCGGCCAGCAGGAGCAGCAGGGCCGCGACGAGCAGGCGGCCGGCGAGGCCGGCGGCCACCAGCCCGGCCGTGCCCGCGCCCAGCAGGGCCAGACCGCCCAGGCACAGGGCTCCCAGCCAGCCGGGGATCGGCACCGCCCCGGCCGGCGGACCGGCGGTGATGTCCAGGACCTGCCGTCGCCGCTGCCCCCACCTCTCGAGCAGCAACGCGCCCAGCGCCAGGCCGCCCATGAAGGCGGTCAATAGCAGCCCCAGATCCTGGAAGAGAATGCCGCTGCGCACCTGGTAGGCCAGGATGAGCACCGTCTCGAGAACCATGCCCACCCCGCCCGCGATGCCCACCCGGGCGGCGCGCCGGGATCCCTCGCCGCGCCGCGCCAGCAGCAGCAGGCCCAGGAGCAGCAGCGCCCCCAGCCAGAGGACCGGGGCGCGCCAGGGCCAGGCGGAGATCCGGGCGGGCCAGTCCAGGAGCGCGAGCGCGGGAAAGAACCTGGCCAGCCAGAGCAGGAGCGTGGACTGGTAGCAGACGGGCCGCAGGTCGAGGTTGACCGGAGCGCGGGACTCCTGCAGCAATCCCGCCACCTCGGCGAAGCGGTCGTTCGTGTACAGGTAGCGGATGTAGGCGGGCGAGACGAGACGCGTCACGATCCCGCGATCCTCCCAGCGCCGCGCCAGGATCCCGGGATCGCGAGGCAGGGGAGCCGGCGAGGCCAGCAGGATCACGGTGGTCCCGGGCAGGGCGACCAGATCGGGGAAGACCTCGCGCAGGGCGCGCGCGATGCTGGCCGTCCGGCGCACGAGCTGGGGCGACCACAGATTCTCGGCCGCCCGCAGGCGCAGGGCCAGCACGCCGCCCGGCCGCAGATGCGCCGCGCAAATCTGGAAGAACTCCCGCGTGTAGAAGCGGTTCGCCTGGCCCGAATCCGGCTCCGGCATGCCGATCAGGATCAGGTCGTAGCGGCCCGCCCGGGCCAGGAAGCGCCGCGGCTCGGCCACGGTCACGCGCACGGCCGGAGCCGCCAGATCGGCCTCCACCGCGGGCGGCAGGCGGGACCGCACCAGGTCCAGCAGGTCGCGGTTCAGCTCCACGTAATCCAGCGCCGCGGGCCGGTGCTGGAGCAACTCGCCCACCAGGCCCTCCACGCCGCCGCCGAGCACCAGCAGCGACTCCGGCTCGGCACACTGCAGGGCCGCCAGCTGGGCGTACTCCTCCGCGGCCGTGCCCTCGTTCTCGAAGGCGAGGGCGTCGTTCACGAAGACCGAGAGCTGCCCGTCGCGGTCGGTGACCGTCACGCGGCCGTAGGGCGTGTCCCGCGTCGCCGCCAGGTGGGGATGATCCCAGGTCGTGAGCCGGCGATCCAGCCCGCGACCGGCCGCGAGGGCGGCGAGCAGGAGCAGCGCGACGGCGGCGGCCCCTCCGGTCAGGCCGCGGGAACGGCCGCGCCAGGGCCAGAAGACCGCGCCGGCGGCCAACAGGCCGCACAGCAGACCCGCGGTCAGGTTCGGGACGGACCACTCCAGCAGCAAGGTTGCGAGCACACCGCCGGCCAGGCCCCCGGCGCTCTCGACGGCGTAGGCCCAGGCCAGCGTGCGGCCCCGCTGCGCGGCCAGACCCGCGGCCAGCCGGAAGAGCTGTCCCAGCAACGCCCCCACCGGCAGCAAGGCCACCAGCAGCGCCGCGATCTGGCGGGGAAAGGGCAGGTAGGCACCCGGCACGGCGCCCCAGAGCAGGCGGGCCCCGCGCACCTCCGCCAGCGTGAGCGGGAAGACCACGGCCAGGACCAGCAGGAGACGGCGCACCCGGGCCGGCGTGGGCCGCAGGGGCCTGCGGCCGAGCAGGGCTCCCGTGGCTGTTCCGAGCAGCCAGCCCCCCAGGGCCAGGATGTAGATCAGCTCGCTACCGTAGAAGGCGACGTTCAGCTCGCGCAGCAGGACGACCTGCGCCAGCAGGGAGAGAAAACCGACGGCCAGCAGCCAGAACGTCATGCACGAGGTCCATCGAGATCAGTGGAGGTCCGACTCGCCGAAGACCTCCGCCTGGAAGGTAAAGAGCTGGGCACCCTCGCGCCAGCTCCCGGCCGGCAGGCCGGCCTTGCGGCAGAGCTGGTCCAGCATCTGCTCGCGGTCCCAGCCCTGCTCGGGCGCCACCTGGGGCAGGAAGACCGCCGAGCGCCCCCCCTTGCGCAGCAGCACGCCGTCCCGTCCGATCGTGATCGCCCCGGGACCGGAGACGGGCCGGAACGGAGTGAGGACCGAGATCTCGATCTCGCACTGGGACAGCTCGGACGGCTGTAGGGCCGGAAAGCGCCGATCGTTGAGGGCGGCCTGCAGGGCCATGGCGCCGACCACCTGGGCCAGCTGGCGGTCCTCGGCCATGTGGCCGATGCAGCCGCGGAGCTGGCCGTGCTTCTCGAGCGTCACGAAGGCCCCCTGCCGCCGGCAGAGGACCGGCGAGAGGTCCCGGGCCAGGGGCACGGTCTCGGTGGCGAGGTAGCGCCGGATGGTCTCGCGGGCCAGGCGCAGCAGCGTGCGCTTGTCCGCATCGCCCAGGGGCACGTCCGCCGCGGCCGGCACAGGAAGACGCAGCGCCATGGTATCGCTCCAGGTCGGACCGGGCGCGAAGACCACGGCGCCGTAGCCCACCACGCGCTCCGGGTCCCCGACGGCCGAATCGCCCGAGTTGGCATGGCTGACGATGCGGCCGTAACGTGCACCCAGCTCGCGGGCCGCCGTCATGGCGGCCAGGATCGGCCCCTCCCCGCACGCGCAGGTGGCCAGCCCGGAGATTCCCTTGCGCATCTCCCGCGCCAGCGTCCCGGGCAGCTCGGCGGGATCGCCCGCGGCCACGGCGGTCAGCGTCACGCGATCCGCGGCCATGGATCCCTCGTACCCGGGGTAGTGGCTCAGGTCGCTGCTGGCCACGATCAGCGGCCGGCGGCCGGCGAGCACCCGGGCCAGCGCGCGCCCGAGACGGCCGCACAAGTCGGGATCGGAGTCCCCCACCACCGCCGCCACGATCTTCACCCCCGGCAGGGCGACCTGCACGAAGGGGACCTGGACCTCCACCGAGTGCTCCTCGCGGTGCACTTCCGGCCGGAAGCCGAAGTCGGGATCGGCGGCCACCAGGGCCCGGGTCGCCTCGCGGTCGATGGGAGCCAGGCCGAGGGGCGTCAGGTAGCCATCGCCCGGGTAGAACGAGACGCCGCGGAAGGGCGGCTGCGTGTGGTTGGTGCCGAGGATCACCACCAGGTCGTAATCGTGGCCGCTGGCCTGCCGGAAGGCATCGGCCGCGATCTGGCCGGAGAAGACGTAACCGGCGTGGGGCGCCACCAGCGCGACCGGCCGTTCCTGGCGCGGCGGGACCGCGTCCTCCAGAAAGGCTTCCACGGCGGCCTGCAACCGGCCTCCGTCGGCGGGATAGAAGCGTCCCGCGACGGCCATGGGTCGCGGACCCGGGCCCGCTGTGGGCGTGGCGGAAATCAGGTACAGACCGCCCGCCACCGCCAGCAGCGACAGGACCAGCAGGCCCGCGGCCGCCCTGGACCTCATGACATCCTCCTCTTCGCGCGCCGGCCCCGCTCGGGGAGCGTCAGCTCCACACGCCCGCGATGGCCTGCCCACACCAGCGGCAGTGGCCGTTCACGATGTCGTTGCGCCGGATGAAGAAGCCCTGCCGCTCGATCACGACCTGGCCGCAGCCCGGGCAGTAGGTGTTGTTGCCGGGATGGCCCGGCACGTTGCCCACGTAGGGGTAGTGCAGACCCTGCGCGAGGGCGATGGCCCGCGCGCGCTCGAGCGTGGCCACCGGCGTCGGCGGCAGGTTCTGGAGCTGGTAGTCGGGATGAAAGCGGGTGAAGTGCACCGGGACGTCCGGCCCCAGCTCGCCCGCCACCCACTTGGTCAGCTCGGTCAGCATGGCATCCGCGTCGTTGAGCGTGGGCACCACCAGGTTCACCAGCTCCAGGTGGGTCCCGCTGCGGGAGACCTGGGCGATGCTGCGGAGCACGGGCTGCAGCGCCGCCCCGCAGACCTCCTGGTAGAACGTCTCGGTATAGCCCTTCAAGTCGATCTTGATCGCGTCCAGCACCTCGCACATCTCGGTCAGCGGCTCCTCGTTCATGAAGCCGCAGCTGACCAGCACGGGATGCACGCCCTGCGCCCGGGCCAGGCGCGCGATGTCCGTCAGGTACTCCGTGAAGACCGTCGGCTCGTTGTAGGTGAAGGCGACGATCGGCGCGTGGCGGTCGCGCACCGCACCGACGAGATCGGCGGGCGGCACGATGCGGCTCTCGTAGTCCTCGGGCCGGGCCTGCGAGATCTCCCAGTTCTGGCAGAACTTGCAGCGGAGCGGGCAGCCGGAGGTCGCCAGGGAGAAGGCCTGCTGGCCGGGCAGGAAGTGGTAGAAGGGCTTCTTCTCGATGGGATCCACGTGGATGGTGATGGGCCGCCCGTAGACCAGGGTGCGCAGCTCCCCGTTCACGTTGATGCGGGCCCGGCAGCGGCCGCGCTCGCCCGGTTCGATCAGGCAGCGCTGGGCGCAGAGCAGGCAGCGGACGATCCCCTGGCCCCCGTGATCGAAGGGGGCGTGCGGATCGACCTCGCCCGGGGCGTGGCAGCTGGCGCAGTCGACACCGGGGGTGAGGGTCGAGACCCAGTAGCGCGCGACGGGGGCCTGCCGGATGAGGGCCTGCAGATCGGTGGCGGCGAGGGCCTCGGCGCTGCCCTCCCCCAGCAGCCGGACGAGAGCCTCGGGACTGGCCACCAGCAGACCGGCTCCGCCCGCCGTCAGCCCAGTGCGGGCGGCCGCCTGCAGGAACTGCCGGCGGCTCATGGGGTGCCGGAACATCGTTCCACCTCCGTTGGCAGTGTAATGCACGGGAGCGGGCGGAGCAATGAGGCCGGGCGCGGCCCGCTCCGGCCTCGGTTCCGAACGGGCCAGGGCGCGGATCCGGCCCGCGTGGCTTTTTTAGGTTATGTCAGAAATAAAGTTCCATGGACTGCGTTGCTGTCCACCCTTCGGCCCCGAAGTGCCTTTACATCCAGATGATTTTGTGATATCATGACAACACTAGAAAAATAATGTAAGCAGCCGTCGATGCGGCGGCTCGACGGTTTGCCACGTCCTAACCGGCAAGGAGGTGATGCTCGTCACTTCTGCTACCGTCAAGGGCCAAGGACCTGGAACCAACCCTGAAGGGGGTCACGCGACATGCGCAAGATTATGCTTACCGTCCTGATGGCGGCCTGCCTGGCCATCGCCGGAGCAGCCAACGCCGTGGTCATCAACGAGTGGGTCTCCAACGACATCAGCGGCGATGATCACGAGTTCATCGAGCTGTGCGGCAATCCCGGCGAGAGCCTGGACGGCCTGACCATTGTCCTGGTCGAGGGCGAGGGCGCCTCCTCCGGTCTCATCGACAACATCATCAGCCTGAACGGCTACTCCGTGGGCGCAACGGGCTACTTCGTGGTCGGCGATGCCGCCGTCAACCCCGACCTGGAGCTGGCTGATGGCTGGATCGAGAACGGCGGCAACAACATCCTGCTGCTGGCCGACTTCGACGCGGGCCTCTACCCGATCGGCACGGACATCGACGCCGACGGCGACTGCGTGGCCGACTTCTCGATCGGCACCGTGGTGGACGGCGTCGGCTACGGGATTCCTGATTCGGGCGACTGCATGACCTACTATGGAATCACTGGCGTCGGCCCCGACGGGAGCTACGATCCCGCCGGCGGAGCCCGCTGCGACGACTGCGATGCGGTCGGCGGCGAGTGGTACATCATCTGCCTGAACGGCACCGAGTCCACCGGCTCGGGCTGCACGGTGGAAGACGGCTACTACGTCTCCTACGCCACGCCGGGCGCCACCAACGCCTGTTCCACGGTCGCCAACCAGGAAAGCACCTGGGGCGGCGTGAAGGACATGTACCGCTAGTTCGGTCCGGCCTTGCTCAAGGCTGGCTTCGGGCCCGGCATTCGCCGGGCCCTTTTTTTCGCGCCAGGAGCTTCCCCGGGAATTGCCGCGCGGGCTGACACCGTCGTGATCGTCGTGCGGACCTGCACGTTGTGCTGCCCGGCCCTTTACCCAAAGGACCCATGGACGTCCCGGAGGAGGCCGTCGCTGAATTCAAGAGAACGGCCCGCAAACTTGGAGGGGATGCGGTGCTCCTATTCCGAGTTACCGGTAGCCTTGGACTTGGAGAGGGGAAAACGATCTACTACAAGAACATCGGCATCGGGGCAAAGGTCGTCAGATCCATTGACTCGGATTGCCGACCGATCATCGCATTCTTCGAGGGAGCCGATCACCAAGGCGAGAAGCCGAGCTGTCCCTACGAGGTCCCGGGAAATGTTGGCAGCATTTGTAAAGGCAGCGGGCGTGAATTTTTTGGCTGGCAAGAGCGAGCAATCGAGGTACTGGCTGATTCGGCCAGGAGTATTTCGGGAAACGGGATCATGGTAACCATGTCCGAGGATACCATTTCCGGGCGCGCGATCAGATTCCTGGACCCGCAATGCCGAAAATGATGGTGCCGGGCAGCTCGCCCGCCAAGCTTGCGTCACCTCGATTCAAGTCGCCGATTCCGTGAACTCCGCGACGCGGTCGTGGATCCAGGGCTCCAGGCCGGGGGCCAGGTAGAAGCGGGGACGCAGGAGGTCGTCGTCCGGGGCGATGACGCCCTCGCGGACGGCGAGGCGGGCCAGGGCGGTGTCCGGGTAGATGCGGATGCCGACGGTGATCTTCAGCTCCTCCAGTTCCAGCGATCGCACGAAGGCCAGGCTCTCCTCGACCGATTCCCGCGTCTCGCCGGGGCCGCCGAGCAGGAGGAAGCCCATGCGCTCGATGCCGCGGGCGGCCAGCCGGTCCGCGGCGAGCCGCACGTCGCGGGGCAGGAAGCGCTTGTTCAGGGCCTTCAGGATGCGGGCGCAGCCGCTCTCGAAGCCCAGGCTGACCTCGGTGCAGCCGGCCTCCCTCATGGCGTCGACCAGCTCCTCCTTCACCAGGTGCGGGTAGAGGATGCAGCGCCAGGTGATCTCCAGGTTCCGCTCGCGGAGGCGCCGGCACAGCTCGAAGGCATGCGATTCGGGCAGGTTGAAGCAGTTGTCCACGATGTGGAAGTGACGGAAGCCCTGCTCCGCCAGATGCGCCAGGGTTTCGGCTGCGGCGGCCGGCGAGGCGCAACGGATGGGCCGGCCCTGGATGCGGGCCGTGGAGCAGTAGGCGCAGTCGTTCGGACAGCCCCGGCGGGTCTGGATGGGGACGCAGAGGCCCGGCACCGGGGGGGTGCGAGCGGAGAGCAGATCGTTCCAGAGCGGCAGCTCGTCCAGCTTCTCCACGACGGCCAGCCCGCCGTCGGTCGGGTCGCCCGCCACAGTGACGCCGGAAATGTCGCGCGGGGAGCGGCCCTCTTGCAGCCGCTGCAGGAGGGCGGGAAACGCTTCCTCTCCGTCTCCGCGGATGCCGAAATCGGCCCCGAGATAATCGAGCATCGCATGCGGGTAGATGCCGTAGCCGGCGCCGCCGAGGACGAGGGGAGCGGCCGAGCCGGCGCGACATTCGGCGGTGACCTCGCGGACCTTCTCGAGCAGGAACTGCGGTTCCTCCCGGTTCTGGTCGTCGATGTTGCGGACGGAGATGCCGATCACCTCGGGCCGGAACGAGGCGATGGCGTCGCGGACCGCACCGGCGGGATCCTTGGCGAACAGCAGATCCAGGAAGCTCACCTCGTGGCCCGCCCGCTCTGCGGCGCTGGCCACCAGGCTCGCACCGAGCGCCAGGGTCACCATGCTGATGCGCTCGGTGTTGGCGGAGACGATCAGGACCCTCATCGACGATCGCTCCTGATTCTCACGGATGTCTCCCACCGCCGTCAGACCCGCTCGATCGGCCCCAGCTCGTCGATCTGGCGCTCGATGGCCTCGGCTCCCCGCTCACGCGACCGGTGCACGCCCTGGTCGAAGGCGTGCATGATGCCGAGCATGCGGGCGAAGGGCACGGCAACGAGCAGCAGGTCGTCGGCGAAGCGGCCCAGCCTCCGCGCGCCGGAGTCGAAGAGCGACACGCCGACGTGACCCGAGACCAGGGGATAGGCGACGCCCGTGCGGCAGGTGGGACCCGCCAGCTCGGCCGTCATGGACCCTCCCTCCCAGTAGTTGGCGAACTCGAGGAGATGATGCAGGGAGCCGGGCTTGCCGACGAAGAGCAGGAGGTCCGGCGGAGCGACCGCCTCGGCCAGCGGCGCGAAGCAGACGTGGCTCGCCATGCCGGCCGGGGCCTGCACGACCTGCTGCCCGCGGTGCAGCGCCGCCCGCGAGCTGTAGACCTTCTCCCGGTTGACCAGGAAGTCCACCAGCCGCTCCTTGCCCTGGGCGGGCATCTGCCCGAGCCCGAGGCTCACGAGACCTCCCGGACAACCGCAGGTGTCGGCCGTGATGGTGACGGCGCGACCCTCGCAGGCCCGCTTGATCGCCTGGCACACGGAGAGCTTGTCCTCCGGCTGCACCCCCCCTTCGGGAACGGCGCCGGTGAAGGTCACCGCGACGGGCTCCGTCTCGAGCGCCAGCTCCTGCTTCAACCTGTTCGACCATTTCTGCCAGTACATGGGCACCTCCCGCGATGCGGTCATCGTGAAGCAACCGGGTCATCGGCCCGCACCGTCCGGTGGCCGCCGCACTGCAAGTTCTGGGATCGCGACAAGGGAAAGGAAGCAGGAAACCCGACTGCACATGACAGGAAGGCCAATCGACCTCGAGTACCTCGCCCTCCTCGCGCCCGCTCGACAACTTCAATCTAGCACCGCCAATCGCCCCGCGTCAATTTTCCGCCCTGCGAGCCAGTTCCCGGAGCTCGGCATACCCGGCGTCCTATCCCCTGGAGCATCTTGCCGCTTGACATCGACTACGAATTGTAGTCAATTGACTACAATTCGTAGTCAAATGTCCCGGAGAGGCCACATGGCCAGACCGAAATCTGCAGGTCAATCCCTGGCAAGGCTTTTCCCCTATCCCGCGATGCTGGATGTGCTCGGCCTGCTTCTCCTTCATCCGGACGAGCAATACTACCAGCGGGAGATCGCCGAGAGGGTCGGCAGCACCGTGCTGCAGACCCAGCGCGCCTTGAAGCGGATCGAGGATGCCGGCCTGGTGGAAAAGAGGCGTCGCGGTAATCGAACCTACTACGGCGCTCGTCGCCAGCACCCCGTCTATGACGATCTACGGAGGATGCTGCTCAAGACAGTCGCCCTCGGCGACCAGCTCCGGGATGTTCTGGGCTCGCTCGAGGGCAAGGTCCGCCTGGCGTTCGTCTACGGCTCAGTGGCGGCGGGCACGGATGTTCTGACCAGCGATGTCGATCTCTTCATCGTCGGCCAGCTCACGTCGCGGCAAGCCGCACAGCTTCTCGGTCCCCTCGGTCGCAGTCTCGAGCGAGAGTTCAACCCCACCATCTATCCCGAGAGGGAGCTACGAAGCAAAGCACGGAGCGGGAATCCGTTCATCCACAAAGTCCTGGCCGGCCCCAAGATCTGGCTCATAGGTGACGATGATGAGCTTGCAACGTTGGTTGCGTGAGCGCCGGCTTCGCCAGCATCAATCCTCGTCCGAGGAGATCAAGGCTCTCTGGGGCATCGTTCAGCGCGATCTCGCGGACGCAGCCATAGAGCAACTCTCTCCGGACCGTCGCTACTCGACTGCTTACAATGCCATCCTGCAACTCGCAACGATGGTCCTGCGCTCCTCTGGCTACCGTACTGGCGGCGAATCTCATCACTGGATTACCTTCCAGGCGCTTTCTCAGCTGATGGAATCCCTGCCATCCGCAAGAAGCGATTACTTCGATGCCTGTCGCCGCAAGCGCAACATTGTCGACTATGACGCGTCTGGAGAAATCTCCGAGGCTGAGGCCCGCGAAATCTACCATGAGGCCGTGCAGTTTGCACATGACGTTCTGGTCTGGCTCGAAGAACACCATCCGGACTTGCTGCCCGGCGATGTGTAGCGCGCGCCATCCGGCCATTCTTGACACGACGGCGACACGCGGGGATAATGGTCATTGGCGAGCGAAGGACGCCACCTGGCCTGCGGGAAGGGTCAAACCCACCTCTGCTGATTCCGCGCATACAACCTTCTTTTCGGCCCGAGCGAGCAAGTCACGGGCATCAGCGAAAGGAAGGCCACATAATGTCCGGATCACGGCCGCGTCGCCCCAGCGTCGACCACCTCAGGAAGCAAGCGAAGATGCTGCTGGGTACTCAGCGGCGCGGGCCGTAGGTCCGGAAGACGAGGTCCCACAGCGGCTGGCTCACGCCGAAGTGCGAGTCCATGTTCTTGTGATGGTGCGCCAGGTGGTAGCGCTTGAGAAAGTGCGGCCATCCCCGCGCGCATCTGGCGTGGTGCCAAGCGTAGTGGCCGAGATCATAGCCGAGGTAGCCGATCAGCAGGCCCGCGAGCGTCGCCAGCGACGGCGCCAGGGGCAGCACCAGCCGGATCCCGACGAACAGGAGCAATGTGATTCCGTAGCCCGCCAGCGGCGGGAAGACCAGGCGGGTCGGATCCCAGGGATCCTTGTGATGAATCCCATGCGCCAGGAAGTGGAACCTGCGCTCCCACCCGTTGCGGGGCTCGTGGTGGAAGACGACGCGGTGCAGGACGTACTCGACCAGGGTCCACAGCAGCAGTCCGCCGAAAGCCGCACCCACCAAGCGGGCCCAGCCCAGCCCCAGCCACCTCGCCGCCGCCAGCATCAGCATCACCGTGGGCACCCAGAGGGCGAGGATCAGCCGCCACGAGATGTGCGTGTTGGCTTCGAGCCAGGCGTTCTCGAAGACCCGGAAGGAGTCCGGAAACGCTGTCTGCGGCTGTGCCGCCGCGAGCTGCCGGCGCTGCGCCGGCTGCAGGTCGATGTGGACCCACTCCCAGTACTGGTCGCCCAGCGCGTCCAGCTGGGAGCAGACGGCCCGCGTGTAGTCGATGCCGTAGTCGTCCACCACGGCTGAGCCCTTGACGGCGATCGTCGCATCCTGGCTCATCTCTTCGTTCTCCTGGACCGGACCGGGCAAGGAACGGCTCCCGAACACAGCCGACATGGTAAGTCAATCCGGCTCTTGCGAAAGGGCGGGACGCGAAGCGCTGCCCGTTCTCGAGCATCCGCGGTCGGGCGGTGGCAGCGCTGCCGGGGTGCCGCCTATCTTGTCCAGCAAGAATGGCACGCCGAAGGCGGTCGGGCATGCGTGATTTCAGACGAGAGTCGCAGCAGATGCTGGTCGAGAGATTCGGTTCCGTGGTCCGGCTGATCCATGGCGGCCGGGTGTTCGAGGCCCTCAGCGACGAGGAGATCGGGACCTTGGTGGAGCTACCCCAGAAGACCGACGCCCCCATCCCCTCACCGCGCGAGGACGGGCGGCAACCCGGCGCGCCGGCAAACCCCGCCAGCATCATCGTCGTCGAGGGTCTGGTCAGGAGATTCGACGGATTCACGGCGGTGAACCGCATCTCGTTCGAGGTGCGCGCAGGCGAGATCTTCGCGTTCCTGGGACCCAACGGGGCCGGCAAGTCGACCACCATCAAGATGCTCACGACCCTGCTGGAGCCGAGCGAGGGTCGCATCCTGCTGGACGGCAACGATCCGGCCTGCAACAAGGACGCGGTCAGGAAGTCCTTCGGCATCGTGTTCCAGGACCCCAGCCTGGACGACGACCTGACGGCGCTGGAGAACGTCCGCTACCACGCGGTCCTCTACAACGTTCCGAAGAACACCCGGGAGGCCAAGATCGAGGAGCTGCTCAAGCTGGTCGAGCTCTGGGACCGCAGGAACGCCCTGGTCAAGACCTATTCCGGGGGCATGAAGCGCCGTCTGGAGATCGCCCGGGGTCTGCTGCACCATCCGAAGATCCTGTTCCTCGACGAGCCCACGCTCGGCCTCGATCCGCAGACCCGCAACCATATCTGGAGCTACATCAGGGACGTCAACCGGCGGGAAGGCATGACGGTCTTCTTCACCACCCACTACATGGACGAGGCCGAACGCGTCGCCGACCGGATCGCCATCATCGACCACGGCGCGATCATCGCGACGGGATCGGCCGGCGAGCTGATGAACAGGACCAGCGCGTCATCACTGGAAGACGCCTTCATCGCGCTGACGGGCAGCGCGATCCGCGAGGAAGAGGTCAGCGCGGTCGACCGCATGAGGGCGCGGCGCAGGATGTTCAGGAGAAACCGATGAGCGCGATCTACATCCTCTGGCTCCGGCAGGTGAAGAAGTACTTCCGGGCCCGCTCCAGGATCATCGGGGCGCTCGGCCAGCCGCTGCTCTTCCTGGTCGCCCTCGGCTTCGGCTTCGGGCAGGTATACCGGGAGGCCGGCGAGGGTAACTACATCCAGTACCTGGCTCCCGGCATCATCATGATGAGCGTGCTGTTCACGGCCATCTTCTCCGGAATCGACCTCATCTGGGACCGGCAGTTCGGCTTCCTGAAGGAGACGATGGTCGCGCCGGTGCCGCGCTGGCAGATCATGCTCGGCAAGACGCTCGGCGGAGCAACCGTGGCGTCCTTCCAAGGCCTGATCGTCTTCCTCCTGACGCTGATCGTGGGCTTCCGGTTCCACCACGCACTGCTGCTCCCGCTGGCCGCCGTGTTCGTGATCCTGGTGGCGATCATCTTCACCTCGCTGGGGGTGGCCGTTGCCTCGCGGATCGAGGACATGCAGGGATTCCAGCTCATCATGAACTTCCTGGTGATGCCCATCTTCTTCCTGTCGGGCGCGCTCTTCCCGCTCGAGGGCCTGCCCGAGATCATGCATTACGTCGTCAGGGTGGATCCTCTCACCTACGGGATCGACGGACTGCGGGCCGCGCTGATCAACGTCTCGACCTTCGGGTTGGCCGTGGATCTGGTGGTCATGGTGGGCCTCGCGTTCATCCTGGTGGCGATCGGGAGCTACCTCTTCGAGAGGATCCAGGCGTGAGAGCCGCCCGGAAGTGATGGTGCCCTTCGCGCGGGAGAAGATCGACGATCAGGGCCGGCTGACGGACCCCAGGACCGGGAACAGCATCGCGGACCTGGTCCAGGCGTTGATCGCCTGGGCGGGGAAGCTGAAGTAGAACCATGTCCTTTCCGGTAGAAGCAATTCAGGAGGCACAACGATGACGGCCCAGATCACGACCCTGTTTCTCGACATCGGCGGGGTCCTGCTGACCAACGGCTGGGACCGGAAGGCCCGCCGGCGCGCCGCCGAGAACTTCGCTCTCGATCACGAGGAGATGGACGAGCGGCATCACATGACCTTCGACACCTACGAAGTGGGAAAGCTCACGCTGAGCGAGTACCTCAAGCGTGTCGTGTTCTACAAGGAGCGCTCCTTTTCACCGGAGGACTTCCGGGCGTTCATGTTCGCCCAGTCCCGGCCCTTCGCGGAGATGATCGAGCTGGTCCGCCGGCTGAAGGAGCGCCACAATCTGAAGGTCGCGGCCGTCAGCAATGAAGGGCGCGAACTCAACGAGCACAGGATCAGGGAATTCCAGCTCGGGACGATCCTCGACTTCTTCATCTCCTCGTGCTTCGTGCACTTCCGCAAACCGGATCCGGACATCTTCCGCATCGCCCTGGACATCGCCCAGGTCAAACCGGGGCAGGTGATTTACATCGAGGACCGTCCCATGTTCGTGGAGATAGCCCGGAGCCTGGGGATCAACGGCATCGTCCATACCGACTACGAGGCCACGAAGCGGGAGCTGACGGGCTACGGCCTGGCGCTGTGACGCTGCGTGGGGCAGATGAGAAAGGACAACAACCCGGCTTCCTGCTATGATCGCGGCGCATTGCGGTCGCGGCACAACACCCACCAGTGTCCGCGGGCCCCGTCAGCTGCGGAGCGCCGCGGCGACAGGAGGTGGGAAATGAAGCCTGCGTTCTTGCTCGGAGCTTCCGCCGCCTTCCTCGTGGCTCCGGTCATCTACTGGCGCGGTGCGGCGATCCTCGATCCCCAGCGGATGTTCGGCGGTGCGACGCTTCCTCTCCCGGCAGAGATCGTCATCTGGTGTGCCGCAGCTGCTGCGCTCCTGGCGCCCCTTCTCGTAGCCAGACGGTTGCGGCTCATCACCGACTCCGCGCGGCTGCTGATGGGCCTCATCGGCACGGGGATGGCATCGGGGATCGGCGCGACGATGACGAACTTAACCGGAGATCCGATGCCCGTGCGCATCCTCGCACCCGTTTCGATGCTGGCGGTTCTCGGCTGGAGCTGGACCCATCGTGCCTGCTACCGAGCAGAGCCGCTCGCCCGGGTCGTTTCCCGGTACAGCAACGTGCTGATATTCATCGGATTTTTCTTCTTGCTCTGGGCGGCTGTCGACGTTGCCTTTCGTAAGCGCATGCTGGACCCGGAATTCGGATCCTCCACAACCACCTTCGTGATCTTCACCAAGACGTTCCTGGGAATCGCGGCCTTGGTCGTGGCTCGTCTCAGATCGACCGCTTCCCACTACGCTCGCTCGGCGACCCAGGTCCTTTCCGTGGCCTTCCTCGGCTTCTTCCCCCTTGGCTCGCTCGTCGGCCTCTACTGGGTCTTGCGAGTCCGCAGGCGAGAGCGGCGGGTGGATCCGGACACGCAGGCCGCCTGACCCGGCGTCACGGCCGCCGAGCATGCCCGCTCGAGATCGCGGGAATGGACCTGTGAGGGGTTCAAGAACATGAGCATGCCCAGAAAATGCCGCCGGCCGTCGTGCCTGCTTTCCCTGCTCGCCAGCCTGGTATTGGCTTTGGTCGGGTGCGACCACGACGATTCCACAGGACCGGAATCGCCGACGGTCGAGGTCCTGTCCTTAGACGTCCACGGAATGGGGTCATCCGGAATCGGAGCCATCGAGTTCGTCCGGAGCGTCGGATCTTGTGAGATCCAGGCGGCATCGATATCCGCAATCATCTACGCGGTCGTTCCCTGGCCGGGCAGGGATCTCACGGTGCTCAATGTTGTGGCGCCAACCCGCGACAACCTGCACGTTCTGTTCCTGTAGTGCTCTGCGGACACTCTCACCTACGCGTGGCACGAGAGCTACGCGGATCCGCTAACGCGGTATCGGGCCAGCGGCACCGTCACCTCGGCAGGCGATGTCACCATGGTTCGCCCGACCCTGCGGCCGATTGCGGCCCTGCCGGACAGTGAGCAGCTAGTCCGCGACGTCGTCATGGACGGGACGGATATCCACTATGGCGGAAACGTCGGCACGATCAGCATCATGAACTCGACGTATGAACTGTATCCTTTCGAGATGGTGGACTGTTCCGACTGCGGCGGCGATGGACAACCGGGATGGTTCGAACTGCACTCGATGATCGGTGCTGCCGAGACTGACCTCGGTTTTGGAATCCTCTACCTGTATGTCAATCGGCAGGACCGGGCCTACTTGAGCCACTACATCCGCTTCAATCCGGTTCACCACGGTGTGAGTCCTACATTGATGGCCGACTGGTTCCTGCAAGGGGACGGCCCTTCGCCGCAGGCAGGCTGGCGGGGCCTACCCTGAGGCAACGGCGGGCTGCCGGCTCCTCCAAAGGAACCAATCCCCCTCGAGAACGACTTCTATGCATCGGCCCGCATATCGCTGATCGTCCGTGATCCCAGATGCCGGAAGGAGATGCCATGCGCCGTATTTCAATCCTCTTGGGCCTCGCGACCCTGCTGCTCTGCTCGGGGGTCGCAGCCCAACCGAATCCCGACCAGGACCAGATCTGCATCTGGTTCGAGGAGACCGATGGCAACTGCCGGCAGTCCGAGCCCTTCGTCATCGTTGCGGCCTTCCTGGTGCTGGAGAACATCTCCGAGCCGTCCGGCATCTCCGGGTGGGAATGCAGCATCGAGATCGGGAATGATCCCTCCAGCTTCTTTGTCCTGGCCTGGACCTGCCTGGCCGGCAATCCGAGCGGCATCTGGACACCGCCCGACTTCGCCGTGGGGATCGGCGAGCCGTTCCCGTGGGCCCCGCGGATCTTCCTTCTGCAGATCGATCTGCTGATCGTTTCGCCGGCGCCGATCTACTTCTGGATCCACGAGTACCAGCTGTACCCGATCTCGCCGTGGCCGGCCTATGCGGCGGGAGACGACCCCTCCCGGGTGGTCCGGCTCTTCAACTGCACGGGTTACGATGTCGAGGGCGATCCGCATCCGGCCGGCTGCATCAACTGCCCCTGCGAAGAGGTGATCGGGATCGAGTCGCGGTCCTGGGGATCGCTGAAGTCGCTCTACAGGTAGCAGGCCGGCACGGCGCGAAGTGTGCCGGTATCACGCTCGCGTTCTGGCCGGCTCCCGTCAGCCCTTCGCCACGGCTTCCCGGACACGCTGCGGCGTCATGGGGAGCTGGCACGGTCGGGCGCCGATCGCGTCGAAGATGGCGTTGGCGACGACGGCGCCCATGCCGATGATGGCGGGCTCGCCCCCGCCCTGCGGGCTCAGCTCGTCGTTCTCGACCAGCACGGTCTCGATCTGCGGCAGCGTGGAGAACCGGGGCAGCTCGTAGGTGTCGAAGTTCTCGTCGAGGATCCGCCCGCCCTGGAAGCGGATGTCCTCCGAGAGCGCGTACCCCAGGCCCATGGTCAGGCAGCTTTCCATCTGGAGCGTCGCCCCCTCGGGATTCACGACGATCCCCATGTCCTGAGCGCAGACGATCCGCCGGACCTGGACCTTCCCGCTCTGCTTGTCCGCCGCGACCGCCGCCATCGTGGCGATGTAGGTGCCGGCGTCGATCCCGCAGGCGATCCCCCAGCCCCGGCCGCTCGGCGCGACGGCCGGCTTCCAGCCGAAGCGCTTGGCGGCGGCCCGGAGGACCCGCAGCATCCGGGCGTCGGTCGTGTTGTCGAGGCGGAACTCCAGCGGATCGACCCCGACCCGGGCGGCCATGATGTCGATCTGCGACTCCCGGGCGAAGGTGTTCGTGTTCGCGCCGGGAGCGCGCCACGGTCCCACCGCGAAGGGATGCGCGCTGGTCGTCCCGCCCATCCATTCGCCGCGCACCTTGACGAGGTTGTTGGGGACGTCGTAGTACTGCTCGCTGCCCCGGGAACCGGCGAAGTAGACGGTGTAGTCCCACAGGCAGATCCTGCCCGCGGCGTCGACTCCCGAGTGAATGTCGACCACCGCCGCGGGCCGGAAGGTGTCGTAGAAGAACTCCTCGGCGCGGCTCCACGTCACCTGCACGGGCTTGCCGGTGAGCACGGCCAGCCGCGCCGCCTCCTCGGTCTGCCGGCCGGCGCTCTTGCCGCCGAATCCGCCGCCCACGAAGGGGGTCATCACCCTGATCTTCTCCGGCGGCATGCCGAGCACCTTGGCAATCTGATCCTGGGTGGGAAAGGGGGTCTGCGTCGAGGCCCAGATCGTGAGCCGGCCGTTCTCGGGCGCGACCAGCGCGGTGTGGGTCTCCATCGGCGCATGGGCCACGTAGCCGTCCAGGTAGCGCTGCTTCACGAGCCAGCGGGCGGCCTTTTCGCCTGCCGCCAGGTCGCCGCGAACGTCCTGCTGCTCGGCCGGGGGCGCGACCTTGACCAGGTAGTCGAAGATCGTCGCGTTGTCGACCTCGGCCGCCGGAACGTCGTACTGGGCCTTGATGCTCTGCAGCGCCGCCGCGGCCTCCTCGGGATCCCGGTGCAGGACGGCGATCAGGTCCCCGTCCTTCACCACCCGCACGCCCGGCCGCTTCTCGGCCGCCGAGGTGTCGACGCTCGTCAGCCCGGCGCCATGGGCCGGTGGCCGCAGAACCTTCGCGTACAGCATGTCCGGCAGGCGAATGTCGCCGGCGTAGAGGGCCTGGCCCGTCACCTTGTCCAGCGCATCCAGGCGCCGGGTCGCCTTCCCCATGACCTTGAAGTCCTGGACCGGCGTGAGCTGGGTCCCGCCCTCCAGCTGGTGGGCTATCTGCTTGCCCAGCGCCAGCTGCCCGTAGCTGACCTGCCGGGGGCGATTCCCGGCGACGGAGACGACGCCGTTCTCGACCTGCAGCTTGTCCCGGGAGACCTGGAGGCGCTCGGCCGCCAGGTCCAGCAGGATGGACCTGGCCGAGGCCGCGGCGGCCCGCAGGGCCGGCCCGAAGAAGCGCGTGGTCATCGAGCCGAACGTTCCCATGTCCCAGGGGCAGAGGTCCGTGTCCCCCATGATCATGTGGATCGACTCCAGCGCAACATCGAGCTCCTCGGCCGCCATCTGGGCCAGCGAGGTCATCACCCCCTGGCCCATCTCGATCTTGCCGGTGAAGACGGTGATCTTGCCATCCTTGTCGATCCGCAGGTAGGCGTTCGGATCGGTCGGGTACGGCCTGCCTCGCTGGGCCTCGGCGGGCGAGAGCAGCCAGTCGCCCACCGTGAAGAAGACAACGATGCCGCCGCCGACGAGCTTCAGGAAGTCGCGGCGGTTCAGGTGCCAGCGGCTGTCCGTCACGCCGCTCTCGGGCTGGTCGATGTCCTCGTTTGCCATGGCAGGCCTCACTTCCCTTGCGAGGCGCCCTGGATCGCCTCGACAATACGCTTGTGCGCGCCGCACCGGCAGAGATTGTCGTCCATGCCCCGGATGATCTCCTCCCTGCTCGGATGCGGGTTCTGCAGCAGCAGGGCGTAGGCGGTCAGGATCATGCCCGGGGTGCAGTAGCCGCACTGCAGCGCATCGTGCTCGACGAACTGCTCCTGCAGCGGATGGAGCTTCCCTCCCTGGGCCAGTCCCTCGATCGTCATGACCTGCTTGCCGGCGACCTCGCTCATGGTCACCTGGCAGGAGCGGACGGCCTCCTTGCCGATGATCACCGTGCAGGCCCCGCAGAAGCCCTCGCCGCAGCCGAACTTGGTGCCGGTCAGTCCCAGCTCGGTCCGCAGCACCCAGAGGAGTGTCCGCCCGCCGTCGACCTCCAGTCTGGTGGGCCGACCGTTGAGCGTGAAGCTGATGGTCTCCTTCATGGCCTTCTCTCTTTGCTGGATCACCCGGTCGCAAGGACAGCGCCGGCGCCCAGTGTAGAACCTGGAACCGACGCGATCAAGAAGGAGCGCGGCGCCCGCACCCCCCGGGCAGAGAGTGCTGCCGCCCCCGGCACCGCTGTGCTAGAATGCGTACGCGCTGACCGCCCGTTCCACCGCGCACACCGCCATGATATTTCTCATCTCGTTTTCTGACAAGCGGTTAAGCGCCTAGAGCTGGAGGGCTTGCGGGCCGGGCCCCATCAGGACTGCGTTCATGCGGAGAGGGATCCATGGTCAAGCAGATTTCGCCATCGACCAGGGCGGTTGGATTCTGGTCGGCTGTGCTCGCGACGGTGTTCAGCCTGACTTACGATGTGGGGCAGATAGCGGAATGGTTGGGATGGCTAGGCTCCGGGGGAGGCCCCGAAAACGCGAGCACGCCTCTGGGGCTTGTCGTTCTGCTCACGCCCTCACTGCTGCTGGGTTCCTCATTCCTGCTGCTCACGGTGAGCATCCACCAACTGTCGTCACCCGACAGGAGAGTCTGGAGCCATGCCGCGGTGGCCTTCGCCACCGCCTATGCGGTCCTGATCAGCGTGAACTACTACGTACAGCTCACCCTGGTGGCGCCCAGGCTCGCCGGCGGGCGCGTGGCCGGCATCGAGCCGTTCCTGTTCGTGCCCTTCGATTCGTTTCTGTACGCCGTGGATATTCTCGGCTACAGCTTCATGAGCGTCGCGACCCTCTTCGCCGCCATGGTGTTCACGGATCGCGGACAGGAGCGGGTCGTGCGAGGGTTCCTGATCGCCAACGGGTTGTTGCTGCCCTTCATCGCTCTGCAGATGTACTTCCACTGGATGATATGGATCGCGGCGCTCTGGGCGGTAACCTTCCCGGGCTCGACCTGGTCGTTGGCCGTCCTGTTCCGGCGCACACCCATCACCGGCGTGGACGCCGAGCCGCTGGCGGGCGGGACTGGGACATAGAAACGGCTGGTTGCCGAATCGAGGGCACATCGAGAGGTGCTACTGTGCGGTTGACTTTCCTACCTCTGCCCTTCCGTGGCGGGCGAAGTAGAATGGTGGGCTCGGGCACGGCACTGGCGGCGCTCGTCATCGCAGCACTGATCTCAGCGACGTACGCCGCCGATGCACCGGCGACTACCGGCAGTGATGCCGGGTTCGACCCTCGCGCTGCCATTGCAGAGGCGCAAGCGATCCCGCCCGGCGGCATCGACGAACTCAGAGCCGTCGAGATCGGCGGCATCGAGCAGTGGATCGACGTCCGCGGCAACGACCCGGCGAATCCCCTGTTGCTCTTCATCCACGGCGGCCCCGGATCCCCGATGATGCCCGTGAGCTGGACCTTCCAGCGTCCCTGGGAGGATTTCTTCACCGTGGTGCAATGGGATCAGCGCGGGGCGGGCAAGACATTCTCGGCCGCCGGGCGCCGGCCGGATCCGGCGCTCTCGATCGAGCAGATGCAGGCGGACGCCGAGCAGCTGATCGAGCTGCTGCGGCGCACCTACGGCAAGGACAAGATCTTCCTGATGGGACACTCCTGGGGCAGCATCCTCGGCGTCAGGATCGCCCGGCACCGGCCGGAGTGGCTCCACGCCTACATCGGCGTGGGGCAGGTCGTCAACGGCCTGCGCAACGAGGCGGTCAGTTACAGGGAGACGCTGGCGCAAGCGGAGGCGGCCGGCGACACGGCGGCGATCAGCGAGCTGCGCTCGCTCGCTCCCTACCCCCACACGGACGGACCGACGCCCCTGGTGAAAACCCTGCTCGAGCGCAAGTGGGTCATCGCCCTGGGCGGCATGTTCTATGGCCGAACGGAATACGACGAGTCTCGCCTGCGTGCCATGAGTCCCGCCTACAGCGACTACGATGTCGAATCCGCGGAGCTGGGCGAGCTGAGTTCCCTGGAGGCCTTGCTGCCGCAGGCTGCCGCCGTGAACTTCGACGACACCACCGTGTTCGAGTGCCCCGTCTTCTTCTTCGCCGGCGCGCAGGACCGGACGACCCCCACGAGCATCCTCGTGGATTACTACGGGCGCATTCGGGCGCCGGTGAAAAAGCTCTTCGTGATCGAGCACGCCGCGCATTACGTCGTGAACGAATCTCCCGGCGAGGTGCTGATGGACCTCGTGCTCCATGTACTTCCGCTTGCTTCATCTGGTCACACGAGTGAAATCCATGATGGAAAGAACACCGCCCCGGCACGCAGCCGGTAGAGAGAGGCCGCGGGGCTGGACTGCTGAATAGGAGCACGAACATGGAGCTGCTGGAACGATACGAGGGGTGTTTGGCGGGGCTGGCCATCGGCGATGCGCTCGGGGCCGGTGTCGAGGCTCAACCCCGGCACAGCTTTCCCACCGTTACGGAGCCCATCGGGAGCGAGGCCATGAGCCTCGAGCCGGGCCAGTGGACCGACGACACCTCGATGGCCCTGTGCCTGGCCGCGAGTCTGCTGGAATGCCGCGGCTTCGATGCCGCCGACCAGATGAACCGCTACCTGCGCTGGCTGCAGCAGGGGTACTACAGCAGCACGGGCGGTTTCGTCGACGTCGGGGGGACGGTCGAGAAGGCGCTCCGCGATTACCAGGAAACCGGCGAGCCCTTCAGCGGCCCGACGGCTCCGGATACCGCCGGCAACGGCAGCATCATGCGGCTTGCCCCCGTCCCGCTGTTCTACTACCCCGATCGCGCCGCCATCTGGGAACACGCCGGCCTGAGTTCGCGCACGACCCACGGCGCGGCCGAGTGCGTCGAGGCCTGCTGCCTGCTCGGCGACATCCTCTACCGCGCCCTGACCGGCTGCTCCAAGGACGAGACGCTCCTCGGAACGCCGCACGGTGAGCTGAACTGCCCGAGGGTTCGCGACATCGCCTCCGGAGCGTACCTCTCCAAGGAGGAATCGGAGATCAAGGGCTCGGGCTACGTCATCGAGTCCCTGGAGGCCGCGCTCTGGTGCTTTGCTCGCGAGAACTCGCTCGGACCGTCTTTGCTGCGCGCCGCCAACCTCGGGGACGACGCCGACACGACCGCCGCCATCTGCGGACAGGTGGCGGGCGCGTACCACGGGGTGAACGACATCCCGCCCGCATGGCTCCGGCAGCTTGCGCTCCGCGACGAGATCCTGGAGCTGGCGAGGCGCCTGCTGAGGCATCGGGCGCAGGCCTGACCGGCAAAGAGGATTGCGACTGAGCGCGCCCTGCTCCCGCAGGTGAGTCACCGCCTGCGCTCTAGTAGGCCCATCCCGCGGCCAGGACGACCGCTGTGTAGTGGTAGTCGGCATCTCCGGTGGAGAAGCTGTGCAGGCCGGTCGAGGAGTAGGCTCCCGACAGGGAGATCTCCCGGCCCGGGCCGAAGACGTAGGACAGGCGCGCGGAAGCGCGCACCGCGCCGGTCGGATGGCCCGCCCTGGTGACCTTCTGCACGCCCGGCACCGCCTCCAGCTGCAGGCTCCAGGAGCCGTGCTCCCGCCGCCACTGGCACGGCGCCTCGGCGATGCCGTAGAGGTCGGGATCGAAGTATCCGTCGTTCAGGTCCTTCGCGAAGCCGAAGACACGAAATCCGAATCCCAGGGACCACGAACGCGCCACGCGATGCTTGACCGATCCGTTCAGGGCCCAGCGCCGGTTGCTCTGGTGACCCGTGAAGGCGGCCAGGGAGAGGCCGCCCCGGGCGTGCCAGGACGAACCCAGCACGCCGCGACCGTCGAGGGACCACTCGCCGACCTGGATCCCGTTCGCGATCAGGAGGGCCGTGGCATCCAGCGCCTGGTGCCGGTAGGTCAGCGTACCTCCCCAGCGATAGCGACCGGGGCTGGCGAGCGAGAGCCGCACGGCCGCCAGGGCCTCGTTCCCTTCGCCGTCCGGGAAGCTGCCGCCCAGGCCCGCGGAGAGCGTCCAGCCCGGCGCGAACTGGCGGGAGGCCGCGAGCGTCACACCTCGAGACGTGCGCTTCAGTGCGTACTGCTCGGCGTCGCGCCGGTACAGGTCCAGCCGCAGGCCGAGGCGGGGCCGCGCGTACCAGGAAGACGAGAGGGACAGGGTGCGCATGCGGTTCTCGTCGGAGTCGCTCTCGTAGACGACCGCGGGCACGAAGCGCGGTCCGAGGGCCGCCCGGACCCAGAGCCGCTCCTGTTGCCATTCCGCACCCGGCGACGAAGCCGTGCCGGCCTGCTGCAGGACCTCCCGCGCGTCCCCGGGCCTGCCCTGCCAGCGGAGGTTCTGCGAGAGACCGGCCGCATAGGCGGGATCGGCCGGCGCCTGCGCCAGCGCTCGCCGCCAAGCCGCCTCCGAGGCCACCAGCCGGCCGTCCCAGCTCAACGTCCGGGCCAGACCGGCCAGCGCCTCACCGTTGTCGGGATCGTCGGCCAGGATCCCCCGGTAGGCGGCCTCCGAAGCGTCCAGCCGGCCGGCGTAGGCCAGGACCCGGGCGCGGCCGAGGCGAGCTTCCGCATGCTGCGGATCGTCCGCCAGCAGGCTGTCGTAGGCGGCCACCGCCGCGCCGAAGCGCGCCGCCCAGGTCAGCACCTGCGCTCGCGACAACCGGACCTGCTCGCTCTCGGGGTCGATGGCCAGCAGCTGGTCGTAGGTCGAGAGCGAAGCATCGTACTGTCCCGCCCAGGCCTGGAACTGCCCGCGCATGCGCAGGGCCGGCAGCTGCCCCGGCTGCCGGGTCAGGATGCTGTCCACCTCGGCGATGGCCCGCTCCAGCTGGCCGCTCCAGCCGAGCACGCGCGCCCGATCCAGACGAGCCTCCAGGTTGTCGGGATGCAGGGCCAGGAGCCGGTCGAACAGCGCCAGGGCCTCGGCGTGCCGGTCGTCCCAGGCCCGCAGCAGGGCCAGGCGATGCAGGGCCCGGGCATTTTGCGGGTCGTCGCCCAGCAGGGATGAGTACAGACAGTCCGCTCTCGTGAGGTCGCCCGCCCGCCAGGCCTCGTCGGCGGCCTCGGCGGTGACCGGCGAGCAGCCGGGATTCACGTCCTCGGGAGGATCGGCAGAGGGGTCGGCCACGACGTCGGGTGAACTCGCCTGCACGAGCCCGACATCGGAGATCCGCCTTCCTGTCTCGTCGAGCGCCGCGAAGGCCTCCTGCATCGCGGCGTAGACGGGACGTCGCCGCACCGACCAGCTCGGCTCCTCCCAGGTGGGCCAGGTGAAGCGCGCCACGGGCGCGGTCTCGGGAGCGGTCCTTCCCGCGGCCGGCCAGCTCCGCCACGTGCCCGTTCCCGTCTGCCAGGTCGCCACGATGCCGATGTCGGGAACCGGACGGCACGCGAAGCCGTCCTGCAGCACGCAGCGGCTGCTGGGATCGGTCACGTTCAGGAGCAGCCACGGGATCCGCACCTCCAGGACACTTTCCTCCGGCAGACGCTCCCAGCAGCCATCCGGCGGGGGACCCTCGCGCAGCCGCCCCCATTCGTAGCCCGCCGCGGCGTACTCGGTGCCGTCGCGCCCGAAGCGGCGCCGGTTGGTGACAACCCGCTGGGGCTCGTACCGTCCGTCGTCGTGCGGCCGCGTCACGTAGGGCGGGTTGAACTGCTGCTGCCAGCGCCCTTGGAGCATTCCCGCTGGTGGGGCCTGCACCGCCCGCAACCGCGGGGGGGACGTCTCCTCCCCGCTTCCTTGCGGTACCAGACGAAACTGGTTCTGGGACGGATCGGCCAGCAGCCGCACCGCACCTCCCCTGGCTTGCAGCACGAACTCCACGCCCACGGGTAACCGCTCGCCAACCCGACCGGGCCAGCGGAAATCCCCCGCCCCCGGCTCCACGACATCGAAGCCGACCAGGAACTGCTGCCAGTCCTCGCCGGAACCCATCTCGATCAACAGCCAGAGATACGCGCCGTCGGCCGCAGCCCGCAGCGCTCCGCCACCCTCCGTCGCGTAGAGCGGCGGTACCTCTCGCCAGGGTGCAAGACGGGCAGCGAGCGTCGTACCCTTGACAGCGGGCTCTGCTTCCATGGCGAACATGCCGTAGTGCTGCTCGGCATCCAGACGGTTGCACCAGAGGCGGTTGCGTTCGGCGGGCAGCTCGAAGGCGAAGGTGAGCCAGTTCCGCTTGAACCACTCGTCGATCCAGGCGAAGGTAATCCCACCCGCCATGCCAGCCTCGGCGATCTCCAAGGTCAATCGCTGGTCGTGGGCCGCCATGTCCCACTCGCTATGTCCGCCGTGATGGGCCCCCTGCGGCTGCAGATGAGCGATGCCCAGGCTGGCCGGCACCCCGTACTCGGCGATGACCACCGGCATGTCAGGGTGATGCGCTTTCAAGTCCTGCAAGTAGCCGAAGTAGTAGGAAGGGCCAAACGAGGAACTCGCCTTTCCGTATCCCTCGTCCAGGACCATGAAATCGGGATAGTAGGGATACGCGTGATAGGCAGCGAAGTAGCCGGCTGGAAAGGCCGCGGTCGGGGTGACCAGAGCCGCGTCCAGTCCCACCTCGTCGTTGTTGAACTCCCGTGGCGCGACGGCCACGATCTCACCGCGGGACGCCCGGATGGCCAGCTCCTCGGCCACCGTGGTCTCGGTGGGATGTAACAGAGGATCCAGGGTCGGCCAGTTCGTGTAGGCTACGGGCCGCTGGCTTCGGTAGGTCTCGGTCTCGTAGGCCACGATCTCTTCGCAGGCTCGCCCCAGCCAGGCGTCCATGGCATTGCCCCCCTGCACCCGCAGGAAGTTGCCGTACCAGCCGGAGAGATTGGGCTGCTGCTGCAGGAAGTCCGACACATCGGTCGGCTCCCACTCCCGGCCGATGATGAAGGCCAGGGTCCAGGGCGAGACGTCCGCCGTGTACGAGCCGGAGGCGTGTCCAGGGCGCGCGACGAGCTCGGCGCACCCATGAATCAAATCCACGACCCGGTGCATCTCGGCGAAGAAGGCGCTCTGCCAGACCGGATCGGCGTAATCACCGGCGGGAGGCGGCCCGGTCCAGACGCCGTGCATCAGCCACAGGGGATGATCCCTATGCGCCTGGTTGTATTCGCGGAGAGCGCTATAGAAGGTCGGTGGATGAATGGTGTAGACGCGGACGGTGTTGGCTCCCATGGCTGCCATCTGCTCTATCCACTCGACATAGACCTTGGCGGCGGGAAACTGGCTGGGGAAGCGTCCAGGCAGCGCCGCTCCCAGATTCACGCCCTTGATGTAGAAGGGTCGCCACCCGGCTGCGGTGCGGATCTCGAACCGGTCGCCGTGGGCCCGCGCTGGGTAGCTGAGCGTGTCCGCCGCAGCCAGCCTGCGGCGGGCGCAGGCATTCCGCCTTCCCGCCGCGAGTTCGGCCGCATGTTGCCGGACGACCGGATTCGCGGGATCGAGCTGCCGGGCCAAGCCAAGGAACTGCTGGGCCAGATCGCGCTTCCCGGCGCGCTGCAGCTCCTGTCCCAGACTCGTCAGGACATCGACCCGACCGGACCAGTAATACGTGTTACCCAGAGCTCGCCAGGCGTCCTCGTATTCGGGATGGCTGTGTGTGACAGCAGCCAGCTCCGCCTCCGCCTGTTCGAACTCTCCCCGCCAAGCGTGGACCAGCCCCTGTCCCAGCCGGGCATCCGGGTCCTCGGGATACCCGGACAGCAGGGTGTCGTAGGCGGCGAGCGCCTCGTCCCACTGCCTACCTAGGGCCAGGGCGCGCGCCAGGCCATGGAGCGCTCGGTACGAATCCGGTTCGCTCTGCAGGTGTGTCCGATAGAGCCGTGCTGCCTGTTCGTAATACTGCAGCTCCAAGGCCGCATCAGCGCTCGGGAGGGCCGTCCAGAAAGTCAGGGCCAGCAGCAGGGCGATCACAGGACCTCCTCCCCGCTGAAGCCGCGCCGGCTCATCCGGCCCCAGGTCTTGACGCCGAGGATGGAGGAGAGAATGCCGCGCACGCGCCAGAACGTGACCAGCTGCCGGTAGCCGATGTTCTCAAGGATGGCCAGCACGAAGAGCTGCAGGAAGTTGGACCAGCCGGGGTAGCGGCGCAGGGACAGCTCCTCCAGGCCGATGGCGGCGATGGAGAGCGCCGCCCCGAGGACGAAGGCCACCATCAAGAAGGCGGCGATGTAGATGTTGTTCACGAGCCCGAAGCAGAGCGCCAGCACGAAGCTGAGGTACCCCAGCGTCTCCACCAGCGGCCCCAGCATCTCCATGAAGAAGAAGTGGGGAAAGGCGGTCATCCCGATCCGGCCGTAGCGCGGATTGAAGAGCATCTTCAGGTGCCAGGTCAGGCTGTCGATGAGGCCGCGTTGCCAGCGGTCGCGCTGCCGGCCCAGGGTCAGCACGGACTCGGGGCACTCCGTCCAAGCCAGCGGATCGGGAACGAAGGCGACACGGTGAGGGATCCCCTTCTCGCGGCAGTGACGGTGGAGCCGGACGATCAGCTCCATGTCCTCCCCGACGGTGTTGGTGGCGAAGCCGCCGGCCTCGATGACGATCCGCCGCCGGAACATCCCGAACGCGCCCGAGACGATGATGGTGGCGTTCAGGACGTCCCAGCCCATGCGCCCCGAGAGAAAGGCGCGCAGGTACTCCAGGACCTGGAAACGGGCGAGCAGGCTCCGCGGCAGGCCGACCCTTTCCAGCACACCGTTCCGCACCGTGCAGCCGTTGACGATGCGGATGCTGCCCCCGGCGGCGATGGTGGTGGCATCCTCCAGGAAGGGTCGCACAATGCGCGTCAGGGCGTCCCGCTCGAGGAGGCTGTCCGAATCCATGGCGCAGAACAGGGGCGTGCGGCAGAAGGTGAGGCCCGCGTTCAGAGCGTCGGACTTGCCGCCGTTGACCTTGTCGATAACCCAGAGATCGGGATACGAGTCGCTCTGGTAGATGCCGCGGATCCACGCCGTCTGCAGGTCGGCCATGGGCATGCGATCGGTCGGCGCCAGCGAGAAGGCGTTGATCAGGCGCTGCATGGTGCCGTCCTCGGAACCGTCGTTCACGAAGACGACCTCGTAGCTGGGGTAGTTGAGCGTGCACAGGGCCCGGATGGCCTCGATGCAGGTGTTCTCCTCGTTGTAGGCGGGGCAGATGATCGTGATCGGTGGCACGTTGCTGGTGAGGATGAGGTCCTCGATGTCCAGCAGCTTGAGGCGCCGCGCATGGCGCCGCAGGCCCCAGTAGGCGATGAAGCCCATGATCAGGTAAGTCGTGTTCAGGATCACGAAATACCCCAGCGCGATGCCGTTGACGCAGAGCACGAGGATCTTCACGTACGACTCGATCATACGACTTCCTCGGCGAGCACCTGGCGCGCCAGCAGCGCGCGGTCGTTGGCGGCCCCGGCCAACTCGATCAGAACTGCCGCTTTCCCCAGCTGCAGCAGCGCCTTGGCCGCCCGCAGGGCGACCCAGGTCGAGGAGTCCAGGAAAGCGTCGCGCAGGATCGGGACATCGGCGGCGGTACCGAGCGTGCCCAGGACCGTGATGGCGTGGGCTCGCACCACGAAATCGGCGGCGCCGACCAGGGGCCTGATCATCGGCAGGTGCCGGGGCCCCCCGACCTCGCCCAGGAGCCGCAGACAGGCGGCCAGAACCTCGCGATCCTCCTCGCTGCCCAGTTTCTCCGCCGCCAGGTCCGCCGCCGGTAGGTCGTGCAGCTCCCGCAGACTCTCGGTGAGAACGGTGCAGACCTGCGGCGATTGCCGGGGGTCTACGAAGGCGCGGCGCAAAGTCGGGGCCACCTCCGGCCCGAGGGAGGCGAGCATCGAGGAGAGGAAGCTCGTGGTCCAGTTGCCGAAGCGATCGATGTTGTCGATGATCGTCTGCGCGTACTCGACCTGCTTCTCCCGCGCCAGGGAGCGCGCCGCGATCATGGCGACCAGGGGCGAAGGATCGTGGACCGCCGTCACGACGTGCTCCGCGTATTCGGGCAGGCCCAGGATGCTGAGCGCCTGCGCCGCCTCAGCCCGGCTTTCCGTGTTACCCTTGCGGACGTTGGCGGCCACCTGCGGCAGGTAGGGCCTGGCGAGTTCGGAGAGGACCCTCCGCTCCTCGCCCTCCAGCCGGCGGGCGAAGCGCACCAGGAAATCGATGAAGGAGAGCTCCTCGTTCTTGCCCACGCGCCGCCAGAGGCTGGGGCAGTCCTTCTCTCCGGCCATGACCGCGATGACCTCGGTCTCCCACTTCCGCTCCAGCCGCTCCCAGTACGCCGTCATGCGGATGTTGCGCAGCCGGAAGACGACCGCCGAGGTCGCGAACATTCCCGCCAGGCAGAACACGAAGGCGATGCTGCCGATCAGCAACAGGAAGATGCGGTCCTCGACGGCGAGATCATGTATCCAGTCGAGATCCAGCACGCAGCACCCCTTCGGCCACGGAACTCCGGTGCCCGCTCATTCCCCGGACCCGGGCGTCGTCAGGACGGGATCAGGATGTTCGGGATCCTCACCGGCCGGTGCGGGGGATTGCCCGTCCCCGCCGTTCGCAGCCGGCACCGAGCCTGTCTCGGCGACCTCGTGCCCAGCGGGCCGCGAGTACTTGCGCAACAGGCGGTGGATGCGGGCGAGCACCTCGATGGGCGAGAACGGCTTGAGGATGTAGTCGTCGGCGCCCAGATCGAATCCGCGCACGATGTCCCTCTCGCTGCCCATGGAGGTCAGCATCACGATCGGTATCCGCTCGAAGGCCGGCATCTTGCGCAGCAGCACGAGCAGCTCGAACCCGTCCATGCCCGGCATCTTCACGTCCAGGATCGCCATGTCCACGTCCAGGGTCTGAGCCGCCTCGTACGCGTCCGCTCCGTTCTCGAAGTGCAGGACCTCGAAGCCCTCGCGCTCCAGCCGGTGCTTCACGATGTTGGCAATGAGCTTGTCGTCCTCGGCCATCAGGACGCGCATCTGCTTCTTGCCCGCTTCTTCGCCGACGGACGAGCAGACCCGATCGCGTCCTGCCTGCTTGGCCTGCAGGAGGAACCGTCCCGCACTGATGACCGCCTCCTCGGCGTTCTCCGCCTCGGTGACGTCGGTGAGGCCCGCCGAGATGGTCAGGTGGACCTGCTCGCCCTTGTCCGTGCGCAGAGGCGTCTTGCGCAGGCTGGCCCGCACCTTCTCCAGCGCTAGGACGCCGTCCATGACCTTGGTGTTCGGCAGCAGCACGATGATCTGGGCGTCGGTCCAGCGGGCGATCTGGTCGGATCTGCGCAGGCACCGGGTGACGATCGTCGTCAGCTGCAGGAGGGCCCGATCCCCGAGATCGCGACCATATCGGGAGTTGATGCGCTGGAAGTGGTCGGGATCCAGGATGGCCAGCGCGAGGGGCTCGCCGTGCTGCAGGGCGTGCGTCAGCTTGCGCTGGAAGATCTCCGCGAAGGCCGCCCGGTTGGGCAGCTGGGTCAGCTCGTCGCGCGCCAGCTCCCCGGCGCCGGACAGGCTCCCGCGCAGCTTCTCGGCGACCCGCGACTGCAGCTGGCGGGGATCGAAGGGCTTCTCGATGTACTCGTCGGCGCCCAGGGCCAGGCACTCCGCGCGGGTCTGGGAACTGATCGTGCCGGAGAGCACGAAGATCGGTATCCGCGCGGTGATCGACTGGGCGCGCAAGCGCTTCAGCAGGTTGCGCCCGTCCATGTCCGGCAGCACCAGGTCCAGGATGATCAGGGCGCAGTCCGTCCGGCCCAGGATCTCCTGGGCCTCGGCGGCCGTGTTGGCCATCAGGACCTCGCGGTCGACGGTGCTGAGCTCGTACCTCAGCAGCTCGGTGATGGCCGGATCGTCGTCGATGACGAGGATCCGCGTTCGGGCCACCTTGGCCGGATCCAGCTCGTGCAGCACGTTCAGCAGGTTGGCCACCTCGTCGACGAGGCGCTCGGTGGGCGCATCCACGGCGGCGCCGGCCGCGACCGTCACCTGGGGGTACCCGTACGTGCCCCCGGATCCCCGCAGCGAATGGGCGATGCGGCGGATCGTCTCCTCGGCAGCCGCCTCCCCCCTGGCGAGCGCCTCGTGGGCCTCCTCGAGCGAGGCGATCTGCCCGGCGATGACCCGCCAGAACAGCTCCTGCAGGTTGTGCATGCCGCTCGACCTTCGGTGTTGAAAGCCGACCACGCCCCGGACACGCCGGGGCCTTGCAAGACCGTGAACCGGGCCTCGCGCTCATTCCCTTCATATCGGCAGGTTCTGGCAGGAATTAGCGACGGAATGAGAATGAGGGGCCGAAACGGGGTCAGCGCCGCATCAACAGTAAACTAGAGTAATGAAAATGAATGTTTTGACATCATCCATCTCCCCAGGGGCCATTCAGCGATGGCCCCATTTCCGATCTGGCCCTTTGGCGCCACCATGTGAGTAGCCCCCGCAGGGGGGACTGGAGACACGCTGCCGGGCTGCCGCATGAGCGGCCAGCGACCGCAGCAGTCATCCTCCCGCAGCAGACGGGGGGAGATGGAACGCTAGACGGGAGGTCAATCATGTGGCAATCTTGGTCAAACATGGTCATCGGCCTGTGGATGATATTCTCAGGCATCGTGGCAACGCTGTCCAGCGGTGCCAACTTCATCGTGACCGGCATCTTGCTGGCGATCCTGGGCTTCTGGTCCAGGGGCTGGAAGGGCACTCTGATCGGGTTGATCGGCCTGTGGGCCATCTTCACCGGATTCGTGCCCGCCTTGATCGGTCCAGCCAACATGATCATCACGGGTGCCGTGGTGACGGTGCTGGCCATCTGGAAGGCCTCGGTCATGACCCAGAGGCCGCAGGAGCCCACGGTGGTGCCCCACTAGCAGCACCGCAAATCTTCTGGCGCAGGGCGGCTCCCCCAGGAACCGCCCTTTGCCTTTGGTTGTGCCGCGGAAAATGTGTTTGGCCCCGAAGCTGCAACCCGGGGGGCATGCGCAACCCCCGTCCGACATACCAAGCCTGGCAGCCACCCCACTGCACCAAACCCAACTGCAAGTACCACAACGCTTCCCACGACATGTGGCCTTACCGCAAGCACGGCTTCTACCGCCGCCCCGCCACACCGTATCCAGCTGTACGGGCTGGCCGGGCAGCACTGGCTGCCGGAGCAGGTGCTGGGGTAGCGGTTGTTTCGGACGCGGTTCCCGCTGCCGCCGCGCTGGGTGGAGTACTACGACGGGGTGATCCGGACGCGGGCCCTGGCGATCAACCGCCGGCATACCTTGAAGTACGCTTACTGAGAGACCGCGAGGGACACCACTTGCGGGGACAGGAGCCGCCCCCGGATCAGAAACACATTCTCCGCGGCACAACTCGCGAACTTTCAAATCCCCTACGATTTCATCGGACACGAGGTCCGGCGGTGGGCGCGGGCAAGAGGCCGCGGCCGGCACAGAGCGGCCTCTCGCCCATCCGGCACTCGGCCCCCGGCCACGCCGGTCGCCATGGCGCACCGGCCAGCCGGAATGACCCTAGTGCCTGAAGATCGCCAGCACCTTGCCACCGATGGCCGTTCCGCTCATCAGCACCGTTCCGCCGAGGGCCAGGAAAGCCACCAGCGAAAGCGTGATGCTGGACGGGGCATCGATGAGTCCCAAGATGCCGAGGACGACCGCGCCCAGACCCGCCATGACCCGCACGCTCACGGTCGCTGAAAGAGCCGAGCGCGCGATCTTCTGCAGGTGCTCGTGCTTCTCCGTCCGGGGCAGGGTCAGCGCCTTCAGCTCGGCGGCGGTCTCGGCGCCGATGACGAGAGCCCCGCCGTATACGATTGCGGAGATCGCCATCAGCATGGCCGAGTTGAGCCCGAGCAAGGTGATCAGGGCAAGCACCACCCCGGCGGCGCCGCCCAGGAACTCGGCGGAAAGTCCGCCTCCCAGCGCGGTCAGGTCGAACCGATTGTCGATCTCCGCCGCAATGTCGCGGTAGCGGCTCGCGATCGCGCCCCCCTCGAACATCAGGGCGGCCCCTACGGCCAGTCCGGCGACCGCCAGCAGCGTGACCGGTATGATGCCCGACAGGGCGATGATCGCCAGGACGACTGCGCCTCCGCCGCCGACGATCTCGCCGGAGGCAGCTCCACCCATCAGGACGATCCTGCGGGCCGACAGCTGCTCCTCCTCCAGCAACGCACCAACGTGGTCTGCCATTTTCTTTGCTCCTTTGGGATTTGCCTGTCGCTTGATCCGGGGCCCTCGTGGCGGGACTCACGATGGAATGCCGGGGCGCTCTTCCTGCGCCATGGTTGCCCCGGGAGCCTGAATCGGATCCAGGTGGCGATTGATTCACGCACTCATGGCTAGCGCCATCGGAGACGTTTATCAATTCGGAGCGGCCCCCAATCGAGCATGGGGATTCACCTGACCTCCGTCTTGGCCGCCCCGTCCAGGCCAAGCGCTCCGTCGCCGACCCGCGCACGCAGGGCGGCGATCTCCCAGGGAACACGGCGCTTACCTGCGCGGAGGGCTGCCGTTTCCGGGATGCACCGTAGCAAACGCAAAGTCCCCCTCGGGTATTCTCCGGAGATGAAAATGGGAGCGGCCCCCATGGTGCCGGTCCAGCGAATCGGTCATCCTGTCCAGGAACTGGTGACATCGAACGCCAGGCCATGGCCATCACCCAAGGTCGGTAGAGCTTCCTGTCACCCCGGCAGGACGTCGGCTGCTGGCGAGATACTCGTCTAACCGATGGCCCGGGGAGGTCCAGGGATGGAACACGCTCGGAACAGGGCGGTGATCCTGGAGCGGTGCCGGGAGAATCGCGAGTTTCTTGGCCGTCTGCTCCGCAATCGAGGCTGGCAGGTGGTGGCCGGGGAGACCATGGCCGAGGTAGCCGCGTCGCCCCTGCTGGCAGATGCGGACGTCCTGCTCATCAGTGCCCACCACGCCCGCCGGCTGGTCGGACCCGGAGCCAACGAGGGCGCGTCCGCGATCGGATCTCTCGGTTGCCGAGTCCCCGTGCTGCTCATAGCTCCCGAGGACAAGCTGGGAAGCCTGGCGCACGGGCTGGGCCTGACGGTTGCGGACGGCCTGTCGCCCGAACTCGAGGAACAGGACCTGATCAGCAGGGTGGAGCTGCAGATCCGCTGGTGGCGAGCCGCCAGGAAGATGCGCGCCTGTTGCCCGACCCTGCTCGATTGCGATCCGATCACGCTGCTGCCCGGCCCACTCAGCCTGGCGCGAGCGCTGAACCGGAACAGGGCCGATGAGGCGGACCACGTCGCGATATTCATCCAGCCGGAGGGTCTGGATCGCTACCACCACTGCTTCGGTGACGGCAGCTACAGCCGCTCGCTCAGGGTGATTGCGATCCTCTGCGCCGATACGTTGAGCGGCTGCCGGGAGCCGGGCGGGTTTCTGGGTCGCCTGACCTCCGGAGCGTTCCTGCTGGTGGTTCCACCGCAGGAAGCTCTGCAGGTGGGCCAGGCGCTGGGGCACTACTTCCCCTTCGACGATCCCTTCCCGGCTGACCTGCCGCTGGAACGGGGACCGGGCGGTCTCGGCTTGCCCCTGAGGACCGACGGATTCTGCCGGCTGCCGCTGTTGCGGTTGAACCTGGTCGCCATGCCGGTGTCCGAGCTGCTGGACGTCTCCTTGCCAGCGGACGACCGGACCGCCGTGGATGGAGCGCGAGGACCGAGCTAGGAACCGAAGCCATGTTCAGAAGAAGATTCAAGCTGTTCAGGCTGTTCGGATTCGACGTCGGCATCCACATCAGCTGGCTGGTCGTGGCCGTGCTCGTGCTGATCTCGCTGGCGATGGGGTTCTTTCCGCAGGCCTATCCGAACCTGAGCGAGCGCACCTACTGGCTGATGGGAGCGGTCGCGGCGCTTCTCTTTTTCGCCTCCATCATCTTTCACGAGTTCTGCCACAGTCTGGTGGCCCGGCGCTACGGCCTGCCCATGCGCGGCATCACCCTCTTTCTGCTCGGCGGTATCGCCGAGATGGGCGAGGAGCCGAAGCGGCCCAAGGTGGAGCTGCTGACCGCTCTGGCCGGTCCGGCCGCCAGCGTGGCCCTCGGCTTCGCCTTCATCGGCCTGGGAGATCTCGGCGAGGTCGCCGGCTGGCCGCTGGCCGTCCTGGGAGTCCTCATCTACCTGGGCAGGATCAACTGGCTGCTGGCGATCTTCAACATGCTGCCCGCCTTCCCGCTGGACGGAGGACGGGTGCTGCGGGCCGTGCTCTGGAGCTGGAAGAAGGACCTGCGCCGGTCGACGCGCATCGCCAGCCAGATCGGCAGCGGTTTCGGCCTCCTGCTCATCTTGCTGGGCATTCTCAATCTCTTCATGGGCTCGCCGATCGGCGGCCTCTGGCTGGTGCTCATCGGGTTGTTCCTGCGCGGCGCGGCTCAGGCGTCCTACCAGCAAGTGCTGGTGCGGGAAGTGACCGAGGGCAAGAAGGTCCGGGACGTCATCGACCGGAAGCCGATCCAGGTGGCCCCCTCGCTCTCCCTGCGGCGGTTCGTGGACGACTACGTGCTCGTCCACCACATCGATCGTTTCCCGGTGGTCGAGAACGGGGGAGGACTGCTGGGATGCCTCGATCTGCAGCGGGTCAAGATGGTCCCGGAGAGCCGCTGGGACGAGGAGACCGTGGGTCAGCTGGCCGGCCGGTGCGATCCGCTGTACACCATTGACCTGGACGCCGACCTGGTGGCCGCCCTGGATCGCCTGCGGCGCGGACCGTTCGACCGGTTGCTGGTCGTCCAGGACGGCCGCCTGGAGGGCGTGCTCGATCGCCACGCGCTCGAGCGGTTCATCACGGTCCGGCTGAACTTGACCGCGTCATGACGGGCGGGCGCCGACGAGCGCAAGCAGGGAGGATCGGTCCATGATCGAATTCGAGAAGATTCTCTGCGCCACCGATTTCAGCAAGATGTCCTTCCGGGCCGCCGAGTATGCACGCATCCTGGCGACCCGTTTCGGAGCGGAGCTGATCCTGCTGCACGTCGTCGAGTTGGTACCGCCGATCGCCACGCCGCGAAGCGGCGCCCAGGTCGCCACCCTGAACCTGGTCGAGTACAGGAAGTTCATGCACGAGAACGCCGTCGAACGGCTGGGGCAGCTGGCCGAGCAGTTCGAGACGCCGGATCTGAAGATCCGGCAGCAGATCGTGGAGGGCAAGCCCGGCGACGAGATCGTGACCATGGCCCACGACGACGCTGTCGACCTGATCGTCATCGCCACCCACGGGCACTCGGGCTGGCGCCGCTTCCTATTCGGGTCGGTGGCCGACAAGGTGGTCCGCTCCGCCACCTGTCCGGTGCTCACGGTCGGTCCCGAAGAGCAGGACTGAGACTTAAAAATGGGGCCTGCCCCGATTGTCGTTCGCCGGCTTCCTGTCTAAGGTTCAGGGGGAGATGGAGAAGAAGCTCAATCGATCGCGCGGTTTCCACGCCGCGGCGATCAACCGGCGAGGCCCACGGGCGGCCGGCCATGCAGGGAGCTCGATCATGAGCAGCGCGACCGGATGCTCACCTCGCCCCTCCAAGCCGAAACTCGTGACCAGACGGAGCAAGAGAGCCGGCGATTTCCGCGATCGCCGGACCGTCCTGCTCATCGACGGCAGGCCGTCCCTGCAGATCCTCTACGAGCAGGAATTGCGCCGGGCCGGGTTCGATACGCTGATCGCCTCCGACGGCGATCAGTGCCTGGCCAGCATCGAGACCAGGGAGGTCGATCTGGTGGTGCTGGACACGCGGCTGCCCGGCAGCATGGATGGGGTGGAGCTGCTCCATCGGATCCTGGAGCACGACGCCACCATACCCGTCATCATCAACACGGCGTATGCCGGCGACCTGCGCGGGGATCAGCTCGCGGCGGCCGACGCCGTCCTGATCAAGTCGTCCGATCTTGCGCCCCTGATGGAGCGGATCAGGGAGCTGACCCGGTCCAGCGGAACAGGGACGGAGCCGCTTGTGCAGGAAGGAGACAGCAAGCATGGGCAATCGCGCCGGACAAAACCAGCTTCTGGAGAACTATCTCCAGTTCGTGTTCCATCAGGATACCCTGACCGAGGAGCGGGAAGCCGGGCTGTTGGCGGCGGCCTCTTCCGGCGACTGGATGGCCCATAACCAGCTCGTCGACTGCTACCGGCGGCTGGTGGTGCAGATCGCCTACCGATACCACGAAGAGGGCCAGGACCTGATGGACCTGATCATCGCCGGCAACCTGGAGCTCGTGGCGGCGGCTCGGCGCTACAACCGGGACGTCGACGGACCCCTGGAGCGATACCTGGCCCAGCGCATCGACAGAGCCGTCGCCGCCCGCAAGCGGGAGTCCATCCCCATCATCGACTTCCGGCCCCTGCTCGACCTCCTGGCGAGCCAGGACCACCGCGCCTGCACCTGAGGACACACTGTCTTGGGGGACATCCGGAGCGGACCGCCACTCGAGAGAAGGCTCCTCCACTATCTGCCCCAGCCAGGGGGTCGATGGAGGATGGTCGACGACGAGATCGTCGAAAGGGATCCGGAGACCAGCGAAAGGCGCGTCCGTTTCACGCCCGTACCGGCGGTGTCCGTGCGCCGGCCCATGGATGACCTGACCGTGGGGTATCGGCGCGCGCTGGACGACCTCGGCACCGGGGTGCCAAGAGAGAGTTCGTGCGGGAAGCGGCGCTGGCCAGGATTGCCCCGTTCCGCCTGTCGGAGTTTCAGCGTGACCGCCCGGGCATCAGCCGCGAACTGATCAAGCGCGTGCTGAGACAGATGAAGGCCGAAGGGCTGATGATCGTGGAAGACGCGGGGCCGGCGCTCGCTGGCGCCGCGCAAAGTCCTGAGTTCCCCTCCATGCTGCATGCGCTGAGCAGGCGAGCCGGCAGTCCAATCCCGGGAGACAGCCCTGGCATCCTCCATGGCCCATGTTATGGTGCGCCCCGCACTCTGGCTCGCCCATAGCCCGGGAGGCCTGAACCATGAATCCCAAGTCGATGATGACCTTGACGAGTGCTCTCGGCTGCCTGTTGCTCGGGTCCGCCCCGGCGAACGGCAGGACCTGGCGGGTGGCCCGGGACGGTAGCGGCGACTTCACGCGGATCCAGCCGGCGATCGATGCGGCATCACCGTGAGATACCATCAGCATCGGAGCCGGCAAGTACACGGAGTTCACCTCGGTGCGCCTGCAAGGCTGGCCGTACCGCGTCCTGGTCTATGCGCACGCCAGCAAGACCGACCTGACGCTCATCGGCGACGATCCGGAAGCCGTGGTCATCGGACCCGAGACGGCGGACTTCTCGGACTTTGGCCCCTATGGGATCGCGGGCGTGCAGGATCATGAACATCTGCGGATCGAGGGGATGCGGGTCAGGAACTTGCAGGTCGGCATCCTCGTGATCCCCGGCCAGCTCGAGATCGAGGATTGTCAGCTCGCGGGGTGCGAAACCGGCGTGCTCACGCTCGGTGCCGATCCAGTTCGGATCGAATCCTGTCGCTTCGAAGAATGTACCGACCAGGGCGCGTACATTCAGGGCTCGTGCAATGATGCCGTGATCCAGGATTCCACGTTCCTGAACTGCGCCATCGGCCTCCTGGTGGAAAGCTTCGGGGCCGCGACGATATCGAGCTGCGAGTTCAGGGGGAATGGAATGCCGGATGCCTGCGACGTGGGCATCAAGTGCAGGGCACATTCCGTCGTCGATATCCGCGATTGCCAGGTGATCGATCCCTTCAATGCCGGACTCGTCGTTCAAAGCGGCTCCACGGCAATTCTCTCCGGCTGTGAGCTGTCCGGAGGGCAGTGGAATGTGAGAGTCTCCGGCAGCTCCGAGATCTCGGGCAGCGGGAACATCTTCTGGGGAGGCCTGTACACCACCATCCTCGACGACGGCTGCCAGATGCATCTGCGCGGGAATCACATCCTGAACGCCGGGGGGATGTCGGCTCTCCTCGGCGATGGCTGGGACTACTTCCCCGCCTGGCATCTGGACCTGAGCGAGAACTACTGGGGCACGACGGAACGGACCCAGATCGTGGCCTGGATCTGGGACTGGTACGACGATGCGCAGATCTGCGGATTCGTCATGTACGATCCCTTCATCCTGGGCCCGATCGGCACCGAGCAGCAGAGCTGGGGGCAGGTGAAGGCGCTTTACAAGTAGCCGGACAGCCCGCGCTTTCCTGAAGCGGTTGAGGAATTGTGGAGGATCGCCTCTTGCCAGCGGTCCTCCTTTTGCTGGTTTTTTCGGTAACCTCGGAGAGGGGCGGGCGTCTAAGGTGCCGATGATGGGAGCACAGCAGGCGCAGCGTGAAGGAGCGGCCCGTGAGCGATGCCGATACAGCGATCGTCCAGGCGGTCCAGGGAGGCGACACCGAGGCCTTCCGGCTGCTGGTGGAGCGCCACCAGGGGCGGCTGTTCGCCATGCTGGTGCGGCTGCTGGGCAATCCGGCCCTGGCCGAGGAGCTGGCGCACGAAGCCTTCGTGAAGGCCTTCACCGCCCTGCAGGGATTCCGGGGCGAGGCGAGCTTCGGCACCTGGCTGGTCCAGATCGGCCTGCACGCGGCGCGCGACCACTTGCGGCGGACGCGGCGGCTGCGGGAGCGAGGGATCGTCTCGCTCGAGCAGCTGCGCGCCACCCGGCCGCGGCTGGCCGATCCGGCCGACGCGGGGTGGCACGCCGACCCCGGCGCCCGGCTGGAGGACGAGGAAACCGCGGCCCGGGTGCGCCGGGCCCTGGACCTGCTGCCGGTCGAGTACCGGGAGGTCCTGGTTCTCAAGCACCTCGAGAACTGGTCCTACGAGCAGATCGCAGCGTCGACGGGCGACAGCGCGGGCACCCTCAAGGTGCGCGCCCACCGCGCCCGGCGGCTTCTCAGAGAACACCTGTCCGCGTCCGGCTGGGAATCCGGACAGGTCGCATCCCACCCCCGGACCGCCGGCACGGCGGCGGACGAGGAGGTCGGTCATGACCCGGTTGATTGATCGCTACCTGGACGGCGAGCTGAGCGATGAGGAGGCCCGCAGCTTCCTCGCAGAGCTGGAGGGCGATCCCGCGCTCGCCGCGGAGCTGCAGGACTACGAAGAGGTTCTCGCCGAGCTGGCCCGCACCGGGAGCGGCGAGCCCTCGCCCGATTTCACGGCCCGCGTCATGGCGGACGTCCACGCCCTGGCGTCCCACGTCCAGCCCCGGCGCCAGGTCGTCAGCCTGCCGGCCCGAAGGCGCTGGCCGCGGGCGCTGGCCCTGGCGGCCTCGCTGGCCGTCGTCTTCGGGCTGGGCTGGCTGGCCGCCCGCGTGGGGCCCGGTGTCCTGCAAGGGACCGCAGGAAGCGGCCGGGACCTGGCCGCCGGCGGCCAGGGGCCGGGCGGTGCGCCGGTGGCCTTCGTCCCCGCGGATGCCGCGCAGTTCGCCGGCGGCAGCGCGGGCCTGCGCCTGGTGCGCCTGGTCTACGTCCCGCCGGCCGGAGAAGTCGGGCAGGTGAGCGTGGCCGGAACCTTCAACGACTGGGATCCACGCCGGACACCCATGGAGAAGCACGATGGAGCCTGGACGGCCTTGCTGCTGCTGCCCGCCGACACCTACGAGTACATGTTCGTGGAGGACGGCCGCACCTGGCGGACCGATCCCCTCGCCCTGCAGACAAGGGATGATGGTTTTGGCCGGCAGAATGCGGTCCTCGACCTCACGCTGTAGTCGCGGACGCCCCCGCGCCGCGGTCAGGATGCTCGTGGGCTCGTTCTGCATCCTGGTTGTGGTCGGGGGCGCCGCGGCCTCCCCCGCGCACGCCTGGGTGTGGGAGCCCTGGCTGACCGTGGCCACGGGCCACGAGAGCGATCTGGTCCTGGACCCGGACCTGGCGCGCGAGACCGTATCTGGCGGCGCCTTCCTCGACTTCAGCCCGGGCCTGAGCCTCGGCCGGCGGCTGGGCGCACGCTCGATCCTGCGGCTGTCGGCGTACACGACCCTCGAGCAGTTCTTCAACACGCTGGAGCGGCGCCTGCTCTCGGGGCAGGTCTCGGCCGACCTGCTGCTGCGCGGCAGCGGTCCCTGGCAGCTGCGCCTGCGGGGCGGCGGCGCGATCTTCGACGACTCCGAGCGCGCCAGCGTGCGGCGCTACACCGGCGGCGGCGAGGCGGCTCTCGGGTACGCGCACCCCCGCTGGCGGCTCGAGCTGCTCGGCGGCCTGCAGGGACGGCGCTACCCCGACCTGCTGGCCCCGGACGACCTGGGGCTCGTCGGCATCTACAGCGAGGCGGCCTGGCGGCTGGGCGGGCGGGGAACGCTCGCCCCCGCCTCGGGGCTCGTCCTGCAGGCGGAGGCCAGCCGCCTCGGCACCGCGGCCCGCGATCCCTGGTACGACAGCCGCGGCTGGTTGGTGCAGGGAACAGCCTGGCTGCGGGCGGCGCCCGCCCTCTGGCTGAGCCTGGGCGGCGTCTGGCAGGAGCGCGACTTCGCGGGCCGCCCGGCGGCGGAGGACCACGATCACTACGGGCAGCTGGGCGTGGGCCTGGAGCAGGAGCTGGGGCCGAGCCTCTCCCTGGCGCTGCGCTACGGCTTCGCCCGCTACGTCTGGCCCGACGCGGACAACCAGGACATCCACCGCGTCGCCCTCGCCCTCACCTGGCGGCCCGGTCCGGGCGGCCGCGGCGTCGCCCTGGACCCCCCGGCGCCCCGCTCCCTGCCGGCCGCTCCGGACGGGCCGCGCGCGGGCGTGCCGATCCGCTTCCGTGTCCACGCACCCGGGGCCACGCGGGTGGCCCTGGTGGGAGATTTCAATGGCTGGGATCCCGCTGCCAACGGGCTCCGGCCAGCCGGCGACGGCTGGTGGGAGCTGGAATTGCCCCTCCCGGCGGGATCCCACCAGTATGCCTACTGGATCGACGGCCGGACGGTGACGCCGAGCGAGGCGACCGTCACGGTAGACGACGGTTTCGGCGGCCGCAACGGCCTGCTGCGGGTCTTGCCCGCCGGCCGGTAACCTCGGAGCGGCCGCGGCGTCTCAGGTGGTGGAATCCGGACGGAGCGTAGAGCCCACGCACCGTCCCGGTCACGAGACAGGAGACAAGGACATGCGGACCACAAGGCGAATCTTCCCGAGCCGAGGCAGGGGCGCGGTCGTCCTGACGACCCTGGCCCTGCTGCTGATCTTCGCCACGGCGACCGCGCTGGCTCAGGACCAGGACCGGACGCGGGACCAGGTGCAGGATCAGCTGCGGCTGCACGACGGCAGCGGCGATCAGCAGGGCGATCCCGATCGCCTGCAGCTGCGCCAGCAGCTCCGTGATCGTATCGACACGGCACCCGGGCTCTCCGCGGAGGAGCGCGGCCAGATGGTCGAGAACCTGGACGCCTGCCTGCAGCTGGGCCTGGGCGAGCGCGAGCTGAGGACCCTGTTCGCCGCCGGCGAGACGGGCGATCCCCTGCAGGCGCGCACCCGGCTCCGCCTGCAGCACCGCGTGCTCGCGGCGGCCCGCGAGGGCCTGCCCACCGAGCCGGTGCTCGCGAAGATCCAGGAAGGACTGATGAAGGGCGCTCCGGAGCAGGCCCTGGAGCAGGCGGCCCTGCGCATGGAAGCCCACGTGCGCACCGCCAGCCGCGTCATGAATCAGGCCGTCCAGGACGGCGTAGAGCCGACCGGCGACCCGGTCCGCACGCGCCAGCTGGTCCGGCAGATGGCCCAGAACATGTGGTCCGGCCTGAACGAGGGCGACCTGGAGCAGCTCCGCCAACAGGCCCGCCTGCGCCTGCGCGATGGGAGCTGCAGCGTGGAGGAGCTGGCCGCGGCCACCGAGACCGCCGTCCAGCTGAACGCCGAGGGCCTGCAGCGTGCGCGCGCCGTCCGCCTGGCCGGCGAGGCCCTGCAGCAGGGTTACACGGCCCAGGAGATGCGCCAGCTGCGCTTCATGGTCCTGGCCAACCACCAGAACGGCGGCCCCGTGGACGAGATCGCCGGCGACCTGGAACGGTGTCTCGGTGAGGGCCTGGCCTGGCAGGAGATGGCGCAGCGCATGTACCAGGCCGGCTGGATGGGCCCGGGCGAGGATCACGAGCCCGGCGGCCACAATCCCATCGACGACGCCGGCGGCGGCCCGGGCGATCACCAGGGCGGCTCCGGCGGCCAGCACGGCGGCGGCATGGGCGGCGGCGGCAGCTAGAGTCCGGAAAGGCAGCGAGGGAAGCGTTCGGAATCGATCCCACGCCGGGGAAGCCGCGCAGCGCGCGGCTTCCTCGTTTCTAGGTCTCCGGCTCGGAGGCCGGCGGCAAGGCCTGGTCGGCGGCCAGGCCCAGCGAGGCCAGGAAGGCCGCCAGGCCCGACCGGTAGCGCTGCCCGGAGACCAGGAAGCCGTCGCCGTGTCCGCCCCGGATCCGCAGGAACTGCTTCGGCAGGTGGGCCTGGCGGTAGAGCCGCAGGCCCAGTCCGTAGGGGACGACCTCGTCGTCCAGGCTGTGCACGAACAGCTGGCGGCAGCTGACGTCCTGCAGGCGTGCGGCGGCGTCGAAGCGGATGCGCGCCAGCTGGCGCACCGGCAGCCACGGATAGAGCCGCGCGCCCAGCTCCGCCGCCGAGGTGAAGCTCGACTCGACGATCAGGCCGCCGGGATCCGCCTGCGAGGCCAGCTGCACCGCGACGGCTCCACCCAGGGAGCGGCCGAAGACGACGATGCGCTCCGCGGGGAATCCCTCCTGATCCACCAGGTGGTCCCAGGCCGCACGGGCGTCGCGGTAGAGCCCCGCCTCGCTCGGCCGGCCCGCGCTGCGCCCGTAGCCGCGGTAGTCGAAGATCAGCACCGCGAGACCCAGCTCGTGGAAGAGCTGCAGCGAGTCCAGCCGGTCGCCGATGTTGCCCGCGTTGCCGTGGCAGAAGAGCAGGACGCCCCGGGCGCCCTCGCGCGGCACGAACCAGGCGTGCAGCCGCACGTGGTCGCTCGCCCGCAGCTCGACGTCCCGGTAGGACAGTCCGCGCTCGGCGGGCGTCGCCGCCAGCTCGCGCGTCGGGAAGAACACGAAGCGCCCCTGGAGAATCACCATCAGCAGGCAGATCAACAGGTAGACGACTGCCAGGACGGCGAGGATGACGATCAGCGCGGACATGGGCTCAGTGCAGCTCCTGCTCCGTGCGGGTGATGATCTCGTCCTGCAGCGCCCGGGACAGGTTGCAGAAGTAGTCGCTGTAGCCGGCCACGCGCACGATGAGGTCGCGATGGGACTCGGGATCGCGCTGGGCGGCCCGCAGCGTCTCGGCGCTCACCACGTTGAACTGGACGTGGTGCCCACCCAGCCGGAAGTAGGTGCGCACCAGGCCGGCGACCCCCTCCAGGCTGCGCTCGTCCTGCAGCACCTGCGGCGTGAACTTCATGTTGAGCAGCGTGCCGCCGGTCTTGACGTGATCCATCTTGGCTGCCGAGAGCAGCACCGCCGTGGGCCCGCGGCGATCCATGCCCTGCACGGGCGAGATGCCCTCCGAGAGCGGCGCGCCCGCCTGGCGGCCGTCGGGCGTGGCCCCGGTGACCTGGCCGAAGTGGATGTGGCAGGTCGTCGGCAGCATGTCGATGTGGTAGACGCCGCCGCGCGCCGTGGGCCGCCCCTCCACCGCCTCGTAGAAGGCCGCAAACACGCGGCGCATCAGCTCGTCGGCCCGGTCGTCGTCGTTGCCCCACTTGGGCAGGAGCGGTCCGCCGTCGCCGTTGCGCAGGCGGTGGCGCAGCTCTTCCTGGCCGGCGAAGTCGGCATCGAGGGCCGCGACGAAGCCGGGCAGATCGAGCGCCCGCTCCTCGTCGACGAGGTGCCGGAGAGCGGCCAGGCTGTCGGTGATCGTGCCGATCCCCACCCCCTGGATGTAGGAGGTGTCGTAGCGCGCGCCGCCGGCGTTGTAGTCCCGGCCGCTGGCGATGCAGTCGTCGGTGAGCAGGGAGAGGAAGGGAGCCGGCATCTGCTCGGCGTAGAGCCGCTCGACGAGGTGGTTGCCCCGGACCTTCAGATCGACGAAGTGACGGAGCTGCCCGGTGAACGCGCTCCAGAGCGCCGCGAAGTTCTCGAAGGAGGCGGGAGCGCCGGTGCGGGGGCCGAGCTGGCGGCCCGTGCGCGGATCGCGACCGTTGTGCAGGGCCAGCTCGAGCACCTTGGGCAGGTTGAAGTAGCCGGTCAGGATGTACGCCTCCTTGCCGAAGGCCCCGGCCTCGACGCAGCCGCTGGTCCCCCCCTCGCGGGCGTCCTCCACGCTCTTGCCCTGGCGCACGAGCAGCTCGACCACCCCGTCGGCGTTGAAGACCGACGGGTAGCCGTAGCCCTTGCGGATCACCTCCAGCGCCGCCCGCAGGAAGCGGTCCGGCGTGCGGCGCGAGATCTGCACGTTGCTGCTGGGCTGCAGGACGTGCAGCTCGTCGATCACCTCCAGCAGCAGGTACGAGACCTCGTTCGTGCCGTCGCTGCCGTCGCGATGCAGGCCGCCCAGGTTGATGTTGGCGAAGTCGGTGTAGGTGCCGCTCTCCGCCGCGGTGACGCCCACCTTGGGCGGGGCGGGATGGTCGTTGAACTTCAGGCAGAAGCACTGCAGCAGCTCGCGCGCCGCTTCAAAGCTGAGGCTGCCGTCGGCCAGGCCCCGCCGGTAGAACGGCTCGAGATGCTGGTCCAGGTGCCCGGGGCTGTAGGCATCCCAGCCGTTCAGCTCCGTGATGACCCCGAGGTGGCAGAACCAGTACATCTGCAGCGCCTCGTGAAAGTCGCGCGGCGCGGCGGCCGGCACCCGCCGGCAGATCGCGGCGATCCTGGCCAGCTCTTGCCGGCGCTGCGGATCCTGCTCGCGCTCGGCCAGCGTCTCGGCGAGCGCGGCATGCCGCTCCGCGAAGAGGATGGCCGCGTCGGCGGCGATCTCCATGGCCTGCAGCTGCTCCAGCCGCGCACCGGCCAGCGGGTCGGCGAGCAGGTCGATCCGCGCGCGGACGGCGGCGAGGTCGGCCTGCAGATCGCGCAGACCGCGGCGGTAGATCTTGCCGTCGGCGACGGTGTGGCCGGGCGCTCGCTGCTCCATGAACTCGGTGAAGACGCCGGCCTCGTAGGCGGCGTGCCACTCCGGCGGCAGAACGGCGAAGATGCGGTCGCGCAGGCTGCGTCCCCGCCAGTAGGGGATGATCTCCGCCTCGTAGAGGCGGAGGTCCTCGGCGCTGACGGCGTAGCTCGTCTTCTCGCGGCGGTCGAGCTGCTCCAGGTCCTCGCGGCCGTGGCAGGTCAGCTCGGGATACGTGGGCACGGCCAGGGGCGCCGGACCCCGCTGGCCCACGATCAGCTCGCCCGGCTCGATGGTGATGGTCTTGTGCTCGCAGAGATGCCGGAAGGCCAGCGCGCGCAGGACCGGCGCGCCGTGGCGGCCCAGGTTCTCGCGGTAGAACGCGGTCAGCAAGCGGGCCCGCTCCACGGACAGGCGGGGCCGCCCGGCCAGGCTGCGCTCTCTCAGCTTGCGGACCCGCTCGTTCAAGCGCCCTGCCTCCGGTTCGGATCGTGTTCTCGATCGCGGCCCGGCCGCCGCCCGGGCAACGATTCCCGCGGCGGCTCAGCCGCCGATGACGACCTTCAGCCCGTATCGCCGCAGGCGCGCTGCCGCCTCCTGCAGGTCGGCCGGCACCCGGCTGTCGAGACCCGCCGGCGGCCAGTCCCGGCCCAGACGATGATACTTGGCGGCGGCCAGCTTGTGGAAGGGGAGCAGGTGCACCTGGCGGGTTGCCTCCAACGAGGCGACCAGGGCTCCGACCGCCTCCAGATCCGCGGGCCGGTCGTTGATCCCGGGGACCAGCGGCAGCCGGATCCAGATCCGCCGGCCACGGACGTCAAGCTCGCGCAGATTCGCCAGGATCGGCGCCAGGGGCGCCCCGGTCAGCTCGCGGTGCCGCACCTCGTCCGTCAGCTTCAGGTCGAAGAGCACCAGGTCGGTGCGCGCAGCCACTTGCTGCATCAGCTCCGGCGGAGCGTAGCCGCAGGTGTCCACGGCCGTCCGCAGGCCGCGCTTTCGGCAGGCGTCCAGGCACTCGAGCAGGAAGTCGCCCTGGACCAAGGGCTCGCCGCCGGAGAAGGTGATGCCGCCGCCGGTCTCCTCGTAGAAGGGGCGGTCGCACTCGACCTCCTGCAGCAGGTCGCCGACACTCACCTCGCGATCCTCGGGGAAGTCCGCGAGGCGGCCCTCGGGATTGTGGCACCACGGGCATTTCAGGGGGCAGCCCTTCAGGAAGACGGTCGTGCGGATGCCGGGCCCGTCGTGAATGCAGAAGCGCTGCAGGTTGAAGATGATCCCGTTCACGGGCTCCTCCCGGCGATCCGGCGCCTTGCGCACCGCCGGATTCCCCCACCAAGGATCGCACACCTGAACCGCCGGCGCCACGGTGGTCCGTGAGCGGCACCGCGAGCAGCTTGTATCGGCACCACGCGGCCGTTAGAATCGTGGGGCACAACCACAAGGAGGGCAGTGATGGCTTCTCGACGCGTATCCGTTTCGACCGCCCGGCGGCGGCTCCTGGCGATCCCTGCGGCCGTCCTGCTCGCCATCGCCGCGCTGGCTCCGGCCATCCTGCCGGACGATCCCCGCTTTCCCGACCAGTGGTCGCTGCAGAACACCGGGGACAACGCCGGCCCTTTGCCGGCGATCGCCGGCATCGACATCGCGGCCCCGGCCGCCTGGAACGTCTCGACGGGCTCGCGCTCCGTCATCGTGGCGATCAGCGACAGCGACTTCGATCTCGCCGGGCACCCGGACCTGGCCGCCAACCTGCTGCCGGCGATCGTCATTCCTCCCCTCCGCGGCGGGAAGGGCTACGAGCTGGCGAACGAGCCCACCCCCAAGAGCGTCCATCACGGCACGGCCATCGCGGGCATCATCGGCGCCGTCGGCCACAACGGGCTTGGCATGACCGGCATCAACTGGGAGGTCTCGCTGCTGCCGGTGCGCAGCTCGTCACTCATCGATTCGCGGATCCTGACCATCTACGCGGCGGCCGACGCGGGCGCCGAGGTCATCAACGTCAGCTGGGACATCCCGTACTCCGCCCCCCAGCACTATCTCGACGACCTTTACGCGGCCTGCCTCTACGCCCTGGAGCACGATCTCTTGATCGTTTGCTCCGCGGGAAACGACGGCCGGGACGTGGACGCCGCGCCGGAGTACCCGTGCTGCTACGACCTGCCCAACATCATCTGCGTGACCGGTCTGAAACCCGACGGCCAGCAGATCTTCAACTACGGCGACGAGAGCGTGCATCTGGCCGCACCGGGGGTGCGCATCCTGGTGCCGGCGGGCAGCGGCGGCTTCGACTACGTCTTGGGCACCTCGTTTGCCACGCCCATGGTGGCCGGCGTGGCCGCTCTGGTGCGGGGGCGCTTCCCGGCGCTCGACGCCGGAGCGGTCAAGGCCCGCATCCTTGCCGGCACCGTTGCGACGCCCGAGCTGGCGGGCCTGGTGATCACGGGCGGCCGGCTCGACGCCTTCCGGGCCCTCGCGGAACCGGACAGCATTCCACCCGCACCCGTGCTCGATCTCGCGGTCTACGATGCCGACAGCACCACGCTGCTGCTCCGCTGGACGGCCACGGGCGACGACGGCACCGAGGGCAGGGCAGCGGCCTACGATCTCCGCCGGGCCACCGAGCCACTCGATGCGTCCAGCTTCGCCACGGCCACGCCGGTGAGCGATGTACCGCCGCCTGGCGCACCCGGGAGCTGGCAGAAGGCACGGGCGAGCGGCTTGGAGCCTGGTATGCGCTACTACTTCGCCCTCCGGGTGCTCGACGAGTGGGGCGCCTACGGCGAGCCGGGCCACGTCTCGGCCCTCTCGAACGTGGCGAACGCCCGGACTCCCGCACAGACCGATCGCAGCGCCTGGACCGCGACCCTGCTGGGCGGGCGGCCCAATCCCTTCAACCCGCGCACGGAGATCCGCTTCGTCCTGGCCCGTCCGGGAGAGGTGAGCCTGCGGCTGTACGACGCGCGCGGGCGGCTCGTCGCACGCCTGGAAGGCGGAGAGCGGCCGGCGGGCGAGCAGGGAATCACCTGGGAGGGCCGGGACGCCGCGGGCCGCGAGCTGCCGAGCGGCGTCTACTGCGGCCGCCTCCTGCTGGACGGGCGGGCGGTCGGCCCGGCCTGCAAGCTCGGTCTGATCCGCTAGTCCTGCTAATCGTCCAGCGGCCTCGAACCCGCGTCCGCGGGCAGCGTGAGCAGCCGACCCGCCGCCTGCGGGACCGCGGGTGCGGTCAGGAGCAGGTGGGCGCGCACCTCGTGCCCGGGTAGGAGGGCGGCGACGGCCGCCCGGTAGGCCGCCAGCTGCGGGCCGTAGCGTTCCCGCAGGCGGTCGCGACCGGCGGCTGTGGCCGCGTCCCGGTCGGACTTGTAGTCCACGATCTCTGCCCGCCCGGGGAAGACGACCAACCGGTCGATCACGCCGACGACCCGCCGCTCCGCCGCACCCGTCGCGCCCTCCGGAGGCGGGAGGTGGTGCAGGATCGGGACCTCGGCGTAGCCCATGCCGCCCTCGCACTCGGGCTGGAAGATCCAGGCCAGCTTGCCGGACGTGCACTCCGCGTAGACCCTGCGGGCCTCTTCCCAGGCTGCACGCGCGTGTGGATCCCGCGGCCGATTCTCCACGGACAGCTCGCCCTGCTCGGCCGCCACCTGCAGCCAAAGGTGCACGGCCTCGCCATGGGCGAGGGCCTGGCTGCGGGCCCGGCCCGCGGCGGCCACGCCGGCGGCCACGGCCTCCGCGTCCTCGCCGCCGCCGTCCTCGTCATCCTCCTCGCCGGTCTCGGCGGCCGCCCGCAGGGTCTCGTCGTGCGCCGAGGGCTGCACGAGCTGGATGCGCGGCGGCAGGGACGGGGCTTCCCAGGCGCGGCAGCTCCCCTCCGCCGCTGCCGGGACGGGCAGGGCCGCCCCGGTCGCCTCCTCCGCCGCCTCCCCGGCCAGCCAGGCGGGATCCGCCAGGGCATAGGGCGCCGCGGCGGCTGACCCGCCGCCCGCCAGGTCAGCGGCCGCAGCCGCCTCGAGCCAGTCCTGGTAGCTCTCCCTCCCCCCCTTGCGGGCCGGCTCCGCCCCCACCACGTAGAGGGCGTCCCTGGCCCGGGTCATGGCCACGTAGAGGATGTCGGCCTCCTCGCGGCGCTGCTGCCGCAGCTCGTGCTCGCCCGCCGCCCGCAGCGGGTCGGTGGCCGGCGGCGCGGCGGCTCCGGCCACCTCCTCCGACCCTTGCAGGTGGCGTCGGCGCACCCCATAGAGCAGAGGACCGTCCGCCTGCGGCGGGGCCAGGACGAGGCGATCGACGTCCTCCCGCAGGGGGGCGGCCGCATCCACCAGCAGGACCACGGGAGCCTCGAGCCCCTTAGCGCCGTGCACCGTCATCAGGCGCACGCGGCCCGAACCGCGCTCCGGAGGCGTGGCCTCCTCCTCCGCCGCCGTCTCGCCGGCCCGCCGGATCAGCTCGGCGAACTCGCGCAGGGTGGGAGCCTCGCCCTGTTCGGGAGCAAGCGCGAGATCGTGCAGGCGCAGCAGGTTGTAACGAGCCTGCTCGCCCAGGGCCGCGCCGTAGCGTTCCGGCAGATGGCCGGTGCGGAAGATCCAGCGGAGCAGATCGTGGCAGCTCAGAAACGGGCTTCTGCCCAGCCAGCTCCCCAGCAGCTCGACCTCGGCCGCAAGGCCCAGGTCTCCAGCATGTTGCTGGAGGACGTGCCAGAGGCTTCGCTCCCGGTCCCCGTCGAGCCGGGCGAGAGCGCGCTGCAGGGTGGCCTCGTCCACGCGGAGGATCGGGGCGCGCAGCACGCCGGCCAGCGCAGCATCGTCGCCCGGGAAGCTCAGCCAGCGCAGCAGGAGCAGCAGATCCTTCACCTCCCGGCCGCGGGCCAGCAGGCCGCGTCCGGCCGGCGCAATCGGGATGCCCGCTTGGCGGAATGCCTGCTCGTAGATGGTGATGCGGTTGCGGCTGCGGCACAGCACCAGGATGTCGCCGCAGCTCAGGGGGGCTCCGTCCGCCCACACGCGGCCGCAGCGCAGCAGGTGGCGGACGATGCGCACCGCGGCCGCGGCGGCCAGGTGGTCGGCGGCGCCGCCCTCGTCCGCCCGCCGCACCGGCAGGATCGCCACCTCGCCCGCGGCCTCTCCGCGGGCCGCCACCTGGCGCGCCGCCGCCGCCTCGCCGGGCGGCAGCAGGTCAGCCAGGGGCGGGGAGGACATCAGCCGGCCCACGGACTGCACCACGGCCGGCAGGCTGCGGAAGTTGGTGGGCAGGCTCAGGAGCGGCGCGCCGGCCTGCCGCTCCAGCCAGAGCGCCACCTCGCCGAACAGCGCGGGCTCGGCCCCGCGGAAGCCGTAGATGGACTGCTTGACGTCTCCCACCAGGAAGACCGTGCGCCGCACCCCGCGGGCCGACTCCCCGGCGAGGAACTCCTCGGCGAAGGGGCGCAGGATCTCCCACTGGTTGCGGTTGGTGTCCTGGAACTCGTCCACCAGCAGGTGGTCCACCGCCTCGTCGAAGCGGTACTGGACCGCCAGGCCCGCCGGACTGCGCAGCAGCGCCCAGGCCAGCTGCTCCAGGTCCTGGAAGTCCACGCAGCGATCGCGCCGCTTCAGCTCCGCGTAGATGTCCAGGGCCCGCAGGCCGAAGCGCAGCAGCTTGCTGTCGAAGCGGTAGATGGTCACGCGATCGGCCAGATGCAGCAGGCCCAGCACCGGCGCCGCCGCGGCGGCCCAAGTCGCCTGCCGGCCGGCCGCCGTCTCCTTCTTGCCGTGCAGCTTGCGGAGCTGTCCCTGCCCGGTCAGCAGGACCCCCCGCAGATCCTCCAGCACGGTCTCCAGCTCCGCGGCGGCGGCGGGATCCGCCGCGGCGGCCGGAGCCAGATCCTGAAGATCCTGCAGCCCGGCCCGGACCCCGGTCAGCCCCTCGCGCAGTTCCGCCGCCTGCTTCTGCAGGCCGGCGGTGACAGCGGACTCGGCGGCCAGCACGCTCTCGAGGCCGGCCCCGGCCAGCCCTTCGATGGCCTCCCGGAGCCGCGGCAGCAGATCCGGCAACGCCGGCTCGGCGGCGCCGTCCAGCGGCGTCCCCACGAAAAGCAGCTGCCGCAGCTCGGCCGTCAGCTCCCCGTGAAGCGGGGCCCGCCGGGCGGTGAGCAGATCGGCCGGCCCTGCCGGTTCAGCTCCGCGCTCGCGGCGCACACGATCCAGCCAGCGCTCCAGATGCACGCGGTCGCGGCGCAGGCGCGTCAGCTCCCGCCGGGCCGCATCGGGCGCCGTGGCCAGGCCCGCCAGCGCGTCGCGCTCCCGCGGGTCGGCCGCCGCCTCCCTCTCCAGTCGGTCGAGGGCCTCGGCCCACAGCGCCTCCTCCTCCTCCAGGACGCGGAAGTGCGGATCCAGGCCCAGCTCGGCGGCCATGCGGCCGAGGATCCGCTGGCAGAAGGCGTGGATGGTGCCGATCTGCAGGCCCGCCAGATCCTCCAGCACCTCGGCGTGCAGCCGGGCCGCCCGCTGCCGCTCCGCCGGCGTGGGCTCCCGGCCGAGCAGCTCCCGGAGCCCGTCCGCCAGCTCGGCTGCCGTCAGGCAGGCGAAGAGCCGGGTCTGCTGCAGCAGCCGGTCCTTGATCTCCACGGCCGCCTTCCTGGTGAAGGTCACGGCCAGGATCGACTTGGGCCGGCTGCCGGCCAGGCAGAGGCGCACGAAGCGGTCCACCAGGACCTTCGTCTTGCCCGCGCCGGCGGCGGCGCGCAGCACGACGGAGGCCGCAGGGGAGGCGGCCTCGCGCTGGACCGCCGTGGCCTGCGCCACGGGATCCGCGGCGGGCTCGGATGCGGAAGGCCTTCTCGAGCGCGGTTCGCTCACGATCAGTCGAACTCCTCGGCGGCTGAGGAACCCGGCTCCATGCCGGCGGTCCTCTCGACCTGCAGCTGGTCCATGGACATGACACCTCCCGAGCGTCAGGACGAGCGCGAAGCGTTCAGCTCCCCGCGCAGCTTGATGTCCAGGTGAGCCGGCAGCGCGCGCTCCTCGAGCCGGCAGACCGCCGCAAAAGCACAGGTCCGGCAGGGCAGGGGGCCGCCCGTCCCGGCGGTCCAGAAAGCCGGCACCAGGGGATAGGGATGCGTGCGATCCTGGGCCGCCGCGGCGGCCGCCAGGATGGTGCGGGCGCCCTCCTGCAGGATGCGGCGCCCTTCCGGCGTGCTGCCAGGCAGCGCCGGACGTTCCGGATCGAAACCGATCTGCGTGGGATGGACGCGATAGTAGGCCCCCTCGACCACCGGCCGCGGCGCTTCGCGCACGCCCGACAGACCGCCCGCCTCGGCGATCAGGGCGTAGAGCACGATCTGCAGCTCGCGGCCGTCCCGCACGCTGGCGAGGGTGGGCGTTTGCCCGGTCTTGTAGTCCAGAATCGACCAGGCCGCGTCCGCCCCCTCGCCGCGGCGGTCGATGCGGTCGATGGTGCCGACCAGCCGCAGATCCGCCACGTCGGCGGGCAGCTCCGGCGGTGCGGCGGGCGCGTCAGCGGATTCCGCGGCGGCCGGCTGCCGCAGCAGCCAGTCGCGCAGCTTGCGCAGCGGCAGGTCGAAGGACTGCTCCAGGCACCAGGGTCGCCAGCCGGCGGCGAAGCGCTGCAGCTCGTAATCAACCAGACCGGGGGCGCAGGAACGGAAGGTCGCCGCCCAGAGCCGGCTCTGGGGCAGCGCCTCGGCATCCGCCGCGAAGACCTCGGCCGCCAGTCGCTGCAGCTCGGTCAGGGCCGGCTCCCGCTCGCCGCGTTCCAGGGCCGCGTGGGCGGGACTCCGGGGGGCGAGGAGACGCCGCAGGCACTCGTGCACCCGGCTGCCGTAGTCGAGGCGGCGGAACTCCTCGAGGACCTCCTCCTCCTCGCGCAGGCCGAAGCCCCGCTCCAGCAGGAAGCGGTAGGGGCAGTCCAGGTAGGTCCGCAGGGCCGTGTGGCTCAGCCGCCGGAGCGGCCGCCCGGCGGCGCTCAGGGGAATCTCCGCCGGCTCGCTGCGAAACCGCTCCTGCGCGGCGGCGATCCGGGCGGCGGGGGCCAGATCCCTCGCGTTGCGAAACAGGGGAGCGGGCAGCGTGCGCTGGCACGGGACCAGCCCGCTGAGGGCCAGCCGCAGGACAAAGGACGAGGGCAGGCAGGGCTGACCCAGCCGCTCGGCGGGCCAGGTGACGACCACGCTGCGGCCCGCATGCAGCAGGCGCAGGAAGAGATCGGCCTGCCGCCCCAGCTCCTGCGGCCAGCGGGGTAGGTCCATGACCATGCGGAACCCCTCGCCGAGCAGCAGCGGCCGGCGCAGGCGGCCGGGAAAGACCTCCTCCCCTGTGCCGGCCAGGATCAGCAGGTCGTACTCCTCCAGCCGCGCCTCGAGCAGACCGGTCAGCTGCACCGGCAGGAACTCGCGCCGGTTGGGGCGGACGTGCGACCGCGGTCCCTCGCTCAACAGGCGGTCCAGGAGGTTCGCGAAGTCCGCGAACCCGAGGCGGGGGGGCGTTCCGGCCAGCCCCTCGCCGCGGGCAACGCGTCCCAGATCGTCCAGCAGGCGGCCCAGAGCCGTCTGATCCGGCGGCAGCTCGGCACCGCCGAGCGGCCGGTCCGGCGCCATGCGCTCCCAGCTCTCGACCAGCGCGGTCAGGTGCTCCGTCCAGGCCGCCTCCCCCCCGCCGGCCCTGTGCAGCAGCGGCGCCAGGGCCTCGCCCAGGGCCGTCACGAAGTCCTGCATCCGGCCGTCGCGCTGGCGATAGAGGTCCGCGACCGCCTCGTCCCAGGCGATCGCCCGTTCCAGGTAGCTCGGCAGCCCCATCCGCTGCTGCTCGCCGCGGAGCATCTTCTCGAAGTGGAGGGTCCACTTGCGATGGGCGGCCGCGTCCTCGCGCAGCCGCACGAAGGGATGGGTCAGCAGCTCCAGCAGGGGCCCATGGCGCAGGCCGGTCAGGGCAGCCTGCAGGAGCTGCCGGGCGAGACGGCCGGCCGGCAGCTCGGCCAAGGGGATGCCGCCGGTGTCGTCGAAGTCCAGGCCCGCGTCCCGCAGCTGGGCGGCGATGCGGCGGGCCAGCACGGTGTCGGCCGTCGCGACGCCGATGCGCGGGGGATGCGGATCGCCACGCGCCTGCCAGGCCGCGAGCTCGGCGGCCACCAGCGCCGCCACGGTCCGGCTCTCGTCCTCCGGATCGCCGCAGGCCAGCAGGTCGAGCGTGTGAGCGTCCGGCCAGCGACGCAGCTTGGGGCGCAGCCGCTCCAGCTGCTCGCGGTAGGGTGTGAGATCGGGCGGTCCAGTGCCGGCGGCCGGTGAGTCGGAAGCCGCTTCGCCGGCCAGGAGCGCGGCCACTTCGCTGGCGGGGGCCAGCGGATGCTGCGGGCCCGGGTCCGCCCCGTAGGAGGCCAGGAACAGGCGGCAGAGCGGTCCGGGAGTGGACGGCTGGAAGAGGTGCAGGTCACGCCCGCCCGCCAGCCGGCGGATCAGCTCGGCGGTGGCCGGATCCAGCGCCACGAAACCGGCCGCGGCCAGGCGCTCGCAGGGCGGCGCCGGCCAGTTCCTCCGTTCCCGCAGCGCTGCGAGCACCTCCAGGAGCCGGTCGACAGCATCGCGGGGGATCAGCTCGCGGTACAGCTGCCAGGCGGCGCGCAGGCGCGCCACGTCGCGCTGGTCGATCTCCAGCGCGGGCCCGTTGCCGGCCGGCGTGAGGGAGGCCGGGCCGCTCTCCTCCAGCAGGTCCGGAACCAGGCCGTACAGGCGGATCTCGTCGAAGGTGGACACCAGCTCGCGCGCCAGACCCGGCGCGCTCTCGGGCGTCGACACCAGCCAGGACAGCGGGGCCGCCCGCTGCGCCAGCAGGGTCGCCAGCAGCGGGGCTCGCAGGTGTTCCGGCGGCACGGGAGCGTCCAGCAGCCCCAGCCGGGCCGCCACCGCGTCGGCCAGCCAGGCCGGGGTCGTGATCTCCGGCAGTAGAAGAGCGTCGCGACCGCTCTCCTCCAGCAGGACGTGCTTCAGGCCCTCGCAGGGACGCCGGGCCGGCAGCAGGACGAGCGTGCCGGTCAGATCGCCCGCGGCCGCGCGGGGCGAGTTCTCCAGGAGCCAGCGGGCCAGCGCCGGCAACAGCGGCGTCTCGTAGCCGACGGTGTGCTCGTGGAGCTTCATGGGCGCCCGGCCGCAGTGTTGAGGGATCTGCCTGGGGAACGGGCGCCAGGATAGCACACTCCGGCGCCCGGGGTCACGGCGCCGACGGCGGCGAGGAGACGAGGGGAGCCGTCTCGTCCCGGGCGGGTCCGGTCGCCTCGAAGGGGATGTTGGTCGTCGGCAGCAGAACGGTGAAGACGGTGCCCTCGCCGACCTTGCTCCTGACGCGAATGTAACCGCCGAGCTTGCCGATGATGCCCCGGGACACGGACAGACCGAGGCCCGTGCCCTTCCCCTTGGTCTTCGTCGTGAAGAAGGGCTCGAAGATCCGCGGCAGGATGTGCTCCGGGATGCCCGGCCCGTTGTCCGCGATCTCCACCGCCAGGTAGCCTTTCTCGTCGCTCCGGAACGCGCGCACCTGGATGCGGCCCCTTTCCGGCAGCACGTCGACGGCGTTCAGGATCAGGTTCACGAAGACCTGGCAGAGCATCTGGCTGTCGCCGTGGATCGTCGGCAGGTCCTTGCCGATCTCCACCTCGAGCCGGATCTTGTGCATCTTGACCTGATTGCCCACCAGGCGGACGGCGTTCTCCACGATCTCGCCCAGGTGCAGCGGCTTGACCTTGATCTCGCTCTCGCGGGCGAAGTCGAGCAGGTTGCGCACGATCTTCTGGGAGCGCTCGGTCTCGCCGATCACGTCTCCGATCATCTCGCGCAGCTCCTCCTCGCTCAGGTTCTTGTGATCCTCCAGCAGCAGGGCCGCGGTCAGCATGATGTTGTTCAAGGGATTGTTCAGCTCGTGGGCCACGCCCGCCACCAGCGTGCCGATCGCCCGCACCTTGTGCGATTCCACGAGGATCCGCTGGCGATGATCCAGCTCGTAGATCATCTGGTTGAAGGCCAGGGCCAGCTGGCTGAACTCGTCGCTGTACTTGCGCACCGGCGTGATGGGCGAGAAGTTGCCCTCGCCGATGCGGCGGGTGTACTCCATGAAGCGGGACAGCGTGCCGAGGAACTGCCGGGTCAAGAACCGCGCGATGATCAGCATGGTCAGCAGCAGGACGCCCAGGAAGACGAACGGGACCCGGCGGGCCAGCATGAAGGTGTGATCGACGGCCCTCCGTTCCTGACCCGAGAAGTCCATGGCGAAGGAGATCATCTCCGAACCGTGCAGGCGCAGCTCCGCCTCCATCGCCTCCCGCCGGGGACCCTCTGGCGCCTCCCCCAGCTTCGTCAGCAGCCGGTCGTAATCGGACACGTGCTGCGACAGGGTGCCGAGGTTCCGGGGACCGAGGATCTTGCGCACCATGTTGCGGTTGACGTTCAGCAGATCCTGAGCGTTGTGCAGGTGCTCCTGGGCATCCTCGAGATTCGTGCCGTACAGGAGGAAGTTCTTCTCGAAGCGGCGGGCCTGCTGGATCTCACTCATGTAGCTGTCCGCCAGCTCGAGAAAACGGGTCTTCTCCTGGATCCGCGAGAGGGTGTACATGATCCAGAGCGTGATGACGACGCAGAAGGCGAACACGAAGAGGAAGGAGAGCGTGATGCGAGTGCGGATGCGGAGGGTCGGCCGGTGGGTGAGACGCTCCTTCTCCAGCTCCAGCTCCGACTTCAGCGCGTCTTCCTGATCCGGCAGAAAGGTCCCGTCCAGGGTGCTTCCGCCGCCCTGGGCGTTCGCGACGTCCTGGCCGCCGTCCGGGGCTTGGTGGTCTGGCCGCTTCATCGGAATGCCGAGTAGTCCTCGCTCAGGAACCGCTGGATGAACGCCTCGATCATATCATCGCTCACGAGGAACATGTCAAGCTGCCGGGAACAGGCCATCAGGCGTCCCAGCATCTCCAGGGCGCGCTCCGAGTCGGCCCGGGGATAGCTGCGCAGCCAGGCGGTCACGAGATCGCCCCGCCGATCCACCCCGAAGTGGTGATGGCGCAGGACCGTTTCCAGGAAGGTGGCCCGGCGGATGCGCTGGGCCTCGTCGCCGCCTCCGCCCCGGAAGCGGAAGTGCACGTGGTTGCTCTCCTTGCTCGGGCTCACGATCGCATCGAGCATGGCGTAGTGGAAGGCGAAGCGGGCGTTGAAGTTCAGGTAGTCCGCGGCGACGATGGCGTAGTTGGCGTCCCCGGAGCGTCGCGGGCCCCGCGAGCCCCCCAGGACCTGCTCGACGAAGTCGCGCGGCATGTTCTCGAGGTGGTGGACCTGCTTCCGGTCCCAGGCGACGCGGGGATCCGCCACCCCGCGCCAGAGAGCCTGGAAGGGCCGGCTTTCGACCTCCTCCGGCCCGAGCCGGGACTTCCCCGCCGGCGTGCAGCCGTCCAGGTCGACCAGCCGCAGCTTGATCGGCAGCCGCGAGTCGAGCCGCTTGAGGGAGCTCTTCCAGAAGCGGTTCTGACGATCGCCCAGGCGGAACATCGAGCGCACCGACATCTCGTGGATGAAGCGGATCACGTCGTGGATGGAGCGGCAGTTGCGGGCCTTGAAGGAGGAGGCATAGGGATCGGTGAGGTTCAGGGCGAGCACCAGCTCGTGGAGGGGACCCGCGGGCGTGCGCGAGGACGGCGAGGCGACGCGGGCCAGCACCCGGTCCCGGACCTCCGGCCAGCGGGAGCCCCGGTAGATCCGGCGCCGGGTGGCGTCCACGCTGATCACGTCGTCGGGCCGGAGCAGTCGGGCGCCGTCCTCCAGGCCGTAGATGGCGGGCACCCTGAACTCGCGGACCAGCGCCGCCAGGTGTCCCACCGGATTGCCGTGCTCGATCAGCAGCGCCGCGATGCGCGGGAGCAGGGGGGCGAAGGCGGGCGTGCCCTGGTCGATCACCAGGACCGGGGCCTGGCGCCGGATCTCCGGCGCCTGCTGCGCCCGCAGGCACTCCACCGGCCCCTCGGCCCGCCCGGGGGCCAGCGTGAAGCCGCTCTCGAGCAGGGGCGGTTCCCGTCCGGCCCCGCCGGCTCGGGCGCGCTCCGGCCCGGACACGCGCAGCCGGCGTCCCTGCAGCAGCCAGAGTCGATCCTGCCGATCCAGCACCCACTCCAGATCCATCTCGTGCCCGAGCGCCCGGGCCGCACTGTCGGCGAGGCGACCGATCTCGGCGGCGATGCTCTCGGCGACGACGGACGCCTCCCCGGCTCCGCCCGCGGCGCCGTGCCGCGGCGCCTGCCTGGCCGGCACCTGCTCCGCTTGCGGGGACCGGGCGAGGTACTGGATCTCGCCCTCCTCCTCCCCCCGGATCATGCGGTCGGCCAAGCCGCGGACCGCGCAGAGCACCATGCAGCCGGAGTCCGGGTGCTGCGGATCGGCGGTGTAGATCACCCCGGCCGCCCGGGCGTCGATCATGGGCATGAAGAGGACCGCCATGGGCGTGTCCACCTCGCGCAGCCCGCAGTGCAGGCGGTAGGCGACAGCGCGGTTGGAGAACCGGCTGGCCAGCACGGCCCGGTAGGCGTCGGTGAGGTCGGCGGTCCGGACGTTCAGCTTGCTGTCGAACTGGCCCGCGAAGGAGAATGCCTCGTCCTCCTTCCAGGCGCTCGAGCGGACGGCCCAGGTCCCCGCCGCGGCGCCGGCTACGCGGTCGGCCTGGCGCTGGATCGCCTCGCGGATGGGCTCCGGCACGGGGGCGGCGAGGATCAGCTCCCGGATCGCCCCGGTCCGTTCCCGGAATCGCGGATGGTCCGTCATCACGTCGAGATCCCCGAGCAGGAGCCGGATGCGGTCGGTCAGCCCGTTCGCCTCGATGAAGGCGCGATAGGCGGCCGTGGTGATGACGAACCCCTCCGGGATGCGGTCGGGGAAGTGCTGCCGCAGGGTCGCCAGGCCGGCGGCCTTGCCCCCCACGATGCGCGAAGTGAAGGCCTCGTCCGCGCTCAGCGGGACGGCCAGCGGCCAGCGCCCGCTCTCCGGCTCCGCCGCGAACACCGCCCGGAGCTGTCCGTGGATGCTCTCGATCACGCCGTAGAGCGACCGGTGGCGGTTGCCGGTGAGGATGTTCAGCTCCTGGGCCATCAGGAGGGTCTCGTCCAGCAGCCGCTGCACCGGGCGCTGGATGTGCGCATCGGAGTGGTCCAGATGATTCAGATCCGCCTCCAGATCGGCCATCAGCTGCAGGGCGACGCCGTTCTTGAAGAGCAGCGAGCGCAGGGTCTCGTACTGGAGACGGAAGCTCAGGTCCGTCAGCTTGCCGGCGGCGGCCGCTGGACGCTCCGTGTTCATCACCTGCCCTCCCCGGGCCCGGCCCGCTTCACCGCTCGCCGGACTCCTGCTCCTCGCGGAGCTTGCGGGCGGCCTTCTCGATGACGTTGCGCAGATCGTCCGGCTTGAACGGCTTGGCGATGAAGTCGAAGGCCCCCTTGATCAGCGCCTCGCGCGCGAGTTCCACCGTGGCATAGCCGGTGATGATGATGACCTTGGTGCGGGGCGAGCTGGTGAGGACCTGCTGCAGCACCTGCATGCCGTCGATCTCGTCCATGCGAACGTCCGTGACGACGATGTCGAACGGTTCCAGGGCGATCCGATCGATGGCGCTCTTGCCGTCCTCGAACACCTCGACCTGGTACCCCGACTTCTCCAGCGCCGGCTTGAGACGCCGGCCGACGATCGACTCGTCGTCCACGACCATGATTCTCAGCGCCTTGTCCATGGAAGGAGCCTCCTGATCACGTCATGCGACGGTTTCGGCCCGTGCGATCTTCAGCGTCGAGGCCACCTGCTTCCTCCGCTGGTAGCCCCGGTACACGTTCCACAGGATGATGGCGCAGCCCGAGATGCCAGCGGCGAACAGCATGATCTTGCTGGCCTGGTTGAAGTACCGGTCCCACTCGGGATTCATCTCCACGTAGCCGAGCTGCCTCAGGTACATGGGTATGGCGATGGCGCGGCTGATGACGCAGAGGATGATGATCACTCCCGTGACGATGCGGATGATGATCTCCTTGACGACCTTCGTCCCGTACGCCCCGATGTAGATGCCGACCAGGGAGCCCAGGTACAGGAGCAGGGTGAGACGGAGGTCCACGAAGCCCTGGAAGGCGTAGTTCAGGGCGCCGAACGCTCCCATGAACATGGCCAGGAAAAGCTCGGTGCCCGCGGCCACGGCGGTGGGCACGCCGAAGACGTAGATCATGGCCGGCACCCCGATGAAGCCGCCGACGCCGATCGTGCCGGCGAGATAGCCCGTGGCCAAGCCCACCGCGCTGATCACCCAGAGGGAGACCCGCACGTCGGCCACCGGGAAGTGGATCATCGGAAACAGCTTGAGGCGGGAGAGATACTCGGCGATCCGCTGGGAGGGGCCGCTGTCCTCCTTGGTGGCCCTGAGCGCGTCCCGCAGCATGGAGATGGCCACCAGGGACAGGATGCAGACGAAGATCAGCGAGATGTAGAGGTCCGCGGCGGCGCTGCCCCCCTCGCCGTGGCCGCCCGTGCCGCCCTCGAAGAGCATGGTGTTCAGCCAGACCGCGAACCGGATCCCCACGAAGGAGGTCAGGATCAGGAAGATGCCCAGCTTGCGGTCCACGTTGCCCAGCTCGCCGTGCATCCGGGAGCCCATCATCGCCTTGCCGAACTTGTGGGTGATGTTGCTCCCCACCGCGACGACGCCCGGCACCCCGAGGTTCATCATGCCCGGGGTCATGAAGAAGGCGCCTCCGCTCCCGATGAAGCCGCTCAGGATTCCGCCGATGAACCCGAGGACGACGACCTGGATGGCCGTGCTCAGGTTCAGCTCGATGAACATGTCCGAGAGAATGTGAGGAATCATCGCTGGCCTCCTACTCGATCCTGATCAGCTTCAGCAGGAACTTGGTGACCGTGCCGTACAGGTACGCGAAGCACGGTACGAGCACGCCGACCCCGATGGCCGCCAGCAGCTTCGCGCGCGTCCCCTCGCTGTGCAGGAGCTTCACGACCGTCTCCTGATGCGTGAAGACCAGGACGAAGACCGCGGCCACCAGCGCGAGGTAGAGGATCTGCTTCACGGCCTGTCCGGGGCTGAACATGTAGGTCTTCTTCAGCTCGTCGGCCCCGACCACCGGCGCCTTCAGGATGTCGCTCAGCGTGCTCGTGAGCTCCCGGGTCTTGCGGACCCGCGCCGCCTCGCCGCTCTGCAGGAACACGTTGCCCACCACCACGAGGGTGTACTTCACCCGGCTGTCGAGCTTGTCCAGCAGCCGGTCCGGCCGGCAGCAGGCGACGTGGGCTCCACCCGCCACGCCGTCCCCGGCCAGGCTGTCCTGGGTGCGGCGCAGGCCGCCGTCCTCGCCCTCGGCCGGATGCTCGACGTCGTCCTCGATGCCGCCGTTGTACTCCCGGCTCCGGGGGGCCGTCGCCGCGGCGCCGGGCGGCGCGGTCGCGGGCCCGACCTCCTCGGTCCCTCCGGGCACGAAGCGCAGCAGCTCCACGGCCGCGTTCCAGCGCCTGGCCAGCTGGACGACCTGGCGGTACGACTCAGCGGCCGCGTCGAACTCCTCCTGGATCCACAGGATGCTGGTGGAGGCCATCGTGCAGCGCAGCTCGCTGATGCCGGGCACGCGGTGCACGACAGCGGGCACGAACTCGGCCACCCTGGCGTCGCGGGGCTGATAGGTGACCAGGACCACGCCGCGCTCCGCCAGCACGCGGAACGAGCTGTCGCGGGTCCGCTCCTCCCTCGCGAGCTCGAGGCGGACCTGGGCGGCCAGCAGGAGGTTTTCCATGGCCTGGCGGGAGGCGGGCGTGGTCTCGAAGTCGGGCAGCGCGGCCACCGAGCACAGCGCCGCGGATGCGTTGCCCGTGCTCATCTGTTCCAGGTTCACGACCAGGTCGTAGTGGCCGGCGGTCTCCCAGTCCACGTCGTAGAAGGTCCGCACCCAGCGCCGCATGTCGTCGTCGACACTCTCCAGGTACCTGCGCGCCTTCTCCCTGGGGATCCTGAGCTTCGCCATCGCCGAGTTGATGCGGCCGTCGAGGCTTTCCACCACCCGGATGCGCAGGACGTGGGAGACGCCGGGCAGCAACAGGTGTCCGGTGCGGCCGTGATAGACCAGGTCCGATCCGAGCATCCTCTCGCAGAGCCGGGCGGTCACGAAGGCATGATAGTGCTCCTTCTCGAGCAGCAGGCGCTCGTTGAAGCTGCCGGGCTTGAGCATGGCCGTCTCCAGCTTGCCGACGGCGATGCCCGCCTTCGTCGCCTCCTCCACGAGGTCCTCTCGGCTGAGGCATTCGCAGCCGAGCTTCCGGGCCAGCACCTCGGCCAGCTCCTTGCCCTGGGAGTAGCTTCCCCGCGAGATGCAAATGTTCCGCATGCGCCTTCCGTCCCTCCGTTGTGCCGCTGTCCGCCGCCTGTCATCTCCTGGTCGGCGCGACCAGGGGACAGGCGAGCTGCTTCCCGATGGTGGAGATCCAGTGATCCGCCAGGTGGCCCGAACCGGGGCGCAGGGCGATCGGGTCCCCGCCCCACACGGCCGTGTCGAACGAGAGATTGATCGCCATGAACTTGATCAGCTCGGAGCGGGGATCGCCCCTGATCACCTCGTACTGGACCGGAACGCCGCTGCCCGCGAGGCGCTTCGTCTCCTGCTCCAGGATGATCTCCCCCTGCGCGACAGGATCGACGCCGTCGCTGCCGCTGCCCGCCTCGTTGGGCAGCAGCATCAACAGCGTGATGCGCGCGTTGATCCGCTGGGCCAGGGCCGCGGCGTACTGGATCACCTCCCGCCTGACCGCGAGGCCCTCCAGCAACACCAGGATCCTCTTGTACTGCTTCATGATCCACGTCCATGCCGACATCCGCCGGGGACAGGGGCAAGTCTCGGGCCCGGCCGGGTCGGCCGCCGCACGGCGCCGGATCTCCGGGGCTCGATTCATGTAACGACTTGCCTGGAGCTTGCTTGCATGCTCGGAGACCGGCCGGGGCTGGAGGCGTCGTCCCGTCTCGCCGTCGCGCGGCGGCTGATTCCCATTGTTGCAATCCGTAACACATCCCGCGGCGGAACGGGGCACGGGGCGGGAATCGCCAGGCAGTGAAGGGTTTCTTTCAGTTCGGTGGTTCAACGCCGACGTAACATTCTGCAACGCGGGAGGACCGGCGAGCGGGCTTCACTCGGTGATCTGCGTCCGCTTCAGCTTGCGGTACAGGGAGACGCGGTTGATGCCGAGCGCCTCGGCGGCCCGGCTCTTGTTGTGGTTGCAGCGGGCCAGCACGTCCCGGATGTACTCCTGCTCCATCTCCTCCAGCGTCTTGATGCGGGACTGACCCCGGCGCAGCGCGTAGACCTCCAGCTCCTGGAGATCCTCGGGCAGGGCCTCCACGCCGATCACCTCGGAGCGGCTCAGGGAAGCCGCCCGCTCGACGATGTTCTCCAGCTCGCGGACGTTGCCGGGATAATCGTACGAGCCCAGCAGCTGGAGCGCCTCGCCGGTGAAGCCGAGGATCCGCGCCTGGGCCCGGCGATTGAATCGATTCAGGAAGTGCTTGACCAGCAAGGGGATGTCTTCCTTGCGCTCGGCCAGGGTCGGCATGTCGATGGGCACGACGTTGAGGCGGTAGTAGAGATCCTCGCGGAAGTTCCCGTGCTGCAGGGCGAGCCGCAGGTTCTTGTTCGTGGCCGAGATGATCCGCACGTCGATCCGAATGGGCCGGGAGCCGCCCACGCGGATCAGCTCCCGCTCCTGGACCACCCGCAGCAGCTTCGCCTGCATGACTGGGGGCATGTCGCCGACCTCGTCGAAGAAGATCGTCCCCCCGTCCGCCGCCTCCAGCAGCCCCGTCCGGGTGGTCGTGGCTCCCGTGAAGGCGTCCTTCTCGTGGCCGAACAGCTCGTTGGCCAGCAGGTCCTCGGTGAAGGAGGCGCAGTTGATGGGCAGGAACTTCCTGGCGGAACGCCGGCTCAGCCGGTGAATGGCCGAGGCCACCAGCTCCTTGCCCGTGCCCGACCCGCCGGTGATCATCACGTTCGAATCCGTCTCGGCCACCTGCCGGATCAGGCGCCGGATGGCGACGATCTTCGGGCTGTGACCCAGGATGCGCTGCGGCCCGGCCTCGACCTGCTGCTTGAGGTCGGCGACCTCCGTCCTGAGCCGCCGCTTCTCCAGCGCCAGGGCGACGAGGTGCCGGACCTCTTCCGGCTGGAAGGGCTTCTGCAGGTAGTGGAAGGCGCCGCGCTTCATCGCTTCGATGGCGGTGGAGACCGAGGCGTGGCCGGTCATGACGATCACCTGCGTCTCCGGATCCCGCTCCCTGGCCCGCGTCAGCACCGCCAGGCCGTCGACCGGCTCCATCACGAGATCCGTGAGCACGAGATCGCAGGGCTTCGCCTCCAGCAACCGGAAGGCCTCCTCGCCGCCGCCGGCCGTCTCGACCTCGTGTCCCTCCTTGCGCAGGATATTGCGCAGGTTCTTCAGGGTGATCCGATCGTCCTCGACGACCAGAATTCGATTCATGCGGGCGTTCTCCCGGGTTCCAGCGGCCTTCCCGTCCCTCCCGCACAAATCTACAGGTACTGATGCGATATGCAACAGCGAACCGCTCCGCCGGGCGCCGGCGGACCGCCGGGCTGCGGGCGGCTCCCGGGATGGAGAAGGAGGCCAGCTCGTGGATTGGGCCTCGCTTGCGCGGGCCGGCGACCTTCCGGAGCGGGCGGCGGGGACTGGCGGGAAACTTGCAACGAACGCGACATCGCCAGGGGGCCGAGATGTTCTCGAAAAGACAGCAAGCCGTCGAGGACCTGCGCCTGTGGATCGTCCGCTTCCGCAGGCTGCTCGAGAATGCGCGCAGGCTCATGGACCTGGCCCGGGACGGCGCCGAGAAGTCCGGCGGCGACTACATCTTCGACCGCCAGTATGTCGTGGCGCTGGTGGAGGAGGCGGTGGATCAGGCCGGTCAGCTGGTCTTCAACGCGCACGTGCTGGCGCCGGAGGGCAGCGACGCGCTCTACGCCGCCTACGACGATTGCCGCTGGCTGGCCCAGGCGCTGCTGTCGACTCCCGCAGGGCGGGAGGACGTCGCCACCGACCTGCAGGAGGCCGAGGATTTCCAGCGGACGCCCGAGTTCCGCCTGCTGGCCGCCGTAAACCGGTGGCTGGACGGCTCCGGCACCGCTGGCGAGCCGTCTCTGCCCGACCTGCTGAGCGGAAGCTTCGACCACGTGGCCCGCGGGTTCGCTGACGTACGGATTCGCCGCCTGGATACGCATCCCTTCACCGTCGGCGGGCCGTGCCCGGAGGGCCGGCTCGAGCTGGTCGACCTCGAGGGGCGGCCGGGCCGGACCGGGGAGGCGCCGGGCTCCGTCCAGGATTTGCACTGCAAACCGCTGGAGCTGATGATCCTGGGAGCGAGGCAGGAGGAACCGGGCGCCGGCTCGCGCGCGGCCAGTACCCCGCGGAGCTGGCTCGCGGCGATCCGCGGCGATCAGCTCAGCCTCTTCAGCCTGGGCGACGTACCCCTGGTCCATGCGGAGGCGGCTCTGACGGGTCATCCGGACGCCGATTTCGCCTTCCTCGTCACGCAGGAAGGCGCCGGCCTCGAGGAGCGGATGCCGCCCGACTGGACCGGCCGCCAGACGGACCGCAGCCGTCTCTTCTGGAGCTACGACGTTCCCTCCCGGGACCTCGAGGACAGGATGATCCGCCTGGGCCGCACTCTCTTCTGCGGAACCTGACGTCCCCACCCGTTCCATCTCGCCACCCGGCCAGCGCCCCGGATCGCAGTGATTCCTGGCGGGAAGCCGGAAAGCGTTTTGATTGTGCCTCGTCATATCGAGCCGGCCCCTGTGCGCTCGTCCGGCACAGGAAGCAGACCGGCCGGTCTCGCAGAGGGCCCTGAAACGAAGTCCTGGAAAGTTGCCAAGCTCATGCCCAAGCGTACCCGATTCACCCTGCGCTACTTCCTGATCGTGCTCGGCGTCATCCTGGTCCTGGACCTCATGATGTTCTCCGGTTCGGGCGTCCAGGAGATCTCCTACAGCCAGTTCCGCGACGATCTGGCCGCCGGCAAGATCCAGAAGATCGTCCTCAGCCCGGACAAGATCTACGGCATGCTCAAGCCGCCTGCCAAGAGCGCGGCCGCGGATTCCGCTCAGCAGGCCGCGGCCGCCCGCGCGCAGGACCCGGCCGCCAAGCCGGATCCCGGCAAGAAGATCGTGCCGCCCGGCAGCCACACGCCCTGGCGGCTGAAGCTGAACCAGTGGGAGCAGAAGTACGAGAAGCAGAAGGATCTCCAGTTCCAGGTCGTGCGCCTGCAAGACGACAAGCTGCTGGGTGACCTGCAGGCCCACCACGTGGACTACCGGGGCAAGCTCGGTTCGAACCGGCTCGAGAACTTCCTGTTCAACTGGATCATCCCCTTCGGCCTCCTCTTCCTGCTCTGGGGCTATCTCATGCGGAGGATGGGCAAGGGCCCGAACGTCCTGAGCATCGGTCGCAACAAGGCCAAGGTCTACGAGGTCGAGACCGCGCAGCGCGTGACCTTCAACGACGTGGCCGGCATCGACGAGGCCGTCGAGGAGGTGAAGGAGGTCGTCGACTTCCTGCAGGATCCCCGCAAGTACACGCGGCTGGGCGCCAAGCTGCCCAAGGGCATTCTCCTGGTCGGGCCCCCCGGCTCGGGCAAGACCCTGCTGGCGCGCGCCGTGGCGGGGGAGGCCCACGTTCCCTTCTTCAGCATGACCGGATCGGACTTCGTCGAGATGTTCGTCGGCGTCGGCGCCGCGCGGGTGCGCGACCTCTTCGCCCAGGCCAATCTGAAGGCGCCCTGCATCATCTTCATCGACGAGCTGGACGCCGTCGGCAGCGCGCGCGGGCAGGGCCCCTTCGCCGCGGGTTACAGCGAGCGGGACAACACTCTCAACCAGCTGCTGACGGAGATGGACGGCTTCGATCCTCGGGTCGGCATCATCATGATGGCGGCCACCAACCGGCCGGAGGTGCTGGACCAGGCGCTGCTGCGCCCTGGACGCTTCGACCGCCAGATCCTGGTGGATCGGCCCGACCTGACCGGCCGCCAGCAGATCTTCAAGATCCACACGCGGGGCCTGCTCCTGGCCGCGGACGTCGACCTGCACAAGCTGGCTGCCGAGACCCCCGGCTTTGCGGGCGCCGACATCGCCAACATCTGCAACGAGGCGGCCCTGCTCGGTTCGCGCAAGGGCCACCAGGAAATCGCCTTCAACGATTTCCAGGAGGCCATCGAGCGGGTCGTCGCCGGCCTGGAAAAGCGCAACAAGCTGATCAACAAGTATGAGCGACGGGTCGTCGCCTACCACGAGTCCGGCCACGCCATCATCGGCCACTTTACGCCGGGCGCCGATCCGGTCCAGAAGGTCTCCATCGTGCCGCGGGGCATCGGGGCCCTGGGCTACACGCTGCAGACCCCGCTGGAAGACCGCTACCTGATGTCGCGCACCGAGCTGATCGGTCGCATCAAGGGCCTTTTGGGCGGGCGCGCGGCCGAGGAGGTCACCTTTGACGAGATCTCCACCGGCGCCTCCAACGACCTGGAGCGCGCCACGAAGATCGCCCGCGAGATGCTGACGGTCTACGGCATGAGCAGGAAGATGCCCAACATCTCGCTCGTCGGGCCCCAGCAGAGCGTTTTCCTCGGCCAGGGACCTCAGAGCCAGCCCCACTCGAACAAGATCGAGGAACTGATCGACGAGGAGGTTTTCGAACTGATCAACAATTGCTACGAAGAGGATAAGAAGCTCCTGCGGGACAAGCGGGACAAGCTCGAGAAGCTGGCCCGGACGCTGCTGGAGCAGGAGACCATCGACGATCTGGGAATCCTCGCCATCCTGGGCACACGCCCCGGGCCGGTGGTGGTAGCAGGAGCGGAGTGATCGTTCTATACATGGGGCATCCGGGAGACTCTCGGGTCCGAAATCATCACGGCAGGAGGTATCCAGCCATGCTTCGAGTGAAGAGTAGCCTTCGTCATCATCGCCGCATCACGACCATGGGGTTGGCGCTGGCGGTGGCCGCGGTCACGGGACTGGCTCTCGTGCCCGCCTGCACGCGGCAGGACAGTGCCAAAGCTCAATCCTCGCTGGCCGCCACGAGCGAGGGCCGTACCCTGGCCAACCAGCTCAGCGCCGTCTTCGAGGCCGCGGCGAGCAAGGTCAGCCCCTCGGTCATCCCCATCTACGCCGAGCAGGTGGTGGAGGTGGCCAGCCCCTTCGGCTCGCCGGACAGCCCCTTCCGTCAGTTCTTCGGCGACGACTTCTTCAAGCGCTTCTTCGGCACGGTTCCCCAGCAGGATCAAAAGGAGACCGTGCACAGCCTCGGCAGCGGCGTGATCGTGAGCAAGGACGGATACATCCTGACCAACAACCACGTGGTGCATGGGGCCGACAAGCTGACGGTTCTCCTGCAGAAGAACGAGAAGTACTCCGCCAAGATCGTCGGCACGGATCCGCAGACGGATCTGGCCGTCATCAAGATCGAGGGCGACGATCTTCCCGCCGCCACGCTGGGCAACTCGGACGAGCTGAAGATCGGCGAGTGGGTCATCGCCGTGGGCAACCCGTTCCAGCTGTTGCACACCGTCACCGCGGGCATCATCAGCGCCGAGGGTCGCTCCTCGGTGGGCCTGGCCGACTACGAGGACTTCATCCAGACCGATGCCTCCATCAATCCCGGCAACAGCGGCGGGGCCCTCGCCGATCTGGACGGCAACGTCATCGGCATCAACACCGCCATCTCCACCCCGTCGGGCGGGAACGTCGGCATCGGCTTCGCGATTCCCATCAACATGGCCAAGACCGTCATGGAAGACCTGATCTCCCACGGCAAGGTCACGCGCGGCTACCTCGGGCTCGTTCCGCAGGACATCAACGAGAGCCTGGCGGCGGCCCTGAACCTGAAGACGACCTCGGGCTGCCTGGTGGGCGACGTCGTGCCGGACGGACCGGCCGGCAAGGCCGGCGTGCAGCGCGGCGACGTCCTCACCGAGCTGAACGGGGAGAAGATCAAGGACAGCGTCGAGCTGCGGGAGAAGGTCGCCATGATGCAGCCCGGCTCGACGGTCAAGCTGACCGTGCTGCGCAACGGCAAGGAGCTGACGATCGACGTGAAGCTGGGCGAGCGTCCGGAGAACGCCAAGGCCGGCGAGCAGCAGTCCCCGCAGCAGCAACCCCAGATGCAGGAGAAGCTCGGCCTGACCATCCAGAGCCTGACGCCCGCTCTGGCCCAGCAGCTGGGCTACGAGAATCAGCAGGGCGCGCTGGTGGCGGACGTGGCGGCGGGATCGGCGGGTGAGGATGCGGGCCTGCAGCGTGGCGATCTCATCCAGGAAGTGAATCGCACCGAGATCACGTCGGTGGACGAGTTCAACAAGGTCGTGTCCCGGCTCAAGAGCGGGGAATCCGCGGCCCTGCTGGTGCGCCGCGGACAGGTCACCTTCTTCACGGCGATCCAGGTTCCTTGACCGCCGCCCCTGACGCGACGGACGACCGGCCCCGATCCCCCGGGATCGGGGCCTTCGTTCGTCGGCGGACCAGCCCCTCTCAGGCGGCCGTCCGCCCCCGGAACCATCCCGGCAGCAGCACCAGCAGGGAGACGGCCAGGCCCGGGAAGATGGACTCCACCCCCAGGAAGGGCCGGCCCGCGCCCAGCAGCAGCCAGGCGAGGGCGGTGCCCCCGGAGAGGGCCATGGCGGCCGGGACCCAGCGGCCGCGCGGTGCGGCCCGGCCGTGGCCCAGCGCCAGGGGCAGCAGGAGGACCGGCGTCCCGATGCTGCCCAGATCGTGCCACAGCCGCACCACCGAGCCGGCCCAGAGGGCCAACACGACCGCCAGGACCGCCGTGGCCAGCAATCCCCAGCGGATCGGTCGCAGCGAGATGGCGTCCTCCGCCAGCAGGCCGGTGCCGGGGCTCGCTCCGCGCGGAGCCCGCCAGCGTTGCACGATGTCCCGGCCCACGGTGATGCCGCAGATGAAGGCGTAGCTGTCCACGGTGGACATGATGGCGGCCAGCAACCCCACGGTGAACAGACCCTGCCAGACGGGGGCCAGCGTCCGTTCGGCCAGGGCCGGAAAGGCCGCCACGGGATCGGCCAGGTCCGGCAGCACCGCGCGGGCGTAGAGGCCGGCCGTCGTGGTCAGGAAGTCGAAGAAGATCCAGAAGAGGATGGAGATCCCGACGCCGGCCCGCGCCGTCCGCTCGCTGGAGGCGGCGTAGCACCGCTGGTAGAAGGCCGGCTCCACCAGCGTCGCCAAAGCGATGACGTACCAGACCGCCACCGCCTGGAAGCCCCGGCCCCCATCCCAGGTCAGGTGGCTCGGTGGCACCGCTCCCTTCAGGAACTCCCAGCCTCCGTAGCGCGCGATGCAGGTCGGCACCAGCACCAGGAAGGCCAGGAACATCAGGCCGAACTGCACCATGTCGGTGGTGATGATGGCCCGCAGCCCGCCGCGGAAGACGTAGCCCACCGAGAGCGCGGTCCCGAGGGCCACTCCCACCCAGAGCGGCCAGCCCGTGGCCAGGCGGACCAGCACCCCGAGCATCAGCACGTAGGCCGACGGGGCGGTCATGACGAAGAGCACCCCAGCGCCCAGCAGCGCGGTGCCCCGCCCGTACCGGCGCTCCAGCTGGTCGGGAATGGTCAGGACCTGGCTGCGCCGGATGCGGCCGGCCAGGAACAGGCCGAAGATGCCCGCCGCGATGTAATAAGGCACCCCGAAGACCAGCCAGTTGCTCACGCCGTAGCGCCAGGCGTATTCCCCCACGCCGAGGATGCCCCCGTACCAGGTGGCAACGAGCGTCGCCACGAAGGCGGGCAGGGTCAGGCGCCGGCCGACCACGAGGTAGTCCGCGGCATTCCCCGTAGGCCGGCGGAAGAGACGCAGCACCACGTAGACGAGGAAGAGGATGTAGACCGCGGCCAGGAGCATGATCAGTCGAGATCGCCCAGCAGATCGGGTCGTCCTCCGCGATCCACGGTCACCAGGAGCGAACCTTCGCCCAGGGTGATCCGCAGGGGGGAGGTCAGCACGCGATTAGAGATGGTGGCCGGGCCGCCGGCCCGGATCATGGCGTTGCGCAGCGGGTAGCGTGCCCCCTCCACCGTCACGCCGGAGGCCGCTCCAGCCAGGGGCAGGAGGGAGAAGCCGGTCCCGGGATCCAGACGCCAGACCACCGGCTGGTCCGGGGCGACGCGCACGGCGTCGGACTGGTGACCGGCCAGGCAGACGCGCAGCCGGTCGGCGAAGCGTTCCAGCAGGAAGCAGTTGAAGAGGGTGTGGTCCAGGCGCCAGCCGGCGGCGCCGAGCAGGACCGCCTCGGTCAGACCCTGCTCGACCACGTAGAGGAGCGCCTTTTCCGAATCGGTGGTTTCCTGCTCCTTCACCAGCAGGTAGCGCGGGCCGTTCTTCCCGGTCAGGATGCGCCCGGTCAGCGAGTCGAAGTCCCCGATGACGATGTCCGGCAGGCGGGGCAGGTGGTCGTAGGGATGACCGGCGGCATCGGTGCAGACGAAAAGGTCCACTCCCTGCAGCCAGTAGTCGAGCAGCGGCGGCGGCGGCGGCGGACCGTCGCAGAGGACGACGGCCCGGGGGCCTTCCTTCAGAAAGATGGGGCAGAACTCGCCGCCCCCGCTCCGCGATTCCAGCGTGGACATGCAGCTCCGGTGGTCGTGCCGGCCGGCACCCGCGCTAGAAATCGTAGTGCACGCCCAGCAGGAAGTTGCGCTTGGCAGCAGGAATCTTGTAGTTACCGGCCCCCCAGCCATCGAAGTATCCGCTGGTTTCGTACTCCGCGTCCAGCAGATTCCGCAGGCGCAGCTCCACGCGCGCTCCCTCCCAGCCGCCGAGGCCCAGCCGCGCCAGGTCGAGCCAGCCGGCCAGGTCGACGGTCTCGTAGGGAGCGATGGTGCGCTCCTCGTTGCCGGTGTCGTCCAGATACTGCTTGCCGATCCGCCGCAGCCGCAGCTCCGTCTGCAGGGCGCCCCAGGTCGCACGCCAGCGGAGCGTGATCATGTGCCGCGGAAACAGGGGGAGGGGATTGCCCGAGTAGTCCAGGGCGGTCCCGTCCCAGTCGTGGAAGATGAAGTGCTCGAACTCGTCCCAGCTGCGCGAGGCGGCCAGGCTGATCAGGTGTCCCGCGGCCGGCTGGCAGCTCAGGCCCAGCTCGACGCCCCGGTGCAGGGTCTTGCCGGCGTTGCCCCGGATGCCGAAGCCGTCCGCGTCCACGGTGCCGTAGGGGACGATCTCGTCGGTGAAGTCCATCCAGTAGCCGTTCAGGGTGGCCGACAGCCATCCGCTGCGGTAGGTGGCCCCCGCCTCCCAGTCGACCACCTTCTCCTCCTGCACGATGGGATCCGACCACTCCACGTGGTCGACGGTCACGCCGTCGTCCCGGTAGACCACACGGCTGTTGCGGAACAGCGGGGCCGCGCCCAGGTCGTCCGGACCCTGCCAGGTGTCGAAGAGATCGCTGTCCGCGGGCTCGCGCCGGCCGATGCCCACATGGGCGTAGAGGGCCATCCGGCCGCCGGCCACCGTGCCGGGCAGCCGCCAGTGCAGCCCCCCCTTGGGATTGAAGAACTCGTACTCCACGCGGTAGGCGTTCCGCTCCAGGCCGCGGAAGTTGGCCAGCTCGTCCTGGGCGAAGTCGTAGGTCCTGTACTGATACTGCAGATCCAGCAGCGCGGTCAGCCCACCGACGACGTCGCAGTGATCGTTGAGGTAGACCGACCAGGCCTGCTTGTCGCCGGTGTAATCGTGGTACTTCAGGCCACCCACCAGCTGGTCGCTGGTGAAGCCGTCGACCGACAGGACCTCGCCCCAGTGGTTGCTGTGGAAGGTGTAGGCGTCGCCGCCGACGAGCAGGCGCCCGCCGGCGTGCTCCACCCTAAGCTGGGGCGACCAGCCCGCCTGGTCCTTGCGCACCCACTTGCGCCGCACCAGGTTCACCTCGGCGTCGGGGGCCAGACCCAGGTAATAGTCGAGGCTGAAGTCCCGGGCCGTCGCGTCCGCCTTGAAGTTCTCGTAGTAGCCCTCGCCGTGGACCCAGAAGAAGGTGTTGCGCAGCGAGATCCGGTCGGAGAGATCCCGGGTGTGATGCAGCTGGACCTGGGGCTGCCGGAAGTCGTCCACCGCGTTGTGGTAGGTTTCGGGATTGGCCGTGCGGTCGCGGGCGAGGGTCGCCTCGTCGATGCCGTACCAGGCCTGCTGGGTCAGCTCGCGGCCGGTCCAGACGTACAGATCGGTGGCGCTGTGCGGGGTCACGTAGCGCCCGCTCCAGAACACCGCCCACTGGGACGAGCCCGCCCGGTCCCGGTAGCCGTCGCTCTCCAGATGGGTGACGCGCAGGCCGGAGGCGAAGCTCCCGCCCAGCAGCCCCGTGTCGTAGAGCAGGGTCTGCTTCGAGGTGTTGTAGCTGCCGTACTGCAGCGAGATCCGGCCACCCGGCTCCACGGGGAGCACGTCGGTCTGCAGGTTGACCGTCCCGCCCAGCGCCGGCATGCCGCCCAGGGAGTTCGTCACCCCGCGCTGGACCTGGATGTCCTCCAGCGAGGAGGCCAGATCGGGCAGGTCGACCCAGTAGACCTGCTGGTCCTCGGGATCGTTGAGGGGCACGCCGTTGACCAGCACGCCGATCCGGCGCTGATCGAAGCCGCGGATCTGCAGGTAGGTGTAACCCACGCCGTTGCCGGCGTCGCTGGTGGCGTACACGCCGGGCACGTTCTCCAGCAGGACGGGAATGTCGACCAGGGACCGCTCCCGCTCGATCTCGTCGCCGGGAATGTTGGTGTGGGTCAGCTGCAGGTCCGAGCCGTAGCGCGAGGCCGAGATCACGATCTCCTCGTGGGTGTAGACGACCGGCTGCAGAGCGATTGACAGCTCCCGCCCCGGAGCGAGGGTCGCGGGATCGATCTTCAGGAGCGCAGGCGCGTAGCCCACGTAGGTGACGACCAGGGTGAAGGGCTGCGACGGCGGGTTGCGGAGGCTGAAGTAGCCTCCGGCGGTGCTGACGGTGCCCGTCGTACGGCCCTGCACGTACACGTTGGCCGCGACGAGCGGCAGACCGGTCTCGGCGTCCGTGACGCGTCCGCCGAGGACCTCGCCGGCGGCCGCCGGGCCGCCGGCCAGCAGACACGCGGCGAGCAGGAGCGCCGCACTCGCGCGCAGTCCGGACGCACGCTGCGGAGCGGACATGGCGGGACCTCCCGGAAAGGAAGTCGTCGATGGCGGAGCCGAAAAAACCGGCTCCGAGGGGGCCGGTTGCAGAGGGAGAGTCTCGCGTTCCCGTTTCCCTACGCCGGTATGATCCGGTTCAGGTTCGGAGGGTCTCTCTCAGGCCGTAGCCACCCCTAACGGAACGACGGGCCCAGCATAGGCGGCCCGGCGCGGAATGTCAAGGCGTGGCAGGGCCGCGACGCCTGTGGTATCGTGCCTGCGGCAGCGTGGACGGACGAGAATCGCCGGACCCCGGAGGCGCGAGGAGCGCATGAGCGAGCAGCAGCGAGGTGGCACGGAGCTGGACGACCTGGACAGGCCCCTGCCGCCGCCGGAGGTCTGGTTCAGCTTCGTGCGGGACGCCCGCCTCTTTGCCGCCGAACGGAACCTTCTGCGGGAGCTGGAGCGGGAACGCCGGATCGTATCGCTCGTGCCCACCCAGCTCTTCCACCCGCCGGCGGCGATCGACGCGGTGGTGCGACGCGGCAAGCTGCGGGTGAGCGAGTTCCTCGCCGACGGGCGGGAGGTCACCCGGGCCGTGCTGCAGAACGGGGCCGTCTTCCGCACCCGTCCTGTCGGTTTCACCGCGTCCGGTGAGGGCGGCGGAGGAGCGGAGGCGGCGAACCGCTCCAATCTCGCGGATACTGTGCTCACCGCGCTGGGAGATACCGAACTCTGGATCTTGCCGCCCGGAAGCCTGAAGCAGCCGCGCCAGCGCAGAACCTGAGGAGCCGCGTCGATCATGATCGCCAATCCCGACCCCCAGATCGTCCTCTGCATTCTCGACGGGTTCGGCTGGCGCGCCGGACCAGGTTCCGAGCGCGGCAACGCCATCGCCCTCGCCCGGCCGCGGTACTACCAGTCGCTCTTCGCGAGCTACCCGCACACGACCCTGCGCTGCTCCGGGCTGGACGTGGGTCTGCCGGAGGGCCAGATGGGCAACAGCGAGGTCGGGCACCTGACCATCGGCGCCGGTCGGGTCGTGGACCAGGAGCTGGTGCGCATCTCGCGGAGCCTCGCGGAGGGGGAGCTCCCCCGGCTGCCGGCCTGGCGACGGTTCCTGGAGCGCATCCGCGCGGAGGGAGGCCGGCTGCACCTGCTCGGCCTCGTCTCTCCCGGAGGGGTTCATTCCCACACCGACCATCTGTACGGGATCGTGGCGGCCGCCCGGGACGGCGGGATCGCGGAGATCTTCGTGCACGCCTTCCTGGACGGCCGGGACACCGATCCCCACGCCGGCGCCGGCTACCTGCAGGAACTACAGGACAGGCTCGCGGAGCTCGGGGCCGGCCGGATCGCCAGCGTGGCGGGACGCTACTACGCCATGGACCGGGACAAGCGCTGGGACCGCGTCGAGAAGGCGTGGCGGGCGCTGGTGCAAGGCGAGGGGCCGACCGCCGAGGAGGCGGTGGCGGCCGTCCGCGCCTCGTACACCCGGGACGTCACCGACGAGTTCGTCCTGCCGACGGTGCTGACCGCGGATGGCGCTCCCGTGGCGACGATCCGGGACGACGACGGCGTGTTCTTCTGGAACTTCCGGGCCGATCGGGCCCGCGAGCTGACCTGGGCCTTCAACGTGGACGATTTCGACGGCTTCGCCCGTCCCCTGCGGCCCCGCGTGGCCTACCTCTGCATGACCCCCTACGACGAGAAGCTGGACGTACCGGTGCTCTATCATCCCCTGCAGCCCCGCCAGGGCCTGGCGGAGATCTTCGCCGAACACGGCATCCGCAACCTCCGCACCGCCGAGACCGAGAAGTACGCCCACGTGACGTACTTCTTCAACGGCGGCCAGGAGGAGCCCTACCCCGGCGAGGAACGCATCCTGATCCCCTCGCCCAAGGTCGCCACCTACGACCTGCAGCCGGAGATGAGCGCTCCGGGCGTGGCCCGGACCGTGCGGGAGGCCACCGAGCAGGGGAAGCACGCGGTCATCGTGGTCAACTTCGCCAACGGCGACATGGTCGGGCACACCGGCAAGCTGGAGGCCGCGATCCAGGCCGTGCAGGCGGTCGACCGGATTCTGGCCGGGATCATCCCCCCCGTCGTGGAGAGGGGCGGCACCTTCCTCGTGACCGCCGATCACGGCAACTGCGACGAGATGATCGGGCCGCAGGGCGAGCCTCTGACCGCCCACTCCCTCAATCCCGTGCCCTTCGTGGCGGTCTCCCGGGCCCTGCAGGGCCGGACGGACGCCATCACCGGCGACGTCCACGCCCTGCAGGACATTGCCCCGACCGTCCTGAAGCTGCTGGGGATACCGCAGCCGTCCGAGATGACGGGTCGCTCCCTCCTCTGACCGGCGATAAGCGAGCGTTCATCACCTCTTTTTTACCTGAAGTTCATGGAAATCACCGATTTCGTGTGATACAATGCCTTCCAGAAAGCAACCGTCCGTCCTCAACCGTCCTAGCGGAAGGGAGGAGGTGAGCGTCTCGCGAGCACGGCGCTCGCGAGCTTTCTCCAGGAGACTGTCGTCTCGGAACACGTGTCCTTTCCACTCGCTGTCCGACACTTGACAACGACACTGTTCGCGGAAGCGCAGTTCTTTCTCCACAACAATAAGGAGGCCGAAAGGATGAGGAAGCATCTTTTTGGCGCACTCGTGTTGCTCGCAGGTGCCCTGCTGGCCAGTATGGCCTGGGCCCAGCCGTGCTCTACCATCGACGAGATCCAGCAGTACGATCCCGTAACCGGCGCCCCGGCCAGCCCCTGTAACGGCCAGGTGGTGACGGTCACGGGAGACATCTACGTGGTCAAGGGGACCTACAACACGGGCACGCACTACATCCTGGGCGCCACCGGCGGCATCCAGTTCTTCGCGGCGGCCGCGCCGCCGCTGACCTACGGTGACCGAGTCGAGGTCACGGGAACGGTCAGCACGTTCCAGGGCGAGATCCAACTCGCCACCCCGACCATCACCATTCTCCCCGGCGGCACCGTTCCGGTCCCCACCGACACGCCGATCGCCGACCTGGTGCACCCGTTCAACTACGAGCAGGTCGGCAACTTCGCGTCGGTCCCCGGCTTCGTGGACGGGGCCGGCAGCAATCCGTTCAACCTCCACAACGGGGCCGGTGACACGATCATCGTGTACGTCGACAGCGACACCGGGATCGACCTGAGCGGCCTGGGCAACGGCGACGAGATCCGCGTGATCTCGCCCGTGACGGTCTACAACGGGCTGATCGAGCTGAAGCCCCGCAAGCAGAGCGACATCGTCACCAACTACCCCGTGATCGAGAGCATCGACTGCGACAACTGGGCGCCTCTGGCGAGCGAGCCCGTCACGGTCTCGGCGAGCATCTTCGATCCGGTGGGCTCGATGACGATCTCCAGCGCCACGCTGTACTATCGAAACAGCGACGGCAGCGGCACGGGCACCTGGTCCTCGGTACCCATGACCAACACCTCGGGGGACACCTACGAGGGGACGATCCCGGCGCCCCACACCAACAGCCAGGTGGACTTCTACCTCCAGACGCTGGATGGCGACGGTCTGACCACCAAGAACCCGGGCGCGGCCCCGGGCGTGTTCCTGTCGTTCGCCATCGGCACCACGTCCATCTACGCCATGCAGTGGGCGCATCCGGACAGCGTCTACCAGGGCAGCCCCTTTGTTGGCAAGCCCATCAACATCGAGGCCATCGTCACGGCTGGCACGGGGCAGGTGCAGGCGGACAGCAAGTTCATCCTGCAGGAGCCTCTGCCTTACGATCCCGTCATCCACGGCGCAGGGGTGGGTGATCCCGGCACCTACAAGTGGGGCGGCGTGCTGGTCTACGAGGGCACGGCCGCCAACTTCGTCCTGCGGGGCGACCGGGTCCGGGTCGGCGGCGTCGTCGACGAGTACTACGGTCTGACGGAATTGAATCCCCACAAGCCGTCGGCCGTGTACCTCGTCTCCTACGGGAACGACCTGCCCCCGCCGACCAGGGCGCATACCCGCGACCTGTCGGACAACACGCTGGACGACGGCAACGGCAACCTGGGCGAGGCCTACGAGAGCGTCTGGATCAAGACGTACTATGCCCAGGTCGTGGATCGGATCATGGACACCGGCGGCACCGTGCTGCTGGCCTGGTTGATCTCGGATACGGGCGCGCGGGCCGACTCCTGCCACGTCGATCCCTACGTGACCCTGTCCTACGATCCGACCATCGGTGACGTGGTGCTGGTCGAGGGTTTCATGGACTTCTACTACAGCCGCAACATCATCCCGCTGGCGGACGAGTACATCACCCTGACCGGATTCACCGGCGTCGGGGATCAGCTGCCGGTGGAGCCGGCGGGCGGCGGCTTGCAGGTCTACCCGAACCCGTTCAACCCGAAGACGGAGATCCGCTTCCGGGTGAACCGGAACGAGCTGACCCAGCTGAACATCTACGACATACGCGGCCAGCTCGTCTCGACGCTGGTCAACGGCCGGCTGGCGCCGCAGGAGTACCGCATCACCTGGGACGGCAGCGACACGAGTGGACAGCGTGTCTCCAGCGGCACCTACTTCGCCCGGCTGCGCATCGGCACCGAGGTCATGCAGGTGCAGAAGGTGACCATCCTGAAGTGATACGGAACGTCTAGTCGGACCTTCCTCTGGCCCCGGGCTCCGGCCCGGGGCCATTCCTTCGGAGATGCGACCTCGGCGACGGACGATCGGCAGGACCAGGCCGGGCACGCTGAGGTCCGAGGTGCTGCTTCCTGGCAACAGGATACAAGCGTGTTGTTCTCCTTTATCCCGGATCATGAATGATCCGGGCCAGGGCCTTGTGAATTGCCTGACCCCCGGCCCTCGTGGTACTATCCCCGCAAACGGTGCGGCCATTGATTCTGCATCGCAGCCGGACATCATCGGGGAGCGCTTTCTGGACCCCAGGTGCACCTTCACCCCCCGATCCAGGAGATCTCCATGGCCCTACGACATGATTCTCCTCGTTTGCGAAGGCCGGCGACGAACTTCATCACCTGCTTTCTGATCCTGCTGGTCGCAACCCCGCTGCTGGCGACCGACTTCCGTTACACCGACGGCTTCGGCGATCCGGGATTGACCCTGCTGCAGCAAGCCTCCGACAGGGTCGAGCTCGCCTTCTCCCTGGACAGTTGGCAGCTCGGCACGATCGACATCGACGGCCAGACCAGGCAGACGGTGAACGTACCGGGCATGCTGCTGCCCAACGATGCCGGCGCGCCCAACCTGCCCGGCCAGGGCTGGTACATCGCGGTACCCAACGGGGCCCAGGTCTCGTTGCGGATCGTGGCCATGCGGACCGAGACTCTGAGCGACATCGATCTGGCGCCGGCGCCCCGCCTGCCCCTGGAAACCGAGGACGGTCCCCTGGACTACCCCATCAACGATGCGATCTACCAGCGCGACGCCTTCTACCCGGAGGCTCCAGCCCTCCTGTCTGGCCTGCAGCAGATCCGCGGTGTTGCCACCGTGCTGCTGGGCATCACGCCGTTCCAGTACAACCCGGTCAGCAAGGAGCTGCTCGTCTATCGCGACCTGCAGATCGAGGTGAGCTTCCAGGGCGGCAGCGGCGAGTTCGGCCAGCCCCGCCTGCGCAGCCGCTGGTGGGACCCGATCATGAAGGATCTGCTGGTCAATTACGCCTCCCTGCCAGAGATCGACGACCAGGTCCAGTCCGGTGCGCGGGATACCGGCTGCGAGTACCTGATCATCTGCCAGGATTCCCCCGAGTTCGTGGCCTGGGCCGACACCCTCAAGCTCTGGCGTAGCGAGCAGGGAATCCTCACCGACATCGCCACGGTCGGCGAGATCGGCGGCAACACGACCAGCGCCATCGAGGGCTACCTGAACAACGCCTATCAGACCTGGGACATCCCGCCGGCGGCGTTCCTGCTGCTGGGCGACTACGGGACCGGCTCCAGCGGGCTCATCACGCCCTTCTACTCGGGCCACCTGGCCAGCATCGCATCGGACAACATGTACGCCGACGTGGACGGCGACGGCCTTCCCGACATGGTCCCCGCCCGCATCACCGCCCGCAACGAGGCGGAGCTGGCGGGAATGATCGGCAAGATGCTGAACTACGAGCGGCAACCGCCCACCGATCCCGGCTTCTACGCCCATCCGATCATCGCCGGCGGCTGGCAGACCGAACGCTGGTTCATCCTTTGCAGCGAAGTCCTGTTCGGCTACTTCAACAACGTACAAGGCAAGACGCCGGTGCGCGAATACGCCATCTACGAAGGCTCGCCCGGCTCGTCGTGGTCGACCGCGTCGAACACCGCCACCGTGGTCAACTACTTCGGGCCCAGCGGGCTCGGGTACATACCCGCCACTCCCTCGTACCTGACCGACTGGGGGGGCAGCGCCAGCCGCATAAACAACGACGTGAACGCGGGCGCCTTCATCCTGCAGCACCGCGATCACGGCGCGACGTCCGGCTGGGGCGAACCCTCCTACCAGATCGGCAACCTGACGGGCCTGCACAACGACGAGCTGACCTTCGTCTTCTCCGTCAACTGCCTGACGGGGATGTACAACATGGCCGGCGAGTGCTTCGCCGAGGTGTTCCATCGCCACGCCCAGGGAGCGCTCGGCCTGATCGCCGCCACGGAGACCTCCTTCTCCTTCGTGAACGACGCCTACGTCTGGGGCATGTACGACTTCATGTGGCCCGATTTTGATCCCGGCTACGGCGTGCCGGGTCCGGTCGACGTGAAACCGGCCTTCGGCAGCGCCTACGGCAAGTACTACCTGCAGGCCTCCAGCTGGCCCTACAACTCGAGCTACAAGGCGGACACGTACCATCTTTTCCACCACCACGGCGGCGCCTTCATGACCGTGTTCTCGGAATTGCCCGAGGATCTGGCGGTCGATCACGCTCCGGTTCTGGTGAGCGGGATGAACTCCTTCACCGTCACCGCGGATGAGGATGCCCTGATCGGCCTGTCGGTCGCCGGCGAACTGATCGGCGCGGCCACCAGCCATGGTGCTCCGATCGGCTTCACGATCCCGCCGCTGCCGCCCGGGGACGAATTCGTGGTGACGGTGACCAAGCAGAACCACTACCGCTACCGCCGGGCGGTGCCCGTGGTGTCCCCTGCCGGACCCTACCTGGTCGTGGCAGATCAGGTCGTGCACGATGCCGAAGGGGACATGGACGGCGTACTGGACGAAGGTGAGAGGGCCCAGATCGAGATCACCTTGGAGAACGTGGGCACCGAGACCGCCACGGGCGTCAGCGCGGTTCTCGGCTCCGGCGATCCAAACGTCCAGGTGGATCTCCGGCCCAGCTCCTTCCCGGACATCCCGTCCGGCGGCTCCGGCACCTCGCTCTCACCTTATCCCGTCCGGGTCGCAGGAGACGTTCCCGATGGCCACCCCATCATGTTCAACCTGTCGATCAACGGGAGCGAGGAGGGCTGGGAGGGCAGCTTCACCCTCGTGGCCCAGGCCCCGGTCCTGGAACCGCAGGGTATCCTCGTCACCGATCTGATCGGCGACGGCAACGGCGGCGCGGACAGCGGCGAGACCGTCAACCTGCAAGTGCGCCTCGGCAATACCGGGCATTCGGCCGCTGACGTGTTGACCGGAACGCTGTCCTGCGCCGACCCCAACGTGATCGTGCACCAGAGCAGCGGTAGCTGCACCGCCGTGCCGGTATCCGGAGAGGGCTGGATCGGGTCGTTCAATGTGGAGATCCTGCCCGACTGCCCCTCGCCCTCCACTCTCACCCTCGACCTGAACATCACGGCGGCCAACGGCTTCCTGGCCGATCTGGACGTCGAGCTGCCCGTCGGCGGCTGGTTCGATGCGTTCGAGACCGACCGCGGCTGGACAGTGGGCGCTCCGGGCGATGATGCGACGAGCGGCATCTGGGTGCGGGTCGACCCCATCGGCACCGAGTACGACGGTCATGTGATCCAGATGGAGGACGACTCCTCGCCGGACGCGGGCGCGCTGTGCTTCGTTACCGGCAACGGCTCGCTGGGCGGCGCCGCCGGAGAGAACGACGTGGACAACGGCAAGACAACGCTGCTGACCCCGGTGTTCGACCTGAGCGACGCACTCTCAGCCACCATCAGTTACTATCGCTGGTACACCAACTCCTGGGGGAGCGCGCCGGACCAGGACTGGTGGGCCGTCGACGTGACCAGCGACGGCGTCAACTGGGTCAGCCTGGAACACACCCAGCAGACCCTGGCCGAGTGGACCCAGTTTACCTTCGAGCTGACCGACTTCATCACCCTGACTGATCAGGTGCAGGTGCGATTCGTGGCCTCGGACGACGCGTCGGGATCGCTGGTCGAGGCCGGGGTCGACGACTTCCTGCTCACGGCGGACCGGGGGATTCTCTCGGGCGTGACCGAGGACCTCGTCAGCCTGCCGTCGGAGCTGACCCTCGGCGGCAACTCCCCGAATCCCTTCAATCCCAGGACCGTCATCGGGTTCGACCTGCCCCAGGCCGGGCAGGTCGAGCTGGCGGTGTACGACATCTCGGGACGGAAGGTCGCCACCCTGGTCAGCGATCGGCTCGGCCCGGGCCACCATGAGGTCACCTGGCTCGGAGTGGACAGCCACGGCCGGCGGGTGGCCTCCGGCGTCTACTTCTCAGTGCTCAGATCCAGTGGTGAGCGCCGGGTCCGCAAGTTGACGCTCGTGAAGTAGGCCGTCTCTGCGACAGGGAACGGCTGGACGAGCCTTCCTCTGGCCCCGGGCCCGCGCCCGGGGCCATGGCTTCGGGGAAGACATTTCAGCGGAAGTCGATCAGCACCTCTCCTCCCTCCGCACGTAAACCTGCTGATCCACCGTCGCCACCACCTCGCCGGCCCGATCCATCACCTCGACGTGGAACTCGTGCACGTGGCGGCCTGCGGCCGTCAGGTCGGCGGCGATCGCGGTCAGATCCTGCTCGGTGACGTGGAAGTCGGCCCGCAGCCGGCTGCGCCCCGGCCGCCGGAACTCGATGGTGGCGCGCTTGGCCCAGATCACGTGACCCGGTCCCAGGAGCCGGAACAGCAGCAGGGCGAAGACGGGATCGGTCATGGCGAAGATGGCCCCGCCGAACTGGCTGCCGTTCAGGTTGCGCGTCAGGAGAGTCAGGGGCAGCTCCATGCGGGCGTGCCGGTAGTCGGGCGAGACGTGCACACACCGGGTGCCGGTGAAGAAGAAGGGCGGGTAGAGGTTGATGACGAGGCGGTCGCGCCAGGTCCGCAAGCGTGAGCTCAGGATCATGATGCCAGCTTAACCCAAAGCTTGTGCCGTCGAAAATGTGTCTGATGCCTACAGGGCCAGGAAGTTCTCACGAAAGATGTTGCATACATGATTCAAGATCAAAGAATGGCCGCCAGTCATCCCGAAACACAGTCTCCGCGGCACAACCAGCGGCTTGCCGCAGAGTTCTTAATATTCTATACTTGTTCCCGGATCTTCGGACCTGCCCGCCCCGGCAGGCGAGGCAGCAGCAACAGGAAGGTGACTCATGCCAGACTCGGGTCTGATCCAGGTTTCGCCCGGCGCCGAGAAGGCCTTCGGCGACTTCGACTTCGCCGCGCAGGCACCGCGCGATGCCATCCGGATCTTCGTGCAGGGTTTCGGATGAGGTGGGCCGGCCATCGGCCTGGCTCTGGACGAGCCGCGACAGGATGACACGATCGTCCAGCGGGAAGGATACCGGTTCCTGCTGGACACCCAGACGATCGGGCTGCTCCGGGAAAACGGTGGCCTGGAGATCGATTACGTGGACGAGGAGCAGAGGCAGGGCTACCTGGTCAGGCTGGGCAAGGCCGGTGGCGGTTGCGGGAGCGATTGCTCCTGCTGATCTGCCGCCTTCTCTGCAGCTCGAGTCCGGGAGGCAAGAAGAGGAGCTCGGCATCGAGCTCCTCTTCTTTTCAGATCCGGGGCGGGCCGCCGCCGGGGCCCGAGAGGTCGTCCGGGACCGGCAGGCTCGGCTCAGTAGTCGTCGTCCCCGTCCGTGGAATAGCTGTCCTCGTCTTCGAGCAGCTCGTCCTCGATCAGCTCGTCCTCGTCATCGAAGTCGAACTCCTCGAGATCCCCGCCATCGAGGTCCTCGTCCAGATCGTCGGCCTCCGACTTCAAGGTACCGGCGAGGTCATCCTCGTACTCCTCGCGGCATTCAGCGGAACAGAAGACCAGTTTCTTGGAACGTACGCCCTCACCGGTGATCTCCTCGCCACACCAGGCGCACTCGCCGCCGCTCATGCTGAAGCCTCCTCCCACAACCAAACAAGTTGGATTCCCAGGCTCCCCCGTGCCGCTCATGCGGGGAATCAATACACGGAAAAGTCCGGTTGGCAAGGGGGGACTGCCAAAAAATACCCGTCCATTTCGCGGGGATTCGGCCCGCTCGTTGCCTCACCTGTAGGCCAGCAGGTAGGCCACCCAGGCCGGGGCCAGATCCCCCCGGGTTCCGGGACGGAAGATGCCGCTGGGCTCGCCGTCGCCGTCCGCGATCTCCCAGTAGGCGACCACCTTGCGGAATCCCACCTCCTCCAGCAGATCCCGCGTCTCCGGGAGAGTCCAGAGGCGCCAGTCGTAGCGGAAGGCCCGCTTCAGCTGGGAGCGATCCGGGAACTTGAAGTGGATCAGGCAGCGGATCTCGTGCGTAATGGGATTGAACGTGTCCTGATCCCAGACGTAGGTCCAGCCGTCCTGCTCCCGCTCCTCCAGCTGGGGGACCTGTGCTTCGGGGCCGCCGTAGATGTCCAGCAGCAGCATGCCCTCGTCCCGCAGCGAGCGCCGGCAGTTGTGCAGGTAGCCGGACAGCTCCCGGCGCGTCTTGAAGGTCCACCAGGAGAAGTTCTGCGCGGAGATGACGTCGGCCCGCGGCCGGCTCACGTGACGCACGTCGTCCTGCACCAGCGTGACTCGTTGCGCCGCGGTGCCCAGCGGCTTCAGGTTGTGCCGGCGCCCCCAGTCCAGGGTCGGCCCGTGAATGTCCACTCCCAGGGCGGTGTGGCCGCCGTGGGCGGCGACCCAGCGGCAGCTCAGCAGAGCCGTGCCGCAGAAATCCTCGCGCAGAAATCTGGGGTGGCGACCGTACTCCCGCTTGAAGACGCGGCGGATGAACGGGATCTCCTGATCGGGGTTCTGGACGGAGCGCTCATAGAGCCAGTGCCTGTCCGCGGTCTTTGCCGTCAAACGCTTCAAGAAGCCACCACCTTGCTGGAACCGAGAAATCAGGGAGAACACCGGCGGATCGGGTCTCATCCGCCAGGCGGGCCGCCATGACCCATCGCGTAGTCCCGCGTCTCGCGCGCGACCACCCGGGCCAGGAACAGCAGCCCGATCAGGTTGGGGATCGCCATCATTCCGTTGCCGATGTCCCCGATGGCCACCACCGCGGTGATGTCGAAGTTCTCCCCGTCGGGAAGGGAGCCCAGGAACATGATGACGATGAAGAGCACGCGGTAGACCGCCGTTACGCGCAGCCCGAACAGGTAGCGGACGCACTGCTCCCCGTAGTAGCACCACCCGAAGAGCGTCGAGATCCCGAACAGCAGGGACGCCACGGCCACGATGTAGCCGCCGAAGGGGATCACCGTGTTGAAGGCCTCGGCGGTCATGGCGCTGGAGTTGAGGGTGCCCCCGAAGGCCGGGCCGGAGCGATAGACGCCGGTGACCGTCAGGACCGTGGCGGTCAGGCTGCAGACGATGATGGTGTCGATGAAGGTGCCCATCATCCCCACCAGACCGGACTCCGCCGGGCTGTCGCTCTTGCCCGCCGCCTGGGCGATGCCGGCCGTGCCGAGGCCGCTTTCGTTCGAGAGGATGCCGCGGGCCACGCCGTACCGTATGGCCTGCTGGATCCCGAAGCCGAGCGCACCCCCGAAGACGGCCTGCGGGCTCCAGGCCGAGCGCACGATGGTCGCAATCGCCCCCGGCACGGCGGTGATCCGGGCCAGGATGATGATCAGGCAGCCGCCGAAGTAGAAGAAGATCATGAACGGGACGAACTTGCCCGCCACGTTGCCGATGCGCTTGATGCCGCCGATGATCACCATGCCCACCAGCAAGGTCACGATCGCCCCGGTCACCCACTGGGGCACGCCCGCCTGCGTGCGCAAGGCCAGGGCCATGGAGTTGGTCTGAAAGGGATTCCCGGTGCCGACCAGCGTGCAGATGGTGCCGAAGGCGGCGAAGGTCATGGCCAGGCCCTTGCCCACCGGACCGCCGATCCCGTGCTTGCAGTAGTCCATGGGACCGCCGTTCATGGTCCCGTCCGGCATCTTGACGCGGTACTTCACCCCCAGCAGGCACTCGGAGTACTTGGTGGCCATGCCGAACACGGCCGTGATCACCATCCAGAAGGCCGCGCCCGGTCCGCCCGAGGCCACCGCCGTGGCGACCCCCGCGATGTTGCCGTTGCCCACCGTCGCGGCGAGGGCGGTCATCAGGGCCTGGAAAGGCGTGATGTCCCCCTCGACCTGGCTCTTGATCCGCTTGCCGCCGGCGCCGGTCAGGGTGAGCCGGATGGCCCGACCCAGCCAGCGCACCTGTACCCCGAACGTGCAGCAGGTCAGCACGATGCCCGTGCCCAGCAGCAGGATGACCATCAGCGGCACCCCGCCCAGGAAGGACGGACCCCAGCCCCACACGTAGCTGTCGGCGATGTGGCTCAGGAAGGTGCCCGCGTCGTGGATCCACTCGCGCATCGCGGCTCCTCGAGATGAAGATGCAGAGCCGCGCGCTGGCGCGGCCGCCGGTTGACCGTCAAGGACGCGTGATTATTCAGCAGGCATACGGCCAAGTCAACGCCCGGTCGGCCGGCCCGAATCGAATCCGCAAGCCGCAGCACGAACCCGATCGGGCTAGGTATCCTCGCGGTGGAACAGGGAAACGAGCAGGCGCAGATCGTCGGCTCGCAGCACGCGCAGGGAGAGCACGGCTCCGGCATAGAGCAGCAGCGAGACGGCCGCCATGGCGGCGAACGGCCCCCAGCCGGCGTGCAGGGGCAGCACGCGCCAGTCCGTTCCCCAGCCCGGAAAGACCAGCCTCGCCAGGGCGCCGGCCACCGCCCAGGCCAGCAGGAGCGCCAGCGTGGCGCCGGCCACCGAGCGCCGCAGCGGCACCTGCAAGGCCGTGCGCCGGAGGAAGTACCAGTGGAGGACGGTGCTGGTCCCCAGGCTGACGATGGTGGCCGCCGCGGCACCGTAGTAGACGTAGCGCGGGATCAGCAGCAGGTTCAGGCCCACGTTCACGAGCATGCAGGCCAGAGCGATGCGCACGAAGACCCTCTCCCGGCCGACGGTGATCAGCAGGCGGTTGAGGATGGTGTTGATCGCCTGGAAGGGCAGACCCCAGATGACCACCTGCAAGACCGGGATCGAGTCGGGGAACTCGTGCGCCCGGTCGAGCCACTGGATGATCGGCCCGGCCGCCAGCATGAAGAACAGGGTCAGGGGCAGCGTGGTCGCCACCATGTAGCGCAGGGCACGTTCGCCCATGCGGGCGGCGTCCTCCTGGGAGACCGCCCCGTAGCGCGCCAGGGCGGGGAAGAGGGCGGTGGCGAAGATGTTGGGCGCCATCAGCAGCACGTCCAGGGCGCGGTGCCCCAGCACGTAGATGCCCGTCGCCGCCTCGCCGACGAAACCCATGAGCATGACGGTGTCGACCTTGTAGTAGAGGATGCCGAAGGTGGTCGACAGGAAGAGCGGCAGCCCGAGTCTCAGCATCCAGCGCCAGCCGAAGAGCGCGCGACCGTCGGTGCCGTTCTCGTCCCGCCAGCGCCACGGGCCCGAGCGCAGCAGCATCAGCGGCACCATGACCACCAGGCGTGCCAGACGGCTGATCACGTTGGCCCAGATCACGCCCATGAGGCCCTGACCGGCGGCGAGCAGCCAGACGGCCAACCCGAAGTAGATCGCCGCCGAGATGAGCTGCCCGTAGGTCTGGTATTCCACGCGGTCGTGCGCCTGCAGGACGGCGTCGCAGGCCATGGAGGTGGCCTCCAGGAAGACACCGACCCCCGTGAGCAGCACGGCGGCGCGCGCCAGGGCTCCGAAGCCCATGGCGTCCACGTAGCCGATCAGGAAGAGGTAGCAAAGCGCGCCCATCGCCCAGCGCACGCGCAGGGCGGACCAGAGAATGGGCAGGGTCATGCCGCGGGAGCGCGCCACCTCGCGCGTGATCAGCGTCCCGAGACCGTAGTTGGCGACGACCAGCAGGATGGTGGTCAGGTCGGTGGCGACGCCCCAGATCCCCAGGCCGTCCGGTCCGAGGATCGGCGTCATCTTCTTGAGGACCAGGAAGGCCAGGACGCGCCCCACCAGCAGGCCCAGCGAGAGCAGGAGCGTGTTCTTGGCGATGATACGAGTGCTGCCCACGGCGGCTCCTGGCGAAGGGCTCTGGTCCGCTTCTGCCGCTGGGGATGCTAGCTCAGAAGAGTCCGCGGGTCACGGCCGTAAGCACGGGGCCGCCATCCTCTCCCGGGGCCCAGGTCAGGTCCAGGCGGGCCATGTCCATGCGCGCCGAGCGGGTGGAGCCGAAGCGCAGGCCGATGCCCACCTCGTGGCGGACGTCCTCCGGCCCCCGCTTCTCGTCGTGCCACCAGGCCATTCCTCCCGCGTAGAAGGCGGCCAGACCCGCGCGATAGAAGCCCAGCACGTCGAGCGGCAGCACCCAGCCCTGTTCCGCGTTCCAGCGCACCAGCCGGTCTCCGGCCATGCCGTCGAAGGCCAGGGTCCGCAGGCCCCGGTTCAGGCCGAGGACGAAGGCATCCGTTCCCAGCAGCCGCTGCCCCCAGTCCACCTCGGCGAAGAGGCGGGTCTGCCGTGGATGCGCCTCGGCGCCGTACCGCCCCACCCAGCCGACGACATGCCAGAGGGCCGCGGTGCCCTCGCCGCTCCGGCCGTCGAGAGCCGCGGAGCCGCCGGCCTGCAGCAGGAGGAAGCCCGGACCGGCGCGGCTCCAGTCCGCCGCCTCGTATTCCAGACCCAACCGCGGCCGGGTGTGCGAGTCCTCCGGGAAGAAGGTCGGTCCGATCTTGAGGGTCAGCGCCGGATCCAGGAGGACGTCCTCCACCGATCCGTACTGCAGGAGGTACCGGGTCGTGGTCCACTGCCGTCCCAGGGTCTCGAGCTGCAGGTAGGGAAACATCGCCAGCCCTTCCTCCCGCAGCAGCGGGCTGCCGGGCGCGGTCAGGACGTCGTAAGGAACGTGCCGATCGTCCGACAGCTCCAGGTCCGGACCGTCGAAGTGAAACTCCAGATCGTGGACCTCCAGGCCCGCGCCCACCCGCCAGATGCGGCCGCGGCCCGGCGGGCTGATCCTCAGCAGCGTGCTCAGCTGGGCGCCGTCCTCTGCGGTCTCGAGCAGCGCGTGCAGGCTGGCCGCCTGCGCGGGATTGCGGCCCGCCGGCCCGGCGTTGCTCAGGTAGAAACGCTTCTCGACGTTCCCGCGCCAGGCCTCGCATTTCAGCTGGAAGGGATCGTCCTGGGCGTAGAAGGGCCGGGCCAGGCTGATCGACTCCGAGAAGCCGTCACCCAGATCCGCGCCGTCGCAGCGAAGCCGCCAGCGGCTGCCCAGAAAGCGGCGCTGCTGGAAGCTCAGCTGGTGGTAGCTGTAGTCCTCGGTCTCGCCCAGCCCGACGCCGGCCTGCAGGCCGTACCCCAGGAAATTGTCGTCCGACAGAAAGACGCTCCAGCGTAGCGACCCCTCCGAGGCCCGGGAGAGTGCGAACTGCGTCTGGAGGGACCAGACCTCCTGGGCCCGCACCTCCAGGTCGATCCGGCCGTCGGCCAAAGTGTCCACGGGCACGATGCGCACGTTGTGCAGGAAGCCCAGCTCCCGCATGTTGCGCTCCGTCTCGGCGAGCAGCGCCGGATCGAAGGGATCGCCGGGCTGAAAGAGCAGCTCCTGGCGCAGGACGTAGTGGCGGGTGCTGGTGTGGACCGCGTTCATGCTCCGGCGCACGAAGCGGAGCAGGCCGTGCGCCTGGGCGATCTCCGCAGGCGTGTAGATGTCCCGGATGCTAAAGCGGACGTGGCCGATTCGCAGCGGGGCCGGCGGGGGATTCGTCAGCGGTTCGGCGGCGAGCCCACCGGCGAGCACCGGGCCTGTCAGTCCGATGCTGACAGCAGCTACAGCTATGATGACATTATGACAGATTCGGCCTGTCAGCTCAGGACCTCTTTCCGGCTCTCCACGGCAATCCTCGCCGGGGTTGGCAAGGGCAATTCATTGGTGATAAACAACTTGAATGGCTTTCTCACCGTGGTCCCAGCCCGGCACGCCGGTTGTAAGGGGAGGAGCGAGCAAGTTCAAGGGGTAAACCCTGGATGCCACCGCAAGAGTTGTAGCATAGAGCAGGAGGACTCACAATGATGAACGCGCTGCTTCCCTTCAACTACCTCGACCAGATGCTGGACGGTTTCCTAGCGACCGGCGCCTGCGCTCCGCAGAACGGCGGTGCCCACCGCCTCCCGGCGGCCGACATCCTCGAGGGCGAGAAGGACTACCTGATCCGCCTCGACCTGCCGGGCGTTGCGCAGAAGGACCTGAACATCGAGATCGAGAACCAGATCCTGACCGTCGCGGCCGAACGCGAGCTGCCCTCGCCCGAGGGCTACAGCTCCCGCCGCAAGGAGCTGGCGAGCAAGGTTGCTTTCCGGCGCGCCTTCAGCCTGGACGAGACCATCGACTTCGACAAGATCAGCGCCCGCTTGGAGGACGGAGTGCTGACGATCACCCTGCCCAAGGCGGAGCAGATGATGCCGCGCCGCATCGAGGTCCGGTGAGCCGGATCCGCACGGCGAGGTTCGGGAAAAGGCCGGGTTCACTCCCGGCCTTTCCAATTCCCGGCCGGCGCCTATCTTGGGGGCATGAAGCTCCTGACCTTCCGTCACGGGACGGGGCCCCGTCCGGGGCTGGCCCTCGACCCGCAGGTCGGCCTGGACCTGCTGGCCGCCGATCCCGACCTGCCGCGCCGCTGGAACGAGCTGTTCGGCCGGATGGATCGCGTGCGGGAGCTTGCGGAGGTCCACGCGGACGCGGCGGTCGCCGGCGCTGGAACCACTCCGGAAACCCCGTTGTTCCCCCTCGCCTCTGCCCTGCTGCTGCCCCCGCTGCCCGAACCTTCGAAGATCATCGCCGTCGGGCTCAACTACCGGGACCACGCGCAGGAGCAGCACAAGCCGTGGCCGCAGGCGCCCCTCCTCTTCGGCAAGGCGCCCTCCTGCCTGCAGGGCCCGTACGGCCCCATCATCCTGGACGCCGACCTGGACCAGGTCGACGCCGAGGCGGAGCTGGCCGTGGTCATCGGGCGCGCCGGCCGCGCCATCCCGGTCGAGCGGGCGCGCGAGCACGTGGCGGGCTACACCTGCTTCAACGACGTCTCCGATCGGGCCGCGCAGTTCAGCGACCGGCAGTGGTTCCGGGGCAAGAGCATCGACACCGGGGGACCCTGCGGCCCCTGGATCGTCACGCCCGAGGAGCTGCCCGATCTCGCGGCGGGCCTGGCCATCACCGCCCGCTGGAACGGCGTCCTGATGCAGAGCAGTCGGACCGATCAGCTCATCTTTCCCGTGGACGTGCTGATCAGCCATGCCAGCCGGCACATGACCCTGCTGGCCGGCGACATCATCTCCACCGGAACGCCCGGCGGCGTGGGGGTCTTCCGCGATCCCCCGGTGTTCCTGAGGCCCGGAGACATCGTGGAGGTCGAGATCGAGGGAATCGGCCGGCTGGCCAATCCCGTGATCGCCGGCTGAGCGGGGACCCTGCATTTTGCACCCCGGAGGCCGCGCGGGACGCCTCCCGCGCGCGTCCGGCCGCGCGCCGGACGGGGCGCCGGCCGGCCGCACCCGCGCCCCCACGTCGCGCCAACAGGCCATGGGAATGGCGCTTGCAGCATCGAGCGCGTGCCTTCCCGCAATGCCCGTTCGGTCCTCCTCGCGGTGGAACGTTCCTTGCGATTCCCCGGGGCGACGGATCCCGCGCGTGCGCTTCGCAAGGCATGCGGACCCGCGCTCCCCTGGACCCGCAACCCTGGAGTGGCAACCATGACCCGGGCCGCGAGCATCAGTTGCGCCGAGATGACCTCCTTGATGCGGCAGATGCCCAGCTACGAGACCTACCGGACCTGCGAGGACGCGGAGGTGGCCGAGCGGATCTTCCGCCAGGCCCTCGGAAACATGCTCAAGGAGTGCGGCGATCATCTCCTGACCGTTCTCGAGAACAAGAGCCAGCTCCTGTCCTCGGAGCAGCGCCACACCATCGGTATGCTGGTGGACAGCATCACCTCCATCTTTCGGCGCCTGAACCGGGAAGGCGTCATCTGCCTGATCGGCGACTGCGAGGACACCATCGCCGAGCTGGAAGAGATCGACACGCGACTGATCCTGCTCGTGGAGGAGGCGATGAACCTGATCCAGCGGCTGAAGGGCGGCGTGCCCTCCTCCGGCTGGTTCAAGCGCGACGCCTGCCTCCTGTCCCGCGACCTGGCGGCCCTCAACGAGGTCACCGAGGAGCGCAACTACCTGCTGGGCCTGGGCTGGGAGTCCGAGTTCCGGTGGGCCCCCCGGGGGTGACACGTCATGACGCAGCACAGGCCGATCCCCGAGAACATCCTGCACCTGCAGCGGACGCTGGAGTACCAGCCGTCCAGCCAGGACGTGATCACCTGGTCCGTGGACGAGTCGGGCGACGTCGTGCAGGGCCCGCTGGATCTGGGCTTCCTGATGGGCAAGGTCCTGCAGCTCGTGCTGAATGCGGGGCAGGTGGCGCTGCACGTCCAGGCCGGAGAGGTGCGCGCGGTCTTCCTGGAGGGATCCCACACCCTGCGCGTCGGCCGCCGTGACGGCGAGCTGCCCCCCGAGAGCGAGATTCTGTTCCTCTCGCTCGTCCGCCCGCTGGCCTTCGCCTGGAAGGGCCAGGCCGCCATCTGGGTGCCGGAAGCGGACGGCGAGCCGAGCGAGCTGCGCCTGGCCGGCGAGTGCGTCTGTCAGATCACGGGCCCCGAGGCCTTCTACAACGCCTTCCTGCGCCATGCCGAGCGCGAGGGCGAGGAGCTGACCTTCCGGGTGGTGGACGCCCTGATCCGCGCCCGTCTGGAGAAGCACCTCGGCGATCTGGCCCGCGAGCGGGGCCTCGTTCCCGAGGCCTCGGCGGAGGAGCTGCCCCGGCTGACCCCCGCGGACGTGTCGGAGGGTCTCGCAGCGCTCGGCCTGAGCTGCCGGAGCCTGTCGGTGCGGCCGGCGGGCGGCGCCCGCCCGGCCCCCGGGGAGATCTCTGGACAATCCGCGGATAGCCATGTAAATAAGACGCACTAGGGGCTGCGAATCTCCATTTGACGGAAACCGCGGATACGGATGACACGCCACAGCTCGTCGCCACATGACCCGCTTCCACCGCGGTGCCCGCCGCACGGGATCCGCCGGGTGGCTCCGTGGCTGCTCATGCTGCTGGCGGTGGCCGTCACGGCGGCCCCGGCCTCGCCCCCGCCTGCGGAGCCCCTCATCGGCAGCATCACCATCCTCGGAAACACCAAGACCGACGAGAGCGTGGTCCGCCGCGAGCTGGGCCTGCACGTGGGCGAGCCGTTCCCCGAGGAGGACCTGGACACCATCTGGGACCACCTGGAGGACGTGGGCTACTTCGCCTTCGTGGACATCGAGTACACGGAGAATGCGGAGGGGACGGTGGACGTCGTCGTCACCGTCGTGGAGGAGCGGACCACGCATCTGCAGCCCTGGATCAAGTACGACCAGCGGCACAAGTACCTGCTGGGCGCCATGCTGACGGACAACAACCTGCGGGGCAAGGGCGAGCGGCTGGACATCCGGGCGAGCGCCCTCTACATCCGGCGCGCCCGCCTCATGTGGCAGCGGCCGTGGTTCCTGAACCGGCGCAGCCTGATCCTGACCGTGGACGGCGGCTGGGAGCGAGCCGGCTTCGTCTTCCGCCCAACCGAGTACGACCTGTGGGACGCCGGCGCGACTCTGCGCTGGAACGCCCGCGGCAGGTTCTACGTGATGGGAGCGCTGACCTACGCCGGCTTCCATCAGGGCGATGCCTTCACCGAACCGACCACCTGGGCCACCGGGCCGGGCGGTGCCCCGCTCGCGCCCACCCTCTGGCCCGCCCAGTGGCGCGATCGACTGATCCTGGGCACGGAGCTGGGCTGGGACACCCGCGACATGCCCTACTACCCCACGCGCGGCGCCTGGCATCGCGTGATCTACCGGCGGCACGAGCGGGAGAGCGGCAGCTTCCTCTCCTTCGACGAGGTCCTGATCGACCTGCGGGAGTACGTGCCCCTGCCTTGGGAGCACGTGCTGGCGCTGCACGCCTACAGCCGGTACGTGAACCGCCACGTGCCCTTCGAGGACCGGCTCTACTGGGGAGGCCCCGAGACCATCCGCGGCTACCCCTACGCGCGGATCGAGGGAGAGAGGGGTTACCTGCTCAGCGTGGAGTACCGCTGGCCCCTCTTCCTCATGCCGATCTCCGCCAAGGGGGACGTCATCGGCATCGGACTGCATGTCTTCAGCGACCTGGGCGACGCCTGGTACGTGGGCAACGATCCGGGACTGGCGAGGCTGGGCTGGGGCGGCGGCGTGCACCTGAACGTCTGGAACCTACAGTTCCGCTTCGAATACGCGCGCACGCGGGATGGCCGGGGCGCCTTCCAGTTCGCCGACCACTTCAACTTCTAGCCCCGGGGCCGCGCCGCGAGCGCACCTTGCAGCTCAGAGCGGGCGGAATCGATCATGACCGACCCCAGCCGGCGCTTGCTTTCCCTGGACGCTTTTCGCGGCCTGACCATCGCCGCCATGCTGCTGGTGAACAACCCGGGCCGCTGGAGCGCGGCGGCCATCTATCCGCCCCTGCGCCACGCGGTCTGGAACGGCTGCACCCCCACGGATCTGATCTTCCCCTTCTTCCTGTTCGCCGTCGGCGTCGCGATCGCCCTCGCCTTCGCGCGGCGGCTGGAAGCCGGCCAGAGCCGCCGTTCGCTGCTCGGTCACGCGCTGCGCCGGGCGCTCGCCCTGTTGCTGCTGGGGCTCTTCCTGGCGCGCTTCCCCGCCCTGTTCCATGGTCCGGGCCCAGCGGCCCCCCTGCTGCCGATGGGTGCCGGAGGAGTCATGCTGCGAGCCGGACTGCTGCTCGTCCTGACGGCCGCGGTGGTCTTGCTGGCCGGCGTGCGGCGGCCACGCCGCTGGTGGCTGGCGCTGGCCGGCGGCGCGGCCCTCGGCCTGCTGGGCTGGTGCGTGGCCGTGCCCGGCGAGGCTTCCCGGCTCGCCCAGCATCTCGTGGCCAGCCGCTTGCCCGGCGTCCTGCAGCGCATCGCCGTCTGCTACCTCCTGGCGGCGGCCCTGCAGCTGTGGCTCGTGCGGCAACGGACGCTGCTGCTGTGGATCGGCGGCTTGCTGGTGCTGCAGACGCTCCTGGTGCTGTGGGTGCCGGTGCCGGGCTTCGGGAGGCCGGATCCGGATCTGGACCTCGCGGCGGCGAAAGCGGCCGGCGTCGCCAGCAACTGGGGCATCTGGCTGGATACTCGTGTCTTCGGCCTGCACAGCCTGCAGCTGACCTACGATCCCGGCACCCGCGGCGTGACCTGGGCCTTCGATCCGGAGGGGCTGATCGGCACGCCGACCGCCCTGGCCACGGTGCTGCTGGGCCTGCTGGCGGGACGCTGGCTGCGCCGGCGGATCCGCGCGGGCAGCGGCGTGCGGGGCGCCTGGATCGCCGCGGGAGGCCTGGCGCTCGCGGGCCTGGCCCTGCATCCCGTGCTGCCGCTGAACAAGCAGCTCTGGACCGCGAGCTACGTGCTGCTGACCGGCGGCCTGGCGCTGGCCACCCTGCTCGGCCTGCACCTGCTGATCGAGACCCGGGGGCATCGCCGCTGGGCCGAGCCGTTCGGCTGGTACGGGCGCAACGCCATCCTGGCCTTCGTGGGCTCGGGCATGGTGGCACGGCTGCTGGTGGAGGTCCGCGTGCCGGCCGCTGCGGAGTCCGGAGCGATCCGGGCGCCGGCGCTCAAGACCTGGCTCTTCCAGCACCTCTACACCGGCTGGCTCCCGCTGCGGCCGGCCTCGCTCCTGTTCGCCCTGTCGGTGGTGCTGATCTGGCTGGCGATCGTCGGCGGGCTGCACCGGCGGCGCTGGTACCTGAAGCTCTGACGGCGGCGGCGCCGATCGCGACGCGCGCCCTACCGCCAGCGCACCGAACGCACTCCGGGCAGGGCACCGAGGTCCGCGACCACGACCCGCATGAGACTGGGGTCGCGGAAGCGGATCACGAAGCGCATGACGAGATTCCGGCGCGCGGGTTCGCTTTCCAGTCCCTGATCCGTGATGGTCAGCTTCTGGCGAGCCAGGAAGACCTCGACGCGCGTGAAGAGCCCTCCGTCGTCCTCCCCCTCCACGCGGACCACCGCGTAGCGATGACTCGGGATCCGTATCTGGTGCAGGCCGACCAGGGTCAGCAGCACCAGGGCGGTCAGCAGCAGGGCTATGTCGTACTCGCCCAGACCCAGGGCGATGCCGATGGCGGCCACCACCCAGATGGAGGCGGCGGTGGTCAGGCCGAGGATGAACTCCTGGCTCTTGAGGATCGTGCCCGCCCCCAGGAATCCGATGCCGGTGATGATGCCGGCGGCGGCCCGGGCCGGGTCCATGCGGATGACCTCGGCGGCGTCGGGTTGCATGGTCAGGTGGAGCTTCTGGAAGGCCACGATGATCGAGGCCGAACCCAGGCAGACGAGGATCATGGTGCGCAGCCCGGCTGCGCGGCCGTGCGCCTGCCGTTCGACCCCGATCAGACCGCCCAGAACCAGGGCGAGGAGGATCCGGGCGAGGAACTCGCTGTCTCCCAGAAGATCCGTGATGAACTGCGACATGAACAGCCTCCGGGTTGTGTCGACTCACTCATAGCGGAATGCTCTTGCGGAGACCCCCAGCAGGATCAGCAAGACAAGGGACATGCCGATCAGGTGCGGAGCCACGCTGACCGGGCCGGCCCCGAAGCTGATCAGCTTGTGCATGGCGTCCATCGCCCAGCCCGTGGGCAGGAAGAGGGCGAAGGTCTGCATCCAGGGCGGCGTGATCTCGATGGGCCACCAGCAGCCGCCCAGGGCCGCCAGCACGTTGGCCGCGATGACGCCGATGGCCACGGCCATCCCCTCGGTGCGGGCCAGGCTGCCGAGCAGGAGCCCGAGGGCCGCCAGCATGGCGCCGTAGACCACCAGCACCAGGATCACCCAGCCCGGGTCCGGCCCCCAGTTCATGCGGAACAGCACCGTCCCGGCCAGCATGGCGAACGCGATCTGGATCACACCCAGGCCCAGCTTGCCGCCCCACTTGCCCAGCACCACGGCCAGGCGCCGCAGGGGGGTGCAGGCCAGGCGCCGCAGCAGCCCCTGCCGGCGCTCGATCACCAGCAGCACGGCGCCGCTGGTGCACATGACCATCAGGATGAACATGACCATGATGCCGGGGATGGCCTGCTCGAAGCCGCTGGGGATATGCTTCCGCGCGCCGGCCTGCGCCACGTTCAGGCCGAGCGTCCGCGGCAGGGAATCGAGAGCGGCCAGGTCGGCCGCAGCCAGCGGCCGGCCCGGTTCGCCGGACACCAGGACGTCCGCAAGCAGGGTGTAGACGGCCCGGCCGGAGCGGATGACGTCGTAATCGGCGCCCAGCCCCCGCCGGCTGTGGCTCAGCTGCAGCTTCACCGGCCTGCCGGCCAGGACCGAATCCGTGAAGGCGGCCGGCACCTGCAGGCGCAGGGTGTAGGCGGCCGGATCGCTCACCGTGTCGGCGCGCACGATCGCGTAGTTGCGCTCCGCGAGCCTCTGCTCGAGCCGGTCCAGCAGAAAGCCCGGGCTCTCCCCGACCTCGAGCAGCAGCGGATCGGCTTGCCCCCCACCGCCGCTCCGGGCCATCCCGCCGGTGATGTTGCCGATGAAGAAAAAGAAGACGATCGGCATGAAGAAGACCCAGAGCATGGTCTCGCGGGCCCGCAGCATGTACTGCAGGTCCTTGCGACCGACGAAGAGGATCTCCCGGAGCATCGTCGCCTCTCCCCTCAACCCTGCACGAAGGCGCGGCGCACGCGGCGCGCGCTGACCAGGAACAGCACCAGGCTCAGACCCAGCAGCAGCATGAAGCCGAGCGCCACCACCGGCAGGTCGACGTTTCCCTCCAGGATGGACCGCAGCCGCCGCAGCGCCCAGCCGTTGGGCGTGAGCTTCCCCACCGTCGCCATCCAGGCGGGCATGGCCTCGAACGGGAAGAAGCTGCCCCCGATCATCATGAGGGGGAAGATCAGTACCATGGTCAGGATATTGCCCGCCCGCTGGCTGGCCGCATGGACCTGCAGTGCCGTCATGCCGGTCATGAACAGGATGCCCGTGCAGATCGTCCAGGCCCCGGCCAGGGGCAAGGTCCATGCGGGCAAGCCGAAGTACCAGTAGCCGGCACAGAGCCCCACGAGGCTCATGCAGGCCATCATCAGCACGCCCGCCAGCAGCTTGCCGGCCAGAAACACGTGCACGCTGCGGGGAGAGGCCACCACCCGCCGCAGGGTCTGCTGCTGGCGTTCGTGCCACAGCTCGTCGCCGAGCCCCTGGGCCATGAACAGCAGTCCCATGAAGAGTATGCCCGGCAGGAAGCCGAGAGCGAAGCTCGCGAAGTCGAACTCGGACTCCTGCTCCACCGCCTCGACCCGGAGCTGGATCAGGGGCGGCGAGAGACTGCCGGCCAGCCGGTCCACCAGACGGTTGATCCGCACGCTCAGGGCGGCGACGAAGGCGTCGTCGAAGACGTGGCGGCCGGCTGGCGGACCTGCGGCCATCGCCCGCAGCTCGTCCCCGAACAGCCGGTGCAGGTAGAAGCCGGCATCCACCAGGACACTCAGCTCCTCCTCCACGATGCCCGGCAGGATGCGCTGGGCGGGATTGGTCAGCAGCTGCAGGGTGGCCGGCCGCTCCCGGAGGACCGCCTCGCCGAAGCCGGCGGGGATGATCAGCAGGGCGGAGCCCTTTCCGTGACCGAGCCTGGAGCGGCCTTCCTCCTCGCTCACCAGCTCGGAGCGCACCGGATTGCCGTGCCCTCCCTGGCCCAGAGCCGTGAGCAGGAAGTTGCTGACGAAGCTGTCGTCGTGGTCAGCCACCCAGACCAGGGCCTGAGGCGCGGGGCCGCTGCGTCCTCCGGAGGCCAGGATGATGAGGCTGCCGATGAGCAGGGGGACGCCGAGCCAGACCAGGAATTCGGCCGGGCTGCGCCGGTGCCGGCGCAGGTCCTTGAGCGTGGTGCTCCAGAGGAAGCGCATGGGGCTCCGCCTCGCCGCGGGATTACTCCCGCAGCTCCTTGCCGGTCAGCTTGATGAACAGGCTCTCCAGGTTGGGCTCGGTGAGGGTGGTGCCGCGAATCTGGGCCCCCGCGCCGGCCAGGGCCTGGAAGATCTCCGAGAGCCGCGCCGAGGCCTCCGGAACCGCCAGGGTCAGGCCCGCGGTCTCGACCTGCACCAGCTCGACGCCGGGCAGCTCGCCCAGGGCCGCTCCGGCGGCGGCGGGATCGAACTCGCCCGTCAGCCGCACCAGGTCCCGCTCGCCCATCATGGCCCGCAGCTCGAGCATCGTACCGTGGGCGATGATGCAGCCGTGATCGATGATGGCCAGCTCCTCGCAGAGATGCTCCGCTTCCTCCATGTAGTGGGTCGTGTAGAGAACGCAGACGCCGGCGCCGGCCTGCTCGCGGACCAGGTCGAGCAGCCGCACGCGGCTCTGGGGATCCACGCCGACGGTGGGCTCGTCCAGCAGCAGCACCTGCGGCTCGTGCACGAGGCCGCAGCCGAAGTTGAGCCGCCGCTTCATGCCCCCGCTGTAGTTCTTGACCGGCTCCCGGGCGCGATCGGCGAGGCCGATCAGCTCCAGCACAGCATCCACCCGGCTCCTCAGGAGAACTCCACCCAGGCCGTAGGCGCCGCCCCAGAAGGCCAGGTTCTCGCGGGCCGAGAGATCCTCGTAGAGGGCCAGCTCCTGGGGCACCACACCCAGCTGCCGTCGCGAGGCCGGACCGTCGGTCACCACGTCGTGTCCCAGCACGCGCACGCGCCCGCGGCTGGGCTTCAGCAGCCCCGCGATGCAGTTGATGGTGGTGGACTTGCCGGCGCCGTTGGGGCCGAGCAGGCCGAAGATGCGGCCGGGGCGGGCCATAAAGCTGACGTCGTCGACAGCCGCCAGGTCGCCGAACTGCTTACGTAGGCCCTCGACTTCGATCACAGCGATCCTCCACTGATGCTGGGTTCCGGTCACTGCGGGGGGTGATCCATCATAGGGCCCGGGACGCCGGCTGGCAACCGCCCGCGAGTCCGGCCAGCGGGATGATCCGGGACCGGCCGGGGGCCATGGCCGAGGGGCCGTGGCCGAGGGGCAGAGCGTTGACAGGCCGCGCCGGATCGGGCAGTCTGGGCGGATCGGCTCGTTGGCGGCGGGATGCAGCCGTAGCTTATCTTGAAGCCAGGCCCGGCGCCGCACGCGGCGGCGACCTCGGGTCCAAAAGTCCGGGAGAAGGCAAGGGGAGATGTCCGAGCTGGAGCGGATCGCGCTCACCAAGTTCGCCAGGAGCGCCGGCTGAGCAGCCAAGCTGGGTCCGGTGGACCTGGAGCACTTGATGGATCATCTGCTGGCCGCACGTCCGGCCGACCTGCTGGTCGGCATCGAGACGGCGGACGACGCCGCCGTCTACCGTCTGGACGCCGAGCGGGCGATCGTCGCGTCCGCGGACTTCATCACCCCCGTCGTCGACGATCCCTTCACCTTCGGGGCCGTGGCGGCGGCCAACTCGCTGAGCGACATCTACGCCATGGGGGGCCGGCCGCTGATGGCCCTGAACCTCTGCGGGTACCCCGAGAAGGAGGTCCCGGCGGCCATCATCCGGGACATCCTGGCCGGGGCGGCGGGCAAGTGCGCCGAGGCCGGCTGCGCGGTGGCCGGCGGCCACACGGTGCGGGACACCGAGATCAAGTTCGGTCTGGCGGTCACCGGCCTCGTGCATCCGGACCGTATCCTGCGCAACAGCACGGCCCGACCCGGGGACCGGCTGATCCTGACCAAGCCCCTGGGCACCGGCGCCCTGGTCGCGGCCCACCGGGCGGGCCAGCTGCCTCCTGGCAGCGAAGGCTATGCGGCCCTCGTCGAGGTCATGACGTCCCTCAACCGGCCGGGTGAGATCCTATTCGAGCTGGGCGCCACGGCCGCCACCGACGTGACCGGATTCGGCCTGACGGGTCACGGCTACGAGATGGCGCGAGCGGCGGGCGTGACCTTGGTGATCGACACCGCCGCCCTGCCGCAGCTGCCCGAGGCCGCCGCGCTCTGCGGGCGCGGCTTCACCTGCGGCGGCACGCGCTCCAACGCGGCCTTCACCGGCGAGCACCTGCGCTTCCCCGCCGGTCTGGACGAGGGCCTGATCGGCCTGCTGCACGATCCCCAGACCTCCGGCGGCCTGCTCGTGGCCGTGCCGCCCGCCGCCTGCGACCGGCTGGCGGCGGGGGTGCTGGCCGCCGGCGCCCTCTGCGCTCCGGTGGTGGGTGAGGTCCGGCCGCGCGACGCCGGCGGGCCCTATCTCGTTTTTTCCTAAGTCTCTACGCGCATTGTCGCTCAAGCGGCTCCAGGCCGGGCCGATAGGTGGGAGCAGAGGTGGAGTCCCGCGGCGGGGCTCCGAAGACCATGATCCCGCTTCGCCTCTGGAGTCGGCCATGGCCCCGAGAGTGGCGCCGTCCCTGCGCGACGTGCATCCCCGCGAGCTGAAGAGTGTGGTGCGGGAGATCCCGACGTTGCCCGTCATCTACCAGCAGCTCTTCCAGTTGATGCAGGATCCCGACGTCACCATCGCCGCCGTCGGGGAGCTGATCTCCCACGACCAGGCCCTGACCAGCAAGATCCTGCACCTGGTCAACTCCGCCTTCTACAAGCAGCAGCGCCAGATCAGCACCATCAGCCGCGCCTTGATCGTGCTCGGCTTCCGGGCCGTACGCAACGCCGCCCTGGCCCTGAGCATCTTCGACCAGTTCAAGGACGAGGAGTCCACGGCCGGCTACAGCCTCGGGCAGTTCTGGCAGCACAGCGTGGCCTCGGCCAGCATCTGCAAGGTGCTGGCGGAGAAGACCCTGCCGCAGCATCAGGAAGAGGCCTTCATCGCCGGGCTGCTCCACGACGTGGGCAAGCTGGTCGAGAAGCGCTACTTCCCGCAGGACTTCGACGCCATCGTGAACCGTCTCCTGGAAGAACGCTCGACCTGGATCGAGGCCGAGCGGGAGATGTTCCCCGTCAACCATGCCAGCATCGGGCGCGCCGTCTTCCGCGCCTGGGACTTCCCCGATCCGGTGGTCGAGTCGATCCAGCTCCACCACGTCCCGGGCGAGGGCGGTGCCTATCCACAGCTGACGGCCCTCGTGCATCTGGGCAACATCCTCTCCCACCGGCTGAACATGGGATCGCCGCTCGGCCAGCCGCCGGCCGACTGCAGCGACGGCTGCCTGCAGATCCTCGGTCTGGATCTGGACCAGGCCCTCTCCTTCGAGGCCACCTTCCGCGAGGAGATCGAGCGCGCCCTCGAGATCCTCCAGCTCACCGGCTGAGCGAGAACTCCAGAGGCTGCGCGGCCGCCTGCCCCTGGACGGGAAGGTGACCGCGTCGCATACTCTCTGCCCGGACCACGGGCCGGCGCACGGCTGCACCGGCTCATCGAGAGAGGTAAGCCATGCCCTTGCGCATCCTCTGCGTTGGTGACATGCACCTGGGGCGCCTGCCGGCGCGTCTGCCGGCCTCCCTGGTCGAGGCGAGACTCGACCCCCGCGAGCTGGGGCCGGCGGCAGCCTGGCGGTCGACGGTGGATCAGGCCTGTGCGCTGGGTGTGGATGCGGTGGTGCTCGCGGGCGACGTGGTCGACTCCGCGAACCGGCGCTTCGAGGCGTTCGGGCCCCTGCAGCGCGGGGTCCAGCGCCTGCTGGACCACGGTATCCAGGTCCATGCGGTCTCCGGCAACCACGACGGCGACACCCTGCCGCGCCTGGCCGCCGAGGCGGGGCTGCAGATCCTGGGGCCGGGCGGAACCTGGACCGTCCATGCTCTCGGAGCCGCCGGCGGCCCGCAGGTCCGGCTGCTGGGCTGGTCCTTCCCCAGCAGCAGCGTGCGCACCAGTCCCCTGGCCCAGGGCCTGCCCGACCTGAGCGGAGCCGGCCCGGTCCTCGGCGTGCTGCACTGCGACCTGGACCAGCCGGACAGCCCTTACGCACCTGTGCGGAGCACGGAGCTGGCCGGACGCGGCGTCGCCCAGTGGCTCCTCGGGCACGTCCACAAACCCACCCTGAGCGAAGGTGACACGGACCCCGGCTATCTCGGCTCCCTGGTGGGGCTGGATCCCAGCGAGACCGGCCTTCACGGTCCCTGGCTGGTGACGGTCGAGAACGACGGCTCGCTCCGCAAGCGCCACCTGCCGCTCGCGCCGTTGCGCTGGGAACGTCGCGACGTCCCGGTCGACGGGCTGCAGGACGTGCGGGCCGGGCTGGCGGAGCACCTGCTGGCCGCTCTGCGGTCCTGCCAGGCGGAGCTGGCCAGCGAGCTGGAGCAGGTCCGCGCCCTGGGCTGCCGCCTGCGCCTGACCGGGCGGGTGCCCGCGCATCGCGAGCTGCTCCGAACCCTGGCCGCGGAGGATCCGACGGCGCTGCAGCTCGAGTCCGGAGGGACCCTGCTATTCGTGGCCGATCTCGAGGATGCCTCCGTGCCCGCGCGGGACCTGCGCCTGCTGGCCCGGGGCGACGAGCCGCCGGCCTTGCTGGCGTCCGACCTGCTGGCGCTCGAAGCGCGGGACGAGCGGGGCGAGGAGCTGATCGCCGCGGCCCGGGTGCCTCTCGAGCAGCGGGCGGCCGAGCCGAACTTCGTGATCCTGGAGCCGTTCGAGGCCGCTGACGAGACCGTGCGCGAGCTGCTCCTGAAGGCCGGCTACGAGGCGCTCGACGAGCTGCTGGCGCAGCGGGAGGGCGAGGCTTGATTCTGCGGGAGCTGCGCATCCGACTCATGCCCGGCGTGGATCCCTTCACGCTTCCCGCCCAACCGGGCCTGAACCTCGTCGTCGGACCCAACGGCAGCGGCAAGTCCACCATCTGCCGCGCCGTGCGCGCGCTGCTCTGGCCGGGGCGCGAGTCCCCTTCCCCCCTCGCCCTCGAAAGCCGCTGGCGCGAGGCATCCAGCGATCTCTACGCCGAACGGCGGGACGGTCGCCCGACCCGCTGGCAGCGGGACGGAGAAGAAGCCCCGCCGCCTCCGCTGCCGGCCGGCCACCTTGCGGACTGCTACCGCCTCGGCATCCTCGACCTGCTCAAGCCGGGCGCCGACGCAACGGACAAGGAGCTGGCCGCGGAGATCCTCACCCAGATGGCGGGCGGCTACGATCTGGCCGCGCTCGCTCCGCTGTTCCCGTCGCCGCGCAACCCGGGACTGGCCGAACGCAGGCGCCTGAACGCGCGCCTGGAGAAGCTGGAAGGGCTGCGCTCGCAGGAGCAGGCCCTGGTCAGCGCCGAGGAGGAACTGCCGCGGCTGCAGGCCGAACTCAGGGCCGCGCGCGAGGCGGGCGCGCGCCTGGCCCAGTGGAGCCAGCTGCAGGAGCTGCAGGAGCGGCGGGCGCACCTGGAGCGCGTCCGCACGGAGATCGCAGCCTTGCCCGCGGGGATGAACCGCTTGCAGGGCAACGAGCTGGAAGCACTCGACCAGCTGGAAGCCGACCTGGTCGATCTGGCCGACGAGGAGCAGGTGCAGCGCCGCCGTCTGACCGCCGCCCAGACCGTGATCGAGGCGTCGGAGCTGCCGGCGGGAGCTCCGGAGGAGAGCGAGCTGGCGGCCTGGAAGGAACGCCTCCAGCGGCTGGTGGAAAAGGAACAACTTCTCGCCCGGGCGGAGCAGGCCGCGGCCGACAAGGCCGCGATCCAGCAGGCCGCTGCGGAGGGTCTCGCCCGGGACTGGCACGTAGATGCGGAGTCTCTCCTGGATTCCGGCAGCGTGCGGGAAGCGGAGCGGCTCCTGCAGCAGCTGAGCGCCAGCGCCTGGCAGCGACGAGGTCTGTCTGCGGCCCGGGACAGGTTACAGGCGGAGCGTCGCGAGGGGGGGCCCGGCCTAGAGCGGCTGGAGCAGGCCGTGCAGGTCCTCGGGTCCTGGCTGGCGGCCCCGGCGAGCCGTTCCGGCAGCGCCCGGGTGTCTTCCCTGCTGCTGGCCCTGTCGCCGGCCGTGCTCGCCGCGGCGGCCGGCCTCGGCCTCCTGCTGGGTGGGCACCGGACGGGCTGGTGGCCCCTGGGGGCAGGGATTCTGGGCGCCGCCCTGTATCTCGTCAGCATGCTGCGGTCCGGACGGCACGACCGCGGACCCGCGCGCGAGGACTGGCAGCAGGCGTTCGCGGTGAGCGGGCTGCCCGAACCGGAGCCCTGGTCCGTCGAGGCCGTCGGCCTCCGCCTGCGGGAGCTGAACGATGAGGCGGCGGCGGAGCGGCTGCTGAGGATGCGCGAGGATCTCGCCGGGCACCTGACCGCCGAGATCGGGCAGCTCGAGCAGACGTCCGCGGACCTGGCGGCCGAGCGCGCGGACCTGGCCCGGCGCGTCGGCGCCGATCCGGCGGCCGGTCCGGTCGAGCTGCTGTCCTTCGCCCAGCGCGTGCAGGCCTGGCTCGAGGCCCGTGCCGCCCAGGCCGGTGCCGAGGCCGAGATGGAGCGCCTGCGAGACCAGCTGGGGGCCGGGCTGCAAACCGTCCTGGCGTTGCTGGCCGAGCTGGGCCGCCCCGAGGTGCAGGATGCGACGGGGGCCCGGAGTGCCGTCGAGGACCTGCTCGATCGCACGCGCCGGCTGCGGGAGGCGCGGCGCACGCTCGAGGAGGCGCGCGAAGACCTGGAGCGCCTCGTGGCGCGGGCGGGGAGCCTCCGGGAGCGGCGCGCCGCGATCTTCGCGCACGCGGAACTGGCCGCTGGCGACAGGGCCGGCTTGCGGGAGCGCCTCTCGCACCTCGCATCCTGGCAGGAGTGCCGGCAGGAACTCGAGCATCTGGAGCGCAGGGAACGGGAGCTACTCGCGAGCCTGAACGCGAAGTCGCTGGTGATGCTGAGGCCGGAGGTCTTGCAGTTTTCGCCGGCCGAGATCGCCGAGCGGATCGCCGCGGACGAGACGGCGGCCGCAGAAAGCGAGGATCTGCACGGCCGCATCGAGGTGATCCGCGACCGGATCGACAAGGCGCGGCTGAGCGCGGCGACTGCCGAGGCGCTGGCCGCCGTGGAGACGGCCCGCGACGAGCTGAAAGCGCGGCGCGAGGAGAGCCTGCGCCACGCCGCGGGCGCGCTGCTCCTGGCGCGTCTGGAGGAGCGATACGCCCGGGCCAGCCGGCCGGCCGTGCTGGAGCGCGCCAGCGAGCTGTTCGGAGCGTTCACGCATCATCTCTATGCCCTGCAGCTGGAGCGCGGTCCGGGCGAGGCCTCGTTCCGCGCCCGCGATGCCCGTACGGGACGAGCCCTCCGGCTGAGCGAGCTGTCGGACGGCACGCGCGCCCAGCTGCTGCTGGCGACGCGCCTGGCCTTCATCGATACGGCCGAGGCGGGCGCGCGCCCGCCGCTCCTGCTGGACGAGGCGCTCACCGGGAGCGATCCGGAGCGCTTTCACGCCATCGCCACCAGCTTGCTGAGCCTGGCCCATGCGGAGGACCGCCAGCTGTTCTACCTGACGGCCGATCCCGCGGACATCGCCGCCTGGCAGCGGGCTGCCCGCGCAGTGGGCCTGCCCCCCGCCGAGCCGATCGACCTGCTGGAGCTGCGCGGTCGCGAGCAGCGTGCCGCCGCGGTCGACCTGCAGCTGCCGTCGCTTCCGGAAGTCCCCGCGCCGCGGGACAGCTCGCCGGAGGCCTACGGCCTGGTTCTGGGAGTGCCGCGATTCGATCCGCTCGGCGGGGCCGGACGGACTCACCTATTCCACCTGCTCCGCGACGACCTGCCGTTGCTGCACCGGCTGCTGCAGGCCCGGCTCTGCACCGCGGGGCAGTGGCGGCACGCCCGTCGTGCCGCCGTCGCCGGAGGCCTGCTGGACCAAGGCGCCGCGGCGCGTCTCGATGCGCGCGTGCACGCCCTGGAGGTGTTCATGGAGGCCTGGCGCATCGGACGCGGCCGCCCCGTGGATCAACGCGCGCTGGCCGCCAGCGGCGCCGTGTCCGAGACATTCCTCGAACGCGTGGCCGAGCTGGCGGATCAGCTCGCCGGGGATGCCTCGGCATTGCTGGGGGAACTGCGCGCGGGGCGCATCAGCCGTTTCCACCGGGACAAGATCGCGGCGCTCGAGGACTATCTGAGCGCCGAGGGTCATCTCGATCCGCGACCGATGCTGGACGAGACAGCCGTGCGAGAACGTATCCTCACGGCTCTGGGTGCGGAGTTGAAGGCCGGCGTCGTCTCGCTGGAAGGGCTGTCGCGGCTGGCCCACGAACTGTGGGAAGCGGCCGGCCAGCCCGGATCATCCAGGAATGACCCGGACTAGACCTCGCGCCGGATGAGGTCGGTCAGGCCCGCGTGATCCTCCAGTCTCTCCAGCAGGATCTGACGGGTCAGGGCGCAGGCCTCGGAGATCTTGTCCGAGCGCAGGCTGTAGTAGACGTTGATCCCGTCCTTGCGCGTACTCACCACGCCGGCCTGGCGCAGCACGGCCAGGTGCTGCGAGGTGTTGGCCTTGGGAATCTCCAGGCGCTCGGCCAGCTGGTTCACGGAGATCTCCTGCTGCTCCTTGAGGATGTCCAGGATCTCCAGGCGCTTGGGATTGGACAGGGTCTTGCAGAGTTCAGCCTGCATCTCGTACAGCTTCTTCGTCATGAATGCACCTCGATGCGAGGGGGCGCTGTCCGCAGGACAATGATGAATCTGTTTACATGTTATCGATATCAACCGTTAATGTCAAAGTTAAATTTATTCAAAGCTATGGAACCATGACTTTAATCCTTAGGTTGTGCCATCGAGAATGTGTCCGGGGGGTCAGAGCCGCGTTGTCTGCGCTCT
>CAZGEC010000001.1:280831-429416 GCA_964524645.1 uncultured Fibrobacteraceae bacterium | reverse complement strand
CTGATCCGGCCCGAGGCCACCGGCTACGGCGCGGTCTACTTCGCCGGCGAGATGCTGGGCACGCGCAAGGAGACCCTCGAGGGCAAGACCTGCCTCGTATCCGGCTCCGGCAACGTGGCCCAGTACACCTGCGAGAAGCTGCTCGACCTGGGCGCCAAGCCGGTCACGCTCTCCGATTCCTCGGGCTACATCTACGACGAGGCGGGGATTGATCGCCAGAAGCTCGCCTACGTCATGGAGCTGAAGAACGTGCGCCGCGGACGCATCAAGGAGTACGGGGAGAAGTACAAGAGCGCGGTCTACACTCCGCTCGAGGGCGGCATGGACCACAATCCCCTCTGGGACCACAAGGCTCACTGCGCCTTCCCGAGCGCCACGCAGAACGAGATCAACGGCAAGGATGCCGCGAACCTGCTCAAGAACGGCGTCTACGTGGTCAGCGAGGGTGCGAACATGCCGACGACCCCCGACGGCGTCGAGAAGTTCATCGAGGCCAAGATCCTCTACGGTCCCGGCAAGGCCGCCAACGCCGGCGGGGTGGCCACCTCCGGTCTGGAGATGAGCCAGAACAGCCTGCGCCTGAGCTGGACCCGCGAGGAGGTCGACAAGCGCCTCCACGGCATCATGAAGGCGATCCACAAGACCTGCGTCGAGGCGGCCGATGCCTTCGGCACCCCCGGCAACTACGTCAACGGCGCCAACATCGGCGGCTTCCTGAAGGTCGCCGACACGATGCTGGATCAGGGCGTGGTCTAGCGCCTCGGGATCCGGGCCGCGATCACGGGGCGGGGCTCTCCCCGCCCCTTCGTATCGGGGGGTGCCGGTCGACATGGTCCCTCGCGATCGCTTCGCGCTCGAAGACTCGCGAGGCGCGCTCGCGAGGGACCATCTCGGCCGCCGCCCCCGGGAAAAGAGGCGGGGAGGGGCCCCGCCCCGGGGGCGCGGGCGGGATCCTGGGGGGCGTTCTTGCGGGCGGAATGGTATATTATGTGCTGTATTCGTTGCGACGACGTGGGGGCGACATGGCTTCGACGTGGTCGGGGGACTGTGGACAGCATGCCGAGATCCCGCCTCTCTCGTAAAACGGTGGAAAAACAACAAGTGACGAAGCTAACTTCGCACTGGCTGCCTAATTAGGTAGCCCGTCCCGGGACGGGGGGGACACGGGCCCTGTCCAACGGGGCGACGTTTTCCGGTGTCTGGCCCCGAACCAGGTCCCTGGGGGAGGGGCGAGAGATTCGTGGGACTGGCCGGCCGGGCGGCGGGTCGCGCAGCCTCTCGGCCGGTGAGATCAAGGTGCGACTAAGCATGTAGACGTCTGCAGGGTACCGGTTACGGACGCGGGTTCGATTCCCGCCGCCTCCACCAGATCCACGCCGGCGCTGTTCCTCCGGGAGCGGCGCCTTTCGCTCGTCAGGATCCAGGCAGCCGGCCTTGTAGAGGCCGCCTGCGCTGGCTACCTTTGTCGCGACGGGACCTCCGGCCGCGTCGGCGGCTGGGCCCGGGGAGCGTGCAGCAGCATGAATGCAGACGAGGACAGGCGGGATCGACAGCCATCGCCGGAGCGGCTGGCCACGATCCTGGACTCCATCTCGGACGGGGTCTTCACCGTCGACGGCGAGTGGCGCATCACCTCCTTCAACCGCGCCGCGGAGGAGATCACCGGCATCCCGCGCGCGGAGGCCCTCGGCCAGACCTGCTGCGAAGTCTTCCGGGCCAGCATCTGCGAGAGCGAGTGCGCGCTGCGCCACACCCTGGACACCCGCGAGCCCGTGGTCGGCAAGGCGGTCTACATCGTCGACGCCCGGGGGCGCCGCATCCCCATCAGCATCTCGACGGCGATCCTGCGGGACGGCGAGGGACGCGTGCTCGGGGGCGTCGAGACCTTCCGCGACCTGAGCCACGTCGAGGAGCTGCGCAAGCGGCTCACCGGCCAGTACACCTTCGCGGACATCATCAGCCAGAACCACCGCATGCAGGAGCTGTTCGGCATCCTCCCGCAGGTGGCCGCCAGCGAGAGCACCGTGCTGATCGTGGGGGAGAGCGGCACCGGGAAGGAGCTGGTGGCGCGCGCCCTGCACAACTTGAGCCGGCGCCGCGAGGGACCCTTCGTCGCCGTCAACTGCGGCGCGCTGCCCGACTCCCTGCTCGAATCCGAGCTGTTCGGCTACAAGGCCGGGGCCTTCACGGGAGCCGATCGCGACAAGCCGGGCCGCTTCGCGAGTGCCCGGAGCGGCACGCTGTTCCTGGACGAGATCGGCGACATCGCACCCATCCTGCAGGTGCGCCTGCTGCGGGTCCTGCAGGAGCGGACCTTCGAGCCCCTGGGCAGCAACGTGCCCGAGGAGGCGGACGTCCGGGTGGTGGCGGCCACGCATCGCGATCTGGAAGCCGCCGTGGCCGCGGGGGAGTTCCGCGAGGATCTCTACTACCGGATCAACGTGATCCGCCTGCAGCTGCCGCCCCTGCGCGAGCGCAAGGAGGACATCCCGCTGCTGGTGGACCACTTCATCACGCGCTTCAACCGCCTGCGTGGCAAGGAGGTCACGGGCGTCTCCCCCGAGACCATGACGCTGCTGGCCCGCCACGACTACCCCGGCAACGTGCGCGAGCTGGAGAACGCCATCGAGCACGCCTTCGTGCTCTGTCCCGGAGGCCAGCTCGAGCCCGCGCACCTGCCGCGATCGCTGGGTGCCGGGGTGCCGGACGGAGCGGGCGCGATCGCCGGCCGCACCCTCGAGGAGATGGAGCGCTGGATCATCCTCGAGGCCCTTCGCCGCAACCACGGGAACCGGCTGGCGACGGCCCGCGAGCTGGGCATTCACAAGAGCACGCTCTTCCGCAAGATCTCGGCTCTCGGGATCAGGCCACCGGCCAGGGACGGTCGCTCCCGCTCTTGATAAAGTCGCAAACAAGAGACTGTTCGTGGCCCAATGGGTAGCATAATGCGACTCTACACGTCGTGAACAACCTCTTTCTCGCGGCCATTTGTATCGGAACTTTATTGATTTCAAGCCACTAGAGCATACCGCGTAATCGCCCGGCCATGGCATGCCCCATGCCTTCTGCTCGGTGGAGGTAGGTCGCATGCGCGTGGGAATTCCCATCTGGCAGGAACGCATCTCGCCCGTCTTCGACACGGCGCGGCGGCTCCTGCTGGTGGACCTGCAAGGTGGCCAGGAGCAGGCCCGCGGCGAGGTCCTGCTCGGCGGCGAGACCTGGCCCGAGCGGGCGAGATGCCTGCGGGAGCACGGCGTCGAGGTCCTGCTCTGCGGGGCCGTCTCCCGTCCTCTCTGCGAGCTGCTGCAGGCCCAGGGAATCCGCGTGGTGCCCTTCCTGAGAGGGGAGATGGAGGCCGTGCTGGCCGCCTACTGCAGCGGCCGCTTCGCGGAGGCGCGCTTTCGCATGCCGGGCTGTCGCGGGCGCTGTGCCCGCCGTCGGGGCCGGCAGCGCGGCGGGAATTCCAGAGGAGGAGCAAGCTGATGAAGGTTGCAGTCACGGCACAGGGGCGCGAGCTGACGAGCCAGGTGGATCCTCGCTTCGGGCGGAGCGCCTGCTTCCTGATCGTGGACATCGAGAGCGGAGATCATCGGGTGCTGGACAACACCCAGAACCTCGGGGCGGCCCAGGGAGCGGGTGTCCAGGCCGCTCAGGCCCTGGTCGAGCAGGGCGTGGAAGCCGTGCTCACCGGACACTGCGGTCCCAAGGCGTTTCGCACGCTGCAGGCCGCGGGAATCGAGATCTACGTGGGTGTGACGGGTACGGTCCAGGAGGCCCTGGACGGGCTGGCCGGCGGCGCGCACCAGCGCGCCAGCTCGCCGGACGTGGAAGGCCACTGGGTCTGAGCCGGATGAACAGCGGCCCGCGGCAGCGGGTCGCGCAACGTGGAGGTGGATGATGCCAGGGGGAGATCGCACAGGACCCAGGGGACTGGGACCCATGACCGGACGGGCGGCCGGCTTCTGCGCCGGTTTCGACCAGCCGGGGTACCTGAATCCGGGGTACGGCCGCGGGCGCGGGCGCGGGTTCGGCCGCAGCTTCGGCCGTGGCCTGGCCCACCGTCGCGGCTGGGGTGCCCGGGGCTGGGCCGACTACGGCTGGGGCGGGCCCCTCCGGGGGCCGGCACCGCAGGCGCCGGAGTCCGGGCCCGAGACGGCGGCCCTGCAGGCTCGCCTTGCGGACCTCCAGGCGGAGCTGGAGGCGCTGGGGCAGCGGCTGAACGATTTGCAGCAGGAGAAATAGTGAGGCCTTCGCCGGCCGGCGGGGGCGGGCCCGATGGCGGGCGGAAAGGAATCAGATGAAGTCGAGGAACGAATCCTACCAGGCTCAGGGCAGGGATGGCCAGAGCGGCGGCGGCCGGGGCGGAGGTCAGGGTGGTGGCAAGGGCGGCCAGGGTGGTGGAGGCGGCGGGGGTCGCGGTCGGGGTGGCGGCCAGGGCCTCGGGCCGGGCGGGCAATGTGTCTGCCCCAAGTGCGGGAAGGCTCAGCCCCACCTGCAGGGTCAACCCTGCCAGCAGCTCACCTGTCCCGACTGCGGGATTCCCCTGACGAGGCAGCGGTAGCGATGCGGCTGACCGTGGCCAGCGGCAAGGGCGGGACCGGCAAGACGACCGTGGCCACCAACCTGGCGATCACGGCGGCACGGGACGGAGCGCGCATCCAGCTGCTGGACTGCGACGTCGAGGAACCCAACTGCCACATCTTCCTACCGGTCGACCTGGAGGAAGATCGGCCGGTGATGGCGGCGGTCCCCGTGGTGGATTCCGCCCGCTGCAACGGCTGCGGGGCCTGCCGCGAGATCTGCGAGTTCAACGCGCTGGCCGTCCTGCCCGACGACGTGCTGGTCTTCCCCGAGCTCTGCCACGGCTGCACCGGCTGCTGGCGGGTCTGTCCGGAGAAGGCCCTGGCGCCCGGAGAGCGGGAGATCGGACGGCTGAGGCTGGGGACGGTGCGCGGCCTGCGCTTCGTGCAGGGACGGCTGCGCGTCGGCGAGGCCCAGGCGACGCCCCTGATCCGTGCCGTCCAGCGGGCGGCGCAGCCGGCGGACCTGACCATCCTGGATGCACCGCCCGGCACCGCCTGCCCCGTGGTCAAGACCGTGCTCGGCAGCGATTACGTCCTGCTGGTCACCGAGCCCACGCCCTTCGGGCTGCACGATCTGGAGCTGGCGGTGGCCATGGTGCGCGAGCTGGGCCGCCCCTGCGGCGTCGTCGTCAACCGGTGCGATGTCGGGGACGATCGCGTGCGCCGCTACTGCGCTGCCGCCGGCGTCCCGCTGCTGCTGGAGATCCCCCACGACCGCCGCCTGGCCGAGGCCTACTCGCGGGGAGAGCTGGCCGTCGACGCGCTGCCGGAGCTGCAGCCCGTCTTCCGCACCCTCCTGGATCGCGTGCAGGCGGCGGTGCCCGAAAGGACGCCATGAAGGAGCTGGTGGTCTGCAGCGGCAAGGGGGGGACCGGCAAGACCAGCGTCGTGGCGGCCTTCGCCGCCCTGGCGCGGGACAAGATCCTGGCCGATTGCGACGCGGACGCGGCCGACCTGCACCTGGTCCTGGCGCCGGAGGTCCAGCGGAGCGAGCCGTTCGTGAGCGGTCACGAGGCGCGCATCCTGCCGGCGGCCTGCAACGGCTGCGGCATCTGCGCCGAGGTCTGCGCCTACGAGGCCATCGACCGCGTCGAGGCCGCCGCGGGGCCGCCGCGCTACACGATCTCGCCCTTCCGCTGCGAAGGCTGCGGGGTCTGTGTCCACTTCTGCCCCGAGCAGGCGATCGTCTTCCCGGATAGGCTCTGCGGGGAATGGTTCGTGTCCCGCACACGGCATGGCACGCTGGTGCATGCGCGGCTGGGCGTGGCCGCCGAGAACTCGGGCAAGCTGGTGACGCTGGTGCGGCAGGAGGCCCGGCGACGAGCCACCGAGGAGGGCCGCAGCCTGATCCTGGTGGACGGCCCCCCGGGCATCGGCTGCCCGACCATCGCCGCGGTGAGCGGCGCCGATCTGCTCCTGGCCGTGAGCGAACCGACCCTGTCGGCGCGGCACGACCTGGAGCGGCTGGTGCAGCTGGCGGCGCACTTCCGGCTGCCGGTCGCGGTTTGCCTGAACAAGCACGACCTGAACCCGCTGCTGGCGACTGACACGGAGAGCTGGTGCCGCGAGCGAGGACTGCCGGTGGCGGGCAGGATTCCCTACGACCCGCGGGTGACAGCCGCGCAGATCGCCGGGATCAGCGTCGTGGAGCACGGCCAGGGTCCCGCGGCGGCCGCCGTGCAGGCGCTCTGGCGGGAGGTCGCCCGCCTGCTGGACCTGAAAGAAGCCGCCGGGGCAGGCTTCCGCAGCCCGACCGCGGCACGATCCAAACCGAGGAGGAGTCCATGAGGTTCGTCATTCCCCTGGCCGGGGGCCGTCTCACCGCGCACTTCGGCCACTGCGAGCAGTTCGCCGTCGTCGATGCGGATCCCGCTACCGGCCAGGTCGTCCAACAGGAGAGCCTGACGCCGCCGCCCCATCAGCCGGGGCTGCTGCCGCCCTGGCTGGCCGAGCGGGGCGCCGAGGTCATCATCGCCGGCGGCATGGGCGTGCGCGCGCAGCAGCTGTTCGCGGATCACGACATTCAGGTGGTGGTGGGAGCACCGCTGGCGGAACCGGTCGACCTCGTCCGCTCCTTCCTGGCGGGCAGCCTGCAGTCCGGAACCAATCTCTGCGATCACTGACCGGCGCGGCGCGGTTGCCGCTCGTCCGGGGACGGCGCCGGCCGCGGCGTTGATAAGGCGAGCGCCTTGGTATAACTTGGGGCCGGGCCGGCCGGCGGGCAGAAGACCCCGGGCGGTCCCAACGATCCGCTCGACCGGGATTTCGGGAGAACAGGAGACAGCGATGCCACTGGTTCCCATGCGCGTGCTGCTGGACCACGCCGCCGAGCACGGCTACGGCGTCGGCGCGTTCAACGTGAACAACATGGAGCAGATCCAGGCCATCATGATGGCCGCCGCCGAGACCGACTCGCCGGTGATCGTCCAGGCCTCCCGCGGGGCCCGCGAGTACTCGAACGACGCCTACCTGCGTCACCTGATGCTGGCCGCGGTGGAGCTGAACCCCCGCATCCCCATCGCCATGCACCAGGACCACGGCAACAGCCCCGCCACCTGCCTGAGCGCCATCGCGCAGGGCTTCACCTCGGTGATGATGGACGGCAGCCTCCAGGAGGACGGCAAGACCCCCGCCAGCTACGAGTACAACGTGCGGGTGACCCGGAAGGTCGTCGAGGCCGCCCACGCCAAGGGGGTGACCGTGGAGGCCGAGCTGGGCTGCCTGGGCGGCATCGAGGACGGACACGGCGCCGGGCTGAGCGGCGACGAGGCCCTGGCCCACCTGACCGATCCGGCCCAGGCGGAACAGTTCGTGGCCGAGACCGGCTGCGACGCCCTGGCCGTGGCCATCGGCACCAGCCACGGGGCCTACAAGTTCAAGAAGAAGCCGACCGGCGACGTGCTGAAGATGGAGGTCATCGAGGAGATCCACCGGCGCCTGCCAGACTGCCACATGGTGATGCACGGCAGCAGCTCGGTGCCCCGGGAGCTGGTGGAGATCATCAACCACTACGGCGGGGACATCAAGGAGACCTACGGCGTGCCGGTGGAGGAGATCCAGCGGGGCATCCAGCACGGGGTGCGCAAGATCAACGTCGACACCGACAACCGCCTGGCCATCACCGGCGCCATCCGCAAGGTCTTCAGCGAGCAGCCCGCGGCCTTCGATCCCCGCAAGTACCTCACGCCGGCCCGCGAGGCCATGGCCGAGGTCGTCAAGGCCCGCATGATCGCCTTCGGGCAGGCCGGCTGGGCCGACAAGATACCCCGCGTCGGCCTCGAGGACCTGGCGCGGCGCTACCGCGCGAGCTGAAAAGGCGGTTGCGGCGGCGCGGGTGTCGGCATACCTTGCGGAGCCATCGCGCCGCGGCTGCCCGCCGCGGCGCGCTGGCAGGCGACACTTCCGGGCGGCGCGGAGAAGCGGTTCCGCGCCGCCCGGCATCACCCCGACGCTTCCGGCGATCACGGGATGGAGTCATGAGCGAGGCTCTCAGCAGGATCCGCAACATCGGCATCAGCGCCCACATCGATTCGGGCAAGACGACGCTGACCGAGCGCATCCTCTACTACACGAAGCGCATCCGCGCCATCCACGAGGTGCGCGGCAAGGACGGCATCGGCGCCACGATGGACTCCATGGAGCTGGAGCGGGAGCGGGGCATCACCATCCAGTCGGCCGCGACCCACTGCGAGTGGCAGGGCTACCGGATCAACATCATCGACACGCCGGGGCATGTGGATTTCACCATCGAGGTCGAACGGGCCCTGCGCGTCCTCGACGGCGCCGTGCTGGTCCTCTGTGCGGTGGCGGGCGTCCAGTCCCAGTCCATCAGCGTCGATCGCCAGATGCGCCGCTACGGGGTGCCGCGCCTCGCCTTCATCAACAAGTGTGACCGGTCCGGAGCCAATCCCGTGCGGGTGGTCGAGCAGCTGCGGGAGAAGCTCCGGCACAACGCGGTGCTCATGCAGATTCCCCTGGGGCTCGAGGCGCAGCACCAGGGGGTCGTCGACCTGGTCCGGATGCAGGCCTGCACCTTCGCGGGGCCCAACGGCGAAGAGGTGGTCTGGAGCGAGATACCCGCCGCGCTCCGTCACGAGGCTGAGCTGCGACGCGAGGCCTTGCTCGACGCCATCTCGCTGTTCAGCGACGAGCTGACCGAGGCCATCCTGGAGGAGAGGGTCACCGCGGACCTGATCCACGGCGCCGTGCGCCGCGGCGTGCTGCGGAACGAGCTGACGCCCGTCTTCCTGGGCAGCGCTTACAAGAACAAGGGTGTCCAGCTGCTGCTGGATGCGGTGACGCTCTACCTGCCCGACCCCACCGAGGTGACCACCGAGGCCACGGAGCTGCTCAACGGCAGCGAGCGGCGCTTCGTCCTGAGCAACGATCCCGCCGATCCCCTGGTGGCTCACGTGTTCAAGCTGGAGGAAGGCCCCTACGGCCAGCTCACCTACCTGCGCCTGTACCAGGGGAGCCTGCGCAAGGGCGACGAGATCTTCAACGGGCGCACTGGCAAAAGCCTGAAGGTCGGCCGGCTCGGCCTCATGCACGCCAGCCAGATGGAGGACATCGCCAGCGCGCAGGCGGGCGACATCGTCGCCCTCTTCGGCGTCGATTGCGCCAACGGCGACACCTTCACCCAGGGGGCGCGGATCAGCCTGACCACCATGCACGTGCCGGAGCCGGTGGTCTCGCTAGCCGTGGCGCCGGACGACGCCAAGTCCCAGGACAAGCTGGCCAAGGCACTGCATCGCTTCACGCGCGAGGATCCCACCTTCCGCACCCGGGTCGATGCCGAGACCGGCGACACCCTCATCATGGGCATGGGCGAGCTGCACCTGGAGGTGTACCTCGAGCGCATCCGGCGGGAGTTCGGGGCCGGCGTGGTCGCCGGGCAGCCCAAGGTGGCGTACCGTGAGACCCTGACCCGCAGCGCGGCGTTCAACCACGTCCATCGCAAGCAGACCGGGGGCTCCGGGCAGTACGCGAAGGTGGTCGGGCGTCTCGAGCCCGCGGAGGACGGGCAGTTCCACTTCGAGAACCGCGTGAGCGGCGGCCACATCCCCTCCGAGTTCATCCCGGCCTGCGAGAAGGGCTTCCGGTCCATGCTGGAGGCCGGCACCTTCATCGGACATCCCGTGCAGGGCCTGCGCGTGGTCCTGGAGGACGGGGACTCCCATGCCGTGGATTCCTCGGACATGGCCTTCCAGACCGCCTGTCGCGCGGCCTTCCGCGCCGCCTACGCTGCGGCGGCGCCCATCGCCCTGGAGCCCCTCATGCTCGTCTCGGTGGAGGGGCCGCCGGAGTTCCAGGGGGAGATCATCAAGACGATCATGCAGCGGCGCGGCATCATCGTGGGGACCACCGAGGACGAGGGATTCGTGCGGCTCGACGCCGACGTGCCGCTGGCCGAGATGTTCGGCTACGCCACGGTCCTGCGGTCGTCGACCCAGGGCAAGGCCGAGTTCACCATGGAGTTCGCGCGCTATGCACCGGCGCCCGCCGAGGTGACGGCGGCCCTGGTGGAGGAGTACCAGGCCCGCCGCGCGGCGGGTCGCCGCTGAGCAAGGGGGAGCGATGACCGAGAAGGACGTGCGCGAGCGCCACCCGCTGCGGGTGCTGGAACGGGCCATCGGCGGCGGACTCGGCCGCGGCAACATCGGGATGGTTCTCTCCCGCCACGGCGTGGGCAAGACCGGGTTCCTGATCGGCCTGGCCATCGACACCCTGCTGCAGGGGCGCAAGGTGCTGCACATCTCCACCAAGGAATCCGTCGAGCGGACCCGCGAGTTCTACGATCTGCTCTTCAAGCACGTGGCGGCCGACCTGCAGCTGGACGACCTGGCTCGCCGCCACCTGGAGATGGAGCGGCACCGCCACATCCTCGTCTACAACCGCGACACCTTTTCCCTGACGAAGCTGGAGCAGTCGGTCGCCTTCCTGCAGGAGGCCGCTGGTTTCATCCCTTCCCTGGTCATCATGGACGGCACCCCGCGCTTCGAGAAGACGGAGCCCTGGGAGCTGGACGGCGTGCAGCGGCTGGCCCGCCAGTGGGATGCCGAGATCTGGACCTCCTGCAACACCCACCGCGAGGGTCAGGAGATCGATGACCAGGGCGTACCGCTCTGCGTGGCGCGCTTCCAGGACTGGCTCTCCGTGATCATCAGCCTGCAACCCACCGCCGAGCACATCCGCGTGCGGGTGGTGAAGGACCACGAGCGCAGCGAGCCGCCCGACCTCAGGATGGAGCTGGACCCGACGACGCTGTTGCTGCGCTGGCGCTAGGAGGCGGAGGTGGACGGCGCGACGCAGGGGAGCGTCGAGCGCAGGCTGGCCCGCGTGCGGGAGCGGATCGCCGCCGCCTGCGAGCGGGTCGGCCGGGATCCGGCCGGCGTCCGGCTCGTGGCCGTCACCAAGCGCATCCCGCTCGCCGACGTCGTCGCGGCCTGTGCCGCCGGCCAGTGGGATCTGGGCGAGAACCGCATCCAGGACGCCCTGGCCCGCATCCGGGAGCTGCCGCCCCGCCTGGCGGCCGCCGGCCTGGATCCGGCGCGCGTCCGCTGGCACTTCATCGGTCACCTGCAGAGCAACAAGGCGGGCAAGGCGGTCGGGCCCTTCCAGCTGCTGCACGCCCTGGATTCCCGGCACCTGGCCGAGCGGCTCGAGGACCGCGCCGCCGCGGCCGGCCGGATCCAGCCGGTGCTGCTGGAGGTCAACGTGAGCCGCGAGTCCCAGAAGCAGGGCTGCGCTCCGGACGCCGCCGTCGAGCTGGCCCTGGCGGTGGCGGCTCAGGCTCATCTGGCGCTGCAGGGTCTGATGACCATGGCTCGCTACGAGGCTCCCGAGCCGGAGCTGCGCGCGACCTTCGCCGGACTCCGACGTCTGGCCGAGCGGGCGCGCGAAGCCACCCGCCTGGCCCTGCCGGAGCTGAGCATGGGCATGAGCGACGACTTCGAGATCGCGGTGGAGGAGGGGGCCACGCTCGTCCGCGTGGGCACCGCCATCTTCGGCCCCCGGCCCTAGCTTTCCCGCGCACCTGCTCGCCGGCGCCCTGCCCCGCGGGGCCGCGTGATCCTTCGCGGTTTCCCACCCCGACCCTCCGTCACTTCTCGCTCCGGAAGGTTTCCGGCCACCGCCGCCCGCAACCCGATCAGCCGTTCATCCCCTGCGCCCCGCAGGGCTCTTCGCTCGCAACCGGGGGCCGCCGGCCCCTCTGCCGGGAGGCCTCGAGCCGTGCGGGTCCGCGGATCCCTGGTGCGCCTGTGGGGCGGAACGGGGCCTCCGGTCTGCCGGCCGCCCGGAGCTTCCCGGAATGGGGCCCGCGCCCGCCTCTCTGGCATCACTCTTGATATGAGGTGATCCGGACAGCCGCGTGCCAACTCGATTTGGAGGAGGAGATCATGAGGATCACGCCTCTCGACGTGCGGAAACAGGAGTTCCGGAGGGTGGTCCGGGGCCTGGATCCCGAGGAAGTGAGCGCCTTTCTTTCCACCGTGGCCGACGAGTACGAGGCCGTGCTGGTGGACAACAAGCAGTTGCGGGAACGCATCCTGGAACTGGACGAGAAGATCGGTGAGTACCGCAACATGGAGAGGACGCTCCGGGACACCCTCATGACCGCCGAGAGGGTGCTGGCCGAGACCAAGGACAACGCCATGAAGGAGGCGGATCTGATGCTGCGCGACGCGGAGCTGCGCGGGCAGCAGATCAACGACTCCTTCCGCCAGCAGGCCCTCGACCTCCGGCGGGAGATCCTTTCCCTGCACCAGGAGAAGGAGGCCTACCTGGCCCGCTTCCGCGGCCTGGCGGAGGCGCAGATCCAGTTCGTGGACCACCATCAGACCGATTTCGAGCAGCTCGACGCGCGGCTCATGGACCTCGTGAACGGCCTGGACCGCCCGCGCCGTCCGGAGGCCGCGGCGGCCGCCGCCGCTCCGGTTCCCGACGGATCCGTGCGGTCCCCGGAACCTCCCCGCCAGGCAGCGCCCCGGCGGAACGAGAACGACATCTGGCGCGACTACGCCCCCTCCTCCGAGACCACGCGTCGGCGCGGCCGCCTGGAGTCCCTCCTGACGCAGCGGGACGGGAACGCCGAGACCGCGTCCACCGCGGAGCTGCTGGAATCGGCCGCGGCCCTCTCCGCCGAGCTGGACGCTCAATCCCCCGCCGAGCCCACGCGGTCGGAGGAGCCGGCGCCGCCCGCGGAGCCCGTTCCCGGCAGGGCCGAACCGCGGGAGGCCTCCCCGGCCGAGCCCGCGGTCGCCGAACGGGTGGCCGTGGCCGCCGAGGGGAAGAGCGAGAGCGGGACGACCTCGGACTGGGATCAGGAGAGCTTCACCAGGAAACTCAACCAGCTCTAGGCCGCTGGAGAGCACGGGAGGAAGCGGGAATCGGCTGATTCCCGCTTTTCCCTTTTGCCGCGGCCTCGCTGTCGTGTTAATTTTCCGGCCCCTTCCAGCGTTTCGGAGACAAGCGCGCGGGGAGCCGGCTCTCCGCAGCGCGGACCAGCGTGGAGGTTCGAGGTGAGCGAGTACTGGGACCGGATCGAGGCGGCAGCCAGCTACGTCCGCGAGCGGGCCGATCTCCAGCCCCGGGTGGGCCTGATCCTCGGAACGGGCCTGGGTGAGCTGGCGGCCCAGGTGCAGACCGCCGCCACGCTGCCTTACGCCGAGATTCCCCATTTTCCGACGCCGACCGCCCTGACGCACGAGGGGAACCTCGTTCTGGGAACGCTGGGCGGCTGCCCCATCGTGGCGATGCAGGGAAGGGTCCATTACTACGAGGGCTACACCATGGAGCAGGTGACGCTGCCGGTGCGGGTCATGCAGGCGCTAGGGGCGCGGGCGCTGGTCATGTCCAACGCCGTGGGGGGCATGAATCCCCAGCTGCAGCCGGGCGACCTGACGGTCATCACCGATCACATCAACCTGATGGGCGACAATCCCCTCATCGGGCCCAACGACGAGCGGCTCGGCCCCCGCTTTCCCGACATGTCCGAGCCCTACGACCGCCGCTTCGTCGCCCTGCTGGAGGAGGTGGCCCTGGCCCAGCGCCTCCCGCTCAAGCGAGCGATCTACGTGGCGGTGGCGGGACCCAACCTGGAGACCGCCGCCGAGTACCGCTTTCTGAGAGCCATCGGAGCGGACACCGTCGGCATGTCCTGCGTGCCGGAGTGTCTGGCCGCCGTGCACGGCGGGATGCGGGTCCTCGGGCTGTCCGTGGTCACGGATGCCTGCTTCCCCGATTCCCTCAGACCCGCCAATGTCGAGGAGATCATCCGCGTGGCCAACGAGGCCCAACCCAAGCTGGAGGCCCTGGTCACGGGCTTCCTGCAGCGCTGCGACGAGTGCGGCTGAGCCGGCGCCGTGCGGGCCGGCCCGTCAGAACGGAAACGAAACCATGCCTCAGGATGCACCGCTCTACCCACCCCTGGCCCGCAAGTACCACGACGCCGAATCGGAACGTCTGATCAGCTGGTTCTGGCGGGAAGACGGGACCTTCCAGCGGAGCATCGCGCTGCGGGAGGGGAGTCCGGACTTCGTCTTCTACGAGGGGCCGCCCACGGCCAACGGCCTGCCCGGGGTTCACCACGTCATCAGCCGCCTCTGCAAGGACATCATGTGCCGGTTCAAGACCATGACCGGCCACCGGGTGCTACGCAAGGCCGGCTGGGACACGCACGGCCTGCCGGTGGAGCGGGCCGTGGAGAAGGAGCTGGGGATCCACGGCCGGGAGGGCATCGAGCAGTACGGGCTGGAGGCCTTCAACGCCGCCTGCCGGCGGAGCGTCTGGTCCTGCAAGGAGGACTGGGACGACTTCACCGACCGCATCGGGTACTGGATCGACCTAGAGCACCCCTACATCACCTACGACAACGACTACATCGAGACCGTGTGGTGGATCCTCGGCCGCTTCCGGGAGGAGGGTCTGCTCTACGAGGGGCTCAAGGTCGTGCCGTACTGCCCCCACTGCGGGACCCCGCTCTCGAGCCACGAGATCGCCGCAGGCTACCGCACCGTCTCCGAGCCCAGCATCTACGTGAAGCTCAAGGCGGCCGACGCCGACGAGTTCTTCGTGACCTGGACCACGACCCCCTGGACCCTGCCCTCCAACGTGGCCCTGGCCGTGGGCGCGGACCACGACTACGTGAAGGTGCGGCACGGCGGCGAGGTCCTGATCCTGGCCGAGGCGCGCCTCGGCATTCTCCCTGCCGACGTGGAGACCGTGGTGCTGGAGCGCTGCAAGGGGAGCGACCTGCTGGGGCGGCGCTACGAGCAGCTGTTCCCCTTCCTCTCGCCGGGGGAGAAGAACGCCTTCGTGGTCGTGCCCGCGGACTTCGTGACCCTGGATGCCGGCAGCGGCATCGTGCACATGGCGCCCGCCTTCGGCGAGGACGACTTCCAGATCGGCCAGCGCGAGGACCTGGCGGTCTTCAATCCGGTGGACACGGCCGGCCGCTTCACGAACGAGATCCCGCCCTACGCGGGGCTGCACGTCAAGCAGGCCGACCCGCGGATCATCGCCGATCTGCGCGCACAGGGGAAGCTCCTGGCCGAGGAGATCTACAGCCACGAGTATCCCTTCCACGACCGTTGCGGCAACCCGCTCATCTACTACGCCACGCCGTCCTGGTTCATCCGCACCAGCGCCCTGCGGGAGCGCCTGATCGAGGCGAACCGGCAGATCCGCTGGGTGCCGCCCGAGGTCGGCTCGGCCCGCTTCGGGAACTGGCTCGAGGGCAACGTGGACTGGGCGCTCAGCCGCAACCGCTTCTGGGGCACTCCGCTCAACGTCTGGATCTGCGAGCGCTGCGACGCCCGCCACCAGCCCGTCAGCCGCGCCGAGCTGACCGAGCTGAGCGGACAGGACTGCTCGCAGCTGGACCTGCACCGCCCCTACGTGGACGCCGTCACCTTCCCCTGCCGCCGGGAGGGCTGCGGCGGGACCATGCGGCGCACGCCCATGGTCATCGACGTCTGGTTCGATTCGGGTTCCATGCCCTACGCCCAGTACCACTACCCGTTCGAGAACGCCGAGCTGTTCGCGAGCCAGTTCCCGGCGGACTTCATCAGCGAGGGCATCGACCAGACCCGCGGCTGGTTCTACACCCTGCTGGTGATCTCGACCTTCCTCTCCGGCCGCAGCTCCTTCAAGAGCTGCCTGGTCCACGAGCTGGTGCTGGACCCCAAGGGCAAGAAGATGTCCAAGAGCGTCGGCAACGTGGTGGATCCGCGCGAGATCCTGCGCGTGGAGGGCGCCGACGCCCTGCGCTGGTACATGATCGCCAGCAGCCCCGTCTGGATGCCCACGCGCTTCGATCGCGAGGGGATCAAGGAGGCCCAGCGCAAGCTGCTGGCCACCCTGGAGAACACCTACAACTTCTTCGCGCTCTACGCCAACCTGGACGGCTTCCACTGCGACGCCAGCGCGGAGACGGCTCCCGAGCTCCTGGATCGCTGGGTGCTCAGCCGCCTGCAGAGCGTCACCGAGTCGGCGCGCCAGGACCTCGAGGACCTCAGCTTCACGCGAGCGGCCAAGACCCTGGGCTCCTTCGTGCAGGACGACGTGAGCAACTGGTACGTGCGGCTCTCGCGGCGCCGTTTTTGGAAGGGAGAGATGACCATCGACAAGCGCACGGCCTTCACCACCCTCTACCGCGTGCTGGAGAGCTCGCTGCGCCTGCTCGCGCCCTTCATTCCCTTCACCACGGAGGAGATCTACCGGGACCTGCACCGGCACGCCGATCCCGCCGCCTCGGTGCACCTGACGGACTATCCGGCCGGCGATCCGGCGCTCCAGGACGAGGAGCTGGAGATCGTCATGGCCACCGCTCAGCAGGTCGTCGGCCTGGGGCGCGCCCTGCGCCAGGATGCCAACCTGCGCACGCGGCAGCCCCTGAGCCGGCTGCTGGTGCACGGCGCCGACGAGCGCGCCGGCCAGCTGCTCGCCGATCCGCGGCTGGCCGCGCTGGTGGCCGAGGAACTGAACGTCAAGCTGGTGGAGCCGCTGGACGATCCCCTCCGGGTGATGCAGCTCGCAGCGAGGCCCAACTTCCGGGCCCTGGGACCGCGCTTCGGCCAGCGGGCGCCCGCAGCGGCCCGGCGCATCTCGGCGATGATCCCCGCGGAGATCCTGGCGCTCCGGCGCGACGGGAGCGTGGAGCTGGACCTGGACGGCGGGCCGGTCACCTTCGGCCACGAGGAAATCGGGGTGACCCAGACCGGCGTTTCGCCCTATATTGCTTCTGCCGAGAATGGTCTGACCGTGGCCCTGGACACCACCCTGACTCCGGAGCTGGAGGAGGAGGGACTCTGCCGGGAGATCATCAACCGCGTGCAGAACCTGCGGAAGAAGAGCGGTCTGGAGGTTTCGGATCGCATCCAGCTCGCTCTCGACGGCCCGGCGGCCGTCTCCCGGGTGCTCGAGCGCTTCGGTGAGCGCATCGCCCGCGAGACCCTGGCCGAGCGGATGGGAGGCGAGATGGACCTGCCCCACCGCGAGCGGTTCCGGATCGATGATATCGAGGTGATGATCGCCATCGGCAAGAGCGAGGCCGGCCGAGGAGGAAACCCATGAGGAAGACCGAGCTCGAGAGATTCCGCAAGCTGCTCCTGGCGGAGAAGGATCGGGTGACCAAGTCGCTCGCCAAGCACGCCGAGATCATCAAGCAGGCGGGAGACGAGGCCGCGGGAGGCGCCGGCAAGGCCCACTCGAATCACATGGCGGATCAGGGGAGCGACGAGTACCAGTACGAGGCCACCATCCAGTTCGCCTCTTCGGAGGGACGCTACCTCTACCACATCGAGGAAGCCCTGGCCCGGATCGAGGACGGGACCTACGGCAAGTGCGAGTCCTGCGGCAAGAACATCGGCCTGGAGCGGCTGAAGGCGCTGCCCTACACGCGGCTCTGCATCGAATGCAAGGAAAAGGAAGAGGCTGGGTCCGCTTGAAAGTCCTCCGCTCGCTCCCGCCCTGGCTCTGGGCCCCTGCCATCCTGCTGGCCGACTTCATCACCAAGCGCATCGTCCTCGGCCACGTCCCCGCGTTCGAGCACCGGATTCACGTCCTGGGGAACCTGGTCCGTTTCGCCTACGTGCGGAATGCGGGCTCGGCCATGGGGCTCTTCCCGGCGGGTCGTCTCACGCTGGTCGTGGTGAGCTGTCTGGCCTCCCTGCTGCTCGTCGTGCTCTACCTGCGCAGCGATCCCCGGCAGCGGGTCCGGCGCGGGGCCCTGGCGGCAATCCTCGGCGGCGCCCTCGGCAACCTGATCGATCGGCTGTGCTACGGGGGGCTCGTGGTGGACTTCATCGACATCGGGATCGGGACCCATCGCTTCTACACCTTCAACGTCGCGGACATGGGGGTGACCCTCGGCGGACTCGTGCTGTTCGTCCACCTGCTGCGGGAGGCCCGCCACGGTACCCGCCAGGCCCCGGAGGAGCCGGGAGCGGCAGCGGCGCCGCAGAGCGGGACCGCACGGCCGCCGGAGGAAACCCGTGACGTCTGAAAGGCTGTTCACGGTCGAGGCCGCGGCGGAAGACGAGCGGCTGGATCGCTTCCTCGCCGCCCGCTGTCCGGACTTCACGCGCAGCCAGATCCAGAACGCCCTGCAGGCCGGCCGGGTCACCGTCAACGACCGGGCGCGCACCAAGGGCTACCGCCTGCGGGAGGGGGATCGGGTCGGGTTCGTCCCGCCGCCGCCTCCGGCGACCAAGGCTCTCCCCCAGGACATCCCACTGGAGCTGATCTACGTGGACGAGGACATCGTGGTGGTGAACAAGCCGGCCGGTCTGGTGACCCACCCGGCGCCCGGCCACGCCGATGGAACCCTGGTGAACGCCCTGCTGCATCACGCGCCCGACCTGGAAGCGGGCGCCGATCCCCTGCGGCCGGGCATCGTGCACCGGCTGGACCGGGATACCACGGGCCTGATCGCCGTCGCCCGCAGCGAGCGCGCCTTGCAGTCGCTGGCGGATCAGCTCCTGAGCCGGCGCCTGGGGCGCATCTACCTGGCTCTGAGCTGGGGTCGCTGGGCGGCCCCGGAGGGCCATCTCATCGGCGCCATCGGTCGCCACCCGCGCGACCGCAAGCGCATGGCCGTCCGGCGAAGCGGCGGGCGGGAGGCCGTGACCCACTACCGGGTGGAGGAGGACTTCGAGTTCGTGCAGCTCTGCCGCGTGCGGCTGGAGACGGGAAGGACGCACCAGATCCGGGTCCATTTCGCCCACCACGGCCATCCCCTGGTCGGAGATCCTCTCTACGGGGAGGACCGCCGGGCGCGGAACGTCCGCCCCGTGGACCGCCCGCTGGCCGCGCGTCTGGTCAAGCTCGCGACCCGCCAGCTACTGCATGCAGCGGAGCTGGAGCTGGACCACCCGCGAACCGGGGAACGACTGCGCTTCTCCGCGCCGGTGCCGTCCGACTTCGCGGCCGCCCTGGCGCTGTTGCGGCGGGTCGAGGAGCCGCAGTAACGTGTAGACAGCTCTCCGGCGGTCGCCTATGCTCAGCCGGTGCAAGGCACAGCGCCTGCTGGTATCAAGGAGGCTCCCGTGAGGATCAAGGAGCGCAAGAGGGACGGCATCGCCATCCTCGAGCTGAGCGGCAAGCTCATGGGAGGTCCCGATGCGGAGGCGTTCGACGAGACGCTGAAGACTCTCATCCACGAGGGCGTCCGCAACTTCATCATCAGCCTGGAAAAGGTCAACTGGGTCAACAGCACGGGCCTCGGTATCCTGATCCAGGGTTACTCGACAGTGAAGAAGAACGGCGGCGACCTGAAACTCCTGAAGGTATCCAGCCGTATCGAGAACATCTTCATGGTGTCGAAGCTCTTCACGGTCTTCGAGTCCTACGACAACGAGGATGAAGCCGTGCGGAGCTTCTCTTAGGTTCGCCAGCGTCGAGGCCCGGTCCATTGAGTCCACGCATCACACTCAGAGTTCCGAGTCAGCTGGTGTACCTGGGCGTCCCCGACGCCGTCCTCATGGAGCTGGCGAGCGACCTCGCCTGTGAGCAGAAGCTGATCGACGAGCTGAGCACCTCGGTGATCGAGGCCTGTACCAACGCCATGGAGCACGGCAACGGCCTGCACGAGGAGAAGCAGGTCGAGGTGCACTTCGACGTCGGCAACGACGAGATCCGGGTGACCGTCTACGACGAGGGGCCGGGCTTCGATTTTGCGGGCTGGCAGCCTCCGACGGACATCATGCGCGAGCGAGGACGAGGCATTCTCATCATGCGGGAGTTCTCCGACACCCTGGTTTTCGGTCGGGCCGAGGACGGACGCTTCCGGGTCCGTCTCACCAAGAACCTTCACCCACAGGCCTAGCGGCTTCGGCATCCGGCGGCGCGGCATGTCTCCCCTGCTCGGCATCGATTACGGACCGGCTCGCATCGGACTGGCTCTGAGCGATCCCACCGACACCATCGCCACGGCGCTGGGCACGCACCGGGCCGCTGCGCAGGGCCCTTTCCTGAACCATTTGCGTGATCTCGTGCAGCGCCACGGCGTGACCGGCCTGGTCCTCGGCCTGCCCCTGACCACGAACGGCGAGGAAGGGGACATGGCCCGGCAGGTCCGGGCCTTCGGGGATCGTCTGGCCGCCGAAACCGGGCTGCCCGTGATCTACGTGGACGAACGGTTTTCCAGCCGGGAGGCGTCGGCGCTGCTGCACCTCGGGGGACGCCGCCGGCAACCCAAGGAGCGGATCGACGCGCTGGCGGCGGCCCTGATCTTGCAACAGCACCTGGACCGCCTGCGGCGACCGCCAGGCGAACCGCCTGCGGGGGAGGAGGATTCTTCGTGAGCCGGCCCTCGGTCGAGGGACCATCGCCCGGGCACGGTGCGCCGGATCCGGCGCGGTGGCGACGCCACCTCTGGGGCGGTACCGCCGTGCTGCTGGCCGTGCTGCTGGCCGCCGTCCTGTGGTTCTGGCAGGTCTGGACCCAGCCGGCCATCCTGCAACCCGGTCGCGCCGGCGATGTGCAGGAAGTGCGGGTTCCGCCCGGAACCAACCTCGCGGCGCTCGCCGATACCCTGGCCGCCCGCGGACTGCTGGCGCGCCCCGGGCTGCTGCGCTTCGTCGCACGCTTGACGGGCCGCGACCGGCATCTGCAGGCGGGGACCTACGCCCTCTCGCCGGGTCTGTCTCCCCGGGAGCTCCTCACTCGCCTGACGCGTGGGCGGACCTTGCCGGTGCTCTTGACGCTGCCCGAGGGAATCGAGGCCGAGGCGGCCGCCCGCCAGGTCGAGCTGGTCCTCGGCTGCTCCGCCGGCGATTTCCTGGCGGCCGCCGATTCCCTGGTGCGGCAGGGAGCTCTGGCGCGCGGATTGCTGGGCGACGCGGCGCGCGCTGCGGATTACGACGCGCTCCTGCGCCGGGAAAGCGATCGAGGTCTGCGCGTGCTGCACTGGTGCGAGGGTTACCTGGCGCCGGACACCTATCACTTCGCCGAGGGGACGGCGGCCGTCGACGTCGCGCGGGAGATCGTGACGCTGGGGTTGACCCGCGTCGATTCCATCGCGGGATCCGCGGATCCGGGGATCCAGGAGCTGGGGTTGACGCCGCACCAGATCACGACGCTGGCTTCCCTGGTCGAGGCCGAGGCCCGGCGGGACGACGAGCGTCCTCTCATCGCCGCGGTCTACGTGAACCGGCTGCGGCGGGGCTGGCGCCTGGAGGCCGATCCCTGTGTATCCTACCTGCTGGGCAAGCGCGGACAGCGCCTCTACTACGCCGATCTTCGCGTCGAATCCCCCTACAACACCTATCTGCACAGCGGTCTGCCACCCGGCCCCATCGGCAATCCGGGTCGCTCTTCCCTGCGGGCGGCCGCCCATCCGGCGGCCGACAGCGCGGCTCTCTTCTTCGTCGCCGACGGGGAGGGCGGGCACGTCTTCTCCCGGACGCGCGCCGAGCACGAGCGGGCGGTCTCTCGCTATCGACGGCTCCGGCGCGCAGCGGGTCGTTGACGGTCCTTCGCGGACCCCGTATCTTGGAGGCCGCCGCCGGGCCGGAGACGGGGCCCGGCCGGTGGCTCGCGAAATCCCGGTCCACGGCCGATAGCCGGCTTCCGTCGAGCGGAGCACGATCATGCTGGCCTTCTTGCGGCGCACCTACTTGCTCTGGACGGCCCTGGCGGCCATCATCCTGGGTTACGTGCTGCTGGGTTCGGGGAACATCACCGCCGCGCCGCTTCTCCTGGTGGCGGGGTACTGCATCCTGGTGCCGCTCTTCCTGTGGCGGGCCTTCCGGAACGATTCGGGCGAATAGCTCAGATGGCTAGAGCGCCTGCCTTACAAGCAGGAGGCCACAGGTTCGAGTCCTGTTTCGCCCACCACCGCATTTCCCGGACCGGAGCGCCAAAAACAGTTTCACAATCGTTCTTTATTATGGTAATCTATTAGGCGTCTCATTGGAGGGAGTGGGGACGTAATTCCTGGGCCTGCAAGACCGCATTGTGAGCGGATGTGCTTGCTGCCGGCCCATCACTCCGACCGGACCGAGAATCCATCAGGAGGGCTGACTTATGATGTCGAAAAAGCTGCTGGTAGTCCTGTCTGGCGTGCTGGTGCTCGGGCTTTCTGCCGTGGCCTGGGCCGGCATCCCCAACGTCGACAATTCCACCGCCGTGACAGCTGCAGGCCAGCAGGTCTCGGTTCTCGTCTGCCCCTTCGGCGATGGGGATCGCCTCGATGCGGCTCAGGGCTGCGATGGGACGACGGTGAACGCCACCATCACGCTCACCGTACTCGATATCAACTTCGATCCGGTGGTGGGCTATCCTCCGGAGGACATGTGGATCGTGGCCAACACGATCTGTCTCTGTCCCGATGGTTCCATCGCGGACGGTCCGACCGACGGTGCCGGGCAGACGACGTTCACCGGCGCCATCGAGGCCGGAGGCTGCTCGAACGACAACTCGACCAACATTTTCATGAATCCGTACGGCGTGCTGTCCCAGCCGGGTCTGCCCATCTGGTTCAACAGCCCTGACATGGACTGCAACCTCGTCGTCAACCTGAGCGACGTGGTCATTCTGGCCGGGATTTACTTCGGCACCTACGACTACTGTGCGGACTTCTACTGCGACGGCGTCATCAATCTCTCGGACGTGGTGCTCTTCACGCCTCACTTCACCCACACTTGTCCCTAGGCTTCCGGGGACAGCCCGAGAAAGCGGAGTTTGAAAGCCTGAATTGTAGCGAGCGCCGCCGGGAAGACCCGGCGGCGCCGCTGTTTCGCCTGGAAGTCGCCGGCCGGCGGCCGGTGGATGATGCCTGCCCACTTCATGATGAAAGCGAAAAATTACGGACCTGATGTCCGGCATGCTTCCCGCCATCAATCATAATACTGAAAACCACTTGCGGCCGGCCTGACGATATCTCTAAAGACTGGAGCCACCTCAAAAAAGAGCCTTGCCAGTCCCAGGGGGCTATGGTATCCTCATACCGTCAAGTGTGGACATTTGAAGAGTGGAAGGAGGCGTCAACGCAGTTAAGAAACGTTTTCGCTTGGGTTTGCCACCCTCGCTTGAATGTGCCTTTTAGGAGGTGTCCTAATGGTTCGTAGGAAACTCATGGGTCTGTTGGTTTGCGGCCTGGTGTTGGGTCTCGCGTCGTTCGCTTGGGCCGGAGTGCCCGATCCGGACATGTCGACAGCTACGACGGCCGCTGGTCAGCAGGTATCGGTGATGGTCAATCCCGACGGGAACGGCTTCGCCCTGAACGCTTGCATGGCGTATCCGGGTGTCACCGATGTCGACGCGACCATCACGGTTACCGTGAACGACATTAACGGAGACCCGATCTTCCTCTACCCTGCAACGGACATGTGGTTGGAGAGCGAGAGCAAGGCCCTCGTGCTTTGCCCTGGCGGCTCCAACGCGGATGCAGACACGGACATCAGCGGCCAGTCCACGTTCACGAACCCGTTGTTCGCGGGGTGCCAGGGATCCGGTGTTGTGGTCGTGATCAACAGCCAGGCGCTGACGCAGCCGGCGTTGAACATGCTCTTCAACAGCCCTGACATCGATTGCAGCAAGACCGTGGACCTGACCGACGTGGTGCTCTTCGCCCAGGATTACTACGGTTCCTACCAGTACCGTTGTGATTTCTACTGGGATGGTGTCTTGAACCTGTCAGATATCGTGCTCATGGCACAGAATCTCTCGACAGGGTGTCCGTAGCGAGTTACTGGTGGGCTGACTCCTGAATGCGGCAGCTTAAGCGACTGCAATTGAGGGAGTAGCTGATGCTCAAGTCGTTGAGCGCGCTGGCTGTCATAGCAGCAATTCTCGGCTCGTTCGGAATGGCCCTGGCGCAGTGTGCGCCCGCGACCATCGGAGTCTACTTCGATGCGGGCGGCACGGCGCAGTCGGTCGCTCCGATCCAGCACCAGAACCTGGTGATGTACGTCGTCTTGTTCGCCGAGGCGCCCATCGGTGGCGCCGCCTGGCAGCTCGAGGTGACGTCGTCCCAGTACTCTGGCCAGCTGATCGGACCGGCGGGTCCAAACTGCCAGCCACCCTACTGCTCGTATCAGGATCCTCCCTTCTGGTTGATGGGCCTTCAGAGCGAGGGTGCCGTCTGCCTGGGGGATCCCTTCGAGAGTGGAGTGCGGCAGGGGTTCGGCACCTGCATGTCGGGATACTTCGGCGTTCCCATTCTGCTGTACACCATCATCATCCATCCCTGGGCCGATATCCTGGGTGGGATCGAGGTGGACGTGAATGTGGTGCCGGAGGATTACGAGGGTCTGGTTTACGCCGATTGCAGCGCTCAGATCTGTGACAACGTGGTCGGCCTGACCGGCCACATTGGCACGACGGTCATCGCGACCGAGTCGGATAGTTGGGGGGGCCTCAAGGCTCTCTACAGATGATCGAGGTGCGGCGTGCCCCGCCGAGCAGGCGGGGCACCCGACCTCGGAGAGACCGGCGCTCGACGGCCGGACAGTTTCGAGACAATCGGAAGGAGATGCAACATGAGGAAGTGGATAGCTCTGGCCTGTCTGGTCAGCCTGGCCATCTCCGGCAGCGCACTGGCTCAGGTGGACCCCGATCCCGATGGCATCGGCATGTACTTCGATCTGGAAGCCACGCAGTACTGCCTGGACTTCTCGGGCGGTCAGGTGTTCGTTTACCTGCTGATGACGAACTGCAGCCAGTCGTCGGGCATCTCGGGCTGGGAGGCCCACGTGACCTACACGGTCCCCGCTGGCGACTTCGAGACAGGGTGGGTGCTGCCCACCGGCTCCCTGAACGTGAGTTCGGCGCCCGACTTCGTGGTCGGCCTGGGGACACCGCATCCGTACGAATCGGCCATCTTGCTGGCTACGTACGGTATCCTGGTCTTCAATACGTCCACGATGGACTTCTACGTGGGCCCCTGCAACACGCCCTCCATTCCCGGAGTTCCTGTGTTTGCGGCCGGCGACAATCCTGGTCTGCTGCTGCCCATGCAGCAGTCCTCCGGCAGCCCGGATCTGCCGGTGGCCCAGATCAACCCCGATGGCGGCTGCCCCGGCCAGGTTACCGGCTCGGAGCAGGATACCTTCGGTGGCGTAAAGAGCATGTACCGCTAGGAATCCGAACTAGGCTCGGGTGGTGTCTCGGCACCACCCGAACGAGATAAGGGAGGTGCTTCTCGGCTTCCCATGTGAACGCAGAGAGCACACAACACAGGAGCAGACACAACCATGAAGAAACTTCTCGTCACACTGGCTATCGTTTGCCTGGCCGGCAGCGCTGTCGCGCAGGTCGATCCCGATCCCGATGGCCTCGGCGTGTACTTCGACATGACAGGCGAGCAGTACTGCACGGATTTCGTGGGTGGTCAGATGTTCGGCTACCTGCTCATGACCAACTGCAGCCAGCCATCGGGCATCTCGGGTTGGGAGTGCCACGTGACCTACACGGTCCCCGCTGGCGACTTCGAGACCGGCTGGGTGCTGCCCGCCGGCTCGCTGAACGTGAGCTCAGCGCCCGACTTCGTGGTCGGCCTGGGGACGCCGCTGCCTTACGCTCCGGCCCTCCTGCTGGCAACGTACGGTGTTCTGATCCTCAACACGTCACCGATGGACTTTTTCGTGGGTCCCTGCAACACGCCCTCCATTCCCGGAGTCCCCGTGTTCGCGGCCGGCGACAATCCCGGTCTGCTGCTCCCGATGCAGCCGGTTTCCGGCAGCCCGGATCTGCCTGTCGCCCAGATCAACCCCCTGGGCGGCTGCCCCGGCCAGGTGATCGAGGCGCAGCATGAGACCTTCGGCAGCGTGAAGGCCATGTTCAAGTAGGTCGAGACCTGAAAGACCTGGTTTCGTCCTGGAAGCCGCCCCGCCCGGGGCGGCTTCCTGCATGAGGGGACCGGCCGGCCCGCCATACTGCTCTTGACAGCCATCGCGAATGCTTCGATATTCATGGGGCTCTTTGCCGGCAGAGGAGGAACCCCCTCCGCAGCAGCAGGCCAGGTTGTGGGCCTTTCGACTGGTGGGCGGACAAGCGCGCCGGCCGATCATCCTGGTGCGTGCGGTGCCGGCGCCCAAAAACGGACTCGGACAGGGGGCGGTTGCGGGTATCTGGGTACGATCCCCACACCGGGTCACCGGCAAAGCCAGAATCCAAGGAAAGGGGAACGTGAGCCATGAGGAAAACGTCATTCGCGCTCGCCGCGCTCGCCGCGCTGACACTGCTGGTCGGCACCGCCGCGGCCCAGTCCCAATGGCCGCATCCGGGTGAGAACCTTCTCGGCCTCTACACGAGTACGGACGGGGCCGGATTGGCCAATCTCGATGTCAATGGAGAGGCCGTTATCTACCTGATCGCCACCCGCACGACCGGCCCCGGCGGCATTTTGGGCTGGGAGTGCCACCTCACCTATACGCTCCCTGCCGGTGTCTACGCAACGACGCAAACCCTTTACGGGCAGGCCTTGAACGTCTCTGCCTATCCCGACTTTGCCGTCGGGCTGGGGGGCGCAGCCCTCACGGCGGATGCCAACGGCAACATCGCCCTGGCCGAATTCCATTTCCTCGTCACCGCGCCCACGCCCGTGGAGCTCTTTTTGGGACCGTCCAGCCGTCCCTCGATTCCGGATGTGGCGGTCTACGCCGCGGGGGACAACCCGGGATTGCTGATTCCTTTCGAGCTTTCCTCGGGAAGCAATGACCTGGCGTGCTTCGGCTTCAACACGGGTCCGTTTGACCCGCCGATTCCCGTCACGCAGGAGACGTTCGGCGGCGTGAAGAACCTCTACCGCTAGATGGTGGTCTGCTGGCCACGAGTCCGCGGGGCGGGGGACCAATCTCCCGCCCCGCGTGTATTGGCGGCGGGTCGGATCCGCGGAAAAGCGGGTCCGCCGCCGGTCCGTTGACTGGCCAGCCGGCTCTGGATATACTATAGGGAGCCTGATGCAGCCCACCCCTGATGCATCCCTGACCAAGCGTCCATGCAGGAGCAAGCCCATGGGTCACCCGACGTCTAGCCGGAAGCCTGTTCCCGCCGGGAGCGGCGGCCTTCCGTCGATCCTCGCCGGCCGGAGGCGGTACCGCGGCGAGGAGCCGCGCAGCCGGGCAGTCCCGGCCTGGAACCAGGTCATCGGCCTGATCCTGGGGCTGCTGCTCGGCGTCCCGGCCGCCGGCGCCCGCCCCGAGCAGGTGCTGCGCAGCGACGAGACGGGGGTCCGCTTCACGGTCGAGGTGCCACCGGCGACCTGGACCGCGCACGATCTGCGGGGCGGCGCTTTCGTCTCGCAGGAGCCGCACATCTCCGGCTTTCCCAACGGGGGCCTGCCCGGCCGGCCCCAGCTGCCCCAGCGCGGGGGCTGGGTGGTGGTCCCGGCCGGGATGCGTCCCGTTCTGGCCGTCGTGGCGGAGGAATGGCAGCCGCTGGCGCCGCGGCCCCTGCTGCTCGCGCCCACCCCGGTGATCTATCCGGATCCGGAGACCGGCGAGCCGGTGCTGGGACAGGAGCTGCTGCGGCCGGGCGAGAACCCGCACCGGGGCGAGGTCGTGCCCGAAGCGCTCGCCGCGGCGGCCGGCGCCGCCAAGGCCGCCGCCGGCGCGGCCGTCCGCCTGGGCGAGGTGGTCGGCTGGCGGGGACGTCGCCTGGTCTCCTATGCGATCTCTCCCCTCCAGGTGGATGCCGCGGGGAACGCGGTGCGCCAGCTGGCGCGGGGCACCTGGGAGATTCGTTTCGTCCCGGACGCCGAGGCCAAGACAGGCAGCGGAGCACCGGTCCTGGGCAAGCTGAACCGCAAGGGGGACGACCGCTTCGGCTTCCTGTTCCTGAACGGCAAGATGCTGGACCGCTGGTTGCCGGACGCGGCCCAAACGGGCGAGCTGGCCGTCGCCAGGGACAAGGCCGCCGCGTTGCCGCCGGCCCTGCGGCCCCAGAAGGGGACGCTGCTGGCGCCGGAGGTCCGCATCCCGGTCACGCGGACCCGCCTGTACCGGGTCGAGGCCAGCGGGCTGCGCCAGGCCGGACTCCTGCCCAGCACGCCCATCCGCGAGGACCAGATCCGGCTCTACCAGCGCCGCTACTCGGAGGAGCGGGCGGCGGCCGGGCTGGATCCGGCCTACGTGGAGATCGAGGTGCCGATCCGCATGATCGGCGAGGGCGATAACTTCGAGGGCGACGACTTCTTCCTGTTCTGGGGCCTGCGCCCGCGCGACGACGGGCCATACGAGAGCGATCTCGGCCAGGGGCCGGTGACGATCCCCGGCTGCGGCGATCCGCAGGAGAACTACAACGACGCCAACATCTACTTCCTGGCCGCCAGCGAGCCGGACGCCGGCGAGAGCTGGGCGCGCATGGACGTCGCCAGCCTCGCCGCGGCCCAAGAGCCGCCCTTGGCCGGCTACCGGCGCGTGGAGTACTTCGAGGAGAACCAGGCCTACCACGAGATCGCGGATTCCGTGCAGTTCGACCGCAACCGCTTCAACTCCAGCTACGCCAGCAGCGCGGACGTGCGGCTGCGGCTCTACAGCGCCGACCCGAACGGCGTCGACGACCGGCTGCGCGTGGGACTCTACGGGGCCACGACGACCAGCACGGGCAACCGCCCCGTGGAGATCTACCTGGAAAACGGCACCGACAGCACGTTGCTGGGGACCGCCAATCCCTGGACCTACGAGCAGAGCATCTACCAGACCACGCTCAGCGGCAGCCAGCTGACCGATCGGGACGTCACCATCCACATCCAGCGGCCCGGCGGGGTGGCGAATCTCGCGGCCTTCCTGGACTGGGTCGAGCTGTCCTATGACGCGCTCTACCGGGCGCGGGACGACACGCTCCTGTTCCACGGCGGCGACGCGACCGGCGACCGGGACATCGAGGTGACGGGCTTTCGCACGGCGGACCTGGGCCTGGTCGAGGTGACCGATCCCCACCAGCCCGTCTGGATCGCGCTGGCGCCGCAGAACCTGCTGGACGCCGGCGGCTCCACCACCCTGTCGCTCCGCGTGCCCCAGCCGGCGGGGCGCCGCACCTTCTTCGCCGATAGCGAGATGACCGGCGGCGGGATCCCGCCCATCCTCTACTTCAAGGCGGAGCAGGTGCCGCAGGGGGACGATCCCCTGGTCGTCAGCGGTGATCCGGACCTGCTAGTGGTGACCCATCCCAGCTTCCGGGGCAGCGCGCTGAACCGCTGGATGAGCCACCGGGTGGCGCGCTCCGGGGGCGCGCTGAACGTGCACCTGGTGGACGTGCAGAGTCTCTACGATCACTTCAGCGGCGGCCTGAAGGATCCCTGGGCGATCAAGCGGTTCTGTCACGCCGCTATCGCACGCTGGGGCAGCTGGGCCCTGCAGCTCGTGGGCGACGCCAACGAGAACGCCCGCGGCCTGGGCGACGCCGAGAGCGGGAGCAGCCCTTACTACTGTGAGCCCACCGACTGGGTGCCGACCCGCTTGCACGTGCAGCAGGTCAGCAACCTGCCGCCCGAGTTCCTGACGTCCGACAAGTGGTTCTGCACCACCGCCGCCGGTCCACACTGGCCGGAAGATACCGGCTCGCCCAGCGACATGTACGTGAGTCGCTTCCCCTGCAATTCCCAGAGCGACCTCGAGCGAATGGTCGACAAGGTGATCGCCTGCGAGAACGTGCAGGCGGGACAGGCCTGGCGCAAGAAGGCGGTCTTCTGGGCAGACGACGCCTGGTCTTACGATACGCTGGACCAGGTGGGCTCGACCATGACCTACGATCCAGCCGAGGAGATATTCGAGAACAGCGAGGAGCAGATGGCCGGCTGGTGGGGCGAGCTGAGCGACGTGGGCCTGGTGCCGGTGCGCTTCTTCATGTCGGACCTGCTCGATCACGCCGTGCCGATTGACACGCTCCCGAACGGCACGCTGTCCCGCAACTCGCGCCTGACCATCGATACCTGCGAGGAGGTGGTCCTGCCCGTCCTGCTGGGAACCCTCAACAGCGGTGCCCTCCTGGTCAGTTACCAGGGCCACGCGAACATGAAGCTCCTGGCCCATGAGCAGGTCTTCTACGATGCGAACAACAACCGTCGCGACGTGAGCCTGCTGCAGAACCAGGGCAAGCCGTGGATCTTCGTCGGCCTGGGCTGTCACATCTCCGACTGGGCCCAGAACACGGTCAAGGGCCTTTCCGTGGTCGAGCAGTCGCTCGGCGAGAAGCTCCTGCTGCGCGGCGACCTGTCGGGCGCCTCGGCGGTCTACGCCAGCCCCGGCTACGAGTACCTGTCGGAGAACGCCACCTTCGGCCAGGTGCTGCTGGACAGGATCGTGCACCAGCCGCCCGTCGAGAGCGTGGACGGCCGAAACGTGCGCTCGCGCTGGCTCCTGGGCGAGCTGCTGTGGGCGGCCGAGGGCGATTTGCTCGTCCCTGGGGGCTGGGACCAGGTGCACCGGGAGATGGTGGCCCAGTACGAGCTGCTGGGCGATCCCCTGATGGTGCTGGACTGCGGCCCGCCCGTCGTGACTGCCTATCTCGCCGACGCGCAGGGCGATACCCTGAGCGGCGAGCGCGAGCTGGAGGCCCTCGATGCGACGAACGTGCGCGCGATCGAGTTCGCGGCGGCCGACGAGGCCGGCATCGACCGCCTGGTCGTGCACGGGCCCGATTCCTACGACTACGCGGCGCACGTGACCGAGACGCTCCCGCCCGGCGCCACCTCCCAGCAGCGAACCACCTACCGCCTCGAGCTGCCGGTGCGGCCCTTCGATCACGACGTCACGGTCCAGATCTACGACACCGCTCAGCCGGCCGGCGCCGCGGCGGGATTCCAGCTCGTGCTGCACCTGCGGCAGACGGCGGCTTTCTACCTGGCTGGCGAGCCGGTCGTGGCGGGGCAGGTGCCCTTCCAGACGGGGGTGCCGCTGGACCTGACGGCCGCCGTGCACACGGCGGCCTGGCTCGACGAGAACTGGCCGCTGCAGCTGACTGGCGACAACCTCGAGCTGACCAACGTGCAGGTCGATCGCGTGGACGAGCACACGCTGAACCTGAACTTCACGGCCACGGCGCCCACGAACGCCGACGTGGATCGTTCGGTGGTCCTGAACATCAACGGCCTGCCCAGCACCTACGTGCTGGGGCAGGCCAGTCCGGTACCGGGTCGGCTGCAGGCGGTCTACGCCTTTCCCAACCCCATGAGCGATCAGACGCGCTTCCTCTTCCGCACCGACGTGCCCAGTTCCGCGGGGGGTCGCATCCGGATCTTCTCGGTATCGGGTCGTCCCGTGGCCACGCTGCGCGTGCGCCCGGAGAACTTCCAGGGGAACGACGCCGTCGTGCCGTGGGATGGCCGCGACGGCCAGGGCGATCGCCTGGCCAACGGGGTCTACCTCTACCGCGTGGAGCTGAACAGCCCCGCGGGCGAGCTGCGCAGCGGCATGCAGCGGCTCGTCATGATGCGCTAGGTCGCAAACCGGTCGTGACGGAGCCGACCGGGCTCGCTATCCTGAGGCTCCCCCGCCGCGCAAGCGGCGGTCGAGGCAAGGAGGCGAACGGAGGAGTACGATGGCGGCGTGCCGGCGCCTGGGCGCTCGACGGTGGCTGCAACTGCTGATCCTGCTGCTGGCGGTCCTGCTGATCGTGCTGGGTTGCGGCGGGCGGAAGCGCCCGCTGCCGGGGGCCCACGAAGCGGGCGAGCGAGTACCGGACGGCGGCTCCGCCCCGGTCCCGCGTCCGGCGGCGCCGCTCCTGATCCGCGTCGGGCTCGTTGCCGGCGAGGAGCGGCTGGTCCTGCAGACTTCGGGCCCGTGCCGGCTCCTGCAGGGATCGCAGCGGCGGCCCGCCGGCCGGCTCGCGGGAGCGGTTCACATCACCCTGCGAGCCGCCGGTCGGCGGCTGCTCTGGAGCGCCGACGGGCAGGGCGGCGAATCGTCGCTGCTGATCGTCCAGCCGCTGGATCCCCGCCACCTCCTGTCCTGGTCGAACACCCCTTACCGTGGCGAGCTGCTGATCCAGCCGGTGGACGACCGCCTGGTCCTGATCAACGTCGTGGAGCTGGAAAGCTACCTGCGGGGCGTCCTGCCCTGGGAGATGGGGCGGCAAGCACCCGAGGTGCAGGCGGCGCTCGCCGCGCAGGCCGTGGCGGCCCGCACGTACACCGTCTCGCACCTGGCGGAGCGTGCGGAGCTGGGCTTCGACGTGTGGGCGGACGTCCGCGACCAGGTCTACCGCGGTGCGGCCGGCGAGGATTCGCTGTGCGACGAGGCCGTGGCGCGCACCGCCGGCCAGGTGCTTCGCCACGAGGGCCAGGAGATCGAGGCCTACTACTGCTCCACCTGCGGCGGGGTCACCAGCAGCGTGGAGGAGGTCTGGCCCCGGCCGCCTCGTCCCTATCTCAGGAGCCATCCGGACGCCATCGGCGGCGCCGAACCGTTCTGCGCCGGTTCGCGGCGATACGCCTGGGAGGTGACCTGGGACGGCGAGCAGCTGGAGCGCATCCTGCAGCGCACCCTGCCGGAGTACCTGGAGTACATGGGCACCGGGAGCCGCGCCGCCTGGGCCGGCGAGCGCTTCACGCCCCGCCACGGCGGTGCGGATCGCCGGCGACCAGGACGGCTGCGAGGGTTGACCGTGGCCGCCCGGACCACCAGCGGGCGGGTGGCCAGGCTCGACGTGGCCATGGACGCGGGTGTCTACCACGTGCGGGGGGATCGCGTGCGCTGGGTCCTGGTGCCGCCGGACGGCGGTCCCGACATCCTCTGGAGCGCGCTGTTCTCGCTCGACGTCGTGCCGGGCGCCGACGGCCGGCCGGCACGCGTGACGGCCCGGGGGCGCGGCTTCGGTCACGGGGTGGGCCTCTGTCAGAACGGGGCCCTGGCGATGGCCGGCCGGGGCTACGATTTTCGCGCCATCCTGGCCCATTACTACCCGGGCGCCAGGCTGGAGCCGCTGGCGGGGAAAGGCGGCTGAGCCATGCCCGGCGATTCTCTGGCCCGGCGTCTGGTGATCGGTCTGGGGGGCCCGCAGCCGACGGCGGCCGAGATCCGCTGGATCGCCCATCAACGGCCGGCCGGCGTCATCCTCTTCTCCCGCAACGTCACCGGCTACGAACCCCTGCGGCGCTTGACCCGGGACCTGCGCCGGGTCCTGCCGCCCGACGCGGAGATCATGGCCGACCACGAGGGCGGTCCGATCTCGGTCCTGGCGGCGGCCCTGGGCTGTCCGCCGGCACCCTGGGCCCTGGGTCAGCTGGATGATCCGGACCTGACCCGGGCGGTCCACCGCGAGACCGGACAGCGGTTGCACGAGGTCGGCATCCAGCGGGTCCTGGCTCCCGTGGCCGATGTCCTGGTGGAGCCGCGCAACCCGGTGATCGGTGCGCGCGCCTTCGGGGCTGATCCCGGCAGGGTCGCGCGGCACGTGGCGGCAGCCGTGAAGGGACTGGGCGAGGGGGGCGTGGCGGTCTGTGCCAAGCACTGGCCGGGCCACGGTGGCACGGCCGCCGACAGTCACGCGGGCGTGGCGCCGCCGGGCCGGGGCCTGCTCGCGGAGCCCTTCCAGGCGGCCCTGGCCGCCGGCGCCGACGCTTTGATGATGGGCCACCTGAGCGACCCGACGGCGGCGGACGGCTTGCCGGCGACCCTGAGCCCGGCGGCGGCCGCGCGGGCGCGCGCCCTGGCGGCCGGGCGCGCGCTGCTCCTGCTGTCCGACGATGTCACCATGGGAGCCCTGCGGTCCCCGCTGGCGGCGGCCGGGGTCCTGCCGCCCGGTGATCCCGGAGTCGGTCTGCTGGACCCGGCTCGATTGCCCCGGGCCTGGTTCGAGGCTCTCGCCGGGGGAAGCTGCGACCGCTGGCTCTGCCGGGGCATTCCCTGGGCGGCGTTTCCCGGGCCCGGTGGGGAACTCCCGGCTGCAGGATCAGGGCTCGCCGAGGAGGGCAAGCGCTGGCCGGGCGCTGCGCCGCTCAAAAGCGATGCCGGGCCGTACGCGCAGGTCCGGCAGCTGCTGGCCCACCAGGCCTCCCTGGGACCTTTTCCCCCGGTGGACGGCGCCCTGCTCTGGCTGGACGGGACGATCGGGGACAGCTGGGGGGAGGCCGCTGATCTGCTCCCGCTCCTGGAAGCCTGCTCGGGTCGGCTGGCGAGGCTGCGTCCGGGAGAAGCACCATCCCGGAGCGGCTGGCAGGCCGTGCTCGTGACCTCGCACCGTCCGCTGGCCGGGGAGGATCTGCGGCGCTCGCTGCCGCGGGCTTCCCTCGCCGCCGGCGGGCAGGCCCTGGTCCTGGGGCATCCCTCGCTCGCGGCCGACGTGCAATCGGTGCTGCCGGAGGGCTGGAGAACCGGCGCGGCCTTCGACGTTCGCCCGGATGATCTGCGGCCGTTCCTGCCCCCACACCGCGCCGACGCGCCGCCCCTGCACTCTGGTTGACACTTCCCGGCAGGCGGACTATATTCCTGCTCCGCTCCGCGGAGCGCAGGCAGGGGCGGGGGCGTAGTTCAGTTTGGTTAGAACGCCGGCCTGTCAAGCCGGAGGTCGCGAGTTCAAGTCTCGTCGCTCCCGCCAGCTCCTCTTCGGGCCCGCGACTCGCTGTTGCGGGCTTCTTCATGAGCGGGCTCCTCTCGGCGCTGGAAACTCCGCGCATTTTCTTGTATGCTGGTAGTATGGAGGTCGTAGATGATGGGCCGCCGATCCGGCAATGTCCATCGTTTCCGAGCCTACGGACCTCGAGACCTGCCTCGCATCCCTCAACTGAAGCGGCTCCCCGCGAGCGACAGGCTCGACCTGCAGGCTGTCGCCGCGGTCTTGCCGTTCCGCGTCAACGATCACGTGCTCGAGGAGCTGATCTCCTGGGCCGACGTGCCCGACGATCCCATCTACCAGCTCACCTTTCCCCAGCCCGGCATGCTCTCCGCAGCGGATCTGGAGCGGATGCGGTCGCTGATCCGGCGGCGGGCCGGGCCGGTCCGACTGCGCCAGGCCGCCTGGCAGGTGCAGCGGCGCCTCAACCCGCACCCCGCCGGCCAGAGGGAGTGGAACGTGCCGCGCTGGCACGGCCGTCCCCTGGCCGGCCTGCAGCACAAGTATCGCGAGACCGTGCTGGTCTTCCCGCGGCAGGGTCAGACCTGTCATGCCTACTGCACCTACTGCTTCCGCTGGCCCCAGTTCGTGGGCATCGATGAGCTGAAGTTCGCGGTGCGGGAGGCGGAGCGACTGGCGCAGTACCTTCGTGGACACGAAGAGGTCACCGACGTTCTCTTCACGGGGGGCGATCCGCTGATCATGAGCGCCGCGGTGCTGCGGCGGTACATCGAGCCGCTGCTCGGTCCCGGGTACGACCACCTCGCCAGCGTCCGGATCGGCACGAAGGCCCTCAGCTTCTGGCCTCATCGCTTCCTCACCGATCCCGACGCGGACGACCTGCTGCGGCTCTTCGGCGACGTGCGGCGATCCGGTCGTCAGCTCGCGCTCATGGCCCACGTCAGCCATCCGCGTGAGCTGGAGCCGGCCGCCACCCTCGAGGCGCTCCAGCGGATCCGGGACGCCGGAGCCGTGGTTCGCTGCCAGGCTCCCCTGGCCCGCCACGTCAACGACGACGCGCGCGTCTGGGCGGAGATGTGGCGGCGGCAGGTGCGTCTGGGAGCCGTGCCCTACTACATGTTCGTGGCCCGCGACACGGGCCCCAGTCACTACTTCGAGGTGCCCCTGCATGCGGCCTTCAGGATCTTCCGCAGGGCCCACAGCAGCGTTTCGGGCCTGGCCCGGACCGTCCGCGGCCCTTCCATGTCGGCGACTCCGGGCAAGGTGCTGATCCAGGGCGTGGCCGAGGTGGAGGGTGAATGGGTCTTCGTGCTCAGCTTCGAGCAGGCGCGCGACCCGGACTGGGTCCGGCGCCCGTTCTTCGCCCGCTACGACCCGCAGGCCACCTGGCTGAGCCAGCTGCGGCCCGCCTTCGGGCGCGAGGAGTTCTTCTACACGCGGGCTCTCCGGGCCATGCAGCGGACGCCCTGCCCGCCGGTTCGGGGCGAGCGGCCGGTGCGCCGGACGGGCTCCGCGATGTTCGGCCGTGGGGAGTGGGAGTGAATGCGCAGCGGAATTGTGCTCTAATATCGGCTTTTACAGTTTTTGTTGATTTTCCCAGGAAATGGCGGTAAAGTCTCAGCTGGAATTCAAGGGTTGATATGTGATGCTTTATGTCCGACCTGCGCGTCCGGCCGCAGGCGCTTCGGAGGGGGGATGCCGGGATTCCTTCGATTCAGGGGGTGGCCTCCCCGTTTCACCAGGTTTTTGCTCACGATGTGACTCATCCCGATCGAAAGTGAGGGCGTGATGAAGAAGTGCTATGGCATCCTCCTCCTCGTGGCTTTGCCTCTGTTGTCCGTTTCCGTGATGGCGCAACCGCCGGCTTTGCCGTCGCTGGGCATCTACTTTGATCAGGAGGGCACCCAGGTCACCGGCACCTTCAACGGCGGCATCGACGAGACGTACAAGGCCTATGTGATCTGCTTCTTCGAGGCATTCGTCGGTGGGGCCTCCTACAGCGTGGAAATCGATCCGCGGCTGACCTTGGTCAATGTCGAGTATCCGCTGCCGGGCATTCAGATCGGCCACCCGACGGACGGCTGTGGAGTCGAGGTCGGCCTGACCGACTTCCAGTTCGGCTTTTACCACACGCCGGTGGTCTTCAGCATCCTGACGCTGTTCAGCGGGGATCAGATCATCTACGATGGACTGATCTGCGTGCGGCCGCACTGCCATTACGATGCAGCGATCGTGGCCGACAGCGAGGCCCAGCTGTATGCCGCCTGTGCCGGCTGCGGTTTCGTCACAATTCCGGTGGGGATGGAGACTGACACTTGGGGGATGGTCAAGCACCTGTACGAATAGGCGCCTGGTCGTCGGTATCGCAAGCCTCATGAACCGGTGAAGCCGGGCTCCGAGGGGTCCGGCTCCACCGGCCTCCCCCGGTGCTCGTCCGGAGGCCCTTGTCCGGCGATCCGGCTTAACATACCTTCATGCAATAACTTATGGCGCTAGATCGACGCCGCCCAGGCCCGCAGCGGCTTGGGGAACTGGCTGTTGATTTAGAAGTGCAAATGTGATAACATTTTCTAAAGAAAACCGGGTTTCGTGTGGTTTTGTCGGCGAATGGCAAATTGCTCTCCGTGAATGGCTGAGCCGAGTGCCAGCAGCTGGAGGTGGTCGCGGGCTCGACATCCTGGGGTTTGCTCCCCCGCACCTGTCCTATCTCTCGGTAGTGCTCCAACACTTCTCAACGGAAGAGAGGGATGATCATGAAGAAGGGTACGATTGGGATTGCTCTGGTGCTCGTGCTGGCGGCCACGCCTCTACTGGCCCAGGTCGCCACCGTGGGCGTCTACTTCGACGCCGCGGGAACGCAGGTTTCCGGGACCTTCAACGGTGGCGTGGACGAGTTCCACAAGGCCTACGTGGTCGTCTTCTGGGAGGCCTTCGTCGGTGGTGCCTCCTACCAGCTGAACGTGGATCCCAGGGTTTCCATCACGGAAAAGACCTACCCGCTCATGGGCATCCAGATCGGTGATCCGCTGGATGGCTGCGGCGTGGAGATCGGTCTGACCCAGCCCGCTTTCGGGTTCTACTCGACCCCGGTGGTCATCACCGAGCTGACCTTCTGGACCGGCAACCAGATCCTCTACGACGCCATGATCTGCGTGGAACCCCACTGCAACTACGACACCGTGGTTGTGGCGGATCGGGACGCCCAGATCTACGAGGCGGAGGGTCTGTGTGCTTTCCTGTCGGTTCCGGTGGCCAGCGAGGCGGACTCCTGGGGAGCGGTCAAGAACCTCTACAAGTAATCGAGCAATCGGCGACCCGCACGGGGCGGCCGGATCGCAAAGGTCCGGCCGCCTTTCCACAGCAGCCGGCCCACAGGGGCCGGCTCTTGTCGTCCTTCCGACCTCGGTGCTAGACTGTCGCCTCGATCGCTCCGGATGAGCAACGGAGCGAGCTGCGGACCATCCGAGGCAAGGAGAGTGATGATGACGAACAAGTCTGCCGGCATGGCTGCGGCCCTGGCCGTCCTGGTCCTGAGCTGCGCGCTTCCGGGCTGTGGCGGGGGAGGCGACGGCGCCGGGGGAGAGGAGCAGGCAACGGGCGAGGAGCCCGTTCCCGTGGCCCAGGACTGCAGCTGGGTAGGGACGGGCGAACTCAGCGTCCGGGACGACGTGGCCCAGCGGCTGGCCGCCTACGCCGAGACGCCGATCACGGCGAGTCTCGAGGGCCTGAGCGAGCGCGAGCGAGAGGTGCTGGACAAGCTCGTGGCGGCATCCCGGATCATGAACGCGCTGTTCTGGGAGCAGGCCTGCCCCTGCCACGAGGCCATCGCAACGCGGGTCGGGGACTACGCTGGCCCGCAGGCCGAAGCCCTGCGCGCCTACTTCGCCCTCAACTTCGGCCCCTGGGATCGCCGCTTCGACTGGGAGCCGTTCTGCGGCGGCTGGCCCCATCCGCCCGGGGCCAACTTCTATCCGCTGAACCTGAGCGACGCGGAGCGCGAACGTCTCGGGGGGGCACGGGGTCCGCTGGCCGCTCTCTACACCATGGTGCGTCGCGATGCCGCGGGTGAGCTGATAGCGGTGCCGTACTCGTCCTTCTTCCACCAGCAGCTCGCGGACGCGGCGAAGCTGCTGCGCGAGGCCGCGGTCCTGAGCGACAACGAGAGCCTGCGTCACTTTCTCACCGCCCGCGCCGACGCCTTCCTGAACGACGACTACTACGAGTCGGACATGCTCTGGATGGATATCGACAGCCCCGTCGAGGTCACCATCGGCCCCTACGAGACCTACGAGGACGGCCTCTTCGGCTACAAGGCGTCCTTCGAGGCGTTCGTGACCGTGGCCGACTCGGCCGAATCGGCCCGCCTGGCACGCTACAAGGGCGAGCTGCCCTGGCTCGAGGCTCACCTGCCGATCCCGGAGTCGTACAAGAATCCCAACCGCGGCACCGAGTCGCCCATCCGGGTGGCGGACGAGTACTACACGTCGGGCGAGAGCCGGGCCGGCATCCAGACCCTCGCCTTCAACCTGCCCAACGACGAGCGCGTGCGCGAAGCCAAGGGCAGCAAGAAGGTCCTGCTGCGCAACGTCATGAACGCCAAGTTCAGCCAGATCCTGATGCCCATCGGGCAGGAGCTGCTGGTCCGGAGTCAGCGGAAGGACCTGACGGCGGAGTCGTTCTTCCTGCACACCCTCTTCCACGAGATGAGCCATGGCCTCGGTCCGGGGAAGATCGTCGTCGACGGTCGGGCGACGGAGGTGCGGCTGGAGCTGAAGGAACACTACTCGACCCTGGAGGAGGCCAAGGCCGACGTGATGGGCGAGTGGGCCATTTTCATGCTCCAGGAGAAGGGGCTCTTCCCCGCGAGCATTCTTCCGCAGCAGGCGACGACGTACCTGGCGGGACTCTTCCGGTCGGTGCGTTTCGGCATCGCCGAGGCCCACGGACAGGCCAACGCCATCCAGTTCAACTGGCTGCTCGAGAAGAAGGCGCTGATCTACGACGATGCGCAGGCCGGCTTCCGCGTGGACGTGGCAGTCTTCCGCGACGCCATCGAGGACCTGGTGCGCACGATCTGCATGATCCAGGCCGAGGGGAACTACACCTCCGCCGGCAAACTCAGCAAGCACTACGCCACGATGCCGCCGGTCCTGTCCCGGGCTCTCGCGCGCCTGGACCACATTCCCGTGGACATCAGGCCGGTGTTCGCCGTCGACTGAGCGGGATGACGGAGACGGGAGCAGGGGGGGGCCGCCCGGCGGCTCCCCCCTGCCGTCTCAGTGGCTGGCCGGCAGGATGGCCAGCAGGCGCGGGAAGAGATCCTCCGGGAAGGGCGGCAGCAGCTCCAGCTCCGCGGGGAAGCCCTCGGGTATGGGGCCCGCGGCGACGATGCGCTTCAGCAGGGCCGCCTCCTGGTAGGCCTCGAGGAAGCCCCGGGGATCCCCGACGGTCTGCTGCAACCTGGCCTCGCCCAGGCGGGCGGCGATCAGCATGGCCATGGCGTAGCCGGTGGCCTCGTAGCTGCTGCCCCCCCGCAGCAGGTCGTCGATGATCCTGCCCTGTTCGCGCATCTGCTGCTCGTCGCCCAGGACGACCTGCAGGTACTTGTCCATGTTCTCGAGGACGCGCGGACAGCTCGGGATGGCCTCGCGGCGCAGCGGAGGGGGGCTGGCCAGCTGGGGATGGCTGGGATCGAAAGTGAGGTCGCCGAAGGACTCCAGGTAGGCCGCGATGCCCTGAAAGGCGAGCTGCTCGAACGTGGCGCGCATGGCGGCGAGTCCGGACAGGTCGCTGGGCTTGGGAGTTTCCGGGGCCTGAATGTCCCGGTAGAGCACCGAGGCCATGATGTGCGCCAGCTGATCGGGACCGGCGGCCAGGGCGAGCCCCATGTCCACCAGGAGCTGGTCGTCCAGGTAGCGGATCTCGGGTCGCACGGCCAGGAAGACCAGGGTGATGTGCCGGGGCATCTTCTCGGCAGGGATGAAGCCCTTCAGCAGGTCGAAGACCTGACATCCGGCCTGTGTGTTGCGAAACTGGACCAGGAAGCGCTGCAGCTCCTCCCGGTGGTCGCGCAGGTAGGTGAAGCTCTCGACCAGGTCCTGACGCTTCGGGGAGCGCACGTGCTCGCCGGTGCCCGCCTTGGCGGCGGCGGTGCTGTCCTGGAAGACGTGGCGCAGGACGTTGTCGAAGACCCGGGCATTCAGCCCGGACTCGCCGCCCGACTCGAGAAACAGGGTGTAGGCCGGCATGGCGAGGAGGGCCGCGGTGTCCTGGGACGGAACCGAATCGCCGCCGGCCATCCGCGCTCCGAGGTCCTCGAAGGCCTGGATGACGCTCAGATCCAGCTCGAGCGGGCAGGGAGCCGCAGCGGCCGGGAGCGCGATCCCGCCGAGAAGCACGGTCAGCAGGACGGCCGTGGCCGCTTGACCACCTGCGACGTTCCACCGATGCAGGGCGCCCCGATTGTGGCCGCGCCCGCGTTGCATTATGTTTCTCACCGTCGTGGACTCCTTGTTGGGGCATCTGTCGTGCCGATTCAACCTACAGCACTGTCGCTGTCGCGGCCAATCTTTGCCGGGATGCTCCTCCAAGATGGAGGCTGAATGCTGCTTGTCAACGAGGTCTATCGCACCATCCTGGGGGAGTCGCGGGACGCCGGCCTGCCCTGCGTCATCGTGCGCCTGACCGGTTGCCATCGCCGTTGTCGCTACTGTGACACCTCCTACGCTTTCCAGGGGGGCCGTCGCCTCCAGGTGGAGGAGGTTCTGGACGAGGTGGCATCGCTCGGCTGCCGCACCGTGCTGGTGACCGGGGGCGAACCCCTGCTCCAGCAGGAGGCGCTCCCCCTTCTGGAGCGGCTGCTGGCCCGCGGCCATCACGTGGTTCTCGAGACCAGCGGCACCCTGGGGGCCCGGTCCCTGGCGGCCGTGCCGCCGGGGGTGCGAAGGGTCGTGGACGTGAAAACACCGGGCAGTGGATTAGATTCCGCCGAAATCGACTGGGACGGAATCCTCGGGCTGGGCCCCGCCGACGAGCTGAAGTTCGTCTGCTGCGACCGGCGCGACTACGAGTGGGCGCGCGAGCTGGTCCGCGACGGCCGGCGCCTGCCGCCGCGCACCCCGTGCAGCTTCTCGCCGGCCCACGGGCAGCTTTCTCCGGCCCGGCTCGCGGCCTGGATTCTCGAGGACGGCCTGGAGGTGCGGCTGCAGATCCAGCTCCACAAGGCCATCTGGCCGGAGCGGGATCGGGGCATCTGAGGCGGCGGTTCGGACCTGGAGAGGGAGGGAACGCCTTGACGCGGGATCGTGCTACTCGGCGACCGGAGGCGGACAAGCCGCTGGCCGTGGTCCTGCTCAGCGGGGGGCTGGACTCCTGCGTGAGCCTGGCCCTGGCGCGGCGGGAGTACCAGCCGGCCGTGCTGCACCTCAATTACGGCCAGCGCACCGAGGCCCGGGAGCTGCAGGCCTTCAACGCGATCGCCGGCCATTACGGCCTCGACCGCCGCCTGGTGGTGGACGTCTCCTACCTGAAGCAGATCGGGGGCTCCAGCCTGACCGACCCCTCCCGGCCCGTGGAGGTGGGGCTGCCCGCGCCGGGAAGCGTCCCCGGGACCTACGTGCCCTTCCGCAACGCGCACCTGCTGTCCCTGGGCGTCTCCTGGGCCGAGGTGCTGGGCGCCGCGGCGCTCTTCATCGGGGCGGTGGAGGAGGACAGCAGCGGTTATCCCGATTGCACCGAGGAGTTCTTCCGCCGCTTCGAGGCGGCCATCGCCGCCGGCACCCGCCCGGAAACGCACCTGGTCGTCCACACTCCCCTGATCCACCGGAGCAAGGCCGACATCGTGCGCTGCGGGAGCGAGCTGGCGGCGCCTCTCCACCTGACCTGGTCCTGCTACACGGAGAACGAGCGGGCGTGCGGGGTCTGCGAGAGCTGCCGGCTGCGCCGGCGCGGCTTCGCGGCCGCCGGGGTGCCGGATCCCCTGCCCTACGCCTGAGACGCGGTCTCGTCACGCCTGGCGAAGCGCGCGAAGTCGTACTTCTGGTAGGCGTTGCAGCGCGAGCAGAGGTGGATGAGATCCCGGCGTCCGTCGTCCAGGAGCGCGCGCAGCTGGCGGGCTGCGTGGCCGCGCCATATCTCCAGCACCGATTGCTCGTGGACGTTGCCGATGACGGCCCGCTCGTGCACATCCCAGCAGCAGAGCGTGGCGTTTCCGTTGCTGTAGAAGAACATCTCGTCGAGGATCTTCAGGCACGGCTTGAGCACCACGTCCTCGCGCCGCTGGCCGGTCCAGGGCCACTGGTACATCTCGGTGATCACCACTTCGGTGCAGCGCGGCCCCCAGAACTCGCGATAGGCCGCGATCTCGTGCCGGTTCTCCGGCACCTCGATCATGCGCACCTCGGTGAAGATGCGGTCGCGGTATCCTTCCCGGTCCCAGATCTCCAGGAAGCGCGGCACCCGCTCGTAGACCCTGTCGTAGCTGACCCCCACACGCGAGGGTTCGTAGGTCTCTCGGCTCAGGCCGTCGATCGAGAAGCGCATGATGTCCACGCCAGCCGCGAGCAACGCGCGTCCCAGCTCCTCGGTCAGGAGTTCGCCGTTGGTGTTGTACTCCACGCGGGCGGTCGAATCGTGCTCCTTGATGTAGCGCACGATCTCCGGCTGTCGCTTGTCGACGAACGGCTCGTTCGTCAAAAAGGGGCGGTACGTGATGCCCAGGCCCCGGGTATCATCCACGATCTTCCGCCAGGTGGCGTCGGGCATGCGCGGGGGATCGCGCTTGATCTCGTTCTGGGGGCAGAAGGGGCACTTGGCGTTGCAGACCGTGACGGTCTCGAGCTGGATGTTGCGCGGCATGGCGGCGTAGGGCATGCGCCAGCGCGGTCCCGGTCCGCCGGCCGGCAGAGCGATCGCCGCCAGGGGGGTGAGCTGATCGGCCTGCTGCGGTCGCATGCGGTCGCTCCTCGGGGATGAAAGACAACCGCCGGCCCGGAGCCGGCAGGAGAGGTCGCGTTCCCGGGGGCAAGTTACAGATAGGGCTCGAGCACGGCCAGGCTTTTTTCGGTGGCGCCGCGCTGGGCCAGCACCACCTGGCGCGCGGCGGCGCCGCTGCGCGCCAGGTTCGTGCGGTCGCCGAGCAGGGCCCGGGCCCGGGCGGCTGCCTCCGCCGGCTGGTGCACCACGAAACCGCCGCCCTGCTCCCGCAGGACGGCGGCTTCCATGGCGTTCTGGATCACCGGTCCGAAGAGAACCGGCAGCCCGCAGATGGCCGGCTCCATGGTGTTGTGGACCCCGCTGGTGAAGCTCCCGCCCACGTAGGCCAGCGTCCCCGCGCGGTAGATCTCGGCCAGCACGCCCACCGAGTCCACGAGCACGCAGCGGGCCTCCGGACCCTGCTCCTCGCCGGCCAGCAGCTGCGAGAGGCGGATGCTGGCGATGCCGCGGCCGTCGAGGTCCCGCGCGAGATGGGACAGCCGCGCGGGGAGCGGCTCGTGGGGGACCAGCACCACGCGCAGGTCGGCGAATTCCGCCAGCAGCTCCGGCAGGACCGGCAGCCAGAGCCGTTCGTCCCGCGGCCAGGTGCTGCCCAGCACGAGCAGGGTGGATGCCCAGGCGCGCAGGCGGGAGGCCACCGTGCCGTCCGCCGCCGCCTCGTAGCGCAGGATGACCTGCTCGGCCCGGGTGTCGCCGGTCACCGTCACCGGGCAGTGCACGCCGAGTCCGGACACGAAGCGCTCCCGATCCTCGGCGGTGCAGACGCCGAGCTGCGCGAAGCGATCGAAGAGATCGCGGAAGAAGGCGCGCACCCCCGGCCACAGCCGGGCCGAGCCGGGCTGGAGCGTGCCGGCCAGCAGGACCACCGGCACGCCGGCCTCCCGCGCGGCCAGGATCTGGTTGGGCCAGCAGTCGAACTTGAAGAAGACCAGGAGGCGCGGGCGCCAGGCCGCCACCAGGCGGCGCATGGCGGCGGGCTCGTCGAAGGGCAGGTAGTCGTGATAGTCCCCGGCCGGCCGGCGCGCTGCGTACTCGTAACCGCTGGGGGAGAAGTGCGTGACCGCCACGGGCAGCGGTCGCGTTCCGGCCCGCGCCTGGAGCGCGGCGATGACCGGGCGCGCCTGCTCGTACTCGCCCACCGAGGCGGCATGAACCCAGATGCCGCCCCGCACCCTCGCGGCCGCCGCGTCCAGCCGGTCCGCCAAGTGGCGTCGCCCCGCCAGGCCCGCCCGCAACTTGGCCGACCAGGGAGCGACGACCGGCAGGATGCGGTGGGCCAGAGGGGAGAGGGCGCGATAGCCGCGCAGGGCCAGATCGGCTTCAGACATCGCCGCCACCTCCCGGGCTGCCGGCTCCGCTCCAGGCGGGGAGGGCCAGGAGCTCCTCCAGGACCCGGGCGGGCGGTATCTCCGCCAGGCAGGCCTGGTCCTGCCGCCAGCAGGGTCGCTTGCCATTGCGGGAGCAGGGCCGGCAGTCCAGCGGACGCTGCAGCACCCAGCTCCGCGGCAGGCCGGGGAAGTAGCCGAACTCCTCGACAGTGGGGCCGAAGAGGGCCAGGACCGGCGTGCCCACGGCCTCGGCCAGATGCAGGAGGCCGCTGTCGTTGGTCAGCAGAACGGTGCATCCGCCCAGGGCCGCGGCCACCTCCCGCAGGGAGCCGCTGCGCACGACCTCCACGTCGGCCAGCTCCGCGGCGGCCCTGGCCAGGGAGCTATCGTCGAACCAGGACTCCTCCTGGGGGCCCAGGAAGATGCGAACCGGTGCGCGATCGGTCCCGCGGAAGCGTCGCAGGAAATCTGCGAACAGCGGCGCGGGCCAGCGCTTGGCGTCCCAGCGCGCCCCGGGCGCCAGGCCCAGCCGCCGGACGGGAGCGGCGCCCGAGCGGGCGATCCCGGCCAGGGGCGGCGGCGGCGGCGGCGCGGGGTCGTTGGCCGGCAGATCGAACAGCTCGTCGAAGCGGTCGTGCATGCTACGCGCCAGCGACGCTCCGCGGCGGCGGAGAAAGAGCAGCTCGAGCCTGGCCACGGTGTCCTTGGCCAGCCGCCGGTCCGGACGCCGGCCCAGCAGGGCCAGCAGGAGGCCGCTGCGCAGGCTGCCGTGAGCGTCGATGATGGCGGCGGGCCGCTCGCCGCGGAGGTGCCGGGCCAGGTGCAGCAGATCACGGAGGCGGGATCCGGTCAGGGCGTGCACGGTGCCGATCCCCGGCACGCAGGACATGAGCTCCGCGTAGCGGGCCTTGGTGACCAGCGCCAGGGGAGCGTCAGCGTGATCCCCACCGGCCCCGTGCTCCCGGGCGTACGCCGCCAGGGACCAGGCCAGCAGGCACAGATCACCCAGCGCGCCGAATCGGATGACGAGGGTGCTGGACACGGGGAGTCCTTTCGGCGGCGGCCCGGCAGCCGGAGAGCGCGGGCGGCGCGATCTTAGGGGCGCTCTTGCAGGGTGTCAAGTGAACGGCTATCCTCCCCGCGAATGTCCCGGTCACCGATCCGCAAGGGAGCGAGCCACCGCCCGTGGATCTCATCCTGCTCATGGTCCTGCTGGCCCTCTCGGCCTTCTTCTCCGGGAGCGAGACGGCCTATTTCTCCCTGCGTCCATCCCAGCTGGCGCGACTCGCCGCGACCCCCGGCGCGGGACAGCGCGTGGCGGCCCTGGTGCACAAGGCCCCGACCCTGCTGTCGGCCGTCCTGATCGGGAACCTGCTCGTGAACACGGCGGCCACCGTGGTGGCCACCTCCCTCTGCGTCGCCTGGCTGGGGCAGAGGGGCCTGGCCGTGGCCGTCCCCGCCCTGACGGTGCTGCTGCTCCTGGTGGGGGAGATCACCCCCAAGCTGCTGGCCTTGCGCTACCGGGAACGACTGGCCGTCCTGGCCCAGCGACCCCTCATGATCTGGGTCGCGGTGATCCGGCCGATGCTCGCGTTTCTCACGGTGATCATCGAGCACCTGCTGCGGCTCCTGCCCCTGGAGCGCACCGGCGGCCGCTCCCTCAGCTCCTTCGAGCTGGAGACCGCCTGTGATCTGGCGGTGGAGGACGGCACGCTGACCGAGACCGACGGCCGCTTCCTGGCACGGCTGCTCATGCTGCAGCAGCTGGAAGTGCGCCAGATCATGACCCCCCGGCCCGACGTCGTGACCATGGATGCGGGCATGACCCGGGCGGAGATCCTGATCACGGCCCGCCGGGCGGGCTTCAACCGCTATCCCGTCACGCGGAGCGAGGGCGCCCAGCCGGTCGGTTTCTTCCATCTCAAGGATCTGCTCGCGCGCGACCGAACCCGTCCCCTGGCTGCGGATCTGCGACCGCTGCTCTTCGTGCCGGAGAGCAAGGACGTGGCCGCCCTGATCTCGGAGCTGCGCACCGGCGGCAGCCACCTGGCCGCCGTGGTGGACGAGCACGGGGACTTCACCGGCATCGTGACCCTGGCCAGCTGCCTGCAGGCCCTGCTGGGGCCCATCGGGGACAGCGGGCGGCATGCCGAACGCGAAGTGGTGTCTCTCGGACCGCGCAGCTGGGTCCTGGGAGGCCGGCTGGATCTGCGCCGCCTGCAGGAGACGTGCGGTATCGCCCTGCCCACCTCGCGGGATTACACGACCCTGGCGGGCTTCCTCATGGCGCGGCTCGGGCGCATTCCCCGCCCGGGCGATCGCTGGGAGGAGGCGGGCGCCCGCTTCAGCGTCCTGGACATGGAGGGTCACAAGGTCGTGCAGGTGCAGGTGGATCTGCTGCCGGTGGCGGCGCGGGAGGGACCATCGTGATCGTCCTCGGCCTCGCCGCCCCGCCTCTCTCCTGGAGCCTGACCATCGGCGTGGTGGCCGGCTGCCTGGCGGCATCGGGCTTCTTCTCGGGCTGCGAGACGGGCCTGATGAGCACCAGCCGCATCCGGCTGCGCTCTCTGCTGGCGCGGCGCGGGGATCCGCGCGGACCCGGCCTCCTGCGGCTCCTGGAAGGGCTGGAGGAACCGGTCCTGACCTGCCTGGTCGGCACCAACCTGTTCAACGTGCTCGGCAGCGCCGTGATGACCCTGGCCCTGACCGCACGCTACGGCCAGCGGGGCGAGCTGCTGACCCTGATCATCATGTCGGTGCTCAGCATCCTCTTCGCCGAGATCCTGCCCAAGATCCTCTTCCGGGAGTACCCCGAACGCCTGACGCTGACCGCGGCGCCGCTGATCCGGGGCTCCATGATCGCCAGCTATCCCGTCCTGCTCCTGCTGAGGGGCTACACGCTGCTGTGGCGCCATCTGCTGCCCGCGCCGGGCGGCGAGGCCCCGGGCGTCCTGACCCGCCGCACGCTTTCGGCCCTGCTGCTGGCGTATCTGCCCGGTGGCGGCGAGGATCGGCGCTTCCAGGCCTCGCTGCAGCGTTTCCTGGATCTGGCCGACCAGGATCTGCGCGGCCTGATGCGTCCCTTCGCGAGCTGGACCACCGTTCCGAGCACCGCCACCGTGGGAGGCTGCCTCGCGACGGCGCGTGCCTCCGGCTTCAGCCGCCTGCCCGTGGTGGACGGTGACCGGCTGCGCGGGTACGTCCTGGTGCGGGATCTGCTGCTCCTGCCGCCGGAGATCCGGCCGGAGATGCCGCTGCCGCTCAGCGTCCTGCGAACCTGCTTGCTCGTGGACGTGGGGCTCTCGCCCCACGAGCTCTTCGAGGAGCTGCATGCCCAGCGGAGCCAGCTGGCCGTGGTCGTCGACGGGGAAGGCCTGCCCCTCGGGCTCGTGACGCTCGAGGATCTGATCGAGTCGATCGTGGGATCCATCCAGGACGAGTTCGATGCCGCGGCGGCTGGAACCCCCCTCCCGCATGCGGGTTCCAGAGCAACGGCGCTCGAGGAAGCGGAGGATCCGTGACGTACCATCAGCCCCAAGGAGTCGAAGATGAGCCAGAACGGCGTCTCCAAGCACGACCAGATCCTGGTCGGACTGGTCTGGTCCCTGCAGGCGGCGACCCTGCAGCAGCTCGGGAAGATCAAGAATCCGCTCACCGACGCCGTGGAGCGGGACCTGATGGGCGCGCGCGGCAGCATCGACATCCTGGAGATGCTCCGGGCGAAGTGCCGCCAGGACACGGCTCCCGAGGTGCTGCGCCTGCTCGACACCACGGTGATGGAGCTGCAGATGAACTACCTGGACGAGTTGAAGAAGGAGCGGCAGGAGCGGAAGGCAGGGGCCGAGGGCGGCCCTCCCGCGCCGGACGCCGGGGACGCGGCCACGGCCGCGGACAGCGGGAGCGAGACGAAGAACGACGACAGCGGAACCGGGGACGTGGAGTGAATCCAGCCGCCGTTCGGCCCCGGACACGACCGGTCCTGCTGCCGGCCTTGCTGGCGGCGATGCTGCTGCTGGCCCCGGCGGTGCGGGGCGGCCCGTCCAGCGTCCAGGAATCGATCCAGCTGGGGAGCACTACGCCCGGCCTGCTGCCTCCCGACGGGCTGCTGCGCGCGGAGCTGGCCGCGCAGGTCTACGGGATCAACTACCCGTCCACCAGAACGCGGCCTCTGGTCGATTTTCGCGACCTGATCCTGCAGGTCGAGTACGGGCTGCGGCCCGGGCTGCATTTGCTGGCGGAGCTGCCCTATCGCGCTTGGAGCAACGGGTTCGGCACGATCCCCCCCTCGGGATCCGGGCTGGCGGACGCGCGGGTTCTGGCCGTGGCCGCCCTGCCGAGTCCGAGCGACCGCCTGGGCTGGGCATTGCGGCTCGGCACCTCGCTGCCCACCGGGAGGGAGAGCGCCGGCCTGAGCGAGGCGGCCCTTTCCCCCGAGGCCTTGCTGGCCGTGAGCCTCCGGTTCTGGTCGAATTCGCAGCTCCCCGAGCTGCGCCTGCACCTGAACGGGGGATACCGCTGGAACCGGGCGGAGGAGACGGGCCACGGGACTTCGCCGGCGGAATTCGAACCCTGGTCGCCCCTCTACCCCGCCGTGTCCGCCGGGGGGCGGGCCAGCGACAACGACTTCCTGCTCTGGTCGGCGGCCCTGGAGTTCCGCCAGGCCGCGACCAGCCTCTGGCTCGAGTACAGCGAAGCCCGCCTGCCCTGGGCGGACGGGGTGGCGGCCAAGGAGCAGCAGCGCTTCGTCACCGCCGGCCTGACCTGGGGGCGGACCGCAGGGCTGGCCGTCCGGCTGGCCTACGAGGTCTCGCTGAATCGCGAGGATTACGGCACCGATTTCGTGGCCGCCTATCCCGACCTGGTGACGCGCCTGGGTGTCTCCTACCAGCTTCCCCTCGGGGGACGCGACAGCGACGGCGACGGCATCCCCGACCGCGACGACCTCTGCCCGGACCGGCCCGAGGATCACGACGGCTTCGCCGACAAGGACGGCTGCCCCGATCTCGACAACGACGAGGACGGAGTGCCCGACGCCCTGGACGGGGCGCCGAACGTGGCGGAGGATCTGGACGGGTTCCAGGACGAGGACGGGGTGCCCGACTTCGACAACGACGGCGACGGCATCCCCGACCTGCAGGACGCCTGTCCCGACCTGGCCGAGGATATGGATGGCCACCGGGACGGCGACGGTTGCCCCGAGGAATTCCTGGACGCGGACGGCGATGGGATCGAGGACGCCGAGGATCGCTGCCCCACCCGCGCCGAAGATCTCGACGGCTTCGAGGACGACGACGGCTGCCCGGAGCTGGACAACGACCTGGACGGGATCGAGGACCGGAACGACGCCTGTCCGGATCAGCCGGAGGATTACGACGGGGTGGAGGACGACGACGGCTGCCCAGACCCACCGGGGCCGCCGGCCGGCGGCGCGGGGGGCACCTAGCCGCCGTCCTGCTCGGCCTGCGCGGAGCGCTCTTCGGCCTTGGCGGCCTGCCAGGCGGACTCCAGCTCCTCCAGCGAGGCCTGTCGCAGCCGCTCGCGCGATCCGCCGAATCTGCTCTCCAGCCGCCGGAACCGCCGGCGGAAGCGGCGATTGGCCTTGCGGAGAGCGACGTCGGGCCTGATCTCCAGCCGGCGGGCCAGGTTCACCACCGCGAACAGCAGGTCGCCCACCTCGTGCTCCACGGCCGCGGGATCACCACCGGCGGAGGCCTGCGTGAGCTCCGCCATCTCTTCCCGCACCTTGTCCCAGACGCCCGCCAGGTCCGGCCAGTCGAAGCCAACCTCGGCGGCGTCCTTCTGGTACTGTCGCGCCTGGTGGAGGGGTGCGGCGGCGGCGGGAAGATCCTTGAGCAGGGACTCGTGCTCGGCGGGCAGCCCGCGCTCCAGCCGCTCGGCGGCCTTGACCTCGTTCCAGCGCTGCTGGCTCTCGGCCGTGTCCTCGGCGCGGCGATCGCCGAAGACGTGGGGGTGACGGCGGACGAGCTTGGCGTTGCCGAGGCGGGCGATCTCCGCGAAGTCCACCGGATGTTCCTCGTGCAGGATCTCGATGCAGAAGCAGACCATGAACAGCAGGTCTGCCAGCTCCTCGGCCGCGTGGCCGCCGTCTCCCTCGTGGGTGGCTTCCAGCAGCTCCGCCGCCTCGTCCAGCAGGTGATGCGCGGCGCTGGTCAAGGTCTGCCGGTGATCCCAGGGGCAGCCGCCGGGGGATCGCAGGATGTGAATGGTCTGGAGCAGGTCCTGGAGGGAGGACGACATGGAGCTTCCTTTGCGGTTGCCGTGTCATGCTACGCGCAGAGCGGAGGGATCGCCGGTGTACCGGTGCCCGACCCGAGAGCGACTCCAAGGGTAATTCTCTTTTGCGGCCCGCGAAAGGTTGTTATTCTTTTCGTTTCGCCCGGGAACGGCCCGAGCGGCGCCGGTTGCCGCCGGCCGGTCCGCACGGGATGGAGCGCGACCGGAGGAGGGGCATGCCCGACTGGATCCGCATCCGCGGGGCCCGCCAGCACAACCTGAAGGGCTGCGACGTGGACATCCCCCGCGGCCGGCTCACCGCCGTCTCGGGCGTCTCCGGCTCCGGCAAGTCCTCGCTGGTCTTCGACACGCTCTATGCCGAGGGGCAGCGCTGCTACGTCGAATCGCTGTCCACCTACGCCCGGCAGTTCCTCGAGCGCCTGCCCAAGCCCGACGTGGAGTGGATCGACGGCATCAGCCCGGCCATCGCCATCCAGCAGCGCAACGCCGTGCGCAGCGGCCGCAGCACTGTGGGCACCGTCACCGAGATCAACGACTACCTGCGCGTGCTGTTCGCCCGGGCCGGCCGCATCGTCTGCCCCGACTGCAAGCGGACCGTGGTGCGCGAGACGCCCGCCTCCGTCTGGCGCCGGATCGGCCGGACCTGGGAAAGCGGGACCATGCTGCTGATCGGCTATCCGCTCACCGTCAGCGCCGCCGCGGCGCGGTCCGGCTGGGCGGAATCGCTCCTGGCCCAGGGCTTCCAGCGGGCGGTCGTCGCCGGGCGCGTGGTGCGCCTGGACGAGGCCGACCGTCCCGGCGCGCCGGAACCCGGCGGCGGCCAGAGCATCGACGTGCTGGTGGACCGCCTGAAGCTGGGTCCCCGCGTCCGCTCCCGCTTCGTGGAGGCGGTGGAGCTGGCCTTCCGCCAGGCGGAAGGTTGGGCGATGGTCTGCGACGCCGATCTCCAGCGGCGCGAGGTCTTCACGACCGCCCTGCGCTGCGACGGGTGCAACCGGCTGTTCCTGGAGCCCACCCCGCAGCTGCTCTCCTTCAACTCGCCCCGGGGAGCCTGCCCCGCCTGCAACGGCTTCGGCAACCGTCTGGAGTTCGACGAGGCTAAGATCGTTCCCGACGCCGGACTCTCGCTGCGCGACGGCGCGATCAAGCCCTGGCGCACCGAGACCTTCGCGCGCGCCCAGGCCGCCCTGCTCCGCTTCTGCCAGCGCGAGGGGATCTCCGTGAAGGTGCCCTTCCGCAAGCTGTCCCGCGCCCAGCAGCGACGCGTGCTCGAGGCCCGCGAGCGGACCTACACGGGAGTGATCCCCTTCCTCGAGGACATGCGGCAGAAGATGGAGAAGGAGCATCACCGCTTCTTCACCCGGCGCTTCATGGGTGACACGACCTGCCGCGCCTGCGGGGGAACGCGCCTGCGGTCCGAGGCGCTGGCGGTCAAGATCGGCAGCCTCGACATCGGCCTGGCCGCGCAGTCGACCATCGCCGAGGCCGTGCAGCGGTTTGCAGGCCTGCGCCTGAGCCGGACCGCCGAGTCGGTGGCCGGCGAGGTGCGCCAGGAGATCGTGCACCGCCTGCGCTTCCTGGAAAGGGTGGGGCTGGGCTACCTGACCCTCGACCGGTTGACCCGCACCCTCAGCGGCGGCGAGGCCCAGCGCATTCACCTGGCCAACGCGCTCGGCTCGCGCCTGGTGGACACGCTCTACGTCCTGGACGAGCCGACGACGGGTCTGCACGCGGAGGACATTCAGCGGCTCCTGGAAGCCCTGCGGGATCTGGTCGCCGCCGGCAACACGGTGGTGGTGGTGGAGCACGATCTCGCCGTGCTGGGCGGGGCGGAGTACTTCATCGAGCTGGGGCCGGGCGCGGGCCGGCTGGGCGGCGAGGTGGTCTTCCAGGGCCCGCTGGCCGACCTCCTGGCGGACCAGCAGACGCTGACCGCCCAGTACCTGCGCGGCGAGAAGAGCCTGCAGACGGCGCGTCGCCGGCGCGATGCGGCGAACGGGCAGCTGAGGGTGCGCGGCGCACGGATACACAACCTGCGCGAGCTGGACGTGCGGATCCCTCTGCAGAGGTTCGTCTGCCTCACGGGCGTCTCGGGCTCGGGCAAGAGCAGCCTGCTGAACGGCTGCCTGTACGACGGCCTGACCCGCAAGGTAACCGGGGGCGAGGGGCGTGCCCATCCCTTCACCGCGATCCACGGGGCCGAGTCCCTGGGCAAGGTGGTGCGGGTGGATCAGGCCCCCATCGGCAAGACCAGCCGTTCCAATCCCGCCACCTACCTGCAGGTGCTGGCCCCCATCCGCGAGCTGTTCGCCGCCACCGGCGAGGCCCTCGCCCGTGGCTATCCCCCCGGCCGCTTCAGCTTCAACACCGCCGGGGGGCGCTGTCCGGCCTGCCAGGGTCTCGGCGAGCACCGCGTCGAGATGCACTTCATGGCGGACATCAGCGTGCCGTGCGAGGAGTGCGGCGGCAGCCGCTTCAATCCCTCCACCCTGGAGATCCGCTACCGCGGCCTGAACATCGCCGAGGTGCTGAACCTGACCGTGGAGGAGGCCCTCGCCTTCTTCGCGGGCCACGCGGCCGTCACGCAGCGCCTGTGGCTCCTCAAGAAGGTCGGGCTGGGCTACCTGACCCTGGGGCAGCCGGCGCCGACGCTGTCGGGAGGCGAGAGCCAGCGATTGAAGATCGCCCGGGAGTTGGCGGTTCCCTCCGGGCGGCACAACCTCTATCTTCTGGACGAGCCGACCACGGGGCTTCACGTGGACGACGTCGGCGCCCTGGTGCGGGTGTTGCACGAGCTTGTGGAGCAGGGTCACACCGTGCTGGTCATCGAGCACAACCTCGACCTCATCGCCCAGGCCGACTGGATCCTCGATCTGGGCCCGGGCGGTGGCGAGGCCGGCGGACGCATCGTGGCGCAGGGAACGCCGGAGGCCGTCGCCGCCTGCCAGGAATCCCTCACCGGCCGTCACCTCGCGGCGCGCTGGCGTCGCGCTCCCGGACAGGGAAAGGCGGAGTCATGAGAGTGCTGGTCACCGGAGCGGCGGGATACATCGGCAGCGTGACGGCACGGCTGCTGCTGTCGCGCGGGCACGAGATCGAGATCCTCGACGACCTGAGCACGGGTCACCGGGGGGCGCTGCCCAGCGGGATCGTCTGGCATCACGGCCGCCTGCAGGACCGCAACCTGCTGGAGAAGATCTTCGCCCGGCCCTTCGACGCCGTCCTGCACTTCGCGGCCTTCAGTCTCGTGGCGGAGTCGATGGTCGACCCGCTCAGGTACTACCGCAACAACGTGGCGGGCACCCTGCAGCTCATCGAGCGGGTGGTGGCGGGCGGGGCCCGGCGCGTCGTCTTCTCCTCCTCCGCCGCGGTCTACGGGGAGCCGGCGGCGGTTCCGATCCGCGAGGACGCTCCCCTGCAGCCGGTGAACACCTACGGCCGCACGAAGCTGGCCATGGAATGGGCCCTGGCCGACGCGGCCCGCACGGCCGGGTTCGCCGCCGTGGCGCTCCGCTACTTCAACGCGGCGGGAGCCGATGGCGACCTGGGCGAGGACCACCGGCCCGAGACTCATCTCGTCCCGCGGCTGCTGCGCTCCCTGCTGGATCCCTCGGAGGAGTTCGCGGTGTTCGGAAACGACTACCCCACCCCCGACGGCACCTGCATCCGCGACTACATTCACGTGAGCGATCTGGCCGAAGCCCATCTCCTGGCTCTCCTCTGGGCCGAGGAACCCGGCTTCACCGCCCTGAACCTGGGAACCGAGCGGGGCCATTCCGTGCAGGAGATCGTGACCGTCGCCGCGCGGATCACCGGTCAGGCCCTCTCACCTCCGGTCAGGGGCCGCCGGACCGGGGATCCCGCCCGCCTGGTCGCCTCGTCCGAGCAGGCCCGGCGGCTCCTGGGCTGGCAGCCCCGGCGCAGCGATCTGGAGAGCCTGCTCGCGGATGCCTGGCGCTGGCATCGCACACATCCCCGCGGCTACACCGCCTGACAACCCCTGGCACGTGGCTTGCAACTTCGCCCCTGCGGGCGTGGCCGCGCGCGGTGCTGTTTGCCCAGCTTACGACAAATCAATGAGTTAGCTCGGCACCGGAGAGTCGCCCCTACCGCAGGGTGAAAATAATGCCCACCGTCTTTCGTAGATTCTTCAGCGGGAGCGGCGATCCAGCGGGTCGGGGCAGGGATCAGCATGCGCTGCGCGCCTTGCTGGCGATCCTGCGCCAGCCCACGGAGCGGCGGCGTGCGCTGCTGGCCACGCGGCTGCTGGCGCGCGGGCCCTTCCGCATCGCGCTGCTCACGGAGATGCCGGACGGAGGATCGGTGCCGCCCCGGAGCATCATCAGCGCCGGCGTGGCGCGGGGTCTGGATCTGGTGGCCGTGGGCGAGACGATGCGCTCGCGCATCAGCCCACTGCTCGGGCTGGGCCGGGACGCCCCGCGCTGGCTGGATCTGAAGGACGACCCCTTCAATCCCGGAGCGGCCTTCCTGCGCAAGTTCGATCTGGCCTGCGCGCTGCTTCTGCCCATACATCCGGCATCGACCGGGGAGCGGGTTCCGGTCCTGCTGCTGGCCTCACGCAGGCCGCTGTCCCTGGAGGACGAACCGGTGCAGGAGATCCTCCTGGGCTGGTCCATCTTCCGGCTGATGCGCGAGCTGGAGGGGCAAGGGCGGCAGGCGGCCCGGGACGCCTCCCAGGAGGGCAGCTGGCCCGGCCAGACGGCCTGGACGGGCGCCCCGGCCGGACTGGCCCTGGTCCGGGGCGACGAGGTCCTGGCGGTCAACGAGGCGGCTCACGAGCTGCTGCGGGCCAGCGTGGGCAAGGACGGTCATTCCTGGCAGATCTGGCTCGCGGCCGCCGTCCGGCGCCTGGAGGCCGGCAGCCGCCTCAGGGAGAAGCTGCTGGCTTCCCGCCAGCGCCACCGCACCCTCGAAGTGGCGCTCGGCCCCACCCTGGCGGGTGGCGAGACCAGGGTCGTCGCGATCCGGGACTCCACCGCCGAGGTGACCGCCGACAGCCGGCACGCCGAGACCATCAGCACCCTCAGCCACGAGCTCCGCACCCCGCTGACCTCCATGAAGAACTCGGTCAGCCTGGTCCTGCGCGGCGAGGCCGGACCCCTGAGCGACGCGCAGCAGCGCTTTCTCTCCCTGACCATGCGCAACATCGATCGCCTCGACCGCCTGATCGGCGACCTGCTGGACGTCTCCAGCGCCGCAGCGGGCAAGTTGGCGCTGCGGCGTCAGGTGGTGGATCTCGGCGGCGTGCTGCACGAGGCGCTCGAGATGCTGTCCGCCACCGCCCGGGAGCGCAACGTGACCCTCGACTACTCCGGGTTGCCGGCGGCCTTCCCGGCCCACGTGGATGGCGACAAGATCGTGCAGATGCTGCACAACACGGTCGGCAATGCGCTGAAGTACACGGAGGAGGGGGGCTTCGTGAGGGTCTGGCTGAGGGCCGAGCATGGCGAGCTGCCCCCGCTGACGGAGTTCCTGGCCGAGCACTATTTCCTCCCGCTGCGCGTCTTCACGCTGGTGGTCGAGGACAACGGCATCGGGATGAGCGAGGAGATCCTGCGCAGCCTTTTCCATCCCTTCCGGCGCGGCAACGCAGCGCAGGTCAGCCGCGCTCCCGGCAGCGGGCTCGGCCTCCACATCACCCGCGCGCTGGTGGAGGCCCACGGTGGCAGCATCGACCTGACGAGCAAGCCCGACGTGGGCACCACGGTCTGGATCACCCTGCCCCGGGATCCCGAGTCGGAGCGCGTGCTGGTGGGGGCCCGCCGTCTGGCGGGCATCCTCGCGATGATCGGGACCCGAGCCCGCCTGGCCATCCTGGATGCCCGGCGTCCCGACCGAGAGACCGACGAGGACCTGCTGAACAAGGCCGCGGCCGTCGTCGACCAGTTCCTGGCGCGTCTGATCGAGGACACGGAGGCTCCGGTGGCCTCGGTCCTGGGCCTCGGGGGGGAGTCGGCGCCCGGAGCCGTCGAGCCGGGTGGAACGGCCAGGGCGGTGGCCCTGGCCGACGGTCTCTGGGCTGCGGTCGTGGAGGACTGGTCGCGCCTGCAGCCGGCCTGGGAGGTCGAGCGCGCCAGACCGGGGACTCCGGCGCCCCTGGAAGAGGTGCAGTGGCAGGTCCTCGAGGCACCATCGGATCCGGCGGGGCCGCGGCGGGGCGGCGGCAAGGTGCCGGACGAGATGCAGGGTAATCCTGCGAAACCGAGCAGGGGCGAGCAGGCCCCTTAACCGGAGGGATGCGGATGGAGCGGCCCGTGAAGGTGCTCGTCGTCGATGACGAGCGGGACATCCTGGACACCCTGGATTACAGCCTCCAGCTGCGCGGCTTCGAGGTCGTGACGGCCGCCGACGGCCTGGAAGCGCTGGAAATGGCCAAGCTGAATCCGCCGGATGTCATGATCCTCGACGTCATGCTGCCGGGCTGCAACGGGTACGAGGTGAGCCGTCTGCTCAAGGAGTGGATGGACGCCAATCCCCAGCGCCGGTTCGCCATCCTGCTGCTGACGGCCCGCAAGGTGGACACGCCGGAGCGCGAGAAGTTCATCGCCACCTGGTCGCGGGCGGACGCCTGCCTCTACAAGCCCTTCGAGATGGACGAGCTGCTGGCCCGGATCGAGGAGCTCACGGCCCCGGTCGCCTAAGGCGGCGGCCGGTCCGCGCGGCCCGTCGCGGCGGCTAGCCACGTGCCTGGGGTCCACTTGACAGCGAGCCGGAGATCGTGTTTTATTCGCTCTCCGCCGCCGGCGCCGCCGCCGGTTCGGCCCGGTGCCTGGGTAGCTCAGTTGGTAGAGCACATGACTGAAAATCATGGTGTCGGTGGTTCGATTCCGCCCCCAGGCACCATCCACTGCGGACGACCCTGGAGCTGGTGTAGCTCAGCTGGTAGAGCAGCTCACTCGTAATGAGCAGGTCCACGGTTCGAGTCCGTGCACCAGCTCCATCGCTCCGTCTCATTTGCTGGTGAACTTCCGGATCGACGCTACACTGTGGGACCGGTGCCGCCGCAGCCGGGGGCGGCACCTGTCGAGGATGGCTCGCCGGCCGGGGAAGGAGAACCCTCATGCCCTTGCGAGTGAGCGTCTCGGGCGTTCGCGGGGTGATCGGCGATGGTTTGGACGCCGTGGTCGCGGCGCGCTGGGCCGCCGCCTTCGGGGCCTGGTTGCCGCCGGGCCCCGTGGTCGTGGGTCGCGATACGCGGCCCTCCGGTCCGGTGATCCTGCAGGCCGCGACCGCAGCGCTCTGCTCCACGGGGCACGACGTCTGGGACCTCGGCATCGCGACGACCCCCACCACCGAGCTGGAGGTTCAGGGCAGCGAGGCCGTGGGCGGCGTCATCATCACGGCCAGCCACAACCCGCAGTCCTGGAACGCCCTGAAGTTCCTGCGGAGCGACGGCACTTTCCTGACGGCGGGCCAGAACCGCGAGCTGCAGGGTTGCTACGAGGATGGCGGCGGACACGTGGCCTGGGATCGTCTGGGGCGTCGCATGACCCGGGAGGGGGCCGACGAGCGGCATCTGGCGGCCATCCTGGATCTCGGCTGGCTGGATGTCCATCAGGTGCGGGCGGCCGGGCTGCACGCCGTCGTGGACGCCGTGGAGGGAGCCGGGGGGGCCGTGGTGCCCGCCTTGCTCGAGGCGCTGGGTGTCCGTTGCACGCGGCTGCACTGCGGCCTGAGCGGCCGGTTTCCCCACGATCCCGAACCGACGCCCTCCCATCTCCAGGAGCTGGCCGCCACCGTGAAGCGCAGCGGAGCCGACCTGGGCTGCGCCGTGGATCCGGACGGGGATCGGCTGGCGCTGGTGGACGGCAACGGCCGGGCGCTCAGCGAGGAGCTGACGCTGGTCCTGGCGGTGGATTTCCTCCTCGGGCGCGAACCCGGGACCGTGGCCGTCAACCTCTCGACCACGCGGTTGATCGAGGAAGTGGCCGGCCGCCACGGTGTTCAGGTCCTGCGGGCCCCCGTGGGGGAGGCCAACGTGGTGGAGGCCCTGCTGGAGGCCGGGGGTGTCATCGGCGGCGAGGGGAACGGGGGTGTCATCTACCCCGCCTTGCATCCCGGCCGGGACGCGCTGGTCGGCCTCGCCATGCTGCTGCAGGCCCTGGCCGCCGGCGGATGCAGCCTGGCGGAGCTGGCCGATGCCCTGCCCGCCCTGAGCATGGTCAAGGAGAAGATCTCGGGGGTGAACCTGCCGGCCGGCCAGGATCTTGCATCCCTTGCAAAAAAGCTGGGTCCTGGTAAGATCGACACGCGGGACGGCCTGCGTTGGGATGGTCCCGCCGGCTGGGTTCATGTCCGACCGTCCAACACGGAGCCGATCGTCCGGGCCATTGCCGAGGCCGCGGACGAGCCGGCGGCCAGGCGCCTGATCGCGAGCATCCGGGAGGCGATCGGCAGCGGCAGGGCTGCCCAGGAGGATTGATCATGTGCGGTATCGTGGGCATTACAGGAGATCAAAACGCCGCGCCTCTATTGCTGGAAGGCTTGCGTCGCCTCGAGTATCGCGGCTACGACAGTGCGGGTCTGGCCGTGGCCCAGGACGGCCGCATCCTCGTCCACAAGCAGGAGGGGAAGATCGTCGACCTGGAGCGCGACCTGCCCCTCGACGCCTTCACGGGGACCTGCGGCATCGCACACACCCGCTGGGCCACGCACGGGGAGCCCAACACCATCAACGCGCACCCGCACATGAGCAGCCACGGCGACGTGGCCATCGTTCACAACGGCATCATCGAGAACTTCAAGGTGCTGCGGCTGAGCCTCGAGAAGCAGGGGCACGTGTTCCTGTCCGACACCGACTCGGAGGTCCTGGCCCACCTGATCAGCGACCAGTACGAGGGCAACCTGGAGGAGGCCGTCCAGCGGGCTCTCAAGCTGGTGGTCGGGACCTACGGCATCGCGGTCCTCCACGCGGCCGAGCCGCACAAGATCGTCGGCGCGCGCCGCGGATCCCCCCTGGTGGTCGGCGTGGGCAAGGGCAGCAACTACCTCGCCAGCGACGTGGCCGCCATCCTGGGGCACACCCGCCAGGTGATGTACCTGGACGACTGGGAAATGGTGGTGCTGACCCCCGACAACGTGGTCACCATGAACATCGACAACGAGGCCGTCACCAAGCAGGTGGAGGAGATCACCTGGGATCTGGAGCAGATCCAGAAGGGCGGCTTCCCCCACTACATGATCAAGGAGATCTTCGAGCAGCCGGAAACCGTGCGCAACGCCTTCCGCGGGCGCATCCTGCCGGATTCCGGGGACGTCAGGCTGGGTGGCATCCAGCTCACCGACTGGGAGCTGCGCAACATCCGGCGCATCATCATCCTGGCCTGCGGTACCTCCTTCCACGCCGGGATGGTGGGGGAGTACATGCTGGAGGAGCACGCCCACATCCCGGTGGAGGTGGAGTACGCGTCGGAGTTCCGCTACCGCTCCCCGATCATCGAACCGGGCACCATCTGTCTCGTTGTCAGCCAGAGCGGCGAGACCATCGACACCCTGGAGGCCATGCGCGAGGCCAAGCGCAAGGGGGCCAAGGTGCTGGGCATCACCAACGTGGTGGGCTCGACCATCGCCCGGGAGTCGGAGTGCGGGGTCTACATCCATGCCGGACCCGAGATCGGCGTGGCCTCGACCAAGGCCTTCACCAGTCAGGTGACCATCCTCGTGCTGCTGACCATCCTGCTGGGCCGGCGCAACTACATCAGCAGCGAGACGGGCATGCGCGTGCTGCAGGAGCTGCAGGCGCTGCCCGGCAAGATCCAACGCATCCTGGACAAGTCCGACGAGATCCTGCGCATCGCGGAGGCCTACCAGGAGCACAGCAACTTCCTCTTCCTGGGGCGCGGGTACAACTACCCCATCGCCCTGGAGGGCGCCCTCAAGCTCAAGGAGATCAGCTACATCCACGCCGAGGGCTACCCCGCGGCCGAGATGAAGCACGGACCCATCGCCCTGATCGACGCCAACATGCCCGTGGTCGTCCTCAGCACGCACGACGGCAGCTACGAGAAGATCAAGGGCAACGTGCAGGAGGTGCGGGCCCGTCACGGCAAGATCATCAGCGTGGTCACCGAGGGGGACGAGGAGATCGCCCAGCTGAGCGACCACGTCATCACCATTCCGCCGACCCTCAACATGCTGACCCCGCTGTTGACGGTCATTCCCCTGCAGCTGCTGGCCTATCACATGGCCGTGCTGCGCGGCGAGGACGTGGACCAGCCGCGGAACCTGGCCAAGGCGGTCACCGTGGAATAGGCCGGGGCGGGCCGGCGAGGAGGCCCCATGCTGCAGTCGCGGGTCGGCACGGAACGGGCCTGCGCCCAGAGCGGCGCTTGATCTCCGGGCGGGAGTGGATGGGTCCTGGTGGGCCCCGGGGACTTCAAATCCTTTCGTCGGGCGCGTTTACCGTCCGAGGTGGGTTCGATTCCCACACATTCCCGCCAAGCCCCGCCGCTGGGAGCGGCGAGCCGGCTCGCGGCGCCGGGCGCAGCTGCGCCCTCATCCTCAACCCCACCGCCGGAGCTCCACGCTGGCGCCTGACCGCCGCGGACGGGGCGGACCTGCTGCAGCGTCAGGGGCTGTCCGTGGAGGTGCTGTCCACCTCGCGGCCGGGGGAGGCCAGCGAGCTGGCGGCGCGGGCGGCCGAGCGGCATCCGGTCGTGGCGGCCATGGGTGGGGACGGGACGGTCCACGAGGTGGCCGTCGGTCTGCTGGCGGGCCCGACGGGCCCGGCCGGTCCGGCCGCGCTGGCGGTGCTGCCCACGGGCAGCGGCAACGACTTCGCCACCGGACTCGGGCTGACTACCCCGGCGGCGGGTGCCGCCGCGGCGGGGGCGGGACGAGTGCGCCTGCTGGATGTGGGCTACTTCGCCGGCCGGCCCTTCGTCAACTCGGTGGGCTTGTTCCTGAGCGGGCTCGTCTCCCTGCGGGCCGCCCGGCTGGGCCGGCGCTTGGGCCGGTTGCGTTACATCCTGGCCTCCCTGCGCTCGCTGCCCTTCTACCGGCCCCAGCCCGCGCTCTGGGAGCTGGCGGGGGAACTCGCACCCCGCAGAGGGCGTTGGCTGCTGGCAGAGGTCGCCAACGGCCCGCAGACGGGCGGCGGCTTCCGGCTGACGCCGGATGCCGATTACAGCGACGGCCGCCTGGATTTCTGCCTGATCGCACCGCTGAAGCTCGGCACCCTGCTGCGGCTCTTCCCGGCCGCGGCCCGGGGAGAGCGAATCGAGCACGCCGGCGTCGTGCGACCACGTGCGGCCGGGGCCGCGGTGCGGCTGCCGGAGGCCACCGCCATGCACCTGGACGGGGAGCCGGAAGTCCTGCCCCCTGGGGAGTACGCCGTCGCGCTGGCCCCCGGTCGCCTGCGGGTGCTGGCGCCCGCGGCACCCGGCAAGGGCCCCGCCGCGGGCCGACAGGAGGATGTGCAGACATGAGATGTCGCGGTGCGGTCCTGGCCATGCTGAGCGGTCTATTCCTCGCGCTGGGCGCGGCTCCGGTGGCGGTCCACGCGCAGCAGCCGGCCGTCCTGCAGCGGCCCGTTCCGGCTCCGGCGGACAGCGGCTCGGCGCCGGTGCCGGTCTGGCAGGACCCGGTGAGCCCGACCGTGGCCGTGGTCTTCAGCCCTTTCTTCCCGGGGTGGGGGCAGCTCTACAGCCGGAACAGCTGGCGAGCGGCCCTGGCCTTCGGGGCCGAGATGTTCTACTGGAGCCGGCTGCTGATGAACGACCGCAAGGCGGAGCGGGTGCAGGACTTCTCCGAGACCCTCGCTCCCGGGCCCGCTCGCGACCAGCTGGGCCTGCAGGTCGAGGAGTACCGCCAGCGGGTGCGCGACTTCGCCTGGTGGTCCATGGGCGCCATGCTGATCATCGCCCTGGATGCCTACGTGGACGCCCACCTCTTCGAGTTCGACCAGGATCCCGTGCCCGTGCCCCACCGCTGGGAGCTGAGCCTGGGCGCCGGCGACATGCGCCCGGACGCCGCCGCCGCCCCCCAGCTCGTCGTTTTCCAGTGGCGCACCACGTTTTGAGCATTACGTTTCCAGCTCGTCCGAGCGGTCCTCACGCGAAACCGCGGCCGGCCGGGATCATCGACGGGACAGGAGCATGAACGCCGTCCGCAACTTCTGCATCATCGCCCACATCGACCATGGCAAGTCCACCCTGGCGGATCGGCTGCTGGAGCTCACCGGTACGCTCGGCGGCAAGGAGCTGCGCAACCAGGTGCTGGACTCCATGGACCTGGAGCAGGAGCGGGGCATCACCATCAAGAGCCACCCCATCCGCATGAGCTACGCCGCCGCCGACGGCCGGAAGCTCGTCCTCAACCTGATCGACACGCCCGGGCACGTGGACTTCCACTACGAGGTGAGCCGCAGCTTGGCCGCCTGCGAGGGCGCGTTGCTGGTGGTGGATGCCGTGCAGGGAGTGCAGGCCCAGACCATCAACAACCTGTACCTGGCCCTCGAGCACGACCTGACCATCCTGCCGGTCATCAACAAGATCGACCTGCCGGCGGCGAGGACGGAGTTCGTCACGGAGCAGTTCGTCGATCTGCTCGGTTGCGACCCCGGCGAGATCCTGCTGGTCAGCGCCAAGACGGGCCAGGGCGTCCACGAGCTGCTCGAGGCCATCGTGCGGCGCGTCCCGGCGCCCCGGGGCGATCCGGCGGCGCCCGCCAAGGCCCTCATCTTCGACTCGATGTTCGACGCCTACGTGGGCGCGGTGGCCTACGTGCGCCTGTTCGACGGACGCCTGCAGCGCGGCGACCGCATCCGCCTGGTCCGGCGCGAGGGGATCTTCGAGATCGGGGAGCTGGGCTGGTTCCGGTTGAACCGCGTGCCGCAGCGCGCACTGGAGGCGGGCGAGGTAGGCTACGTGGCCACCGGCGCCAAGGACGTGCGGGACGTCCGCGTGGGCGACACCATTACGCTCGCCGCAGCGCCCTGCGCGGCCCCCTGCCCCGGCTACGCGGAGGCCAAGCCCATGGTCTTCAGCGGCTTCTATCCCACGGATACCGCCGGCTACGACGGTCTGAAGGACGCCTTGCAGAAGCTGCAGATGAACGATGCGGCGTTGACCTTCGAGCCCGAGACCAGCGCCGCGCTCGGCTTCGGCTTCCGCTGCGGCTTCCTGGGGCTGCTCCACATGGAGATCCTCCAGGAGCGCCTGGAGCGGGAATACGACCTGAGCCTCATCGCCACCCTGCCGAACGTGGAGTACGAGGTCGTGCTCCGGAGCGGCGAGGTGCAGCTCGTCGAGAACCCGGCCCTGCTGCCGGCGTCGCAGCTGGTGAGCGAGGTCCGGGAACCGGTCGTTCGGGCCGTGGTCATCACCCCCAAGGAGTTCGTGGGCAACGTGCTGCAGATCTCGTTGGAACGGCGCGGCGTGCAGCGCAAGATGGAGTATCTGGACACCGAGCGGCTGAGCCTGACGTTCGACATTCCCCTTTCGGAGCTGGTGGTGGACTACTACGACAGGCTGAAGTCCGTCACCCGGGGCTACGCCTCGCTGGACTACGAGTACCTCGAGCACCGGCGCGACGATCTCGTGCGCCTGGACATCCTCATCAACGGCGAGCCCGTGGATGCCCTGACCTGCATCGTGCACCGGGACAAGGCCTACCAATGGGGACTGAAGCTCTGCCAGAAGTTGAAGGAGCTGATCCCGCGGCAGATGTTCGCCGTGGCCATCCAGGCCGCCATCGGCTCGCGGGTGATCGCCCGCACGAGCGTCAAGGCCTTTCGCAAGAACGTGACGGCCAAGTGCTACGGCGGCGACATCACGCGCAAGCGCAAGCTCCTGGAGAAGCAGAAGGAGGGCAAGCGCCGCATGAAGCAGGTGGGGTCGGTCGAGATTCCCCAGGAGGCTTTCCTGGCAGTCTTGAAGGTGGAGCGCTAGAATCGAGGGGGGAACCCTCGGGTCCCCACGACGTATCACAGCGAGCGCGCCGGGCCCGGCCGGGCGGCGTGCCGGAGCGAGACGGAGTCGAACATGTCCGATGCAGCGAGCGACACCAAGGTCAAGGCGCAGGAGAAGAAGCGGGGCGTGCCCCAGCGCCGGACCTGGCGCGTCGCTCTGGAGTACACGAGAGCCATCGGCATGGCGGTCCTACTGGCCCTGGTCATCCGCCAGCTGGTCGTCCAGGCCTTCCGCATTCCCACCGGCTCGATGGAGCGGACCCTGCTGGTGGGGGACTTCCTGTTCGTCAACAAGTTCATTTACGGGGCCAAGACGCCCGACAGGATCCGCGTCTTCGGGCACACCCTGGTGGAGGGCCTGCCGGTGCTGAAGCTGCCCGCGCTGCGCCAGCCGCGCCAGGGGGACATCATCGTCTTCGAGTACCCGCAGGATCGCAACCTCGACTACATCAAGCGCTGCGTGGCCGTGGCGGGCGACACGGTGCAGGTGCGCGACGGCCTGCTCTACGTCAACGGCCAGCGCTACGAGTCGAACTTCGGGGATCGCGACGGGGACCATTCCTGTGTCCAGGACTGGCGATCGCCGGACGCCTGTCCCCGGCCGCGCGCCTATCACGACATGGCCGCCTTCCAGCGGGGAGCCAAGCTCAACCGCAGCTTCGGCCCCTACGTGGTGCCCGAGGGCGAGATCTTCATGATGGGGGACAACCGTTACAACAGCGCCGACAGCCGCTACTGGGGACCCTTGCCGGTGGACCTGATCAAGGGCAAGGCGATGTTCATCTACTGGTCCTGGGACAGGACCAAGATGCAACCGCGCTTCTCGCGGATCGGCGACCTCATCCGCTGAGTCGCCCTCCGGACGGGCGAGCGGGCTCATGCACTCACGACCAGCGCATCCGGGGCGTCGCGCGCGCCCGTCGCAGCCTGCCGGAGCCGTGCGCAGCGGCGGCCTCTACATCCACGTGCCGTTCTGCCGCGCCCTCTGCGCTTACTGTCACTTCGCGCGTACGGCCGACCACGACGCCGGGCTGCGGCGGCGCGTGGTGGAGGGCATCCTCGCGGAGTTCGCCCTGCGGCGGGAACGCTGCCGCAGCCTGCGCGAGGGGCGCTGGCGGCTGGCCACGGTCTACGTGGGGGGCGGCACGCCCTCGGTCCTGGAACCCGAGCTGCTCGGACGCCTGCTGGCCGGCACGGCGGGCCGGCTGCCGGCGCTGGCGGACCTCGAGATCACGGTCGAGGCCAATCCCGAGGGGTTGACGGCGGAGCGGGCGGCGGCCTGGCGCGGGTGCGGCGTGGAGCGGCTCAGCCTGGGCGTGCAGAGCCTGGACGACGAGGTGCTGGCCGCTCTCGGGCGGTCCTGCGACGCGGCTACGGCACGCCGGGCCCTGCGCCTGGCCTGCGAGAGCTTTCCCCGGGTGGCGGCGGATTTCATGCTGGGGCCCGGTCTGCGGCGGGAACGCTTGCTGGCGGATCTGGACGAGGCGATCGCGGCCGGCGTCGAGCACGTCTCGCTCTACGTGCTGGAGCTGCGTCCGGGGACGCCGCTGGCGGCGGCCGTGCGCGCGGGACTCAGGCACCTGCCGCCGCAGGCGGAGGTGGAGCGCTGCTACCTGGCCGCGGTGGACATGCTCCGGGAACGGGGCCTGCGCCAGTACGAGGTGGCCAACTTCGCGCGGCCCGGCCGGGAGTCCCGCCACAATCGCAACTACTGGCGGCGCGTACCCTACCTCGGTCTGGGGCCGGGCGCCCATGGCTTCGGGGGCCGGCGCCGCTACGCCAACCTGGCCGAGCCCGCGGCCTACCTGGCGGCCGTGGGGGCGGACCAGCTGCCCGAAGCGCAGGCCGAGCGCCTGGATGGCGCGGCCCGAAACCTGGAGCGGGCCATCCTCCCCCTGCGCACCGTGGAGGGGGTCGCGCTCGCTCGCCTCCCCTTGCCGGAGGCATTCCTGGCCCGAGGCGAGGCCGCCGGTCTCTGGCGGCGCGCCGCCGGAAGGCTGCGCCTGACCTCCCGGGGCTTCCTGCGGATCGACGATCTGGAGGATCGTCTGGCGCGGGCTCTCGCCGGCGGCAGGCCGCGGGAGCGCGCGAGCACGGGTTGACACTCCGGAAAAAGCTAGCTTACCTTGTTCGCGGCGATCTTGCGGACTCGAGGCCGCGAACTGACGGGAACGTGTCCAGAGCGGCTGCCGGGCCCCGGCACCAACCAGATCCGGCGTGACGACCATGCGAAAGCTCGCTGCCAGAAGCTACGAGGTGCTGGACGCCAGCGTGCACCTCTACATCGAAACCGGCCGTCCCGTGAGTTCGGGCCTGGTCGCACGGGCCCTGCGCAGGGCCTATTCCCCAGCCACCATCCGCGCCGTGATGGCCGGGCTGGAGGACGCGGAGCTGCTGCTCAAGCCTCACGCGGCCGCCGGCAGGGTGCCCACGGACCGCGGCTACCGCGTCTTCGTGGACCGGCTGCTCGCCCGCTGGCCCCTGCAGCCCTGGGACCTGACGCGCCAGGAACAGCGCATGGTCGAGGACGACCTGCAGCGGACCGCCGGCACGCTGGCCATGATCCGGGTCCTCGCCTCGCTGCTGAGCCGTCTGACGGCGAACATCGGCATCATCCTCGGGCCGGCCTGGGAGAACGTCCGGGCCCTGCGCCTGGAGCTGTACCGCAAGGAGGGACGGCGGATCCTGCTGGTCCTGGTCCTGGAGAACGCTCTCGTGCGCACCCTGCAGGTGCGGCTGGACGCGGACTATCCTCCGCTCGTCGTGGAGGAGGCGGCCCGCATCCTCTCCGAGCGCATCTCGGGGCGGAGCGTGGCGGAGATCCGGCGCAGCATCCTCACGTCCTTCGAGGCGGCGACGGCGGCCGACCGCTGTGCCACCGAGGTAGCGGCCCGGGGTCGCGAGATCTTCGGCGACGTGGAGGAGGGAGAGGTCGAGCTGGAGGGTGTCGCCAACGTGCTGCGGGCCCCCGAGTTCTCCGATCCGGGCAGCCTGAAGGCCCTGATCCGTTTCCTGGAGTCGCCGCGTTCCATCCGCGAGGCCCTGCAGAGATTGACCCGGAAGGGGGAGGGCGAGCTGAGCGTCTGGATCGGGGAGGAGAATCCGATCGGCGAACTGCGGTCTTTCTCGCTGCTCTCCTCACCGTTCGCCCTGGACGGCCGCCAGGGCATCCTGGCCGTGCTGGGACCGCGCCGGATGCCCTATCCGCGGGCCTTCTCGAGCATCGATGCCGTGTGCCGCACCTTGCAGGTGCTCGGCTGAGCCGGTCGGCCGATCGCTTCCCGGTTCTGCGAGCGGGGAAGCGTCCTCATCTCCCGGGGAGGTTTCCTGGCGATGACGAGCAAGAAGAAGCGCGCGCCTGACGAGCTGGCGGCCGCGGAAGAGAACGCGGCATCCGGCGACGAGAGCGAGCCGGTCACGACGGACGTTCCGCAGGAGGAGGCCGCGGGTGCCGCGGATCCGCAGGAGAGCCCCGCAGCCGCCGAGGCCGAGCTTCCCCGCGAGGAGCAGCTCAGCCGCGAACGCGACGAGTACAGGGACCGCTGGCTGCGGGCCGTGGCGGAGCTGGACAACTACCGCAAGCGCAGCCGCCGCGAGCTGGAGGACGTGCGCCGCTTCGCGGTGGCGGACTTCCTGCGCTCCCTGCTCGAGGTGCTGGACAACTTCGAGCGGGCGCTGCAAGCTCTGGACGGACAGGTGATGGCCGAGGGAAACGCGGAGGGTGTGCGCCAGGGCGTGGAGCTGATCCACCAGCGCTTCCAGGAGATCCTGCGCGACGGCGGGCTGAGCCGGATCGAGGCCGAAGGGGTCGAGTTCGATCCCGCGCTGCACGAGGCCATCCAGCAGGTGGAGCAGGAAGGGGTCTCGGCGGGCACCATCGTCCGCGTGGTCCAGCCCGGCTACAAGCTGCACGATCTGGTGCTGCGGCCCAGCCGCGTGATCGTGGCCCGGTGAATCGCCGGCGCGCGGGGCGGGGGTGGAGATGACGGGCAAGCGCGACTACTACGAGGTGCTCGGCGTGCCGCGGGATGCCCCGGAGGCCGAGATCAAGCGGGCGTACCGCAAGCTGGCGGTCAAGTTCCACCCGGACCGCAACCCCGACGATCCTTCCGCCGCCGAGAAGTTCCGCGAGGCCACCGAGGCCTACGAGGTGCTGAAGGACTCGCAGAAGCGCGCGCGGTACGATCGCTTCGGTCACGAGGCAGAGACCGGCTTCCCGGGCTTCGGCGGGGCGGGCGGTTTCGGCTTCGACCTCAACGACGCTCTCGAGTCCTTCCTGCGCAACTTCGGCGGCTTCGGGGACATCTTCGGCGAGCGCGGCGGCGGCCCGGGCGGGGGGATCAACCGCGGGCGCAGTCTCCAGATCACGGTGAAGCTCTCCCTGCAGGAGGCGGCCCGCGGGGTCAGCAAGAAGATCAAGCTGAAGAAACAGGTCGCCTGTTCCACCTGCGGCGGCTCCGGCGCCGCCCGCGGCAGCAAGCCGGTCCCCTGCCGGCGATGCGGAGGCCGGGGTCGCGTGCGGCAGGTCCGCCAGTCCATCCTCGGACAGATGGTGACCGAGTCCACCTGCCCCGTCTGCCACGGGCGCGGCCAGGTCATCGACAATCCCTGCCCCGCTTGCCGGGGCACGGGAACCGTGCGCGGCGAGGAGTCGCTCGAGATCAAGATCCCGCCGGGCGTGACGACGGGCAACTACATGGAGATCTCGGGCAAGGGCGATCTCGGGGAGCGCGGCGGACCGGCCGGCGATCTGCGCGTGGTGATGGAGGTGGCGGAGGACGAGGTCCTCGAGCGCCACGGGGACGACCTGCTCATCGACCTGCCCGTCTCGCCGGTGGATCTCATCCTGGGCGTGAAAGTCGAGGTGCCCACCCTGGACGGCAAGGTCGCGCTCAAGATCCCCCCCGGCACCCAGTCCCACAAGATCTTCCGCATGCGAGGCAAGGGCATGCCGCACCTGCACCGCCCGGGCCACGGCGACCAGCTGGTGCGCGTGATCGCCTGGACGCCTCACGAGCTCACGGCCGATCAGAAGAAGCGGCTGCGGGAGCTGCAGGCGGACCTGGCGCGCCATGTCCCGCCGCCCGGCCGTCACCTGTTCGACTGAGGCCGGGAGGGGAGCGTGCATCAGTTCCTGCTCGACCGTGATCCCCGGCGAGCGCCTCCGGTCGCCGGCGACACGATTCTCCTCTCCGCCGCGGAATCCCATCACCTGACGCAGGTCCTGCGGGCGGTCCGGGGGCGGCCCTTGCGCCTGACCGACGGCCGCGGACGCCTCTTCGCGGGCGAGTACGCGGGCCAGGCGGGCCACCGGGCGCGCGTCGTGCTGCAGGCGGCCTGGGACGATCCCGAGGAGCAAGACGGACCGCGTCTGGCTCTGGCCTGCAGCGTCGTCAAGGGGCGTCGCTTCGAGTGGGTGCTGGAGAAGGCCGTGGAGCTGGGCGTCCACCGCATCTGGCCCCTGCGCACGCGGCGCGGCGTGGTGGTTCCCGGCCGCGGCCGGCAGGAGCGCTGGCACGGCCTTCTGCAGGCGGCGCTCAAGCAGTCGGGACGCTCCTGGCTGCCGCGGCTGGAACCGGCCGTCGCGGTGGCGGATCTGCTGTCCGAGCTGCGGGGGTCGAGCCTTCTCTACGGTGATTGCGATCCCCCCGCTGCGGCGCAGACGGCCGCGGGCGTGGATGCCGACGCCGGAGGGCAGCAGCCCGCCCGGCCGGCGCTCGACTGGCTCCTCGCTGCCGGTCCGCCGGTTGCCGGTGCGGCTGAGGCGCCGACCTGGCTGGTCTGGGCCGTGGGACCCGAGGGGGGCTGGGACGAACCGGAACGGCGACAGCTGGCGGCCGCCGGTCGGGCCCTGAGCCTCGGACCGCACCGCCTGCGCACGGAGACCGCGGCCGTGGCGGGGCTGGCCCTGCTGCAGCTGCTCCGCTCCGCCTGGAGGAGCGCCTCCCCGTCGGCTTGACCGTCGCCCGTCCTCCCCGTAGACTGCGGCGACGGCGCGTGCACACCCGATGCGGAGGGAGGCTGGCCATGGCGAAGGGTGAGACGGCGCAGCGGCTCCAGCAGGCGACGGTGGCGGCGATGAAGGCCCGGGAGAAGGAGCGTCTCGGGGTGCTGCGCATGTTGCAGGCCGCCATCAAGCAGGTCGAGGTGGACGAGCGACGGGAGCTGGACGAGCCCGGCGTGCTCAAGGCTCTCGCCGGCTACGCCCGCAAGGTGAAGGATCAGCTCGCCGCGGCCCGCGGGAGCAGCCGGGCGGATCTGCTGGAGCAGGCGGAGCGGGAGCTGGCCCTCGTGAACACGTTCCTGCCCGCCGAGCTCACCGCTGAGGAGCTGGAGCGGATCGTGCGCGCCGCCATCGCGGACGTCGGGGCCACGGGGCCGCAGGATCTCGGGAAGGTGATGAAGGCCGTGCTGCCGGAGGTGACCGGTCGCGCCGAGGGCGGCAGGGTCAGCGGTCTGGTCAAGAAGCTGCTGCAGAGCTGAGGAGACGGCCATGAATCTGATCTTGTTGCTCGTGCTGGTGCTGGCCATCAGCTTCGCGGTTCTGGGATTCCGCGTCGGGCTGGTGCGCCGGGTCGTGGAGTTCGTGGGGCTGATCTTCAGCTTCTTCCTGGCCACGAATCTCGCCTCGCGCTGGAGCGAGCCCATCGCCGAGGGCACGGGGTTGAGCGAGAAGGTGGCCGTCTACCTGGCCTGGGGCGGCATCTTCCTCGTGGGCCTGGTGGCCACGCGCCTGCTGGCCTGGCTGATCAGCAAGAGCGTCCGCGTCTCCATCATCGGCTGGCTGGACCGGCTGGGCGGCACCGTCTTCGGCCTGCTCACCGGGATCCTGATCGCCAGCGTGCTGCTCATCGTCCTGACCCAGCTGCCGGGCGGGATCGTGCTGCGCGAGACCCTGGACCGGCAGGCGGTTCCACGCCTGGTCTACCGGGCGGCTCCCACGATCTACGACCTCTTCCAGAAGATCGGCGGGGACGACCGTCACCGCTGGGAGAGGCTGCTGGAGAAGGTGAAGGAGCGCGCCAAGGACGCGGCCGAGAAGGTCGCCGTCGCGCCGGCCCCCGCCCGGCGGGGATGAGTTCCGTGATTTCCCTGCTGGATCGTCTGGACGCGGCCGAGCGCGAGGCGGTGCTGCCTCGCGACCGGCAGACGGAGCGGTCGCTGCGGTTGCTGGAGTGGCCGCGGGTGCTGGACCAGATCGCCGGCTACTGCCTGAACGGTCCGGCGGCGGAAGGGGTGCGCCGGCGCCGGCCCTACGTCCGGCTCGAACCGATCGAGCTGCAATGGCGGCTCGCCGACGAGCTGCGTCCCCTGGGCGAGGCGGGACGCTGGCCCCCGCTGCTGGACGCGGCCCCGCTGCTGGAGCTGCTGGAGCGGCCGCAACCCCTGCAGCTCTCCGGGGGCGACCTGGTCATGGTGGCCGCCGCGGCCGGCGGGCTGGACGAGCTGCGGGAGTTCTTCGCCCGCGCCCGCGCGGCCTGCCCCACCTGGGGCGAGGCCGCCGCCGGGCTGGCCGTCTTCTCCGGCTTGAACGGGGAGATCCGGCGCGCGCTCGACCGGGACGGGCGGCTCAGGGACACCGCCAGCCCCGCCCTCGGTCGCCTGCGGCGGTCCGCCGCCGGCCAGGAACGGGCCGTCCGGCAGGCGATGGATACGGCCATGGCGGAGGCCCGCCGCCAGGGCTGGACCACGGCCGACGAGGCGACCCTGCGCGGCGACCGTTTCTGCCTGCCGCTGCGGGCGGGCTCTCGCCGTCGCGTGCAAGGCATCGTCCATGCCCGCTCCGCCACCGGCCAGACCCTCTTCGTCGAGCCGGCCGCGGTGGTGGACCTGCACAACGAGCTGGCCGAGCTGCGGCTGGAGATCGCCGGCGAGGAAGCGCGCATCCTGCAGCTGCTGAACCGCGCCGTCGAGCGCGACGCGCCCTCCCTGCGCACGGCCTGCCGCTTCCTCCTGCTGGTGGACGAGGTGCGCGCGTCCCTGCTCTGGAGCCGGGAGTACGCCGGGCGCCGGCCCCGCCTGGGTGCCCGGCGTTCCCTGCGCATCTGCCGGGCCCGCCATCCCCTCCTGCTGCAGTTCGGACCACGCGCGCTGACCGCCGCCGCCCCCTCGCCGGAGGAACGCGAGGCGGCGCCGGCCGGGAGCGCGAGGACCGAGGCCGCAGCGGTGGTTCCCCTGGATCTGGAGCTGCCCCCCGGGAAGCGGGTGGTGGTGATCAGCGGACCGAACGCCGGTGGCAAGTCGGTGGCGCTCAAGACCGTGGGCGTTCTCGCCCTGCTGGCCCAGAGGGGCTGGGACGTGCCCGCCCGCGAGGACACCTCGCTGCCGCTCGTCCAGCGCCTGTTCGTGGACCTGGGGGACGAGCAGTCCATCGAGCAGTCCCTGAGCAGCTTCTCGGCCCACCTCGGCCACCTGGTGGATTTCCTCGCCGCCGCGGACGCAGACACCCTGGTGCTGTGCGACGAGATCGGCAGCGGGACCGATCCCCAGGAAGGCACCGCGCTGGCCTTCACGGTGCTGGAAGGGTTGGCCGAGCGGGACTGCACCGTGCTCGCCTCCACGCACCTGGGCCTGCTCAAGGCCGCGGTGCACGATCACCCGGCCATGCTCAACGCCGCCATGGACTACGACGAGCAGACCCTGCGCCCGCTCTTCACGCTGCGCCTGGGCGTGCCGGGAACGAGTCATGCCTTCGACATCGCTGGGCGCTGGGGCTTTCCGCCGGTTCTGCTGGCCCGCGCCCGCGCCCGGGTGGGCGAGGAGCGCTTCCAGATCGAGAGGCTGCTGGCGGAGCTGGGGACCCGGGCCCGCTCGCTCGCGGAGAGCGAGAGCGAGGCCCGGCAGCGCGCGGCCAGCCTGCGCCGCCGCGAGGAGGAGCTGGCGCAGCGCCTGGCCGGGATCGAGAGCGAGCGCCGAGAGCTGCTGGCCGAGACGCGCCGCGAGGGCGAGGAGCTGCTGCGCGAGGGACGGAGCCGGCTCGAGCGGGCCGTCCGCGAGATCCGCAGCAGCGGCGGCGATCGCGTGGTCACGCGCCGGGCCCGCGAGGAGCTGGAGCGCCTTTCCGGGAGCCTGCCCGTCGCTGCGGCCGGGGAGGACCGGCCGCCGCAGCTGACCGCCGGGCAGCGGGTGCACATCCCGCACCTCGGCCTGAGCGGCCGCGTGATCGAGGTGCGCGGCGAGCGCGTCATCGCCGAGGCCGAGGGCCTGCGACTGACCCTGAACCGCGACGCCGTGGAGGCCGCCGCCCCGGCGGAGGAGGGTGATGCCCCGGCCCCGGCGGCAGGAGGCTGGCGCTGGCGGGCGGGCCCGCCGGAGCTGCAGCACGAGATCGACCTGCGCGGTCAGCGGGCGGAGGAGGCCTGGGATCAACTCGACCTGCTCATCGACCGCTCCATCCCGGCCGGTCTGGACGAGCTGCTGGTGATCCACGGAATCGGCACGGGGCGCCTGCGCAGCTTCCTTCACGAGAGGCTGGCTGGGGATCCACGGGTGTCCCATTTCGAGGACGCCCCGCTGGATCGCGGCGGCCACGGGGCCACCGTCATCCGCCTCGCCGGCGCATGATCTTGCGCCCGGTGAGCTTCTGACGATATGTTGTAGTGTTGCTTTCACCCCGGCCGGTCGCGGCGTGCGGCCGGTGGCCGTCCCTGTGCCCTCTGCGGGCCGTGGGGACGGGGACGACTCGCCCGGTCGGGAAAGGTGCGCGCATGGCCCAGATCCTGCCCCAGGATGTCGTCTCCCGCATCAAGGAGGAGACGGATATCGTGGCGGTGGTTCGCCATTATATGACCCTGGCTCCCTCCGGGTCGGGCTTTCGGGGTCTCTGTCCCTTTCACCGCGAGAAGACACCCAGCTTCCATGTCAATCCCGACCGCCAGATCTACAAGTGCTTCGGCTGCGGCGAGGGGGGCGACGTCATCTCGTTCCTGATGAAGATCGAGGCGATCTCCTTCCCCGAGGCCCTGGAGACCCTCGCCAGACCCCTGGACATCGATCTGGCCCGCTATCTCCGGGAGGACGAATCCGAGGGCGAGCGCGTGGCCTTTCACCGGGCCAACGAGGCGGCGGCCACGGCCTGGCGCGAGCTGCTCTGGTCGCACGAGGGGCGGGAAGCGCGCCGCTACCTGGAGGGACGGGGCTTTGCCGAGGAGATCCTGCGGCGCTTCGACGTGGGCTGGGCTCCCGCCGGCAGCGAGGGCTTCCTGCAGGCCCTGCGGCGGGCCGGCGTCGACGAGGATCTGGCCCGCCGCAGCGGGCTGGTGCGCCAGCAGGAGCAGCGCGCGCCGTTTGCCTATTTCCGGCAGCGGATTATATTTCCGATCAAGAACATAGCGCAGCGGATCGTGGGTTTCGGCGGCAGAATCCTGGGCCAGGGTGAACCCAAGTATCTCAACTCCTCCGATAGTGCGTTCTTCAGCAAGGGCAAGCTGCTCTACGGCTTTGCCGCTTCGCGCATCTCCATCGCGCGGCTGAAGACCGCCATCCTGGTGGAGGGTTACCTGGACCTGCTGGCGCTGGCCCAGCATGGATTCGGCAACGCGGTGGCCACGTGCGGGACCGCTTTCACCAGCGATCAGGCCCGGCTCCTGCGCCGGGGCAGTCCGACGGTCCTGCTGCTCTTCGACGGTGACCGGGCCGGCTTGCAGGCGGCCGTCAGGGCCAGCCACCTGGCGCTGACCGTCGGCCTGGAACCGCGGGTGGCGCGGCTGCCGGCGGGGGAGGACCCGGCCTCGCTCCTGCAGGGAGGGAACCGGCAGGCCCTGGAGAGCGTCCTGGCCGAGGCGCGCTCCTACTTGCCGTTCCTGCGCGAGCTGGTGGCGGAGCGAGGGGACGATCGCCGCCAGAAGGAGCGAGCGCTCAAGCGGGCGCTCGGGTCGCTCGCCCAGGTTCCGGACGCGATACGTCAGGAGTACCTGCTGCAGGAGGCGTCCGAGCTGTTCGCCATCGGTCTGCCCGTCCTGCGCAGCCAGCTGGAGAGGGAGATGGCCGCCGCGCGATCGCCGCGGGAGCGCCGTGAAGAGAGTGCCGGGTCGCCGCCGGAGCCGGTGAAATCCGGACCCGGCCTGCAACCCGGAGCGGGCGGCCTGCGTTCTTTCACCGCCATCAACCGACCCGCCATCGAGGCGGATCTGTTCGCCCACGTCCTGCGGGACGAGTCGGGTCGTGCGGCGGAGCTGTTGCTCGAGGAGTGCGCTGGCGGCGGATTCGCCACGGCGGAGACGAATCTGCTGCACCAGGAGCTGACGGCCTGGGGAGAGGCCCGGGCCGCGGGCGGGGGGGAGTCCCCGGCGCAATACGTCCAGAATCGCTGGCACGGTCGCGACGAGTCCTATCGGCGCTACGTGAGCGATCTGTTGACGAAGGAGGTCATTCCCCGCCAGGCCGATTTCGCGAAGGTCGTCCGGGAATGCCTGCACAGGCTCGCGGGCGATCCGCGGCGAAGCTCGAAAGACTGAACATCCGCTCGGAGGACGGGAGCGGCGATCCGGCTGCCCGCCCGGCGCAACCGACAGGGGGAATCACCTCGGCGCGAGCCAGGAGCCCCGCAGGCAGGTCAAGACGCGCCGGCGTGGCCGCGGACGCCCTCCGCAGGCCGCCGAACGGTCCACCTAGAGACCAGGGGGAGTCGCACGAGCATGGACAAAGAGCGGTTCGGTAGCATCATCGAGGCACTGAGAAAGCTCGCATCCGCCCGTGGCGGATACGTCCTGAACGATCAGATCAACGACCTGATCGGCGACGAGTTCGACATCGACCTGATAGAACGCATCTACGAGAAGCTCGCGGAGCTGCAGATCGACTACTACGACAACGAGGACGAGGCCCAGCGCAAGCTCACGACGCGTCTGAAGCGGGAGCGCAAGAAGGCCGCCACCCTCAAGAAGACGCAGCGCAGCAACATCAAGTACGACGACCCCGTGCGGATGTACCTGCGCGAGATGGGTCGGGTGCCGTTGCTGACGCGCCAGGGCGAGGTGGAACTGGCCAAGCGGATGGAGGAGGGGCGGCTGATGGTGATCCGGGCCACCCTCCGCTCGGATCACACGCTGAAGGAGCTGCGCCAGATCGCCACCCAGCTCATGACCGAGAACGTGCACGTGGACGAGGTGGTCCAGCACGACAGCAGCACCTGGAACGTGCACTACTCGCCCCGCAAGGAGGGCAAACGCATCCTCACCGCGGTGGACAAGATCGAGCGCTGGCAGCAGGAGACCACCGAACTGCGGCAGGAGCTCGAGACCTGCGAGAACAGCACGCGGGTCGCCACCCTGACCCGCATGCTCCAGTCGCGCGAGAAGAAGATCATGGAGGTCTTCCAGAACCTCCACCTGTCGCCGGCGCAGATCGAGCTGCTGGCCAACAAGCTGCTGCTGGTGCACGGGAAGATCCTGGGCCTCGAGTCGAAGATCGAGGAGATCGAAGGAACGGCGGGTCTGCACTTCTCCGTGATGGGGCGGACCCTCAAGAACCGGCGTACCCCGGAGGGCGCCGCCCTCGACGACGGGCGGCGGGAGGCGATCCAGAACGCCTACCGGGACATCAAGTCCTACCGCAAGCGCGTCCAGGAGGTGGAACGGGAGATCGGGCTCAAGGCGGTCGAGCTGGCGGACATCAGCGCCGAGATTTCGGACGGGGAGCGCCAGGTCTCCACGGCCCAGCGCGAGATGATCGAGGCCAACGTGCGCCTGGTCATCAGCATCGCCAAGCGCTACACCAACCGCGGCCTGGAGTTTCTCGACCTCATCCAGGAGGGCAACTCCGGACTGATGCGCGCGGTGGAGAAGTTCGACTATCGCAAGGGCTACAAGTTCTCGACCTACGCCACCTGGTGGATCCGGCAGGCCATCACCCGGGCCATCGCGGATCAGGCCCGGACCATCCGGGTTCCGGTGCACATGATCGAGGCCATCAACAAGGTGAACCGGGCTCACCGGCACCTCCTGCAGAAGCTGGGCCGCGATCCCACGCCGGAGGAGGTGGCCAAGTTCCTGGTCATTCCCCTGGAGAAGGTGCAGGGCGTCCTGAAGGCCAGCATGGAGCCGGTTTCGCTGGATCGGCCCATCGGCGAGGACGAGGACAGCAACCTGAGCGACTTCATCGAGGACGACGCCGCGCCGTCGCCCGCCCGGGTGGCTGCTCATGCCATGCTCAAGGACCAGATGACGAGGGTGCTGGGCACGCTCTCCCGGCGGGAGGAAAAGGTCATCCGCCTGCGCTTCGGTCTCGGGGACGGCACGCCGCGCACCCTCGAGGAGGTCGGGACCATCTTCAAGGTCACCCGCGAGCGCGTGCGACAGATCGAGGCCAAGGCGCTGCGCAAGCTGCGGCATCCCAGCCGCAGCCGCAAGCTCAAGGGCTACTCGGAGATGGTGTAGCGGTCGGCGATTGGGGTTGACCCGTTCCGGCGGGTTAGCTATCGTGCCGGCCGGAGGTTACGGGCCCATAGCTCAGGTGGTTAGAGCAGCCGGCTCATAACCGGCCGGTCCTAGGTTCGAGCCCTAGTGGGCCCACCAGCGGTCTGCGAGAGGGCGATTAGCTCAGCTGGCTAGAGCGCTCGCCTCACACGCGAGAGGTCACTGGTTCGAGTCCAGTATCGCCCACCATTCTCGCCAGCCGGTCGTCCCGCCGCGAGGGCGGCCCGGCGGCCCCGGACGGTCGAACGGAGGCCGGAGGGAAGCGGAAGGGTGCCTCGGCACCCTTCTTCCTCTTGTCCCTGCAGCGGGGGCGGACGTGGACGAGCCGACGACCGTGCACTGGTTGAGAACCCTGGCCGGCTTCCAGGAGCAGCAGGAGCGGGCGCGCCACGCCGCCCGCCGGGCCGCCCAACGCCGGCAGGATCTCGCGGAGCTGCTGGCCGAGGCGGAAGCCGACGCGGCCGCGGACGAGGACGCCGGCGTGCTCCGCCGGCTGCGCGCCCTGGAGAGCGAGGTCGCGGATCTGCGGTCCCGCCTGACCCGCCTGCAGATGCAGCGCAACCAGGTGCGGGACAACAAGGCCTTGCAGAGCCTCGGCCGCGAGATCACGGGTATCGAGGAGACCATCGACGAGCGGGAGACCGAGATCCTGCAGTTGCTGGAGAGCACCGAGAACCGGCAGCAGGAGCACGAGGACCTGCAGGCCCAGCTCGCGGCGGAGCGCCGCCGCATCACCCGCGAGCGCGAAGAGCTGCAGCAGGTCCAGGAGCGGGCGGCCGCCGAGGCGGCCGAGTACGACCGCGAGATCGCTGTCTGTCTCGGCCAGCTGCCCCCGAGGGTCCTCGCCAACGTGAAGCGCCTCGGCGAGCACATGCCCCTGCCGGTGGTATATCTGGACGGGGAGGCCTGCGGCGGCTGCCATGCCCAGTTTCCGCCCCAGCGCGCCCGCGACATCGAGAAGGGCCTCAGCGTGGTGCGCTGCCAGACCTGCGGCCGCTACGTGGTGGGCAAGGGCTGAGTCGCCGGCCGTCCGCCGGCAAGGCAAGGAGGACGCGCGCTCGTCATGAACGAACCCGTCCAGCCCGTAACCCTCCTGGATCTGCTGCGCGCCCTGGCCCGGAGCAACGATCTGCGCTCCCTCGCGCGCGAGTGCGGCCTGTCGGTGCGAGAGCTGCGGCGACGCCTCGACGGCTGGAGCCGCGAGATGGAGACCGAGGTGCAGAAGGACCGGCCCAGGGAGGGTCCGACGCCGGCCGCCGGCAAGATCCCGGTGCGGGATCCGGAGATCAGTTGGCCCTCGCTGACCGCGGCGGACGAACTGTCGCAGAGCCCTCTGCCGCGACGGGGGAGCCGCGTGCTGGAGGCCTGGACCGACGGCGCCAGCAAGGGGAATCCGGGACCGGCGGGGATCGGCATCGTGTTCCGGCAGCAGGATGGCGAGGCGCTCTGTGCGCACAGCGAGGCCATCGGCCGCGCCACGAACAACGTGGCCGAGTACCAGGCGGTGCTGCGCGCGCTGGAGTTCTGCCGGCGCTGGGGCGTCACCCGCCTGCACCTGTACCTGGACAGCGAGCTGATCGTCCGCCAGCTCACCGGCGCCTACCGCGTCAAGAGCCCCGGCCTGCGGCCGTTGTATCAGCAGGCTGCCTACCTGGCCCGGAGCTTCCAGGAATTCCGGGTCCGGCACGTACCGCGCTCGCGCAACGCCCACGCCGACCACCTGGCCAACCTCGCCCTGGCAGGCCCACGCCCGGGTCGCTCCTGAGAGGCGCCGGTTCCCCTCGCGCGGCGTGACGGACCGCCCGGCTCGGGGGGTGACAAGGCCCTGGCGTGGTCCTATCATGAAGAGGGGAAGTCGGGGAGACGATCGCGGGCCCCGCGCGGGTCCGAGGAAAGTCCGAGCTCCGCAGGGCAGGACGCTGGGTAACACCCAGGGGGAGTGATCCCACGGAAAGTGCCACAGAAAACATACCGCCGCAGCCCGCGGGCCGCGGTAAGGGTGAAAAGGCGAGGTAAGAGCTCACCGCGCTCCTGGCGACAGGAGCGGCACGGCAAACCCCGTCCGGAGCAAGACCAAATAGGGGAGGAGAGGCGGCCCGCCTCGCTCGACTCCCGGGTAGGTCGCTCGAGGTCGCCGGCAACGGCGATCCTAGATACATGATCGTCGCCGCCCGATGAGGCGGTAACAGAACTCGGCTTACAACCGGCTTCCCCAGCCCGGTACTGCGGCTTAGGGCCCCTGGGCCCTCCCTGTCGTCGTCCCCGAGGTCGTCTTGCAGCTGGAGATGTCCTTTCCCGAGCCGCCCGCCACCCCCGGTTCCGCAGCCGGGGGGTGGGCTGCCGCGCGCCCGGGGCTGCTGTCGGGCAGACCCTGGCGGCCGCGCCCCCTGCCCGCCCCCGAGCACCTGGAACGCCTGCGCCGCAGCCTGCCCCTGGACGGTCCCGCCTCCACGCGCCTGCTGGCCATCCTGGCCGGACGCGGTTTCCACGAGGCGTCGGAGCTCGAGGCCTTCTTCTTCCCCGCCCTGGCCCAGCTGCCCGATCCCGCCCTGCTCGAGGAGATGGATGCCGCGGTGGATCGCTTGCTGGCGGCGGCGGCCCGGGGCGAGCGGGTGGCCGTCCACGGCGATTTCGACGTCGACGGCCTGACCGGAGCGGCCCTGCTGCATGATCTCCTGGGGGCCCTCGTACACGAGGGCGCCGGGCCGCAGCCGTGGCCGGTCTTCGTGCCGGACCGCCTGCGCGACGGCTACGGCGTCGCCGGCCGCATGATCCGCCGCTGGGCGGACGAGGGGGTCGACCTGCTGCTGACCGTGGACACCGGCGCGGCGGCCCACGAGGAGCTGGCCGAGGCGCGGCAACGCGGGCTGGACGTGATCGTCCTCGACCACCACGTCTTCACCGAACGCCCTCCGGTGGTGGCTCTCGTCAATCCGCGGCGGCCGGGTTCCCGCTATCCGAATCCCGATCTCTGCGGCGTGGCCGTGGCCTTCAAGCTGGTCCAGGCCCTGCGGCGGGCCGCGCCCGGCTGCCTGCCGCATGGATTCGAGGAATCGGTGCTGGACCTGGTGGCCCTCGGGCTCGTGGCCGACCAGATGCCCCTGTTGGGGGAGAACCGCGGCCTCGTCCGCAAGGGGCTGGAGCGGATGGACGACCGGCGGGGACTGCGCCCCGGCCTGACGGCGCTCCTGGCCGTCACCGGCCTGGACAGCGGCTTCCCACTGACCGCGGGGGATCTGGCCTACCAGGTCGCGCCGCGGCTCAACGCCTGCGGGCGCATCGGGCGGGTGGGAACCGCCCTGGAGCTGCTGCTGACGGACGACCCCCTGCGGGCCGGCGAGCTGGCCGCCGAGGCCGATCGGACCAACCGGGAGCGCCGGGATGTGGACCAGCGGCTCACCGAGGAGGCCGTCACCATGGCGGTGCCTTACCTGGAGCGCGGCGATCCCGGCCTGGTGCTGGCCTCCCCGGCCTGGCACAAGGGGATCATCGGCATCGGCGCCTCGCGCCTGGTGGAGCAGTACCGGGTCCCCACCATCCTGATCGCGGTGGAGGGTGACGAGGCGCGGGGTTCGGCCCGCAGCACGCCGGCGGTGGACATCAAGGAGGCGCTCGATCGCTGCAGCGGCTTGCTGCTGCGTCACGGCGGACACGCTCAGGCCGCCGGCCTGGCCCTGCACGCCGGGGACGTCGACCGCTTTCGCGAGGCTTTCTGCGGGGTCCTGGCAGCCCTGCCGGCCGGTGGTCCGGTGCCTCAGGATTACGATCTGGAGCTGCCCCTGCAGCAGCTGACCTCCCAGGAGGTGTCCGAGCTGCTGGCCGAGCTGGATCAGCTCGAGCCGTTCGGCATGGGGCACCGCCGGCCCGTCTTCTGCTGTCGCGGCGTGCGGCTGCTGCGTCCCCCCACGATGCTGGGGAATGGCGCCCACCTCCGCTTCGCCTTCCGCGGCCCGGCGGATCCGCCCCCCGGAGGCAGCCCGGCCCTGGCGCGCGAGTTCGTGGCCTTCGGCAGCGGCGACGCCTGGCGCCGGTGGTTGAGCGGAGGCCGCGATCCCCAGGGCCAGGAATGGGACATCCTCTTCGAGCTGAGCCGCAGCACCTTCCGCCCGCGCCACGGCGTCTACGATCCCGTCCAGCAGCAGCTCGTGGATCTGCGACCGGCTGGTGGGCCATGAAGCGGCACGATGCGCGACCGGTTCCGACCGCCGATCTGAAGGACCTGATGGCGGGCATCGTGCGCAAGGTCACGGCCTACAATCCCCAGGCCGACGTCGATCGGCTCTGGCGGGCGTTCCGCTTCGCGGACACCGCCCATGCCGGACAGGTACGCCGGAGCGGCGAGCCCTTCTTCCTGCACGCCCTGGCGGTGGTGGACATCCTGGCGGACCTGCGCATGGACGTGGACACGCTGGTGGCGGGGATGGTCCACGACGTGGTCGAGGACACCGAGCGGGCCCTGGCAGACATCACCACCGAGTTCGGCCGGGACGTCGCCGACATGGTGGACGGGGTGACCAAGATCAGCGAGCTGGGCCATGCCAATCCGGAGACGCGGCGGGCGGAGAACTATCGCAAGCTCATCCTGCACATCGCCCAGGACCCGCGCACGGTGCTCATCAAGCTGGCGGACCGGCTGCACAACATGCGGACGATCCAGTACCTCCCTCGCGACCGCCAGCTCGACATCGCCCAGGAGACCCTCGACGTCTACGCCCCCATGGCCCACCGCTTCGGCATCGCCCGGATCAAGTGGGAGCTGGAGGATCTGGCCTTCAAAGTCCTGCAGCCCGAGCGTTACTTCGAGATCGAGCGCGGCATCAATCAGTCCCGCAGCGAGCGCGAGCGGGTTATCGAGGGGATCCGGCGTCCCCTGGAGGCCGCCTTCGCCGAGGCCGGTCTCCAGGCGCAGATCGAGGGACGCCCGAAGCACTTCTACTCGATCCATCGCAAGATGCAAGCCCAGCACATCGGCCTGGACCGCATCTACGACCTGCTGGCCATGCGGATCATCACCGCGAACAAGACCGACTGCTATCACGCGCTGGGCATCGTCCACAGCCTCTTCCCGCCGCTGGCCGACCGCATCAAGGACTACATCGCCACGCCCAAGTCCAATCTCTACCAGTCCATCCACACGACGGTCCGGGTGCCCGGGAACAAGTTCATGGAGTTCCAGATCCGCACCCGGGCCATGCACGCGAACAGCGAGCTGGGCATCGCTGCGCACTGGCGCTACAAGGAGGGCACCAAGGACGAGACCGATTTCTCGGCCATCGGCAAGTGGCTGCGCCAGATCATGGCCTGGCAGCAGGACGTGACCGACGCGAAGGAGTTCATGGAGACCCTGAAGATCGACTTCTTCCAGGACGAGGTCTTCGTGTTCAGCCCCCGCGGCGATCTGTTCAAGCTGCCCCGCGGCGCGACCCCCCTGGACTTCGCCTTCCGCATCCACTCGGAGGTGGGCCTGCACTGCGTGGGGGCCAAGGTCAACGGGCGCATCGTCAGCCTGCGCACCGCCCTGCAGAACCGCGACACGGTCGAGATCTTGACCGCCAAGAGCGCCACTCCCAGCACCTCCTGGCTGGGCATCGTCAAGACCGGCCGGGCCAAGCACCACCTGCGCCGCTGGATCCGCACGACCCAGTTCCAGGAGAGCGTCAAGCTGGGGCGGGACATCCTGGAGCGCGAGCTGGCGCGGCAGAAGATCCGGCTGAACCTCGACCGCGATCTGGTGGATCTGGCCATGGAGATGGGCTATCGCGATCTGGACCGGCTGCTGGCCGCCGTCGGCAGCGGGGACATCCCCTACCAGAAGGTCATCCACCGCATCCAGCCGCCCGAACCGACCACCGCGGGACGTATGGTGGAGATGGGCAAGGGCCTCTACCAGTCCCTGCTGCGGCGCCAGACCAGCGGCGTGCACGTGGCGGGCGTGGACAACCTGATGGTCAACTACGCCCAGTGCTGCCAGCCCATCCCGGGGGATCCCATCATCGGGGTCATCACCCGCGGGCGGGGCGTGACCGTGCATCGCGTCGGCTGCTCCAACCTGAACGATCCGCAGTTCGCGGACCGCCAGATCGAGGTCACCTGGGATTCGCGCCCGGATCAGACCTTCCTGGTCAAGATCATCGTCACGGCCAGCGACCGGAAGGCCCTGCTGGCGGATCTGGGCAAGGTGATCAGCGAGGCCGGAACCAATATCCGCAGCGGCGAGTTCGAGACCGAGGAAGACCTGGCCCGCGCCACCATCCTGATCGAGGTGCATAACCTGAACAACCTCGATAAGATCCTCAAGGCCATCCGCAAGATCCCCGGCGTGCACAAGGTGGAGCGGCACCAGGTGGGTTGAGGAGCGAGGAGGGGCAGGACGTGCGCTGCGTGATCCAGCGGGTCAGCCGGGCCGAGGTGAGGATCGAAGGGGCCGGTGTCGGCCGCATCGACGGCGGCCTGGTGGTGCTGGCCGCCTTCGCCCCCGGCGACGGGGAGCGCGAGCTCGACTGGATGGCGCGCAAGATCCCGGCCCTGCGCCTGTTCGGCGACGGCGAGGGACGCATCAACCTGTCGCTGCGCGACGTGGACGGCGGCATCCTGCTGATCTCGCAATTCACCCTCTACGGCGACTGTCGCAAGGGCAACCGGCCCAGCTTCGTCGGCTCGGCGCCGCCGGCGGCGGCGGAGAAGCTGTACCGGCGCTTCGGCGAGCTGTTGCGACGGGAATGGCCCGCGGTGGCCGAGGGTCGCTTCGGAGCCATGATGGACGTGGAGCTGGTCAACGCGGGGCCGGTGACGATCCTGCTGGAGCGGGAGGCGGGGGAGGCCGCGTCGTGAGGACGACCCCCTTCGTGCCTTGGCCGGCGGATCTGGTGCTGGTGCTGGCCTCGGCCTCGCCGCGCCGGGCGGAACTGCTGCGTACGGCCGGGATCCCCTTCGAGGTGCGGCCGGCGCCTGGGGCGGAGATCGACGAGGCCGCCGGCAACGGCGCCCTGCGCCGGGAGCCGGGGCGCTACGCGCTGACCCTGGCCGCCGCCAAGGCGGACGCCGTCGCCACGGGGCTGCCGGGACGCCTGGTCCTGGGAGCCGACACGATCGTGGTCCTGGACGGCGACATCCTCGAGAAGCCGCGCGACGACGCGGACGCCCAGCGCATCCTGGGCCGGCTGGCGGGCCGCCGGCACACCGTGATCACGGCCGTCGCCCTGCGCGGCGGTGCGGCGCGCGCGGGCTGGTCCGGCTGGGAGGAGACGGTGGTCGAGTTCCTGCCCTTGGACGCCGGCGCCATCGCGCGCTACGTGGCCACCGGCGAGCCGCACGACAAGGCCGGCGCCTACGGCATCCAGGGCTTCGGCGCCCTGATGATCCGCCGGGTGGAAGGCTGTTACTTCAACGTCATGGGTCTGCCCCTGGCCCTGCTGGGTCGCGCCCTGCGCGAGCTGCTCGGGCCCGGAGACGGACCCGCCGCGAAAGGCCGTTCATGAACTCCCCGCCGCCGACGCTGCCCTTTCCCTTCCCTACCGTCGCTTACCGCGGAACGGCCGTCGTCCTAATCGATCAGACCCGTCTGCCCGGGACGCTCGCCTGGCGGGAGTGCCGCGACGTGCCGGCCCTCTGCACGGCGATCCGCGAGCTGGCCGTGCGCGGGGCTCCGGCCCTCGGCATCGCCGCCGCCTACGGCTACCTGCTGGCCTGGGATCTGGCGCTGGCCGGCGGCGCCGGGGCCGCGGTGGCTCTGGCCGCCGCCCGGGCGGGCCGGGAGCTGCTGGCCGCCACCCGACCCACGGCGGTGAACCTGTTCTGGGCGCTGGACCGCATGCAGCGATGCGCGCAAGGCCTGGTGGCCGCCGGCCGGACCGCGGCGGACGTCCGCGAGGCGCTGCAGGCCGAGGCGGACCGCATCCTCGCGGAGGACATCGAGCTGGGCCGCGCCCTGGGCCAGGCGGGAGCCGCGCTGCTTTGCGACCCCGCCGTGGTTTTGACGCACTGCAACGCGGGCGGTCTGGCCACCGGCGGCTACGGAACCGCACTCGGGGTCGTCTACGCGGCCCGGGAGGCCGGCAAGCGCGTGCGGGTCTTCGCCGACGAGACCCGGCCCCTACTCCAGGGGGCCCGCCTGACCGCCTTCGAGCTGGCCAGCCAGGGCATCCCGGTGACGGTGCTGTGCGAGGGAGCCGCCGCCTCGGTACTGCGCAGCGGCGAGATCGACGCGGTGATCACGGGGGCCGACCGCATCGCCGCCAACGGAGACACCGCCAACAAGATCGGCACGTATCCGCTGGCGGTGCTGGCGCGGCGGCACGACGTGCCCTTCTACGTGGCCGCCCCGGCCTCGACCTTCGATCCGCTGACGCCCGACGGCGCGGGGATCGTCGTGGAGGAGCGGGATCCCGCCGAGGTGCTGCAGTGCGGCGGGTGCGGGACCGCGCCGGCGGGGGTGGCGGCCTACAACCCGGCCTTCGACGTCACGCCCGCGGAGCTGGTGACCGCCTTCATCACCGAGCACGGGGTCCTCCACCCCCCGTACGCCGCCAGCCTCGCGCCCGTGCTGGCGGCGGCTCGATCTTGACACTCCACAATCCTTCTGCTACATTGACTGACCCGGCAGGTGCCGCACAGGCGGCATTTTTGCTTGCCAGGCAAACAGATACGCGATCCGCTGACGCCGCGCGGCGTCGCGCGGGGGGGTGTATACGCGCCGCACACCCCGGACGGAGGGGTGGGCGCGTTTCAGCCTGTGGAGGCCGAAAGTGAAGACCTACGTGATGAAGCGGGACGAGATCGCCAAGGACTGGCTCGTCGTCGATGCGACGGACATCCCCCTGGGTCGGCTGGCCTCCCGCGTGGCGACCCTCCTGCGGGGCAAGCACAAGCCCCGGTTCACCCCCTTCCTGGACATGGGGGACAACGTCATCGTCGTCAACGCCGCCGCCGTCAAGCTGACCGGCCAGAAGCTGGACCGGAAGACCTTTCTGCGCTACTCCGGCTACATGGGGGGCCAGAAGGCAAAGACGCTGCGCGGGCTGATGGCCTCGCGGCCGGAGTCGGTCGTGACGATGGCGGTCAAGGGGATGCTGCCGAAGTCGCGGCTCGGTCGGCGGCAGCTGACGCACCTGCGTGTCTATGCGGGGGCGGAGCATCCGCATGCGGCCCAGCAGCCGCGGACAGTGGAGATGGCCTGAAGCCCGGAGCCTGTCCCGAAGCGTGACGGCCGGCCCCGCCGGCGGTCCGACGGAGGTAAGTCTTGGAAGAGAGGTACTACGCGACCGGACGCCGCAAGCAGGCGGTGGCGCGTGTCTGGCTGACCGCCGGTCACGGCAAGATCACGATCAACAAGCGCGAGTTGCAGGATTACTTCAGCGAGAGCCAGCGTGACCAGATCCTGGTGCCCCTGAAGACGATCGACGGCCTGGGCGAGTACGACGTCTGGGCGACCGTCAAGGGGGGCGGCATCGCCGGCCAGGCCGGAGCGCTCCGGCACGGGCTGGCGCGGGCGCTGGTCGTGGCCAACGAGGAGTATCGCAAGCCCCTGCGCAAGCTGGGCTTGCTGACCCGGGACTCCCGGATGGTCGAGCGCAAGAAGTACGGGCAGCCGGGAGCCCGCAAGCGGTTCCAGTTCTCCAAGCGCTAGCGAGGCGCGGGAGCCCGGGCGGCCGTCGGTGCCGCCCCCATCACGCACCCGGCCGGAGGCAGGGAGGGTTGGCGCCCCGGGGCGTTTTCCCCTGCCGGTGAAAGCCGGGGAGGTCCAAACCGGGAACGGGAGGCAGTCATGTCGGAGCCGGGACTCAAGGATCTGCTGCAGGCGGGGGTCCACTTCGGGCACCAGACCCGCAAGTGGAATCCCAAGATGCGGCCGTACATCTTCATCGCGCGGGGCGGCATCTACATCATCGACCTGCAGAAGACCCAGGCCGCGGTCAAGCGCGCCTGCGCCTTCCTGCGCGAGCTGGTGGCCAAGGGGGGCGACGTCCTCTTCGTGGGCACCAAGAAGCAGGCCAAGGTCGCCATCAAGGAATCCGCCATCAAGTGCGGCATGCCCTACGTGACCGAGCGCTGGCTCGGCGGCATGCTCACCAACTTCCAGACCATCTACAAGAGCGTCCAGCGGCTCGAGGACATCGAGGCCATGATGCAGGACGGTCGCATGGACAACTTCTCCAAGAAGGAGCAGCTCGAGTTCAGCCGTACCTACGAGAAGCTCATGAAGAACCTGGGGGGCATCCGCAAGATGAAGGGTCTGCCCAAGGCCCTCTTCGTGATCGATACGAACGAGGAGGAGACGGCCGTCCGCGAGGCCAACAAGCTGGGCATCCCCATCATCGGCGTCATCGACACCAATTGCGATCCCGATCTGATCACCTTCCCGATGCCGGGCAACGACGACGCCATCCGCTCGATCAATCTCTTCGCGCGCACGGTGGCGGCGGCCATCGAGGAGGGGCTGGCCCTGCGCGGCGAGGGCCAGGTCACCGAGGTGGAGATCCAGGAGCCGCCGGCGGAGCGCAGTGTGACGCCCGCGGTGGCGCTCGCCGCCGAGGAGAGCGAGGTGACCCCCGCCGCCAAGCCGGCGGTCAGGCCGGTCGAGGAGGCCGCGGCGCCCGCCGAGCAGGCGGCCGTCGCGGGGGGCGACGACGAGACCGAGGGCTGGGAGGCGGCCGAAACCGGAAGCGAGTGAACGGGGGTGCCGGCCGGACCACCCAGGTGGTTCGACCGCCTCCTCCGGGGAAGCAGCAGGCCGTGCCACGGGCCGCGAGTCCGGGCCGCGGCGCCGGGAGGAATCATGGACATCACCGCCAAGATGGTGAAGGAGCTGCGCGAGCGCACCAACGCCGGCATGATGGACTGCAAGAAGGCCCTGACCGAGTGCGGCGGGGACATGGACAAGGCGGCGGAGTACCTGCGCAAGAAGGGCATCGCCGCGGCCGCCAAGAAGGAGGGGCGCCAGACCAGCCAGGGCATCGTGGATGCGTACATCCACCCCGGCGGGCGCGTGGGTGTGCTGGTGGAGGTGGCCTGCGAGACGGACTTCGTGGCGCGCACGGAGGATTTCCAGACGCTCGTGCACAACATCGCCATGCACATCGCGGCGGCCGCCCCCGTGGCGATCTCGCGCGACGAGGTGGACGCCGAGCTGGTCGAGAAGGAGCGGGAGATCTACCGGGCGCAGATGCGCGAGCAGGGCAAGCCCGAGAACATCATTGACAAGATCGTCGAGGGCAAGATAGACAAGTACTATAGCGAGGTGTGCCTTCTCGAGCAGAAGTTCGTCAAGGATCCCGAGATGACCATCGAGAACTACCTGAAGTCCGTCATCGGCAAGCTCAGGGAGAACATGGTCATCAAGCGCTTCGCTCGCTACGAAATAGGGCGCTGACCGAGCTCCGGGGCCCGGGCTGACGCCCGGGCCTTTTTATATCCGCCCGCCGCGGCCGGAAGGGAGTGCGGACCGTCTTGCGCTACACCCGCGTCGTCTTGAAGCTGAGCGGCGAGGCCCTGGGCGGGGAGGGGCAGCCCTTTGCCCACGAGCGCCTGCTCGGTCTCGCGCAGGCGATCCACCAGGCCGTTCAGGAGGGTCTCCAGCTCGGCATCGTCCTGGGGGCCGGCAACATCTTCCGGGCCCGCTCCGCCAATCTCGAGGTCGTGGAGCGAGTCACGGCCGACCACGTCGGCATGCTCGGCACCATCATGAACGCGGCCATCCTGCGCGACTACCTGCGGGCGGAGGGGCTCAAGGCGCGGATCTTCAGCCCGCGCGAGCACGTCCCGCTCAGTCGCCCGTTCGCCCGGGATCAAGCTCTGCCGCTGCTGCAGTCGGGCCACGTGCTGATGCTTGCCGGCGGGACAGGCAATCCCTACTTCACCACGGACTCCGCCGCCGCCCTGCGGGCTCTCGAGCTGGGGGCCGACGCCCTGCTGAAGGGAACCCAGGTGGACGGTGTTTACGACAAGGACCCGCACCGCTATCCTGATGCACGGCGGTTCCCGCGCCTCACCTACGAGGAGGCCATCGCCCGCCGGCTGCGCGTGATGGACCTGACGGCGATCACCCTTTGTGCCGAGGGGGCCTTGCCCGTCGTGGTCTTCGACATATCGCACCCGGACAACCTCCTGCGCCTGCTGCGCGGCGAGGAGCTGGGGACGCGGATCGCAAAGGAGTCTTCGTCATGAGCAGCGATGTGAAGGACGAAACCGAACTCGGCATGGAGGAGGCCTTCACGGCGGTGCGGCGCCGCCTGTCCAAGATCCGCACCGGCAAGGCCTCGCCGGCCATCCTCGACGGCATCCGCGTGGACTACTACGGGACACCGACCCCGCTGAACCAGCTCGCCAGCATCGCCGTGCCGGAGCCGCGGCTGCTGGCCGTCAAGCCGTTCGACCGCAGCACCATCGGCGATATCGAGAAGGCCATCCTGGCCGGCAACCTGGGGCTCAATCCCACCAGCGACGGCATGATGATCCGCATCCAGATCCCCGAGCTCACCGAGGAGCGCCGCCGCGAGTTCACCAAGCAGGCCCGGGAGATCGGCGAGGACGGCAAGGTGGCCGTGCGGCACGCCCGCCAGGAAGGGAACGATACCCTCAAGAAGCTGTTCAAGGACGGGGAAATTTCCGAGGACGAGATGCACGCCCTCCGCAACGACATCCAGAAGATGACCGACCACTTCTGCACCGAGATCGACGAGGTCGTCCGGGCCAAGGAAGCGGACATCATGGAGATCTGAGGGCTTGTCGATCGGGAGCTGATATGCCCGCCCTGGGACACGAGGACTTCGCCCGTCTCTCCGTGGAGGAGTGGATAGACCGCATCCGCGCCCGCGGCGGGGTGCCGCGGCACATCGCCATCATCATGGACGGCAACGGCCGCTGGGCGCGCAAGCGGTTCCTGCCGCGCGTCGCCGGACACCGGGCCGGCCGCCAGGCGGTGCGGCGGACGGTCGAGCTCTGCTCGCGCCTGGGCGTCGAGGTGCTCACCCTCTACACCTTCTCCCAGGAGAACTGGAAGCGGCCGGCCGCCGAGGTCAGCGCTCTGTGGTCCTTCCTGGAGGAGACCCTGGAGAGCGAGCGGGGGGAGCTGCAGCGCAACCGGGTTCGCCTGATGGCCTCGGGCGAGCTGGCCTCGCTGCCGCCGCCGGTTCAGGCGGTCCTGGCCCGGACCATCGCGGGTCTGGCCGCCAACGACGGCCTGATCGTCAATCTCGCCCTGGCCTACGGCGGCCGGCAGGAAATCCTGCGGGCCGCAACCATTCTGGCGCGCCGCGTCGCCGCCGGCGAGCTGGATCCGGAGGCCGTGAACGAGGCGGAGTTCCGGGGCGGATTCTACAGCCCCGACCTCCCGGATCCCGACCTGGTGATCCGCACCAGCGGCGAGGGACGCCTGAGCAACTTCCTGCTCTGGCAGTCGGCCTACTCCGAACTCTATTTCACCTCCGTGCTGTGGCCGGACTTCCAGGAGCGGGATCTTCTGCTGGCGATCAGCGACTTCCAGCGTCGCGAGCGGCGCTTCGGCGAGATCCACGGCGAAGCGCCCGCCGCGGGCGGGAACGGAGACACCCCGCTGCTGGATCCCACGCGCTGGAAGAGGCTGCTGGGGATGTCATCGTGAATCCGGAGGAGCAGGGGCCGGCGCGCCCTCCCTCTTCCCCCTGGCTGCGCTACCTGCAGGCCGGGATCGTGCCGCGCCTGGCCGTGATCGTGCTGGGCGTTCCCTGTCTCTACGCCATCACCCGCCGGGGCGGGATGTACTTCCTCGTGCTGGTCAACCTGATCATCCTGCTCGGCCTGCGCGAGTTCTACGAGCTGCTGGCGGCCAAGGGCTACCGGCCCTACAAGCTGCTGGGGGTGATCTGCGGCCTGGCGCTCACCTGGCACGTGTACCGGGGCGGCGCCGCCCTCTCGCTGCTGCTCACCCTGACCTTGATGGCGGTCATGATCCGCGAGCTGTTCCGCCGGGAGATGACCCAGGCGCTGGTCAACATCGCGGTGACGGTGCTGGGAGTCCTTTACGTGGGCTGGCTGGGCAGCCATCTCATCATGTTGCGTGAACTGCCTTCCGCGGTGGGGATACCGTACGCGATCGGGGCCAAGCTGGTCTTCTTCGTGGCCCTGGTGACCTGGGCCAACGACATCGCGGCCTACCTGGTCGGCATCGCCCTGGGCAGCCACCTGCTGTCGCCGCGGATCAGCCCCAAGAAGACCGTCGAAGGTGCCGTGGGCGGCCTGGTGGCCGCCTCCGGCGTCGGCCTGCTCTGCGCCCTGGGCTTCCTGCCCTTCGTGTCGGCGACGGCGGGGGCCCTGCTGGGTCTGGGGGGCGGCGTGGCTGCCCAGCTCGGGGACCTGGTGGAATCCCTGCTGAAACGCGATGTCGGGATCAAGGACAGCGCCGGTCTGATCCCCGGGCACGGCGGGATCCTGGATCGCTTCGACTCGCTCCTCTTCACCGGACCGCTGCTCTACTACTACTTCCGCTTCTTCGTGGTCTGAGCGGGCGGCCCGCGAATCCGGAGGAGGCATGGCGCCCACGAACGAGGATCACCCGGCTGCCCTCTACCGCTGCGGCGGTCTGCGCCGCCCGTGGCCGCAGCCCGTGCGCCTGGCCCTGCTGGGCGCCACCGGCTCCATCGGGACCCAGACGCTGGAGCTGGTGCGCCGTTTCCCTGCCGAGCTGCAGCTCGTGGCGGTCTCGGTGCGGGGTCGCGTGGACCGTCTGGCCGAGCTGCTGGCGGAGCTGGCCGCAGCCGTGCCGTCCGCCGAACCGCCGCTGGTGGCCGTACACGATCCCGCGGCCCGGGCGGAGGCGGCCAGCCGGCCGGGCTGGGCCGCGAGGTTGCTGCCCCCGGGAGACGAGGGGCTCTGTGCGGCGGCCGCACTGCCGGCGGCCGATTGCCTGGTCAACGGCCTGGTGGGAGCGGCGGGTCTGGCCCCGACGCTGGCGGCCGCGCGGGCGGGCAAGCGCATCGCCCTGGCCAACAAGGAGTCCCTGGTCGTCGGCGGCGATCTCGTCCGGGCGGCCGTCCGGGAGGGGGGAGCCGAGATTCTGCCCGTGGACTCGGAGCACAGCGCCATCGCCCAGTGTCTGGCCGGCCGCGCCCCGGAGGAGATCGAGGGCCTGATCCTGACGGCCTCGGGCGGCCCGTTCTGGAACCGGCCGGCCGCCAGCCTGGCGAACGTGACAGTGGACGACGTTCTCAGCCATCCGACCTGGCGCATGGGCCCCAAGATCACCGTGGATTCGGCCACCCTCATGAACAAGGGGCTGGAGGTGATCGAGGCCCATCACCTGTTCGGGCTGCGGTATCCCGACATCGCCGTGGTGATTCATCCCGCCTCCCTGGTGCACTCCCTGGTGACCTTCCGCGATGGTGCGGTCCTGGCCCAGCTCGGAACCCCGGACATGCGGGTTCCCCTGCTCTACGCCCTCAGCGGGGAAAAGCATTGGCCGCTGGCCACCGAGCGGCTTAATTTGATCCAGGTCGCGAACCTGGCCTTCGCGCCGCCCGACACCGCACGCTTCCCCTGCCTGGCGCTGGCACGCCGAGCGGGCGAGACGGGAGGCGTGGCCCCCGTGGTCCTCAACGCCGCGAACGAGGTGGCCGTGGCCAGCCTCTTGCAGGGTCGGCTGCGCTTCGTGGAGCTGCCAGCGGTGATCGAGAAGAGTCTGGAGACGGTGCCCGCGGGATCGCCGGGCAGCCTGGAGGAGGCCCTGGCCGTCGATCGGGAGGCGCGCCGCGTGGCCGCCGGATTCATCCCCTAGCGTCCCCGCGGGGCGCAGCCGAGGTGCCGACGTGTCGAGCAACGTACCCATCACCATCTTCGCCTTCGTCTTCACCCTCGGCCTCGTGATCATCGTGCACGAGCTCGGGCATTTCCTGTTCTGCAAGCTCTTCGGCATCTACGTCAAGACCTTCTCCATCGGCATCGGCCCCAAGCTGCTCCGCAAGCGGATCGGCGAGACGGAGTACGTGCTATCGGCCATCCCCTTCGGCGGCTACGTGAAGATGGCCGGCGAGGGCATCATGGAGGAGATCCAGGACACGGGAACCTGGGAGGAGCGCAAGTATCCGCTGGGCACCGAACAGGGCAACCGCGAGGCCGCCAGCACGGACCTGCACATCCCTCTGGAGCGCCACCTCATCAGCCGCCCCGCCTGGCAGCGGCTGCTGGTGTTCGTGGCCGGTCCGCTGTTCAACCTCGTGCTCGCCTTCCTGGTCTACGCGAGCATCGTGATGCAGGGCGGCCTGGTGGAGATCCCCGTCACGCGTATCGGAGGGGTGAGCTCCGATTCGCCGGCGGCGGCGGCGGGCCTGCAGATCGGAGATCAGATCCTGACGGTGGACGGCCAGCGGGTGGCGCTCTGGGACGACATCCTCAACGACCTGGTGACGCCCAGCCTGAAGTCGCCGGAAGAACCGGTGCCGGTCCCCGTGACCGTGCTGCGCGACGGGCGGATCGTATCCACGAGCCTCCGCCCGCGCTGGCTGGCGGACAGCCGGCAGTGGCAGGTCGGGATCGAGCCCTGGGACACCGAGGTGGGCCTGGTCCAGAAGGGCGGCCCGGCCGCCCGGCTGGGCTTGCGGGAGGGGGATCATATCCTGGCCCTGAACGGCCGGAAGGTGACCTCCTTCGCGGACATCGCCCGCATCATCAACGCCAATGCCGGCCACGAGGTGCGGGTGCTCTGGGAGCGTGGCGGCGAGACGATGGAGGCCTCGGTGGTGCCCGCGGCCGCCGAGGTGCAGCCGGATTCCACCATCGGCCGGATCTACTTCGACCGCCGCTACGTGCACCGGAGCGTGGGGCTGGGGCAGGCGGTCGAGGTGGGCGTGCGCGCCACCTGGCGCACCATGACGGCCACCCTGCAGGTGCTTACCCGCTTCGTGGGCGGCAAGCTGGGGCTGGAGGCGGTCGGCGGGCCGATCCGCATCGGTCAGGTGGCCGGCGAGATGCTCCGCTGGAGCTTCGGGCACCTGATGCAGTTCATCGCCTTCTTCTCGGTGAACCTGTTCCTGCTGAACCTGCTGCCCATCCCGGTCCTGGACGGCGGACACGTGCTGTTCCTGGTCCTCGAGCTTTTCATGGGCCGGCGCGTCCACGAGCGGATCCAGGCCATCGCGACGCAGGTGGGGCTGATCATCCTGCTGCTGTTTATGACCTTCGTGGTGGTGGTGGACGTCCTGAAGGTCACGGGGCACTGAGGGCGGGCCGGCCGGCGCCGCGGCTACTCGGGCGGTGCGGCGGGCGGCTCGGGCAGGGGCGCGGCGAGGCGCCGCGCTTCCGGAACGTGAAGCAGGGAGTCGCGCTCGGCGTCCAGGATGCGCACCAGCAGATCCTGGACCGCGGCCGCGCGGCGCGGGCGCGACGAAAGACCGTGCTCCGTCTCCGCCAGCGAGCTGTCCCCCCAGGCGGCCGCCAGCGAATCGAGCAGGGCCTGGCCCCGCTCGCTGTTCACCATGGCCACGGCGCGGGCGCGCTCCAGGGTGACGAAGCGCACGACGTAGCGACGTTCGGCAGGAGTCAGATCCTTGAGATGCAGGGTCTTCTCGCCGTTATGGCAGGCGGGGAGGCAGCTGGCCAGCAGGAGTATGGCACAGCAGGCACGGCTCAACTTGTTCACGAGAGAGCCTCCCGGAGGTGACGGACGGCGCGAGCCGTCCGGGCCGCGGGGCCAGGCCCGAGTCCTAGCACCGCGCGACCGGCGGGGCAAGGGAAGAGTGGCGCGAGAGATCCGCGGTTCCACTCTCCAGGCGCTTTGCTTCCTGGCCACCTTGCTCGCCGGGACCCTGGGCGCCGCCACCGTGGCACGGGCCGTGGACGAGCTGGATTACGGACTCGAGCAGCACACCCTGGCGCGCATCGACATCAGCGGCAACACGACCTTTTCCACCGACGAGCTGAAGGCCATCCTGCAGCTGCGCGAGCCGAGCTGGTTGCATCCTTTCCGCACCTCTCGCTACCGCCCCGATCTGCTCGAGAGCCAGCTTCGCCTGCTGGAACGCTTCTATCGCCGCCAGGGTTTCCACCAGGCGGTGGTAAAGCTGGACTCCATCACGGCCGAGCCCCAGGGACACGGTGACGAGCTGAACATCTCCATCGTGGAGGGACCGCGCACCTACCTGGAGGCGGTGCGCTTCCTCGATCCCGGCCCGCTGACCGTGGCGCAGCTGCGCCAGGGGCTGGAGTACCTGGAGGGCACCCCGGCTCCGGCCGACCTGAACGACTTCGGCGGGGACCTCTACACCCTGCGGACCCGCTACTGGGATCTCGGCTACCTGGATGTGCAGATCGAGCCGGTCCTGACCACCCGCCCCACCAGCGATCCGCAGCGCTTCGCCGCCACCCTGGAGTACCGCATCACGTCCGGGCCGGCCATCACGCTGCGCCGCATCCGGATCGAGGGCAACCAGCAGACGCACACCGACCTGATCCAGCGGGAGCTGCGGATCAAGGAGGGCGGGCCCTTCTCCTGGAGCGCCATCGAGCAGTCCCGCCGCCGGCTCCTGGAAACCGGGCTGCTGCGGGACGTCAGCTTCTCGCCGGTGAACGTGGACACGATCAACGGGCAGGCGGATCTCCTGGTGCAGGTGGTGGAGCGCAAGCCCGCCTACTACGAGCTGGGCGCTGGCGTGGGCAGCCGGGAGCGGGTGCGTCTGCTGGGCGCCTGGGCCCACAACAACCTGTGGGGCAGCGGCCGCCGGCTCTTCCTGCGCGGCAAGATCTACTGGAACGTCGAGCGCATCATCGGCAGCACGAATCCCCACCCCGATGCCCAGTTCAACTACCGCACGGACATCCTCTACGTCAATCCGCACCTGCGCGGCAGCCGCTTCCGGCTGGATTTCAACGTCTACCTGGAAAGGGAAACGCGCGGCGAGTCGGGCCTGAACCTGCAGACCCTGGGCTTCGCGGCGGGGACGCAGTTCCATGGCGGGGCCAAGGTGATCAACCACGTGGCCCTTCAGCTCGACGAGAGCGATCCCAAGCCCCATCCCGACGCCCCCGATTCGCTGCAGGAGCTGTTTCGCCTGAACAACATCCGCAAGACCCAGACCCGCTCCATCGTCTACACCTTCCTGGAGGACAAGCGCGACGATATCCTGCGGCCCGCACGGGGCAGCTTCGCCAACGCCCTGCTCACCCTGGCCGGCGGCATCTTGCAGGGCGACAACAGCTTCGTGCGCGTGGAGGGCGGCTGGCACGCCTACACCGCTTTTCCGCTGGGGGGGATCCTGGCCTTCCGGACCCGCCTGGGCATGGTCTGGCCCTACGGCAAGTCCCAGGACAGGGGCAGCAACGGCGTGCCCTACGCCTACCGCTTCTTCGCTGGCGGCGGCTCCTCGGTGCGGGGCTACCGGGAGAGCAGCCTCGGGCCGCAGATCACCAACGAGGCCGAGCGCGACTCCCTGCGCCTGTCCTCGGACGTGCCGCTGCCCAACGATCCGGCCCGCGGCGGCAACTACCTGCTGCTGACCAGCGTGGAGTGGCGCTTCCCGCTGCCGCTGCTCTCGCGCTGGAAGTTCGGCAGCGTGATCTTTCTGGACGGCGGCAACGTCTGGGCCCAGGCGAAGGACATCCGCCTCCGGGCCTTCCGCATGCGCTCGTTCCCGCGGCAGCCCTCGGATCCCCTGGCCACCAAGGTCTGGGACTACCGCTACAGCGTGGGGACGGGGCTCAGGCTGGACACCCCCTTCGGACCGGTGCGAGTGGACGCCGGTTTCCCGCTCAAGCGGGCGCCGGACGACGACAAGGTCGTGTACCACTTCTCGCTGGGCTATCCGTTCTGAGGAGACGGCGGTGCTGACGAGGTTGCGGATACCATTGCTGGTGGCCTGGGTGATCATCCTGGGCGTGGTCGGCTATCTGGCCACACACCCGCGGCTGATCGCGCCCTGGGCCTCGCATCTGGCCAGCCGCAACCTGCTGCGGGGCCTGAACGGGCAGCTCCGCGTGCGGGACTTCCGGCTGCACTACCTGCAGGGAGTGGATCTCTACGGGGTCTCGCTCACGCTGCCGGGGGAGCGGGGCGGGGTGACCCTCGTCTCGGCGGACACGGTGCAGATCGGCTACCGCCTGGGGGAGGTCCTGCGCTCGCCGTTCCGGCTGCGCTGGCTGCGTCTGAACAAGGGGGAGATCTACAGCCTGGCCGGCGAGCCCGGCGACGAGCCGCGCGGACCACCGCGCCTTCACTGGCCGCATCTGCAGGTGGATCAGATCGAGATCCAGAACTTCTTCCTGGAGTACTCCGGGGCCGACGGGCGCCTGCGCCAGCGTCTGTCCGAGCTGAACTGGCGGGGTTCCCTGCGCGCGGACAGGTCCCTGGTGCTGGACTGCCGGGACGCCGACATCGCCTGGGAAACGCGGGGTGCGCGCATCAGCAGGGTCTACGGCGAGGTGGCCGTGAGCGATGCCGGCTTGCGCGCGACCGGGCTGCACGGCCGGGTCAACGCCACGCAGCTGCTGCTGGACGGACAGCGGACCTGGGACGGCGCGTTCGATCTCTCCGTCCGGGCCGAGAATGCCGTGGCCGCCGAGGTGGAGGAACTGCTGGACCTGAAGCTGGGCTTCGCCGCCCGCCTCGATCTCGAGGCGGCCTTCCGCAGCCGCGGCGACAGCCTGAGCATCGACGGCGTCTTCGACGGTGAGCTGGAAGGGTACCGGCTGCAGCGGGTGGTCGGGCGCGGTCTCGTCACGCCCGGATCCCTGCACTGGCGGGAGCTCCAGGGCGGCGTGAACGGCACCCGGTTCGACGGGCGCGGGGACTTCGACCTGTCCGACCCGGCGTCCGTGCGCTTCGTGCTGGAAGGCGACGTGGCCGACGTGAACCTGGCCGCTGGCCTGGTGCCGGGCGAGGAGCTGCCGGCCACCGACGGCCACGGTCACCTGGTCATCACGCACCAGGACGTCCCGCTGTGGACGCACGTGACCGGCTACCTGCTGGACGGCCGGCTGGACCGGGTGCCCTTCGACTCCTGCGCGGTCGATGTGGAAGCGGACGCTGCCGGCGTGACCTTCCACGAGATCGAGCTGGAGCGACCGGGTCTGCGGGCCCGGCTGACCGGTGACGCGGACACCTCGCGGGTCTTCGGCGGGGACCTGGTACTCGACGCTTCCGACCTGAGCCTCTTGCCGCCGGAATGGGGCTGGCCCGCCCTAGCCGGCCAGCTCGACGCCCGGGGGGAGGTGAACGGGCGTCAGGAGGATCTCTCGTTCACCGGAGACGTGCAGCTGCAGGACGCACGCATCTCGCCCCTGACCCTGCAAGCCGGTCGGGCAGACGTGCTGGTCGAGGACGCGCTGGGCAGGCCGCGGGTCACGGCCTTCCTGCAGGGAGACGGTCTCGTTCTCGGCGGGGTGGATCTGGGGCGCTGCCGCGTTCTCGGCTGGGCGTCCCCGGAGGGTGCGCGCGTGGATTCCTTTCGCTCCCAGCTGGGGGACACGATGGTGACCTTCCGGGGCGATGCGGCCTTCAGCGACACCACCTCCGTCTACCGGCTGCGGGATCTGGCCATCGACCTGGAGGGCGCGAGCTGGCGACTGGAGCAGCCGGTGACCTTCGTCACCCGGGGCCCTCTCTACGCCCTGCCCCAGTTCCGCCTGGCCTCGCAGTACGGCGAGCTCACGGCGACGAATCTCCAGCGCCGGCCGGGCGGGCAGCTGGACGGGACCCTGCGTCTGCAGAGCTTCGACCTGGGTCTGCTCAACCCCTTCCTGCCGCCCGGCGGGACGCGCCTGAACGGGCTCGCCACGGCCACGCTCCAGCTGAGCGGCACCGCCGGATCCCCGGAGGCCGGACTGGAGGCGGCGATCACCGGCTGCGACCTGCAGCAGGCCCGCATCGACTCCCTGCACGTTCTGGCCGATTACCGGGCCGATGAGCTGGCGGTGGCCCGCCTGGACCTGCACAGCAATCAGGGACGGCTGCTCGCGCACGGGACCATGCGCCACCCCGGGGCGGGACTGCGCGACTTCTGGCCGGACGCGGAGCTGGACCTGGCCCTGACGGTCGAGGACGGCGATTGGGCCGTTCTGGATCCGCTCCAGCTCCAGGCCCTGGATCGACTCGCCGGCCGCTTCCGGGCGCAGCTGAATGTGACGGGAACGACGCGCTTGCCGGAGATCACCGGCGAGGTCACCAGCGAGCCCTTCAACGTGCACTGGCTGCACCTGGAGCGGATGGCGGCCCGGCTGCACGTGGACAGCGAGCAGTTCGTGCTGTCCGATCTGGAGGGCCGGCAGGGGGATCTGAACGCCACGGGGCGCATCGAGGTCCCGTTGAAGTTCGATCTGCTCTCGACGCCGCTGACGCCCGAGCAGGATCCCTTCCTCATGCGCTTCCAGATCCCGCCGGACAGCGACCTGGAGCCGCTGGCCCGGGCCACCAACGCCTTCGTCGAGGTCCGTGGGCGCGGCGAAGGCGAGGTGACCATCGCCGGTCCCCTGAGCCACCCGCTGTGGCAGGGCCACATCAAGATGCAGGACGCGGGCTTCGTCCTGCGAGGACAGCAGGAGATCTACCACGACGTGAACGCGACGGGTCGCTTCGCCGGCGACGTGCTGACCCTCGATTCCATCGCGGGGCGCGAGGGGCAGCGGGGCACCATCCGCGGCACCGGGACGGTCACCTTCGCGGGGCTGGAGTTGGAGACCTTCGACATCGATATGGACGTGGACCGCTTCCTCGTTGCCTCCATACCCGACCTGCGCGCGCTGATACGATCGCCCGCCGTGCACCTGCAGGGAGTGAAGGTGGGGCCGGACAGCCTCATCGTGCCCAGGTTCACCGGCTATCTCGAGGTCATCCAGGCCCGCTACACCGGTGACTTCTCCGAGAAGCCCGGGAGCACCGATGCCCGGCTGGCCACCGTGGCGCCCGACTGGCTGGCCGACCTCCACCTGCTGGCGCCGCCGCGCAGCGGGCGCATCCTGAACCGGGCCATGGAGCTGGACCTGAGCGGCGACGTGGACCTGGTCCGTGACGAGGAAGGACTGTCCCTGCGCGGTTCCATGAACATCGACGCCGGGCGCATGCCGGTGTTCAACAATGACTTCCGCGTCGTGCGGGGACAGCTGGACTTCAGCCAGGCCGGCGGGCTGGATCCGGGGGTGGACATCGCCGCGGAAACGACGGTGCGGGTGCAGGATCCCACGCTCAGCAGCAGCAGCCTGGAGCGCATCACCGTGCTCATCACCGGCACGCTCTACTCTCCCGTCATCAACTTCACCTCCGAGAGCGGCTACGGGCGTGAGGGGATCGAGAGGATGCTACTGGGTCTGTCTCCCTACGCGGGGGCCCCCTGGCAGAGCACGGGGCTGCAAGGCGCCTCCATCGCGGCCGGGTTCAACCTGCTGGAACGGGAGATCGCGACGGGGCTGAACATGGTGGACACCTTCGACATCCAGCAGATCGAGCGGACCACCACCGAAGGCACCCAGCGCTCCGCGCTCATCGGGGTGGGCAAATACGTCGGCCAGGCTTTGTATATTAAATACGCTCAGGGTCTGTCGGAAGCGGACCGGGATTTGCTGGTCGAGTACCAGATGACCGACCACATGCTGCTCCAGTCGGAGATCCGCCAGCGGGTGGACGAGCTGCAGGGCGAGACGACCTACAGCCTCGACCTGAAGTACCGGTTCGAGTACTAGGGACGCCAGGCTAGGCGAAAGGAAACGAGATGACGGTGCAAGACGGCCAGCGGAGCTCACGGAGACGGACGAGAAGCAGCCTGCTGCGCGCGGCGGGCCTCGTCCTCGCGCTCCTGCTGGCAGCCTCCCCGGCGACGGCCCAGTACTTCGGCAAGAACAAGGTGCAGACCCGGAACCTGCACTGGCTGATCCTCTACACGCCCCACTTCGAGATCTACTACTACTCCGGAGCGGAGGAGCTGGCCGTCCGCGCCAGCCTCATTGCCGAGCAGGCCTACGAGGAGTACGCCAGCCGGCTCGACGAAGACCTGCCCTGGCGGGTGCCGTTCATCCTCTACACCTCGCACCAGGATTTCGCCCAGACCAACATCGCCGACGAGCTCATCGGCGAGGGAACGGGAGGGTTCAGCGAGCCGTTCCGCAACCGCATGGTGCTGCCGTACAACGGCTCGCAGGCCGATTTCGTGCACGTGATCCGCCACGAGCTGGTGCACGTCTTCATGTTCGCCATGGCCTACGGCAAGGTGGGCAGCGTCGGGCGGCGCTACTTCTTCAACGTTCCGCTCTGGTTCGCCGAGGGCATCGCCGAGTGGCTCTCCTCGGGCTGGGACGGCGAGGCGGACATGTACATGCGGGATGCCACGATCAACGACTACATCTACCCGCTGGAGCAGGTCGGCGGCTTCCTGGTCTACAAGGAGGGCCAGGCGGCCATGCGTCTGCTCTCCGAGCGGTACGGTCCCGAGATGCTGGTGGAGTTCTGGCGCCGCATCGGCCGCGCGCGCAGCGCCGAGCGGGCCCTCTACATGGTCTACGGCCTGAAGATGGAGGACTTCGACAAGCTCTTCGCCAAGACGCTGCGCAAGCGCTACTGGCCCAGCTACGCCGATCTGGAAGATCCCGCGGACATCGCGCGCGCGCTGACGGACCACGAGAAGGAACGGCACTACTTCAACATGCGCCCCGCGATCTCGCCGGACGGCGACCTGATCGCCTACTTCTCGGACCGGGACGGCACGTCCGGGATCTACCTGATGTCCGCGCTCGACGGCAAGGTGATCCGCCAGCTCGTGCGGGGGGAGCGCTCCAGCCGTTTCGAGTCGCTGCACAGCTTCCGCAGCAGCCTGTCGTTCTCCCCGGACGGACACGAGATCGCCTTCATCGCCAAGAGCGGCAACGAGGAAACGCTGCACACCATGGACGTGCGCAGCGGCGAGATCACGCGCTCCCTGCGGCTGGGGCTGGACATCGCCTCCTCGCCGGCCTGGTCGCCCCGGGGCAACGGCATCGCGCTGGTCGGCACGCGGTACGGCCGCACGGATCTGTACCTGCTGGATCTGGACGGCACGGCCGTCGCGGACGTCGCGGCGCCCGCCGGAGAGGTGCAACCGCTCGCGGGGGGCGCTTCCCTGCTGCGCCTGACCGACGACGTGGGTGACGAGGACGGACCGGCCTGGTCGCCGGACGGCACCTGCCTGGCCTTCGCCTTCAATCCCCGCGCGGAGATCGACTTCGAGTTCGAGATCGACGCGAAGGGGCGGCGGCGGCTGCTCTGGGCCCGGCCGCGCGACCATCTCAACGCCGGCTTGGACCGCATGGCGTCCGGCGGCAGCATCGTGCTGCTCGATCTGGCGCACGCTCGCCGCAGCGTGCTCTTCGCGCAGGAGAGCGGCCGCGATTCGCCCGTCTGGATCGACGACTGGACCCTCTGCATGGTGGATGCCCGCGACGGCATCTCCAACCTGGCCGTGGTCGGCCTCGACCCGGAGCGCGCGACGGTGTCCGAAACGCGCAAGATCACCAACGTGCTCGGAGGGCTGTTTCACCCCGGCTACGCCCCCGCGGCGGACCGACTCGTCTTCTCGGCCTTCCACGCGGCCGGCTACGACATCTACGCGGCGGACGACTTCGCGAGCGGGTGGTCGCACCGCGAACCACGGGGGCAGGCGCCGGCGCCGGTCACCCTGGCCCCGCCGCCGGTGGTGACCCGGCAGTCGCCGCCCGACACCCTGGTCGACGTGGCGCGCGTGGGGCTGGTGGAGCCCTACCATCCCCGCTTCTCGCTCGATACGAGCCAGGCCTTCGGGGGCAGCGACGTCTACTTCAACTCGGCCATTGGGCTCGGCGTGGCGAACATCATCTCGCTGAGCGACATCCTGGGCAACAACCGGCTCCAGTTCCTGGTGAATTTCTACGGCTCCTTCGACAACAGCGATCTGGCCGCCTCCTACTACTATCTCAAGCGGCGCATCAACCTGGGCGCCGGCATCTTCCACTTCCGCAACTACTACAACTCGATCATCACCAGCGTCGGCGAGCTGCTTCCCAACGATACGTTCTTCAGCGAGCGCAACTACGGGCTCTTCGGTCTGGCCAGCTATCCCTTCAACACCTTCAAGCGCCTCGACTTCGAGCTGGAGGTCCTCACCTCCGAGCGGACGAACTTCGAGACGGTCACCACCGACCTCGGCGTCTTCCTCGTCGAGGGGGAGAAGCAGGTTTCCCGCCTGGTCCAGCCGAACCTCATCTTCACCCACGACTCGGCCTTCTACGGCCCCTTCGGGCCCGTCACCGGCAGCCGGATCATGATGAGCGCATCCCAGTCGATCCCGTTCGGGGGCTCGGACCTGGAGCGGCGGACCCTCACGGGGGACGTGCGCAAGTACTGGCTCCCGTGGCGGCGCAACACCTTCGCCGTGCGCCTTGCCGGCGCCTCCAGCACGGGCAAGGATCCGCGCTACTTCGTCCTGGGTGGACCCTTCACCCTGCGCGGCTACGACTTCTACGATTACCAGACGGTCTCCCACCTGAGCGGCACCCACATCTTCCTGGCCAACGTCGAGTACCGCCTGCCCTTGCTGGACTACCTGATCTTCGGCTGGCCGGCCCGCTGGGGCTTCGCGGGGATCGGCGCCGCGGTCTTCTTCGACGTCGGCACCGCCTGGCGGGACGAGGTGCGTTTCTTCGGGAAGGACGCGGACGGACAGTGGGGATTCCGGGATCTGCGCGGCGATTACGGCTTCGGCATCCGGACCCGGATCGGCTTTCTCCCCTTGCGCTTCGACTGGGCCTGGAAGACCGACCTCCGCCACCATCAGGACGGCATCTTCCAGTTCAGCATCGGCCCGGATTTCTGAGCCGGTCGCGCGCCGAGCGCGGCACCGGTCTCGTCCCCGCGCCGGTAGCGGCCGCGCCGGCGCCTCGAGGAGCAGCGTGAAGGACATCCTGCAGGATCTGAATCCGGCCCAGCGCGAGGCGGTGACCGCTCCCGACGGTCCGGTTCTGGTCGTCGCCGGGGCGGGCAGCGGGAAGACCCGCGTGCTCACCACCCGCATCGCCTGGCTGCTGAGCGAGGAACGGGCCCGGCCCGCCGAGATCCTGGCCTTCACCTTCACCAATCGCGCCGCGCGCGAGATGCGGGAGCGGGTCGAGGGGCTGGTGGGCGACGGCCTTTCTCCCCGCTGGATCGGCACCTTCCACGCCACTGGCGTGCGCATCCTGCGGGCCGATGGCGTGCACCTGGGAATCGACCGGCACTTCACCATCTACGACACCGACGACACGCAGCGCCTGCTCAAGCAGGTTCTGGCGGATCTGCACCTGGATCCCCAGCAGATCGCCCCCGCCCTGGCGCGGCAGCTCATCAGCCGCTGGAAGAACGACGACCGGGATCCCGCCGAGGCCCGCGCCGGCGCCCGCGGCCGGGTCGAGGAGCGGATCGCCGACGTCTACCGGGAATACGTGCGGGCCCTGCGGCGGTCCAACGCCCTGGACTTCGACGACCTGGTCCTGCAGACGGTGCACCTGCTGGAGCGCCACGACGAGGTGCGCGCGCGCTACGCCCGCCGCTTCCGGCATGTGCTGGTGGACGAGTTCCAGGACACCAACCCGCTGCAGCTGGTGCTGATCAAGGCGCTCAGCAGCGAGCACGGGAACGTCTTCGCCGTGGGGGACGACGACCAGTCCATCTACTCGTGGCGGGGGGCCTGCATCGAGAACATGCTCCGCTTCGAGGATTACTTTCCGGGCACCCGGATCCTGCGCCTGGAGCAGAACTACCGGAGTACGGGCAACATCCTCGCCGCCGCCAACGCCGTCATCGCGCACAACCGCCGCCGCAAGGGGAAGACCCTCTGGACCGCGGGCGTCGCCGGCGATCGGCTGCGGGTGGAGACCACGGGCGACGAGGAGGACGAAGCCGCGCGCGTCGTGGCCATCGTGGGCGAGGAGCTGGCCCGGGGGCTGGTTCCCCAGGACCTTGCCGTCCTCTACCGGACCAACGCCCAGTCCCGGGTGCTGGAGCAAGCACTGAGCCGGGCCGCCGTGCCCTACCGGCTGATCGGCAGCTTGCAGTTCTACGAGCGGCGCGAGGTGCGCGACCTGCTGGCCTACCTCAAGCTGGTGGCGAATCCGCGCGATCGCGTGGCGGCCCTGCGCATCCTCAACGTGCCGCGCCGTCGCATCGGGGCGGCCACCAGCGCGGCCCTCGTGGCGGCGGCCGAGGCGGCGGATCTGACGCTGGGGGAGGCGGCCGCGGCGCCTGGTCTGCTGGAGGCGAGCCTGCCGGCGGCGGCCTGCGAGCGCGTGCGCAGCTTCTTCGACCAGGTGGCCCGCTGGCGGCTGGCGATGGAGGCGGTGCCGGTGCCCGATCTGCTGCGGCGCATCCTCGACGAGATCGGCTACCTGGCCTACCTGGAAGGCAGCGAGGCCGGCGGCCCGGCCCGGAGGGCCGAGGACCCGGCGGCCCGGCGCAACCGCGCCGAGAACGTGGCCGAGCTGGTCAACGTGGCCGCGGCCTTCGACGAGGCGACGGACGGCGCCCGCCTGCCCGCGTTCCTGGAGCAGGTGGCCCTGGTCTCGGATGCCGACAGCCTGGAGGCGGGGGAGGGCGCGGTGCGGCTGATGACCATCCACACGGCCAAGGGGCTGGAGTTCCCGGTGGTGGTGCTCACCGGCTGCGAGGAGGATCTGCTGCCGCACATCGCCGGGCGGGACGAGGACCCGGCCGGCGAGGAGGAACGGCGCCTGTTCTATGTGGCCCTGACCCGGGCCCAGCGGCGGGTCTACCTGCTGAACGCCCGGCGCCGGCGCCGTTTCGGGAGCTACACGGATGGGCACGCTTCCCGCTACCTGGCCGAGATACCGGCCGCGCTGACCGAGCACGGCGAGGAGCCGGCGATGCTCCTCGTCGATGCCGGGCGGCGGCCGGGACCCGCTGCCGGCCGCCCCGCCCTCGAGCCCCGCCGTTTCATTCCGGGGCAACCGGCTCGCCCCCGGGCGCTTCCCCGCAGCCCGGCCGGCCCGGGCGGCCCACGGCAGGCCGACATCTGGGCGGACGACGTTTCCCAGCTGGAGGTGGCCTTCCACGTGGGGCAGTCGGTGCTGCACGGGCGCTACGGGCGCGGCGTGGTGGCCCGCCTCGAGGGCAGCGGCGAGGATCTTTACCTGACCGTCGACTTTCCCGACTTCGGCCGCAAGCATCTGCTGGCCAAGTTCGCCAACCTCCGCCGCCTGGACTGATTCCAGTTCGATTCCGGTATGATTCCTGATGGTCCCGGCCGGGGGCGCGGTCCTCCGGCCCTGGCGGCCGCCTGCCCGCCTCCCCCGGGGCGCCGTACTCGCTTGTGAGCGCGCATCTTGGCAGAATATCGCGGGAGGATGGCCATGCCCTGCCGTTTCTCATTTTGCCTTTTCATACTGCTTGTTGTCTTGCTGTTCGCCACGGTATCGGCTCTGGCCATCGTGCCGCCCCGTCCGGATTCCGCCGCCCGCCTGCCCGACATCAGCGCGGAGCTGCGTGCGGCCGGCTTCGGCCGGGTGAGCCGCCCGGCGCGCCACCCCTCCCTCGATCTGGAGGGCACCCAGGGGGTGGGCGACGAGCTCGGGGCGCTGCCCCTCGTCGCCGGCACGCGCTATCTTCCGGTCCTGCTGGGCGACACCACGGATCGCGTGGGCACGAACGCGGCGGCCACCCTCGCTGCCGAGCTCTTCGGCAACTGGCCCACCGGTTCCATGAGCGACTACTACGGCCAGGTCTCCTACGGGCAGTTCCAGCTCGAGGGGAACGTCCACGGCTGGTATCAGCTGCCGCAGACCGCGACCTACTACGAGGGGAGCAGCGGCTGCAACGGACTCTGCTCCTGGCCCACCTGTGCCGGCGCCTTCGTGCGCGACGTCGTGGCGCTCGCCGACGCGGCCGGCGTCGACTGGGGCCGCTACGACAACGACGGCCCCGACGGGGTGCCCAACTCGGGGGACGACGACGGCTACGTGGACTCCGTGATCATCGTGCACTCGGGCGCGGGCGGCGAATGCGGTGGGAACAATCACATCTGGAGCCACAGCTTCTACCTGAGGGGCTGGGGCATCACCGCCTACACCACGAGCACGGATCGGGCCGGCGGCGGCAAGATCAAGGTCGACGACTACATCATCCAGCCGGAGATCTCCTGCTGGGACGGACTGATCGAGATCGGGGTCTTCTGCCACGAGTACGGCCATGCCCTGGGCCTGCCGGACCTGTACGACACCAGCCAGGCTGGAGAGGGCATCGGGCGCTGGGGCGTGATGGGAGCGGGCTCCTGGGGCGGTGACGGCATGTCCCCCGCGCAGCCGGTCCACATGTGCGCCTGGAGCAAGATCTACCTCGGCTGGATCACACCCACCGTCGTCCCCTGCGACGACGATTACGAGCTGCCGGCCGTGGAGCTGGCGCCCTCGGTGCTGAAGGTCTGGTCCCTCGGCAATCCAGGGAGCGAGTACTTCCTGGTGGAGAACCGCCAGAAGACGCTCAACGACAGCCGGCTGCCCGAGGGCGGGCTGCACATCTGGCACATCGACGAGGACGTCATCAGCGCCGGCTGGTGGGCCAACGAGGTGAACGCGGGCGCCGTCTACGGCGTGGCGCTGGAGCAGGCGGACGGCCTGGGGCAGCTCGAGGCGGGGCTCAACCGCGGCGATGCCGGGGATCCCTGGCCCGGCAGCTACGCGCGGACCGCCCTGACGGACCTGACCACCCCCGACACCCGGGACAACGGTGGCGCGACCACGCCGGTCCAGTTCACCGATATCTCCTCCTCCAGCACGAACATGACCGCCCACGTGACGGTCGGCGTGGAGGCCCTCGACCGCGAGAGCCCCACGGTGACCGTGCTCAGCCCCAACGGCGGCGAGGACTGGCCCGTGGGCACCACCCGCCCGATCAGCTGGCAGGCCAGCGACAACGTGGGGGTCGGATCGGTGACCCTGCAGCTCAGCTGCGACGGCGGGCTCAGCTTCGACCAGATCCTGACCGGAGGGCAGGCGGCCGGCGGGTCCTGGACCTGGGCCATTCCGCCCGTGCCCGCGCAGAACCTGGTGGTCCGGGCGGTGGCCCGGGACGCGGCGGGCAACGAGGGCGTGGACGACTCGGACGCGGTCTTCCGCGTCTCGGATCAGTTCGCGCCGGCGGTGGAGCTGCACAGTCCCCAGGGTGGAGAGGTGTGGGACGCCGGCAGCACCCACCTCGTGGACTGGGGCGCGGCGGACAACGTGGGCGTGGTGGCGGTCGACCTGCATCTCTCGCTCGACGCCGGCCAGAGCTGGCCCCTGACGGTGGCCACCGGCCTGACCAACAGCGGGAGCTTCGCCTGGCAGGTGCCCGACGTCACCTCGGCGGACTGCCGCCTGCAGATCGAGGTCAGCGACGCGGTCGGGCTGAGCGCCGTGGACACGAGCCGGTCCTTCATCATCGCGAACCTGAGCGCGGTGGCCGAGGGACCGGTCCGCTTCCGGGTGGGACCCTGCGTGCCCAACCCCTTCAATCCGCGCACGACGATCCACTTCAGCAATCCCGTGGCGGGGCCCGTGCGGATCGCGGTCTTCGACCTGCTCGGCCGCCGGGTGCGCGTGCTGCTGAACGGGCCCTGGCCGGCCGGGAGCGGTCAGGTGCTCTGGGACGGCACCGACAGCCGGGAGCGCGCCGTGGCCTCCGGGATCTACTACGTGCAGGCGGTGGCCGGCCGGGAGCGCGCCTTGCTCAAGGTGACCCTGCTGCGCTGATGACCGGGATTCCCCGCCACGTCGCCGTTAATGGACGAGGACGAGCTTGCGAACCGCCCGCGCGCCGCCGGCGCGCAGCTCGAGCCAGTAGACGCCGGAAGACAGCCTCCGCCCCGCTCCATCGCGTCCGTCCCAGAACCAGGTCTCGGGCTCCTGGCCGGCCGGGCGCAGACCCAGCGGCCAGCGCCCGCACGCGCGCCCGCGCACGTCGTAGACGGCGAAGGTGACCTCGGCCGGGACGGCGAGCTGAAAGAAGAGGGTCGTCCCCGCGGGTCCGGCGGGGTTCGGCTGCAGGGAGAGCAGCTGCAGGAGGGGGGGCGGGGCCGGGTGGCGATGGAAGAGGACCCAGCCCTCGGGATCGATCGCCAGCGAGTCCACCGGGGACGAGACGATCCAGTGGAAGGTCTGCTGGCGCTGGGTCAGACGCGCCAGCTCCACGCGCACTCCGCCCGGCGTGTAGATGTGGACCGGCAAGGCGACCCGGAACAAGGTCGGCTGCCGCTGGATCACCGCGAGCTGGACGAGCCCGCCGCCCGGATGCCGGTGAATCGTGCTCTCCAGGCGTAGCTCCGGCACCTCGCTGCTGTACAGCCACGGCTCCAGCACCGGCCGCAGATCCTCGCCCGCCGCGGCGCTCGCGGCCTCCAGGAACAGCTCGGTGGTCACGTTGCCCCCGGTCCAGCGTGGGTCGGTGGCGTAGGCGTGCAGCACCGCGAAGAAGCGGGCGTCCCCCAGCCAACCGCGCAGCATGTGCAGAACCCAGGCCCCCTTGTCGTAGATCACCAGATTCGGCAGGATCGGATCCGGATCGGCCACCGGCGCCTCGCCGGTGAACAGGTCCGGGTGCTGGTCCGGCCCGCGCTGGTGCAGGAAGGCCAGGTAGGTCTCGCGCCCGTCGACGTGCTCCAGCCAGAGCGCCTCGGCGTAGCGCGCGAAGCCCTCGTTGAGCCAGATGTCGGGCCAGGCGGCCGGCGTGATGGAGTCGCCGAACCACTGGTGGGAGAACTCGTGGAGCACCACCGACTCGAAGCGGCCGTCGCCGGTGAACAGGAAGCGGGCCAGGCTGGTCGCCGTCTGGTTCTCCATGGCGCCGACCCAGGAGATGTCCGACTGCCCGTACTTCTCGTCGCCGAAGGGGTAGGGCCCGAACAGATCCTCGAGGAACTGCATCATCTCGCAGGTCCGGGCGACGTCCGCGGCCATCCGCTCGCGGTCCGGCGGCAGGGCGTGGAAGCTCAGCAGCACGGAGCGGGCGAGGCCCGGGCAGCTCTCTTCCCAGCTCTCGTAGTCGGCGGCGGCGATGGAGACCAGGTAGGTGGCGATGGGATGGTTCTCCTCCCAGACGAAGCGCCGCCGGCCGGGCTGCGGGGTGCTCTCCTCGACCAGCACCCCGTTGCTCACCGCGTACAGCTCCGCCGGTACCTCGACGGCGAGACGGGCGGTGGCCTTGTCGGACGGGTGGTCCTTGCAGGGCCACCAGGAGTGGGCCGACCAGGGCTCGCTCACGTTGGCCACGATGGGGAGCGTGTCGCCGGGGACGTCAGGATCGGGTGGATAGGTGCGGAACATGAGGCCGGAGTTGTAGGGCCCATGCCGCGGCGGCCGGCCGTGATAGGCCACCTCCAGGCGGCCCTGGTCGGCCGCGGCCAGGGGCACCGGCAGCGAGACCACCAGGCTGTCACCGGCGTGGGTCCAGGGAACCGGGACGGGTCCGCCGCCGCCGGAGCCCGACCAGAGCACCTCGTCCACACCGAGCTCCTCCACCAGATCCAGGCGGAGCCGGTCCAGGGCCGGTCGCAGCGAGCTCAGCTGGATCCCGACCCGGCCCGTCAGGCTGCGGTCCGGCACGTCGAGGTTCAGCTCCAGCTCGTAGTGCAGCACGTCGAAGCCGCGATCGCCCGCGGGCGGCCGCACGCTATCCTCGGGGGCGAGGGCCGCCGCCAGCAGGGGCTTCTCCCAGAGGGCGGGATCCGGGAGCGGGCCGGGAACGGCCGCGGAGCCACGCGTCCCCGGAATCGCCGCCAGCAGCAGGAGCAGCAGGCCGAGGGCGAGCGGGGCAGGCCGACGTGACAGCGGCCTATTGGGACAGGCGGCGGCATGGCGGGGATCCGGGATCACGGGCTCACTTCCGGAGGCTGGAGGGTCGCGGGGCGGCGCAGCGTTTTCACATCTCGTCCCTCATGATACGTTACAATCGCCCGTAACCCAAGAACGACCCTGGCCGCAAGCCCGACACGCCGCAAGGAGATACCGTGGCCCTCGATGCCGGGACCATCCGCTGGCTGGAGGAGCTGGCCGGCCTGGAGCTGGCGGCCGCCGAGCGCGAGCTGCTGGCTCGGGACCTGGCGCGCATCGTGGCCTTCGTCGACCGGCTCGGCACGGGGGACCTCCCCGCGGCCGCGGCGGTCCGCAACTGGGGGCCGGCGGAGATCCGGCGCCGGGCCGATGAGCCCGGGCCCTCGCTGCCCGCCGAGACATCCCTGGCGGCGACCGCCGATCGGGCCGAGAGTTGCTTCCGGATCCCGCCGGTGCCGGGTGGGGAGGAGGCCGAGCGTGGCTGAGCTGCACCGGCTGAGCCTGCGCGAGGCGGCCCGCCTGCTCCGCGCCCGGAAGGTGACGCCGGCCGAGCTGGACGGGGAGCTGCGCAGCGCCATCGCCCGCCACGATCCCGCTCTGCGTGCGTACGTCCGGCTCAGCGATCCTGCGGACGAGCCGCCCGCCGGCGGCCCGCCACCGAAGGCGGGGCAGCAGCCGCTCTGGGGGCTGGGCGGCGCGCTGAAGGCCAACATCTGCGCCCGTGGCCTGCCCACCGACTGCGCCTCGCGCATCCTGGCCGGCTGGCAACCTCCCTACGACGCCACGGCGGTCACCAGGCTGCGGGCCGCCGGCGCCCACTGGCTGGGCCTGACCAACATGGATGAGTTCGGCATGGGCTCCTCGTGCGAGCACTCGGCGTACGGTCCGACCCGCAATCCCTGGGATCCCGCGCGCACGCCCGGTGGCTCCAGCGGTGGTGCGGCGGCCGCGGTGGCGGCCGATCTCGCCTTCTTCGCCCTGGGCAGCGACACCGGCGGCAGCATCCGCCAGCCGGCGCACTGCTGCGGGGTGGTGGGCCTGAAACCCACCTACGGCCGCGTGAGCCGCTACGGCCTGGTGGCCTTCGCCTCCTCGCTGGACCAGATCGGACCGCTCGCGAAGGACGTGGCCGACTGCGCCCTGGTCTACTCCGTTCTCGCCGGTTGTGATCCGCGCGATGCCACCTCGCTGGACGCTTCGCCGGGCGATCCGCTCGCGGCGGTCGAGCGTCCCGCCGCGGGCCTGCGGGTGGGCGTCCCGCGCGACGCCCTGGCGGAGGGAGTGCACCCGGACGTGGTGGCAGACTTCGAGTCCACGCTGGAGGAGCTGCAGGAGGCCGGAGCACGGATCGTGGAGGTGACGCTGCCGAGCCTCTCGCGAGCCATCGCCGCCTACTACGTGGTGGCCACGGCCGAGGCCGCGGCCAACCTGGCCCGCTACGACGGCGTCCGCTACGGGCCGCGCGCGGCGGGTCGCGACTATCGGGAGACGGTCACGGCCACGCGCACAGCGGGCTTCGGGCTCGAGGTGAAGCGCCGCATCCTGCTGGGGACCTACGTTCTCTCGGCGGGCTACCGCGACGCCTATTACCTGCAAGCCGAGCGCGTGCGCGGGCTGGTGGCGGAGGACTTCGCGCGGGCCTTCAGCGCCTGCGATGCCGTGGCCCTGCCGACGGCCCCCGCCGCGGCCTTTCCCCTGGGCGAGAGGCTCGCGGACCCGCTGCAGATGTACCTGAGCGACGTCTTCACGGTCCCGGCCAGCCTGGCCGGCCTGCCGGCGCTCACCCTGCCCACCGGCCTGGACCGGGACGGCCTGCCGCTCAGCCTGCAGCTGGTCGGGCCGGCCCTCGCCGAGGAGACCCTCTTCACGCTGGCCGGAGCAGTGGAGCGCGCGCGGAACTTCCGCGCCCGGAAGGAGGCGGCGTGGCGTACGAGGCGGTGATCGGGCTGGAGGTCCACGCGCAGCTGACCACGCGCACCAAGCTGTTCTGCGGCTGCCGTGCGGAGTTCGGCGCACCGCCCAACAGCCGGACCTGCCCCGTCTGCCTGGGGCTGCCCGGCGCGCTGCCCGCCCTCAACGGGGCGGCGGTGACGCTGGGCCTCAAGGTAGCGCTGGCGACCGGCTGCCGGATCCCGAGGCGCTCGCTGTTCGCGCGCAAGAGCTACTTCTATCCGGACCTGCCCAAGGGCTACCAGATCACCCAGTACGAGGAGCCGCTGGCGCAGGCCGGGCACCTGGAGGTGCCCCTGGAGGGCGTCGTGCTGGACCTCGGCCTCGCCCGCATCCACCTGGAGGAGGATGCCGGCAAGTCCCTCCACGTCGCGGAGCCCGAGCGGGCGACCCTCGTGGATCTGAACCGGGCAGGCGTGCCGCTGGTGGAGATCGTCACGGAACCGCAGCTGCGCAGCGGCCGGCAGGCGCGGGCCTGCGTGGAGGAGCTGCGGCGGCTGCTGATGTACCTGGACGTGTGCGATGGCAACCTGTACGCCGGCAGCCTGCGCTGCGACGCCAACGTCAGCGTATGCCCGGCCGGCAGCCGGGACCTGGGCGCCAAGGTCGAGATCAAGAACCTCAACTCCCTGCGGGCCGTCCAGCTGGCCCTCGATCACGAGATCGCGCGGCAGTCCGCCTGCCTGGACGCGGGTGAGGTAGTCCGCGAGGAGACGCGGGGCTGGGATCCGGACGCCGGCCGTACCGTGGTCCAGCGCGTCAAGGAACAGGCTCCCGACTACCGCTACTTCCCGGAACCCGATCTGCCGCCGCTCCAGGTGACGCAGGCCGAGATCGCCGCCCTCCGGCGGGAGCTGCCCGAGCTGCCCCGGCCGCGCGCGGAAAGGCTGGCTCGCGAGCACGGACTGCCGGCCGAGGCGGTCGCGGTGCTCACGGCCACGCGGGACCTGGCGGACTACTTCGAGGCGACCGCCCGCGCCCTGGGCGACGCGCGCAGCGCGGCCGGCTGGATCCAGACCGAGGTGCTGCAGGCGCTGCACGCGCGCAACCACGAGATCCGCGATTTCCCGGTCGGCCCGCAGGCGCTGGCGCGGCTCCTCGCGCTGCTGCGCGAGGGGATCCTGAGCGGGCGCCTCGCCAAGGAGGTCTTCCAGCAGATGCTGGCGACCGGGGAGGAGGCCGCCGCCGTGGTGGCCCGCCTGGGGCTGCGGCAGGAAGGCGATCAGGCGGAACTCGGCGACGTGGTGCGCACAGTGCTGGAGACTCATCCAGAAGAGGTCCGTGCCTACCGCTCCGGCCGGGCGAAGCTGCTGACCTGGTTCATGGGCCAGGCCATGGCACGCACGCAAGGCCGGGCGGATCCGCAGCTCCTGCGGAGGATCCTCGTACAGCAGCTGTCGGCCGATCGAGAGAAGAGCCCAGCCGACGACGGCACGCCGGATCGCTGTTAGAACACGAATCCCACCGCGTACATCCCCCCGAGGTCATCGGCTCCGCCCCGCGGCCTCCGCTCCGCGCAGCCGCTGCGGTCGGAGGACCTGGCCGGACCGGCATCGTCCGCTCACCGAGGGGGATCTGTCATGAGACGCAGAATGCAGACCATCGCGCTGGCGCTGGGCCTCCTGGTCACGGCCAGCCTGCCGCCGCGTCCCGCCACGGCGCGCTCGACCACACCACATTTTCAGCGACCGGTCGTCGCCCGCAGCTCCGGGCTCTGGATCGGCGGCCCGCAGGGGAACTTGGTCCGGTCGGGTGCCGACACGCTGTGCCTGCTGGGAGACGACGGCGACGGACGCGGCGATTTCCAGCTCCCCGGCAGCCTGGCTCCCTCCTGGGACGACTGGTACGGTGTCGATGTCAGCGCTTGGCTCATTGATCCCATCCACTGGCATATCGACACCTACCAGGCCGCCAACCTGGATCCCGGGACCGTTCCCAACCACGCCTGGTGGTGCGGTGAGGGCTGGCCTTCCTGCGGACCCGGCGATCCCGACGGCGGCTACGGCAATAACTACGAGGAACGTCTCGACTGGTGGGGGGAGGTCCCGAATGCGGCGCAGCCGACGCAGGTGCAGCTGGCTGCCGTGCTCAACTACGACAACGAGCCGGGCTACGACTACCTGCAACTCTGGTATGAGGATGCGGCGGGCCTGCAGTGGCTCCAGAGCTGGAACGGCGAGCAGGACGGCGTGGTCGTGGCGGCAGCCCATGGCTTCGACATCGCGGATTACGTGCCTCATCCGGACACGGGCGAGCCGTCGATTCACCTGCGGTTCCGCTTCGAATCCGACGGCGGCTGGTCGGACGAGGATTGCTCCTGGCCCACGCACGGGGCAGCCCAGATCGATCTCATCCAGGTCTTCTTCGATCAAGGGGAGGGGGCCGTTCAGATCGGTCCGACCGAGGACTGTGAGGATCGCGACGGGGACGGGCAGTACGAGGACGATGCCGTCTGGCGGCCCCAGGAACACCAGGGAGTAGGTGACTTCGCTCATGTCTGGCCGCTCCTGGACGATCTGGATCCGTGCTACCAGAACAACACGCCGCAGGTGGCCTTCATCGATGACGGAAACGTGGTGCCCGGTACCGGGGGCTACCACTGTCTCACCTGGTGCTACGGTCCCGGCGGCTACACGGTCAATCCGGAAGGGGGGCTGCTCGGCCTCCCGCATTCTCTGGCGAACGAGATCTGGTCGCCGGTTCTGGCCTGGCCTGATCCGGCCGACGGCTACGACGGCGCATTCCTGGAGTTCACGGTTTACCGGCATCTGGACCTTTTCAGCTGTGATCACATGTTCTACGTCTGGCACGTTCGCTCCACGGACGCCGGCGAACCGGGCTCACCTCCTCCGGAAACGGGCTGGACCGAATGGCGGGATCGGAATGTCATCTACTACAACGGGGGTCCGGATTATCATCGCCAGCGCGAGGATCTGTCCGATCTGCTGCTGCCGGCCCGTACGCACGTCCAGGTCGCTCTCGGAGTTCACCAGCTGAGCTGGATGGGGTGCTGGAGTTACTACGATCCCACGCCGGCGCCTTACTTCGACGACGTGCGGGTCTGCACGTACCGGCAGAGCGGACCGGTGATCACGGCGGCGGAGATCGAACTGGTGCAGGACAGCTTTCCCGCCGGCGGGCAGCTCGACTGCGCGAATCCCTGCGCCAACAGCGTCCGCTTCGACATGGCGCGGAACATCCGACCGGCGAGCGCGGGCGGGAACCAGCCCGGCGACTCCATCGCCTGCAATGTCGTCCCCCTGCGGGCCGGCACGGAGCTGGCCGCCAATCCCGAGCTGGTCTACTTCCTCCGGCCCATCCCGCTGTTCGACGCCTGCCGGACCTCCGGCCTGCCGAACCGGGGCACCGTGCCCGGTGACTCGACCTACAATCCCTTCGGCGAGGTCGTTCCCCATCGCTTCCACTTCGACCTGCCGGACACCGGCTTCTTCTTCCCGGGCGACGTGATCCACTACTACATTCGGGCGACGGACACCGGCCTGGGCACCGCCACGCTACCCGGAGACACATCGGGCTTCAGCCTGTTCCCGGGCGACGCCGGGTACGAGATGCTGCAGTACGCGGGACCCTTCGTGGTGCGGGCCCTGCCGAGCATCAGCGACCTGGAGACGTGCGCGCAGCCGGCGGTGCTGTGGTGGAACGACTTCGCGGGTGGCCTTGAGGCGGAGTGGATGCACGCGCTGCGCGGGGCCGGCCTCGCCGAGGGCGTGGGCTATGACATCTACGAGACCAACGGGCCTTCTTCAGGTGTCGGCAACGGCCTGGGCGGCCGCGCGACCGCGACGCAACTGCTCGGCTACGAGGTGCTCTTGTACTCATCCGGGGATCTGGACCGGTTCACCATCACGGATGTGGATGACTATGACGATCCGGGCGACGACATCGGCGTACTGGATGCCTGGCTGCGTGCCGGCGTCAAGGGAGCGTTTCTGACGGGCAATGGTCTCGTTCGCGACCTGGGGAGTACGAGCCCGGTAACCCGGGCCTTTCTGAACACCTGGATCCAGGCGGAGTACGTGACCAGTAACAGTGACTACCTGTTCGGCCGCTACGACCTGACGGTGCAGGCCCTGCCGACGGCCGGCAACCCGGTGTTTGCCGGTGCCAACCGCTGGGGGACGGACCTCTTCTGCAACCCGGTCGTCCGCAACATGGACGTGGTGAATGCCCTGGGGACGCCGGGCCGGATCGCGGAGTTCCTGTCCGAGGACTGCGAGCCGGGCGCGTATCCGCATGCGGCCGCAATCCAGACCGTCAACGCCACCTACCAGGCCAACGTGATCTACCTGCCGTACGATCTGGGCTTTGTGGTGGACGATCTCGCCTGCGGCGGCCCTCTGCTGCCCGGTCCGTACTCGACCCGCGCGCTGATCCTGCGCGACGTCCTGGAGGCCTTCGGCCAGGCGACGGCCCCGCCGGTGGTCGCGGTGCCGGCGGCCGGCGGCTTCGTCGTGCGGGGAGGCATCCCGAATCCCTTCAATCCGCGCACGCGGATCGACTACGAGATGCCCCGGCCGGGGCGGCTGCGCCTGGTGATCTACGACCTGAAGGGGCAGCGGGTGCGGGTGCTGCGGGACGAGGCGGTGCCGGCCGGCCCCGGCTTCGTGATCTGGGACGGCACGGACGAGGGGGGCCGGGCCGTGGCCTCGGGGGCCTACTTCTGCCGCACGTGGGCGCTGGGCCACGAGGACGTGCAGAAGCTGCTGCTCGTTCGCTAGGGCGGGCTAAAGCTCGTCGATGCGCGCAGCCGCTGCGGTCGGAGGATCTAGCTGGACCGGCAGCGCCCGCTCGCCGAATCGAGGGGGGACCTGTCATGAGACGCAGAATGCAGACCATCGCGCTGGCGCTGGGCCTCCTGGTCACGGCCAGCCTGCCGCCGCGTCCCGCCACGGCGCGCTCGACCACACCACATTTTCAGCGACCGGTCGTCGCCCGCAGCTCCGGGCTCTGGATCGGCGGCCCGCAGGGGAACTTGGTCCGGTCGGGTGCCGACACGCTGTGCCTGCTGGGAGACGACGGCGACGGACGCGGCGATTTCCAGCTCCCCGGCAGCCTGGCTCCCTCCTGGGACGACTGGTACGGTGTCGATGTCAGCGCTTGGCTCATTGATCCCATCCACTGGCATATCGACACCTACCAGGCCGCCAACCTGGATCCCGGGACCGTTCCCAACCACGCCTGGTGGTGCGGTGAGGGCTGGCCTTCCTGCGGACCCGGCGATCCCGACGGCGGCTACGGCAATAACTACGAGGAACGTCTCGACTGGTGGGGGGAGGTCCCGAATGCGGCGCAGCCGACGCAGGTGCAGCTGGCTGCCGTGCTCAACTACGACAACGAGCCGGGCTACGACTACCTGCAACTCTGGTATGAGGATGCGGCGGGCCTGCAGTGGCTCCAGAGCTGGAACGGCGAGCAGGACGGCGTGGTCGTGGCGGCAGCCCATGGCTTCGACATCGCGGATTACGTGCCTCATCCGGACACGGGCGAGCCGTCGATTCACCTGCGGTTCCGCTTCGAATCCGACGGCGGCTGGTCGGACGAGGATTGCTCCTGGCCCACGCACGGGGCAGCCCAGATCGATCTCATCCAGGTCTTCTTCGATCAAGGGGAGGGGGCCGTTCAGATCGGTCCGACCGAGGACTGTGAGGATCGCGACGGGGACGGGCAGTACGAGGACGATGCCGTCTGGCGGCCCCAGGAACACCAGGGAGTAGGTGACTTCGCTCATGTCTGGCCGCTCCTGGACGATCTGGATCCGTGCTACCAGAACAACACGCCGCAGGTGGCCTTCATCGATGACGGAAACGTGGTGCCCGGTACCGGGGGCTACCACTGTCTCACCTGGTGCTACGGTCCCGGCGGCTACACGGTCAATCCGGAAGGGGGGCTGCTCGGCCTCCCGCATTCTCTGGCGAACGAGATCTGGTCGCCGGTTCTGGCCTGGCCTGATCCGGCCGACGGCTACGACGGCGCATTCCTGGAGTTCACGGTTTACCGGCATCTGGACCTTTTCAGCTGTGATCACATGTTCTACGTCTGGCACGTTCGCTCCACGGACGCCGGCGAACCGGGCTCACCTCCTCCGGAAACGGGCTGGACCGAATGGCGGGATCGGAATGTCATCTACTACAACGGGGGTCCGGATTATCATCGCCAGCGCGAGGATCTGTCCGATCTGCTGCTGCCGGCCCGTACGCACGTCCAGGTCGCTCTCGGAGTTCACCAGCTGAGCTGGATGGGGTGCTGGAGTTACTACGATCCCACGCCGGCGCCTTACTTCGACGACGTGCGGGTCTGCACGTACCGGCAGAGCGGACCGGTGATCACGGCGGCGGAGATCGAACTGGTGCAGGACAGCTTTCCCGCCGGCGGGCAGCTCGACTGCGCGAATCCCTGCGCCAACAGCGTCCGCTTCGACATGGCGCGGAACATCCGACCGGCGAGCGCGGGCGGGAACCAGCCCGGCGACTCCATCGCCTGCAATGTCGTCCCCCTGCGGGCCGGCACGGAGCTGGCCGCCAATCCCGAGCTGGTCTACTTCCTCCGGCCCATCCCGCTGTTCGACGCCTGCCGGACCTCCGGCCTGCCGAACCGGGGCACCGTGCCCGGTGACTCGACCTACAATCCCTTCGGCGAGGTCGTTCCCCATCGCTTCCACTTCGACCTGCCGGACACCGGCTTCTTCTTCCCGGGCGACGTGATCCACTACTACATTCGGGCGACGGACACCGGCCTGGGCACCGCCACGCTACCCGGAGACACATCGGGCTTCAGCCTGTTCCCGGGCGACGCCGGGTACGAGATGCTGCAGTACGCGGGACCCTTCGTGGTGCGGGCCCTGCCGAGCATCAGCGACCTGGAGACGTGCGCGCAGCCGGCGGTGCTGTGGTGGAACGACTTCGCGGGTGGCCTTGAGGCGGAGTGGATGCACGCGCTGCGCGGGGCCGGCCTCGCCGAGGGCGTGGGCTATGACATCTACGAGACCAACGGGCCTTCTTCAGGTGTCGGCAACGGCCTGGGCGGCCGCGCGACCGCGACGCAACTGCTCGGCTACGAGGTGCTCTTGTACTCATCCGGGGATCTGGACCGGTTCACCATCACGGATGTGGATGACTATGACGATCCGGGCGACGACATCGGCGTACTGGATGCCTGGCTGCGTGCCGGCGTCAAGGGAGCGTTTCTGACGGGCAATGGTCTCGTTCGCGACCTGGGGAGTACGAGCCCGGTAACCCGGGCCTTTCTGAACACCTGGATCCAGGCGGAGTACGTGACCAGTAACAGTGACTACCTGTTCGGCCGCTACGACCTGACGGTGCAGGCCCTGCCGACGGCCGGCAACCCGGTGTTTGCCGGTGCCAACCGCTGGGGGACGGACCTCTTCTGCAACCCGGTCGTCCGCAACATGGACGTGGTGAATGCCCTGGGGACGCCGGGCCGGATCGCGGAGTTCCTGTCCGAGGACTGCGAGCCGGGCGCGTATCCGCATGCGGCCGCAATCCAGACCGTCAACGCCACCTACCAGGCCAACGTGATCTACCTGCCGTACGATCTGGGCTTTGTGGTGGACGATCTCGCCTGCGGCGGCCCTCTGCTGCCCGGTCCGTACTCGACCCGCGCGCTGATCCTGCGCGACGTCCTGGAGGCCTTCGGCCAGGCGACGGCCCCGCCGGTGGTCGCGGTGCCGGCGGCCGGCGGCTTCGTCGTGCGGGGAGGCATCCCGAATCCCTTCAATCCGCGCACGCGGATCGACTACGAGATGCCCCGGCCGGGGCGGCTGCGCCTGGTGATCTACGACCTGAAGGGGCAGCGGGTGCGGGTGCTGCGGGACGAGGCGGTGCCGGCCGGCCCCGGCTTCGTGATCTGGGACGGCACGGACGAGGTGGGCCGGGCGGTGTCCTCAGGGGCCTACTTCTGCCGCAGCCAGGCGTTGGGCCACGAAGACGTGCAGAAGCTGCTGCTCGTTCGCTAGGGCGGGCTAGAGTTCCGCGATGCGTACGGGTCGCCGTTCCCGGTGGGAGAGGTAGCAGGCCGCAACCACCTCGAGGGTGCGCAGGCCGTCGGTCGCGCCGACCGCCGGCGGCGCACCCTTTGCGATCTGGTCGCGCCAGGCCGCGAGCACGGAGGGCAGCGTGGGCATGCTCGCGTCCGCCGCTTGCCGCTCGGCCGCGCCGCCCTGGAGGAAGAGGACGCCGCCGTGGCGGTAGTCGGCCCAGAGCTGCCCCTCGTCGCCCGCTGCATCCAGCCAGCAGGAGACGCTCTGCGTGAACTTGCCCACCTCCAGGCTCACCCAGGTTCCGTCGGCCAGCTCGGCGCGCGCCAGGAAGTGATCCTCGAGGCTGTCGTGCAGGACCTGCCGCTGCCGGGAATCCACCTGGACGAACTCCTGTCCGGTCAGGTGGCGCACCAGGTCGAACAGGTGCACGCCCGTCAGCAGCACCGAACCTCCCATCGACTGGGTGACGTCCCGCTGCCAGGGCATCTCGGTGGGGGCCAGACGCTGCACGAGCCGGATCATGTGCACCCGTCCCAGACGCGACCACAGCTCGCGGGCCTTCCGGATCGCCGGATTCCAGCGCAGGGTCTGGGACAGGAGCAGGGGCGGGGATGCGGACGCGGCGTCCAGCTCGCAGAGCCGGCGCGCCTCCTCGAGTGTCCCGGTCATGGGCTTCTCCAGGAGGAGCGGCTTGCCGGCCGCCAGCACGTCCCGGGCCAGGGGGAAGTGGGAAGAGGGGGGCGTGCAGACCACGACGGCGTCAACCTGGGGATCCGCGATCAGCTCGGCCGACGCCACCAGGTGACGGCAGCCGAAGCGGGCCGCGATCTCCGCACCGGCCACCGCGTCGCGGCGGCAGCAGGCCACCGGCTCCATGCCGTCCACGTCGTGCCGGGCGTGCTTCAGGTAGCGCTGGCCATGGCTGCCGGCGCCGATCACCCCGATATGCAGGGTCCTCCTGCTCAACATTGCCTCCTGTCCGCGGCGCTCTTCCAGCATGGCGCGCGGGATGGTGTCTTGCCAGTCCTAAGATGCATGGAAACGACTCCGCACGCCGCTCGGTCCGCTTCTGGCTAGGGGATGGGACCTCCCTTGATCCGGATCATCTCCCACCTGTCAGCCAAACACCTCCCGCAAGGAGATGCGTCATGCCGAGAATGATGCGCACGGCCATCCGCATGCCTGTCCTGTCCGTCTTGCTCGTCCTGCTGCTCGCGGCCCCGGCCCTGGCCGGGTTGGAACTCTCGGAGATCCTCGCGGATCCGACCTGGGACTGGAACGGGGACGGCGAGATCCACTTCCGGGACGACGAGTGGATCGAGGTCACCAACACCGGCCCGGGCAGCGTGGATCTGACCGGCTACTACCTCCGGGACGGCACGGGGGAGGAGGCTCACCTCAACCTGTTCGGCATCCTGGCCGAGGGCGAGGCGGCCGTTTTCTACGGTCATCATGCGGTGGCCTGGCAGACGGAGGTGCAGCTGCCCATCTCCGGGTTCAGCCTGAACAATGCCGGTGACGTCGTGCAGCTGTGGCAGGGAGATCCTGTCTGGGCCGGCTCGGTCCTCGTCGACAGCTACGAGTACAGCGATCACGAGGCCGAGGACGACCGCAGCTCGGGGCGGCTGCATCCCGGCGGTCCGTGGGCGCTCTTCGACGGTCTCTATCCTTACGGGGGCACGGCGGAACCGATCGGAACCCTGTGCGAGCCGAGTCCCGGCGAGGTCAATGCCTGCCAGCCCCTGGTGCCGGTCGTGGCACGCAGCTGGGGTGCCTTGAAGATCACCTACCGCTGACAGCGGCCCGAGAAAGGCTCCTGCCTGCCGATATCGCCCGGGGACGGTGCAGCGCCGTCCCCGGGCCCGCCCTTGACTTCGCCGCCTCACGAGCCCGTCGCGCAACCCGTCCTACACACAGGCAACTTCATATGTTATTTTGTTGGCAGCCCGGCAGTGCGAGCGGTTCGCGGCGCAGGGAGGCAGCTTTCACCGCCGCAGCGGCTCGTTCAGGATTCGCGACCGGATATCCGGACCGGAGCGTTCGCGCGCGGTTCCCGGACGACCGTCGTTCTCCGGATGCCTCGCCGAGGAGGAAGCATGCAGCTCAGCGAGAACCAGAAGATGATCCGCGACATGACGCGGCAGTTCGCCCAGGACAAGGTCGCGCCGATCGCGGCGGAGATCGACGAGACGGCCAAGTTTCCCGAGGCCACGGTCCGGGAGATGGGCCAGCTGGGTCTGCTCGGCCTGACCGTGCCCGAGGTGGAGGGGGGCGTCGGCGCCGACACGCTCAGCTACACGCTGGTGGTCGAGGAGCTGTCGAAGGTCTGCGGCAGCCACGGTCTGACCGTGGCCGCCCACAACAGCCTGGGGTGCTGGCCCATCCAGGCCTACGGCACCCCCGAGCAGAAGAAGCGCTTCCTGGAGCCGGGTGCCCGCGGCGAGTTCCTGCTCTCCTTCGGCCTGACCGAGGCCGGGGCCGGCAGCGACGCCGGGGGCACCAGGACCACCGCGGTCAAGGATGGCGGCCAGTGGGTCATCAACGGCTCCAAGATGTGGATCACCAACTCCCACTACGCCGGGGCGGTGATCGTCACGGCCGTCACCGATCCCGCAGGGGGCGCCAGCCACGGGATCAGCGCCTTCATCGTGCCCACCGACACGCCGGGCTTCACGGTCGAAAAGAAGGAAGACAAGCTGGGCATGCGGGGCTCGGACACGGCACCCCTGACCCTCGAGGATGTTCGTGTGCCGGACGACCTGCGCCTGGGCAAGCTGGGGGAGGGCTTCAAGTACTTCATGAAGACTCTCGACGGCGGGCGCATCTCCATCGCCGCGGTGGCCCTCGGTCTGGCCCAGGGGGCCTTCGCCACGGCCCGTGACTACGCCCGGGAGCGCCACCAGTTCAACCGGCCCATCTCCTCCTTCCAGGCGGTCCAGTTCATGCTGGCCGACATGGCCACGCAGATCGAGGCGGCACGCCTGCTGACCTACGAGGCGTCCGTGCTGAAGGACCGGGGCGAGCCTTTCAGCCAGATGTCCGCCATGGCCAAGCTGTACGCCAGCGAGGCCGCGATGTTCGTCACCGACAAGGCCATCCAGATCCTGGGCGGCTACGGCTACACCCGCGAGTACCCCGTGGAGCGCTTCTACCGCGATGCCAAGCTCTGCACCATCGGCGAGGGGACCAGCGAGATCCAGCGCCTGGTCATCGGCCGTCAAATCGTCAAGGACTAGGAGAGAGGAGACATCGTGAGCAACCGCGCTGTCATCGTCGAAGGCGTGCGCACCCCCATCGGCCGCTTCCAGGGCGGTCTGGCGGCGATCCCGGCCCCCCGGCTGGGGGCCGTCGTGGTCAAGGCCCTGCTGGAGCGGACCGGGCTCGACGCCGGGAAGATCGACGAGGTCCTGCTGGGCAACGTCGTGCAGGCCGGGCTGGGGCAGAACCCGGCCCGCCAGGCCTCGATCTTCGGCGGCGTGCCCACCTCGGTCAGCGCCATGACGGTCAACAAGGTCTGCGGCTCGGGCCTGAAGGCCGTGGCCCTGGCCGCCCAGGCCATCAAGGCCGGCGACGGCCACTGCTACCTGGCCGGCGGCATGGAGAACATGAGCCGCATCCCCTACGCCCTGTTCGGCGCCCGGGACGGCATGCGGCTGGGTCATCAGCAGGTCACCGACCTGATGATCCATGACGGTCTCTGGGACGTGTACAACGACTTCCACATGGGCATGACGGCCGAGCTGGTGGTGGAGAAGTACGAGGTCTCCCGGCAGCGTCAGGACGAGTTCGCCGCCGAGAGCCACCGCAAGGCGGTGGCGGCCTGGGAGGCCGGCAAGTTCGCCCGCGAGGTAGTGCCGGTGCCGGTGCCGCAGCGGCGTGGCGATCCGGTGCTGGTGGAGCGCGACGAGGGGCCGCGCGCGGACGCGAGCGTTCCGTCGCTGGCCAAGCTCAAGCCGGCCTTCAAGCGGGACGGCGGCTCCGTGACGGCCGGCAACGCCTCGAGCATCAACGACGGCGCGGCGGCGCTGCTGGTCTGCAGCGAGGCCTTCGCGCAGCAGGAGGGGCTCGCGGTGCGCGCGGTGATCGAGGGCTACGCCACCGGCGCCGTGGATCCGGAATGGGTCATGATGGCCCCGGTCGGAGCGGTCAAGAACCTGCTGGGCAAGACGGGCCGGAAGCTGGACGACTACGGCCTCTTCGAGTTCAACGAGGCCTTCGCCGCCCAGTCCATCGCCGTCGTGGAGGAGCTGGGCATTCCCTTCGCGAAGGTGAACGTGCACGGGGGCGGGGTCGCCCTGGGACACCCCATCGGTTGCTCGGGGGCCCGGATCCTGGTGACCCTGCTGCATGCCATGGAGGACCGGCAGGTCCGCGACGGCATCGCCGCGCTCTGCCTGGGGGGTGGGGACGCGGTGGCGCTGGCGATTAGCCGACCCTGAGGCGATCCTGGAAAACACTTTATGACAGTTGGTTGCAAGATAACGGAGGGAAAACGCATGAAGGTGGCGGTGATCGGCGGCGGGACCATGGGCAACGGCATCGCTCACGTCTTCGCCCAGCACGAGCATCCGGTGACCCTGGTGGACGTGGCCCAGGAGTACCTGGACCGCGCCCTGGCAACCATCGAGAAGAACCTGGCCCGCCAGGTCAAGAAGGAGATCCTGAGCGAGGGCGAGGCCAAGGCCACCCTGGGCCGCATCACCCCCGCGACGGCGCTGGAGGCGGCCAAGGACGCGGAGCTGGTGGTCGAGGCCGTCTTCGAGAGCTTCGAGGTCAAGCAGAAGATCTTCGCGAAGCTGGACGCCGTCTGCCCGGCCGGGACCATCCTGGCCAGCAACACCAGCAGCATCTCCCTGACGAAGATCGCGGCCTGCACCGAGCGGCCGGAGCAGGTCATCGGCATGCACTTCATGAACCCGGTGCCCATGATGAAGCTCGTGGAGGTGATCTGCGGTCAGGCGACCTCCCAGCAGACCCTCTCGCGGATCCTGGAAATCGCCCAAGGGCTGGGCAAGGAGCCGGTGACCGTCCAGGACTACCCGGGCTTCATCTCCAACCGCGTCCTGATGCCCATGATCAACGAGGCCGCCTACTGCCTCATGGAGGGGGTGGCGAGCCGGGAGGACATCGACACGGTCATGAAGCTGGGCATGGCGCATCCCATGGGTCCGCTGACCCTGGCCGACTTCATCGGCCTGGACATCTGCCTGGACATCATGGAGGTCCTGCATGCGGGTTTCGGCGACTCGAAGTACCGGCCCTGCCCGCTCCTGCGGCGCATGGTGGACGCCGGTCAGCTGGGCCGCAAGACCGGCAAGGGATTTTACGACTACAGCTAGGCCGACGGGCCGGCCGACCCGGGTGCCAAGCAAAGGAGCCGACCGTGCACTTCGAACTGACCGAACAGCAGCGCATGATCCGCGACGCGGCCGCCGACTTCGCCGCCCGCGAGATCGCTCCCGTGGCCGCCGAGCTGGACCGCGAGGAGCGGTTCCCCGCCGAGATCGTGCAGAAGATGGCCGCGCTCGGCTTTCTGGGCATGAACGTGCCCGAGGAGTTCGGCGGCGCCGGCCTCGACAGCCTCTGCTACATCCTGGCCATGGAGGAGATCTCCAAGGCCTGCGCCAGCTGCGGAGTCATCATGTCGGTGAACAACAGCCTGGTCTGCTGGCCGCTCGAGACCTACGGCAACGAGGAGCAGAAGCGCAAATTCCTGACCCCCCTGGCCCGGGGGGAGAAGCTGGGCGCCTACTGCCTGAGCGAGCCGGGGGCCGGCACCGACGCCGCCAACCAGCAGACGCGCGCCGCCCGGGACGGTGACGGCTGGGTGATCAACGGCATGAAGAACTTCATCACCAACGGGGCCCATGCGGACGTCCTGATCGTCTTCGCGATGGTCGAGCCGGAGAAGAAGCACAAGGGCATCAGCGCCTTCATCGTCGAGACCGATGCGCCCGGCTTCGCGGTGATCCGCGAGGAGAAGAAGATGGGGATCCGGGCCTCGGACACGGCCCAGCTCTCCTTCGACAACGTCCGCGTGCCGGCGGATCAGCTCCTGGGACAGGAGGGGCAGGGTTTCAAGATCGCCATGTCCACCCTGGACGGCGGGCGCATCGGCATCGCTGCCCAGGCGCTGGGCACCAGCCAGGCCGCCTACGAGGCGGCGCGGGACTACGCGCGGCAGCGCGAGCAGTTCGGCCGCAAGATCATGGAGTTCCAGGCCATCCAGTGGAAGATCGCCGACATGGCCATGCGCATCCACGCGGCCCGCCTGCTGACCCACCGCGCGGCCTGGTTGAAGGACCAGGGGGTGCGCTACAGCAAGGAGGCCTCCATGGCCAAGCTGTTCGCCAGCGAGACCTCCCACTTCGTCACCAACGAAGCCGTGCAGATCTTCGGCGGCAACGGCTACAGCAAGGAGTATCCGGTCGAGCGCTTCTTCCGCGATGCCAAGATCACCGAGATCTACGAGGGCACCAGCGAGGCGCAGCGACTGGTCATCTCCAGCCTGGAATTCCGGGAGTAGCGGCCAGGGAGAAGGGCACGGCATGGACTTCGACTTCACCGAGAACCAGCTCATGTTCCGCGACATGGTGCGCGACTTCGCGCGCCGGGAGATCGCCCCCCTGGCCCACGAGATGGACGTGGCGGGCGAGATGCCCGACGCGCTGGTCGCCAGGCTGCGGGAGGGGGGCTTCTTCGGCCTCTCCTTTCCCGAGCGGTACGGGGGGCTGGGCGTGGACACCGTCACCTATGCCCTGGTGGTGGAGGAGCTGGCCAAGGCCAGCGCCGGCGTGTCCATCATGATCACCGTGCACAACAGCGTCGGCTTCTACCCCCTGGCCATGTTTGGCAGCGAGGAAGCCAAGCAGGCCTACCTGCCGCGTATGGCGGCCGGCGAGATCGCCGCCTTCTGCATCAGCGAGCCCGGCGCCGGCAGCGACGCCGCCGGCCTGCGCACCACCGCCCGCCGGGACGGCGGGCACTACGTCCTGAGCGGCAGCAAGCTGTGGGTGACCAACGGCTCGCGGGCCTCCTTCTACGTGATCCTGGCCCGCACGCCCGGCACGACCGACCACCGGTCCATCCACGTCTTCCTCGTCGAGCGGGGGACTCCCGGTCTCTCGGTCGCCAAGAAGGAGGACAAGATGGGCCTGCGCTGCTCCGACACGGTGGCCCTGGACCTGGACGAGGTGCGGGTGCCGGCGAAGCAGCGGCTGGGAGCCGAGGGGCAGGGCTTCAAGATCGCCATGACCGCCCTGGACGGGGGCCGCATCGGCGTGGCCTTCCAGGGTCTCGGCATCGGCCAGGCCTGCCTGGAGGAGGCGATCCGCTACGCCAAGGTGCGGGAGCAGTTCGGCGAGCCGCTCGCCGCCCAGCCGGTCATCCAGGAGAAGCTGGCGGACATGGCCACCGAGCTGGAGGCCGCCCGCCTGCTCGGTTACCGGGCCGCCTGGCTCAAGGACCAGGGACGCCCCTTCACCAAGGAGGCGGCCATGGCCAAGGTGTACGCCACCGAGGCCGCCGGCCGCGTCGCCGACGCCGCCATCCAGATCCACGGCGGCTACGGCTACGTCAAGGAGTACCCGGTCGAGCGCTACTACCGCGACGTGCGCGTCACGCGCATCTACGAGGGTACCAGCGAGATCCAGCGCCTGGTGATCGCCCGCCGGCTGCTGGCCGAGTCCTGAGCCACCGACTTCCCTGCCATCCCGCCTGCCGCCGCCATCCACCCGCGCTTCAGCTCAGCCGGTGGATCTCGTAGAGCCAGGTGCCCAGCACGCTCAGCACCACGGACCAGCGCAGCAGCCGCCGTCCGGCCGCGGTGAGCACGATCTCCCGCCGCCAGGCCGGCACCAGCGTGGCCAGGCCGGCCAGGCCCACCCAGAGCACCAGCAGCAGGGCCGCGAGGGTGATCAGGGGGTTGAGGCGGAAGGCCGCGACCGGCTCCAGGCGCACGAGGGCCAGGACGGCGTGCGTGCCGCCGCAGGTGGGGCAGGGCAGTCCCAGGTTCCGGCGCAGGGGGCAGAACGCGGTGTGCTCGATCACGGGGCTCCAGAACTCGAAGGCGAGGGCCACCAGCAGCGCGACGCCCAGGTAGACGAAGGCGAGCAGGCGGGGCAGGGCGTTCCGCTCCGGGACGAGCCTCATATGAAGAGGCGGTTCAGGTGGAAGAATCCGAAGATGGCCCAGCCGGTCAGCGCGCAGCTGAGGGAGCACAGCAGCAGGGGCAGCAGGACGGCGACGATGGCGCGCCAGGGCTCGATGTCGTGGATCTTCTGCAGCCCGATCACGATCACCACCAATCCCCAGACGAGGAACAGCAGGTTGCCGCAGATCGGAACGATCAGCAGCAGCGAGGCAGCCAGGGCATAGGCGACGACGCGGAAGGTGGCCTCGAAGCCGAGACGGTCGCCGCCCACGAGCATCAGGCAGAGGTGGATGATGCCGGCCCCGACGAACAGGTGAACGCACGTGATCGCCGGGCTGAGCACGAACAGCAGGCCGAAGGTGAGCGGACCTTCCAGCACGTCCGAGACGTCCTCTGCCACGAACATCTGGAGCGAGGAACCTGTGAGCGACCACATCCACTCGAAGAAGGAGCCGATGACCCCCACGACCAGAGCGAACAGGAGGGGCTGAGTGATGCCGATCCTGGTCGGCATGCGCTTGAAGAAGGGAGCGGGCGCCAGCAGGGCGTCCTTGATGGTCAGGTAGAGGGCGTTCAGGAAGCCGTAGCGCTGCCGCTCCTCCCAGGGGGGCAGCGTCAATCCCTCGTGGGGCTGCTCGCCGAATCCGCTGGGATCTTGGAAGTCAGAGCCCACAGGCACTCTCCGGTAACCGACGGTGATGGACCTGAAGCTGCGCTCGCCATGCTTCCCTACGCAGTTCGGCCCAGAGCGTTGCAAGGGTGACACAGACTGTCCAGCGGATCAAGGACGGGTCTGCGTCGGCGGTTCGGGCCCGCGGCGCGGCGGGCCGGCCGGGCCCTGCGGGTCAGGCAAGCTGTTCCTGTCGCGTGAGCAGCTCGGTCTCCCCCTCGCTGCGGGCGATGACCAGGGCGCCGCAGCTGTCGCTCCAGACGTTCACCGCCGTGCGGCACATGTCCAGCAGGGGATCGATGGCCAGGATGAGGGCCACCCCCTCCAGCGGGAGGCCGACGGCGTCGAGCACGATGGTGATCATGACCAGACCGGCGGCGGGGATGCCCGCGGCGCCGATGGAGGCCAGCAAGGCGGTCAACACGATGATCGCCTGGGAGGCCGGGCCGAGGGAGATGCCATAGGCCTGGGCGATGAAGAGCGCCGCCACGCACTCGTACAGGGCCGTCCCGTCCATGTTCACCGTGGCCCCCAGGGGCAGCACGAAGCTCGAGATGCGGTTCGAGACCCCGGCGCCGTGCTCGATCCGATCCAGCGTCAGGGGCAGGGTGGCCGAGGAAGAGCGGGTCGAGAAGGCGGTGAGCAGGGCCGGCGACATGATCCGGGCGTGGCGGTAGGCCGGCAGGCGAGATACCAGATGCACCAGCAGTGGCAGGCTCAGCGTGGCGTGGATCACCAGGGCCAGCAGGACGGTGATCCCGTAGCGGGCGAGGGGGGCGAAGGCGGCGAAACCGCTGGTGGCCACGATGCGGGCCATCAGACCGAAGATGCCCAGGGGTGCCAGGTGGATGACCCAGCCCGTGATCCGCATCATGACCGCAAACAGCGTCTCCCAGAAGGGTATCTGGGCGTCGCGCAGCCGTCGGGAGAGGAGGGTCAGCGCCGCGCCGTAGAGCAGGCAGAAGAAGATGAGCGGCAGCATCTGGCCCTCGGTCGCCGCCGCCAAGGGATTCTCCGGCACCATGCGCAGGACGATCCCCACCAGATCGCCGGCGTTGCGCCCGGTCAGCTCCTGGGTCAGCGCCCCGCCGGCCTCCTCGAGGCCTAGACGCTCGCCCACGGGTTCGCCGCCGCTCAGGCCGGGGTGGATCAGGTTGACCAGGAGCAGACCGGTCAGGATGGCGATCAGGCTGGTGGAGACGTACCAGGCGAAGGTCTTGCCGAAGAGCCGGCCGAGAGAGCGGGCCGAGCCGACCCCGGTCACGCCGCTGATGATCGAACCGGCCAGCAGCGGGACGATCACCATGCGCAGCGCGCGCAGGAAGAGATCGCCGAGGAAGTCGTACACCGCCGCGGGATGGAAGGTCCCCAGCCAGACCGTCTCGCTGTTCCAGAGCAGGCCCGCGCTCACGCCGAGGATCAGGGCCAGCAGGATCTGACCGGGCAAGGGCCAACGCCAGGGGCGCCAGGAGCGGGGGCTGGGGCGGGTAGGATCTGGCGGCATGAGCTTCCTCCGGAGGCCGTGGCGGCGATGCGACGCAACGGTCCGCATGGTAACGGCTTGCCGGTCGTCCCTCAAGCAGGACTTCCAGGTGCCGGCAGGTGGCGAGCCCGGGCGGCTGACCGGTGGCGATCGGTGGTGGTACCATGCTGGCGGAGGGCGACCGCTCGTGAAGGATGAGCTGCAGAGGATCCTGGACTGCCACGAGGCGACCGAGCGTCGTCCGCGGCGCTTCGCGCCCGGTCCGAACCGCCTGGACCGGGCCAGCCAGCCTGATCCCGATCCGCCTCTTGCTGTGTGAAGGTATCGTCATTTATAACAGTGTCTTGTGAGCGATCATTGTGGCGCCACGCGAAGTCCGCGGGGCTGAAGTTCCTGCTTCATATTTCCGGCTCGGATGCTACAATGCCACGATTCATCGTCCTTATCGCCCCGGTTCGCCCACCAGATGCGACCGGGAACAAGCTATCGCCCGGAGAGGAGAGCGCACATGGAGTGGAGCGTCGAGAAGGGGGAGCCGGGCCGGACCGAGGTGGATCTGCTGGTCCTGGGGATCGCCCAGCAGGAGAAGAAGCCGGACCTTTCCAGCTGGGAGAAGCTGGCCCGCCTGGTGCCGCGAACCAGTGCCGCTCTGGCGGCGGGCAGGGCCTTCGATGCCGAGGCCGAGTCCTGGCTGGCGGTACCGGGCGAGGAGACCGCCGCCGCCTGGCTGCTCCTCGTAGGCCTGGGACCGGGGCAGGAGGTGACGCTGGACCGCCTGCGCCGCGCCGCGGGTGTGGCGGCCCGGCAGGCGCGCGCGCTCAAGGTGCGCACCTGCGCCCTGGCCCTGCAGGCGGGGGGACTGGCCGGCTACGACCCGCAGAGCGTGGCCCGCTGCTGGGTGGAGGGCGCGGAGATGAGCCTGTCCCCCACAGGCGAGCTCAAGAGCGAGACGGGCCGGAAGGACAAGAAAGAAGAAGAGGCGCCGCGGAGCTGGCGGCTGGTGAGCCCGGCCGGGCGGGACCAGCGCGACCTGCGCCGGGGAGTGGCCGAGGGTGAGGCCTTTGCGGCCGGCTGCCTCTACGCGCGCCGGCTGGTGAACCTGCCCTCCAGCCACCTGACCCCGCATATCCTGGCCGAGGAGGCGCGCCGCCTGGCGAAGCAGGAAGGTTACCGCTGCCGCGTCCTCGGCCGGGCGCAGCTGGAGAAGGAGGGCATGGGCGGTCTGCTGGGCGTGGCGCGCGGCAGTCGCGAGGAGCCCTGCCTCATCGTGCTGGAGTCCGGGCCGTCCGCGGCCGGAGGCCGCCGCCGCACCAGCGTGGCCCTGGTGGGCAAGGGGGTCACCTTCGATGCGGGCGGCATCTCGCTGAAGCCACCGGCCGGCATGGACCTGATGAAGAGCGACATGTCCGGTGCGGCCGCGGTGCTCGGTGCTGCCCTGATCGCCGCCCGCCTGCAGCTGAAGGCCCACCTCCTGGTGGTCGTTCCGGCCACGGAGAATCTGCCTGACGGGGCGGCCATCAAGCCGGGCGACGTGCTGACCATGGCCTCGGGAAAGACCGTCGAGGTGCTCAACACCGACGCGGAGGGGCGGCTGATCCTGGCCGATGCCCTGCACTTCGCCGGCCGGCAGAAGCCGGACTGGCTGCTGGACATCGCCACCCTGACCGGATCCTGTGCCAACGCCCTGGGCGAGCACTTCGCCGGCCTGATGAGCACAAGCGCCGAGTGGATCGAAGTCCTGGACCAGGCCGGTGGCGAGACCTTCGAGCGCGTCTGGGGCCTGCCCCTGACCCGCGAGCATCACAAGGCCCTGGAGAGCCAGGTGGCCGATCTCAAGAATCTGGGGGGCCGGCAAGCCGGCATGTCCACGGCCGCAGCCTTCCTGGCCGCCTTCGTGCCGGAGGAGATCCCCTGGGCCCACCTGGATATCGCGGGACCGGCCTGGACGGACAGCGCCGGGCCGCTCGGCCCCAAGGGTGCCACGGGCTTCGGGGCGCGCCTGCTGGCGCGGGCCATGCAACTGCTCCTATCTTAGGCCTCCCGAACGGGCCGGCCGCACCTGGCGGCCGGCCCTCCCGGCATCGAGGTTTCCCCAGCCCCCCGGATGGGCCGCCCATGGTACCCGAGCTCGGCAGAATCCCCCTGCGGCGACTCCTGTGGACCATCGCCACCCTGGCGACACCGGTCGCCCTGGCCAACGTGTCCCAGACCCTGATGGGTCTGGTGGACACCCTCATGGTGGGGCAGCTCGGCACCGGTCCTCTGGCCGCCGTGGGCGTGGCCACGCTCCTCTTCTCGGCGGTCGCCATGACCATCAAGTCGGTGGACGTGGCGGTGCAGACCTTCACCGCCCAGCGCGTCGGGGCCGGCCGGGACGCGGAGGTGGGCACGGTCCTGGCCACTGCCCTGACGGTGGTCTGCTCCGCGGGACTGCTGGTGATGCTGGCGGGCCTGCACTGGCCCCGAGTCCTGATGGGCCTGGTGAGCCGCGATCCCGAGGTGATCAGCCTCGGCACCAGCTACCTGATCTGGCGCTTCGTGGGGATCCTGCCGTTCCTGATCTTCTTCATGTTCCGCGGCGTCTACGACGGGGTCGGCTGGACCCGCATCGGCATGCTCGTCGGCATGGGCATGAACCTGCTGAACGTGCTGCTCAACTGGGTGCTCATCTTCGGGAAGCTGGGCCTGCCGGCCCTAGGCGTCGCGGGAGCGGCCGTGGCCAGCTCGCTCTCGGGTGCGCTCGCGAGCGCCGTGATGATCGTGATCGCCCTGAGCCCCTCCGTGCGCCGTCGCTTCCGGCTGCTCTATCGCCGCAACCTGGATCCCGGCCTGCTGGTGCCCTTCCTGCGCGTGGCCTGGCCGCCGGCCGCGCAGGCCCTGGCCGTGATCGTGGCCATGCTGATTTTCTTCTTCATCCTGGGACTGATCTCGACCCTGGCCGTGGCCGCGGGTAACGTGGTGATGCGGATCGCGGCCCTCTCTTTCATGCCCGGCTTCGGCGTGGGGGTCGCGGTGCAGACGCTGGTGGGACAGGCCCTGGGCCGGCACGATCCCCGCGGAGCCGTGCGCGCGGGCTGGGGCGGCGTGGGGCTCTCGATGCTCTTCATGGGGAGCTTCGGCCTGCTGTTCCTGACCGTGCCGGGCTTCCTGGTCCGCCTCTTCACCACCAGCGACGAGCTGGTCACGGCGGGCGCCCCCGTCCTGCGACTCATGGGTCTGGTGCAGATCATCGATGCGGTGGGCGTGACCCTGGCGGGTGCCCTGCGCGGGGCCGGCGCCACACGCATCGTGATGTTGATGGACGTGCTGACCGGCTTCTGCCTGCTGCCGCCCCTGGCCTACCTGTTCGGTGTGGTCCTGCACGGCGGCCTCATGGGCGCCTTCATGGCGCTGCTGCTCTGGTTCTCGCTCTACGCCATCAGCATGACCTACTGGTTCCTGCGAGGGGACTGGAAGACCCTCCGGGTCTGAGGACGGGAAAGCAGCCACTCCGGACTGGGGAGGAACGATCGGCATGACCACCGACCTGCCGCCGCAGACCGCCGGGCCCGCGCGGCGGATCTACACCGTCGAGCAGCTCAACAAGGCCATCCAGGCCGCGCTGCTGGAGGCCTTCCCCGACAGCGTCTGGGTGCGGGGAGAGATCCAGCGTCTGCCGGCGGACGCGGGGCGGCGCAAGCACGTCTACTTCGAGCTGCACGACACCAGCGGTGGGGGGGCCGCCAACTTCCAGATCCCGGTCGCGCTGCTGGAGTGGGATCGCAAGACTTTCGGGCTGGGGCGGTTCCTGGACGGCAGCGATCCCGATCTGCAGCTCCGCGACAAGCTGGAGGTCTGCCTCGAGTGCCGCATCGACTTCTACCCGCCCTTCGGCAAGCTGAGCCTGAAGGTGATCGGCGTGGACAAGAACTTCAGCCTCGGCCAGCTCGAGGCCCTGCGCCGCGAGGTGCTGGCCTTCCTGAAGCGGGAGGGATTGCTCGAGCGCAACGCCGCCGTGCCGCTGCCGGAGCTGCCCTTGCGGGTGGGGCTGATCACCGCGGCCGGCAGCGCCGCCGAAAGGGACTTCCGCAGCGGCCTGGAGGCCTCGCCCTACCGCTTCGTGGTGGAGCTGGTGGGCTGCCGGATGCAGGGCGAGCAGACCGAGCTGCAGGTGACCGCCGCCCTGCAGGAGCTGGCGCAGCGGGGGGTGGACGTGATCGTGCTGACCCGCGGCGGGGGCAGCCGCGGCGATCTCTCCTGGTTCGATCAGCGGGGCATCGCGGTCGCCATCGCCACCTGCCCGGTGCCGGTGGTGACCGCCATCGGGCACGAGATCGACCGCTCCATCGCCGACGTGGTGGCCCAGCGGTCCTGCAAGACCCCCACGGCGGCGGCGGAGTTCCTGGTCGCGCGCGTGGGGCTGGCCGCGGAACGGCTGGCCGATCTGGCGGCCGCGGTGGGGCAGCGGGCCGAGGAGGCCCTCGCGGCGGCGCGCGAGCGGCTGGACCGGACCGCGGCCCTGGCCGCTGCCGCCCGGTCGTCCCTGCAGGCCGCGGGGCGCCGCCTGCAGGACCGCGCCGTCGCGCTCGAGCGGCGGGTGGGGCGCCGGGTGGTGGGAGCCCGCGAGGTGCTGGGTCGCCAGCGGGCCCGCCTGGCCGCGACCGCGGTGGGCCGGGTGGCGGTGGCCGGCGCCGAGGAGCTGAACCGCCGCCGGCGCCTGCGCCGGGAGGCGGCGTGGTACCTGGCCGCCGTGGACCGGCGCCTGGAGCAGCTGGCGGCGAAGAGCCGGCTGCTGGATCCCCAGCGCCTGCTCGCGCGCGGCTACACCGTGACCCTCGACGCCCGGGGCCGGCACCTAGGCTCGGCCGCCGCCGTGCGGCAAGGCCAGCAGATCCAGACCCGCTTCCATGACGGGCGGATCGCGAGTATCGTGACGGATGACCCGGACGCGCGGTCGCCTCGCCGTCCGGAGAAGGGAGACCAGCGTGGCGGAACGGAAGAAGGCTCGGGACAGGGAACCCTCTTTTCGTGAGGCGGTGGAGGAGGTCGAGGCCATCCTGCTCCGTCTGGAGGCGGAGGAGGTCGACATCGACGACCTGTCGCGCGAGGTGGGAAGGGCCGTGGAGCTGATCAAGCTCTGCCGCAGCAAGCTGGAGAAGACCGACGGCGAGGTGCGGCGACTGGTGGCCGACCTGGAAACGGAGCCCGGGGCGACGGCGGCGGACGCGGCCGCGCCGGAAGCTGCAGCAGCGGAGGAGGGAGACGCGGACCCGCCCTTCTAGGACGGTCGCGGCCGCCATGCCTGCCCTGATCCAGGTGAGGGAGCTGACCAAGGACTACAGCCTGACCCGCCGCCGCGAGGGGGTCTGGGGCGGTATCGTGGACCTCGTGCGTCCGCGCAAGCGGGTGCTGCGGGCCGTCGATCGCGTGTCCTTCGCCATCGAGGCCGGCGAGATGGTGGGCTACATCGGGGCCAACGGCGCCGGTAAGTCCACCACCATCAAGATGCTGACGGGCATTCTCACGCCGACCGGCGGCGAAGTGAGCGTGGGCGGCATGGTGCCGTACCGGGACCGCCAGCGCTACACCCGGCACATCGGCGTGGTCTTCGGCCAGCGTACCCAGCTTTGGTGGGATCTGGCGGTGGTGGAATCCTTCCGGCTGCTGCAACGCATCTACGAGGTGGACGACGCCACCTACTCGGACCAGATGCGCCTCTTCGACGAGTTGCTCGGCATCGACGAGCTGCTGCACCAGCCCGTGCGCAAGCTCTCGCTGGGACAGCGCATGCGCTGCGATCTGGCGGCGGCCTTGCTGCACCGACCGCGTATCCTGTTCCTGGACGAGCCGACCATCGGCCTGGACGTGGTGGCCAAGGAGAGCGTGCGGGGTTTCCTGCGCCAGATGCGGGAGCGCGCGGGCACCACGATCATCCTCACCACGCACGATCTGGGCGACATCCAGCAGCTCTGCCGGCGCGTCATCATCATCGACAAGGGGGTGGTTCTCTTCGACGGCCTGCTGGAGGACCTGCGGCTGGGACTGGGGGATCGCCTGCGCCTGACCCTGGACCTCCGCGAGCCCGCCCGGGACCAGGAGCTGTCCAGCCTGACCGCTCCCCTGGCCGTGCGCTGGAGCAGCGGCGAGGGATACCAGCACGTGGCCGAGTTCAGCCGCCGCGAGGTGACCTCGGCCGAGGTCGTCCAGAGGGTGCTGGCCCAGCACCGGATCCTCGATCTGCGCCTGGAGGAGCCCTCCATCGAGGAGGTCGTGCGCAAGATCTACCGCGACGGTGCGGTGAGCCCCCCGGAGGCCCGCGATGTCCGCGAATGAGGCGGCGGCAGGCTCGGCCCTCGCGCGCTGGCGGCGCACGCCCGCCGGCACCTGCCTTCTCTACTCGGCCCTGGTGCGGCTGGCGTTCCTCAAGTTCCTGGCCTACCGCCTGCGCTACTACACCGGGGTGATCAGCTACACCATCTTCGTGGCCGGGAACTACTACCTTTATCAGGCCATCTTCAACAGCCGCGCCGAGAGCAGCGTCACCATCGGCGGTCTCAGCCTGCCCCAGATGGTCACCTACGTGGCGCTCAGCTGGCTCGGGCGCAGCTTCTACTTCAACAACATCGACCGCACGCTCTCGGGTCAGATCCAGCGCGGCGAGATCGCCGTTTTGCTCATCAAGCCGTTCCACGTGCAAACCGCCACGTTCTTCGAGGCTGTCGGCGAGGCCGGCTTCCGCCTCCTGATGTTCACGCTGCCGATCCTGGCGGTGGTCATCCCCCTCTTTCCGCTGCTGGCCCCGCCCGCCCCGGCGCTCTACGGGTGGACGCTCCTGAGCTTCCTGCTCGCCATGGTCGTCAACAGCCAGATCAACTTCCTAGTGGGCTGCCTGGCCTTCTTCTTGAAGAACATCAACGGCGTGATCCGGGCCAAGATGGTGACCATGGAGTTCCTGACGGGCGTCCTGATCCCCTTCACCTTCTTCCCGGTGTGGTTCCAGAAGATCGTGAGCGTGCTGCCTTTCCAGTGCATCAGCTACATCCCGGTGACCATCTACCTCGGCCGGCGCACTGGCGAGGAGCTGGTGGCGGCGCTGCTGGTGCAGGCCGCCTGGGCGGTGGGCCTGTTCGTGGCCGGCCGCCTGCTGTGGGCCTTCTCCGTCCGCCACGTCACGCTGCAGGGAGGTTGAACATGCCGGTCGCGCGCTGCAGGACCGTCGCGGTGATGCCGGCGCTGCTGAGCCTGCTGGTCCTGCTGCCGGCGCCGGTGCCGGCCCAGCCGCACACGCTGATCATGGCCCCGGCGACGGAGCTGGACGATCTCTACGCCGCTTTCCGTCCCCTGCTCGCTCGCGAGCTGGAGGAGCGACGGGTGGACGATCCCGCCGATCTGTACAAGTTCCTGTATCAGGCCGTGATGGGACCGGCCCACGCCGGCCTGACGGAGGCGGGCGCCCGCGAGTGGCTGGACCGGGAGTGGGAGGAGATGGCCGGGGAGCCGGCATCGCCGGCCGACGGCTGGCCGCTCTGGGAACCCCTGCGACCGGACGGTCAGCTGGGACGCCTGCACCTGCAGCCGCTGCGCCGGCTGCTGGCGGAGGGGGTGCCCGCGGGCGAGCGCTCCGCCAGCGAGGCGGCCGCGCGGGAGCGTCTGGCCGGCGCCTTCGCCCACACGGCCGTGCAGTGGCGGCCCGAGCCCGGGATCCTGCGCGGACTGTGGGCCCGCGTCGCGGTCGACGATTCCCTCTGGTCGAGATGCTTCTCCGTCGAACAGGTGACCCGCCTGAGCGGCGAGCTGAGCGCGGCCGGCTGGCCCGCGGTGCACCACTCGCGGAGCTACGGCGAGCGCTGGCGGCCCCACTACCGCGTCGTGGCCAAGGTTCTGCTGCCGGCGGCCTGGCGCCGGCTCGCGGCCGTGGCGGCCGACACGACGGAGGGGCGGCCATGAGCCGGCCGCCGGCGACCGGCGGCCCGAGCGGGGACCTGGCGGAGCGCCTCCGCGGCGGCGGCCTGCATGAGCTGCACCGGCAGGCGGGCATCTTCGCCGCCTACTTCGGCCAGTTCCTCAAGATGCGCCTGGCCTACCGGGTAGACTTCGTCATCGATCTGGGCGCCAACCTGTTCGCCATGGCGGTGCAGCTCTCGCTGCTCACGGTCATCTTCAGCAAGATCAACGCCCTGCGCGGCTGGAGCTTCGAGGAAGTGCTCTTCATCTACGGGTTCAGCCTGGTCCCGCTGGGCCTGTTCAACATCGTCAGCATCAACCTCTACCGCTTCGCCGAGACCTACATCGCCGAGGGCGCCTTCGATCGCGTCCTGCTGCGCCCCGTCAACCCCCTGGCCCAGGTCCTCTTCGAGTCGTTCAACGTCTCGGGCCTGAACGAGATGCTGCTCGGCGCGGGCATCATGGTCTACGCCGGCCGCAAGCTCGCCCTCGCCTTCGGTCTGCTGGACGGCCTGGCGCTCCTGGTGCTGGCCGCCACGGCCTCCCTGGTCTACACTGGGGTGTTCCTGGGCTTGACCGCGGTCTCCTTCTGGCACGAGGACCGCATGGGTCTGTCACCTCCGGTCTACAACGTGATCCGCTTCAGCCGCTATCCGCTGACCATCTTCAGCCCGCTGGTGCGGCTCTTCTTGACCTTCATGCTGCCCTTTGCCTGGGTGGCCTTCTACCCGGCCACCTGGTTCGTCGGAACTCCCGAGTTTCGCCGGTTTTCATGGTTCACGCCTTTGGTGGGGCTGGTGGTGTTCGCGCTGGCCTACGGCATCTGGAAGCGTGGATTGAGCCGGTACTCCAGTACCGGGAGCTGAACGTCTCGCCTGGGAGGTATGCAGTGTTGCGAAAGTCGATCCGGAAGATGGCGCTCCTGACCTCGGCCGTGCTGCTGACCGTGCTGCCGGCGGGCATGGCCCACGCCACCCGCTGGGCGGGCGAGAACGGCATCGTGCGCCTGGCCTTCAACGAAGGCGAGCAGCTCGAGACGATCAAGACCGTGGCGCCCGACGAGCACGGGGCGGTGACCGTGGACGTCTACGCCGTGCTCAGCGACGTGGATCCCGTCACCGTGCAGGGCGAGCGTTTCCTGGCCGTCGGCGGCTTCGAGCTGAAGCTGAAGGTCGACGGGGCCAAGCCGCTCATCGTCGACGAGACCTACCCGTTTCCCCACTTCAACGTGAGCCAGGAGAAGGGGGCCTGCGTGGTCGGGATCAGCCCGGGGCAGTCCCTGGTGAACGGTCGCGCCACCCTCGTGCACTGGACGCTGATGTTCATGGGCGAGACCCAGAACGTGCGCATCGGCCTGGATCCCTCTGGCCTGCACAGCTGCCGCACGCTTCCCGACTGTCCGGACAGCGGCACCCAGGCGCTCTACGTGGGCACCGCGGACAGCCAGCTGAACGGCGTCATGTTCGGGGCCGGCTACGCCCCGGCCTACCTGAACTGGGAGGGAGAGCCTGACACCGCGCCGGTGCTGGGCAACGCGCCCTGGCAGAAGGTGGGGATCTGCGAGCTCGTGGAGGATTGAAGGCCGCTCCGTCCCCGCAGCGTGCGCGAGACGGCGTGCGCCGCTCCCACGGGGGCGGCGCCGCGCTTGTGCCGCGGGCGGCGGCTCAGCCTGGCGGCGCCGGAGCGCAGAGCTCGATCAGCACCCCGCCGCAGGACCTCGGGTGCAGGAAGCAGATCCGCAGGCCGCCGGCCCCGGTGCGAGGGGTCTCGTCCAGCAGCTGCAGGCCGGCGGCGCGGCAGGACTCCATCACCCGCTCGATGTCCCGCACCGCCACCGCCAGGTGATGCAGGCCCGGCCCCCGCTTCTGCAGGTGACGGGCGATGGCCCCTCCCTCGCCGAGGGGAGCGAGCAGCTCCACGTGACCCGGCGCGCCTCCGCGGTGCAGCTTGAGAAGGGCCACCCTCACGTTCTCGTGGGGCAGCTCCTCGATCCGCTCCAGCTCGAGCCCGAGCAGGTCGCGGTAGAGGCGGATCCCCTCGTCGAGGTCGGCGACCGCGATGCCGATGTGGTCCACGTGGCCGGCCGCACCCGGCGGCAGCCCCGCCGGCCCGTTTCCCGTCTGTTCCACACGCATGGCGCCGCCTCCACTCCGGGGTCCGCAAGCCCGCAGCCTCGTCTCGTCTCCAAGATAGCCCCTTCCCGGCATGCGCCAGAGAAAAAGCAACCAGGGGTTTCCCCCGCGCGGAAATGCGGCTAGATTGACGGGATCCCGACAGCCCGAGGAGGTCCGCATGTCCGATCCGCGTCTCGCGAGGCTCGCCGAGCAGCTGATCAGCTACAGCGTGGAGTTGCAGCCGGGCGAGATCATCTACCTGGAGATCAAGGGCCTGCACGCCCTGGAGCTGGGCAAGGCCCTGGTCAAGGCCGCCACCGAGAAGGGGGGCGTTCCCTTCTGGTACTACAACGACGAGGAGCTGAGCCGGCAGTTCATCAAGTACGCCGGGCAGGAGCAGTTCGAGAAATGGGGGAAGTTCCACCGGCCCATCATGGAGGCCGCCGACGCCTACATCGCGGTGCGCGGCAGCACCAATCCCTTCGACCTGGCCGACGTGGACGCCGACCGCAGAAAGTGGCACGACAAGGCCTACTGGGACGAGGTCCACATCCCGGTGCGTCTGAAGAAGAAATGGTGCGTCCTGCGTTACCCGAATCCCGCCATGGCTCAGCTGGCCGAGCGCGCCACCGAGGACTTCGCCGACTTCTACTTCCAGGTCTGCACGCTCGACTACGCGAAGATGTCGCGGGCCATGGATCCGTTGCATGAGCTGCTCGAGGCCACCGACCGGGTCGAGATCCGGGGACCGGGCACCGAGCTCAGCTTCAGCATCAAGGGGCTTCCCGCCGTCAAGTGCGACGGCCAGCGCAACATCCCCGACGGCGAGGTCTACACGGCGCCGGTGAAGGACAGCATGAACGGGGTGATCACCTACAACGCCGCCACTATGCGCGCGGGCGCCCTGTTCAAGAACGTCCGCTTCGAGGTGGAACGCGGGAAGATCGTCCGGGCCACCTGCGACGGTGACGTGCAGAAGCTGAACGAGGCCCTGGACGTGGACGAGGGGGCCCGGTACTTCGGCGAGTTCGCGCTCGGGGTGAATCCGTACATCACGAAACCGATGCTCGACACCCTCTTCGACGAGAAGATCCGTGGTTCCTTCCACTTGACGCCGGGCAACGCCTACGATTCGGCCTTCAACGGCAATCGCTCCGCCCTGCACTGGGACATCGTCTGCATCCAGACTCCCGAGTGGGGCGGCGGCGAGATCCGGTTCGACGGCAAGCTGGTGCGCAAGGACGGTCAGTTCGTGCTGCCCGAGCTGGCGGGTCTGAATCCCGAGTCGCTGATGAGCTGATCCGTGGCCGGAATCCGCGGGCTGGCGGCGGCGATCTCCGCACCGCCGCGCCGGATTCCGGGCACCGTTGGTGAGGCGTTCGTGATCGACTTTCCCGTGGCGGGCGTGACGCTGCCGTTTTTCGTGCCGCCGCTGATCACCTTCGTGTTGGGCTGCCTGTGCGCCACCGCCGGCGTCTCGGGCGGCTTTCTGCTGCTGCCCATCCAGGTGGGGGTGCTGGGCTTCGCCGGCCCCGCCGTCTCGCCCACCAACCTGCTCTCCAATGTCGTAGGGATGCCCGGCGGTATCCTGCGCTACCGGCGCGAGGGGCGTCTGGACCGGCGTCTGGCCGGCGTGCTGATCGCGGGTTTCCTGCCCGGTTTCCTGCTGGGCGTCCTCGGCCGCCTCTGGCTGCTGCCCGACCCACGCACCTTCCAGGGCGCCGTGGCGGTGCTGCTCCTCTACCTGGCCTGGCGGCTGCTGCGCAGCCTGCGGGGCGGTTCCGGACCTGCCGCGGCCGGGCCCCTGCCCGCGGGGACCCGGATCCGGGAGGATGGTTTCTCCTGGCGCCGAGCCTCCGCCCGCCTGGGGAGCGAGACCTACAGCTGGCCGCCGCTGCCGGTGGGGGTCCTGGCCCTGGGCGTGGGGGCCGTGGCCGGAGCCTACGGCATCGGCGGCGGCGCGCTGGTGGCGCCGCTGCTGATCACCATCTTCGGCCTGCCGGTCCACGCCACCGCGGGAGCCACCCTGCTGGCGGCCTGCATCGGCTCGCTGGCGGGGATCGCCTACTACGTGCTGCTGGGGCCGCTGCTGCCGGGTGCGGGGGAGGCGGTGCGGCCGGACTGGCTGCTGGGGGGGATGTTCGGTCTGGGTTGTCTGGCCGGGACCTGGTGCGGTGCCCGCTGGCAGCGTCACTGGCCGGCCCGCCGGATCCGCCTCGTCCTTCTCGTCTTCATCCTGATCTTGACCGCGAACAATCTCCGCGCCGCCCTCCGCTGAGCGGCGTCTCTCAGCCGCCGGGCTCGGGCTCAATGATGACCAGGGGATCGCCGGGGTTGACGGTCTGGCCCGTCGCCACCGGCACCTCGCTCACGGTGCCGCGCACCGCGGCCGACAGCTCGTTCTGCATCTTCATGGCCTCGACCACGATCACCGGCTCGCCCTGGTGGACCTTCTGGCCGGGCCGGACCTTGATCTCCACGATGAGGCCGGGGATGTCGGAGGTGACCGTGCCGCTCCCCGCGGCCGTGCCCAGGCTCTCCTTGGCCAGGGCGTGCAGCTCGTCCAGGACGCTCATGGCCACGGGACGGCCGCGCAGGGTGGCGGCGACGCCGCCCTTGTTGTCGGTGCCGGTCAGATGGACCAGGTGCATGCGGCCGTCCAGGCGCAGGCTCAGGGCGCGGCCGCCCAGGACGACGGCGGCGTCCACCGCGAGGGCCGCCGCATCGTCGATCTCCACGCTGACCTGCTCGCCGTTGCGGGCGATGACGGCGTGGTGCTGCTCACCCTCGCTGTTCAGGATGTAGCGCTTGCGCATCCACACGGTGATCGGTCCTTTCTAGCGCCGTCCGGTCATGTCGCGCAGTCCCGCCAGGCGCCAGGAGGAGGCCTGCGCCGCGTCGGCGGTCCGACCGCGCTGCAGGCCGGCCTCCTGGCGGCGCGATTGCTCGAAGAGGGCGGCCGCGGCCAGCAGGGCCGCGCGGTCCGCGTCCGCCAGGGGGGGGCGCAGCGCCTCCGGCCGGAAGTGCTCCGCGACGAATCCCGTGGTGTAGCTGCCGTCGCGGAAGGCCGGCTGGGCCAGCGCCCAGAGATGGAACGGCACGTTGTGGCCCGGCCCGTGCAGGGTGAACTCCTCCAGGACGCGCCGGGCCCGGGCGAGCGCCCGCGGCCGGTCCTCGGCCCAGACGCAGAGCTTGGCCAGAAGCGGGTCGTAGTGGATCGGCACGTCGAAACCCTCGTAGATGCCGCTGTCCAGGCGCACGCCGGGGCCGGCGGGCGCGACCATGGCCGCTATACGGCCGATGGAGGGGGCGAAGTTGCGGGAGGGATCCTCGGCGTAGATGCGGAACTCCAGGGCCCAGCCGCGCTGGTGGAGATCCTCCTGCCGGAAGGGAAGGCCCCGGCCCCGGGCGACGGCCAGCTGGGCCGCCACCAGGTCGGTACCGGTCACCAGCTCGGTGACCGGGTGCTCCACCTGCAGGCGCGTGTTCATCTCCAGGAAGAAGAAGGAGCGGTCGGGGGCCAGGATGAACTCGACGGTGCCGGCGCCGCGGTAGGCGATGGCCTCGGCGGTGCGCACGGCCGCGGCGCAGATCTGCTCGCGCAGCTCGGGAGTCAGCGAGGGCGAGGGCGACTCCTCGATCACCTTCTGGTGCCGTCGCTGCACGGAACATTCGCGCTCGAAGACGTGGACGGCTCGCCCGGTGCCGTCGCCAAGGACCTGCACCTCCACGTGCTTCGGCTGCTCCACGTAGCGCTCCACGAAGATGGCGTCGTCACCGAAGGCGCTCCGGGCCTCGCCCATGGTCTCCCGCAGGGCGCCGGCGACCTCCCCCTCCGCGTGCACGATGCGCATGCCCTTGCCGCCGCCGCCGGCCGCGGCCTTCAGCAGCACGGGATAGCCGATCTCCGCCGCGGCCCGCCGGGCGGCCTCCGCATCGCGCACCGCCGCGGTTGTGCCGGGGATGACCGGCACGCCGCTCTCAAGCATGCGGCGCCGCGCCGCCAGCTTGTCGCCCATCAGCTCGATGGACTCGGGGCTCGGCCCGATGAACACGAGGCCGGCCTGCTCCACCGCCCGGGCGAAGGCGGCGTTCTCCGCGAGAAAGCCGTAGCCGGGATGCACGGCCCCGGCTCCGGAGGCGCGGGCGGCGGCCAGGATGCGCTCCACGTGGAGATAGCTCTCGACCGCCGGCGCGGGCCCGATGGGATGGGCCTCGTCGGCCAGCAGGACGTGCAGGGCGGTCCGGTCCACCTCGGAGTAGACCGCCACGCTGGCGATCCCCTGCTCGCGCAGCCCCTGGATGATCCGCACCGCGATCTCGCCGCGATTAGCCACCAGCACCTTGTCGAAAGAGCGTTTGCTCATGCTTTTCCTTCGCTCAGAGCGGGATGTTGCCGTGCTTCTTGGCCGGCAGCACCTGTCGCTTGTTGCGCAGGTTGCGCAGGGCGCGGATCAGGTTCTCGCGCGTGTCCGCCGGCACGATGACGTCGTCCAGGTAGCCCAGGCCGGCCGCCACGTAGGGATTGGCGTACGCCTCGTTGTACTCGTCGATGAGCTTCCGGCGCAGGCCGTCGGCATCGTCGCTCTTGGCCAGCCGTTCGCGCTGCAAGATGTTGACGGCGCCCTCGGGTCCCATGACGGCGATCTCGGCGGTGGGCCAGGCCACGTTGTAGTCGGCGCGGATGTGCTTGCTGTTCATGACGTCGTAGGCGCCGCCGTAGGCCTTGCGGGTGATGACGGTCAGCTTGGGCACGGTGGCCTCGCAGAAGGCGTAGAGCAGCTTGGCGCCGTGCTTGATGATGCCGCCGAACTCCTGGTCGGTGCCAGGCAGGAACCCGGGCACGTCCTCGAAGACGACCAGCGGCACGTTGAAGCAATCGCAGGTGCGCACGAAGCGCGCGCCCTTGATGGAGGAGTTGATGTCGAGCACGCCCGCGTTGACCTTGGGCTGGTTGGCGACGACGCCCACGGGCTGCCCGTCCAGGCGGGCGAAGCCGCAGATCAGGTTGGTGGCGTAGCGCGGATGGACCTCCAGGAAGTCGCCCTCGTCCACGACTAGGCGGATGATCTCCAGCATGTCGTAGGGCTTGCGGGGATCGTCCGGCACGCTGGCGTTCAGCTTGTCCTCACGACGGTCCGGCCGGTCGTTGGGCACGATGCGCGGCGGTTCCTCCAGGTTGTTCTGGGGCAGGAAGCTGAGCAGGCGGCGGATCATCAGCAGGCAGTCCTGATCGCTGGCCGCCATGAAGTGGGCCACGCCGCTCCTGGTGCTGTGGGTGTCGGCCCCGCCCAGCTCCTCGAAGGTGACGTCCTCGTTCGTCACCATCTTGATGACGTTGGGCCCGGTCACGAACATGTAGCTGGTCCGGTCGACCATCAGGGTGAAGTCCGTGATGGCGGGCGAGTAGACGGCGCCACCGGCGCAGGGTCCGAGGATGGCGGAGATCTGGGGGACCACCCCCGAGGCCATGGTGTTGCGCCAGAAGATCTCCGCATAGCCGGCCAGGGACATGACCCCTTCCTGGATGCGCGCGCCGCCGCTGTCGTTCAGGCCGATCACGGGACAGCCGTTCTCCAGGGCCTGGTCCATGAGGCGGCAGATCTTCAGGGCGTTGGCCTCGCTCATGGAGCCGCCGAAGACGGTGAAATCCTGGGCGAAGACGCAGACCTGCCGGCCGTCGATCGTGCCGGTGCCGGTGACCATGCCGTCCCCTACCGGCCTGTTCTTCTCCATGCCCATCTCCGCGCAGCGGTGGGTGACGAAGACGCCGCTCTCCATGAAGCTGCCCTCGTCCAGGAGCAGATGGATCCGCTCGCGGGCGGTCAGGCGGCCCTTGGCGTGGATCCTGGCGATGCGCTGGGGACCGCCGCCCTGCAGAGCCTGCTCGCGCAGCGCGTTCAAACGCTGGAGCCTGGCCTGGAAATCCTCCGGCATGGCACTCTCCCGGGGCTTTGGCGAACCGGGGTGAACGCGGCCGCCCGCTCCGGGGGCGGACGGCCGCTCGCGTGGGAGCACATCCTACGGCAATCCGCGACGCGGGGTCAAGCGCGGGCGAGGCGCCGG
>CAZGEC010000001.1:63925-280731 GCA_964524645.1 uncultured Fibrobacteraceae bacterium | reverse complement strand
GGGCGAGGCGCCGGCCGCTCGGCCGCCCCGCGATCGGGCGTTTTGCCGCGCGGGGCGGTCTGCTATCATCGGGCCGTCCCGCGGTCCGGCGCCCAGCGCCGTCCAGTGCAGTGGGCACCCGCGCCCCCGGAAACCCGGCAGGAGGAAGTTCCATGGCCTACGAGAATCTGATCGTCGAGCAGGCCGACGGGGTGGCCACGGTCACCGTGAACCGTCCGGACAAGCTGAACGCGCTGAATGCCGCCACCATCGAGGAGCTGCACGCCTGCTTCGCCGAGCTGCGGGACGCCGCGGGGGTGAAGGTGATCGTCCTGACGGGGGCCGGCGAGAAGGCCTTCGTGGCCGGGGCTGACATCCAGGAGCTGGCGAACCTGACCGGGGCGAAGGCGGAGCGCATCGCCACGCGAGGCCAGGAACTGATGTGGAAGGTCGAGAACCTGGGCAAGCCGGTGGTGGCGGCCATCAACGGGTTCGCCCTCGGCGGCGGCTGCGAGCTGGCCCTGGCCTGCACCTTTCGCTACGCCTCCGCCAACGCGCGGATCGGACTGCCCGAGACCGGCCTGGGCCTGATTCCCGGCTACGGGGGCACCCAGCGCCTGCCGCGCCTGGTGGGCAAGGGGCGTGCCCTGGAGATGATCCTGACGGGCGATTACCTGACGGCTGTCGAGGCGCAAGCGGTCGGGCTCGTCAACAAGGTCCTCTCGCAGGAGGAGCTCAGGCCGGTGGTCCGCGAGACGGCGGCCAAGCTGGCCGCCAAGTCCGCGGTCACCCTCCGGCTGGCCCTGAAGGCCGTGAACGAGGGGCTCAACATGGGTCTAGATTCGGCCTGCCGACTCGAGGCCGCACTCTTCGGCGTGGCCGGGGCCGCGGAGGATGCGGCGGAGGGTTGTCGGGCCTTCCTCGAGAAGCGCAAACCCGCCTTTAGGGACCGCTGAGCCCGGTCCTCGCATGCCCGGCGGCCGTTCCGCAGCTCGCCGGCGGGGAAACAGTTCTTTGGCCTGGCCGGCGCAGCTATTATCTTTGTCCTGAAGCAGTTCCTTCACCTGAAGCCACGCGAGGTGATCGACGATGGCGAAGATCGACGAGGCCAAGAAAGAGGCCTATCTCGTGATAGACACGGAGCTGTGCAAGGGGTGCAAGCTGTGTGTCGGGGTCTGCCCCAAGGAGGTCATCGACATCAGCGACAAGCTGAACAGCGCCAGCTATCACCCGGCTTACTACACGGGTTCCGATTGCACGGGCTGCGGGCTCTGCTTCTACGCGTGCCCCGAGCCCGGTGCCATCCGGGTCGTGAAACCGTAAAGGAGCGGGGGTTTCCCATGGCAAGGCAGTTCATGAAGGGCAACGACGCGATCATCTTCGGCGCCTTGGCCGCCGGATGCCGGGCCTACTACGGCTATCCCATCACGCCGGCCAGCGAGATCGCCCACGCCGCCGCGCTCCACTTCCCCGCCCTGGGTGCCACGTTCATCCAGGCGGAGAGCGAGGTCGCGGCCATCAACATGGTTTACGGGACCGCGGGGATGGGCATCCGCGCCATGACCGCCTCCTCCAGCCCGGGTTTCAGCCTGAAGCAGGAGGGGCTCTCCTACGCCGCGGGTTCCGAGCTGCCCCTGGTCGTCGTCAACATCGTGCGCGGGGGGCCCGGTCTCGGCAACATCGCTCCGGAGCAGGGGGATTACTTCCAGACCACGAAGGGCGGAGGACACGGCAACTACCGCCTGATCACCCTGGCGCCCAACAGCGCCCAGGAGATGTGCAACCTGACCATGCTCGCGTTCGACCTGGCCGACAAATACCGCAATCCGGCGGCCCTGCTGGCCGACGGTTTCACCGGTCAGATGATGGAGGCCGTGGAGATCCCCGAGGCCGAGGCGATTCCCTTCGACCACTCCGCCTGGTGCGTGCGCGGCACGCCGGAGACGCGGCGCAACCTGATCAGCTCCATCTACCTGGAACCGAAGGTGCTCGAGGCGCACAACCTCAAGCTCGACGCCAAGTACCGGGCCTGCCAGGCGGCGGAGGTGCGCTACGAGGCCTACAAGTGCGACGACGCCGAGATGATCGTCGTGGCCTACGGCATCGTCTCGCGCATCGTCTACTCCACGATCGATCAGGCGCGGGAGCAGGGTTCGAAGGTCGGCCTGCTGCGCCCCATCACCCTGTGGCCGTTCCCCACCGACATCATCGCCGAACTGGCCGGGAAGGCCGATAGCTTCCTGGCGGTCGAGCTGAGCACCGGCCAGATGATCGAGGACGTGCGCCTGGCCGTGAACGGCCGCAAGCCCGTGCACTTCTACGGTCGCTGCGGCGGCATGGTACCCGGCGGCCAGGAGCTGCTGGAACGCTACCAGCAGATCCTGGAAGGGAGGCAGTCATGAAGGTCTACAGCAAGCCGGCCTCCTTCTACGAGACATTCGAGCGCAAGAGCGGGCCCGCCAAGCAGGCGACCCACTACTGCCCGGGATGCGGCCATGGCAACATCCACAAGATGATCGCCGAGGCCATGGACGATCTGGGGATCGCCGAACGGACGGTCTTCGTCTCGCCGGTGGGCTGCAGCGTCTTCGGCTACTACTACTTCGATTGCGGCAACTACCAGGCCGCGCACGGGCGCGCGCCGGCCGTGGCCACGGGCATTAAGCGAGTCAATCCCGAGGCCATCGTCATCGCCTATCAGGGCGACGGCGACCTGGCCGCCATCGGCACGGCCGAGACCATCCACGCGGCCAACCGCGGCGAGAACATCACGGTCTTCTTCGTCAACAACGCCATCTACGGGATGACGGGCGGTCAGATGGCGCCCACCACCCTGATCGCGCAGAAGACCACCACCACGCCGCGCGGTCGCGCCGAGGAGTGGCACGGCAACCCGATCAGGGTCTGCGAGCTGCTGGCCACGCTGCCCGCGCCCACCTACGTGGAACGCGTGGCCCTGGGCAACTCCAAGCACATCATGAAGACCCGCAAGGCCATCCGGAAGGCCCTGCAGAACCAGGTGGACGGGCGGGGCTACAGCTTCGTCGAGATCCTGTCCCCCTGTCCGACCGGCTGGAAGATGGATCCCCCCGACGCCCGGGACTGGGTGCTCGAGGAGATGGCCCGGGTCTTTCCCCTCGGGGTGTTCAAGGACGAGGGCGAGACCCGCGAGGGCGACTGGCACCGCAAGGTCGAGCCGTACGATCCGGCGGTCGTCAACAAGTACCTGCAGTCCTTCGCCGCCGGCGACGCGGCCGGCGAGGAGGCCGGTGAGCTACCGGGCGAACTCCACTGCAAGTTCGCCGGCTTCGGCGGTCAGGGCATCCTGACGCTGGGCTTCTTCCTGTCCCAGATCGGCATGCGGGCGGGCTACCAGGTGACCTGGATTCCCTCCTACGGCCCGGAGATGCGGGGAGGCACGGCCAACTGCCAGGTGAACGTCTCCCGCGGCCGCATCGGCACGCCGCTGGTCGACGAGCCGAACGTGCTGGTGGTCATGAACCAGCCATCGCTGGACGCCTTCGAGAAGACGGTGGTCGACGGCGGCACGATCATCGTCGACACCTCGATCGTCGAGGGGCGGCCCGACGGGAGCCGTCTGCGGAGCGTGCTGCTGCCGGCCTCGGAGATGGCCGACGACGTCGGCACGGCCAAGGTGGCCAACGTCGTCATGCTGGGGGCCCTCTGCGCCGCCACCGGGGCCTTCAAGCCGGCCTTCGTCGAGCAGACCCTCAAGGCCGTGGTCAAGAAGAAGAACCTCGTCGAGCTGAACCTGCAGGCCTTCCATATGGGCTACGATCACGTCGGAAACGGTGCGCCGGGCTAGGCGGCGTACCCGGCAGAATGAAGCGGGCTGCGGGCCGGTTCACAGGCGAGGCTGAACCGGCCCCTTTGCCGCGGAGGGACGGACCATGATCATCGGAATTCCCCGCGAGCGAGCGGCGGATGAGAACCGCGTCGGTCTGCCGCCGGCCGCCGTGCACGCGTTGATCCAGCAGGGGCACCAGGTGGCCATCGAGAAGGGGGCGGGCGTCGGCGCCGGATTCCCGGACGAGGAGTACGAGAAGTCCGGGGCCCAGATCGTCCATGGCTGCGACGAGGTCTACGGCCGGGCCGCCCTGGTCGTGAAGGTGCTGCCGCCCATGCCGGAGGAGTACGGCTGCATCCGCCCGGGACAGATCCTGCTGGCCGCCATGCACCTGGCGGTGGCCCCCCCTCAGCTCCTCAACGTGCTCCGCGAGCGGGAGTGCACCGTCATCGACTATGTGACGATCCAGAACGACGCCGGCGAGTTGCCGGTCCTGCGCCCGATGTCGCAGATCGGCGGTCGCATCGTGCCGCAGCTGGCGGGTCGCTACCTGCAGAGCGATCACGGGGGCAAGGGCGTCCTGTTGAGCGGGCTCGCGGCGGTTCCTCCGGCCGACGTGGTCATCCTCGGCGGCGGCGTCGTGGGGCGCAACGCCGCCCGGGCCTGTCTAGGCGCGGGGGCCCGCGTCACGCTCCTGGACAGCGACTACGATCGCCTGCGCGCCCTGGACTGGACCTTCGAGGGGCAGCTGACCACCTTCATGGCCAACGAGTACACGCTGCCCAAGGCGCTCGCCTACGCCGACGTGGTCATCGGCGCCATCCTGATCCCCGGGGCGCGGACGCCTCACCTGGTGACCCGCGAGATGATCGGCCTGCTCAAGGAGCGGAGCCTCATCTTCGACGTCTCCATCGACCAGGGGGGGTGCTTCGAGACCAGCCGGCCGACACGTCTGAGCGATCCCACCTACGTGGTGGGCGGCATCACCCACTTCTGCGTGCCCAACCTGCCCAGCCTGGTGGCGCGCACCTCCAGCCACGCCCTGAGCAACATCACGCTGCCCTTCGTTGCCGAGCTGGCCGGCGGCGGCCCGGCCCGCGTGCTGCGCGAGAACCGGACCCTGGGCCGCGGCGTCAACCTCTACCGTGGCGAGGTCACGCACCCGCTGGTGGCTGACGCGCACGGCCTCGCCTACACCCCCCTGGAAAAATTGCCGGCCGACTGAGGTGGAGAGCATGACCTGGCTGGAAGATTACCGGGCCAAGCGCAAGACGGCCGCCGAGGCCGTCCAGTGCGTGCGTTCCGGCGCTCGCGTGTACATCGGTGCGGGTTGCGGCGTCCCCCACAGCCTGGTCGCGGCGCTGACCGCCCGCGCCGAGGAGTTGACCGACGTCGAGATCATCCACATCCTGACCATCGGCGCCGCGCCCTACGTCGCTCCCGAGATGGAGGGGCATTTCCGCTGCAACGCCCTCTTCGTGGGGCCCAACGTGCGGGAGGCCATCAACGAGGGCCGGGCCGACTACGTGCCCGTCCACCTGCACCAGGTGCCGGGCCTGTTCCGGGACGGCACGCTGCCGCTCGACGTGGCCTTCGTCACCGTTTCCCCGCCGGACGAGCACGGATTCTGCAGCTTCGGCATCGAGGTGGGGGTCACCAAGCCGGCCGCCCTGGCCGCCCGGCACGTGGTCGCCGAGGTGAACCGGCTCATGCCGCGCACCCTGGGGGACAGCTTCATCCACGTCTCCAAGCTGGATGCCTTCGTGGAGAACGATCGGCCGCTCGAGACCTACCGGCCCCTGGAAACGTCCGGGGTCGAGCAGGAGATTGGCCGGCATGTGGCGGGGCTGATCGACGACGGCGCCTGTCTGCAGCTCGGCATCGGCGGCATCCCGGAGGCGGTGCTCGCGTTCCTGGGGGACAAGCAGGATCTGGGCGTCCATTCCGAGATGATCAGCGACGGCCTGATCGACCTCATGCAGCGCGGCGTGGTCACCGGTGACCGCAAGACCTTTCATCCCGGCAAGGTCATCACCGGCTTCATCCTGGGCAGCCAGGAGATCTACGATTACGTGCACGACAATCCCCTGGTTGAGTTCCATCCCACGGACTACGTCAACAATCCGTTCAACATCGCGCGCAACGACGGCATGATCGCCATCAACTCGGCGCTGCAGATCGACCTGACCGGCCAGATCTGCGCGGACTCCATCGGGCCGCTCATCTACAGCGGGTTCGGCGGTCAGGTTGACTTCATGCGGGGGGCGGCGATGGCCAGGGGTGGCCTGCCGATCACCGCGCTGCCGGCCACCGCCCGGGACGGCACCGTCTCGCGCATCGTGCCCCTGCTGGACGAGGGGGCGGGCGTCGTCACCACGCGCGCCGACGTCCACGTGGTCGTCACCGAGCACGGCGTGGCCCGGCTCCACGGCCGCGGGGTGCGGGAACGCGCCCGGGCCCTCATCGAGATCGCCGAGCCGCGCTTTCGCGAGGACCTGCTCGCGGCGGCCAGCCGGCGCGGGATCTTCGGTCGCCTGTATCCCGCCGCGGGCGCGGGCCCGGCCGCGGGTTGATCCGGGCCGGCGAATCGGCCCGGGGAGGGAAGCCGTCCACCGGGAGGCCTGCGGGGGAGGGTGCACGATGAGGACGTCGATCTCCTTGCTGATCCTGCTGGCGGTGGCCGCCGTCTGGACGAGCAACGGGCGCGCGGCGACGCAGGGGGCGACCGCGGCGGACAGCCTGGTCCAGAAGAAGCATGCTCTGCCGGTCGCCGTCTACTGGCAGGACGATTTCTTCCTCTCCACCGCGGACGAGAAGTTCTGGATGAAGATCCGCGGCAACCTGCACTTCGACACGAAATTCTACGGGAGCGACAGCGGCAATCCCACGCACTTCGACGTCCGCCGGGCGCGCTTCGATTTCCAGGGCATGTGGTATCGGTTCATCTTCTTCCGCTGCCAAGCGGAGTTCGCGGACAAGCCCTACGCCCGCAACTTCTTCGTGGATTTCAAGTTCGCGGACTGGGTCCACCTGCGCGGCGGCCAGATGAAACCGCCCTTCAGCACTTCCTGGTGGACCCAGGACAACAACGTCAACTTCCTCGAGCGCGGTGCGGGCACGCCCATCTATCCCTACTTCGACCGGGGCTGGTGGCTGTGGGGAGACCTCTGCGACGCCACGTTGGCCTGGAACCTGGCCGCCTTCACCGGCGCGGGCCTGGAGCTCGACTATCCCCGGGGCGACGTCGACGACCACAAGGATTTCCTGGCGCGCCTCTTCTACACGCCCTTCAAGAACCGTGAAGGCTCGCCGCTGCAGGGCTTGTCCCTCTGCCTGGAGGGCTCGCGGGGACTGCAGTCCATCCCGACCACGCGCTTCGAGGGCGGGGGCTACGGGGCCGCGATCCGGGACGACAAGTTCTGGACCTGGACCGCCAGCGACGCCACCATCGACAGCCGCAACCGCTGGGGCGGCGAGCTGCACTACATCCAGGGTCCGTTCTCCCTCAGCTCCGAGTACCTGGTGACCGCGTGGGACGACATCCGGGTCGCGGGCGAGAGCCACGACGGCCAGGTCAGCTCCGCGAGCAGCTGGATCGGCCTGTTCCTGACCGGCGAGCGGAAGCAGGTCAGCAACTTCGGCTGGCGGCAGCCTTCACCCAGGTCGGACTTCGATCCCGCCGCGGGGACCGGCCGGGGGGCCTGGGAGATCCTGGTCCGCTACACGCGGACCGAGACCAGCCGCAGCCTCTTCACGGCCGGGATCCTCACGGGCGCGTCCGAGGTGGACGAGTACACGGTGGGCCTGAACTGGACCTGGAATCCCCTGGTCCGCTGGCAGCTCGACTACGTCCACGTGCAGGGGAACGGCAAGGGGATCCAGACCGGCTCCGCTGACAGCGGCGGGACCAAGCGGCTCCCCGACGACGACCTGTACGGCCTGCGCGTGATCCTGAAGTTCTGAGCGGGAACCGGCGGCTCCGCCGGTTGTTGACAGATAGTCCCTTTGGTGACAATTTGTCATCGCGTTGTCCCCGGCGGTACCGCCGCCGGGGCGCCCAGCTCACGCGTGCAGGGAGTGCAGGGGGATGGCCGAACGGCTGGAAACCGGTTCCGGGCACACCGCGGGCTTGACGTCGCCGGGCGGCTCGCCGGCGACCATTCTGGTGGTCGACGACGAGCCCGAGCTCTGTCACGCCCTCTCCAAGCTGCTGCGGCGCAACGGATACGACGTGCTGACGGCCGGCGACGGGGAGAAGGGACTGGAGATGCTGCGCCAGCACGAGATCCATCTCGTGCTGACCGATCTGCTCATGCCGAAGGTGGGCGGTCTGGACCTGCTCCGGGCGGCCCGGGTGATCGCGCCGACCACCGAGGTGGTCATCATCACGGGGCACGGGACCATCGAGGCCGCGGTCGAGGCCATGAAGGAGGGGGCGGACGACTTCATCGAGAAGCCCTTCACGACGGCCACGACCCTGAACGTGGTCCGCAAGGCCCTCGAGAAGCAGCAGCTCATCGCGGAGAACCTGGAGCTGAGGCGGCGCCTGGAGGAGATGCAGGGGCAGCACGACATCATCGGCAAGAGCGAGGTCATGCGGGCCGCGGTGGAGACGGCCAGGCAGGTGGCGACCAGCTCGGCCACCATCCTGCTGAGCGGCGAGAGCGGCACCGGCAAGGAGATCTTCGCCAACGCGATCCATCGCTGGAGCGAGCGCGCCAACCGCACCCTGGTCAAGGTCAGCTGCGCCGCCCTGCCCGAGACCCTGCTGGAGGCGGAGCTGTTCGGCTACGAGAAGGGGGCCTTCACCGGCGCGGTGGGGCGGCGCAAGGGCCGCTTCGAGATCGCCCATCAGGGCACCCTCTTCCTGGACGAAGTGGGCGAGATGTCCCTGACCACGCAGGTGAAGCTGCTGCGGGTCCTGCAGGAAGGGACCTTCGAGCGGCTGGGGGGCAACGAGACCCAGGAAGTGGACGTGCGCATCATCGCCGCCACCAACACGAACCTGGTGCGCGAGGTGCAGGAGGGCCGGTTTCGCGAGGACCTGTACTACCGCCTCAATGTGATCAACCTGGAGCTGCCGCCGCTGCGCATCCGCGGCGAGGACGTCATCCTGCTGGCCAACCACTTCCTCCAGGTCTACAACGAGAAGAACGGCAAGAGCATATCCGGTTTCACCAAGCCGGCCGTGGAAGCTCTCATGCGCTACTCGTGGCCGGGAAACGTCCGGGAGCTCGAGAACTGCATCGAGCGGGCCGTCGTCCTGAGCAAGGGGCCCTTCGTGGATGCGGACGTGCTCCCCTCCTCGGTCATCGCGGGCAAGAAGCGTTACGAATCGGTGACGTTGCCCGTCGGCACCACCCTCAAGCAGGCGGAGATGCAGCTGATCCAGGCCACCCTCGAGAGCGTGGGGGGCGACAAGGAGACGGCCGCGAATGTCCTGGGGATCACCTCGCGGACGATCTATCGCAAGCTGAGCAAGTAGCGCCCGGAGCGGCCGCTTGACCGCGCCGCCGGAGCGGGCTATATTGGCCGCAATCTGACCATGCAGTTGTTTGTATGACAATGAGTTAGCTGTGCGGCGCCCCGCGCCGAGCCGTGGGCCCTGCAGGCGAGAGTGGCGGAACTGGTAGACGCGCGGGATTTAGGATCCCGTGGGACATCCCGTGGGGGTTCGAGTCCCCCCTCTCGCACCAGTCGTCACCGCCCCCGTCCCCGCGGCGGCGGTCAACCCGAACCCGAAGGACCGCCCGACATGAGCGAGACGCACGAGACCGGCGGGCCGAACTCCCCCTTCACCCTGCAGGTCTCCGAACCGGAGCTCTGGCAGCGCATCATCAAGGTCGAGGTCTCGCAGGACTACTTCGACCGCGAGTACGGGCGGCGGCTGCGCCGGGCCGTGCAGGACCACGTCAAGCCCGGCTTTCGCAAGGGCAAGACCCCCAAGGCCCTGGTCGAGCGGGAGCTGGGGGACCAGCTGCGGGCCCACACGCTGGAACACGTCATCCCCGAGGCCTTCAAAGCCGCCATCGTGGAACACGGGCTGGTGCCCCTGAGCGATCCGGAGGTGTCCCACCTGGTCTTCAAGCCCGGGCAGCCGATCAGCTTCGAGATGACCATCGAGGTCCGGCCCCGGATCACCGCCCGCGATTACGAGGATCTGCCGCTGCAGCGTCGGGAGGCCGTGGTGCCGGACGAGGCCGTGGACGCGGTCCTGGAGCGGCTCCGCGAGAGCCGCGCCATCTGGGAGGCGACCGAGCGTCCGGCCCGGGCCGGCGACCAGATCGTGATGGATCTGGTGCCGCTGGGCGAGGAGGGACAGCCCCTGGAGGAGGAGCGGGCCGCTGACCAGGTCATGACCCTGGGGGCCGAGTACAACCTCGAGGCCTTCGAGGAGGCCATGGACGGCGTCACCGCCGGCACCGAGCGCGAGGTCCGCGTCAGCTATCCCGAGGACCACAACAACGAGCGGCTGCGCGGTCGCACCATCAGCTACCGCTGTCAGGTCAAGTCGGTGCAGGAAAGGCAGTTGCCCGAGCTGGACGATGCCTTCGCCGGGCGATTCAAGCCGGGCCAGACCCTGCTCGAGCTGCGCACCGCCATCCGCCAGGACCTGCATCACGAGGAAGAACACCGTATCCAGCGGGAGCTGGAGGAGCAGGCGGTCGACGCGCTGATCGCGCGCAACGACATCACGGTACCGCCCTCGCTCGTCGAGCAGTATCTCAAGACCGGCCTCGAGGAGCTGCACGGCCGCAACGCGCAGCTGGGGCGCCCGAACAGCGAGGAGGAGGACCGGCGCTACCGGGAGGTGACCCGGCCGGCGGCCGAGCGGGTGCTCAAGGGCATGTTCATCATGGAGGCCATCCGCCGGCAGGAGGGCCTCGCGGTCGGCGACGAGGAGGTCGAGCAGCGCATCACCGAGATCGCCCGTGAGCACAACTTCGATCTCGAGAAGTACCGGGACTACGTCGGCCAGGGCGCCGAAAGGGACCGGATCGTTCACGGTCTCGAAGAGCGCAAGACCTTCGATTTCCTGCTCTCCCGGGCCCGGATCGAGAGTGGGCCGGCGGGGCGGCAGGAGGCGGCGGAAAGCTGAGCTGCAGCCCCGGCGGCGCCGGTTCCGAGGGCCGGCCGGGCGAGCTGGAACGGATCCTGCGAAGCCGTGGCCGGAACCCGCGGCCCGGGAGCCATGTTCAAGGGGCCGAGCTGGCAGAAGGAGTGGAAATGCTGATCCCGTACGTGGTTGAGCAGACGACCCATGGTGAGCGGGGGATGGACATTTATTCCCGCTTGCTGCGGGACCGGATCGTTTTTCTGGGCTCTCCCATCGACGACAACGTGGCCAACGTTGTCATCGCGCAGATGCTCTTTCTGCAGGCGGAGGATCCGGAGCGGGATATCTACCTCTACATCAACAGCCCGGGAGGCAGCATCTCGGCCGGTCTTGCTATCTATGATACAATGCAATACATTACAAATGACGTGGTTACGATCTGCATGGGCCAGGGCGCCAGCATGGCCGCCGTGCTGATGGCGGCCGGCTCGCCCGGCAAGCGATCGGCCCTCAAGCACGCCCGGGTCATGATCCATCAGCCCCTGGGCGGGAGCCAGGGCCAGGCGGCCATGATCGAGATCTACGCCAAGGAGATCCTCTACCTGCGGGATCGACTTTATGAGATCATGGCGAAGCACACGGGGCAGAGCGTCGAGCGCATCGCCAGGGACAGCGACCGGGACTACTTCATGTCGGCCGAGGAGGCGCAGAAGTACGGCATCGTCGACAAGGTGATCGAGAGCCGCACCGAGATAGAGCCGAATCTCAAGCCCGACAAGGACAAGCCCGACAAGGACGGGTAGAGGGGACGGCGATCCCGCGGCAGCGCGGGCGCATCCAGGGAGAGATCATGAAGCGGCGCCAGAGCGGCAGCCCCCAGATGATCAAGTGCTCGTTCTGCGCACGAGGGCAGGACGAGGTGGCCAAGCTGGTGGCCGGGCCCTCCAACGTCTACATCTGCAGCGAATGCATCAAGCTCTGCAACGACATCCTGGAGGGGGAGCTGCTGGACGAGGCGAGTCTCAGCCCGCCCAAGTTCCCCAAGCCCAAGGAAATCAGGGACTACCTGGACCAGTACGTCATCGGCCAGGACGATGCCAAGATCAGCCTGTCGGTGGCCGTCTACAACCACTACAAGCGTATCCACCAGAAGAAGAGCAGCGAGGGGGTGGAGATCGACAAGAGCAACATCCTGCTCATCGGCTCCACCGGGACCGGCAAGACCCTGCTGGCCCAGACGCTGGCGCGCTTCCTGAACGTGCCCTTCGCCATCGCCGACGCCACCGCGCTCACCGAGGCCGGCTACGTCGGCGAGGACGTGGAGAACATCCTGGTGCGCCTGCTCCAGGCGGCCGACTACAACATCCCGGCCGCGGAGCAGGGCATCGTCTACATCGACGAGATCGACAAGATCGGGCGCAAGAGCGGCAACCCCTCCATCACGCGCGACGTCTCGGGCGAGGGTGTGCAGCAGGCCCTGCTCAAGATCCTCGAGGGCACCGTGGCCAACGTACCGCCGCAAGGGGGGCGCAAGCATCCCCAGCAGAAGTACCTCGAGGTCAACACCCGCAACATCCTCTTCGTCTGCGGCGGCGCCTTCCAGGGGCTGGACAAGATCATCGAGCGCCGCACCGGCAAGAACGTCCTCGGCTTCGGCCGCGAGAAGGAGCGGGACACCCTCCTGCAGCGGGGCGACATCCTGGCCCTGACCGAGCCCCAGGACCTGATGAAGTTCGGGATGATCCCGGAGCTGGTCGGCCGCCTGCCGGTGGTCACCAGCCTGCTGGACCTCGACGAAGAGGCCATGATCCGCATCCTCTCGGAACCGCGCAACGCCCTCACCAAGCAGTACGCCAAGCTCATGGAGATGGAGGGGGTCGAGCTGATCTTCGAGCCGGGCGCCCTGGAAGCGGTGGCCGACATGGCCATCAAGCGAAAGACCGGCGCGCGCGGGCTGCGCTCCATTCTGGAGGCGGCCATGCGCAACGTCATGTTCGAGATCCCTTCCCTGGAAGACGTGCGCCAGGTCGTCATCACCCGGGAGACCATCGAGAAGCAGGTCGAGCCCGAGGTGATCGGCGGCGACTCCTCCATCGAGATCAAGGAAGCCTGAGTTCGACGACCGTGACGGCAGCACGTCCGCGCCGTTGGTTCGCCGGTGGGCCTGCGCTCGCCGTCCCGGAGCGAACCCCGAGGTGACATGTCCGTGAACAAGATCGTCATCACCAGAGACGGCGAGCAGATCCTGCTGCCGCGCCGTCTCCCGCTGCTCCCGCTGCGGGACGTCGTCGTCTTCCCCTACATGGTGACGCCGCTGCTGGTGGGGCGGACCGGATCCATCGCCGCCGTGGAGGCGGGAATGGAGCGGGATCGCTTCATCTGCGTGCTCGCCCAGCGGGAATCCGACATGGAGGAGCCCGGCCCCGAGGACATGTACCAGGTCGGCACCATCATCAAGATCCTGCAGATCATCCGGACCCCGGACGAGACGCTGAAGATCCTCGTCGAGGGCATGGCCCGCGTGCTGGTGAATCGCTTCCGGTCCGAGGACGGCTACATGACCGTGGACGTGGACCCGCTGCCCGACGAGGCCGCGAGCGGGCAGGAGGTCGAGGCGCTCAGCCGCTCCATCAAGGACCGCTTCAAGGAGTACGTGCGTCTCAACAAGCGCCTGCCGGACGAGGTGCTGCTTGCGGTCCTGAACCTGGACGAGATCGACCGCATGACCGATTCCATCAGCGCCTACATCCTGGGGCGCGTGCCCCTCAAGCAGGAGCTGCTGGAGGAGGTCAGCCTGTCGGCCCGCATGCGGCGGATCAACCAGGTGCTGGCCAGCGAGCTGGAGATCCTGCAGATCGAGCAGCGCATCGACTCGGAGGTCCAGAGCCAGGTCCAGAAGAACCAGCGAGAGTTCTACCTCAACGAGCAGCTACGGGCCATCCGCAAGGAACTGGGATACCCCGCCGACGAGGACACCGAGGTCGAGGAATACGAGACCCGTCTGGCCGACAGCGACCTGACCGAGGAGGCCCGGGAGGTGGCCCAGCGCGAGATCGCCCGCCTGGCCCGCATGCCCGCCATGTCGCCGGAGGCCACGGTCGTTCGCAACTACCTGGACACGCTGCTCGCCCTGCCTTGGAAGAAACGCACGCGGGACCGTCTGGACACGCTCAAGGTGCGGGCCAAGCTGGATGCCGACCACTACGGACTGGAGAAGGTCAAGGAACGCATCGTCGAGTTCCTCTCCGTGTACAAGCTGACGCGCAAACAGCAGGGCTCCATCCTCTGCCTGGTGGGCCCGCCCGGTGTGGGCAAGACCAGCCTCGGCCGCTCCATCGCCGAGAGCCTGGGCCGCAAGTTCGTGCGCATCTCCCTGGGCGGGGTGCGCGACGAGGCCGAGATCCGCGGCCATCGCCGCACCTATATCGGCAGCAAGCCCGGGCGGATCATCGAATCGCTGCGCCGGGCCGGCACCCGCAACCCGGTCTTCCTCCTGGACGAGGTCGACAAGATGGGCTCCGATTTCCGCGGCGATCCCGCCGCCGCCCTGCTCGAGGTCCTCGACCCCGAGCAGAACGCCCACTTCAGCGACCACTACCTCGAGGTCGACTTCGATCTGAGCAGCGTCATGTTCATCACCACCGCCAACTCGCTGCAGTCCATCCCGCCGGCGCTGGAGGATCGCATGGAGATCATCCGGTTGCCGGGCTACCTGGAGCACGAGAAGCTGGCGATCGCCGAGCAGTTCCTGGTGCCCCGGCAGATGGCGCGCAACGGCGTGGCGGGCTGGAAAGGGGGATTCCGCCGCACGGCCCTGCTGGCCATCATCGACGGCTACACGCGCGAGGCGGGCGTGCGCAACCTGGAACGGGAGATCGCGGCCATCTGCCGCAAGGTGGCCAAGATCAAGTCCGAGACGGACCGGTACCCGGGGCCGATCAGCACGCACAGCCTGTCGCGTTACCTCGGCATTCCGCGCTTCCGCCACCAGGTCGTGGACCGGGAGCCGGAGGTGGGCGTGGTGGTCGGGCTGGCCTGGACCAACGCCGGCGGCGAGATCCTCGAGGTCGAGGTCTCGGCGGTACCCGGCAAGGGCAAGCTGCGCATCACGGGCAACCTGAAGGAGGTGATGCGGGAGTCGGCGGAAGCGGCCCTCAGCTTCGCGCGCAGCCACTGCCGCAGCCTGGCGCCCGACTTCTTCGAGGACAACCACGTGCACATCCACATCCCGGAAGGAGCCATCCCCAAGGACGGCCCCAGCGCCGGCATCGCCATCGCCACCGCCCTGGTATCCCTCTTCCAGCAACATCCGGTGCGCAAGGACGTGGCCATGACGGGGGAGGTCACCCTGCGGGGCAAGGTCCTGCCCATCGGCGGCCTGCCGGAGAAGGCCGTGGCGGCCGTACGCGTGGGGGCGCGCCACCTGATCATCCCCAAGGACAACGAGAAGGAGTACCGTGAGCTGTCGTCCGTCATCCGCAGGAAGCTGAAGGTTCATCTGGTGGAGAGCATGGACGAGGTGCTCGCTAAGGCTCTGCAGTGAGTTGGCCGCCTTGAGAGTCGAGTTCATCACCAGCGCCGCCGCCCTGGCGGACCGACCCGCCAGGATCCTGCCGGAGTTCGCCTTCATGGGGCGCAGCAACTGCGGCAAGTCCTCCCTCATCAATCACTTCCTCGGTCGCAAGCGGCTGGCCCAGACCAGCCGGCAGCCCGGCCGGACCCGCCTCCTCAACTACTACCTGGTGCAGGACCGCTACTACCTGGTGGACCTGCCGGGCTACGGCTTCGCCCGCGTGAGCAAGCGGCGGCGCGAGGCCTGGTCGCGCCTGATCCGTGCCTACCTGGAGGCCGGCGACCGGCCCCTGGCCGTCTTTCACCTGCTGGATGTCCGGCGCCTCCCGACGCCGGACGACGTGCAGGCGGTGCGGCTGCTGCTGCAGGCCCGCCTGCCGCTGGCCGTCGCGGCCACCAAGATCGACCGCGAGTCGGCCAGCCGCCTCCCCCGCCGCTACCGGGAGATCATCCAGGAGCTGGGCCTGCCGCCGGAAACCCCGTTCTTTCCGACCTCGGCCCGCATGGGGTTGGGGCGCAAGGAGATGCTGGCCTGGGTGGAGGCCGTGCTCGAGGCGGCGGAACGGGATGACGTCTGAAAGGCGAAGCCACCAGGGTGGGGCGAGCGGTCCTGTTTGACGAGACCTAAAGTTTTGGCATATAATGCAGATCATTAAGTGACCTCGCTGCCGAGGCGTCCCGCCTGTACGTTCGCGCTCGTCCCGAGTCGGGCCTTGCGATGGCCCGGCGGCTATGGCAAGTTTGGCAGGGCCGGTGCGGTTGGTGCGGTGCGACGCTGTGATCTGCGATCCAGGCCGAGGGAACATGGGCAAGCTGAGGCGGCATCCCCTGGTCCCGCTGGCGGCTGGGCTGGTCCTCGCCGCCATGCTGGGGTCTGTCCCCGGCGGGCGCGCCACCCAGGGGGACATGGCCAAGCTTCCGGTCTCCTCGCGCTTCGGCTGCCGGAACTGCCACCAGTCCGCCGATCCCACGCCGGGCAATACGGCCCTCAACGTGTTCGGTGCGGATTTTCTGGACCACGGCCGCGTCTGGGACGCGGAGCTGGCCGCCATGAACTCGGACGGAGACGGCTGCACGAACGGTGTCGAGCTGGGCGACGCCGACGGAGATGGCCAGCGCGACGAGAACGTGACGGAGGAAACCGGAAACCCCGGCGAGGTCGACGACTGCGGCGGAGGCCCGCTCATCGACCCCTCCACCTGGGGCGCGCTCAAGGTTCTCTTTCAACGGTAGACACTGATTCGCCGGATCCCTCGACTGGATCGTACGTCCGTGGACGAGGCTTTTTTTTGCGGGATGGCAGCGGTGACGTCAGCGGCCGGTCGGTGGCCAGCAGGGAGGAACGCGTGGAGAATCGCGTGATCATCGGAGGCCAGTGGGGTGACGAGGGCAAGGGCAAGGTCGTCGACACCCTGAGCGAGGGCTTCGACTGGGTCCTGCGCTTTCAGGGCGGAGCCAACGCCGGACACACCATAATGTTCGGCGAGCAGAAGCAGGTGCTGCACCTGATCCCTTCCGGCATCTTTCACGAGAAGGTACGCTGCTACCTGGGTAGCGGCATGGTCATCGATCCGTGGAGCCTGCGCGACGAGATCGTGGCCCTGGAGGAGCTGGGACTGCGCGTGCGGGATCGGATCTTCATCTCCTCCTCCGCCCACCTGCTCATGCCGTACCACAGGCGCCTGGACGACCTGAAGGAGGCCAAGCTCAAGCGCAAGAGCATCGGAACCACCGGGCGCGGCATCGGACCGGCCTACATGGACAAGATCCAGCGCAGTGGCCTGCGCATGGGGGACCTGCTGTCCCCCAAGGAGAACCTGGAACGGAAGGCCATCGAGAAGCTTCTGACCGCCAACGAGTTGCTCTCGGAGCATTACGCGGCGGATCCGCTGCCGGCCTCGGTGCTCGCCGAGGAGCTGGTGGTCCTCGCCCAGAGCCTGTCGCCGATGATCGTGAACGGCCACGAAAAGCTTCAGGGAATACGGCTCGGCACCGAGTCCGCTCTCTTCGAGGGGGCCCAGGGCACGCTCCTGGACATCGATCACGGCACCTATCCTTACGTGACCTCCAGCAGCTGCTGCAGCGGCGGAGCCTTGATCGGCACCGGCCTGCCGCCGCGCTGCCTGGGTGAGATCCAGGGAGTCTTCAAGGCCTATTGCACGCGCGTCGGCAACGGCCCCTTTCCCACGGAGCTGCTGGCCGAGGAAGCGGAATCCCTGCGCCAGCTGGGGGGGGAGTACGGCGCGACCACGGGCCGCGCCCGGCGGTGCGGTTGGTTCGACGCCGTGGCGGGCCGCTATGCCGTCGACCTGAACGGCATGACCGGCGTCTACATCACCAAGCTGGACGTGCTGGACCGCTCCGCCGCCATCAAGGTCGGCCTGGCCTACGACGTGGAGGGGATGCGCTTCGAGACCTTCCAGATGCGGAGCGAGCTGCTGCCTCGCTGCCGGCCCGTGTACCGGGAGTTCACCGGCTGGGAGAAACCCACCGGCGAGGTGCGCCGGCTCAAGGATCTGCCGGCGGCGGCCCGGAGCTACCTCGAGTTCCTGGAGGAATCGCTCGGCGCCTTGATCCTGGGGGTCTCCGTGGGGCGTTCGCGCGAGGCCATGATCTGGACGCCCACGGGCGTCACCACCTGAGGGAATGGATTCACGGATCGGGCGGGCCTTTGACAGGCCTGGATCCTTCGCCTATGATGGCGCAGGCCGCGCCGGCCGGCGCTGCGCGGCTGTTCAGCGTGGGCCGCTAGCTCATCAGGAAGAGCACTTGCCTTTTAAGCAAGTGGTGCCAGGTTCGAGTCCTGGGCGGCCTACCACCTTCCGGCCCCACGCACGGCGTGGGGCCTCACTCTGCGGGCGGGTGTCTGCCGGGACGGGCCGAGCGCATTCCCGCGGCTTTCCGGAGGATGCATGAACACGACGACCACCTGGCGCTTCCCACGCGTCTTCTGGTTCGCCAACGCGGCGGAGCTTTGCGAGCGGGCCGCCTATTACGGCACCTTCATCGCCCTGCGCACCTATCTGATCCGGGTCGTCGGACTGGACGATGTCCAGGCCGGCTTCCTCGCCGGTTTCTTCTCGGCCCTCGTCTACTTCGTCTCGTTCTTCACCGGAGCCGCCGCCGACCGCATGGGCTTTCGCAACGCCCTCATGCTGGCCTTCGTCCTGCTCACCCTGGGCTACGGCTCCCTGGGCGTGTTCCACACCCTCGGGCCGGTGATCGGAGGTCTGGCCCTGATCATCGTGGGAGGCGCCTTCGTCAAGCCGGTCATCACGGGCACCGCCTCGAAGGTGTCCAAGGCCGAGAACCGGGCCCGGGCCTTCAGCATCTTCTACATGGTGGTGAACATCGGCTCCTTCACGGGCAAGACGATCGTGGCGCCCATCCGCATCCAGCTGGGAGTCGAGACGGTGCCGTTCTTCTCGGCCGGTGCCGCCTGCGTGGCGCTGCTCCTGGTGATTCTGTTCTACCGGCCCCCCGCGGACGGCGAGAGCCAGCCGCGCAGCATGCGGGAAACCCTGCAGGGCATGCGGATGGCCATGAGCAATCTGCGCTTCTTCGCCCTGATCCTCATCACGGCGGGCTTCTGGGCCATCCAGGGTCAACTCTACGCTTCCATGCCGGACTACGTGCTGCGCATGGCGGGCGAGAGCTCCAAGCCCGAGTGGTACGCCAACATCAATCCGCTCGTGGTCGTGCTGCTGGTGGTCGCGATCACCCAGCTCGTGCGCAAGTGGCGGCCGGAGTACTCGATCCTGGTGGCCATGACCTTGATCCCCCTTTCCTCGCTCAGCATGGCCTCGTCGCACCTGTTTCATGGCGATCTGCAGGTCCTCGGCGTGGCGGTCCGTCCTCTCACCGCCATGATGGTCCTGGGCATCGCGATCCAGGGGTTGGCCGAGTGCTTTCTCAGCCCCAAGTACCTGGAATACGCCTCGCAGCAGGCCCCCCCGGGCAAGGAGGGCGTCATCCTGGGCTTCGCGCACATGAACACCTTCTTCGCCTGGCTCTTCGGCTTCATCTTCGCCGGCTACCTGCTGAAGAGCTTCTGTCCCGAACCGAGCACCTTGCCGGCGGCGGTGCAGCGCCAGCACGAGCTCTACCTCGCCGGTCAGGCGCCCGTGCCGGCGGCCTACGCCCACGCCTATTACCTGTGGTACGCGTTTGCCGGAGTGGGCCTCGTCTCATTCCTGTTGATGCTGGTCTACATCGCGGTGACCCGGCACCTGGACCGCCGCAGGGGCCGCGCCGCAAACCATCCGCAGTAGATCATTCATGAATAAACCGGCCTAAGCCCGATGCGGCGGGATGAACACGCAGCGGGACGGCGCCGTGGCGCCGTCCCGCTGCGTCATGCCGGCCGGCAGCGGGCCGGGAAATCTCGTCCCGGGGCCTAGCCCCGGTTGTAGCTCTCGGTCCAGATCTTGTCGAACTGATTGATGGTTTGCTCGAACAGGTTCAGCATGTCGAGGATGGGGGCCGGCGTCTCCAGGTCCACGCCCGCGTTCTTCAGGATCTCCAGCGGCGGCGCGGAGGATCCGGCCTTGAGCATGTTGTCGATGTAGCGGCGGGCCGCCTTCTCGCCCTTCTGCTCGATCTGCGTCGCCATGGAGAGGCCGCTGGTCAGGCCCGTCGCGTAGGTGAAGACGTAGAAGTTGTAGTAGAAGTGCGGGATGAACATCCACTCGCACTCGTCGTTGGGCTCCATCGCAAACTCCGGCCCGTAGTACTTCTGGATCAGCTCCCTGTACAGGCCGTTGAGGTAGTCGGCGGTCAGGGCGTTGCCCTGCTCGGCGTACTCGTGCGCGCGCAGCTCGAACTCGGCGAACAGGGTCTGGCGGAAGATCGTCAGGCGGATGCTCTCCAGCCGCTGGTTCAGCAGGTTGAGCGTCTCGGCGGGAGTCTTGGCGCGCTCCAGCAGGTAATCGGTCAGCAGGGCCTCGTTGCAGGTGGAAGCGATCTCGGCCAGGAACGTCGTGTAGTCGGCGTAGACCGGCGGCTGGTTGCGGCGGCTGTAGACCGAGTGCAGGGCGTGTCCGAACTCGTGAGCCGTCGTGAAGACCGCGTCCAGCGTGTCGTCGAAGTTCTGCTTCACGAAGGGGTGGAGGTCACGCGCCAGGCTGCCGTTGCTGTAGGCGCCGCTGTCCTTGTCCACGTTGGGGTAGATGTCGGTCCAGCCGGAGGCCGGGGCCATGCCGTCGTCCAGCAGGGCCACGTACTCCTTGCCCATGGGCGCCAGAGCCTGGTGGATGAGCTTGCGGCCCTGGTCGTAGGTGTAGTTCTGCTCGACGTCCGTGATCATGGGATTGTAGAGATTGGCGAACGTCAGCGGTCCATCCAGGCCCAGCACCTTGCGCCGCAGCGCGACGTACTTGTGCAGCGTGCTGTCCAGGTGCTCGTCGATGGTATCGATGAGCATGTGGTAGGCGGCGGGGGAGATGTGCTGCGGGTAGAGCGCCGCCTGCAGGCAGTTGTCGTAGCCCCGGGCCTCGACGTTCAGGATGTGGGACTTGACCACGCCGTCGAGCAGGGTGGCGAAGGTGTTCTCGAACTGGCGCAGGGTGGCGAAGAAGGCCGTGGCCGCCTGCTCGCGCACCTCGTACACCGTGCTGGAGCGGTACTTGGGGAAGCCGTTCAGCGTCAACCGGACGGTTTCGCCCTCCTCGTTCACGATCTCGGGAAACTCGATGTCCACGTTGAGCAGCGACTGGTGGGCGTTGCTGGGCACGGCCCGGACGTTGCCGGTCAGCGCTAGCAGCTGCTCCTCCCCCTGGGAGAGGGTGTACTTCTTCTGGCGCAGCAGCTCCTCGTAGAAGAAGCGGTAGGTCGCGAGGTTCTCGTTGGAATCGAGGAAGCCCTCCACCTTGGCCGGATCCAGGGCCAGCAGCTCGGGCTGCGCGAAGGCCACGGCGCGGCCGTACTTGGGGAAGAGGGCGCGCACGCGCCCCAGACGGGCCTGGGACTCGCTGTTACTCTGATCCACGTCGAAGTTCAGGTTGGCGTAGAGGTAGAGCCGGGAGGCGCGCAGGTCCATGTCCTCGGAGAACTGGAGGAACTCGTAGAGGGTCTCGGCGTCATCCCCGAGGTGTCCCTCGTACTCGGCGAACTTGGCGATGTCCTGGTCGAAGGCCGCCAGCTCGTCCGCCCAGGCCTGCGGGTCCGGGAAGATCTGGTCGGTGCGCCATTTGAACTGGTCCGGAACCTCGGAGCGTGGCGTCGTGGGATCGGGGACGTAGTCCGCGGCCAGGATCGGCGAGGAGCACGCCAGCAGGATCAGGCCGAGCGTCAGCACAGCCGGCGCGGACAGAGAGCGACGAGCGCAGCACATCATGCAAGACCTCCAGACCAGATGGGTCGCAGATTCGAACCCGGACGCCGGAGTGCGTCCGGGCGATGGGGGATGTCATCAGTCGTTCAGGGCTCCTGTCGGGCGCGGGCGATCTCCAGGGCCTGCTCGCGCACCGCTTGCGGCAACGGCACGCTGACCGGGCTCCAGGTGCCGCTGCCGTCGCTGTGCAGGATGGTCTCCCTGATGCCCACGGCGTAGATGTCGTTCGCGCTCGAGCCCCAGATCCCGTAGAGCATGAACGGGCCGTCGTACAAGGTCTCGGGCTGCCGGGTGATCACGTTTTGCTGGATCACGTCGCCATCCTGCGTGGCGAAGTAGAAATCCTCCCTGTCCGGCGACCACATGCCGTAGATCGTGGAGGAGGTGGGGCTCGGCAGCTCGCCCCAGGAGAACTGGCCCAGAGTCAGACGCAGCTGGTAGAGCCGGCCCTTCTCGGTCGCCAGGAAGTTGCCCTCGATCGAATCGGGATTGCTCCAGCCGGCGGTGATCAGCTCCTCGTCCGCCACGAGCTTCAGCCGCCAGGTGTTCGGTGCGTCGTTGCTCATGAGCACGGCGCCGTTGAAACCGCCGATTCCGTACCAGGTTACCACCCGCAGGGCTTGCGAGTCCTCGGTGATGTCCTCGTGGCGGTCGATGGTGTCGGTGACGGCCGTGCCGGCGGGGTTGTAACGAAGGACGATGTTCGGTGTGTCGACCCAGCCGTTCCCGCTGAGCTTGCGCACCGTGGCCCGCCCGCCGGCGACATAGATCGCCCCGTCCTGGAAACGCCCCACCCCGTAGAGGTTCTGCGTGGTTCCGCTGTTCATGGCGGCCCAGGTCCCGTTGCTGCGGCGCAGGATCGTTCCCCGGTGCCCGACGGCGTAGACCTCGTTGGCGCTCGCGCCCCAGACGGCGATCAGGGGCTGCTGGGTGTGGCTGGGCTCTAGCGTCCAGCTGCTGCCGTCGTAGTGCAGGATCAGGCCCGGCTGCCCCACCACGTAAACGTCGTTGGGCCCGCTGCCCCACACCGAGTAGTACCAGATCTCGGGTTCGGGTTCCGGGCGCTGTGGGTACGTGGGCCCGGTCTTGGAGCTGCAACCGATCTGCAGGCCGAGCAGGGCCGCCAGGAGCAGGAGCCAGGGCAAGGAGATCCACATGCAGCGGGAACCGGAGGCCTGGCGCCCGGCCGCGGTCAACTCTCCGTTCTTCATCTTGTTTCGGTCCTCACGTTACAGTGGTGGGGCGTGTACCACGGGAAACAGCCAGCCACGGTCCGCAGCGATGGATGCGGCTGCCCGGGCTGCTGGTGAACCTTCATGGAATTTAAGCTTTCGGGCGCCAAAAGTCCATATCGAGTCTCCCTTTCCGGGGACGCACTCCCGGCCGGAACGCTCCGGGCCATCGCTTGGCGGCTCCCCGGCCGCGGCGCGGCAGCAGCGACCCAGGCTTGCCGCAGGGCCGCCGCATGACGACATTGGGGGCCCATCCGTGGAACGGAAAGGAGACCCCGCTCGACCATGTCCGACATCGATAGCCGGGACCTCGACCCCAAACTGGATCTCTTCGCGGAGATCGACCGCCTGCGCAAGGAGATGCACGCGGTCATCCTGGCGCACTACTACCAGGAGCCCGACATCCAGGACATCGCCGACTTCGTCGGGGACAGCCTGGGACTGAGCCGGCGCGCCGCCGCCACCGATGCGGAGGCGATCGTCTTCGCCGGGGTGCACTTCATGGCCGAGACCGCCAAGATCCTGAATCCCGAGAAGCTGGTCCTGCTGCCGGACCTGGCCGCCGGCTGCAGCCTGGCCGACGGCTGCCCCCCCGACGAGTTCGCCGCCTTCCTGGCCCGGCATCCCGGCCACAAGGTGGTCAGCTACATCAACTGCTCCGCGCACACCAAGGCCCTGAGCGACGTCATCTGCACCTCCGCCAACGCCGTGAAGATCGTGGCCTCGTTCCCTCCGGAGCAGCCGGTCGTCTTCGCCCCCGACCGCTACCTGGGCAGCTACGTGGCCCAGCAGCTGGGGCGGGAGCTGGTCCTCTGGCCCGGTTCCTGCGAGGTCCACGAGGTCTTCAGCGAGAAGAAGCTGGTGGAGCTCAGGATCAGCCACCCCGCCGCCGTGGTGGCGGCGCACCCGGAGTGCACGGCCGGCGTCCTGCAGCACGCCGACTTCGTGGGCTCGACCTCCGGCATCCTCGCGTTCGCCCGCCGGACCCCCGCCCGGCAGATCATCGTGGTCACCGAGCCGGGCATCCTGCACCAGATGCGCAAGGAGAACCCGGAGAAGGAGCTGATTCCGGCCCCGGGCCAGGCCGAGGGCTGCAACTGCAACGAGTGCCCTTACATGAAGCTGAACACGCTGGAGAAGCTCTACCTCTGCATGCGGGACCGGATGCCGGAGATCACCGTGGAGGAAGGGCTGCGCCGCCGGGCGCTCGCACCCATCGAGCGCATGCTGGAGCTGAGCCGCTGAGCGGATCCCGGCCCTCCGGCCGGAACCGCGTCGCGGCGGTCCCATCACCTCCGACCGACCCCGTGCCGCCCTTGATCTACTTGAGCAGCGTCATGGACCGCGTTTGGCGGAAGGCGCCAGCCCGGAGCCGGCAGAAGTACACGCCGGCCGCAACCTGTCGTCCCGCGTCGTCGCGACCGTTCCAAACGGCCGTGTGACCGCCGGACGGCCGGCTGTCGTCCCGCAGCAGCCGGCGCACCACCCGCCCCGCCACGTCGAAGATCTCCAGGTCGACCCGCGCCGGTTCCGGCAGGTCGAAGCGGATGGCCGTCCGCGGATTGAAGGGATTGGGACAACAGGCATGCAGCGCGTACCGCGTCGCCAGCGTTCCGGACGCCGAGAGTCCGCTCGCGAGGGCGGCCTCCGCGCCCTCGTTGCCGGCGAAGTCGGTCGCGGTCACCAGGTAGAAAGCGTGGGCGGCGTGCGAGACGTCCAGGCTCGCGCCCGTGGTCTGGGCGATGAGCACGGCCGTCTCGTCGAGATGGTCCAGCGCGGATCCGTAGATGGAGAAGTGGTGGAAGTCCGCGTCGACGGGATCGGCCCAGGCCAGCACGTTCGTCGCGGCGAAGTGCAGCTCCCCGGGAACCGCGGGCGCGAGGTTGTCGAGCGAGTAGCCGCTGTCCGGGGCCGAGTCGAAGAAGACGTACGGGTCGGGGGTGGTGGCGCGGATGAAGAACACGGACCAGCACATGCCGTCGGCGACCGTCGAATCGCAGAGCGTCGGCACGACGTGCTGGTAGAACTCGTCCCCGTGGGCCGGGACGGTGACCACGTAGTCCCAGCCGTCGAGCTTGGCGGCGTCCTGGCGGCGGGAGATCTCGTAACCGGTGACGACGATCGGCTCGCCGGGATCGTCGTGCACGCACCGCCGCCAGCGGATCCGGACCTGACGCCCCTGGTCGTTGGCGACGTCCTCGATCCCCGTGATGATCGCTCCCTCGAACAGCGCATAGATCCCGCTGAATTCGGTCACGCTGCCCGCAACCACCGAGCGGGTTTCCGGCGGCGGCGTGACCCAGCCGAAGACGTCCCCCCAGACGATCGAGTACTCGCCGGGCTCCAGATCGACGAGGGTGGTGTCGCCGGCGCTGGCCAGCGAGAATGCACCGGGCCCGGTCAGCAGCCAGGGCGCGTTCAGGCTGTCCGGTTCCGCATCCACACTCACCCCGGCGGTCGTGTATTGTCCGTTGGGCGAGGACGACGAGCCGAGATCGAATTCATGGCAGGTCGCGTAGTCCGGGTCGTAGCTGTCGAAGAAACAGTCCCAGGGCGAGCCGGCGTAGGTCCACTCGACGCCGGCGGTCTCGTTGATGAAGCAGGCGACCAGGGCGACCCCAGCCAGTCCGCCCAGCGCGCTCCAGGGCAGGGACAGCTCGACGAAACCGGGCGACCACGCCACGAACGAGGGATCGGTTACGTCCTGCCACGTGCCGGAGTATTCCTTGAAGATCCGGTAGGAACCGTCGCACTTCCAGGCCAGGTGGTACTTGGCGGCGAAAGGCAGCGCGGGCTGCTGCGTGTTGTACGGCACGCCGGTGGTCGTCCCGTCCGTCCCGCGGAGATACAGCAGCAGCCAGCGGCCCTGGCTGGAGCCGACATCCGGCCCCTCGTAGCCCAGGAACAAGTGATCGTCGTCCCAGGTGACGTAGGACGTGTATCCGGTGCTGGTGGTCTGGAAGATCTCTCCCGCGTTGAAGTCGTTCATGCCGTCGATGAAGATGGTGTGGCGATAGGGGTCGGCGCTGGCCGGCGAAACCGGCCCCATGGCGAGCACGAGCGCGAGCGCCGCCCAGGCGGCCGCCGGCCAGGGGTGTCTCCGGGTGATATCCTGGCGTTTCATGATGAATCCTCCCATCTGGCATCGCATGGGACCGGGCCGGGGGATCGCGGCCATCCGGCTCATGGCCATGGTCTTGAATAGCGCTTTCAATTCTAGCGGATACCGGCGTCCGGTTCCACCGGATCCGGCTGGGGACAGGGGCGCCACCGCTCGCTGCTCAGTAGAAGAACAGCTCCCGCCGGACGCGGTGCCGCGGCACGCCATGGGACTCCCGCAGGGCGCGCAGTACCGCCTCCTGCATGGACGGCGGGCCGCACAGGTAGAAGGCCGGCCGCCCGGGCGGCACGTGCCTGGCCAGCAGCTCCGCGCCGACGTGTCCCCTCTCGAAGCTCACACCCGCGTCGTCTGGAGGCAGAGAATCTGGCGGCGCCTGGCTGAGGACGTGCACCACCCGCAGCGGCACGCGCTGTGACGCGGCGCTCAGCTCGTCCCGGGCGATGATGTCGTCCGCGGTCCGGTTGGCGCAGATCAGCGTGATGCGAATTCCAGGCGCGGCCTGGGCGGCGTGGCGGATCAAGCTGAGGAACGGGGTGATGCCCACGCCTCCGCTGATCATCACCAGCTCTCTCTCCCGGCTGAGGTCGGCGGTGAAGACGCCGTACGGGCCCTCGCACAGGACGGGGGTGCCCGCCGCCAGCGAAGGCACCGCGGAGGTGAAGCGCCCCGCGGCCTTGATGGTGAAGCGAAGCTCGGGTTCGGATGGGGGCGCCGAGATGGTGAACGGATGGGGCTCGCTCCAGCGCCCCTCGCGCCACACGCGGATCACCGCGAACTGCCCGGCCCGGCGGCCGGCGAAAGGTCCCGGCCCCGCAGGGCGTTCGAGCACCAGGGATGTCACGTCGTGGGTCTCCGGCACCACGCGGGATACCTGCCAGGTGTGTCCGTGGTCCCGGCCCAGCATGTAGGCGAGCCGGTGACAGAACACCCCCAGCAGCGCGACGGCCAGGACGATGAAGACGGCCAGGTTCGGGGCCTCGACGAACTCGCCGGAGCCCTTGATCCAGGCGTGGACGAAGCCCAGGATCACGGCCGGGTAGACGAGCAGATGCGCGGACTTCCAGGTCCGGAAGGGGATGCGATGGCGGCCCAGCAGGGCGAAGATCGCGGCCACGAGCAGCGCCCCAATGGCCAGATGTCCCAGCAGCAGAGCCGGATCGCGCGTGCCCAGGTAGAACAGGAAGGACCAGCTCCAGCCGCTGCCCTGCTTCAGCGAGTGGTGCAGCGTGCGCAGCAGCGCGTGACCCGCGAACAGGGCCAGCACGAGCGGACCCAGGCGCCGATGAAAGCGATAGAGGCGATCGAGCCCGAAGTGATGTTCCACCCATGGGGTGCGAGTGCCCAAGACGACCATCATCGCCAGGCCGATGAGGCCGGCCAGGGCCAGCAGGTCGCCGACGGGACCGGCGAGGGCCGCGACCGTCAGGGCGAGCCTCGGGCCGCGATACGCGATCCAGGCCGCCAAGATGGCGCCGAGGAGCAAGACCGGAAGCGCGATGGTGGCCGCTCTCGCGAGCCCGCGTCGGGTCACCGATCACCCCCCGCCGTCGGTCGCACAAGGATGCGCCGTCCGCCCTCCGGTCGCTCCCAGCCGTGACGCTCCTGTTCCATTAGAACAGACAAGATAGGAGCAACCACCATGGCGCGGCCACCGGCTTTGCCTGTTGCCGAGTTACCTCTCCTCAGTCTATCTTGTGCCTCTGCAATCGCCGGGTCCACCTCTCAGTGGGCCCGTTCCGGTGCGTCGCAGGCAAGTGATGCGCGAAGCGAACAAGAAGTCATGACCAACTCTTGGCATCCACGCCGGAAGGACGCCACGGGCGCCCTGCTGGTGCTCGGGTGGCTGGCGACCGCGGCCCCGCTCGGGGCCCAGACCCCCATCACTCTCGAGGAGGCGCTGCGCGAGGCGCGCCGCGCCAACGCCAGTCTGCCCGTCGCGGGGATCGACACCCTGGAGGCTGCGGCGGGTCTGCGGGAAGCGCGCGGGGCTCTCTGGCCGCGGCTGGGGCTGGACGGCGACGTCCACGAGGGGACCCCTTCCAAGTACGCTTCCGCAGACGCCCGCCTGCAGGCGATCCTCGACGTTCCGATCTACGACGGCGGACGGCTGCGAGCGGAGGTGAACACGGCCCGCGCCGGACGGGACCTGAGCAGAGCCCTTTACCGGATTGCGGCGGCGGATCTCGACCTCGAGGTCCGCATCTGCTACTCAGCGATCGTGCAGCTGGAGCAGGAGCGGAATCTGCTCAGTCGGGGCCTGGAGCGGCTCGAGCGGTACCAGGATCTCATCGCGGCCAGGAAAGGATCCGGCGAACCGGTGGCCGCTGATCTCCTGAAGACGCAGGTCCGTCTGGATACGGATACGGCGAACCTGCACGAATTCGATCGCCAGCTGGCCGGCTTCCGTCTGAGCATGAACGAGCTGCTGGGACGCGATCCTGCCGACAGCTTGGTTTTTGCCCCCCTGCCGCCGCCATCGCCGCCGGGACCGGCCGAGGTGCGCCCCTGGGAGGAGACGCCCGATCTGCGGGCTTCGCGGCTCGCCCAGCGCCAGCAGGCCTCCCGGATCGACGCGGTGCGGGCCGAGCGGCGTCCCCAGCTGGACCTGTCCGCCAACGTCGGGACGGAGCCCGTCATCGGCTCCGAGGGCCGCGCTCCTCTAAACACGGGGCAAGGCGCCGGGACCGAAGTCGTTCTCAGCCTGATCTGGCCGCTCTGGGACCGCGGGATCTACCGCAGCCGGCTGCAGCAGGCCGAGCTGAGCGCGCGCAGGGCAGCGCAGGAGACCACGGTCTCGCGCCGGCAGGTCCGTCTGGACTGGAACCAGGCCCGTACGGACCTGGAGTGCATCTACCGCCAGGTGCAGATATGGGACCACGCCGTGCCGGTGGCCGAAGAGGCCTACCTGCTCGCCGAGAGCTCGTACCGGGGAGGATACGCCTCGACGCTGGATGTCCTCGATGCCTTCGACCAGTGGATCCAGGCCGGACGGAGCGCCGCCCAGGCGGCCTTCGCCTACCGGGAAGCCGAGGCCCGCGCCATCCGCTGGGGGACGCCATGATGGTCGCGCAGCGCTGGACGATCGCAGCGGTCCTGGCCGCGACCTTGACCCTCGTCGCCTGCTCCGGAGGAGGCACCGGAAGCGGAAGCGGCAGCAGCACCGGTGGCGGCGGTTCCGCGCCAGCCGATACCGGCGGAGCGGCCGGGACCCCAGTGCGCGTGGGTCATGTCCTGCGGGACACTCTCCGCGTCCTGGTGACCGCATCGGGCCGGACCGAGGTGCTCGAGGAGGAGACCGTGCGGGCACCGTTCGCCGGGACCCTGACCCGGCTCGATGTCACCGACGGCGATCGGGTCACGGCCGGCCAGGCCCTGGCCAGCATGATCTCCCGGAGCAGCGAGGCCACCCTGGAGGGAGCCCAGGCGATGCTGCGCTCGGCGCAGACGGCCGCCGATTCCGCCGACGCGCGCGAGGCCCTGCAGCTGGCCCGGAAGAACCTGGTGGAGCGTGTGCTGGAAGCCCCGTCGGCCGGCGTCGTGCTGTCTCATGCCGCCAGCCCCGGCGATCGCCTCAGCGAGGGGGACGAGATCCTGCGCATCGCCGCTGCGGGCTCGGCGGTGTTCGTGGCCGAGGTGCCGCAGAACGAGCTGGCGCTGATCCGGACCGGTCAGCCGGCCTGGATCCGCCTGGCCGCCAGGCCGGACACCCTGGCCGGAACCGTGCACGGGATCCTTCCCGCCGCCAGCAGCTCCACCTTCAGCGCCCCGGTCCGGATCGATTTCCGCCTGGGTCTCAAGACGCCCTCGGTGGGGCTCTTCGGCACCGCGAGCATCGTGGTCGGACAGTGCGCCGGGGTCCTGTCCGTGCCGGTGGAGGCGGTCCTGACCGACGACATCACCGGCGTGTCGCGCGTGGCCGTCGTGCGGGACGGCAAGATCGCCTGGGTGATCGTTCAGACCGGCGTCACCGATCGGGGACGCATCGAGATCTCCGGCCCCGGGATCGCCGCCGGGGACGAAGTCATCGTGTCCGGGCAGGTCGGGCTGCCGGACGGGGCCGCGGTGCGGGTCCAGTCATGAGCATTCTCGGCGCAGTGCGGCGGCGCTGGCCCGCCCTCTTCGCCCTGGTCCTGGTCCTGGCGGGGGCCGGCGCCTGGCTGGTCCGCGGCCTTCCCTCGGCGATCTTCCCGGCGGTCACGTTCCCCATCGTGAAGGTGATCGCGGACGTGGGCGAGGAGCCGGCCGCCCACATGATGCCGACGGTGACCCGCCCCCTCGAGGAGGCGGTCCACCGGGTGCCGGGGATCCAGCTCGTTCGCTCCACCACCTCCCGCGGCTCCTCCGAGCTCAGCGCGCAGTTCGCCTGGGGCACGGACATGAAGGTGGCGCTGCAGCGCGTCCAGGCCGAGACCCAGCGCATCCTGCCCGATCTGCCGCCAGCTACCAGGATCGACGTGGAGTGGATGAACCCGGCCTCGTTTCCCATCCAGGGGTACGCGCTGACCTCGGATACACAGTCCCAGGCCGATCTGCTGCAGCTGGCGGAGTACACGCTCAAGCCCGCGCTGATCCGCATCACAGGAGTGTCTCGGATCGAGATCCAGGGAGGTCGCCGGCGGGAGTTTCAAGTGTGGCTGGATCCGGCTGCGGTACATGGACGGGGGCTGGCGGTCGAGGACGTGATCTCGGCCATCGCCGCGGACAACGACATCCTCTCCGCGGGACTGATCGAGCAGAACCACGAGCTCTACCTGTCCCTGGTGGACGGCCGGGTCCACGGGCTCGACGCGCTGTCCCGCATCTCGGTGCCGGTGCCGGGAGGACCGCCGGCCACCCTGGCCGAGCTGGGCCGGCTGGAGGTGGCGGACGAGGTTTCCTACATCCGCACCACCGCCGATGGGCAGCCGGCCGTGCTGGTGAACATCATCCGCCAGCCGACGGCCAACACCGTGGCGATCGCCCGGGGTATCGAGCAGATGTTCCGGCAGGAGCCCACCCTCCTGCCGGCGGACGTGCAGTGGACGACCTTCTACGATCAGGCTCGCTTCGTGGCGGCATCGGTCCACGGAACGGGCGACGCCATCCTCATCGGGGTGGGCCTGGCGGCCCTGGTGCTGTTCGTGTTCCTGTGGCGGGTCCGGCTCGCCCTCATCGCGGTCGTGACGATCCCCCTCACCGTTGCCATCGTGGGGCTGGTCCTGGGAGCGCTGGGCCAGACCATCAACCTCATGACCCTGGCTGGCGTGGCCGCGGCGATCGGGCTCATCGCCGACGACGCCATCGTGGTGGTGGAGAACATCGAGCACCAGGGCACGGCAGAAGGTGGGGACCCGGCCGAGCGCGGCCTGCGGCAGATCTTCCCCGCCCTGATCGGCTCCAGCCTCTCCACCATCCTCATCCTGCTACCTTTCGCGCTGCTGACCGGGGTGGTCGGGGCGTTCTTCCGGCCCCTGGCCCTGACCCTGGCCATGGCCCTGATCACGTCCTTCCTGCTGGCCTGGCTGTGGGTGCCGGTGGCGCTGGGTCGTTTCGCGCTCTCCCCGGGCCGACGCGGGAGCGACGGGGCGGAACCCGGCAAGCGGCGCCCGCTGAGCGTGGTCGGCGATTTCCTGTCCCGCTGCTACGACGGCCTGGCGGGATTCCTCCTGGGCCGGCCGCTGGTGGCGGCCGTGCTGATCCTGGGGCTGATCGCGGCCGCCGCCTACGGCTACCGTCACATCGGCACCGATTTCCTGCCCAGCATGGACGAGGGATCGATCATCCTCGACTACTGGACGCCGCCCGGGACCTCCCTGACTGACACCGATCGCATGCTCCGGGAGGCGGAGAAGATCATCCAGTCCCTGCCCGACGTACAGAGCTACTCGCGCCGGACCGGTACCCAGCTCGGCTTCTTCATCACCGAGCCCAATTCCGGGGACTACGTGATCAAGTTGAAGCCCCGGGGGAGGCGGCGGCCGATCGACGAGGTCATCGACGATCTCCGGTCCCGGATCGCCGCGGTGGAACCGGCCATTCACACCGACTTCGGCCAGCTCCTGGAGGACGACATCGGCGATCTGACCGGGGGCACGCCCCAGCCGATCGACGTGAAGATCTTCGGGACCAGCACCCAGGTGCTGCAGGACAAGGCCCGCCAGGCGGCCCGGATCCTCGCCGCGGTACCGGGGGTCGAGGACGTGTTCGACGGCATCACCATCGCCGGTCCCAGCCTGGACATCCGGGTGGATGCGAAGGCGGCGGCTCGCTACGGCCTGACGACCCGGGACATCCACGCGGCGCTGGAACCGGCCGTGACCGGGACCGTGGTGGACCAGCTCCGGGTGGGCGACCGCATGTACGATCTACGGGTCTTCGCCAGGGGCGACCGCCCCCTGGGCGACCTGCTGCTCCGGGCCAACGAGCCTCCCACCACGCTGGTCCCGCTGAGCGAGCTGGCCGACATCTCCACCGGTGCGCCGGAGGCGGAGATCGACCGCGAGAACCTGCGCACGTTCATCGGGGTCACGGCCAGGCTCTCGGGCCGGAGCCTGGGGGCCGCCATCGCCCAGATCCGCGGGGAACTGGCGGCCAGGCTTCCGCTGCCGGCGGACATGTCCATCGAGTACGGCGGACTCTACGAGCAGCAACAGCAGTCCTTCCGCTCGCTCTTCTTTGTGCTGCTGTCCGGCCTGGCGCTCGTGGCGGTCGTCCTCCTGTTCGAGTTCGGCGACTGGCGGGCTCCGGTGGTCACCACGCTCTGCGCCGGGGCGATGCTGGCGGGGGTCCTGGCGGCCTTGATTCTGACCGGTACCACCCTGAACATCTCCAGCTACGTCGGCGCGATCATGATGGTGGGCATCCTGGGCGAGAACGCTGTCTTCGTCATCCACGAGGCCAGGCTACAGCTGGCCGCGGGCCGCTCCGTCCGGGACGCCTGGCTGGGGGCGTCCCGGCGCCGGCTGCGGCCGGTGGCCATGACCGTGCTCGCGACCTCCCTGGCGCTGGCCCCCCTGGCCGTGGCCCTCGGTCAGGGCTCCCAGCTGATGCAGCCCCTGGCCATCGCGGTCATCGGCGGCTTCGTCCTCTCGGGGCCCATCGTCCTGCTGCTGCTTCCCGCCCTCTACCGCTTGCTGGACGCCGGGGGACGGCTGGGCGATTCCTGAAACGGGACCTCATCGACGATCTCCGGACCCGCATCGCCGCCGTGGACGTGTGATCTTCCATTCACAGCTGCGTGAGGAGCCGGGCACTGCAAAGGGTCCGCAGCCAGCGATTCCCGGCCGGCTCGCTTCATCGGCTGACGGAATAACTTCAACGGGTCCATGCAATTGCGATAATAGTTGGCTCCCGCCGCAACCCGGGTACGGAGGTTGTTAGGTCCGCTCGTGACCGCGGCTCGACGGGGCGCGGTGTCCCGCCGGCGGTCGGGAACGGAGGTGGATCATGCGAACTCGAAACCACATCGGGAGCATCGTCCTGCTGCTCGTTCTCTTTCTGGCTGGGGCCGCCGATTTCGCACGGGGGACGGATGCGCTCGTGCCCTGTACGCGTGCCCGCCTGACGACGGCCCCGTACGGCTGGAAGCCGATCGTCGGATTCATCGAACGGGCGGATGCCGATTCCCTGATCTTCCGCGTCAAGAACGACCGCAACGCGCCCCCGTATCGGTTGACCTGGGCCGAGGTGCGCGAACTGGAAACTCACGCGGGGCGGCGGTCGCGGCCCGGCCGGGGTGCCATGCTGGGACTGCTCACGGGAGCGAGCGCCGGTCTTATCGTCGGAACCGCGGTGATCGAACCGGAGGGCGAGGCCGTCCTCTGGCCGGGCAGCGACATCGAGGCCATAGGGATCTCCGTCCTCAGCGGCGCGGCCCTGGGGTTCTTCCTCGGATCCGTTCTGGGTGCCATCGTGCAGACCGACATCTGGGAGCCCGTCCGCCTGCCCATCGTCGGCGTCGCCACCGACGTCGGTGTAGGCCGTTTCCAAACACCGGCGGGGGGTACAGGCCTCGGGTTCGTTCTCCGGTACTGACGGACGGGGGTGACGCCGGGCGCGCTCCCGCGTCCGGCAGATCATCCCGCCATTCGCTGCTTCGCGCGAGAGGTCAGAACTCGAGCTTCAGTCCGAGGAGCGGGCTGGGCGAGCGACTCGCGGGCAGGGGTTTGAAGTCCAGCAGGAGCCCGAGCTTCCGCTCGTCGCCGTTGTACAGGGCGACGGCTTCCTTCAGGTGCCTGGTAGCGGTGGCTTCCAGGATCATGGAGACCACGGCCAGCGAGCCGCCCACGATGATCATGGTGGTGTAGGAATCCTTCCATTCACCGCCGCTGCCGGCGTAGGCGCCCAGTGGCCAGCCAATGAGAATTCCCCCGGGTATCCCGCTCACGAGGGCCCAGGATTTGGCGCTCCTGTACTGCAGCATGCGGGCCTGGGCTTCCTGGTGGCCCTCCATCTCGTCGTAGAGCCGGGAGCCGGTGGAGCCGACCTTGGTGAACGTCTGCCCATCGGTGGAGTACTTCCAGCCGGAGAACAAGCTCCTCTTCAGCGTGATCTCGGCGGATGCCGAGGAGCTGCACAGCAGCAGGATCATCACCAGCGCGAAACGCTTGACGAACATGAGACCTCCCCCGTATCCAGGACCGACCGCGTGAATCCCGCCGCGCGGCCGGGCCGGGGTCAAGGCGGAGGGTCAGCGCTGCCAGAGGATGTGGGACGTCTCCAGCGGGACGGCGACGCCGGGGAAGTGCGGGACCACGCGCGCCGTGAAGTCGGTCGCCGGACGGGCGGCGGGAACGGACGCCCGGTACTCGTATCCGGCGGCGTCCTCCGGAAGCGGCCGCAGACGTTCCATCAGGACCTGCACCGGGTCGCCGCCCGCCACGCCGTCGGCATAGAGCTCGATCCGCACGGCATCCGGAGCGAGGTCGCCGAGATGGACCTTGACGTCGAAGTCGTGCCGCCCTTCGCGGGTCTCGACCCGCACCTCGCCGAAGCGCAGCCCGGGCCATCCCTGCTGCAGAGCCCGCTGCCATTGCAGGATCCGCCTGCCCAGGGCCCCCGTCGCGTCGGTGCGCTCGCGATAAGCCGCGGCCGCCGGAATGTAGTGCTCCTCGGTGTACTCGCGTACCGTGCGGTTGGACGAGAACACGGGTGTCAGACGCGCCATGCTCTCGCGCATGCGCGCAACCCAGGCGGCGGGTATGCCGTTCGCGTCCCGGGAGTAGAACTCGGGAACGATTTGCCTTTCCAGGATGTCGTAGAGCGCTCCGGCCTCGGCCGCGTCCCATTCGGGATCGTCGCCGTGCTCCCGACCGTCCCCCAGGGCCCAACCCAGCTCGGGTGCGTAGGCCTCCGCCCACCAGCCGTCCAGCTCCGAGAGGTTGAGCCCCCCGTTGACGAGCACCTTCATGCCGCTCGTCCCGCAGGCCTCCCAGGGTCGCCGCGGGGTGTTGATCCACACGTCGACACCGTGCACCAGGTTCTCGGTCAGGAGCATGTCGTAGTCGCTCAGGAACACGGCGTGCGCGCGTACCTCGGGACGCCCCACGAAGCGCGCCCACTGGCGGATCAGGGCCTGGCCCTCCACGTCGGCCGGATGGGCCTTGCCGGCGACGATGAGCTGCACCGGGCGCCGGGGATCGGTCAACAACCGCACCAGCCGCTCCGGGTCGCGCAGCAGGAGATTCGGCCGCTTGTAGGTCGCGAAGCGGCGCGCGAACCCCAGGGTCAGAGCGCCGGGATCGAAGATCGTCTGCGCGGACTCGCACTCCTCGCGCGGCGCCCCCGTGGCCAGCAGCTGGCTGGCCAGGCGTTCGCGGGTGTACGCGACCAGCTGGCGGCGGGCCTCCGTGCGGGCCTGCCAGAGCCGGGCGTTGGAGATGCCCCGGATGTTCTCCTCCAGGGTCTCGGTCGTTCCCACCCACCGGTCAGGGCCGCAGGCTTCGGTCCAGAGGGCGTCGAACTCGTCGGATTCCCAGCTCGGGATATGGACCCCGTTGGTCACGTGCCCCACGGGAATCTCAGCCGGCGGCCAGCCGGGAAAGGCCGGCAGGAAGATGCGCCGGCTGACCTTCCCGTGCAGGCTGCTCACCCCGTTGACCGCTCCGCTGCCCCGTACGGCCAGGTAGGCCATGTTGAATTGTCCGGACGGGTCGCTGGTATTCTGCTGGCCCAGGGCGAGTAGGTCCCGGAACGGGATGCCGAGCTGCTCCCGGGCATAGGCACCGAGATACCTCTCCAGCAGGGACGGCGCAAAGCGGTCGAACCCGGCTGCCACCGGTGTGTGCGTGGTGAAGTGGTTGCCGGCCCGGGTGATCGCCAGGGCGGTGGCGAAGGACTCTCCGCTGTCCTGCATGTAGGTCCGCGCGCGCTCGAGCACGGCGAAGGCTGCGTGACCCTCGTTCAGATGACAGACCTCCGGCTGGATGCCGAGCGCGCGGAGCAGCCGCCAACCGCCGATCCCCAGCGCGAGCTCCTGCTTGAGCCGCAGTTCGGGGCCCCCGCCGTAGAGCTCGCTGGTGATCCCGCGGTGCGGGGCGAAGTTCGCCGCGTCGTTGCTGTCCAGCAGGTACAGCTTGGTCCGGCCCACCTGGACCTGCCAGGCGCGCAACCAGACCGAGTAGCCGGGCAGCGCCACCTCCAGACGCAGCCACTCCCCGTTCGGCTCGCGCAGCGGCGCGATCGGCAGCTGGCCCGGATCGTTGTAGGGATAGAGGGCCTGCTGCCCGCCTTCCCGGTCGATCATCTGCCGGAAGTAACCCTGCTGGTAGAGGAGCCCCACGCCGATCACCGGCACGCCCAGGTCGCTGGCGGCCTTGAGCTGGTCCCCCGCCACATTGCCGAGCCCGCCCGAGTAGTTGGGGAGGGCCTCGCTCAGCATGAACTCCATGCTGAAGTAGGCGACGCAGCCGAGCGGAGACGCGGCGTGGCTCCGCTGGAACCACGAGGGCTCCTCAGCCTTTTGTCGCCTGGTCCGCGCGAGATCCTCGACCGTGCTCCGGAACGTCCGGTCCGCCAGCGCAGCCGCGAGCCTGTCGCGGGCGATCGTCTGCAGGACCACCCACGGGTTGTGGGTGAGCTCCCAGAGTCCGGGGTCGAGCCGGCGCCAGATCTCGTCGGCGCGATGGTCGAAGGACCAGCGCAGGTCCAGGGCCAGCTCGGCCAGCGAGGCGAAGCCCTCGACCTCGAAGGGCAGAAAGGCGTGGATCGGGCTGGTGACGCGTGCATCCTCGTTCATGGTCCCTCCGCTGAAATCGGCGAAAATCTCACGTGCCGTTGTACGGACTACAGGATAGGATGGGACTCTGGACGCCGCCGGCCGGACCGTGACCGGGTTGAGGGTGCGGCCGTGTGGAATGTATCTATCATGTGAAAATTCGGTGACCAGTGGGCCGCCAGGCTGCGGCCGCGACCGGAGCGCCGAGACCGGTCGGGTTCCGCCCCGGCTCCGAGACGGAATCGGAGGCTCATGAATCTTCCGTCCGTACTCAGCCCTGAATCGCCGCAGGCACAGGAGGTCCTGAACCTCTTCTGGTTCATGCTCGGGATCGCCGGGTTCATCTTCCTGGTGGTCACCGGCTTCGTCGTCACCAACATCGTCCGCTTCCGGCACCGCCAGGGCGACGGGATGCCGCGCCAGATGGAGGGGGATACCCGTCTGGAGATCATCTGGACGGTGGTGCCCTTGCTGATCGTCACGGTGCTGTTCGGGGTGACGGTGCACGCGATGAGGATCATCTCCCCGCCGGTTCACGATCGCCAGCCCGACCTCGAGGTGATCGCCCATCAGTGGTGGTGGGAGGGGCACTATCATCCCTCGGGTGCGGTGACGGCCAACGAGTTCCACCTGCCGGTGGGCAAGACCCTGCTGCTGCGCTTTCACTCGGCGGACGTCGTGCACGACTGGTGGGTGCCGCAGCTCGGCCGCAAGATCGACGTCTTCCCCAACCACATCACGCATCTCTGGACGAAGATCGACAGGCCGGGCACCTACCTCGGGACCTGCGACGAGTTCTGCGGCCCCGAGCACGCCTGGATGCGCATCCGGGTCATCGCCGAGAGTCCCGCCGACTTCGCGGCCTGGATCCAGCACCAGCTGCAGCCGCCGGCACCGCCGACGACCGCGGCCGCGGGCGAGGGCGCCGGGCTCTACCTCTCGCACACGTGCGTGAACTGCCACACCATCGAGGGCTTCTCCACGGCAACCATCGGCCCCAACCTGACGCACGTGGGCAGCCGCGAGACCATCGGCGCCGGCATCCTGGTCAACAACCTGGAGAATCTGACGCGCTGGGTCGAGAACGCCCAGGCTATCAAGCCGGACTGCCACATGCCCGACCTGGATCTCAGCCGGCAGCAGTCGGCCCAGATCGCCGCCTACCTGGAGGGTCTGAAATGAGCGACGCGACGGCGCTCCGCGAGCGCGCGCGGACCGTCTTCAGCATCCCGGAGTACAAGGGCATCCTCAGCTGGGTCAGTTCGGTCGACCACAAGCAGATCGGGCTGATGTACATCGCAACCAGCCTGATGTTCTTCCTGGCGGGGGCGCTGCTCGCGCTCCTGATGCGGACCCAGCTGATCAGGCCGGAGAACCACTGGCTGTCCCCCAACACCTACAACGAGCTGTTCACCATGCACGGCACCACCATGATCTTCCTGGTGGCCATGCCGCTGCTCATCGGCCTGTCCATGTACCTGGTACCGTTGATGATCGGGGCCCGGGACATGGCCTTTCCGCGGCTCAACGCGCTGGGATTCTGGCTGTTCTTCTTCAGCGGCCTGATGCTCTACTTCAGCTTCCTGGCCGGCGGCTCGCCGGCGGCCGGCTGGTTCGCCTACGCGCCGCTGACCGAGAAGGCCTACTCGTTCAACACCGGCATGGACTACTGGGCCCTGGCCTTGCTGGCCAATGGCATCGGCACGGTCCTGGCCGGCCTCAACCTCATCGTGACCATCATGAAGCTGCGGGTGCCGGGCATGAGCATCCGGCGCCTGCCGCTGTTCGTCTGGATGGTGCTGATCAACGGCGTCCTGATCGTCCTGGCGCTGCCGGCCCTGAACACCGCCCTGGTCATGCTGCTGGCCGACCGCCAGCTCAACGCCCTCTTCTTCGAGCCACAGGCGGGGGGCTCGGCCCTGCTCTGGCAGAACTACTTCTGGATCTTCGGGCACCCGGAGGTCTACATCCTGATCCTGCCCGGCTTCGGGATCATCAGCGAGGTGATTCCGGTCTTCTCGCGCAAGATCATCTACGGCTACGGCTTCCTGGCCGCCTCCACCCTGGCGATCGGCTTCCTGAGCTTCGGGGTCTGGATCCACCACATGTTCGCGACGGGCCTGGGCTTTCCGGTCTTCTACGTGTTCGCCGGGGCCAGCATGCTCATCGCGGTTCCCACCGGCGTGAAGATCTTCAACTGGATCGCCACCATGTGGGGTGGATCGATCCGCTTCACCACCAGCATGCTGTTCGCCACGGCCTTCCTGATCCAGTTCACCATCGGGGGGCTGAGCGGGGTGGCCTTCGCCGCCGTGCCCATCGACTGGCAGGTGACCGACAGTTACTTCGTGGTCGCTCACCTGCATTACGTGCTCTTCGGCGGGACCGTTTTCTCCATCTTCGCGGCCTTCTACTACTGGTTCCCCAAGATGACGGGCCGCCACCTCTCCGAGCGGATCGGCAAGTTCCACTTCTGGCTGGCGGTGGTCGGCTTCAACACCACCTTCTTCGGCATGCACTTTCTGGGGCTGCTGGGGATGCCGCGGCGGGTGTTCACCTACCTGCCGCTGCCGTACTACGCCACGCTGAACCTGATCGCCTCGCTGGGGGCGTACGTGCTGGTCAGCTCGATCTTGCTCTTCTTCTTCAACCTGGTCTGGAGCCTGCGCCGGGGCCGGGCAGCCACGGCCAATCCCTGGGGCGGCTGGACGCTGGAGTGGGCCGTCAGCTCGCCCCCGCCGCCGGAGAACTTCGACCTGGTACCGCCGGTGCGCGGCCGGCGGCCGCTGTGGGACCTGGAACACCCGGAGGATCCGGACTGGGCGCGGAAGGGCAGGGCGGCGATGAAGCCAGCGACGGAGGCGGCGACGTGAGAGGCGACAAGACCCGCATGGCCATGCTCCTGTTCATCCTGTCGGAGGGGGTCTTCTTCCTGCTGCTCGTGCTGGCCTACGTGACTTATCACCGGCAGCAGGGAAACGGTCCGACGGCGGCCAACAGCCTGGACCTGCTCAAGACCGGCATCTTCTCGGTGTTCCTGTTCAGCAGCAGCGCCACCATGGCCCTGGCCATCCGTGGCTTCCGGCGGGGCGCGCCGCGCCAGCTGGTCGGCGGACTGGCGGGCAGCTTCTTGCTGGGGGCGGCCTTCCTGACCGGCCAGGGCCTGGAGTACGCCTCGCTGATCAGGAAGGACGTGACCATCAGCCGGGACCTGTTCGGCACCACCTTCTTCACCCTGACCGGCTTCCACGGGCTGCACGTCCTGGGGGGGCTGGTCCTGATCGCCATCATGCTCGGCCTGAGCCTGGCCGGCGGTCGGGACGATCCGCGGCCGGGTCAGATGGAGGCGGTCTCCATCTACTGGCACTTCGTCGACGGAGTCTGGGTCGTGATCTTTTCCGTCGTGTACCTGTGGGCGTTCCTGTGACGACCGGAGAGCTCTTGCGCTCGTCCTGGGAATGGTCTCCGTCCATCCCGATCGGCTGTGGGCTGCTGGAGGCGCTCTACATCGCGCTGGTACGGCCGCTGCGGCCGGCGAAGCTGCTGCTTTACTCGGCCGGCGTCCTCGTGCTGATGCTGACGCTGGTCGGCCCCCTGGACGTCCTGGGCGACGATTATCTGTTCAGCGCCCACATGCTCGAGCACATGCTGCTGCTGGTCGCGGTACCGCCGCTGCTGCTGCTGGGACTGACTGGACGCGCGGCCCGAGAGCTGCTGGCCTGGCGGCCCGCCGCGGCGGTGGAACGGGTGCTGGGCCGGCCGGTGCTGGCCTGGTTGATCGCCGTGATCACCCTCTACGCTTGGCATCTGCCCGTGCTCTACAATCTCGCGCTGGCGCACGAGAAGGTGCACATCTGCCAGCATCTGAGCTTCCTGGTGACGGCCACGATCTTCTGGTGGCCGATCCTCTCGCCGCTTCCGGAGCATCGGCTGCGGGCCCCGACGGCCCTGATCTACCTGTTTCTGGCCGGAACGGCGAATTCGGTGCTCGGGGCCGTGCTGACCTTCACTTCACCGGGCCTTTATCCCCTGTACGATCGACCGATCGGCCATTCGACCGTGCTGGCGTTCCTGCGCCGGGACTGGGATCTGGATCCCGCGGCGGATCAGCAGCTGGGCGGGCTGGTCATGTGGGTGGTCGGCATGATCTTCTTCCTGTGGGCTCTCCTGGCGGCGTACTGGCGCTGGTACCGCGAGTCGGGCCGGGAGGGAACCCCGTGAACGCGGAGCGAAGGAGTCGACGATGACGGCTGACCAGACGACCGGACGCAGCGGTTCCCCGCCGGACGGTTCGGAGCGCGAAGGGTTGCCGGTGGAATGGCGTCCGCCACGGCCGGGGGTGGTGCCCCGGCCGACCTACTGGCCCTCGGTGCTGGCCGCGGGGATCTGCTTCGGCCTGTGGGGCGTGCTGACCTCCGTCTGGCTGATCGTGGTGGGATCGGCGGCCGTCCTGCTGGCGGCCGCCGGCTGGCTCGGAGACGTGCGCCATGACGAGAGCGAATGAGGACTGCCGCTGCCGGCACCTCGCGGCGGCCGCGGGGGAGGCTGGCGGCGGAGCGGGCGGAGTGGGTGAACCGGATCCGGGTCCGGGCTCGGCGGCCGAGCTGGATCGCCGCCGTTTTCTTTCCCGCCTGTGCGTCGGCCTCGGCGGGCTGGTGAGCCTGGTCGTCGCCGCGCCGGTGGTGACGTTCGTCCTGGCTCCGGTCTTCCGCCGTCCGCGCCACGTGTGGCGCGCCGTCGGACCGGTGGACAAGTTCAGCGTGGGCGAGACGGTGGAGATCAGCTTCCGGGATGCGGACGCCCGCTCCTGGGCCGGACCCATCGGCAAGAGCGGCGCCTGGCTGCGGCGGGACGGCCAGGACGAGTTCACGGCCTTCGCCCTGGACTGCACGCACCTCGGCTGCCCGGTGCGGTGGGAGGCGAGCGCGCAGCTGTTCATGTGTCCCTGCCACGGCGGGGTCTACTATGCGGACGGCAAGGTGGCCGGCGGTCCGCCGCCGCACCCGCTGATCCGCTACCAGGTGCGGGTCAAGAAGGGGCAGGTCGAGATCAGGACCGCGCCGTTGCCCATCATGTAAGCCCTCCGGCCGCGGCGGCCCGGTGCGCCGCAGCCGCCGGCGGCGGACAGGAGAGGACGGCATGTTTTCCTTGCGCGCCATCGGACGCTGGTTCGAGGACCGTACCGGCCTGGCCGGCCAGCTGGGACCGCTCCTGAAGCACCCCGTTCCGCCCGAGGCGACCTGGCTCTACGTCTTCGGCAGCGCGACACTGACGGCGTTCCTGGTGCAGATCGTGACCGGGGCCGCCCTGGCCGCCCTCTACGTTCCCGGCACCAACGAGGCCTACGAGAGCCTGCGCTTCATCGACGACGGTGCGCCGGTGGGGCACCTGCTGCGCGGAATGCACTTCTTCGGCGCCTCAGCGATGGTCGGCCTGGCCGTCCTGCACATGATCCGCGTCTTTCTGACCGGGTCCTTCAAGTTCCCGCGCGAGGTGAGCTGGCTGTCCGGCAGCTTCCTGCTGCTCTTCACGCTCGGCATGGGTTTCACCGGCCAGCTGCTGCGCTTCGATCAGAACGCCATCTGGACGGTGGTCGTGGGCGCGGAGCAGGCGGGCCGGACACCCTTCATCGGCACCTGGATGGGTCGGTTGCTGCTGGGCGGTCCGACGCTGGGGAGCGACACGCTGAGCCGCTTCTTCAGCCTGCACGTGTTCGTCCTGCCGGGCCTGCTGCTGGCGCTGCTGGGCCTGCATCTCCACCTGGTGCTACGCAACGGGGTTTCCGAGCCGCCCCGCGCAGGCCGGCCGGTGGACCCGACGGTGTATCGCGGCTGGTATCACCGCATGCTGGGGGAGCGGGGTGTGCCCTTCTGGCCCGACGCTATCTGGCGCGATGCCGTGTTTGGCATGCTGGTCGTGGGCGTCATCGTGCTGCTGGCCTGGCTGGTCGGCGCGCCGGAGCTGTCGCGGCCGGCCGACCCGACGATCGTCCAAGCCGAGCCGCGGCCGGACTGGTATTTCCTGTTCTACTTCGCGCTGCTGGCCCTGATGCCGCACGGGCTGGAGAGCTACGTCATCATCCTGGGCCCGCTGCTGCTGGGGGCGATCCTGCTCCTGGTGCCGTTGCTGGCCCCGGCCGGCGAACGCGCCGTGCGGCGGCGGCCGTGGGCCGTCGGCACGGTTGTGGCGGGGGTGACCATCTGGGGGGCCTTGACCGTCTCGGGCGTGCACGCCGACTGGTCGCCGCACTTCGACGCCAAGCCCTTGCCGGCGTCGGTCGTCGCGTCGAGCAATGGCACGGTGCAGCAGGGAGCGGTGCTCTTCCACGACCGCGCCTGCATCTTCTGCCACCGCATCTCGGGCCAGGGCGGCCGGCGAGGGCCGGACCTCAGCCACATCGGCGCCCTGCTCACCAAGGACGAGTTGGTGATCCGCATCCTCAACGGCGGCTACAACATGCCGGCCTACGGGGCGATCCTGGCTCCCGGAGAGCTCGACGCCATCATTGCCTTCCTGGAATCCCGCCGCTGACCATCCGGCGGCTGCGACCTCGGCACGCGTCCGCTCAGGCGAACTTCCGTGCGTCGATCGCCTCGCCATTGCGCTTGCCCTCGACGGACTCGCGGTAGGCGCGCGCCACCGTGGCGGCCGGCAGGCCCCGGGCCGAATCCCGCCCCAGCGCCTGCAGAGTCTCGCTCACCCAGGGCGGGCTGACCACGTTGATGCGCCGTCCCTCGAGTTCCAGCATGGCCGCCCGCGTGAAGCCCTCGAGGGCCGCGTTGACCAGGCTGATCCCTGTGCTGCCGCGCGTGGGCTCGCTGGCCAGCACCCCGCTGGTCAGCGTGAACGAGCCGCCGCGCTGGACCGCGTCGAGCCCGAGCCGGACCACGTTGACCTGGCCGAGCAGCTTGTGTGTCAGGCAGAACAGGTAGCCCTCCTCGTCCAGATCCTTCATCTCGCCGAAGCGGGCCTCGCCCGCGGCCACCACCACGGCGTCACAGGAACCGACCCGCTCGTACATCTCGCGCAGGGAGGCCGGTACGGTGATGTCGGCGTGGATGTCGCCGCTCTTGCGCCCCACCGCGACGATCTCGTGTCGCTCGGCCAGGAGCTTCCCGACCGCGCTGCCGATGGTGCCGGAGGCACCGATCAGGACGACGCGCATGCTGCAGTCCTCCTTCCAGTACGACCACCTGCACGTTGCACCGCCCACATGGATACCGCAGCGGCGGCGATGCCGCCACGAACGTCGCGGCCGGCGGGCCGATCCGTGCTAGATTGTGCGCGAATGCGCATCCCGGCGCGCGAGACCCTGTCCAGGAGCGGAACACTGCAAACCCCTGTCTATCTCGATCACGCCGCCACCACTCCCGTCGACGAGCGGGTGCTGGCCAGGCTCGTCGAGGTGCTGCGCACGCACTTCGGCAATCCGGCCAGCAACACGCACGCCTACGGCTGGGCCGCCGCCCGTCTGGTGGAGGAGGCGCGCGAGGAGGTGGCCGGGCTGATCGGCGCGACGGCCCGCGAGATCGTCTTCACCTCTGGCGCCACCGAGTCCAACAACCTGGCCCTGCGGGGCGTGGCGGAGCGTTACGCCGGGAAGGGACGCCGCATGGTCATCAGCAACGTGGAGCATGCGTCGGTGGCCGCGCCCGCGGCGCGGTTGGAGCGCGAAGGCTGGCGCGTAACGCGCGTCCCGGTAGGCCCGGACGGCGTGCTGGAACCGGCGGCGCTCACCGCCGCGCTCACCCCGCAAACGGTCCTGGTCTCGGTCCTCGCGGCCCAGAACGAGCTGGGGACCCTCCAGCCCGTCCGGGAGATCGGCCGGCTCTGCAAGGAGCGGGGTGTGCTCTTCCATGCGGACGCGGCGCAGGCGGCCGGCAAGGTGCCGCTGGACGTCGCGGCCGACGGGATCGACCTGCTCTCACTCTCGGGGCACAAGATCTACGCGCCCAAGGGAGTGGGGGCTCTCTACGTCCGGCGCCGGGATCCCCGGGTTGCCCTGTCTCCGCTGCAGGAAGGGGGAGGCCAGGAGCGGGGACTGAGAGCGGGGACGCTCAACGTGCCCGGCATCGTCGCCCTGGGCGAGGCCTGCCGCCTGGCCCGGCAGGAAATGGCGGCGGAGGGGGTGCGTCTCGCCCGGCTGCGGGACCGCCTGCTGGCGGCCGTCACCGGCGCCCTGGAGGGGGTGCACCTGAACGGTTGCCCGCGGCGGCGGCTCCCGGGATATCTGAATTTCAGCTTCGCGGGGGTGCGGGCCCACCGCCTGCTCGGCGCGCTCACGGTGCTGGCCGTCAGCTCGAGTTCGGCCTGCTCCAGCAGCGCGACGGAACCCTCGCCGATCCTGACGGCCCTGGGCTTGCCGGAGGAGCTCGCGCGGGCCAGCCTGCGCGTCAGCCTCGGTCGTTTCACGACGCAGGAGGAAGTCGATTTCGCCGCCGAACGCATCGTGGCCGTGGTCACCGACTTGCGGCGCGAGGCCGCAGGCTGAGATCGCCGACGCCCGCGGTGGCCGGCCGGCTCAATCCTCCGCGTCGCCCTGGACGGTGTCCTTGAGGGAGAGAGAGATGCGACGGCGCGCGGTGTCCACGTCCAGAATGCGCACCCGGACCTCCTGACCCGGCTGGACGATCTCGTCGGGATGGTGGATGCGGTGCGGGGCGAGCTCCGAGATGTGGATCAAACCCTGAACGCCCGGCTGCAACTCGACGAAGGCGCCGAAGTCGGTCAGGCGCACGACCTGGCCCAGAACTTCTTCCCCCACCTTGAGCGCGCGTGCCGTGGCCGGCCAGGGATCATCGGCCAGCGCCTTCATGGAGAGGCTGATCCGCTCGCGGCGTCCGCCGCCCAGGTTCTGGATCTCGAGCACCTTGACCTTGACGATCTGTCCCACCTGCAAGATGGACGCGGGATCGTCGATGCGGGCGTAGGAGATCTGGGAGATGTGGACCAGCCCCTCGATGCCGCCGATGTCCACGAAGGCGCCGAAGGGAGCCAGGCGGGTCACCACGCCCTCGCGCACGTCGCCCACGGCCAGGCTGGATCGCGTTTCCTGGGCGATCTGGTCGCGTTCCTCCTGAAGCAGCGCGCGACGGGAGATCACGATGTTCCGGCCGTCCTCGCTCATCTCCAGGATGCGGAAGCTCAGGCTGCGTCCGACGTACTGCTCGGCGTTGTCCACACGGCGCAGCTCGATCTGCGAGTAGGGGCAGAAGGCGCGCCGGCCGGCCAGGTCCACGCTGAGCCCGCCCTTGTTGATCTCGCGGACCGTTCCGGTGACCGGCGTGCCGTCCTCCTGGGCCTTCAGCAGGGCGGTCAGGTCGCCGTCCCGCAGATCCAGGGAGAGGGTCAGGCGTAGCTCCTCGCCGACCGCCTGGACGTGCGCGGTCAGCTGGTCGCCCACCTGGTACAGCAGCTTGCCGTTCTCGTCCTGCAGCTCCGCCGTGGCGATGGGCAGCTCGCTGCGTCCTCCGCAGTCCACGAAGGCATCGTTCTCCCCGATCTGTATGATGACCCCGGTCACCGGTGCGCCCGGGCTCAGCTCGGCCGTCTCGCCGCTCTGCTCCAGCAGCTGGGCGAAATCCTCTTCCTGGTTCTCGGAAGACCCTGCGGCCTCTGGCTGTGTGTGCTCGTCCATGTCCCTTCCGATCACTTCTCGTCCGGCGTCTCCCGCTCGCCCGGCCGGTCCAGGCGGGCGGATCACCCTCCAATATAGCACATCGTGCAAGTCGCGGGGCTGCCGACTTTATCGATCCGCCGGCGCTACGCCTTCGCTCCGTGCGGCTTGCCGAGGCTGCCGATCGCCTCTATTCTTTGCGGTCCGGCCCATGCGAGGTCCGGCAGCCGCTCGGCGGCCGCCGGTCACGATCGATTCATCCGGCCGGCACACGAAGACGAACAGGCCATTGCAATCTGCAGCGGGAGCCGGCCCACCGCGGCCGCTGCGGATCCTGGACATGACGCGAGGAGGATGCCCTCATGAACCAGCTGGCGCGCAAGTCCTGCATCCCCTGCCGGGGGGGCGTTCCGCCCCTGTCGGCGCCGCAGATCGCCGAGCTACATCCCGAGGTCCCGGACTGGGAGGTGGTGAACGATCACCATCTGAGCCGCAGCTTCAGCTTCCCCGATTTCCGGCAGGCCCTGGCCTTCGTCGACCGGGTGGGGGAGCTGGCCGAGACGGAGAATCACCATCCTGATCTGTACCTGAGCTGGGGCCGGGTCCGCATCGAGATCTGGACGCACAAGATCGACGGCCTGACCGAGAGCGACTTCATCCTGGCCGCCAAGATCGACGACCTGCCGACCGCCTGAGCGGCGGCCCGGCGCCGCGACGCGGCAGGCCCCGCAGTCATGGGCGTCAGGAGCCCGGGACCGCAGGGCCTGCCTCCCCACCGGATCCTCGTCAGCTGTGCGTTCGGTCGCCGGAAGGCCTCCCGGCGACGCTGTCACTTGAGCAACATCAGCTTGCGGGTGGTCAAGAATCCAGGCGCCTCGAGCCGGCAGAAGTAGACGCCGGAGGCGAGGACCCTGCCCGCGTCGTTACGGCCGTCCCAGATCGCCACATGCGTGCCGGCCGGCCGCAGGCCCTCCGCCAGCGTTCGCACCAGCCTTCCGGTCGCATCGAAGATTCGCAGGCTGGTCGGGCCGGTGGCCGCCAGCTCGTACTCGATCCTGGTCTGCGGGTTGAAAGGATTCGGCACGGCCGCACCCAGGCGGTTCACCGCCTGCGGGATACCTCCCGCCCGCACATCGCTGAGATCCAGACCGAGGCTGGCCGTGGCCATGACCACCGGGGCCGCCCGGCCTTGGGCCACCCAGGCGTCGTGCAGCTCCTGACCCAGGGTGTTGGTCACGTTCTCATCGCGCAGGAACTCCACGTACTCCTTGGACGTGGACTGGTAGTACAGGGTGACCTCCACCGAACGGGCCTCGATCGGCAGGACGTAGACCGTGTCGTCCCAGTACTGGCCGTCGGCGTAAGCGTAGCCCGCCGGCGCAGCCTGCACGGCCGCGAAGCCGGCATTGGTGTAGCCCCGGGGCGGAATTCGGTTGTCCAGATAGGTCGAGTCGTTCAGGGCGAAGTGGAAGGAGGGTCCGGCGGGCACGCCCAGGGCCGTCGCCAGGCGCGACGAGATGCCGGGCTCGACGTGGTAGATCTTGGCGTCCTCGTCGTGGGTCAGCTCCCCCGTGCCGGGATCGTAGGCACCCGATTCGTAGACCAGGCTGGTGGCAGCGTCGTAGGCCTTGACGTTCAGCCAGATGCGACGTCCCTCGGGATAGCCGGAGGGCAGCTTGTGACCCGTCTCGTTGATCACCCGGACGGTGACCGCCGGCTGACCCTGCACCGGGCTGCTCGTCAGCTCCAGGGTCGCTGCCCGGGTCAGCATGCTGATGGCGCGGCTCTTCCCGGCGGCCAGCTGGGTCGGATCCACTTCGGACGCGTAGAACGAGGGCAGAATATCGGGCACGAAGTGATTCCCCCCGGTCAGGTCGTGCAGCGGCAGGTCCGAGCGGTTGGGCCCCCCGTCCGCGCCCTTGCCCGACACGTCGGGCATGTGGCAGTCCTGGCAGGTGGAGACGATGCCGTCGGGCTTGTTGCCGGCGAACTGGGGCGCGTAGACCCCGGTCGCGGCGTAAGTGCTGGCCGACCACTCGCTGAAAGTGCGCTCGATCGGGAACATGTTGCGCAGGTCGCCGTCGGGGTGGGGGCTGTCGAGCGCCTGCACCTCGTAGACGGAGGGCGAGGCGCCCTGCACGAACACGGGATTGCTCACGTCGTGGCAGGTGCCGCAGATGTCCCCTTCCCGGTGAAACGGTGATTCCAGGAACTGGTGATCGGCCTGGGCGTCCGCGTAGGGGCCGCGCCGCACAGGTGCCGGGTCGGTGACGTACTGTCCGTTGGCGGTGGCGAGTGGCAGAGCGGCCAACGCGTCCAGGATCGCCAGGTCGGCGGCCGGGCTGACGCCCTCGACGTAGTGCGGATCGACCTGGCGGTGGCAGAAGTCGCACTGCACGCTGTGCCGGTCCTTGGCGTTCATCAGGCCGGCGCTGGTGTCCGGCGAGCGCCCCTCGAGCCAGCCGCCCGGAGTGTGGCAGCGCAGGCAGAGATCGCCCACCGACGGCGCGTCCTGCTCCGCCACGGCCAGCGTGGCCAGGTACAGGGGATCGCGCAGGGCGTTCGCCATCATGCTGCCGCGCCAGTTGTACCAGGGCTCCACGGCCGTGCTGTAATTCCCGTGGCAGGTGACGCAGGTGACACCGGGATCGTCCAGGATCCCCGCCTCGAGGGGCTGGCTGCCCGGCAGGTCGAAGTCCCGCAAGGTCGTCGGCACGGTCCCCCCGCTCACGGGCTCGATGTCGAAGCTGCCGTTGCTGACGTCGCTCCCGTCGTTGCCGGCGTTATCCCACGCCACGACCTGCAGCAGGCTCTGGGAGCCGGGTCGGTTGGGAACGAACCAGCTGTAAGTGCCCGTATCCGCCAGGCCCTTGGCCACGGGCTTGAAGTTCAGGCCCCCGTCGTCGGAGAGGTAGAGATCCACGTGGGAGATCCCGCTGGCGTCGCTGGCGGTCCAGCTGACGTTCTGCAGGGTATTGGCCGGGTAGATCTCGCCGCCGTCGGGCGCGGTAACGAGGACCGTAGGTGGTGTCGTGTCGAGGCTGCCGCTGGGCGTGAGATGGCCCGTCAGGTCCGCGGGATCCACGTTCAACACGTTCGACACGTTGCCGCTCGTCAAGCCGGGAAAGGTGGGGGTGTTGGTGAAGTCGATGGTATCGGTGATCTCCACGCCGTTGCTGAAGCCGTCCGCGTCCGCGTCCTGGCCGTCGAGGGAGAGGATGGCCTCCTCGTCCGTGCCGTAGTTCCCGCTGCTCAGGGCCACCTGCACCGTCAGCCCGTAGGGATTGCGCGTGCCGCCACCGTCGAAGTCGAAGTGGCAGACCCCGCAGTGCCCGGCGTTGCTGGGCAGGTCGTCCAGGCGGGTGCCCTCGGCCGAAGGATAGACGTTGAAGAAGGCGCGGCGTATGGGCGGGCGCGCCTGCGCCGTGGCCGCTGCGAGAGCTAACAGCAGGCAGCTCATCAGCAGGATGCAGAATGTCCTGAATTGCATTTGTCACCTCCGGAAGAGCTGATGCGCCGCGGCTCGTCCCGGAGGGCCCGAATAACCGGCGTGCCACAACCGCGGCGGGTCGCACGAGCGGGTGTCCAGTGGGCAGATCTTACCACGATGAGCAGATAATGATCAACCAAGTTCTAAATATTGAATGTTCTTGTCATAATCGATCACGAAAACGGGATGGCTGGCTGCCCGCCTCCGGTGGCCGCCGGTCTTCGCCCTGCTCATCCGGTGGCCGGGAACGAGCGTGGCAGGATACCTGAGGCGCTCGCATCTCGCTGCCCCACGACCGGGTATTCCGCCCCCTCACTGGAAATCACCGACCGCACCACCCCCTGGCATGCGCCTTGCGGCCCGCCTTCCGAACCACGGAAAGTCCTCCGGGCGAGCCAGCCGACGTCGCATATTGCGAAGCCGCCCCGGAGAAGGGTGCAAATCACCACGACGAGGCGCGGGTACCCATGCTGCGACATTTGAATCTCATCTTCAGAATCGCCTGTTTTCTCGCGCTGATCGGCTGCCTGCCGGCGACCGCGCTGGCCTTCGACCATCTGGAAATCACGGTGGTCAACCCGCACATCGTGGCCGGGCGGCCGGCGGTCACGGTTCAGGTCGCCTTCAGCGCGAGGGTGCGCGCGGTCAATGCGGATGGCACGACGGACCTGACGGCGGACTTCATCAATGCCGAGCTATACTCGCCCGACGTGCCGGCGAATCTGCCGCCGCACGACTACCTGCACAACGGCGAGCGGCAGTTCGACGGCATCACGTTCCTGGCCGCGGGACAGCCGGTGCGGTTGCGGGTCCGCGACGCCGACGACGCCTCGGTGCCGCATGCCGAGGTCCTCATCGACTGCTACAATCCCGTGGATCATTTCCTGTTGACCGTTCCGGCCGGCGACAAGTTCGTGGACCAGGCGGTGAACGTCACGCTGGTGGCCACGGACTACCAGAGCCAGACCGTGGCCAACTTCGGCGACGACGTGATCCTCGACGCCCTCGTCGGTGATTTCTCCGGCGGACCCACCGTGACCGTGCCCGGCACCTCCTTCGCCATGGGCCAGGCCACTCTGCCCGTGATCTTCTGGGGCACGAATCCGGTGACGCGCGAGAACACCCTGACGGCCAGGAACACCATTACCTATCCCGGCCAGGCTGGACCGGCGACCGGCTCCGTGGTCGTCTCGCCCCTGCGGCCCGGTCCGCTGGCCACCGTGGTGCTGCTGCTGCCGGGCGAGAGCCTGAACCCCGGCGTCAGCCCCGGTAAGACCGGCGTGCCCCAGCCCCAGATCTCCGGCAACAGCTTCAACGGCGTGGACGTGTACGCCACCGACCAGCACTGGAACCCGGTGGAATCCGGGCCCTATCCGACCCTGAGCTGGAGCAGCGACGATCCCAGCCCGGGCGTCTCGCTGCCGGCGGGCGGCGCCATGGCCAGCAACGCCGAGCTGGACGAGGCCGTCACGCTCATCCAGTCCGGCCTGCGCCGGGTCACGGTCTCGGCCTCCGGGCCCATCAGCTCCAGCAACGAGAGCAACGTCATCGTCAACCCGGAAGGTCTCGATCACTTCGTCTTCGACTACTCCGTCTGGGACACCCTCGACGTCCAGGTGACCACCATTCCCTTCCAGCTCCGCGTGCGCGCGCAGGACAGCAACAACAACCCCTTCCCCTACAACGGCCAGGTGACCCTGCGGGCCCGGCTGGGCACGTCGGACGAGTCCGAGGATTACCTCATCACCAACAACGCCACCTTCGTCAACGGCCAGCTGGATGCCCTCGTGCAGGTGACCAAGCGCGCCTTCAGCGCCCGGGTCATCGTGGACAGCAACGCCGACGTCGTGGGCGTTTCCGGCCACTTCCAGGTCAACTCGGGCCCCCTCAACCGCATCCTCCTGACCTTCCCCGGCGAGACCTGGGTCCCGGGGCTCAACGATCCGAACTTCAGCGGCAACATGGGGGTGCCCAACAGCGTCGTGGCCGGCCAGATCGTCGACCCGGTGACCGTCCGTCCCGTGGACCGCTACGGCAACATCGTCTCGGGGCAGCGCAACGTCACCATCAGCTGCGGCACCGGCTACTTCGAGCTGCCGGACTACCCCACCAACCTGATCAGCCTCAACAATCCCGTGGACGTGCGGGTGATCTTCCGCACCTACTTGAACCAGACCCTGACGGCCGACGCCAGCGGCGTGAACCCCAACAACTCGAGCGCGGTGTACGTTTCGCCCGCCCCCTTCGCGCGCATGGTGGTGGCGGCGCCGGGCGAGCAGCTGGAGCCTGGCATCTTCGACAGCATCGAGGACGACGGCAAGATCGGCGATCCCAGCACCCAGGACGCCGGCGTACCGTTCCAGGTGCGGGTGTATGCCACGGACTCCTACTGGAATCCCATCACCGACGTGGACCCGCGGCTGCCCCTGAGCGTCGACTTCAGCAGCAGCGACGCAGCCGCCGTCCTGCCGGCCAATCCGCAGCAGCTGGCCGACAACACCACCGATTTCTCGGTGACCCTGATCACCCTGGCCGATCCCAACCAGCAGACGATCCGCGTCGACGACAACGGCAGTGCCGTGTTCGCCTACACGACGATTCCCCTGAAGGCCGGCGCCATCGACCACTTCGACATCGGCATCAACAACCGCACGAACCCGACCCCGGGCGACGTGCTCGCGCCGATCCCCGACCACCAGGCCGGCTCCTCCCTGCCGAACGTGACCATCGTGGCGCGCGACATCTTCAACAACCACATCGCGGACTACGCCGACAGCGTCTCGCTGTACGTCAACCACGGCACCAACGTGCTCACGCCCGTCCGGGTCAGCCTGGGCGACGGCTTCGGAACCGGCACCTACCACGGCGTCTGGCGCGGTTCGATCCGGATCACCAGGGCGGGTCAGAACGTGCGCCTGTTCGTGCGGGAGGACCTGTTCGCCAAGACGGACAGCAGCAATGCATTTACGGTCTTCGCAGGGACCTACGAAGACCTGGTCCTTCTGCTGCCGGGCGAGACCCACACACCGGGCATCGCGCCCGGGAAAGTGGGGACGCCGTTGCCGGTGGTGGCTGGAAACCCCGTGGTGGCGACGGTCATCGCCACCGACAGCGAATGGAACCCCATCGCGGCTCAGCCCACGGTTCACTTCGGGAGCAGCAGTTACTTCCAGATGATCTCGGCCAACGATCAGCAGCTGGATCCGAACGGGACGGGCACCTTCGATCTCTACTTCAAGGCGGCGCAGACGCAGCAGCTGTCCGTCAGAGACCTGATCGCGCCTGCCAAGACGGATACCAGCACCATCCTGGTGACCCCGGGATCCGTCGATCGCCTGATGATCCTGCTGCCGGGTGAGACGCCGCTGCCCGGCGGACCCGAGGCGGACGGCAAGGTAGGGGCGCCGCTGACCCAGACCGCCAGCCTCGAGTTCGACGTGCATGTGCGTTCGGTGGACCAATTCTGGAACCTGGTGGACAACAGCAGCGAGCACATCCACCTGGCCAGCGACGACGGCTCCATCACGCCGACGAATCCGCTCAACAACGACCAATCGCTGGTCAACGGCGAGATCATCCTCCCGCTGTTTCTGACCAGCACCGGCTTCGTCACCCTGGCGGCCTCGGCCCTGGACCACACTGATATTGTGGGTCAGGCGGTGACGGTCGAGGTGGAACAGGGGGCGATGTACCAGATCACCACCCCGCCCACGGCCTTCGTGGGGCCGCCCAGCACCTTCTCGATGACCATTGCTCTGGTGGACAGCAATGGTGCGCCGCTGCCAGCCGCCAACAACTGGGTTACGATCTCGGCCCTGCTCAGCAACCTCGAACCGGCCAGCAGCGCGCCGTTCGTTACCCAGGCGCAGCTCAATGCGGGCTCGGTGACCATCAACAACCAGGCCTACGACACTGTCGAGGATATTGTCCTGCGGATCGGCGACGCCTCAGGACGTCTCAGCTACAGCTCGACCATCCAGATGCAGAGCAACGGCATGGAGTATGTGGTTGCGGTGACGACGACCCCGACACCGCGGGTCGGTCCGCCCGCCACCTTCCCCGTGAACGTGCGCCTGCGGGACGTGGACACCCAGACCGTCATCGACGACGACCGTCGGATCACGGTGGACGTGCGCGACGTCGTCACCGGTACGGCGCTCGGGGCGGTCGGTGTCACGTCGCAGCGTCTAGACCGCGGCACCATCAACTTCCAGCAGAGCTACACCCGGGCCGGCAACGTCTACGTCACGGTGACGGACTCCACCGGTCTTGCGGGTTCCAGTCCCATCTTCGGCCTGGTCTCGGACGGCTACAAGAAGCTGCAGATCGTGGCGCCGGGCGAGGTTGTCGAGGCCGGCATCCCGATCTACGCCACGACCGGCAAGTCCGGCACGGCCGTCTCGCAGCGCTCCGGCGAACCGTTCCCCATCACGGTGCGAGCCGTGGACCAGTACTGGAACCTGGCCGACACCACCAACTCCGGCGTGGTGCGGCTGGTCGCCAGCGACAACTCGTTCTCGCTGCCGGGGAACCCGGCGGAAAACTACGTGCCTTTCGTGAACGGGCGGCGGACCTTCAACGGCTTCCTGACGGACGAGGGCATCGTGACCGTCTCGGCCTTCGATGAGGCGGACATCTCGCGGCCTTCCCAGTCCGTGCCCATTCCCGTGGATCCGCCGTTCATCTACGAGATCACGGTGCCGGCGACCGCCTCGACCGGTCCCGTACCCGGCTTCCAGGTGACGGTGAAGCTCATCGATCCGGTCACAGGGAACGTCGTGCCCACGGCGATGAACCGCTTCACCCTGACGCCGCTCCTGCCCAACCAGGGCGCCGCTAACGGCACCTTGGGCATCACCCAGTCGCAGCTGGTGGGCGGCGTGAGCGTGATCAACCATGAGAGCTACAGCACCGTCGAGGACATCGTCATCCGGGTCACCGACGACTTCGGACGCGAGGCCATCAGCAGCGTGATCCACATGGACACAGGTGGCCTCTACTACGCTGTGACCATCCCCGACAGTGCGACGGTCGGTCCGCCGGCGACCTTCCCCCTGCGGATCGAGCTGATCGACAGCAACACCGGCGAACGGGTCACCACCCAGGATCGCCTCTTTGCCATCGAGGTCATGAGCGCCACCACCGGTCTGGTCGGGACCGGACAGCTCGAGGTCCGTCAGGGGCTGCTGGTGAGCGGACTGCGCAACATCGCTCAGGCCTACACCAAGGCCGAGGACATCTTCATCGAGGTCAGCGATACCGTCGGTGTGGTCGGCATCAGCAATACCTGCCGCATGTTGGCCGACGGGTTCAAGCGCATCCAGATCGTGGCTCCGGGCGAGACGCCCCAGCCCGGCGCCGTCACCGGCACCGGCAAGATCGGCGAGGTGCTGACCCAGCAGGCCGAGGTTCCGTTCACGGTCACCGTGCGGGCCGTGGATCAGTACTTCAACCTGATGCACTCGCTGAACAGCGGAACGATCCACCTGTCCAGCTCGGGCGGGGCCCTCGACATCGTCGATCCCGTGGATCAGGACGCGCCGTTCATCAACGGCAGCCGGGATATCGAGATCGTGCTGGGCGATCCCGGTCTGGTGGCCCTCTTCGCCACCGATCCCCAGCATCCCACGGTCAACACCGGACGCGTGGACATCCCGGTGAATGAGGCCGAGTACCGCATCATCCTGCCGACACCACCCCAGGTCGTGGCGGGACCGCCGGCCACCTTCACCCTCACCATCCGCCTGGTGAATCCGGAGACGGAGGAGCGGATCAACGCCGGCAACGCCTTCACCATGACGGCCCTGCACCCCGACCGCACCCCGGCAAGCTCGGCGCTGGGCATCGGCGGCGCCACTCTGGTGGCGGGAGAGGCCATCATCGGCGGCCAGTACTACGCCACCAGCGAGCAGATCGTCATCAGGGTGAGCGACGCCCGCGGCCGGGAGGCCTTCAGCGAGGTCCTGACCGTGGTGCCGGTGGGCGTGCGCTACGCCGTGGACGTGCCGGACACGGTGGTGGCGGGAGAGTCCTGGTCCATGAGCGTCCGGCGCGTCGACATCGTGACCGGACAGCTGGTGACCAACGACGACCGCACCTTCCTGCTGCGGGCCCTCAGCGGCAACTCGCCGCGACCGGATCTCAGCCTGCGGCCCATGGGAGTGCTGGCCGATACCGTCGGGACGACCGCGCTGGGCGTCAAGACCTTCGACCACCAGAGCTACGATCGCGCCGAGACCATCTACCTGCGGGTCTCGGACGACAGCGGTGAGCTGGCTTTCAGCGACGTGATCACGGTCCTGCCCGCCGCGGTCAGCAGTCTCGAGCTGTGGGCGGAGCGCCTGCCGGGCCAGCGTCTCGCCACGCCCGTGCGCCCCGGTCAGATCGTGACCGCGCTGGCACGGGCCACGGATGCCTCGGGCAACGCCATCATCGGGGAGCCCGTCCAGTTCAGGGTCCTGGCGGGGGACGGGGTGCTGGGCGCCGCCCACCAGACCACGTACAGCACCCAGACCGCCAGCGACGGCCTGGCCATGGTGAGCCTCACCGTGACCCAGTACGGCAGCACGGACATCCTGCTGGAGGCCGCGGCGAGCCTGGTCAGCTCGGTGCAGCTCCTCGTCGATGTCATCGGACCGCCCCGGACGGTCGTCCGCTTCGATCCGGAGGCCCCGCCCTTCGGCGATGGCTACTACGTCACCTCCAGCACCCGGATCAGTCTGACCGCCACGACGGAGGAATCCCAGGGCATCCAGGCCATCTTCTTCGACGTGGACCAGGTGGATCCGCCGTATCCCGGCCAGGTCTACACCGGAGACTTCAGCCTCGCGCAGCTCGGTCTGGACACGCCGGGTGATCACCGCCTGCGCTTCTACGCGGAGGAGGTCTCGGGCGTTGCCGAATCGGTGCGGACCGTGACCCTGCACACCGGCAGGGACCTGGACACGGATCGGGACATCACCAACCGGCCCAACCCGTTCCGGGCCGGCCACGAGAACACGCTGATCCTTTTCCGGGCTCCCCGGAGCGGCACCGTGACGGTGACGATCTACGACCTGTACGGCGACGTGGTCCACAGCCACCAGGAGTACGCGCAGGCCGGGGAGCTGACGCAGTTCGTCTGGGACGGTCGCAACGGCAATGACAGGGTCGTGGCCAACGGCGGCTACATCTGTCGGATCCATGGCAACGGCATCGATCTGCGGCGCAAGATCGCCGTGATCAAGTAGGGGAACAGCATGAGGCAACGACGCACAGCACCTCGCATCCCGCGCGGCGGCCGCCGTCCCCGCGCGATCCCGCTCCTGCCGGTCTGCGGCCTGGCCTTCTTGCTCGCAGCCGGACCGGTTAGGGCCGCCGACGACGCCGGCATCCCCGGCAGCTACCTGCGCTACGGCTCCAGCGCGCGCAGCCTGGGCCTGGGCAACGCCGTGGCGGGGCTGGCCGACGACGTGGCCACGGCTTACTGGAATCCGGCGGGCCTGTCCCAGTTGCGCACCATGGAGCTGACGGGCATGGAGGCCATCCTCTTCGAGGACACTCGCTACACCTTCTTCGCGCTGGGGTTGCCCACCGAGCACTGGGGGACCTTCGCCCTGAGCGGCTCGCTGGTCTCGAGCGGCGAGTTCGAGCGCGCCACGATCTTCGAGGATCTGGACGAGTCCTTCAGCGAGCGGGAGGGGGCCTTCTGTCTCAGCTTCGCGCGTGGCAGCGGCCGTTTCGCCTGGGGACTGAACCTCAAGTCGGTCTCGCAGAACGTGGGCGGCAGCAAGGGCAGCGGCACAGGCGTCGACGTTGGCGTCTACCTGCGCCCGCACCGCAACCTCAGCCTGGGAGCGGCAGTGCAGAACCTGGTGGCGCCGGAGATCACGCTGGAGGAGGACGCGGAGAAGCTGGTGCGCAGCGTGCGCGGAGGATTGGCCCTGCGCTTCTTCAACAACCGATTGCTGGCCCTGGCCGATCTGGTCAAGACCGAGTACATGGACGCCAGCTTCCACACCGGTCTCGAGGTCTGGCCCACGCGCGCCATCGGCGTGCGCGGCGGCTACGACACCGGCAAGGAGCAGTTCAGCGCCGGCCTCGGCGTGCGCTGGGAGAACTGGCAGCTGGACTACGCCTTCATCGACCACGAGCTGGGAGCGTCCAACGTCGTGAGCGCCACCTTCCGTTTCGGTGTCCCGTACGGCGTCAAGATGCACCGCGACCGCGAGCTGTTCAGCCCCTCGGGCGCGGAGCGCTCGGTGAACTTCACCATCGACACGGCCGTCCGCGGCCACGTGGAATCCTGGCAGCTTCTGATCCGCGACGGCGACGGCAACGTCGTGCGGCGCCTGCAGGGGAATGGCGAGCCGCCCGAGGGCATCGCCTGGAACGGCGACGACGACCAGGGCCGCCTGGTGGCGGACGGCGACTATGCGGCCCAGGTGATCATCCTGGACGACCTCGGCCAGGAATGGGACTACGAGACCAGCGTCGAGGTGCTGGGCTTCCGTGACCGCACCCGGGTCCCCATCCGGGTGGAGATCAACGGCGGTTCGGACAACTCTACGGAGGGGGATCAGCGATGAGATCCGCAGCCAGCGGACGCCGCGGCGCCGCAGTCCTGCTCTTGCTGCTGGGCTTGAGCCTGACCTGGACCGGCCCGGTCCTCGCCAAGGATAGCGAGGTGCCCACCGAGGACGCTCTGTGGCAAGCGGCCGGTGCGGCCTACGCCGCCGGCGTGGACAAATCGGCCGCCATGCAGCAGTACCGTCTCTTCGTGCAGACCTATCACAAGAGCAACCGCGCGGCCCGGGCTCAGTACATGCTGGGCGAGTGCTACTTCGCCGTGGGCGACTACAAGGCGGCTCTGCAGGAGTACGACCGCGTGGAAAAGTACAAGGGGCGGGACGACTACCTCGCGGCCAGCGTGCTCCTGCGCCGGGGCGAGTGCCACTTCAACCTGGGTGATTTCGACGCAGCGATCGCTTCCTACGACAGGCTGGTGGACAAGTACGACGACACCTTCCTGCTGGCCGAGGCGCTCTACGAGAGCGGCCTGACCTACATCGTGCAGGGCAACTGGTTGAAGCTGCGCGCGGCCTATCGCGAGCTGCTGGAGTCGCGCCCCGGCTACAAGGAACTGCCCCAGGTCAAGTTCGCCCTCGGCCTGTTCGCCTACCAGGAGCAGCGCTACGAGGACGCAACGGCCTACTTCGAGGAGGTGCCGAGCGACCGCGGGCTCTACTACCTGGGACGCTGCTACGAGGACACGGGCAAGTACATCCTCGCCATCCAGCGCTACAAGCAGGTGCTGCGGCAGTATCCCGACAGCCCCCTGGCGGACGACGTCGCCTTCAGCATCGCCGAGGCCTTCTATCGCAGCGGTCAGAACGCCGTGGCCGTGCGCAGCTACCGCTCCTTCATCGACGACTTCCCGGAGAGCCCGTTCGTGCCCAACGCGCGCTACAAGATGGCGTGCGTGACCTACAGCGAGGGGCGTTTCGACGAGAGCATCCGTCAGCTGGAGGAGATCTGCAAGAGCTTCGCCGGCGACATGGTCTGCGCCTACGCCCAGTACCTGATCGGCGATTGCTACATGCAGCTGGAGCGCACCGCCGAGGCCATCTTCGCGTACACCGAGGTCGTGCACGGGTTCGGCGAGAGTCACGTGGCCAGCGCTGCCCTGCACAAGATCTGCTATGCCTACGTCTCCGAGGGCAACTACGGCCAGGCCGTCCTCATGGCCCAGGAGTTCCTGAAGCGATTCCCCGGCGATCCCCTGGCCGCCCGCGTGCACGTGCTGAAGGGCTTCAGCCACTACAAGCTCGGCGAGTACAACGAGGCCGTCATGGCCTATCAGAACGTGCTGGACAAGAACGTCAACACCGACGTCGCCGAGCGCGCTCTCTTCCTCTCGACGCTGGCCTACACGGAACAGGGTCAGCTCGATCGCGTGATCACCAACTACAACTACATCGCCAGCCGCCTGCTGCCCACGCCGAGCTACTGGCGGGCCCGGACCTACTACTATCTCGGCGAGGCCTACTACGCCCAGGGCCTGTACCAGCAGGCCGGTGACATGTACCGGCTGGTGCTGACGGGCTACCCGCGCAGCAACGTGGCCGCGCCCGCCTTGCAGGGGCTGGTGGCCAGCCTCAGCCGGTGCGGAGATTACGAGCTGGCCCTGGCGGAGCAGCAGAAGTTCCTGCTCGCGCTCGGCAACGCGGACAGCGAGGAGGGCAACAACGCTCTGGCGGTCGGCAGCATCCACTTCAACCAGCACAACTACCAGGAGGCCCTGCAGCAGTTCACGGGCTTTCTGGAGAAGCACCCGAACAGCCCCGAGGCCCCGGCGGCGCTCCAGAACCTCGGCGCATGCTACTACCGCCTCCAGTACTACGAGCAGGCCTTGCAGACCTGGTCCGACCTGCTGGCCCGCTTTCCCCAGTCGGCCGAGGCCGCGGAAGCGCTCTATCGCATCGCCGACACCCAGTTCGGACTGGCGCGCTTCGCCGAGGCCCGGACCAGCTACCGGCGCTTGCAGAGCAGCTACCCGCAGGGCGCGCACGTTGCCGATGCCGCCTTCGGCATCGCCAGCTGCGCATACAACCTGGGCGAGGACGAGGCGGCGATCGCGGCCTTCTCCTCCTTCGCCGAGACCTATCCGGACGACGAGCGCGTCGAGGACGCCGAGCTGGGGATCCAGTCCTGCTACTACCGCAGCGGCAAGGACATGACGCAGTACCTGGATCGCCATCCCGACAGCGCCCTGGCCGCGGACGTCTACTGGAACAAGGGCCAGGAGGCCTTTGCGGCCGGCGACTACACGACGGCCGCCAAGGCCTTCGAGAAGGTGACCCTGGACTACCCGGACAGCGAGAGCGGTCCCGGCGCCCTGTTCTACCTGGCGGAGAGCTACTACCGGCAGGAGGAGCTGGAGCCGGCTCTGGCCGGGTACCGCAACTTCACGACCACCCATCCCGAGAACGACCTGGCGGAGCTGGCGCACTTCCGCGCCGCCACGGTGCTCTTCAAGCTGGAGCGCTTCACCGAGTCCGCCGCCGCCTACGAGGCGATGATGGACCTCTTCCCGGAAGGGGAGTACGCGGCGCTGGCGGCCTACAACGCCGCCATCTGCTACCAGGAGCTGGAGGACTGGACGGCCGCGGTCGGCGGCTACGAGCGCTTCCTGGCCCAGTACCCGAACCACGAGAACGCCAAGGGCCTCTGGCAGCAGGTCGGTGCGCTTTATCAGGAGGAGCTCGGGGATTATCCCCATGCGGTCGACGCCTACGAGAAGGCGCTGGCCCAGGACGGGACCAACCCGGCGGAGATCCGCTTCCGCCAGGGTGAGTGCTGGGAGAAGGCCGGAGACCTCGAGCAGGCCCTGGCCAGCTACCGCAAGGCGGATGCCGGTTCCGCCGTCGATCCCTTCCGGATCGCCAGCCTGGCCCAGATCGGCCAGATCCTGGAGAAGCGGGGGGACTGGGCGGGGGCCATCACCGCCTACCAAAAGATCGTCGATGCCCACGGGAAACCCGAATGGACCGAGATGGCCCAAGGCCGGATCGCCGCCCTGAGGGAAATGGAGGTCGCCGGCGGCTAGCCGGCACAACGGGAGAGTAAGGAGAGGGAAATGTTTGGCGAACTGTCGCTCATCGATCTGTTCCTGGCCTCGCCGACCATGGTGGTGCTGCTCGTCTGCTCCATCATCACGGTCGGCTTCGCCCTCGAGCGGACCTTCTACTTCCGCGCCACCCGCCAGAACGTCGGGCGCTTCATGAAGGAGCTGGGCCCGCTGGTGAACGCGAACAATGCCAAGGGCGCGCTGGAGTACTGCCGGAAAGGCAAGGGGGCGGTCGCCCGGGTCATGGCCCAGGCCGTGACCAACATGCACCGCAGCCGCGAGGACCTGCAGCAGCGCATCAACACCGCCATCGAGGTGGAGCAGGTGGAGATGGAGCGCCACCTCAGCCTGCTGGGGACCATGAGCAACATCGCGCCCCTGCTCGGCCTCTTCGGCACGGTGGTCGGGATCATCCGCGCCTTCGCGGATATCGCCCGCACCGGTTCCGGGGGCAGCTCCGTGGTGGCCATGGGCGTTTCCGAGGCCCTCATGACCACGGCCGCCGGCATCATCGTCGCGGTGATCGCCACGGTGTTCTTCAACACCTTCGTGCGGCAGATTCGCTGCCGCGTGGTGGACATGGAGGACGCGCGCGAGGAGTTCTTCATCCTGCGCGCCAACCTGCTCCGCAAGGTCGCGCCGGCGCAGGAGACCGCCGCCAAGGCTCCGGCGTCGCGCAAGCCGGCCAAGACCAACATGGATCTGGAGCCGGTCCTGGCCGACATCCTCAAGTAGGCGGAGAGGCGAGGTAGCAACATGTCCATCAGTAAGCAAGGACGCTTCACCGCCGCGATCACCCGGGCCAACGTCACGCCGCTGGCGGACGTGACGACGACGCTCATCGTCGTCTTCCTCATCACCATGCCGGCCATCATGTGGAACGGCATCCAGGTGAACTCCGCCGAGGCCAGCTCCGAGGAGCAGGTGATCACGCCCACCGTCAAGGCCAAGGACGAGATCACGACCATCCGCGTGGAGCCGGATCGGATCGTCCTGGCGGGCGAGACGGTGACCCTGGCCGAGCTGGAGGGGAAGCTGCGGGCTCGGCTGGCGGCCCGTGACGACAAGACGGTCGTCATCGTGCCGGTCGATCAGTGCCTCTATGGCCAGGTGGTCACGGTCCTGGACATCGCCAAGGCGAGCGGCGCCGGGGCCCTGGCCCTCCTGAACGAGCTGGGAGGGCGGCCATGATCCCGCACGGCTTCAACTACGAGAACACGATCGACGTGTCACCGATCATCAACGTCTCGCTGGTGGTCGTGCTGACCCTCATGCTGATCGCTCCCTTCCTGAGCGAGAACGAGCAGGGCGTCGATCTGCCGGAGGCACGGGCCAGCGAGGTGGACGACGCGGACAACATCGAGATCACCTACACCCTGGACCACGAGATCTTCGTGGGGGACTTCCAGGTGGAGCCCGAGGAGCTGCAGCCCTTCCTGAAGGAGCTGTTCGAGGCGGCTCCGGACGGCGTGGCGGTGGTGAAGGCCGACAAGGCCCTGATCTACGGGGACGTCGAGCAGCTGATCGCCAAGGTGGAAGCGGCCCAGGCGCCGCGCATCGCCCTGGCGACCCGGCAGAAGGACGAAGGGGGGGAGCAATGATCAGGACCGCCGTGGACCGCAGCCGCCCCACGCGGGGCAGCCTGGTGGCCAGCACGGCTCTCCATGCGCTGCTCTTCCTGCTGCTCCTCTACCAGGTGGGCCGTCAGACGGGTTTGCTGGACAAGGTGGGAGAGCTGACCGAGATCTCGTACATCGAGGCCACCTATGGCGAGGACGTCGCCGCCAAGGTGAAGCTCAAGCAGATGCCCCTCCGGCCGCAGCTGGCGGAAGAACCGGGGCGGGGGATCAGCACCGATTCGGCCATCAAGCCGAAGTCGAAATCGCCGGAGCCGCCGCGGCCGGAGTCCAAGCCGGCCGTGATGGACGTGGCGGCGCCGCAGATAGCGCCCAAGGCCCAGCCGCAGATGCTCGAGGCGAGCAGCAAGCTGGAAGCCAAGGACTTCCAGGCCGCGGTCCAGCCCGTCCTGGACCAGCGGGAGCTGCGCGCCCAGCAGGTCGCGGACGCGACGGCCAGGCTGACGCCGGCCGCCGGTGCGCCGGCCGCCGATGCCTTCCGGCCGGCCAGCGCCAGCCTGCAGAGCCGCAGCGGCAAGATCATCATCACCGACAAGCCCGTGGCCGCGCCGAGCGGCGGGTCGCGGGGAACCGTGGCCGATGTGCCGGCCAACCTGGGCGGGGGTGCCCTGCGCGCGGCTCAGGGAACGGCGCCCGCCGTGGTGGCGGGCCTCGCGCCCGCGACCCGCACGACGCACGACTCCGGCGGCTCCGGCGTCGTGGACGTGGGAGGCCCGAGCGGCGGCGGCGGCAGCGAGAGCTCCGCCCGCAAGACGATCCTCGACTACGGGACGGGCAGCGGGGGCGGTGGCGGCGCCCTGGCGGGGCGGCGCGGCCGGCTGGCCGAGGTCGTCGACACCCGGACCATCGTCCAGCAGGAGCAGAAGCAGGAGAGCGCCCCGCAGTCCGTGGCCGAGGTGCCGGCCTCCGGCCAGGGCGTGAGCATGACCATCTCCGGTCAGATCCAGGGCCGCAAGATCCTCTCCAGCGTGACGCCGGTGTACCCCGACGAGGCCCGCCGGCATGGCTGGGAGGGGGTCGTGGCAGTGCACTTCACCGTGCTGGCCGACGGCCGGGTCAAGGACAACATGTACTTCGAGCAGAGCTCGGTGCACCGCGACCTGAACCGCTCCGCCATGGAGGCTCTCAAGCAGTTCCGCTTCGCCCCTCTGCGCGCCGAACAGGCGGCGGTGGAGCAGTGGGGTGTCATCACCATCGTCTTCCGGCTGCATTGAGTGCGGCCCGGGGGAGCGAGGAACGACCATGCGCAGTTCGAGCCATGCAATCACCGAGGACGCCCGGCTGCGGGCGGCGGGCCTGCTGAACATCCTGGCGCTGCTGGTCCTGCTGGCCGGCTCCACCGCGGCGCAGACCGCGGACCAGACGGCCGCGGGCGGCCCGGCCGATGGTCAGGAGTTCACCCAGGCGGGAGAGGGCGGAGCCGCCCTGCCCGAGATCACCGTCGAGGCCGAGAACAAGGTGCGGCAGCAGATCCAGAAGGGGTCCTTCAGCTTCGATCTGGATGCCGCCCTGGTGGACTCCTTCTTCACGGCGATGGACGAGGAGGCCCTTGGCATCAGCCCGGTGAGCGGTCTGAAGCCCCACCTGAACAACCTGGAGAAGCTGGCCAGCGACCAGCCGCCGCACTGCTGGCTGCGGTCGATGTCGCGTGCCCCGATGGTCACCTTCTTCCCCCAGGATCCCGAGGGCCACCAGGTCCAGTCCTGGCAGCTGACCATCACCGATTACCGCGGCGCGCCCTTCAAGACCTTCACCGGCGGCGGAACCCCGCCCGCCAGCCTGGCCTGGGACGGCCGGGGCGACCGCGGCGATATGCTCCAGGTCGGTTATCCCTACAGCTACGTCTTCGGCATCACCGACAAGGGGACCAACAGCTACAACTACGCCGGCGTCAGCTTCCGCCTGCCGGCGCTGGACTACCGCCAGGACGGCGACCGCCGCCTGGAGCTGGCCGGCGGCGAGCTGTTCAATCGGGAACAAGCCAAGCTGACCGACCGCGGTCGCGACTGGGTGATCCGCGCCACCGACGAGATCCGGTGCCATCCCTATTCGCCGGTCCGCGTGGTCGTGGTGGCCGAGTCGCTGCCGCTGGCCGAGCAGCGCGCCGACGCGGTGGCCAGCTGCCTGGCCACCAACATGATCCTGCCGCGCGAGCAGGTGGAGACGGCGGCCGAGCAGAAACCCGACCTGCGGGCGGAGCTGGACGGGACCGTGCGGATCGTCATCGAGCACGCGGACTGAGCGCCGGCGCAGGCCCACTCCCGCCGGGAGCAATCTTCAGGACGATGTGGCGCCGGCCGGTGGGGAACCGACCGGCGCTGCCGATTCTCGCCATCCTCCTGCATATCCCTGGCCCCGGCCCCGCGCACGGGTTATGCTGTCCTGTGGAACGACATGGCCGCGGAGCTGCATGCCGGCCGCCAGCGGCCACGCGAGAGGACAACGAGATGACCCGACTCGACCTCGTCGAAGAACCGGCCCGCGTGCTGCAGCGGCGGGCCGATCGCATCGCCTTCTTGATCGTCGCCACCGACTACCCGGACATCGACATCGAGATCGAGATCCGCAACCTGCGCCGCTGGTGCGCGGAAAATCTGCCCGATCGCCTGGAGCTGTTCGAGATGGTCTACGCCAGCCGGTTCAGCCGCCTGTGGCAGCAGTTCCGGGACCTGAGCTGACAGCGGGGCGCGGCGACGATTTCGGCAGCGCCGGTAGAGGGACTTCACCTGCCTTCAGCTTGCAGCCTCGACGGCCGTGCAGCCGGCCTGCAGATATCCTGTGGAGCCGACCGGGGCTGTCCCTCCGCAGAATTCCGCCTTCGGCCTCCCATTCATGATCGCCTCCGGCCCGGGGATTCTTGTGGGCGCTCTCGTGCTAGATCCGAGCATGACAGGACCGGGGAGTCGCCGTGGAAACATCCGGGCGCAAGCCGGAACAGGAACCCTTGCCCTGGTCTCCAGCTGCGGGCTACACTTGACTTGGAGTTCGATCAGCCGCCCCCGGTTCGACCGACCGCACACGGGAGGGAGACGCGATGTCTCGTCGGCCATCCATCCTGCGCCCGGGTCTGCCGGGCCTGATCCTGGCCATTCTCCTGGGAGCCACCGCGGCCATGGCTCATACCTTCGATGCTCCGGCCCAGGTGCAGAGCGACGCCACCGGGCACTTCGATTTCACGGCGCTCTTCACGGCCGGTCCCGGCGATGCCCAGTTCGCCTTCCAGAATCTCGATGGACATGACAACACCGACATCGGCCAGATCATGATGGACGGCTTCTGCACCGCGACCATCGCCGAGGGGGAGCAGATGCTGATCCCGATCGAGGGGAACCTGGTCGATCCGGAGCGGAACGGCACCATCCTGATCCAGTTCGGCATCTGCCCGTCGGCAGAATGGAACACCGAGACCCTGATCCTCAAACCCGGTGTCACGGCCACCACCCGGAGGTCCTGGGGAGCGCTCAAGGAGCGTTATCGCTGGTCCGGGATCCGCCCATGAAGATCCTCTACTTCGACATCGACGGCACCGTGCTGGGTGCGGAGACAGGCTGCGTGAAACCGGCGCTGGCCGAGGGCACGCTCGAACGCACGATCCGCCGCTGCGGGTTCACGCGCCTCGTCTGCATCGGCGGTGCCGTCAAGACCGTGCGCCTGCTGGAGAAGCAGGGCCAGGCGCCGGACGGCCGGGGAACCGTCTTCAAACTCTGCGAAGGCGCGTTCCAGGACGAGACGTGGTTCCGTGAACACGTGGACCTGGTCCGGGATCCCGACCGGCGGGCCGAGGAGATCGAGCGAGACGGCGACTGGTGGTATGCCGACGACATGGCGGCCTTCTACTTCAAGTCCGCCGGCCGCGAAGCTGAGCTGGCCGAGCACCTCGGGAAGCGGATCTACGCGCCGGAGCCGGACGACCGGGGCTGTGGCCTGCTGGCCTGGCTGCGGGCAACCCGGGACTGAGACCACCAGTCCCGAGGGTTATCCCTCGTGCCGCCTGAGATCCTGGGCCTCACCCTGGCCTGGGCCTTCCTGGCCGGCCTCTGACGGCCATTCTGGACCCACGGCGAGATTTCGCCGGCCGCAAAAACGGCTTGACAGAACCATTGCAACAGTGTACTATAGTAATAGTACACTATATTATTAAATCACCGAGGGACAAGGACCATGGAGATACGCCTCGACCTGAAGAGCGGCGTGCCCTTCTACCGGCAGATCATCGAGCAGATCAAGTTCGCCATGGCCCGGGGCGACCTGGATCCCGGCGACCGGCTGCCGACGGTCCGCCAGCTCGCCGTGGATCTCTCCGTCAATCCCAACACGGTCGTCCGTGCCTACCGGGAGCTGGAGATCGAGGGCGTGCTCGAGACCCAGCAGGGGACGGGCACCTTCCTCAGCCACCAGCCGCCCACGATCGACCGGATCGAGCGGCAGCGGATGCTGGACCAGATCCTGACCGACCTGCTGGCCCGCGCCTCGTCCTACGGGTTCTCCCTCGATGACGTGCTGGAGGGGCTGCGGCAGCGAAAGGAGAGTGCGTGATGAGTTCCGGAAAGTCCGCAACCGGCCTCGGCAAGGCCCTGCGAGAGATCTCCCTGGAGAAGTTCGCCACCACCCTGCGGGCGGACTTCAGGTTCGCGCCCTTGAACGTGTTGCTGCTGGTGGGGATCTTCGTGGGCGGCCTCGTGGTGCACCTGAGCCAGCACTCGTTCTCCCTGGCGGCGGTCCTGCTGTTCCTGGGTTCAGCGGTCTTCCTCGCCTGGCTCTTTCGCCTGAGCCAGGTCTGGGAGGCCGTCGTCATCCTGGGGACGGCCGCCTGCCTGATCGGCTACCTGGAGCTGCGACCGCAGAGCGAGGTGTTCCTGGCGACCGTTCTGATCGCGTTGCTGATCGCCCCCGCGATTCAGATCGCCTACCAGTGGGAGCGGGCGGTTCTGCTGCGCTTCGGCAGGTTCCGCGGCCTCCGCAAATCCGGCCTCTTCTTGGTCCTGCCCGTCGTCGACAAGGTGGCGCAGTTCGTGGATCAGCGGATCCGGGTCACCGATTTCAGCGCCGAGACCACGCTGACCGCGGATACGGTGCCCGTGAACGTGGATGCGATCGCCTTCTGGATGGTGTGGGATGCCCAGAAGGCCGTGCTGGAGGTGGAGCAGTTCGAGGAAGCGGTCACGCTCTCTGCCCAGACGGCGCTGCGGAACGCCATCGGCAAGAACAACCTGGCGATGCTGCTCTCCGAGCGCGAGCGGCTGGGGCACGAGATCCAGACCGTGCTGGAGGAGAAGATGTCGGCCTGGGGGATCACGACCCAGGCGGTGGAGATCCGCGACATCATAATCCCCAAGGGACTCGAGGACGCCATGTCCCGCCAGGCCCAGGCCGAGCGCGAGCGCCAGAGCCGGATCATCCTCGGCACGGCCGAAACCGAGATCGCCGAGAAGTTCGCGACGGCATCGCTTCACTACCGGGACAATCCCGTGGCTCTGCACCTGCGAGCCATGAACATGGTCTACGAGGGGCTGCGCCAGAAGGGCTCCATGATCATCGTGCCGTCGACGGCCGTCGAGACCATGGGGCTGGGCGCTCTGGGCGGTCTGACGGCCTTCGGCAAGGACGGCGGCGCCGCCGCGCTGCCGCCGGCCGGAGACGACGTGGCCTAGCTTCCCGCGCGGAGGTGCGGGAGCGGGAGAAGACGCCATGCGGCTGCTCATCTCGCTCTGCCTGCTGCTCATGACGGCTCTGGCGCTACTGCGGGAGGAGCGCACGGTGGTGGTGGTGCGGGAGCCGGCCCCGGCCGGGGCGGTGGTGACGGCCCGGGGGACCGACTACCAGCTTCTGTCCGCGGTCGCGCTGGGGGGATACCTGCAGCGATGCGACCGGAGCCCCGGCCTACCCGCCCGAGGTCCTGTCCTGGCTGGCAGCCGAGAGCAGGAAGCGGGGAGCCGAGGGCGTGACCTGCATCTTTGGCTTTTGCGGGCGAGCCTCGGGTTTCCAGGGGAGCGGCGCGATCCTGCACTTCCGTGCCTTCGCCGGGGCCACGGGCTGTGTAAAATAAGATTGACATTATGTATATCTAACTGTACATTGGGTCCATGAAAACCCGCCATGACATCCGCAGTCACCTGCGGCGGTACCGCCTGCTGGGGGATGGCATGACCCAGCAGGAGCTGGCCGATCGGGTGGGCGTCACCCGCCAGACGATCCTGTCCATCGAGAAGGGGAAGTACAGCCCCAGCGTCGGCCTGGCCCTGCGCCTGTCCTGCACGCTCGGAGTTCCCGTCGAGGGTCTCTTCGAGCTCGAGGAAGGCGGGCACGATGGCTGAAGTCCCGCTCCGGCCCTCCATGAAATATCGCATAGGGACAGAGTTCCGCCTTCAGGGAACATGCGGGCCCCGGCGGGGCTCGGACGAATCATGATACCGGAGGTCCGACATGCGCTTACCGTACCTGCGTCGTCCTGATCTGCTGACGGTTCTGACCATCGTCCTGGGGGCCGTGGTCGCCGCGCTCCTGCTGCTCCTGGGAATCGCCAATCTCGTTCACCCGGACGTTCCCCCTGCTTATCTGGCCCAGAACACCGGCATCTGTGTGCTGATCTGCCTGGCCGGGATCCTGATCGTCTATGCGCTCTTCCGACCCCGCTCCGGTGGTGTGCTCCTCTGCATCGTGGTCGTGCCCGTGGGCTACAAGATCCCGGCGGCCGGCGGCCTCGTGCTGACGCTGGGTGTGCTGTCCGTTCTCCGCGGTCGGCGAGCCCGGCGGGCGGCCCCGGCCGACCCCGATCCGGCCGCCTGAAGATCCGCGGTTCCGGATGCGACCCGGGGCAGCTGTGCTTACGTTCTCCCCTGACGACGACCGGGGCCGCGGTCGCCGGAACCTGCAGGGTCGCGGGCTCGCGCACCGCATTCCAGGAGGAGAGCATGGCCAGCGAGGAAGTATCCCCCGAGCGCATGAGACTGCTCTGTTCGCCCGATTGCTTCGATTTCGCCAGCACCGCCGACCTTGCCCCGCTGGAAGACGTGATCGGCCAGGCGCGAGCCATGCGAGCGGTGGAGTTCGGGATGGACATGGAGAGCCCGGGCTATCACATGTTCGCCCTCGGTCCCGCGGGAACCGGCAAGGCCTCCATCATCCGCAAGTTCCTCGAGCGCAAGGCCGCCGACCAGCCGGTCCCCGACGATTGGCTCTACGTCAACAACTTCGAGGATCCGGACAAGCCGCGGGCCCTGTGCCTGCCCGCCGGCCAGGGGCGCCGCTTCCGCGACGACATGAACCGTCTGGTGGAGGAGCTGCGCAAGGAGGTGCCGCAGGCCTTCGAGGGCAAGCAGTACACCCAGGAGCAGGAGCGCATCGAGAGCGAACTGCAGCGCCGCCGCAGGGAGATGTTCGAGGAGCTGGAGAAGAAGGCCGATGAAACCGGCGTGCGGTTGCTCCAGACGCCCCAGGGCTTGATCATCGCCCCCATCAAGGGCGGCGACATCGTCACCCCGGACCAGATGAGCGACCTGTCGGAGCAGGAGCAGAAGGACATCGAACGGCGCCAGGAGCACATGCAGGGGGAGCTACGCGACACCATGCGCCGGGTGCAGCAGCTGCAGAAGGAAGGCAAGGAGCGCGCCGAGGCGCTGGACCGGCAGGTCATCGGCTTCGCTATCAACCATCTCATCGACGACCTGAAGGAACGCTACGAGGAACTACCCGCCGTCGGCGAGTACCTGGACAACGCCCGCCGCGATCTGCTGGAAAACGTGCCGGCCTTCAAGCGCCTGAAGGAGATGGAACAGCTCTCGGACAAGCAGCAGCTGGCGTCGGCCATGTTCCAGGCGGGCCAGGAGCCCAGCTTCGAGCAGTACAGGGTCAACCTGCTGGTGGACTGCCAGGAGATGCGCGGCGCACCGGTGGTGCAGGAGACCAATCCCACCCACCCCAACCTGGTGGGGCGCATCGAGCACATGGGACGCTTCGGGACCCTGGTCACCAACTTTCACATGATCAAGTGCGGCGCCCTGCACCGGGCCAACGGTGGTTTCCTGATGGTCAACGCCTTCGACATCCTGACCCGCCCGCTGGCCTGGGACGCCCTCAAGCGCGCCCTGCGGAACAAGGAGATCAAGATCGAGAGCATGGGCGAGGCCTACGGCTACATCACCACCCGCACGCTCGATCCCGAACCGATCCCGCTGGACATCAAGGTCATCGTGGTCGGCGATCCGATGGTCTACTACCTGCTCTACCAGCGCGACCCCGATTTCCACGAACTGTTCAAGGTCAAGGCGGACTTCGACCTGCAGATGGATCGCTCCGAGGAGGCCCTGCAGCAGTACGCCCGCTTCATCGGCTCCATCTGCCGCGAGGAGGACCTGCGGCACTTCGACGCCGCGGGCGTGCGCAAGATGATCGAGCACAGCGCACGGATGGCGGCCCACCAGCGCAAGCTGGCGACGCAGTTCGGGGACATCGCCGATCTGATCCGCCAGGCCAGCTACTGGGCCGGCAAGAACGGTCACGACCTGGTGCAGGATGCGGACGTCGCCCAGGCCGTCGAGGAGAAGATCTACCGCAGCAACCGCATCGAGCAGCGGCTGCAGGAGCTGATCACCGAGGGCACCCTGCTCATCGCCTGCGAGGGGGAACACGTCGGCCAGGTCAACGGCCTGGCCGTGCTCGGCCTGGGCGATTACAGCTTCGGCAAGCCGTCCCGCGTGACCGCGCGCACCCATGTCGGGCATGCCGGGGTGGTGAGCATCGACCGCGAGACCGAGCTGGGCGGGCCCATCCACAACAAGGGGGCCCTGATCCTGGCCGGCTACCTGGGCGGCAAGTACGCGGAGGAGCATCCGCTGGCCCTGTCGGCCAGCCTGACCTTCGAGCAGCTATACGAGGAGGTCGAGGGCGACAGCGCGTCCTCCACCGAGCTGTATGCCCTGCTGTCCAGCCTGGCGGACCTGCCGATCCGCCAGGATCTGGCCGTCACCGGCTCGGTGAACCAGCACGGGCAGGTTCAGGCCATCGGTGGCGTCAACGAGAAGATCGAGGGTTTCTTCGACGTCTGTCGCGCGCGGGGGCTGACCGGCCGGCAGGGCGTGCTCATCCCCCGGAGCAACGTGCCGCACCTGATGCTGCGCGAGGACGTCGTGGAGGCGGCGAAGCAGGGGAAGTTCCACATCCATTCCGTGGAGACCATCGACGAGGGCATCGCGCTTCTGACCGGCCGAGAAGCCGGGGAACGGCGGCCCGACGGCACCTGGCCCGAGGGCACCGTCAACCGGGCGGTGCAGGAGCGCTTGCGGGAGCTGGCCGAGCGGGTCAAGGCCTTCACCAAGCCCGCCGGAAGCAAGGGAACACCGGGAGCCCCCGATTGACCAAGGGGCACCCCCGGTGCACTTTGCTGGGCGAGATCAGGGATCGCTCAGGCCAGGCGCTTGACGGTCTCGATCAGCTCGCTCGTGTCGGACGACTTGATCAGGAACTCGTCCGCAGCCCACGCCAGGTAGTTGCTGGAACAGGCGGTACAGGCCGTATTCAGGACGACGCGCACCGACCTTTTGCGTGTTCGCAGCTGCTGGAGGGTCTCGATGCCGTCCATGCCCGGCATCAGGACGTCCAGCACGACCAGGTCGGGGTCCGTCTGATCCAGGCAGGCCAGGCACTGCTCGCCACTCGCCACGGACTCGACACGGAAACCCTCGCGCTTCAGTTCCATCTCGTACAGGCGTCGGACGTTGGGCTCGTCCTCGACGATCAGCACCTTCTGCATGACAGTCATCTCCTCGAGCCAGCCCGGCCCGCCAGCGCTCCACCTCTATGATGAAGAGCGGGACGGCGGCGCTCCTCGTGCTCGCCGCCGCCCGCCTCGTTATTTTGCGGAGGAGTCTGGGGGAAGCGGGCAGCGGGAACCCGGCTTCTCTCCGGTCGCCTGCTGAGCTCACCGGACCTCATAACCGCGACTCCCTGCTGCCCGGACTCCTCTTGCCCGGGGGCCTCACGCCCCGGACCTCTGGTTCCATCCGCTCCTCTTCTCGCAGAAAGCGTGCCACGTGTAATATATTGTAAATTAACAACTTACAAGATAAGGATCTGGGGCTTTCTGCCCCATTGTGGCAAGCCGCCACGCCCCAGGCGAGCAGGGGATTCACCTCGACCGGCCGCAATGGCCCATGGACAGAGCGGACGGCGGGGACTAGAATGAAGGTCCTTTCCACTCCGGCACGCGCCGCCCCGCCCGTATCTCGCCCCGTCTCGGAGGCATGCCATGAGGACGCGACACAGGCTCGTCGGGCTGCTGGCGCTGTGCGGTTTTTTGTCGGGCTGCGCTGGCTACCTGGACGTCCCGCTGCGGGACGACGGGGCGGACCATGGCCAGGAGATCGGAGGATGCGGCCCGCAGCTGCTCGCCGGCGAAAAGTTGAGGATCACCCTCCGGGACGGCCGGGTCTTCCTCGGCCGCTATCTCGAATCGCCGGCCGACTCCATCCTCGTGTCCGGAGTGAACCGGGCGAGGCTGAGCTTCGGACGCGACGAGGTCCGCACGCTGGAGATCGTCCGGAGCTCGCCGCAATGGTACTACTCGTTGGTCCTGGTTCCCGTCGTCGTCGTGATCCTGTACCACACCCTCACACCGAGGATGTTCCACCCCGATCCGGATGTGGCCGCCCGGAGGTGAGGCCGTTCGTGAAGGCCGGTGGGCCCGGCTGACAGGCGAGGCCGGTGCAGCGTGGCGTCCCCAACGGGAGTCGAACCCGTGTTGCCGCCGTGAAAGGGCGGTGTCCTGACCACTAGACGATGGGGACGCCGGAAGCGGGTAGAAGCTATCTGCTGCGACGGGATATGTCAACGCGGGGCCCTGCCGAGCGGGGCCCCGCTCCTGTTCGATCTACTTGGCCGCTTCCTCCAGGAGGATCGCGGTCGTGCGGGCGCCGTTCCAGAAGTTGGCCAGATGGAACTTCTCGTTCGGCGAGTGGATGTTGTCGGTGCTCAGACCGTAGCCCAGGAGCAGGACCGGCGCGCGGAGGCAGCTCTGGAAGGTGCCCACGATGGGGATCGAGCCCCCCTCGCGGATGAAGACAGGTTGGGCCCCGAAGCCCGCCGCGAGGGCGCGCATCCCGGCCTGCATCATCTCCGAATCTCGGGGGACCAGCACCGGGTTCGCCTTGTGCAGGTTGAGCACCTCGATCCGGACCCCCGGCGGTGCGATCCGCTCGACGTAGGCCTTGAAGGCGGCGGCGATCTTCTCCGGAACCTGGTCGGGGACCAGGCGCATGCTCACCTTGGCCGTGGCCGTGGCGGGGATGATCGTCTTTCCACCCTCACCGCCGTAGCCGCTCACCAGACCGTTGACGTCGCAGGTGGGCCGGGCCCACATACGCTCGAGAGTGGTATAGCCCTTCTCGCCGAAGGGGGCCGGGGCGCCGGTCTCCTGCCGCAGGATCTGGTCGGTGTAGCCCAGCGAGGCGAAGGCGGCCCGCTCGGCGTCGTCCAGCTCCAGGACGTCGTCGTAGAAACCGGGGATCCGGCAGCGACCATCCGCGTCCCTCAGGGCGGCCACGATCTCGCAGATGGCGTTGCCGGGGTTCTGGACCACCCCGCCGTAGCTGCCCGAGTGCAGGTCCGCCGCCGGACCGCTCACCCGGATCTCCATGAAAGCGATGCCCTTGAGGCTGTAGCAGATGCCGGGGGTGGTCTCGTTGTAGAGGGTGGTGTCGCTGATGATCACGGCATCGCAGGCCAGCCTCTCGGGATTCTTCTCCGTGTACTCGTAGATGCTGTGCCCGCCGCACTCCTCCTCGCCCTCGATGATGAACTTGACGTTGACGGGCAGCTCCAGGCCCTGCTTCACGTAGGCCTCGAGGGCCTTCAGATGAGCGTAGACCTGCCCCTTGTCGTCGCTGGCGCCGCGGGCGTAGAGGACGCCGTCCGCGAGCCTCGGCTCGAAGGGGGGACTCTGCCACAGGTCGAGCGGGTCCACCGGCTGCACGTCGTAGTGGCCGTAGAAGAGCAGCGTCCGGCGGTCGAGCCGGATCTCCGATTCGGCGTAGATCAGGGGATTGCCGCCCAGGTCGATCGACTCGGCCGCGAGCCCGAGGTCACGCAGCTCGGCGGCCACGAACTCCGCGGCCCTGGCGATGTCGCGCTTCCGCGCGGTGAGGGCGCTGATGCTGGGGATGCGCAGCCAGTCGCAGAGCTGTTCCACGTGCCGATCGCGGTGCGCGTCGAGGTAGGCGAGGACCCGGTCGCGGCTCATGCCGCCCTCCTTGATGGGAGTGGAAAAGGCCGGCGTGCGCGTGCTGCCGGTGCCGTACCCGCAAAAACTAGTCTTGACAGCATTCCGTGTCGAGGCGATTGTGTCGCAGCCCCGACAAGGGGTGCGCCAGGGCGCCCGGACGCGCTTTCCCGGCGTGAGGACAGCTTGCGTGGAGCGATTTCGGGGGTTGACAGCGGGGGATGCCTTCGGGACGATGGGGCCCCGCATTCGTGGTTTGGACCCTTCTTCGGTTGGAGGAGCCATGGCCGACATGATCATCAGCAAGAGCAAGACGAAGGAAGCCGTCAAGAAGTGCAACGTTTCGGGCGAGTTCTACGGTGCCCTGGATGGGAAGGTCCGCGAGCTGATCGCCAAGGCCGAGCAGCGCGCCCTGGCCAACGGCCGCAAGACGGTTCGCCCCCAGGATCTGTAGATAACCCGGACGCATCCGCTTCCGGCGGCCGCCGGCCCTCTTGGCGGGAGCCGACGACCGTGACAGGGTATTGTGCGGAAGCCCCTCAGGGGGCTTCCGTGTCTTTTGCACGTCCCCCGGGCAGCCCGCACGGCGGTTCGATCGTTCCGCACGCGACAAGCCGGGCGGAGTGCAAGCCAGACCGCAAATCCCGATTGCAACATGCAGGGGCATGTGGTATACTGCGACATAAAGAGGGGAAAAATCGTCCGTCATCTTTCCTCAACGGATCTGGTTTGGTGCTATCGACTCGCCCGTGACCTCTCATGGAGGAGGTACTGATTACGTTTCTGGGAAATGATACAAGGTCCATTCCGAATCATGCGTTGCTTGCATTCAGGATAACTCGGGAGGGTGTGATGAAGCGAGTCATCATGCTGTGGTCGTTTGCGCTGTGCCTCGTGGCCGTCTCCGCGTTCGCGCAGCCGCAGACGATCCTGGACTTCACGGGATTCATGTACGAGTCGGACAACACCCCCGGCGTGGTGGGGTATCCTCCGAGCAATGTCGGCGACGTGCTGGAGGGCGTCGGCTTCATCGAGAGCATGAGCGAGCCCTTGGTCTGGAGCCCGGACGACTACCAGTACACGATTGTCATCTCCGACCTCGTTTCCATGGGTGAAACGGACTTCGGCGGCGGGATGTTCTACATCAGCTACACCGGCGGTGCGGTGGACATCGTGGCCCAGCGGTACGACGACTTCGCTTACACGGCTCCCGACTTCGGGCTCGAACCGCCGAACGCGACCGCTCCGCTGACCTTCGCCGACGGGGCCATCTACCTCCACGGCGTCTTCAGCAGCTTCTACATGATCTACTACCCGGCGATGCACGTCGGCAGCTTCGAGGGCTACATCAACTGGACCATCCATCCGGATATTGGCGAGCTGTTCGATCCGCTGGGGAACATCTTCTCCGGTACGGTCGATCCGCTGGCTGCGCAAGTGCCTGACGGCTACGATCTCGAGATGGACGGGCACGTGACCTTCAACCCGACCATCCCCGTCGAGCCGGGATCCTGGGGCCAGGTCAAGAACCTGTACCGCTAGTGCCGGGCAACAATGGATAGGAGGATGCACGTCATGAAGCTCAAGAAAGTCCTGGCTCCTGCAGCGTTGCTCATCGCCTTGCTCATGACTGCGCAAGCGCTGGCGGGGAGCGAGTTCCTCTTCAACGGGTACGCCACGTACACGCCCGCGCCGGATCAGCTGGGCGCGACCATGGACGTGTACGGGATTCTGAGCACGGTGGGTGGTGTGCCGACGCCGATCGCCGTCGACATGGACAATTACCAGTACACGGTTCATGTCGAGGGCATGACCATCGGCGGGCAGAGCAGCTACCCCCCGCCGCCGTTCCCGCGCATGAGCTCCATCTTCAACGGCGGAATGGTCCATATATACTCCGACCCCATCGCGGGCGGTACGGCCGCCGATTACGGGGATGTCAGCACCTTCGTGGATGGCGAGCTGATCCTCTTCGCGAGCGTGGACGACGGCTGGACCCTGAACCTCATGGACGGCAGCATCACGCCGCCTGGTGTGTTCACCGGTTCCGGCGCCGGCACCTGCGACTTCATCGGAGGCACGCGGGTCGGCGACCTCAGCCTGGCGGAGTACTTCTTGAACGACTGGAACTTCCTCGGGCTGGACATCTCCGACCCGAATCCGCCGGTCACGCCGGTGCCCGACGGCTTCGACCGCAGCTTCAAGACCAAGCTGACGCCGCCGAACGACCCGACGGCCAGCGAGAACTCGACTTGGGGCAAGATCAAGGATCTGTACCACTAGCCCCGGCGCCTGGATAGAGCGAGGGGGGACTCCGCGGCGGAGTCTCCCCTCGTCGTGTCGGCGCCGGTCCCTCCCGCCATTATCCGTGAACCTCCGAGGACGGGCATCCCCGGCGGCGACGACCTCCGGGGACCGGCGTGACCCGGGGCCGCGTGTCCGCGACCCCGCGGGGCGCCGCTCTGCGGCTGCCGGGCGCCAAACGCCGGGAAGACGGAACGGGGGCATCCTGCGGCTCGCCGCTTGCTAGCCGCCCGCGCGACCAGCGGGCGGGAGGAGCAGGCAGGGGCATGCCCACGAGGTTTCGCAGCGGCGCCGTGGACGGCATCGAGGGCTACACGGTGGGGGTGGAGGTCGACGTCGGGCGCGGTCTGCCCGCCTTCCACATTGTCGGCCTGCCCAGCGCTGCGGTGCGCGAGAGCCGGGAGCGCGTGCTCTCGGCCATCCGCAACAGCGGCTTCGGCTTTCCCCTCGGCCGCATCACCGTCAACCTGGCACCGGCCGATGTGCGCAAGGAAGGGGCCGCCTTCGACCTGGCGATCGCCCTGGGGGTGATCGCGGCCCAGGACGAGGCCGCCGCCGCGGTGCCGCCGGTCCGGCAGCGAGCCCTGCTGCTCGGCGAGCTCAGCCTGTTCGGCGAGCTGCGCCCCGTGCGCGGGCTGCTGGCCATCGTTTTGGATGCGGCACGCCGCGGCGAGCGCCTGGTGGTGGTCCCGGCCTGCCAGGCCTGGGAAGCCCGGCTGGTGGAGAGCGTGGAGGCGATCGGCGCCGACAACCTGTCGCAGGTGGTGGCCTGGTGGCGTCGCGGGATCATGCCCCGGACCGCCGGCGGCGGGCCGCCGGCCTCACCGCCGGCGCGTCCGGCCTCCCTCCCCGGCACCGCGGCGAGCGCGGCGGCCTTCCTGGGGCTGCTCGGACAGCCGGCCGCGCAGCGCGCCGCTCTGATCGCCGCCGCCGGGCGTCACAACCTGCTCCTGGTGGGCCCTCCCGGGGCCGGGAAAACCCGTCTCGCTCGCGCCGTGGCCGGCCTGCTCCCGTCGCTGACCGCCGCCGAGTCGCTGGAGGTCAGCCGCATCCACAGTGCGGTCGGCGGCCTGCGCGGCGGCGACCTGCTGAGGCGGCCTCCCTTCCGCGCCCCGCATCACACCATCACCCGGGCGGGCCTGATCGGCGGCGGCGCCGCCTTGCGCCCGGGGGAAGTGACGCTGGCCCATCTGGGACTGCTCTTCCTGGACGAGCTGGGGGAGTTCTCGCCGGCCGTCCTGGACGTCCTGCGGGAGCCCCTGGAAGAGGGACGGATCGTCGTGGCACGGGGGAGCGGCGCGCGCACCTTTCCCGCCTCCTTCCAGCTCGTGGCCGCCATGAACCCCTGCCGCTGCGGCTTCCTGGGCAGTCGCCGCCGCTCCTGTCGCTGCACCCCGGCGGCGCTGGCCCAGTACCGGGGGCGTCTCTCGGGACCCTTTCTGGACCGCATCGACCTCTTCGTCGAGATGTGCGAGCCGCGGGAATCCCTGCTGATCCGTCGCGACGGGGAAGCCGGGACGAAGGCGCGGGCCGGGGGTGACGTCTGGCGACCGCTTTGCGAGCGGGCCACCCGCTCGCGACGCTGGCTGCAGGCGCATCCGGTTGCCGCCGGAGGCGAGGCGGATCCCCGCGATCTGCTGCGCGAGCTGGGCCTGGAGGCCGAAGCCGTGGCCTTCCTGGAGGAGGCCCGGCGCTCCCTGGGACTCTCGCTGCGCGGGACGCTGCGCTGCGCTCGCGTGGCGCGGACCATCGCGATCCTCGAGGAGCAGTGCGTGGTCAGTAGATCCCACCTGGGAGAAGCTCTCGGCTACCGGCTCGAAGCGCTGGCCGGGTTCGGAGAAGACCGCCAGATCGTTCCCCGTCCCTGAAAGCCGGGCGGCCGCCCCTGCCGGGCGGTCACGGGCCGGCCGGAACCGCTTGCTCAGAAGCTGGCGGTGAAACCGAGGCCCCAGGTCAGGCTGGAGAGCTTCTGCTTGGCGAAGCTATCCAGGAGGACGTACTGCCCGTTGACGACCTTGAAGACCGGGATCTGGAGCGTGCCGTCGTTGAGTTCCAGCCAGCGTGGGGAGGGTAAGAAGTGGATGGTCGTCGTGTCCATGGTCACCTGAAAACGCACGCTGATCAGGTCGTCGGCGATGTAGCGAATGCCGCCCCCCAGGCGATAAGTCCAGCTCGCCGAGGTGTCGCCGGTGTAGCTGGAGTTCAGATCGAAGTAGGAGCGCTGTGTGCCTCCCAGCAGGAACGGTTGCAGGCGCCCCTCCCCGTTGCCGTCGAGGTTGAAGGGATAAACGATCCCGTTCAGACCCAGATGCCAGGTCACGACGGACCGGTGCTCGGCGTCGTATTCCTCCAGCGGCGGGTCGTCGACGATGGGTGCATCGGGATTGTCGTTGGGGCGGGAGTGCCGGTTCGTGATCGTGGCGCTGTACTCGGAGAAGCTGATGCTGAAGTGGGGCTCGATGGCCAGCCAGGAGTTCAGATTGTAGTCCAGGCTCACGATGGGATTGAAGGCCGACTGGCCCTGGAGCTTGATGTCTCCCCAGTAGGTGTCGGCGTCCGTGTACTTGTAAACCAGCTGATTCCCCTGCAGGAGGGTGGTGTCCAGGTTCAGGAAGCCCATGGTCAGGCTGCACCCGAGTTCCCCGCCGTAAATGCCGGGAACGTAAGCCTTGGCCGCCTTCTCCTCCGCCTCCTGCTTCTCCTTCACCAGCGTGCTGCTGGGATGCTGCAGCTTGTAGGTCTTCTCCTTCTCCTTCTTCTCCTGTTCCTGGGTCTGCGCCCAGGCGACAGTCGAACCCAGGATCAGGATGCAGAGCAGAAAAAGGGCCGGTGCGAACAGGCACTTCTTGGACATGGAGTTGCTCCTGTCGGCTCCGCCACCCGTGTTGTGGGGAGGAGGTCGGAGTGGCGCCGCTTCCGCAAGGGGTCGAGAATCCACGAGGCCGGGCGCCGGCGCGAACCTGTCGCGACAGTTGCCGCCCCAGCCCGGCGCGCGGGGCCGAAACATCATTAAATTTCAGGCGTAGGTGATGCAGTGTCAACCCATAAAGGTGCATGCTTGAGGAGTAGGTCCCTGGACCCGTATTCTGATGGCGAGTATCCCACCCCGGCGAAGGGCCACCGGATCCATGTCCGCGCAACAGCATCCCTTCTCCCTCGAGGCTCCCCCGGGCGATCGTCGGCCGGGCAGCAGGGCGGCTTCACCGCCGGGGGGGGCGGTCCGGCGCCGCTCGCTCTCGGGGTTCTGCCGGCTGCTCGTGGGAGGCCTCCTCCTGACGCCCCTGGCCGCGGCCGCCGCCGTGGGGCTCTACTTCCCGGGCCAGATCAATGTCTTCCTGCAGCAGCCCGTGAATTCCATCGTCTGTTTCGACGTGGACGGCGACGGCATCATGGAGGCGATCGCCGGACGCAGCGATGGAGTTCTCGCCAAGGTGGAGCATGTCGGGGGCGGCCTATTCCGGCCCACGGAGTTCTTCCAGATCAGCGGCTCGATCGTGGATCTGGAGGTCTTCACCGATCCCGGCACCCACGCGGAGCTGCTCGGTGTGGCGACGGCCAATCCGGACCAAGTCGTGCTCTTGCGGTATCGAGGTGGTGCAGAGGTCTTCGAGATGGTGGCCCACGTGGAGTTCGACGAGGATCCCGGCGCCATCCTCGCCGCTCCCCTGGGTCAGGACGGGGCGATCGCCCTGGCCGTGACCCTGCCCGGTTTCGATCGCTGGTTGCTCCTGGAGCCGACGGAAGCAGGCTGGGAGGTCACCCAGGAGGTGGACAGCGGCGATCATCCCAGCTCGCTGGCGGCCATCGACCTGGACGGTGATCAGATCCCGGAGGTCGTCACGTCCGACAGCGGCTACCTTTCCGAGGATCTCTCCATCTTCCGGCGGGACGCGGGCGGGCGCTACTCGCTGACCGCACAGACGGTTTGCGACGGCAATCCCCTGTGCTGCGTGCCCTTCGACGAAGACGGCGATCTGGTGACGGAGCTGCTGGTCACCTATGCGGACTCGGCCTACGTGAGCCTGTTCGAACCCCAGGCCGGTGGCCTGGTCGAGGCCGGCCGGCTCGGAACCGGCTTTCAGGCCGACGGTCTGATCGCCGCCGAGATGTCCGGCGGCACCCGGGGCATCTGGTGCTGGAGCAGGGAGCGCGGCGTGCTGGATTACTTCCGGTGGCAGGCCGGCGACTGGAGCCTCCTGGAGACCTTCTACACCGGGGGCCACGCCGAGGATGTCGCGTCATGCCGCCTGAACGGCGACCAGTACCTGGATCTCCTGGTCGCCAACGGCACGTCCCGCAGCGTGGCCCTGCTCTTCGGCAACGACGGTCCCAGCTACCGGGCATACCTGGCCACCCTGCTGCCCCCGAATCCCATCGAGGGGCTGACGTACGACGAGGACCTGGACGGAGACGAGGACCTGCTGGTGGCTTGCCTGGGGAGCCCGACGGTGGAGATCCTGCGCTCCGACGGCACCGGCCATCTCACGCGCGACGCGGTGCCGGTGCCGCTCACGGCCGAGCCGCGCGCCCTGGCCATGATTCTGGCCGACGGCGATACCCTGCGCGATCTGGCCGTGGTTCAACCGAGCGTCCGCCGGGTGCGCGTCCTGCGGCGGCTGCCCGGCGGGGGATACACCCCCCTGAGCGAGTTCACGACCGGTAACGGGCCCTTTGCCCTGCAGGCCGTCGACATGGACCTGGACGGCATCGAGGACCTGGTGGTGGGTAACGAGGGCTCGGACGACATCACCCTGGCCTACGGGGCCGGCGACGGCACGTTTGCCCAGGTCGAGACCCTGCCCCTGGTGGACGCCGTTTCCGACGTCGTGGCCATGGACCTCAGCCACGACGGCCTGCCCGAGATCGTCGTCAGCAACGGCACCGGACGGCTGACCACGCTGGCCAACCTGGGTGGTCGCGAGTTCGGACTCGTCCGCTTCTACAATCTGGGCAACGCGCCCACCAGCCTGGCAACGGGGGACTTCGATTCCGACGGCGACCTGGACCTGGTCGTGCAGAAGGAGCAGCAGGGAACCCTCGCCTATCTGGAAAACCTGGGCGATGGGACCATGCAGCTGAGGGTGGATGATCGCGTTCTGGACATGCAACCCGGCACGATCACGACGGCCGACATCGACGTGAACGGGGTTGCGGACGTTCTGATCACCTTCCCGGCGAACCACAGCGTCGGGCTCATCATCACCGGTCCTAACTGGTTTCTCTCCCCCTTGGTGCCCTTCAGCTCGGCGCTGGAACCTTCTCGTATCCTCACGGCAGATCTGGATCGCGACGGAACCCTGGACATGATCACGCTGGACCGCACCCTCGAGCTGGCCCTGACCATGCTGAACATCGAGCCCAATCCCGTGCCGAGCGTGCCGGCCCCGCTCGCAGCCGCCTGCGTCGACGGCGCGATACGCGTGACCTGCGATCTGCCACCCGGGCGCGGCTGGTGGCTGGAAGGGGAAACGGCCGGGGGCTGGAGCGTTCTCGTGCAGGACGGCGTCGCCGTGAGCGGAGCCTGGCGCGCGGCAGGCGAGACGGGCGTCCTCGAGCTGCCGGCCTCCGCGGTGGCGTCGTCGCGGCTGGCCGCGGGCGCCGACGGCCGCATCGCCTTCCGGCTGCGGGCCGGAGATGGGGGGGTGCTGGCCCTGACCTCCCTGGCGGGAGGGTGTTCCGCAGGGCCGGATGTCGAGCCCTCACGGGGCTTCCGCCTGGACGAGCCCCGCCCCAATCCCTTCAACCCCCGCGTCCGGATGAGCCTCTCCCTGGAGCGACCCGCCTGGGTGGAAGCGGCGGTCTGGGATCTGGCCGGACGCAAGGTGGCGGATCTGGGGCGTCGCTGGTATTCCGCAGGCGACCACGATCTGGAGTGGGATGGCCGGGCCCGTGACGGCGTCGCGGCCGCCGGGACCTACCTGGTGAGCGTCACGGTAGAGGGCCGGACAGCCAGCCGCAAGGTGACGCTCCTCAAGTGAGGAAGGGCGGCCGATCCGGGTCGCCGGCAGAGCGCCAGGGCAGGTGGCGGACCTCCTCCTGCAGCTCGACACCGAACCGCTCGCGGACCGCGGCCTTCATGCGCGCCGCCAGGGCCAGCACGTCGGCGCAGGTGGCACCCCCCGTGTTGATGATGATGTTGGCGTGCCGCTCGTAGACCGCGGCCCCGCCCACGCGCATCCCCTTGACCCCGGCCCTGTCGAGGAGCTCGCCGGCGGCCTGCCGCCGCCCCTCCGGTGAGGCCGGGGGCAGGTTGCGGAAGTAGCTGCCCGCGCTCGGTTCCCGCCAGGGATGCTTCCGGCGACGCAGGGCGAGGTGCTCCTGGCGGACCTGCCGGGCAACCCCGACGTCGCCGGACCGCAGCTCGAGCGTGGCCTCCAACAGCAGATCGCCGCTGGACTTGAGAGCGGAGCTGCGATAGGCCAGCTGCAGGGATGCCGGGGTGACCATCTCGATCCGGCCATCCGGCCGCAACACGACGGCCTCGCGCAGGAACTCGCCGATCTCGTGGCCGTGGCAGCCCGCGTTTCCGACCACGGCGCCGCCGACGGTGCCGGGGATGCCGGAGGCGAACTCCAGGCCCACGAGCCCCGCTTCCAGGCTGCGCTCCACGAGAGCATCGAAGGCCAGTCCCGCACCGGCCGTGACGGCATGGCCGCGCACGGCGAAGCTGTCCAGCTCGAGGCGCAGGACGAGCCCGCAGAAACCGCGGTCGTCCGCCAGGATGTTGCTGCCACCGCCCAGGGCGACGAGCGGCAGGCCGTGCTCCCGGGCCAGGAGCTGGAACCTGAGGGCCTCGTCCGGAGTATGCACGCGCACGAGGCCGAGGGCGGGGCCGCCGATGCGAAAGGTCGTGAGCTCGCGCAAGGGCACCTGGCACTCGATGATATCCGGATGCGCCGCCGCCAGTTCAGCGAGGGCGGCCCGTATCTGATCAGGCGCAGGATCGCCGCCCGTGATGCGTTGGGAATACAGCACGAAGCTCGCCTCCCCGGGGGACTGCCGGACACGTCGTCGTCAGGATCGAGCTTGCCGGGGGCGACGTCAAGTGGTTGCTCGGCGCGGCTTTGCTATTCTGTACCGGACAGGGTACATTGCAGCCGGGGCCTCCGCCGGAAGGCCCGCAGGTGGACCGGGAGCCATGCCGGCCCGCCGGGAGCACGCTTGTGACGGACCGCAGAACCATTTATGGGGCGCTCGGTGCTTCCCTGGTGGTTCACCTGCTGGTGATCCTGCTGACCTGGAACGCCCGGTTGGTCGGCGAATCCGCGAGCGGAGTGGCCCGGGCTCAGCCCGGCGAGCTGGAGCTGTTCGTGGTGCCCGATGCGGTCGCGGCGCAGGAGCCCGAGCAGCCAACGACCTACGTGGACCTGCCGGACCGCCTGGCGTCGGAGACCCCGCCGGAGCGCGCCGATTTCCTGGCCCTGCATGACAGCCGGGCCGCCGACCAGGTCGAGGGCGGCGAGGCCGACGCCGCACCGGCAGCCGATGTGCCGTCGAAATACAACCAGGTCGACATAAGCAAGGAAGTCCTGGGCGGCGGCGGCGTGGTCTACAGCCCGCCATCCACGCGCGCGGGCCAGGAGTCCCCCGCACGGCCGGCCGAGGGCGAGGACGAGCAGACCGAGCAGCGGGGGGCCGAGGCCAGCTCCGTGGGCGACCAGCTGGTCGCTGACAGCCGCCAGGAGACCGAAGCCCGCCCGAGCGAAACCGAGGGCGACGCCCGCCAGGAGAACGAGGACCTGCCTGCCCTGGTTGGGGGACCGGCACCCTCCATCCTCAAGCAGGATGCGAGCGGGGAGGGCGACAAGGGATTCGAGTTCGATCAGCTCTCGGCGGGCGACGTCGAGGGCAACATCATACGCACCGGGGAGTTCAGCCTCAACACCTACGAGTGGAACTGGGCTCCCTGGATGAAGAGGTTCGGGCAGGACATCCAGCGCCACTGGATCCCTCCCTACGCATACTATGCCCTCGGCCTGTTGAGCGGGGAGACCTCGCTGCTGGTGGTGATCAACCGGGACGGGACCGTGCAGAAGCTCGAAGTCAAGAACACGGTGGGCCACGAGTCCTTGCACCAGGCCAGCGTGGCGGCCATCAAGGCGGCCGCTCCCTTTGCGCCGCTGCCGGCGGACTTCCCGGAAGAGAATCTTGTGATCTACTACACCCTGGAATACCCTGCCTACGAGAGGCTCATGCGTCAGGTCCGTTCCGAGTCCGACCGCTCCCGGCGTCATCGGTGACCGCAACGCTCCGCGCAGGCCGCGCGGAGGGAGGTGCTTGCAGACATGTGGGAGATCATCCGCGCCGCGGGGCCCCTGATTTACCCCATTCTTCTCTGCTCCTGCGTGGGGCTGGCCTTCTTCCTGGAGCGCCTGCTGGCCCTCCGCCATCACCGGATCGTGATCCCCGAGATCGTCGAGGCCGTGGAAACCCTCGAGCGGGCCAGCGATTTCTCCGTGGCCTACGCCATCCTGGACCGCAAGCCGGGACCCTTCGCGAACCTGGTGCGCACCGGACTGGACCACGCCGGAGACGAATGGGAGATCATCCGGGACGCTCTGCAGGAGGCCGGGCGGCAGGAGTCGGTGCGCCTGACCCGCCACCTAGGGATCCTGGAAACGGTGGCGGCCGTGGCGCCGCTGCTGGGGCTGCTCGGTACCGTCACGGGCATGATCCGGGTGTTCACGTCCATCTCGGCGCAGGGCCTGGGTGACGCCGAGAGCCTGTCGGGCGGAATCTCCGAGGCCATGTACACGACGGCCTTCGGCCTGGCCATCGGCATCCCGGCCCTGGTGGCCCACAACTGGCTTGAATCCCGCGCCAAGCGGATCGTCTTCGATCTGGAGTGCTATGCGACCAAGGTGCTCGACACGTTGCGGCGCAAGCAGATCGAAGGCAGGGCCGAGCGTTCCCGCAGCGGCGTCGAGATCAAGGCGGGATGACCATGGACTTCCTGCCGCCACGCAAGGGCAGCCGCCTGATCATCAACGTCACCTCGCTGATCGACGTGATGTTCCTGATGCTCATCTTCTTCATGGTGACCTCGCAGTTCCGTGACCAGCCGGCCATCAACCTCGTGCTGCCGCGTTCCGCATCGGCGGTGGAAACTCCTGTCACGACGGCGGTGTTGTACCTGACCGCGGAAGGCGACGTTTATCTCAACGACCAGCCCCTGAACCTGGACCGGCTCGAGCCCGCCCTGCGGCAGCTCCTGGCCGCCGGCGGCGACGACCGCATCATCCTGCGCGCCGATGCCAGCGCCAGCCACGGGGACGTCGTGCGGCTCATCGATCTGGTCAAGGAGAGCGGTTACACGCGGGTCAGCCTCTCGGCGCGACGTCCGGAAACCCCCTGAGTCGCCGGCGCGGCTTGACGCCCGTCCCGACCCGGACCTAGAATTCCCGCTCGATGCGTCCGGCCGCGCGCCGGCGCGGAGGGGAGAGAGCTTGCGGATACGGGCAAGACGCACAGCAAGACGGTCCCGGCGGCGGATGGCCATCCTGCTGGCCGGGCTGCTCGCCGGAGCGGGGGTGCTGGCCGGAGGTTGCACCAGCGAGCATTCCAACATCGTGGGGGCGGAGCTGCCCCAGGCTCATTTCGACAGCCTGCTGGTGCCCGTCCGCGTGGAGCAGCTCGCGGGCCATGGCAACGTCCGCGTGACGGAACCGAACGTGCCCTATGCGGACCACCAGATCCTCTACTTCGGGCGTCAGGGTACGGAGGAATCCTCCATCCTGGCCCGGTACGACTTCGCGACCTTCGCCGACACCTTCAGCCAGGCCGTCGTCGACACCGCCAACATCAAGTCCTTCAGGCTGTTTCTCTACCTGGTCGACTTCTATCAGCATGAACTCACCGCCGACAGCACGAGAATCTCGAAGTACTACGAGATCCTGGAAGTGACCGAGCCGTTCACGACGGACCAGTTCCCGGGTCCGCCGCCGACCGTCAATCCGAATCCGCTGAATCCGGTTCTCGATGAGCGGGACGCCAACGCCATCCTGTTCTTCTACTTGGATAAGCAGAAGTTCGTGAACTGGTACGAGGATCCGGCCTCGCATCAGGGCATCCTGGTGCAGGAGGCGGACGTGCCGGGGAACGATCCCGGCCTGCTGGGCTTCGCGGGCAAGGGCTTCCCCTACGCCGGGAGCCTGATCGACCCGGACCTTCAAGGGACCCTGGTCGGTCCCGCGCTGAACGTGGAGTTCCGCGATCCACCCAATACCTTCGCGCGGCTGCTGCCGAGCGTCGACCTGAGCACCCTGCAGCGGCTGGATCCAATCCCGCAGGACTTCACCGAGAACTTCACGCTGCGCACCTACCTGCGCAGCTATCCCTACCTGGCCTTCGACCTGGATCTGCTGCCGCCCGCCGTCTTCATCGAGCGCGCCGTCCTGGGCGTCGTCAACGACACGGCGCGGAGCTACGGTCCCCTCCAGAGCATCGTGATCTCCGAGATCGGGCCGGATTTCGCCCCTGCGCCGGAAGACACCGTGACGCTGAGCCAGCTGCGGGCGGCCGTCGACCGCGTGACGGGGCGGACCAACATCGACCCGGTCACCGAGACCCGCCTGGAGTTCAACGTGACCTCGACGGCGCAGCGGGCCGTCAACGGGGCTTTCGCGGGACCGGCCCGCCTGATCCTGACGGCCGGGGAGAGCTTCTTTCCCTCCGAGGATCTCGGTCCCAATCCCGATTTCTACCTGATGCGGTACGTCTTCCACGGCACCGGGGCGGCCGACAGCCTGCGGCCCTACCTGAAGATCGTCTACACGCGGGCCGACGACCTGACCGGAGGTGCGCCGTGAGGGGGCGGAGCGGCAGGGGAGGATCGACGACAGCCCTGCTCCTGGGGGGGCTGACCCTCGCGGTGATGGGGGCCGCGTGCGACTTGCTGGCGCCGGCGACGGCCAGGGGGCAGAGCCCCTTCGCTCTGGTCAACATCGGCGCCGACGTGCGCAGCACCGATGCGCGCATGGAGGGCCGGGGCGGCTGGGGGCTGGCCGAGCACGACACGCTGAACCCGGCCTTCAAGAACCCGGCGGGCCTGGCAGAGCTGAACGCCCTGACCATCCTGCTGAGCGGCTACGCCGAGAGCAGCGACAGCAGGACGGCCGACACCGAGCGCAGGACGCGCCGCACCTTCACCCCCAACGTGCGCGCGGCCATTCCACTGCAGGGAGGGCGGCTCGTCTTCTCGACGGGTTTTCAGGCCCGCCGCGCCACGCAGTACACGACCGTGAGCCGGTACAGCACCCTCCTCGAGGGCCAGCTCGTGCCGTACGACAGGGAGTTCGTGCGCCAGGGCACGCAGTTCGACATCCCGCTGATCCTCTCCTGGCGTCCCTGGTCCCGGCTGGGGCTGGCGGCAGGGCTGAACCTCGTGCGGGGCAATATCCGGGAAGTGCTGAACGACTTCTTCATCTTCGATGCCGACAGCAACGGCGTCCCCGATTTCCTCGTGCCCAGCCACATCCAGGAGGACGAGTTCAGCGGAACCTCCAGCACGCTGGCTCTGCAGCTGCAGCCCCACACGCGGCTGCGGCTGGGTGCCACCTTCACCCCGGGCCATGGGGTGGACGTGAAGCGCACGGTGCAGATCGAGAACGTGGCCCGGAAGGCCGAATCCAGCTATCACCTGGACTGGCCCTATGCCTGGGCCGCCGGCGCCGATTACCGGATCGGGGAACGCTGGCGTTGCGGGGCGGATTACCAGTTCAGCGCCTTCTCACGATTCCGGGGCCGGGAGGACTGGCAGCAGGACATGGTGGACGAGTGGCATCTTTCCTGCGGCGTCGAAAGGCTGCGCGGCACCGCGCGGCGGAACCCGTGGGGCAATCTGCCATTGCGTCTCGGCGCGAGCCTGCACCGCTGGGCCTACAAGGTGGGGGGCGCGGACATTCGCGAGTTGAGGGTCGCCGTGGGAACGGGCTTTCCCTTCCATGGAAATGCCGGTAGTCTTGATGTCGCGCTGTCCCACGGCTGGATCGGTGATCTCGGCGAGAACGGCCTCGAAGACAGGGTCTGGCGCCTCTCGCTGTCGGTGACCGGCATGGAAAAGTGGTGGTAACGCATCCGCACACCCTGCAGGGTGTGCTCGGGAGTCATCATGAAGATCGAGACGAGGACATGGTCGGAGCGGCGCGCTGCGATCGCGCTCTGGTTGACGGGCTTGCTGGCGGCCGGCGTCTGGGGATGCATGACCCAGACCGAGCAGAGCGCGGCGGGGCGTTTCCTGTCCCGCTACGAGGACTTGCCCGTCGCGGTTCGTGAGGAGAGCCTCCGCGTGCTGACCCAGGGACCGGGCCTGCATTCGGCCTTTGCGTACTACGGGCTGGGCAACCTGTTCTACAGCGCGGCGACCGAGACGGCCCAGGCTGCAGGCTGGGATGCCGATCCCGTCTACGCCCTGCTCGATTCGGCCCAGAGCAACTTCGAGCTGGCCGTGGCGCGCGATTCCACGCTGATCGAGGCCTACGTCAACCTCGGTTCCCTCTGGGACGATCGATCCGCCCAGCTGGGCAACGGGTTCCAGGAGCAGCGCCAGCGGCAGGACTTCCAGAAGACGGCGGAGGGGATGTACCTCAAGGCGCTCGCCATCGATCCCGACGACGAGAAGGCCAACTGCAACCTGGGTGCGCTCTATCTCAAGATGCGCGAGGGGAACCAGCCCCTGCACGACAAGGCCATGGCGCGTTTCCTGCACGTGCTCGACGTGAACCCGAAGAGCGCCCTTGCGCACTACAATCTGGCCATCATGTTCGCCGAGGAGAAGATATACCGCGAGGCCATCACCGAATGGGAAGCCGCGGCCAAGGCCGATCCCAAGGGAGACATCGGCGAGCGCTCGCGCGCGAACATCAAGATCGTCCAGGACCTCCTGAACGCCAAGGTGCCCGAGAACCTGGGCGACGAATCCTAGCCCCGGTCGTCCCGCCGCACCCTGCGCCCTCCGGGCCGGCTGGAGGGAGGACCATGCCGTTCCCCTTGCCCATACCGGCACCCCTGCGGGAGGCGGCGCGCCCGGGCACGGGCGTGCTGATCGCCCTGAGCGGAGGGGTCGACAGCAGCGTCGCGCTGGCCCTGCTGGACCACCTGGGCTGCGAGGTCCACGCGGTCACCTTCAAGAACTTCTGCTACGGCGAAGAGGGCGACTCCGCTGGGAAGTCCTGCTGCTCGCGGGAAGCCGTCGCGGAGGCCCGCCGCGTCGCCGATCGCTTCGGCGTGCGGCACTGGGTGGCCGATGTCTCGGCGACGTTCCGGACCCGTGTGATCGATCCCTTCGTGGCCGAGTACGCGGCCGGGCACACCCCGAACCCGTGCCTGTCCTGCAACGCCCTCGTGCGTTTCCCCGCGCTCGTGCAACGAGCCGATCAGCTGGGTCTGGAGCTGGTGGCCACGGGTCATTACGCCCGCACGGAGAGCCTGGCCGGGGAGGTCTGCCTGCGCCGCGGCCTCGACCCGGAGAAGGACCAGGCTTATTTTTTGTATCGGCTTGGGCGCGAGCTGCTGCCGCGGGTCCTGTTCCCCCTCGGCTGGTACTGCAAGGCGCAGGTGCGCGAGGCCGCCCGCGCCCTGGAACTGCCCACGGCCGAGAGGCGGGAGAGCCAGGAGATCTGCTTCGTGCCCGGAGGTGACCGCTCCTTTCTCTTCGCCGCGGAAGCCGGGGGCGGGCCGGGGGAGATCGTGGATCGGGAGGGCAGGGTCCTGGGCGAGCATGCCGGGCTGATCCACTACACGGTCGGCCAGCGCCGGGGCCTGGGGATCGCCGCGCCGGAGCCGCGCTACGTCCTCGCTCTCGACCGGAAGCGCAACCGCCTGGTGGTCGGACCCCGGCGGGAGCTGGCCGTGCGCCGGGTGATCTGCGATGATTTCACCGCGGCGGTGGCGGATTTCCCGGGCACCGGGCCGCCGATCGGTGTTGAAGGTCCATGGCTGGCCCGCATCCGTTACCGGCACGCCGGGACACCGGTGGCGGCCTGGTCCCGGCAGGATGGCGATCTGTCCGTGGTGCTGGCCCGGCCGGCCAGCGGGGTGGCTCCGGGCCAGTCGCTGGTGCTCTACCGGGACGACCTGGTGCTCGGAGGGGCCCGCATCGTCGAGACCGCCGCGTGAGGCGGCTGTTCTGGCAGGAGGTTCGAGCATGGCCGCGAAGCTGATGCGTCGTCGGAGCGTGCGGGTGTTGAGCGGCCTGGTGGCGCTCGTGATCCTGGCGGTGCTCCTGGTGCCGCGCCTGGTCCCCGCGGATCGGCTCCGGGAACTGGTGGCCCAGCGCATCGCGGCGGCCACCGGCGCCAAGGTGACGCTCGGAGAGGCCTCGGTCGCGCTCTTCCCGCGGCTGCGCGTGGTCATCGGCGATGGTCGCGTCCAGGGCACCGGCGAAGCCCTGCAGCGCGCCGCCGGCGTCGCCAGCAGCCTGGAATCCTACGATGTCGGTCTGGACCGGCTCGAGGTGGACGTGGCCCTCTGGCCCCTGCTGAAGAAGCGGCTCGAGACGGGTGCGATCCGCCTGGTCCGCCCGCAGATCCAGGTGGTGACCCGACCGACGCCGGCCCCCGTGGCCGCCGCGTCCGGATCCGCCCCCCTCGCGGGCGGCGAAGCCGATTCCGCGGCTGGACCGGCGCCCGTGGCCATGCCCTGGCAGCTGGCCGTGGCCGGTCTCGAGGTCCGCGACGGGAGCCTGACCTGGCGCGAGGCGGGCAGTTCGAAGCAGGTCGTCCTCGCGGGCTGGCAGCAGGAGGTCCACATCGATGACCTGAATGGCCTGCTGCAGCGGCTGACGGCCTTCCAGTCGGGGGCCGGGGCCGGTGCGGCCGCCGGGAGCGGGGCGGGGCAGGCGCCGCGTCTGGATCTGCAGACCAGGCTCGGCGAGCTGGCCCTGCAAGGCTTCGGTCCGCGTCCGCTGACCCTGCAGGACCTGCAGCTGTCCGGCGCCCTCTCGGCGCCTCCCGGCGGGAGCGCTCTGGCGCTGGCGGTGCGGTCCCTGACCTGGAAGCACCTGGAGCTGAACGCCGACCTGCAGCTGGGTTCCGCGGCCGGCGGTGCCTCGCAGCTGCAGGGGAGCTGGCAGCTCACCCCGGTCGCCCTGGCCGAAATCGTCCCCGACCTGCTCACGCTGGGGCCCCCGCCTTCCGGCCAGGTCGAAGCCTGGCTGAACGAGCAGCCGCTGCGCGGCGGTCGCCTGGTGCTGGCGGGCCGCATCGCCTTGCCCTGGCCGCTGCCGTCCGGGACGCCGCCACAGGCGCTGCTGGCCGGGCTGGGTCTGGATGGCCGCGTGAGCGACGGGCGGCTGGCCCTGCCCGGGAAGCAGGGCGAACTGACGCTGGCGGCGGCCGTGGCTCTCGACCGGGGAACGGTCCGGGTGAGCGAGCTGAACCTGGGCGCCAGCGGGGGGGCGTTGCAGGCCCAGGGCGCCCTGAGCATGCCGCTGCCCGGCGTGACCGGACCGCTGCAGGCCAACCTCACGGGGCAAGGTGATCTCGCCTCGTTGCAGACCCTGGCTCTGGCCTTCTCGCCACCGCCGGCCGCGGGGGCCGCGCCCCTGCCACGGGCCAGCGGTCGGCTCAGCTTCGCGCTGCAAGCGGACGTGAAGGAACCGCCGCCCCTGACGGCGCGGGAGGTCTGGCAGCAGCGGCTCGAGGCCGGCCGCCTGCCGGGCGTCAGCCTGAAGGGCGAGGCCACGCAGGTGGTGCTCTCCGGCGAGGTGCCCGGCGCTCCCTGGAACCTGGGCACCGTGACCTTCGCCAGCGATCTCGCCACCGCCACGCTGAGCTGCCGCGGCCTGGAGCACGCGGTGGTCGCCGGCGACGCCACGGTCCGCCTGCCCCGGCTGTTCCCGCAGCCGCGGGTCGTGCTGGATCTGCAGGTGCAGCGGCTGGACGTGGACAAGCTGGTTGCCACCTTCACGCCGCCGGAAAAGACCGCCGCACTGGCACCTCCGCGCCTGCCCGATCGCCTGCTCGCGGCCTTCGTGGGCGCCGCCTGGGCGGCGGCCCCGGCCCGGGCGCCGGCCGTACCCCCGGGACAGAAGATCCCCGAGAAGCTGGAGGTCGTCTACGAGGCGCGGGCCCGGCAGGTGACGATGCAGAAGGCGCGCTACGACGACGTGCACCTGAAGGGTCAGCTGGCCGGCAAGGTCCTGGCCTTCGATGAGGTCACCGCCAGGCGCGGCACCGGCCAGATCAGCGGGAAGGGCAAGATCGACTACGTCCAGGATCCCTACGGGCTGCTCAGCTTCCAGGCCAAAGCTCAGGACGTGCCGGCCTCGGCCCTCCTCCAGCCGTACGTATCCAGCGTGGCTCCACTGTGGGAGGGTGCGGTGTCCGCGGATGCCGCCGGCTCCTGTCACATGCAGGACAAGGCGGTGGTGCTGCATTCCCTGGCCCTGAACGGCGAGGCGCTGTCGACGAACGGGAAGATCCAGGCGGACAAGCTCCTGGCGGACATCAGCCCGTACCTGGGGACCCGTCAGGACCTGAAGACCATCAAGTTCCGGAGCTTTCTGCAGCACTTCGCGGTGCGGGACGGTCGCTATCACGTGGAGGATCTCAAGCTGCAGGGGCCGGACACCGACTGGACGGGGGACGGCTGGCTCGGCTTCGACGGCAGCATCGACCTGGCCCTGCGGGTCAAGCTGCCGGCCGGCTTCCAGCCCGACCTGGGGAACATGACGTTCCTGGCCCAGGCTTTGCGGGGGGAGGATGGGCGCATCGAGCTCGCCCTGCATCTGACCGGGCGGGCCACCCAGCCCAAGGTCCAGCTCGACCTGAGCGAGGCCAAGGCCCGGGTCGAGGAACAGGCGGGGGACAAGGTGCAGGATGCGCTCAAGAAGGGCGTCAAGGGGCTGCTTGACAATATCAAGCGCAAATAGTACCGTGCCGATTCCGCCTCCGGCTCCCGCCGGTGGCGGCGGCCTGCCGCCAGGCCGATGTGCGGAGAGCCCAAGGCCTTGCGGACGCGCCGATCCGGACGGAGGGCTAGTCCTAACTGGTAAGGCAGCGGTCTTGAAAACCGCCGGGTGAAAACCCTTGGGGGTTCGAGTCCCCCGCCCTCCGCCACGAGAGCACACGTCGGAGAGGTGGCCGAGCGGCTGAAGGCGTACGCCTGCTAAGCGTATGTGGGATAAAACCCACCGAGGGTTCGAATCCCTCCCTCTCCGCCAGCCAAGCCGTTGGGGGCGCCCATAGCTCAACTGGATAGAGCGTCTGGCTACGGACCAGAAGGTTGGGGGTTCGAATCCTCCTGGGCGTACCAATCTCCATAGGGGGCCCGCTCGGCGAGTGGGCCCCCACGCTTGTGCCCCGGGGCAGCCGCAGGGGGAAGCGGGGCCCGCGGGAACCGAACTTGCTGCTGGATGTTGCTGGAATTGCGGTGCGGGCGCATGGCTTGCCGGCTCTGCGCTCCGTCGTTACCATCCCGCTGGGAAAGCGGCAAATTTTGCCGGCTGCCCGGCTCTTGCCACAGATCGGAGCTCCATGATCCTCCGCCTGTCTCTCTGCGCGGGCGCCCTGATCCTGCTGATCGCGGCGGCCGCCGGCGCCGCCCCGTCCGCCGAGCGCGCCTACCTTCCCGTGTCGGACATCCACCCGGGCATGCAGGGATACGGTCTGACCGTCCTGCACGGCACCCGGGTCGACACCTTCGCCGTCCGCGTGCTGGGGGTGCAGCAGAAGGTGAGGCCGGCCGGCAGCATCATTCTCGTGGAGCTCTCCGGCCTCGGCCTCGAGGTCACGGCCATTCCGCAGGGGATGAGCGGCAGTCCGGTGTTCCTGGAGGGCAAGCTGGCCGGGGCCGTGGCCTTCGGCTGGGCGGGGGCTCTCAGCCCCATCGCGGGATTGACACCCGCGGAGGAGATCCTGGACCTGCCGGCCACCACCCCCGCCGCGGCCGCCACCGAACTCGCAGCCGGCGGTCTCCCAGCCGATCCACGCACCTTGCTGGATCCCGAGGGTCGGGGCCTGGAGCTGGTCGGTGACGTTCTCGGCCTGCCGGGCAGTGCCCCCGCCATGGGCCGCGACGCGCATCCGGCCTGGGGCCTGACGAGCGCGTGGCCCGAGCCGGCCGAGCTGGGGGCCGCGCTGCTGCAGGCGGTCACCGGGGGCCGCGAGAACGGCACGGGCTGGCAGCTGTTGCCGACGGGCCTGGTCTACTCGCCGCTGGGAGGATTCGCCGGGGCCGCCGCCGGCGCGGCCGCGAGCTCGGGAGCGGCTCCGTCGACCCTGGTGCCCGGCTCCGCCTGCGCCGTCCCCCTGGTGCTGGGCGACGCCCAGATGGGCGCCATCGGCACCGCCACCTGGGTGGATGGCGACCAGGTCTACCTGATGGGGCACCCGTTCATGCAGCAGGGAGCGGTGAGCCTGCCCCTGGCCGGGGCCGAGATCTTCGGGGTCTTTCCCAGCCGCCAGATCTCCTTCAAGCTGGGGACCATGGGCCCGGTGGTGGGGAGCGTGTACCACGATCTGCGCGCCGGCCTCTCCGGGCGTCTCGGCGCGGGCCCCGAGCTGACGCCCCTGCACGTCAAGCTGGAGCGCCCGGAGGGAACCGATGACTACAGCTTCGAGCTCATCAGTGATCCGCGCCTGACCCCGGCGCTCTCCTTCTGGGCTCTCTACAACGCCCTGCTGGTGCGGGGCGACGACCTGAGCCTGCAGAGCATCCGCTACCGGCTGCGGACGCACTGGCGCGGTCCGGGCGGCGAGCAGCTGGCCCCGGTGGATCTGAACGGCGCGGTGGCGGGTCCGGGCAGCGCCATGAGCCTGGCGCCGGATCTGATGGCGCCGCTGCAGATCCTGATGACCAACCGCCACGAGCCGCTGGCGCTGGAGTCGGTCGAGGCCGTCCTGTCGGTGCAACGGAGCATGGAGACCGCGGTCGTGGCCGCGGCGAGCGCGCCGGAGGCCGCTCGTGCCGGGCAGAGCCTGAACGTGGAGGTGACGCTGCAGCCGCGCCGGGCCCCGGCGCGCACCGTGACGCGCGAGCTGGCCCTGCCCGACTACCTGCCGCCCGGCCTGTACCGCCTGGTGGTGGCCAACGGGCGGGACATGTTCGCCCTGGAGGCCGAGCGTGCCGCCGCCCGCTTCCAGGACCGCAGCCTGGCCGCCACGCTGGATCTCATCCGTGCGCCGCGCGACGCGGCCACCCTGGTGCTCGCGCTGATCTCCCGCTCCCGGGGAGTCCTGGTGAACGGGCTCGAGCTCCCGGATCTGCCGGGCAGCGTCGACGCCCTGCTGCGCCGGGACGGCAGCGGTTGCGTGGAGCCGACGGCCGCCGGCATCGTCCTGAGCGAGCGCATCCCCACGGAGCTGGTGCTCCAGGGCCACGTGGTGCGCGATCTCATCATCCAGAAGCCCATGGAGCCCAGCCGCAAGGAGACGCGCCCATGATGCGATTGGCGAGCCTGAGGAAGTGGGGACGGCTGTGGCCGGTCCTCGGTCTGCTGGCGGTCGTCCTGGTCGGTCCGGCCAGAGCGGCGGGGCCGGTCTACTGGGATTACCCGGAGGGGGTCGCGTTCCAGGAGTTCGACCTCAGGGGCGCGGCGCTCGACCGCTACGGGCGGCTGAGCCCGGGGCTGGCCTCGACGATGCTGCTGGAGAACGGACCCGAGATCATCTGGAAGGCCGCGGCCGACGGCAAGGGCGGCCTCTACCTGGGGAGCGGTCATGACGGACAGATCTGGCACCTGGATGCCGAGGGCCGGGGGCAGGTGTTCGCCACCGTGCCCGAGCCGGAGATCTTCGCGGTCCTGCATCGCCAGGGCGAGCTGTTCGCGGGCGGCGGCCCGGACGGGCTCCTCTATCGCCTGGACGACAAGGGCCAGGCCGAGATCTGGGCGGACCTGCCCGAGGGCTACATCTGGGACCTGGCGGCTGCGGGACAGGGAGCCCTGTACCTGGCGGTGGGCTCGCCCGCCGCGGTCTACCGGGTGGGCGGACGGCAGGACGTCACCCGTCTGGCGGTGATGCCCGCGGCCAACGCCCTGAGCGTGGCCGTCGACAGCGATGGTACGCTGCTCGTCTGCACCCAGGGTCCGGGGTTGATCTACCGTCTCGATCCACGCGAGCCGGACAAGCCGCGTCTGATCTACGAGACGGCGCAGGAAGAGGTCCGCGAGCTGGCGGCGGGTCCGGAGAACGTCTGGTACGCGCTGGCCATCTCGCGGCAGGCGGGCAACGGCGGCGGGAGCGACGAGGACGACGCCCAGGCGCAGATGGTGGAGGGCATCCCGCTGGCCACCGTGCCCGGCGACAACCGGAGCGGCGAGGGCAAGGGCAAGGAGAAGGCCCCGGCCGCCACGGCGCTCTACCGCATCGGCCGCGACGGCCTCACCACCGAGGCCTGGCGCAGCCCGTACACCTTGCTGGCCGTGGCCTGGAGCAAGACCTGGGGCTGGCTCGGCGCCGGCGTCGTCGATCGCAAGCGAAGCCAGGCGGCGCTGCTGACCCTGGAGGGAGGTACGACCGGTCGCACGCTGGCCACCTGGGAGGCGGGCGACGTGCTGGACCTGCTGGTCGAGCGCGGCGCGAAGGGACGGGAGGCGGTCGTCGCCTGCCTGGCTCATCCCGGTCGCGTGGTTCGTCTGGTGGATGCGCCGGCCGCGGAGTCGCTGGCGATCTCCCCGCCCATCGACGGCAACCAGCCCGTGCGCTGGGGTCGCCTGCGCTGGGAGGGGGCGCCGGGCAGCGAGGGGAGGGTGCGCATCTCGGTGCGCGGCGGCGCGCGGGAGGTGCCGGACGACACCTGGAGCGACTGGAGCGACGCCTGGACCGAGACCGACCACGCCCTGGATCTGCCGCCGTCGCGTTTCCTGCAGTGGCGGCTCGCGTTCATGGGCGACCGCAGCCTGACGGCCGTTTCCAGCGTCACCGTGAGCGGCTTTTCACCCAACCTGCCGCCGCGCATCCTGCGCTTCGAGCTGCAGCCCGAGGGCCCGATGTCCCAGGGCGGCCTGATGAGCCATGACGACAACATCACGGAGACGTTCCCCAGCGGGCTGCGCGTGGAATACAGCATGAGCAGCCGGCAGCAGCGCAAGGCCGGCCTGTTTGAGGCCGCGCCGGCCCGGCCTCTGCGCACCTTCCTCTGGCGCGCCGACGATCCCAACGGGGACCGGCTGGACTACCAGCTCGCCTACCAGCGGCTGGACGAGCAGACCTGGCGTCCGGTCGGCGAGAAAACGCAGGAAACGGTGCAGACCTGGGACACGGCCACCGTGCCCGACGGGCTCTACGTGGTGCGCCTGACGGCCAGCGATGCTCCGGACAATCCGCTCGGCGAGGCCCTCTGCACCTCGGAGCTCAGCGAGCCACTGCAGGTGGACTCGACGCCGCCCGAGATTCGCAAGTTCCAGGTGGTCCGCATCCCCACCGGCCTGCGGCTGAGCTTCGAGGCGCGCGACGCCAGCAGCCCGCTGAGCGAGGCCAGGCTCGAGCTGCCCGACGGGACGCAGGAGAGGCTGGATCCGGTGGACGGCATCTGCGACAGCCGCCAGGAGAGCTTCGACCGGCAGATTCCCTTCCCGCCCGCGGGCGAACCGGAACCACCCGAGCCCTGGCGGGTGCGCGTGGAGGTCGCCGACCGGCTGGGCAACGTCGCCGCCGAGGAAGGCGAGGCCAAGTGAGCAGCGAGCGGCTGCTGGCCTCCTTCCGCACGCACGAGCGCTGGATGGCCGAGGCCCTGAAGGAAGCCGAACTCGCCGCCGGCGCGGGCGAGGTCCCGGTGGGCGCGGTGATCGTGCGCGACGGGGCACTGCTGGGCCGGGGACACAACCAGGTCGAGTCCCTGCGGGATCCGACCGCGCACGCGGAGATCCTGGCCCTCGGCGCCGCCGCCTCCGCGATCGACGACTGGCGTCTCGATGACGCGACCCTCTACGTCACGCTCGAGCCCTGCACGATGTGCTGTGGTGCCATCCTGCTGGCCCGCGTCGGCAGCGTCGTGTACGGCGCCAGCGATCAGCGCGCCGGTGCCGTGGTCAGCACCGCGCGCCTTTTTCAGGGCAACCCCTACCGCCAGCGCATCGAGGTGATCGGCGGCGTCTCCGCCGCCGATTGCACCCGCCTGCTGCAGTCCTTCTTCGAGCAGAAGCGCGCGACCTGAGCCGGCCTAGGCCTTTCTGCAGGTCGAGATGCCGAAGGGCTTGTAGGCCGGGCAGAAGCCCACGAAGCTGGTCAGCAGGAAGATCACGGCCAGCACGCCGAGCACGATGGCGGCGACCCCGGTCAGCTGATGGGTCAGGACGAGCACGCCCACGACGAGCGCCAGCAGGATCCTGATGATGCGGTCTGCGGATCCCATGTTCTTGCCCATGGCCTACCTCCAGAGCGAGTTTGCGGCCGGCATCTCCACGGCGTGGGACATGACGCGCCGCTCCGACGGATGCCAGCGCCGACAAGATAGACGAATCCGCGGTCGCCGGCCCGGCCGCCCTGGCGATCGGATGCGGTCCGCGTATCATGGCAGTGAGCCCTGTCGAGGAGGATGCAGGCATGGAAACCCGCAAGGTCGTCATACCGACCATCAGCTGCGCCCACTGCGGCCGGACCATCGAGCGCGAGCTGGGCGAGCTGGCCGGGGTACAGAACGTCACGGTGGACATCGCGGGCAAGACGGCGACCATCGCCTGGCAGGAGCCTGCCGACTGGCCCGCCATCGAGGCCCTGCTGAAGGAGATCGGCTACGCGCCGCAGACCTAGCATGGGGCGGGAATCCCGGTCGGGGAAGCGTCCATGAACGCCCCACCCGAGAAGGCAGCTCCCGAGAAGGCGGCGCCGGCGGAGCCGGGGCACGTCCTGAGGATCACCCTGCCCGTGACCGGGATGACCTGCGCCAACTGCGCCACCACCGTCGAGCGCACTCTCCGCAAGAAGGTGCCGGGGGTGAGCCGGGCCGACGTCAACCTGGCCGCCGAGACGGTCACGGTCGAGTACGATGCGGCCGCTGCGGATCTGCAGGATATGGCGGCACGGGTGGCGGACGCCGGCTACGGCCTGGTGCTGCCGCGGGCGGGGCACGACGTGCAGGCCGACGCCACGGCCATCCGGATGCAGGAGGCCGCAGCCCAGCGTCGCGCCTTCCTGGTGGGCGTCGCCTGCTCGCTGCCGCTGCTCGTCCTGAGCATGGGGCGCGATCTCGGCCTGCTGGGAGCCTGGGCGTGGGCCGGCTGGGTGAGCTGGCTGATGGGAGCGCTGGCCACCCCCGTGCAGTTCTACACTGGCTGGGGCTACTATGTCGGCGGGCTGAAGAGCCTGCGCGCCGGCGGCGCCAACATGGACGTGCTGGTGGCCCTGGGCAGCTCGGTGGCCTACGGCTACTCGCTGATCGTGCTGCTGTTTCCCGGGATCGGCGGCCACGTCTACTTCGAGACCTCCGCGCTCATCGTCACCCTCATCAAGCTGGGCAAGTGGCTCGAGGCGCGGGCCAAGGGGCATGCCGCCGATGCCGTGCGCAGGCTGCTGGAGCTGGCCCCGGCCACGGCCCATCGCCTGGACGACGACGGGGAACGGGACCTGCCGGTGGCCCAGCTCGAGCGTGGGGACGTGGTGGTCGTCCGGCCGGGCGAGACGATCCCCGTAGACGGCAAGATCCTGGACGGGCACTCGGCCGTGGACGAGAGCATGCTGACCGGCGAGTCGATGCCGGTGGATCGGCAGCCCGGCGATCGCGTGGTCGGGGGCACCACGAATCACGAGGGCAGGCTCAAGATCGAGGTGACCGGCCTGGGGGAGGACTCCGTGCTCGCCCGCATGGTGCGGCTGGTCGAGGAGGCCCAGGGCAGCAAGCCGCCCATCCAGCGCCTGGCCGACCGGGTGGCGGCCGTCTTCGTGCCGGTGATCATCGGCATCGCGCTGGCGACGTTCGGGCTCTGGTGGTTTCTGGGCGGCGCCTTCGTGCCGGCCATGATCCGCATGGTGGCGGTGCTGGTGGTGGCCTGCCCCTGCGCGCTGGGTCTGGCGACCCCCACGGCCGTGATGGTGGGCACCGGCCTGGGAGCGCGGCACGGCATCCTCTTCCGGAGCGCCGAGGCCCTGGAACATGCTCACGGCCTGCGCACCGTGCTGCTCGACAAGACCGGCACGCTCACCATGGGCAGCCCGGCGGTGACGGGCTGGGAGCTGGCCCCGCGGGCGGCGGTGACCAGGGAGGAGCTGCAACGCCTGGTGGCGGGGGCCGAATCGGGCTCCGAGCATCCCCTGGCGCGGGCGGTGGTGGCGGCGATGGCGGGGAACCGCCTGCCCGAGCCGGAGGACTTCACGGCGGTGCCGGGCCGTGGTCTGCTGGCAAGCGTCGCAGGACGCCGGGTCCAGGTGGGCAAGCCCGTCTGGCTGGAGGAGTCGGGCCTGGAGATGGACACGGTGCATGAGCGCATCGCCGGGCTGGAGGCGGCGGGCCAGACCGTGATGGCCGCCGCCGTCGACGGCGAGCTGGCCGGGCTGGTGGCCCTGGCGGACAGCCTGCGCCCCGGGGCCGCCGCGGCCGTGGCCTCCCTGCAGCGCCTGGATCTCGCGGTCGTCCTGGTCACGGGCGACAACCTGCGGGCGGCCCGCGCCGTGGCGGGGCAGCTGGGGATCACGCAGGTCGAGGCCGAGGTGCTGCCCGACGGCAAGGCGGCGGTGGTGCGGCGCTACCAGGAAGGCGGCCGGCTGGTGGGGATGGTCGGCGACGGCATCAACGATGCGCCGGCTCTCGCCCGGGCGGACGTGGGCATCGCTCTGGCCAGCGGCACGGACATCGCCATCGAGGCCGCCGACATCACCCTGGTCCAGGGGGACCTGGCCGGGGTGGTGCGCAGCCTCGAGCTCAGCCGCGCCACCCTGCACACCATCAAGCAGAATCTCTTCTGGGCCTTCTTCTACAACGTGGCCCTGGTGCCCCTGGCCGCCGGCGCCCTGCACGGCGTGACGGTCCTGCCCGTCTTCGTGCGCGACCTGCATCCCATCCTCGCCGCGGCGGCCATGGCCTTCAGCTCCGTCACGGTGGTCATGAACAGCCTCCGGCTGGGCCGGCGCCGGCTGGTCTGATCCGGCATCCGCCTCCGGCGCCGGGGTGTGGGGCCATGCCGCGGCCGCCCTCAGGACGCCCGCTCGCGCAGGGCGTAGGCGCGGATGGCGGCGACGGCGATGGGCAGCGCTCCCGCCAGCAGGAAGACCAGGTCGCCCACGATCCGGATCCACTCCAGCGTGTGGAAGAGTCCACTCATCGTCCAGGTGAGCCGTCGCGCGTGCCAGTAACCGTTGCTGACCGAATCCCAGAGCTGCAGGACGCCCCCCGGGAACAGGTCCAGGACGACCATCAGGGCCAGTCCCAGGTTGAGACCCCAGAACCCGATCTTGACGAAGCGCTCGATCGAAGGCCAGTGCTCGTCCCGCACGGCCGAGCGCAGGCAGAACACGAGGACTCCCAGCCCGAGTAGCCCGAACACGCCGAACATGGCCGCGTGGCCGTGGTTGGCCGTCAAGGTGGTGCCGATCTCGAAGTAGGAGACGATCGGTAGGTTGATCAGGAAGCCGAAGATGCCGGCCCCCACGAAGTTCCAGACCCCGACGGCCACGAAGAAGTGGATGGCCCATCGGTGTCGCGAAGCCAGGTCGACGCCGCCGACTTCGCGGTTGCGCTCGCCGAGACGGATGAAGCCCGCGGCATCGAGGGTGAGCAGGGTGAGCGGGACCACCTCCATGGCCGAGAAGCAGGCGGCCAGCCCCATGTTGAGCGTGCCCTGGCCGGTGAAGTACCAGTGGTGCCCGGTGCCGATGATGCCCCCGGCGAGGAAGAGGATCGCGTCCAGGTAGACCAGACGCGTCGCCGTCCGCGTGCTGATCAGCCCGAGGCGACGGAACATGATCGCGACCAGGACCGTGGCGAAGAGCTCGAAGAAGCCCTCGACCCAGAGATGGATGATCCAGAAGCGCCAGTTGTCGATGACCGCGAAGTTCGTGTGCGGTCCGTAGAAGAGCGCCGGCAGGTAGAAGATCGGGATGGCCATGCCGGCGTACAGGAAGAGCGAGGAGAGTTCCGAGCGGCCCTCCTTGCGGATGGCGGGACGGAGGGCCCGGAACATCAGGAAGAGCCACAGGATCAACCCCGCGGCCAGCAGCAGCTGCCAGAGACGGCCGAGGTCGAGGTACTCGGATCCCTGGTGGCCGATCCAGAACCACAGCGAACCGAGACGATCCCTGATCCCCAGGGCCTCGCCCGCCAGGCTTCCCAGGACGACCAGCAGCAGCGCGCCGAAGAGCACGTTCACCCCCAGCCGCTGACCGCGAGGCTCCTCGCCGCCGACCCAGGGTGCCAGGAAGAGCCCGCCGGCGACCCAGGCGGTGGCGATCCAGAAGATCGCCAGCTGCAGGTGCCAGGTGCGCAGGAGGTTGTACGGCAGCAGGCCCGCGACCGCGTCGAGGCCGTAGAAGGAATGGGGCTCCACGCGATAGTGAGCCAGGGCGCCGCCGGCGAGCGCCTGGAGCAGGAACATCCCCGCGACCGCAACGAAGTACTTCACCGTCGCCGCCTGGCTGGGGGTCATACCCGGGGGGCCGGGAACATCGTGCAGCGCCTCGAACTCCCCGGGCTTGCCCTCCCAGCCCAGGAAATGGAACTTGCCGAAGGCGAGCAGGGCGAGTCCCAGGCCGCCCAGCAGCGCGATGATGCTCAGGGCGCTCCAGACGTAGATCTCCGTCGAGGGGGTGTTGCCGACCAGTCGCTCGTGCGGCCAGTTGTTGGTGTAGCTGTAGTCCCTGCCCGGGCGGCGGGCCACGGTAGCCCAGCTCGCCCACGCCAGGTAGGCGTTGAAGGCCGCGATCTCGCCCCGGTCGCGGATGAAGCCGGCCGGGAGCCCGGGGGCCAGGTCCTCCCCGCCGAAGTAGGCCGCCCACTCCGGGCCCAGCCGGCGGTACGCCGTGGCCTGACCCGCCGTGAACCGCAGCTCGCCGGACGCCGGATCGTAGCGGTTTTCCTGCAGCTCGGCGATGAGCGCGGCCGAGACGAGGGCCTGCTGCGCGGGCGAAGCCCCGGCGAAGTCGGTCCCGAACCGCTCCTGCGTCATGACCTCCCGCGCGATCTCGGCCCCGCGATGGAGGTACTCGGCCGCATAATCCGGTCCCAGATAGGCGCCGTGTCCCCATAGGGACCCGTGCTCCATCAGACCGTACTTGAAGAAGACCCCCTGCCCCCTCTCCACGTCCTCCCGCGTGAAGAGAACCCCGCCGTTCGCGTCGGTGACCCGGGCCGGAATCGGCGGGGCATGGGAGTAGGTCAGAACGGTCACGCAGGCCAGCACGCCGAAGCCCACGCTCATGACCAGGATCACCGCATGCCGCCACCAGGGCGAGAGATCGCTCGGAGCGCTCGGTCGTTTGTCCATGGGAGGCACCCCTCGTTTGCAAAAAGGGTCTGTGATGGGCGGATGCCGGGCCGATGCAGGTGCGAGGGCGGGGATCGCGAATCCGCGGCCACGGCCGCCTGGAGGACTTTAATTCCGCACGCCTCCGGTTGGAAGGGGGGATTGGCGCTGGTCCCGCACCTGCCGAAGCCCGCGGCAAGGTGCTCGCTCGTGGTCCAGGCCGGCGATTCCGCCGGCGGGTTGCCTTTGCGCAGGCGGAATGCTATATTCGGCCGCCGGTTTCCAGGCGGAGAGGTGCGAGAGCGGTTGAATCGGCACGACTGGAAATCGTGTGTGTCTTCGGGCACCGAGGGTTCGAATCCCTCCCTCTCCGCCACCCGTGACCGGAACGTCGAGTATGGGGTGGAGAGGTGCCGGAGTGGTTTATCGGGGCGGTCTCGAAAACCGTTGTACCCCTTGGGGTACCCAGGGTTCGAATCCCTGCCTCTCCGCCACGATCGCCCGTCGGCGCCGGCGCAGGACAGCGTCGACACACGCGGTCTGCGGTGCTATATTCTAGCCGTCGTGGGGATGTAGCTCAGTTCGGGAGAGCGCCTCGTTCGCAACGAGGAGGTCGTCGGTTCGAGCCCGATCATCTCCACCACCCTAATTTCGGGGGCGACGGCCCCCGCGTTTCTGATGGGCCAGGCCCGGCGCGACGTGGAGGCGCCAACCCCGTCAGGACCGGAAGGTAGCAGCGGTACGCCAACCTCGGCGTGTGCACCGACCAGCCTGGCCCGCTCGTTTCTCGCTGCGGTCTGATCCGGACGGCTCGTCCGGCCTTGCGCCCGGCTGCCGCCGTCCGCGCGGAGCAACATGTCCTATCACGCCCTGGCCCGGAAGTACCGGCCGGCGACCTTCGATCAGGTGGTCGGGCAGTCGCACGTGACCGCGACCCTGCGGGCCGCCTTGCGCAAGGACAAGCTGGCTCATGCCTACCTGTTCGCCGGTCCGCGGGGAACCGGCAAGACCACCGTGGCCCGCCTGCTGGCCAAGGCCCTCAACTGCAGCGAACCGCGCGACGCGGATCCCTGCGGCGAGTGCGAGACCTGTCGCGCGATCGCCGAGGGGAGCTACCTGGACGTGCTCGAGATCGACGCGGCGAGCAACACCGGCGTGGACAACATCCGCGATCTGCGGGACATGGCCCAGTACAGCCCGACCCGCGGCAGCTGCCGGGTCTTCATCATCGACGAGGTCCACATGCTCTCGAAGGGGGCCTTCAACGCCCTGTTGAAGATCCTCGAGGAGCCGCCGGCGCGCGTCTTCTTCTTCTTCGCCACCACCGAGCCCGCCAAGATTCCGCGGACCATCCTCTCGCGCTGCCAGCGCTTCGATTTTCGGCTGCTCACGCGGGAAGAGCTGAGCCGGCGCGTGAGCGAGATCACGGCGGCGGAAGGGGCCGAGTTGACCGAGGACGGCCTGCGCACCGTGGTCAGCCTGGCCGAGGGGAGCATGCGCGACGCCCTGAGCCTGCTCGACCAGCTCATCGCCGCGGCCGACGGACCCATCGACGAGGCGTTGATCGTCGAGCTGTTGGGCCTCGTGCGCTCGGAGATCTACCAGGAACTGAACGCGGCCGTCCTGGATCACGACCCCAAGGCGGCCCTCCTGCTGGTGGAGAAGCTGCTGAGGAGCGGCCAGAGCCTGGACGTCTTCGCTCAGGGCGTGATCGCCGACTTCCGCAACCTGCTCTTCCTGCGCTTGGACGCCGAGCTGGCCCGTTCCCTGGATCTCGCGCCGGAGCAGGCAAGGGTCCTGGCCGCGCAGGCGGCGCGCTTCAAGGAGCAGGATCTGCTGGCGCTGATCGACCGCGCCAGCCTCTGGTACGAGCGGATCCACCGCAGCACCCAGCCGCGCATCCTGCTCGAGGCCGCCCTGGTGGAGTTCACCCTCTTCGAGTCCCGCGTGCTCCTGTCCGATCTGGTGCGGCGCCTGGACGCGCTGGCGCAGGGTCGCGCCGGCGGTGCGGGCGGTCCGGCCGGCACGAGCGCGGCCCGGGACGAGGACCTCCTGGCCGCGCGCGAGCCCGGCCTCGTCGGCGGCTACCGCGCGACCGGCGCGGCGGCTGACGTGGCTCCGGTGGGCCAGGTGCCGCTGGTCGAATCCGAGCGCCCCACTGCCCGGGGAGCGGCCGAGACCGTGCGGGGCTGGACGCCCTTCGTGCAGACGCTGCTGAAGACCCATCCCGGCCTGGCCGCCTGTCTCATGGAAGGGCTGCCTTCCCTGGACGAGGCCCGCGGCCGCCTGACCGTCGCCTTCCCGGCGGACAAGGCCTTTCAGATGGGACGCCTGGAAGATCACCGGCAGGTCGTCGAGCAGCGCGTGGCCCGAAGCTTCGGCGCCGGCGTCCGCCTGGTGCTGACGACCTCGACCGAGGCCAGTGCCCCGGCCCAGGCCGACCTGCGCGAGAACATTCGCCGCGAGGTGGCGCCCACCGAGCAGGAAGCCCTCCAGGCGGTCTGCCGGGAGGACCAGCAGCTCTCCGCCCTGGTCAAACTGCTCGACGGTGAGACGCTTCCCGAGCACGAGCAGCGCGCCTGGCGCGACGAGCCCGAGGATCGCTGACACCGTCCCAGGAGAGAGACGAAACCATGGACCTGCGTGCCCTGATGAAGCAAGCCCAGCAGATGCAGGCCAAGATGGCCGAAGCGCAGGAGGCTCTGGCCCACAAGGAGGTCACCGTCAGCGTGGGCGGTGGCCAGGTCACGGTGGTCATGAACGGCAAGCACCAGCTGAGTCGCCTGGAGATCAACCCCGCCGCCGTGGATCCCGAGGACGTGGAGTTCCTGCAGGATCTGGTCCTCTCGGCCGTCAACGAGGCCTCGCGCAAGGTGGACGAGATGGTCGAGAAGGAGATGGGGGCGCTGACCGGCGGCCTGAACATCCCCGGTCTCAACCTGCCCGGCATGGGGAGCTGAGGCGACGTGGAGTACGGTCCGCTCCCGACCCCGCCGCCGACGCCCGACGGCGGCGAGTTCCAGTCACCGGCCCTGGAGCGCCTGGTGCGCGCGCTCAGCCGGCTGCCGGGCCTCGGGCGCAAGTCGGCCACCCGCATCGCCCTCTACCTGCTGCAGACCGGCCGCGACACGGCGACCGAGCTGACCGCGGCAATCGCCGAGGCGGCGGCCCAGGTGCATCACTGCAGCCGCTGCGGGGCCATCACCGAGCAGGATCCCTGCAGCATCTGCACGTCGCCCCAGCGGGATGGACGCGTCCTCTGCGTGGTGGCCTCGCCCGTGGATCTGCTGCCCTTCGAGAGAGCGGGCTTCTATCGCGGTCGCTACTTCGTGCTGGGCGGTCTGCTCTCGCCCCTGGACGGGGTGCGGGCAGGCGATCTTCCGTTCCAGCGCCTGCGGCAGCGGGTCATCGCGGAGGGGATCGCGGAGATCATCCTGGCCCTGGACGCCAGCGTGGAGGGCGAGACCACGGCCCTCTACATCCAGCGCCTGCTGGAGGATCGCCCCCTCGCGTTGACGCGACTGGCCACCGGCATCCCGGTGGGCGGTTCGCTGGCCTTCACCGACGAGGCCACCCTGGAGCGCGCCTTCCAGTTCCGGCGTTCCTTCTGAAACCGGCCGCCGCCGGGCGTCCGCGGCCCGGAACTCCACCCCCCGGCCACGCCGGCGGTCCCGCCGGCCCCCGCTTTTTTTCGGGCTCAAGCCCCCCGCCGGATCGTCGATAACCCATTCGTAACCAGGCGGAATGCGGTATATTCGGCATGATGTGCCGCCAGCGGAGAGAGACCATGGTCAGAGCCGAATGGGCCATTTTCGAAGAGGACTACTGGGCGATCAATGCCGCCCTGGAGGATCTCCTCAACAGCAGCCACGCCCGCAACGTTCTCCTCGTGGATCGGACGGGCCAGCTCATCTCGCAGGCCGGGGAGCCGGTGGAGTTCGACCTGGTCAGCTTCGCCTCCCTCTGCGCGGCGGACTTCGAGGCCAACTACCAGCTCGCCAAGCTGATCGGCGAGAAGGACTTCGCCACTCTCTACCACCAGGGCGCCAAGGAGAGCATGTACCTGTGCAAGATCGCCCAGGGCATCGTGCTCGTGGTTCTCTTCGACAAGCGGACGACCCTGGGCCTGGTGCGGCTGCGGGTCAAGAAGGCCGCCGAGGAGCTCGGCTCGGTCATCGACCGGCTCTTCGAGAAGCTGGAGTACCGGAACGAGGAGTACGACGAGACCTTCGACAACAACTTCACCGAGGAAGCCGAAGCGGAGATCGACAACCTGTTCGTGGAGTGAGCCCGGGCGGCGTCCCGGGACAGGGCAAAGAGGGAGACGACGTGTCGCTGATCAACTACTCTTCCCGGGAGATCAACTGCAAGATCGTCTACTACGGTCCCGGTCTCGGCGGCAAGACGACGAACATCGAGTACATCTACGAGAAGCTCTCGCCCGACACCAAGGGCAAGCTGGTCACCCTGGCCACCGAGATGGATCGAACCTTGTTCTTCGATTTCCTGCCCCTGGAGCTCGGCGAGGTCAAGGGCTTCAAGACACGCTTCCATCTCTACACGGTCCCCGGTCAGGTCTACTACAACGCCAGCCGCAAGCTGATCCTGCGCGGCGTGGACGGCATCGTCTTCGTGGGCGACTCCTCCGAGGCGCGCTTCGACGCCAACATCGAATCGCTCTACAACCTGCACGACAACCTCAAGGAGTACGAGCTCAGCCTCGAGAAGATCCCCTTCGTCATGCAGTGGAACAAGCGCGATCTGCCCGACGCCCTGCCCGTCTCCGAACTGGAAGAAGAGCTGAACCCCGAGGGCTACCAGAGCTTCGAGGCGGTGGCGATCAAGGGCTACGGCGTCTTCGACACGCTCAAGGCCGTGGCCAAGATGGTGCTGCGCCAGCTCCAGCAGCCGGTCGCTTCTTGATCCGCCCGCTGCGGCGACATTGACCCGTCCCGCTTTCTCGTCTATCTTCGCTCGCACGCGATCGTCCGGCCCCGGGGCCGGTTTTTCCATGCCCGCGGGCGGCCCCGCCTGCGGGGCCCGGCGTTCCGCTGCGGAGGGTCCGGCATGAAGCGCTTCCTGGTTCACGTCGTGGGTACCTTCCTCGGCACCGGCTACGCTCCGGTGGCGCCCGCCACCGCCGGCAGCCTGGCCGTGGCCCTGCTCTGGTGGCTGGCGGCTCCCGTCCCGCTCTGGCTGCAGGGGCTGCTGCTGGTGGCGGTGGTGAGCGTCGGCGTCCCGGTGGCCGGCCGGCTCGAGCGGGAGCACGGGCCCGATCCCCGGCTGTGCGTCATCGACGAGGTGGCCGGCATGCTGGTGACTTACCTGGGCGTCGGCACGGGTCCAGCTGGCTGGCTGCTCGGCTTCTGCTGGTTCCGCGTCTTCGACGTTCTCAAGCCGCCGCCGGTGCGCGCGCTCGAGCGGCTGCCCGCCGGCTGGGGCATCGTGGCCGACGACCTGCTGGCCGGGGTGTACGCCCAGGTGGCCCTGCGCCTGAGCCTCCATTTCACGGGATGGTAGAGATGTCCGATCGCCCGTCCGGCCAGGTCCATGCCGCCGCCTGGCAGATCGCCGTGGGGGATGAACTGCTGATCGGCCGCACCGCCGATACCAACAGCGGGATGGTGCAGCGCGCCCTGGCCGCCCGCGGCGTGGAGGTGCGGCGGGTCACGGTGGTCCGGGACGATCAGGCGGCCATCGTCGCCGCGCTAGCGGAGGTGCCCGCGGGCGGGCTGGTCTTCCTGAGCGGCGGCCTCGGCTCGACACCGGACGACCTCACGCGCGAGGCGGTGGCGGCCTGGGCCGGCGTGCCCTTGGTGGAGGACGCGGCGATCGCCGCGGACCTGAGGCGCCGGGCCCGCGAGCGGGCGGTGATGTTCGGCGAGCAGCTGGCGCGCCAGGCCCTGGTGCCCGCCGGGATGCGGGCCCTGCCCAATCCCGCCGGTTCGGCGCCGGGTCTGGTCGGGCGCCTGGCCGGGCGCGAGGTGGTGGTGCTGCCGGGGGTGCCGGGCGAGCTGCGCGCCCTGCTGCCCGGGGTGACGGCCTGGCTGGCGGCGGCGGGTCTGCTGCCCGGTGAGCGGCCCAGCGTGCTGCTGCGCACGGCCCAGGTGGCGGAGCTGGACGTCGTGGAGCTCTGCCGGCCGGTCCTCGCCGCCCATCCCGACCTGCGCTGGTCCTGGTGGCTGGCGCGCTGGGGGGTGGACGTGGGCGTGGTCCTGCCGCCCGGTCGCGACGACGTCGAGGTGCTGGAGGCGGTGGGCCGCCGGCTGCGGGAGCGCCTCGGCCTGGCGGTCTTCACCGACCGCCCGCGGGAGCTGAACGAGGTGGTCCAGGAGCGGATGCTGGCCGCCGGCGGGAGCCTGGGCGTGGCCGAGTCCTGCACGGGCGGCCTGCTCGGCGCGCGCCTGACGGATCTGCCCGGAGCCTCGGCCTTCTTCCGGGGGGGCGCGGTGGCCTATGCCAACGAGATCAAGCGCGAACTGCTGGGCGTGCCCGGCAAGCTGCTGGCGGAGCACGGGGCGGTCAGCCGGCCGGTGGCCGAGGCCATGGCCGCCGGTTGCCGCGCGCGCCTGAACTGCGACTGGGCCCTGGCCGTGACCGGCATCGCGGGCCCGGATGGCGGCACGGCCGAGAAGCCGGTGGGCACCGTCTGGATCGCCGTGGCCGGGCCGGCGGCGACCCATGCCCGCCGCTATCATTTTCCCGGCAACCGCGCCCGCGTCCGCATGCTGGCAGTCTCGGCCGCGCTCGACAGCCTGCGCCGGCTGCTCGAGCTGCCGGAGACCTCCTCGCCCTGGCTGCTCACCGATACCTGGGGGAGGGACGGGTGAGACTCTTCGTGGCCGTCGACGTGGGGGAACACTTTCGCTCCGCCCTGGATCTGCGGCTCGACGCCTGGCGCCGCCGGCTGCGCATCGCCTGGGTCCGGCCGGAGAACTGGCACCTGACCCTGCAGTTCCTGGGGGACTGGCCCGCGGAACTGCTGTCGCCCCTGCAGGAAGCGCTGCTGGACGAGGCCCGCCGGCATGTGGAGTTCGTGATGCGTCCGGGCTCCGTGGGGGCCTTCCCAAACCTGCGGGCGCCGCGGGTGCTCTTCTTGCAGTTCGCGAGCGACGGCGCGCTCGAGCTGCTGGCCGCAGGGGTGCGCGCGCGGGTGTCCGCGGTGGCTCCCGGCGGGCCCCAGGACGAAAAGCCGTTTCGCGCCCATCTGACCGTGGCCCGGATCAAGCGGCCCCTCCCGGTCCGCCTGCGCGCGGAGTTCCAGGAGCTGGACCTGGGATCCTGGGACCCGCTGCCGGTGCGCGACTTCCGGCTCGTGCAGAGCGAGCTGCGGGCCGAGGGTGCGCGCTACACCGTGCGTGCCGTCTGTCCGCTCGCTGCGGCTCCCGCGGGCGAAGTCGCGCCCTAGATTGCCGTTGCGACGGCGTCCTCCCGCGTGCTAAGTTGCGGGATGCGATCGAGCGCCGCTCCTGGACGACGGGGCGGGCCCATCCCGGCGCTGACATCACCGTTATTCAGCCCTCCCGGACCGAGATCCCGACCACAAGGAGTAGATCCCATGGCGCTGGACAAGAAGGAAGACAAGGCCAAGGCCCTCGAGTTGACCCGGGCCCAGATCGAGAAGCAGTTCGGCAAGGGCGCCGTCATGCTGCTCGGCGAGAACAAGATCTTCGACGAGATCGACGCCATATCCACGGGCAGCCTGGCCCTGGATATCGCCCTCGGCGTCGGCGGGCTGCCCACGGGCCGGGTCACCGAGGTCTATGGACCGGAGGGCAGCGGCAAGACCACCATCGCGCTCTCGGTCATCGCCAACTGCCAGCGCCGGGGCGGCATGGCCGCCTTCGTGGACGCCGAGCACGCCCTCGATCCCGCGTACGCCAGGCGCCTGGGGGTGGACATCGACAACCTGCTCGTCTCGCAGCCGGACACCGGTGAGCAGGCGCTCGAGATCACCGAGATGCTGGTGCGCTCGGGCGCCATCGACTGCCTGGTGGTGGACTCGGTGGCCGCCCTCGTGCCCCGGGCCGAGATCGAGGGGGAGATGGGCGATCAGCACGTGGGCCTGCAGGCGCGCCTGATGTCGCAGGCCCTGCGCAAGCTGACCGGCGCCATCTCCAAGACCCACACCCTGGTCATCTTCACGAACCAGATCCGCATGAAGATCGGGATCATGTTCGGGAATCCCGAGACCACGTCCGGCGGCAACGCGTTGAAGTTCTACAGTTCCGTGCGCCTCGACATCCGGCGCATCGGCGCCATCACCCAGGGCGAAGAGGTCATCGGCAACCAGGTGCGGGTCAAGGTGGTCAAGAACAAGGTCGCGCCTCCCTTCAAGAAGGCGGAGTTCGACATCCTCTACGGTGAGGGTATCTCCAAGGAAGGCGACCTCATCGATCTCGGCGTCACGGCCAACGTGATCCAGAAGTCGGGGGCCTGGTACAGCTACGGCGAGGAGCGGCTGGGCCAGGGACGCGAGAACGTGCGCGTCTTCCTGAAGGAGAACCCGGACCTCTTCGCGAAGATCAAGGATCAGGTCTTCGCTCACTTCGGCATCCGGAAGCCCGGGGCGGCTCCCGGCGGCGGCGACGGCTCCGACCCGGCGGCCGGGAAGGCGGCGCCGGACAAGCCCGCGGACAAGCCCGCGGACAAGTCGACCACGGGCAAGACGGTCGCCAAGGAAGCGGCCGCCAAGGAGACGGGCGGCACCGGTCGCCAGGCCCGCGCCGCGGGCGGCGGATGACCACGGATCCCGGTCCCCGGCTGCTGGCGTGCCGCCTCGAGAACGGGGCGGCGGTCGTGACCCTCGACGACGGCGAGATCCTGGAGGTGGCTGCTGGAGCCCTGCCGCAGGGCCTGCCGGCCGTGGGACAGCCCCTGTCCCCGGATCTCCTGGAGCGCCTGCGTGAGGCGGCCGAGCGCAAGCGCATCGCGCGGCGCGTCTTCCAGCTCCTGGACCGGCGCTTGTACCCGCTGGCCGCCCTGCGGAGGCTGCTGATCGGCGAGGGTCACGCTCCAGAGGCCGTGGCGGCGGTGCTGGACGAGTTCGCGGCCAGGGAACTGCACTCGGACCGGCGGTTCGCCGAGGCGTACTGCCGGGACACCTTGCGGCGGCGGCCGGTGGGCCGCCGCTATCTGCTGGCGAAGCTGCGGGAGCAGCAGGTGGCGGCGGACGTGGCGGAGGCGGCGGTCGCGGCCACCCTGCCGGCGGAGCGGGAGGAGGAACTGGCCCGCGAGGCGGGCCGGCGGCGCTGGGCCCGCGAGCGCGATGCCGGTGATCCGGCGGCCCTGGCGCGCGTGATGCGCTTCCTGACGGGCCGCGGGTTCGCGCCGGGACTGGCGAACCGGGCGGCGCGGGCCACGATACCGCCCCAGCGGCGAAAGGACGCGGAATGAGGTTGTTGCTGACCGGTGCGGCCGGCCAGCTGGGCCGCGCGGTCCGGGAGGCCGGCCGGGACCGCTGCGAACTCGTGGGCGTGGATCTGCCCGACGGCGACCTGACGCGGCCGCAGGACGTGAGCGCGCTCCTCGAGCAGGCGCGGCCCGACTGGGTGCTGCACGCCGCGGCCTTCACGGACGTGGACGGCGCCGAGACGCACCGTGACGAGGCGCTGGCCGTCAACGGAACCGCCACCGCGTTGCTGGCGGAGACCTGCGCTCGCCGCGGGACGGGGCTGACCTTCGTCAGCACCGACTACGTCTTCGCGGGGACGGATCCCCGTGGCTACGACGAGGATGCGCCGCGCGAGCCGGTGAACCACTACGGTCTCTCCAAGGCCCGGGGCGAGGAGGCCGTGGAGGCCATGACCGGCCGCTGGCAGATCGTGCGGACGAGCTGGCTCTTCGGACCCGGGCCGAAGAACTTCGTGCTGACCATCCGGCGGCTGCTGGCCGAACGGCCGGAGCTGAGCGTGGTGGAGGATCAGGTCGGCTGCCCGACCTACGCGCCGGATCTGGCGGAGATCCTGCTGTTTCTGGTGGAGGCTGGGAGCCCCGGCTTCTATCATGCCACCAACCGCGGATCCTGCAGCTGGTTCGCCTTCGCCCGGGAGATCGCCCGGCAGAGCGGCGCCGATCCGCAGCGGATACGCCCCTGCTCCACGGCGGAGTTCCCCACGCCGGCCAGGCGGCCGGCGTGCTCCATCCTGCGCAGTCGCCGGCTGGAGGCGCTGGGCTACGGGCCGCGACCGACCTGGCAGGACGCCCTGGCGCGCTACCTGCGGCGGCTGGAGAGCGGCGGGGAGGGCGACGGCGGATCGGTGTAGAGCCGGACCGCAAGGCGATCGGGGCCCGGCGCAGGAACGCGGCCGCGACCGAAAGGACATGGCATGCCTGCCTCCCAGGGTGAAGAGCGGCGCCGCGCCGCCACAGCGCGCCTGTTCGCCGAGGCCGTGGCCGAGCTGCGCGACGTGCTGGATCGGCTGGGCCCGGAGGAGAGCCATGCGGTGCACGCGCTGGCCGCGGCCGTGCATGCGAGCTGGCGCGACAGCGGCAAGCTGCTGATCTGCGGCAACGGCGGCAGCGCCGCCGACGCCCAGCACATCGCCGCGGAGCTGGTCGGCCGCTTCCTGCGCGACCGCGCCGCCTATCCCGCCCTGGCCCTGACGACCAACACCTCGGTGCTCACTTCCGTGGGCAACGACTACGGCTTCGAGACCATTTTCGCGCGGCAGGTGACGGGCCTGGGCCGTGCGGGCGACGTCCTGCTCGTGATCTCGACCTCGGGGGAGTCCCCCAACTGCATCGAGGCCGTCGCGGCCGCGCGCGGGCGGGGTCTGCGGATCTTCGGCTTCCTGGGCATGGGCGGCGGGCGGCTGCGCGATCTGGTGGACGAGGCGCTGGTCGTGCCCAGCGATTCCACGCCCAAGATCCAGGAGGTGCACATCACCATGGGACATCTCCTCTGCCGGATCCTGGAGCGCTGGCAGGAGGAGGGTGGGGCAGCGGGCGGAGCCGCCGATGCTTGAACCGCCTCTGCCGCCGGACCTGCGGGTCGCCCTGGTGCACGACTGGTTGACCGGCATGCGCGGCGGGGAGAAGGTCCTCGCGGAGCTGTGTGCGCTCTTCCCGGCGGCCGAAATCTACACTCTCCTGCACGTGCCGGGCAGCGTGGACTCCAGCATCGAGTCCCACCGTATTCACACGTCCTTCGTGCAGCGGTTGCCGGGAGCCGCGCGCCGCTACCGCTGGGCCCTGCCGCTCTTCCCGGCCGCCGTGGAGAGCTTCGACCTGCGGGGCTACGGCCTGGTGCTCAGCAGCAGCCACTGCGTGGCCAAAGCGGCCCGTCCCGGGCCGGGCAGCCTGGCGGTCTGCTACTGCCATACGCCCATGCGCTACATCTGGGAGAACTTCGACGCCTACTTCGGACACGAGCCCGCGCCGCTGCGCTGGGCGATCGGAGCCGTGGCTGCGTGGCTGCGCGGATGGGACCGCCGCACCGCCCGGCGAGTGCGCCTCTGGCTGGCCAACTCCCACGCCGTCCGGGACCGCATCGTCCGCTGCTACGGGGTCGGGGAGCGGGACATCAGCGTCATCCACCCGCCGGTGGACACCGACGTCTTCGCCGCCGCCGCCGCGGATCCCCCACCGGGGCTGGCCAGCCGCAGCTACGATCTTGTCGTCTCGGCCCTGGTGCCGTACAAACGGATCGATCTGGCCATCGTGGCCGCCAGGCGGACCGGCCGTCACCTGGTGGTGGTCGGCCAGGGACCGCAGCGGGAGCGCCTGGAGACCCTGGCGGCGAAGACGGCGGGAACTGGGCGCGTCAGCTTCGCCGGGCCGGTCGCGACCGAGAGCTTGCCGGCCTACTATGCCCATTGCCGGGCCTTCCTCTTCCCGGGGCTGGAGGACTTCGGCATCACGCCCCTGGAGGCCACGGCCTGCGGGCGGCCGGTGCTGGCTTACCGGGCGGGAGGAGCGCTGGACACGGTGGTGACGGGACTGAACGGTCTCTTCTTCGCCGAACAGAGCGCCGGGGCCCTGGCCGCGGCGCTGGAGGATCCCCGTCTGGACGGCCCGTGGGACGCGGAGGCCATGGCCGCGCACGCCCGCCGCTTCCGGCGGGAGTGTTTCCGCCGCGCCGTGGCCGGCCGGCTGGCCGAGGCCTGGCGGCGGCATCGCGAGGGGGCAGAGCATGTCTGAACGGCGGGACCACCAGCAGGGCACGCTCGTGCAGCCGGCGATCCTCATCTTCATCGACCTGGTGATGCTCGAGGCCGCCTTCATGGTCACCTACTGGTTCCGCTTCCATGCCGGGCTGTGGCCGACCCCTCTGGGCATCCCCCCGTTCGGCACCTACCTGCAGACCAGTTTCGTGGTGCTCCTGGTCTTCTTCGGCATCTTCTACGCCATGAAGCGCTACGAGATCCGCGGGGGACGCAGCTTGGAGGAGGAGCTGACGGGTCTCTTCAAGGGAGTCGTGCTGGGCAGCCTGCTGGTCCTGGCCCTGGCCTTCTTCTTCCGGCACATGACCTACAGCCGTTCCTTCTTCGGCCTCTTCTTCCTTTCCTGCTTCCTCTTCCTGACGGGGGGCCGTATTCTCGCCCGCGGGCTCCTGCGGCTGATCCTGCGGCGCGGGATGGGCGCCACGCGGCTGCTGCTGGTGGGTGGGAACGCCATGCGCGGGCGCGTGCTGCGCGCGGCCAGGGAGCTGCCGGGCCTGGCCCTGCGGCCGGTGGGCTTCCTGCACCTGGCGCAGGAGGGAAGCGCCACGGCGCCGGAAGCGTTGCCCTGCCTGGGCGGACTGGAGGACCTGGAGCAGGTGGTGCAGGAGCACCAGATCGATCTGGTGGTGCTGACCCTGCCCTTCGAGCGGCTGGACCTGGTCAAGACCATCACGGAGCGCCTGGCCAACCTGACCGTGGATCTGCAGTTCGTGCCGGATCTGCTCGAGCTGCACACCAGTCGCCTGCGCTTGACGGATCTCGCGGGCATCCCCTTCATTTCGGTGCGCGAGACGGCGCTGAGCGGGGCCGATCGCATCGTCAAGCGGACCTTCGATCTGGTCTGCAGCGCCGCGGCGCTGCTGGTGCTTTCGCCCCTGCTGGCGATCATCGCCGGGCTCGTCAAGCTCTCCTCGCCGGGGCCGGTCTTCTTCCGGCAGGGTCGCATCGGGCGCGACGGGCGGCAGTTCCAGATGCTGAAGTTCCGGTCCATGCGCAGCGACGCGGAGGTGCAGACCGGCCCGGTCTGGACGGTGGAAAACGATCCCCGCGTCACGGGCAGCGGACGCTTCCTGCGCCGTTTCAGCCTGGACGAGCTGCCCCAGCTCTGGAACGTGCTGCGGGGCGACATGAGCCTGGTCGGGCCGCGTCCGGAGCGGCAGGTCTTCGTCGAGAAGTTCAGCCAGGAGCTGCCGCGCTACTTCGAGCGGCACCGGGTGCGCTCGGGCCTGACGGGATGGGCCCAGGTGCACGGGCTGCGCGGCAACACGAGCGTCGAGGAACGCACGCTGTACGATCTGCACTACGTGGAGAACTGGTCGCTGGCCCTCGACGTCAAGATCATCTTGATGACCATCCATCACGTCCTGCGGGGCGAGAACGCCTACTGAGGCGATGACGGACGACTTGCCATGACGACGATCAAGGCCTTCATCGAGAGTCTGCGGCCCCGGCAGTGGACCAAGAACCTGATCTTGTTCGCGGGCTGCATCTTCGCCCAGAAGTGCGGCGAACCGGAGTTCCTGAGCCGAGCCGTGCTCGGCTGCCTGATCTTCTGCCTGGCCTCCGGAGCCGTCTACATCTACAACGACGTCGTCGATCTCGAGCTGGACCGCCTGCACCCGCACAAGAGGAAGCGCCCCCTCGCCTCGGGGCGGCTGACCCGGCGGACCGCGCTGGGCCTGGCCGCGTCGCTGGCGGCCGCCTGCCTGGTGGGCGCCTGGTTCCTGGGCCGCAATTTCCTCGGGGTGACCGCCGCCTTCTTCGCGCTCAACATCGTGTACACCCGCCTCCTGAAGCGCGCGGTGATCCTGGACGTGGTGAGCATCGCCTTCAGCTTCGTGCTGCGGGCGGTGGCCAGCGTCGAGGTGCTGAGCGCCGCGATGCCCGGGATCAAGATCTCGAACTGGCTGCTCCTCTGCACCTTCTTCCTCTCCCTCTTCCTGGGCTTCGGCAAGCGGCGCAACGAGCTGATCCACCTGCACATCGAGTCGCGGAACACACGGCCCGCACTGGCGGCCTATTCCGAGCCGCTGCTGAACATCATGATCGGGATCACCTTCGTGATGACCCTGATGGCCTACGCTCTCTACACGGTGTGGCCGGGCACCGTGGCCCACTTCGGCACCACGCACCTTGTCTACACCTTGCCGTTTGTCTTTTATGGCATGGGGCGCTATCTGTATCTCCTCTACAAGGAGGGGCGGGGCGGACGGCCGCACGAGATCCTGCTGAACGACGGCGCGCTCCAGCTGGCCCTGGTCGGGTGGATCGTGACCGTCATCCTGATCATCGGGGAAAAGGGCTGAGGCAAGGGCCCGCGCACGGGAGCATCGCCATGAAATCGAAAGTCGCCCTGGTCGGCACCCGTCCCGAAACGGTCCTGGAGGACTACCGGCGCGTCATGGAACTGGCGGAGTACCGCCGCCATCTCTCGCCCGACGAGGATCTGATCCTCAAGCTGAATCTCTCGTGGACCAAGTACTTCCCGGCCTGCAGCAGTCAACCGTGGCAGGTGGAGGGCGTGGTGCGCACTCTGCGCCAGGACGGGTTCGTGCCCGACAGGCTGTGGCCTCTCGAGAACAAGACCGTGGTCACCAATCCCCGCAAGGGCTGCCGCAACAACCTGTGGGAGCCGATCCTGAAGGCCTACGGCCTGACCTTCCGCGCCCTGCCCGAAGAGGAGTGGATCATCCATCGCTTCCGCAAGCCGCTGCTGAAACTGAACCAGATTTTCCCCGAGGGCATCGAGATCCCCCGGCTGTACGTGGGGCGCGACATCCTTCACCTGCCCACCGTGAAGACCCATGGCCATTCCACGACCACGGGCGCCGTCAAGAACTCCTTCGGCGGCCTGCTCAAGGAGGTCCGGCACTACGCGCACAAGTACATGCACGAGGTCCTGGTGGATCTGCTGATCATGCAGCAGGAGCTGCATCCGCACGTCTTCGCCGTCATGGACGGCACCGTCTGCGGCAACGGGGCCGGTCCTCGCACCATGGAGCCGGTGGTGGAAAACGTGCTGCTGGCCAGCGCGGATTCGGTGGCCATCGATGCGGTCGCGGCCCGCTTGATGGGCTTCGACCCCCTCGCCATCCCCTATCTGCGCCTGAGCGACGAGATGCGGCTGGGTCACGCGCAGCCGGCGGACATCGAGCTGGTGGGGGACGAGGAGCTGTTCCGGCTGAATTTCGGCTTCAAGGTCAAGCGCAGCTTCGTCATCTGGGGCGATCAGATGCTGCGGCGGGGACCTCTGCGCTTCCTGGAACACATCGCTCTCCATTCCCCGCTGATGGTCTGGGCTCCCTTCGCCTCGAACGTCTACCACGACTGGCTGTGGTACCCGACAATCGGCCGCGCCATCATCCGGCGTTACGAACAGACGCCCTGGGGCCGGCTGTTCCGGACCTACGCGGAACGGGGCACCCTGGCCGACGGCCTGCCATGAACGCCCGCACGCCACATCCCGGAGCACCGCGGTCCAGCGAGGTGGTGGTCCAGGCTCCCGCCAAGGTGAACCTGCACCTCGAGGTTCTGCGCCAGCGTACCGACGGCTACCACGAAGTGGAGACCATCCTGCAGGCTGTCCGCCTGCACGACCGGGTGACGGTCTCGCTGCTGGAGGATCTCGGCGGCCGGCGGCCGCACATCGAGCTGCACGTGACTCCCACCGCGGCGGCGCCGGCCGACGCCGGCAACACCTGCTGGCGGGCGGCCCACCTCTTCTGCCGGGCCACCGGTCGGACCGGTCGCCTGCGCATCGCCCTGCAGAAGCGGATCCCCACCGCCGCGGGACTGGGGGGCGGCAGCTCCGATGCCGCGGCGGTGCTCGTGGCCTGCGACCGGCTGTTCGGGACCGGCCTGGAAACCTCGGCGCTGGAGGCACTGGGGGCCCAGATCGGCTCCGACGTACCGTTCTTCGTGCGGGGCGGCACGATGATGGCGCGGGGCCGCGGGACCGAACTCACTCCCTTGCCGTCCATCCGCAGCGGGCGCTTTCTCATCGTCAAGCCGGACATCGAGTTGAGAACGGAGGACGTCTACGCGGGATTGAGAATGGGATTGACAGTGCGTGGCCCCAAAGCTAACATCAGCGGGATGAAGAGTATGCTCGCGAGGTTTCCGACGAGTACCTGGTTTGGCTTCAATAGGTTGGAGGAGGTGGTTCTACCGTCCTATCCGATATTGCAACGTTTGGTCCTGCGCCTGAAGGAACTGGCGCCGATTGCCATGCTTTCTGGAAGTGGCGCTGCTGTCGTTGCAGTCTTCTCGGATCACAGCAACCTGAACGAGATCTCTGCTGAATTTGCCCATCCTGGCTGGTTGGTGAGCGTGGTTGGGCCGCAGGCGTTCGGTGTGCAGATCCAGGAGGGATGACTACACCGCGCTGGAGCAACCATTTCGAAAGGCTTCCTAGGGAGGGGTAGGGTCTTGGAGATTACAGAAATCAGGATCACGTTGCGCGACGACAACAAGCTAAAAGGCTTCGCCAGTATCACCCTCGAGAACTGTTTCGTCATCCGCGGTCTGAAGATCATCGAGGGGGCATCCGGGTTCTTCATCGCCATGCCGAGTCGCAAGCGCAAGGATGGGACGTTTCAGGACATCGCCCATCCCATCAACCGGTCGACCCGCGAGTGGATGGAAAACCAGGTCATCGCAGCCTACAAGCAGGAGATGCAACGGGTCGAGAACGGCGAGATTCCTCCTCCGCAGGCCGGGGGCCTCGATGATTCCGGATCCGTTCTCGAGGAGAGCTTCTAGGCCATCCTGCCTTCGCTGGGGCGTCGTCAAGTGGTAAGACACAAGGTTTTGGTCCTTGCATTCGCAGGTTCGAATCCTGCCGCCCCAGCCATCTCTGTCCCGTCGCGCGCCGACCCGTGCGCCTGCGCGCACCCACCGCCCCGAACCGTTCACCTTGCCGGAAGTGCACCCGCCGCCTAGCACCTGGTCGCCCTCGGAGGCCTGCAAGCGATGTACAACGAACTGGTCGTCATCAGTGGGACCGCCCATCCCGAGATGGGCCGTCGCATTTCCGAGAACCTGAACGTCAAGCTGCTGGATGTCGAGCTGGGCCGCTTCTCGGACGGCGAGATCAGTGTCAAGATCAAGGAGAACATCCGCGGCACCGATGTCTTCATCGTGCAGCCGACCATGCCGCCGGCGGAGAACATCCTGGAGCTGCTGCTGCTCCTGGATGCGGTCCGGCGAGCCTCCTGCCGGCGGGTGACCACGGTGATCCCCTACTTCGGCTACGCGCGGCAGGATCGCAAGGATCAGCCGCGGGTGCCCATCGCGGCCCGCTTGATGGCCAACCTGATCACCCAGGCGGGCGCGCAGCGCGTCCTGACCATCGACCTGCACGCGCCCCAGATCCAGGGCTTCTTCGACATCCCCCTCGACCACCTGTACTCGGCCCCCGTGCTGCTGAAGCACTTCGCGGACTGGCCCCGGGACAATCTCGCCGTGGTAGCCCCGGATGTCGGCAGCATCAAGATGGCCCGGGCCTTCGCCAAGCGCCTCGATGCCAGCCTGGCCATCATCGACAAGCGGCGTCCCCGGCCCAACGTGGCCCAGGTCATGAACTTCATCGGCGACGTGCGCGGCAAGGACGTGATCATCTTCGACGACATGATCGACACCGCGGGAACGCTCAGCGACGCCGCCCGGGTCTGCGCGGAGCAGCAGGGGGCCCTCTCGGTCACCGCCTGCTGCACGCATCCCATCCTGAGCGGGCAGGCCCTGGAGCGGCTCTGCAACGCCCCCATCAAGGAAGTGGTGGTCAGCAACACCGTGCCCTTCACCCGCCAGGCGGAGTGCCCCAAGATCAAGGTGCTGGACATGGCCCCGCTCCTGGCGGAGGCCATCGAGCGCATCCACCTGGAGAAGACCGTCAGCGCCCTCTTCGTGCGCTGAAGCGCCGGCGCGCCGCTTGACAACGAGCCACCAACGGGCTTATATGAACGGTCCTTCTGCCGTACAGCGGGCTGCCCCCGCGTCGCGCCGTCACGGCGGCCGATCCGGGGGCCTTGCTGGCCAAGTGTCTTTTTTTTCAATGCCTTGGAGGGTACCCGCATGGGCCTCTTGGAGCTGAAAGTTCACTCCCGCAGCACGCGGGGCAAGAACGCCAACCGCCGGACCAGGGCGGCCGGGCGCATCCCCGCCGTGATCTACGGTCACACCCGCCAGGCGGAAAACGTGGAGCTCGACGCCACGGAGTTCCACCGGGTCCTGGCCGGGCTCGCGGGCCGCAGCGTGATCTTTTCCCTGAGCCAGGAAGGGCATCGCGAGGAGCCCATCGCCCTGCTCCGTGAGGTGCAGCGGAATCCCGTCACGGACGAGGTGCTGCACGTCGACCTGTTCGAGATCCCGCGCGACGAGCCCATCACGGTGGACGTGCCGATCGTCGTCCGGGGCGAGTCGGTTTCCATCAAGCACGGCGAGGCCAACCTGTCGCACGGCATCGACAGCGTCGAGATCAGCGTCCTGCCGCGCGACCTGCCCGAGTACCTCGAGGTGGACATCTCTCCGCTCCGCACCAACGACAAGGTCTTCGTGCGGGATCTGCAATGTCCGGCCGGGGAGATCATTTCGGATCCCGAGCAGATGGTCCTGCAGCTGAAGCCGCCCAGCATCTTCGGCCTCGAGGAGGAAGAGGCCGCGGCGGAAGGCGCGGAGGAGGAGGGCGCCGCGGAGGCCGGCGACGCGGACAAGGACAAGGAAGACAAGGCGGATAAGAAGGACAGGTCCGAGAAGAAGGACAGGACTGAGAAGAAGGACAAGAAGGACAAGAAGGACAAGAAGGACGAGTAAGCCGAGCACGAGCGCCTCCGCCGGTCCGACGGGCTGCGGGCCCGGCCGGCCCGGGGCGCCGGACGTGGGCGAGGTGGGGCCGCGGCTTCACCTCGTTTCGCTTGCAGGAGGGGTGGCTTGCAGCTGATCGTGGGGCTGGGCAATCCGGGGGCGGAGTACGAAGCCACCCGGCACAACGTCGGCTACCGGGTGCTGGACGAGCTCGCCCGGCGGGTCGGGGCGCGATTCCGGCGGGATACGCGCCAGTACGCCCTGGCCGAGGCCGGCAGCGCGGGTGAGCACCTCATCCTGCTCAAGCCGACGACCTACATGAACCGCAGCGGGCAGGCTCTGCGGGCCTGGTCGGCGCGCACCGGATTTCGGGTGACCGGCCGCCCGGCGGAGGAGGAGGGGCTGGCCCCCATCGTGATCTGCGACGACCTGGCCCTGCCCCTGGGCTCCCTGCGGATCCGGTCCCGCGGCAGCGCGGGCGGTCAGAAGGGCCTGGCCTCGATCATCGAGGTGCTGGGGGGACAGGAGTTTCCCCGCCTGCGCCTGGGAATCGCCGGCGGGGAGGGGGCGATCCCGCCCGAGCGATGGTCGGATTACGTGCTGGAGCCGTTCACCGGGGCGGAGGCGGAGGTGGCGGCCCGGCTGATCGTCGAGGCTGCGGATGCGCTGGAGGTGCTCATCAGCGACGGCCCCGCGGCGGCGGCCGCCCGCTGCAACCGGCGGATCAGGCCCGGCGAGGGCTCGACGCCCGGGGACCCGGCCGCCGGGGACTAGGGCCCGGGCCGCCGGCCCCCGCGCGCCGGCCTTGCCCCGCGGCGCTTCAGAGGGTATATTCTGCCAGCCGAAAGGCGACAGCAAGCCCAACCGGGCCGATCATAGCCGCACAGCCAGCCTGCGAGCTGGATGCATCACGTCCCTACCTGGGCCGACGCGGCCGCCGTCCCTGCGGGCGGCGGAGGCGGACAACGGGACCCAGGTCATCCTGTCCGAGGGGAGGTGAACCCAGTGCAGAAATACGAGCTTGTCTTCATCCTGAAGGCGGACCTGCCGGAGACCGAGCTGGAGTCCCGCGTGGAGCGTGCGGCTGCCATCATCGCCGAGCACGGCGGTGAGGTCACCCTGCGCGACCACTGGGGCGTTCGCCGTCTGGCCTACGAGATCGAGAAGCAGACCAAGGGCAACTACATGTTCATGAAGTTCCGCAGCAAGGGAACGGTGGTCGCCGAGCTGGACAAGTTCTTCCGCTTGGACGACATGATCCTGCGCCACCTGGTCGTGCGCGACGAGGAGTGGCAGGCGCGGAACCGCGCGGCCCAGGCCAAGCGGCGGGCCAAGCAAGCCGCCGAGTCCGCGGCCAACGACGACGAGTGAGCGGCCGGCGGGATCCGGATCTGCGGGACCGCCGGGGTCCCGTGCGAAAGTGAGTGCGAATGGCACGCAAGAATCTGCGGCTGAAGAAGAAGAAGAAGAAGAGGAAGCAGGGCAAGCAGAAGGTCTGCTACTTCACGAAGAACGGCATCGTGGCCATCGATTACAAGGACGAGGACCTGTTGCGGCGTTTCATCACCGAGCGCGGGAAGATCGCGCCCCGCCGCAATACCGGCACCTCGGCCAAGTACCAGCGCATGCTCGCCCTGGCGATCAAGCGCGCCAGACATCTGGCCTTGCTGCCCTTCGTGCGGGAATACTACCGGTAGTCATGCGCAGCGGAGGCGCGCGATGATCGCCCAGCGGGCCGTCTTCCCCCTCGCCGCCGCCCTGCTCACCGGAGTCCTCGTCCTCGCCGGGGGATGGGTGGGCGCGCGAGCGGGAGCCGGCCTTCTCCTGCTGGGGCTGATCCCGATGGCGGTGGCCAGCCTCTGGGGGATCTCGCTGCTGGTGACCGGGGCGACGGTCCTGCACCTGATGACCGCCGGGGCATGTCTGGCGGCCCTGGCCGGTCTGCTGCCGATCGCGGCGGTGGCCGCCTGCGCGGCCTACGTCGCCAGCGGGCTGGGCATCGCCTGGGGTCTGAAGCGGGGCTGGCGCACCGATGCCGTGCTCGGGCTGGCGCTGCTGCCGGTGATCCTGCTGTCTGTGGCCACGGCCGGCGAGCAGGCCCAGGCCGATCTACTGGAGGAGGCCGCCCGGCAGCACGTGGCGCAGTTGCGGCAGCAGCTGAGCGAGGGCGAGCATGCCGCCGAGCGTGCCGTCCTGCTGGATGATTACGAGCGGGCCGTGGACGGGACGGTCCGCGTCATGCTCAGGATCTGGCCCGCCCTGCTGTTCCTGAGCTTGCTGGCCCAGGCGGGTCTGGCCCTGCTGATCGTCCGCTGGCTGGGCCGTGGCCCGGGCAGACAGGGTCTGCGGCCGCTGCCGGCGTTTCACCGCTGGCGCGTGCCCTTCTACTGGGTCTGGGTCCTGGTGGGCGGCCTGATGTTCTTCGCCTTGCGGGCGGCGCCGCTCGTGGCGACGGGCGAGAACGTGATCGTCGTGGCCGGCGTGATTCTGGGCGTGCAGGGCCTGGCCGTTCAGGTCTTCCTGATCGGGCGGCTGGCGCCGCCCTGGGCGCGGGTCGTCTTCTGGGTGGGAGCCGCCGCGCTGATGTTGCCCTTGCTTCTCATCCTGGCCGGCGGCGTGCTGCTGGGCCTGGCGGATCAGTGGCTCGACTTCCGCCGCCGCATCGCGGCCGCGGCGGACGGGGGCTAGGCAGCGGTCGCTCCGGGCGGGAGCGACGCGCACACTGAAAAGGTGGTCGACGATGGACGTCATCCTGTTGAAGAAGGTGGAAAACCTGGGCGAGATGGGGGCTGTCGTCTCGGTCTCGCGGGGCTTTGCCCGCAACTACCTGCTGCCGCATGGCCTGGCGGTGCCCGTCACGGATGGGCAGCGCCGCGCCGTGGCCGAGCACATCCGGCTGGAGGGACATCGTGACGTCAAGCGCAAGCGGACGGCCGAAGGTCTGGCCGAGAAGTACCAGGATCTCTCCTGCACCATCACGGTCCAGGCCGGCGAGGACGACAAGCTCTTCGGCTCGGTGACGCCGCGCGACATCGCCAGCGCCCTGGCCGAGCAGGAGGTGGAGATCGAGCACCGGCAGGTGGAACTCGAGGAACCGATCAAGCAGCTCGGGGTTTACTCGGTGCCCGTCAAGTTGCATCCGGAAGTGACCATCACCGTCAAGGTTTGGGTGGTCAAGGCCTGACGGCCGACCCCGGACCGCTGCAAGGAGCGCCGAATTCCCATGATCGACGCCGCCCATCGCAGTCCGCACGCGGGGTTCTGCGTGATCATGGCGGGAGGCCGCGGAACGCGTTTCTGGCCGCTCAGCCGCCGGCAGCATCCCAAGCAGCTGCTGGCCCTGGGTTCGTCGCTCAGTCTCCTGCGCGAAACCTGCGAGCGAGTCCTGCCCCTGACCGGGCCGGAGCGGTTGCTGGTGGTGACCGGGGCGGACCTGGCCGCGGCGGTGAGGCGCGAACTGCCCGAGCTGCCGAACCCCCACGTGGTGGGCGAACCGGTGGGCCGGAACACGGCCCCCTGTGCCGCCCTCGGCATCGCGCTGGCGGAGCACCTGGCCGGCCCCGGTCCCGTGGCTCTGCTGCCCGCCGATCATCACATTCCCGACGCGGAGATCTTCCGCAGGCAGCTGCGCGCGGCCTTCGCGCACGCCGCCGGCATCGGCGAGCCGGTGACCTTCGGTGTCCCACCCGATCGGCCGGAAACGGGCTACGGGTACATCGAGACGGCCGCTGCCGAGAGCAGCGGTGCCGGCAGCGGAGGGGCGCCGCTGCGCGGTGTGCGCTTCGTGGAGAAGCCGGACGGTCCGACCGCGGCCGCCTACCTGGCCGGGGGGCGCCATCTCTGGAACAGCGGCATCTTCGTCTGGGACAGTCGTGCCTTCGCCGCGGCGCTGCAGGCGCACCTGCCCGCCGTGGCCGGCGCCCTCGAGCCTGCCCTCGCCGCGTTCGGGAGTGAGGGCTTCGCGACATCCCTGGACGCCGCCTACGGTCGCTGCCCCGCCGTCTCGCTGGACGTGGGGATCATGGAGAAGCTGCCGGGCTTCGCCGTTTTCCGGGCGGACTTCCGCTGGTCCGACATCGGCAGCTGGGACGCCTGGGCGCAGCTGGCTCCCCGGCTCGAGGGCGAGAACCGGGGACGGGCCGATCTGCTGGCCGTGGACAGCCGTGGCAACGCCGTGCACGCTGTGGACAAGCTGGTGGCTCTCGTGGGGGTGGAGGATCTCGTCGTGGTGGACACGCCGGATGCTCTGCTGGTCTGTCGCAAACAGGACGCGCAGCGCATCCGGGAGGTCACCGACCGCCTCGCCGTGCGCGAGCGGAAGGATCTAATCTAGCCGCCGGATCCGGTGGCTCCGAGAAGGAGAGGCGAGAATTCATGTTCGCCAAGCGGATGGTTGTTCTGATCGGGGTTCTGGTCCTGTGCGTCGCCGTGGCCCTGGCCGCAGTTTCCTGCCAGCAGCAACAGCAGGCCGCTCGCGACAAGAGTGGGCCGGACGCGGACATCTTCGGGAACGGCTACCTCGACAATACTCCCGTCATCGCCAGGGTGGGCGACCTGGAGATCACGCAGCGGGATCTGGATCTGCGCTACGAGGAGCTGCCCAGCAATGCCAAGCAGCGCTTCAGCGGCGACGGCTGGGAGGTCCGCTTCCTGCACTACATGGTGGACGAGGCGCTGATCGTCCAGGAAGCGCAGCGGCGCAAGCTCGACCGGGATCCGAAGGTCTCGCAGATGCTGATCTCCCAGCGGCGCGAGGTGCTGAAGGGGGCCATGCGCAACTACGCCCTCATGCAGGACAAGCAGCCGACGGAGGAGCAGCTGCGCCATTACTTCGAGCTGAACAAGGACAAGTACATGCGCGAGGGTTTCCTCCACGCCCGTCACATCCCTTGCCGGAGCCGGGAGGCGGCCAACGAGGTCTACGACCAGCTCCGCCAGCATCCCGATGACGAGCGGGTCTGGGGCCTCCTGGTAGCCCAGTTCTCGACCAACCACGAATCGGCCAAGCAGGTGGGCGACCTGGGTTGGTTCTCCCGGGACGGATTCATCCCGGCCCTGCCCTACGGGAAGGACTTCGCGCGCGCCGTCTGGGACTGGCGCATCGGCCTGCACGAGCCGTCGCTCATCGGCAATGAATGGCAGGTGATCGAGGTGCTGGGACGCGAGCTGGAACGCCCGTTCACCTTCGAGGAGGTCCGCGACCGCGTCGCCCAGGATTTCCTGCCGACCTGGCAGGACGACGAGGTGTCGTCGTGGCTGCGGCAAGCCAAGCAGACCACCGCGATCGAGTACTTCGGAATTTACCGTCCCGGCAAGGGCATGAACGAGCAGGAGCTGTTCGAGCGGGCCTGGTATGCCGGTACTCCCGAGCAGAAGATCGATTACTACAACCAGCTGCTGGACGACTATCCCCAGAGCGACCTGGCCGACGACGCGCTCTTCCTGCTGGCCAACCTCTACATGGACACCTGGTCCGACATCCCGCAGGCGGACCGCATCCTGCACAGGCTCGTCGAGGACTACCCCCACAGCGATCTCTACGATGACGCCCAGTATTTCCTGGAGCACCTGGGCGACCCCAATTTCCGCAAGCCTCGCTCCATCGAGGACCTCAAGCCCAAGCAAAAGTGACGGATGGCGGGGGGCGTTGACAGCCCCCCGCCCTCTGCTAGACTGCCCGGAGAGCCGCGCGGCTCCGCGCCGCGCTCGTCCGCGTCTCCAACCGGAGGGCGTCCTCATGATCCCCAAGCGGAATTCGTTGGTGCCTTTGGTGCTCGCCCTGATCTCGTGCACTCTCCTCGCCGCCCTGCCGCTGGTCGCCCAGCAGACGGAGGAGACGACGGCCACGCCGCCGCCCCCGCCCGCCAAGGAGCTGCGCGTGACGGACTTCGTCCTGGGGCAGGGCTACGACCCCATGACCAGGGCGGTCCTGGACACGGGCACCGTCTTCGACGGCGACGTGGGCAAGATCTACTGCCTCACGAAGGTGGTGGGCTGCCCGGATTCGACCGAGATCGTCCACGCCTGGTATCACGACGGCCAGAACATGGCCAAGGTGAACCTGGCGGTGAAGTCCGCGAGCTGGCGGACCTACTCCAGCAAGAACATCATGCCCTCCTGGACCGGGCACTGGGAGGTCAAGGTTCTCGACGAGAACGGCGCCGTGCTGGCGTCGCGTGGTTTCGAGATCCGCTGACGCGGGGTCCGCTGCGCTCAGCTCCGCTCGGGGTGAAGCGCGCTCGACGTCGCTTCACGGCGCGACGGACGGCGCTCCGCCCCGGCCGCGCGTGGCCGGAACCCGGGGAGACATCATGATCCAGGTCACCGTGGCGGGAATGATCCTCGACCAGCAAACGCGGGGCCCCGTGCTGCTGCTGCACATTCCCCCGCTGGACAAGTACCTGCCGGTCTGGATCGGCCCCAGCGAGGCGGCTTCCATCAGCATGGCGCTCAAGAAGGAGCGCTTCGAGCGCCCGCTGACGCATGACCTGCTGGTGACGGTCATCGACGGGCTCGACGGTCGGGTGACCAAGGTCGTCGTGACCAGCCTGGTCGAAAACACCTTCTATGCGAAGATCTACATCACCCGCGGCCAGCAGGTGATCGGCATCGACGCCAGACCCAGCGACAGCATCGCCATCGCCATCCGCACCGACTCGCCGATCTTCGTGGCCGAGGAGGTGCTGGAGAAGGAGAAGGAGCACCTGCTCCAGCTCGACGAGCAGGCCGCGGACATGCTGCAGGGCCAGGAGCCGGCGCCCGGCGACTTCGACACCGGGGGGGAACCCGGCGAGGACGAGGACATCCCGGATGTCTGGCCGCCGCCCGGAGAGCCGGAGGATCCCGGATCGGAAGGAGACGAGCCCTGATGACCCGCTCGCATCGTGCAGGCCCGGCGGCCGTTCCGCTGCTGCTGCTCCTGCTGCTGAGCGCCGGCTTGCTGATCCAGGCCGGCTGCGGCACGACCCGGTCCCCGGCCGTCGGGGTCCCCGCGCTCTCCCAGGATCAGCTCGAGCGCGCAGATCGACTGCTCGCCGAGCTGCGTCAGGAGAACTCGCTGCACCGCGACCGCAAGGCGCTCGAGCTGGCCTACGAGCTGCTGGATCACTACCGCGGCTATCCGCGCAACGACGAGGCCTTGCTCCTGGCCGTCCGTTCGGCCCGGCGGCTGGGTGATCTGCGGACGGGACTCCGGCTGGTGGGCGAGTTCCGGGAGCGCTTCGCGGAGAGCGAGCTGGCAGCCGAGGTGCTGGCCATGGGCGCCAGCATGGCCGGGGCGCAGGGGGACACGCTGGCCGCGGCGGATCTCGCGCTGGCCGCCCACGACGACACCCCGGCCGGCCCGGACCGGGAGGAGGCCGCCGAGCGGGCCGCGGTTTACCTGGAGCGGCTGCCGGCGGGGGCCCTGGGCGAGCTGATGGCGAGCCATCCCGCAAGCGAGCTGCGCCCGTACCTGGGCTATCTGCGGGTGCAGCGCCTGCTGGCCGCCGGCCAGCCGGCGGAGGCGCAGAAGGTGCTGGAGGATCTGCGGCGCACGGTGCCGGCCAGCGAGTGGCTCGCCGCGGCCGAGCAGCTCTACGCGGAGCCGGGAATGCACCCGGTCCTGCCCGGTGCGAAGCTGCCGACCGGTCCGGTCACGTCCACCCGCGTGGGCGTGCTCTGCCCGCTGACGGGTCGCTATGCCGTGCTGGGCAACGCGTTCTACGACGGCGCCCTGCTCGCCCTGCAGAAGGTCAACAGCCTGGGCCAGCGCCAGTACGAGCTGGTGGTCGAGGACACGGGCGGAGACCCGGTGGGGGGCGTCATCGCCGCGCGCAAGCTGATCGAGGATGCGGGCGTCATGGCCCTCGTCGGCTCCCTGCTCAGCTCGGCCACCGCCGCCGCCGCCATAGTGGCGGATCTGCACGGCGTACCGCTGGTCTCGCCCACGGCGACCAACGAGCGCCTCTGGGAGATCGGCCCCCACGTCTTCCAGACCAACCTGACGCGGGTCTTCGAGGCGCGGGTGCTGGCGCGGCTGTCCACGCGTATCCTGCTGAAGCGGCGCTTCGCCGTGCTCTATCCCGACACGCGGGACGGAGCCCGCAACTACCAGGTCTTCGCCGAGGAGGTCCGCAAGGCGGGCGGGGAGGTCGTCGGCGCCGCAGCCTTCGTGCCCGAGGACACCGACTTCAAGCATCCGCTGCAGGAGATCCGCCTGCTGCGCCCGGAGGTGGTCTACATCGACGCCTCGGTGGACCAGATGATCCTGCTCGGACCTCAGCTCGACTACTATCGCGTCGGCGCCCTGATCATGGGACCGAGCAGCTGGGACTCGGCCAAGCTGCTGCGCAGCACCGGCTCCATCATGGAGCGGGCGCTCTTCCCCAGCGAGACCGCGCTTTTTCCTCCCTCCTGGACGCGGGACTTCGAGGCCGCCTGGCATCCGGAACACCTGCCCGACGAGGCCACGCCGCTAGCGCTGAAGGCCTATCAAGCCGCCCGGCTGGTCCTCGACACCCTCACGCGGGACGACCTCGAGCGACGCGCCGAGCTGACGCGGGCCCTGCGGACCCGGCTGGAGGACACCGAGTTCGAGGCCCACGGCCCGGAGGCCTACGCCGGGCTGGTCCACATGTTCGCGGGGGAGGAGATCGTGCCCTTCCCGGCCGAGCGCTTCGTGGCGACCTGGACCGAGCCATTGCCCCCGCCGGCGTCCGCGGAGGAGACCGTGCCGGAGCCGGTGCCGCCGGTGGGAACGGACGAGCTGCTGCCCGGCTCCGCCGAGGAACCGCCGCCGGACGGTGTGGACGACGCCGGGATCAACGATCAGGACGAGGAACTGCGGTAAGGGCTGCGGAAGCGGATGGTCAGGCGGTTCCAGAATCCCTGGGGGGCGCGGCCGTCCGACGCGACCGGCTTGTAGAGCCACTGGTTCACCGCCTTTAGCACCACCTCGTTGAAGGTGGCGCTTCCGGTGCTGCTCAGGATGTAGCTGTGGGTGACCTTCCCCTCCTCGTTCACGTAGAAGGCCACCTCCACGACGATGACCGGCGTGCGGCGCTCCTCCTCGGTGGCTCCGCTCGGGTACTGGGGCCGCACCATGCGCAGCAGCACGAACCACGGGTTGGTCTGCTGGGGCAGGTTCATCTCCACCGCGTCCATCACGTTCAGGTCGGGATCGGCCAGGGCGTCCGCGTACTCCTCGGACTCTACCGGCGGCACATCGCGCTGGACGGGCTGCTTCTGTGGCGCCTTGTCCACAGGGTCGTCCGGCACGACCTCGACCTCGGGCGGCGGCGGGTTCCGCTTGAAATATTCGGGTTCCTGGTAGCGGGCGGCGTCGCCCTTCTCGATGGAAAGCTCGGGCATGAGGCGCAACGGCCCCTCCGCCCCGGAGAACTCGAAGCGCTGCCTGATGGACTCGCGGGAGGGACCGAACAGGGCCAGCAGCACCAGACCCACCAGGGCGGCCAGGGTGGACCAGCCCACTCGCCTGCGGCTCTGACCCTTGAACTTTTCCTGGGCGGTCGTCGGCGAGTCGTATCGGCGAGGATCTCGGTTCGCCAGGACTGCGCGCTCCTTTCAGGGGTCGGTGCCGGCTTCCCGGGCCGGTTTCGACTGCGGTGCGGCGACCGGCTCGGAGACGCTCAGCGGTTCTCGAGCAGGAGCTTCCACTCCCAGCCCGGTTCCGCCGTCCGGCGCAGGGCCCATAGCTGCCAGTTCGGCCCGGCATGGATCTCGAGGGTATGCTCGCGGCCGACGGCGGGCAGACCGGGTCCCGTGCTTAAAGATAGGGAATCACCGGGGGTTCCGCTCCAGCGCGGCGGCAGCCAGAGGAGGTTGCCGTCCCACTGCACCCAGTCGATCCGGCCGGGGGGCGGTACGCGGCCGGCGGCGGTGGCCAGCAGCCGTGCCGGGTCCACGAGCTGCGGGAGCAGCTCCTCGCCGGCCAGGAGCGCCGCCGTGCCCAGGAACAGCGCCCGGGCTTGAGCCTGCGCGTAGGAGGGCTCTCCCAGGCGCTCCTCCGTGGCCATGGTCGCCGGCAGCTGCAGGCCGACCTCCAGGGCGGGGCAGGCGGTCTGCCGCAGCAGGTAGGCGTAGCTGGGTTCCACCAGGGCCGATTCGGCCGGCGCGGCCAGCAGGGGTGCCGCCATTCGAACCACCAGCTCCGCCCAGGCGCGGCCGGTGCGGCTGCCGTGATGATACCGGGCCACCAGGGGCCGGGCCGGATCCCGGGTGCGGCCGATGGTCAGGAAGAGATCGGCGTCCCCATCGTTGGCCAGCTCCACCTTCGCCTCGGGCGGCACCCAGCGCTCGTCCTCGCGGGTCAGCATCACCTCAGCTCCCGCTCCGCGCAGCAGCGCCGCCGTCATCTCGGCCACGCGCAGGTTCAGATCCGCGCCGCGCGTTCCCAGCGGTCCCGCGCCGTCGGTCTCGCTGCCGCCGCCGGTCGGATCGAGCACGATTCGCAGGCCGAGCAGCTCGGGCAGGATCGGCTGCCAGGGCAGCGTGTCCGGCGGCGTGCTCTCCGGCGCGCTCCAGGGCAGGCGGTGGTCCCCGTCCAGGAAGAGCACCCGGGCCCCGTCCCCCTCCAGCCAGAGACCGTGGCCGTCGGTCGCCTGCAGGTAGGGACTGTACGGCGGCGCGGTCTTCCCGGAGAGAGGCGGGCCGGGCGGGAAGGGGAAGAAATGGACCGGCCAGCCCACCGGCGACCAGCGCTCGCGGACGTCGCGCGGGCAACCCGCCGCCGAGGGGCTCCGGCCGGCGGGCCAGTCCAGGACCAGGAGCCTGGCGGGCGGAGTGATGAACTGCACGCTGGCGGGTTTCAGCGCCTGCCGGATACCGGTCCAGCTGCCGTCGCAGCTCTCCAGGCCAAACCGCAGCTCCGCCTCGGCGGCGCGGCTCGCCGGCAGGCTGTCCGCGGGGGCCAGGAGCCAGCCGTACGGACCCGTGAAGCCCGGCAGCCCGAGCGCCATCTCCCCGCCCCGCGGATCCCGGCAGAGGATGCGCAGGTTCCGGTAACGCGCCAGGGCGGGGCCACTGCAGCGGTACTGGATCAGGACGCGCGGCGCCGCAGTCCGCGGGGCGTTCTCGTAAGAGAGGCTGGCGACCAGCTCCGCCCGGTCCTCGAGCAGGGTGCCGCTCCAGGTGGGCGTGCTCCGCCCGGCGAGGTTCCTGGCCGACAGGGCCAGCGCGTGGCTGCCGCCGGGAAGGGTAGTGGCGAACCGCACCGTCCGGCCGTCCGCCGCGAGGACGGCCGGACGGCGGCGTCCGTCCACGAGCAGCCGCACGGACGTCGGATCCAGGGCGGGATCGTCCGGGGCGCCGGGATCGAAGACCCAGACCGGCGCGGCGCACGCGCCCAGGGTGTCGCCGTGGGCGCTCACGAAACGCGGCGTTCCCTTGGCGAAGTACTCCAGCAGGCCGAGAAAGTACGCCTGGGCTTCCAGCTCCTGCTTGGCGGCCAGGCTCAGGCGCTTCTCGATCTCCGGGTTGCTGAGCATCGAGGGCTCGCCCAGGACGGCCGGCACGGGGCTGTTGCGCAGGACGTGGAAGTTGCCGGCCATGATCTTGGCCGGGCTGATGTTCAGGTTTCGCACGAGGTACTTGTGGATGGCCCGCGCCAGGTCCAGATCCGCCCCCTCCCGGCCGACCGGGTAGTAGGTCTGGGTCTCGTTGAGATCGCGGTCCAGCTCGGCGTTGCTGTTGTGATGGATGGAGACGAACACGTCCGGCTGCAGCGAGTCGGTGATCGCCATGCGAGCCGCCAGGTCCGCCGCCAGGCTCGAGTCCGCCGGGGTCAGAAAATCGTAGTCCGCGGTGCGGGTCAGGTACACACGGGCGCCGGCCCACTCCAGCAGGCCGCGCAGGTAGAGAGCCACGCCCAGGTTGACCTCGGCCTCGCTCAACCCGTTCAGGCCGATGGCTCCGCGGAAGAAGCCGCCGTGTCCCGGGTCGATCACGATGCGCCGCCCGCGCAGCGGTGCGAAGTCGAAGTCGCCCAGGACGTCGCGCAGCCGCTCGTAGCCGGGCACCTCGCTGCTGGGCGGGCGCTTGGGCCCGCCGCAGGAAGCCAGGGCGAGCAGGGCGAGCAGGAGGATCGCCAAGATCGCGCAAGCGCGGCGGTTCCCCGGAAGAGCATGCCGTCTAAGCTCCATCTCCACCTTCCCTTTCCGCGGAAGCTTAAGGGGCTGCGGCAAGCCTGTCCAGTGGCGAGGCGGTCTTTACAGGGAATGGCCGTTCTGGTAACTTGGTTCCCACGCGGGAGCCAACATTGTCTACCGCCGCGGCCCGCGGCTTTTTTTGTCAGGGATGCCTCAAGGAAGGACCCGGTGAAGGACCCGGTGTACGAATCCCACTTGAGCGAGATCCCTTCCGTGGGAAGCGTCCTGGAAGACGCGCGCGTGGCCGTCCTCGCCGGCGGGCGCAAGCGCAGCTGGCTCGTGCGCGTGGTCCAGCGCGTCGTGGCGGAGCGTCGCCAAATGCTGCGCGCGGGAGCAGGGGCGGCCGGCGCCACGCGGGAGTTTCTCCTGGCAGAGGTCGTGGCCCGCGTGGGCGCCGAGCACGATCGCCTGCTCGCGCCCACCCTGCGCCGCGTCATCAACGGCACCGGGGTGATCGTACACACCAACCTGGGGCGCTCCCTCTACCCGGAGACGGCGGTGGAGTGGATGCGGCAGGCCGCGCTCCACAACGTCGACCTGGAGTACGTGCTGGAGACCGGCCAGCGCGGGCACCGCGGCCGCAAGGTGGAGGAGAAGATCGCCCTGCTGACCGGAGCCGAGGATGCGCTGCTGATCAACAACAACGCGGCGGCGGTCTGGCTGGCGGTGCGCTGCAGCACGCAGGGCGGCCGCCTGATCCTCTCGCGGGGCGAGACCGTGGCCATCGGCGGTTCCTTCCGCATGCACGAGATCATGGCCGAGACCGGCTGCGAGCTGCACGAGATCGGCACGACCAACCGCACCGACCTGAGCGATTACCGCGAGGCCTTGGTGCCGGGCGCCGTGGTCCTCAAGGTCCACCGCAGCAACTTCGACGTGGTGGGCTTCACGGAGGAGGTGCCGCTCGCCGAGCTGGCCCAGCTCTGCCGCCAGACCGGACACGTCCTGATCTACGACGCCGGCAGCGGAGCCCTGTTCCCCTTCTCGGAGCTGGGCCTGCCGGACGAGCATCCCCTGGCCGAGGATCTGGCCGCCGGTGCCGACCTGGTCACCTGCAGCGGCGACAAGCTGCTGGGGGGCTGCCAGGCCGGATTCGTGCTGGGACGGGCCGACCTGATCGACGCCCTGCGGCGCCACCCCATGCGGCGTACCTTCCGCGTGGACAAGACGACCATGGCCGCCGCCGATGCGGTGCTGAGCCTCTACCTGGCGGCCGAGGATCTGCCTCCGGTGCCGACGCTGGAGATGCTGGCGCGGCCGCTGGAGGCGCTGCAGGCCGCGGCAGAGCGGCTGCTCGGCGCGCTGCAGGCGGAGGCCCCGGAGGGCTGGGAGGGAACGGCGGTGGCGGGCGAGGCCAGCGTGGGCGGCGGCAGCTTCTCCAGCGCCGCGGTGCCCACCCGGCTGCTGCTCTGGCGGGGGCCGAAGGCCGAGCTGGAGGCCTGTCACGCCGCGCTGCGCCGCCAGGATCCGGCCCTGGTCACCCGCATGAACCAGGACGGCCTGGCCGTGGATCTGCGCACCGTCGGCGACGAGGAACTTCCGCTGGTGATCGACGCCTTCCGTCGCGTCTGGCGGGAGAAGGGCTGAGGGCCCTCCGCGCCGCGGCGCGGAGGTACTGAGGAGGCACACCGTGAGCATGGACGAAGGGGCCGGCGGCGGCTTGATGCACTTCGACTCCGGTCTCGTGCTGGGAGAGCTGGATCTCCACGGGGGAATCTTCTGGGAGGAGGCGCTGCGCTTCAGCGCCGAGGCGCACCTGGATGCGCTGGTGGCGGCGGTGCAGGCGAAGCGCAATCCGCCGCGCATCTGGGCCTTCCTGGACACTCCCGAGAACACGGCCTCGCGGGCGGCGGCGGTCCTGGCCACGGCACGCGCCCTGGTGCGGCCCGGTCGCAAGATCCTGGTGGTGGACGGGGACGATCAGCGGCCCGACCTGACCCGCTGGGCCGATCGCTACGAGCTGGAGGGCTGGATCGACTTCCTGCGCTACGGAGCTTCCCTGCCCGCCTGCAGCATCGCCTTGCCCTGGAACGGGGCCGACGGCCGCTTCATGGGCGTGGGATCCTTCTGCCCGGCCCAGGCCACCCCGCAGGAGATCTGGGATCTGCTGGCCCGGCTGCGCCACCGGGTCGACGACATCCTCATCTCGGTTCCCCTGGACGAGGCCGGCGGCCCCTGGCTCGCCGGCGCGGACGTGCGCCTGCTCTGCTGGGACGGGCTGACCGGTAGCCAGGCCGAGGCGGAGCGCACCGCGGGCGAGCTGGCCACGGCCGGCTTCCCGGTCCTCGGGCTCGTGGCCTTCGCCGGCGGGGTCGCCGTTGCGGAAGCGGCGGCCGGGGAGCAAGCGCCCGAGGAGCCCATGGCGGAGGAGCCCGCAGCCGAGGCGCCGATCGCTGAGGAGCCGGTGGGCGTGGAGCCCGAGGGCCTCGCGCCGGCGTTCGAGGAGCCGGCCGGCGCGCCGGCCTTCGGCAGCCTGGCCGACGAGGTGGCTCCGCTGGGGACCGAGCCCCTCTTCCTGCACGGTCCCGGCGCCGCGCGCGGGCCTGCCGAGAGCCCGGCGGAGGAGCGCGCGGCCGCGGGGGCGCACGTCGCGGGCGAGGAACCGGCGGGCGAGAGGCCGGAGGCCGACCTGATCGGCGCCATGGCGCACCTCGACGAGTACGGAGACACGGGCGAAGCGGGACGAACCAGGAAGCGTCGCTCCTCGCCGCTCTTCTGGGGAGCGGCCGCTCTGCTACTGGTGGTGATCGCCGTGGTGGGCTACGCCCTGATCCACAACTGGAACGTGCAGCGGCCGGAGCGCACGATCCAGGTTGCGCGCGACCACCAGGCGGCCGATACTTCGCCCCCGGTGCCGGGTCTGAACTACCCGCCGGAAGGCGAGGTCGCGAAGCCGCCGGAATCGGCGGCACAACCGGACGCGACGGTGGACGTGGCGGCGGAGGACGCCGACAGCACGGCGGGAGAGCCCACGCCCCCCGAGAACCTGCTGGCCACCGGCCCGCCGCCCTCGCCGGAGGGCTGGTCCGAGAAACCGGGCACCGCGGAGGCCGGAGGAGGGGCCGCCTCGTCCGGCGAGCCGGCGACCGCGGGCTTGACGGCCGAGGAGCGGACCGAGCTCTGGGCCTCCTTCGAGCTGCCGGTCGGCCAGGACGGCTGGGCCCTGTGGGTCTACTCCTTGCCGGACAGCGCCACGGCGCTGCGCGAGGTGGACATCCTGGAGCGCCAGGGGATCCGGGCCGTCATCCACGGCGTCGACATCCCCGGCAAGGGGTACTGGTACCGGGTCTACATGGGCAGCTTCCCCAGCCGGACCGCCGCGCGGGACGCCATCCCGGCCCTCCTGGAGCGGCTGCACGAGGACTGGGCGCAACCGGTCCGCTTCTAGCGGACGGGCGCGCGGATGGACGGCATCCCGGCGACCGGTGGCGGGAGGGGCCGTCCCGACGGAGCAGCGAAGACGATTTCCTGGAAACGCAACGGAAGGCGTGACACGTGAGGCTCAAGCGCATCGAGCTGCAGGGATTCAAGTCCTTCGTCGACCGCACCGAGCTCGAGTTCGACCATGGCATCACCGCCATCCTCGGGCCCAACGGCTGTGGCAAGTCCAACATCGTGGACGCCGTGCGCTGGGTGCTGGGGGAGCAGTCCCCCAAGACCCTGCGCGGCGACCGCATGGACGACGTCATCTTCAAGGGGACCACCAAGCGCAAGCCGGTCGGCCTGGCCACGGTGACGCTGGTCTTCGACAACGCGGATCGCCGCCTCCCCATCGCCTTCGACGAGGTGGCCATCAAGCGGCGCGTCACCCGCGACGGCAACAGCGAGTACTACCTGAACGAGACCCTCTGCCGGCTGAAGGATCTGCGCGACCTGCTCTACGACAGCGGGGTCAACAACACGTCCTACTCGATCATCGAGCACGCGATGATCAACCAGGTGCTCAACGAGAACAACCAGGAGCTGCGCCGCCTGATCGAGGAGGGCTCCGGCATCACGAAGTACAAGGCGCGGCGGCGGGAGACCCAGCGCAAGCTGGAACGCACCGAGCAGGACCTGCTGCGTCTGCGCGACATCATCGAGGAGATCGGCAAGGAGGTGCGCTCCCTCCGCTACCAGGTGGGAAAGGCCCGCCGCCACCAGCGGCTGTTCCAGCAGATCCGGGCGCTGGACCTGCTCGTCGCCGGCCGCAGCCAGCAGGAGCTGGACCGGCGCGAGCAGGAGCTGCGCGAGCGGCTCGCCGCGCTCGAGACCGAGGCCGAGAGCGAGATCGGCGAGCTGGCCGATCTGCGGGCCCGGATCGAGACCACGCGTCCGGCCGTGGACGAGCGCGAGGCCGAGCGCCGCCGCCTCGAGGATGCGCTGCAGGCCTTCGAGGAGGAGCTGCAGGAGAGCGAGCGGCAGGTCTTCCTGATCGAGCACCGCATCCAGGAGTACGAGCAACGCACCCGGAAGCATCGCGAGGATCTGGAGGGTGCGGAGCAACGTCAGGTGGGGATCCGGGCCGACATCGGCCAGCTCGATCAGGAGCGGACCCGGCTGGCGGAGGAGCTGGCGCGGATCCAGCGGCGGGTCGCCGAGGAGAGCGAGACCTGCGTCCTGCTGGAGGAACGCCTGGCCCGCGATCGCGGGGCGCTGGAGCAGGCGTCCCAGCTCAACCTGGAGTTCATCGAGACGGACGCGGCGCAGCAGGGACGGCTGCGCGAGCTGGAGGTGAAGCAGGAGAACCGGCGGGAGCGGCTGGAGGCCTTGGACGCCGAGCGCGGCCAGCGCGAGCGGGATGCCGTGGCGGCGGCGGAGCAGCTGAGCGAGCGCGAGGAGGCCCGCGGCCGCCTGAGCGAGCGGCGGCGGTCGGTGCTGGCCGAGCTGGCGCAGCGCGAGCGCGAGGAGAGCGACCTGGAGGCGGCGGCGGCGGAGCTCCAGGAAGGGCTGACGACCCGCCTGGCCCGCCGGGAGGCGCTGGCCTCGCGCCAGGAGCTGCTGCAGCGGATCAGGGACGAGTACCAGGGGTACGGCCAGGGCTCCCAGCGCCTGCTGCGGGAGCACCTGGAGGACGGCCGGGTCCTCGGCAGCCTGGCCGATCGCATCCAGGTGCCCGAGGCGTGGACGTCCGCCTTCGAGACCTTCTTCGCCGAGCTGCTGGACGCCGTCGTCGTGGACGGCGCGCCCACGGCGGTCGATCTGGTCAACGAGCTGCGTCAAGCCGCCAGCGGACAGGCCAGCTTCCTCTGTGGTGCGGCGGCGCCGGATCCCGCGGCCGCACCGCCGGCGCCCCCAGGCGGCACGCACGCCCTGCAACTCGTCAGCGGTCCGGGCGCGGAGGCACCGCACGTGCGCCGGCTGCTGGCCGCCGCCTGGGTCTTCGCGGACGACGACTCCGCCGTGACCGCGGCGGCGGCGCACCGCGGCGCCGTGCCCCTCACCTGCCTCGCCCGCTCGGGGCTGCTGGTCACCAGCGACGGCGTGGTCCGCGGCGGCCGCCGCGAGGGCGGCGAGGTGAGCCTGCTGGGGCGCGGCGAGAAGCTGGAGAAGCTGGCCGCCGAGATCGCGACCCTCGAGCAGAAGATCGCCGCCTGGCAGGAGCGCCAGCGGGCCAACCGCAGCCGGCGCGACGAGGTGCGCGAGGCCCTGCTCCGCGGGCGTGCGGAGCTGGAGGTCCTGGACACGGACTTCCGCCAGCTCCACAGCGAGCTGGCCGAGGCCCGCAGCCGGCAGGAGGCCACGACCCGGCGTCTGGCCGAGATCGGGGCCGAGACGCAGGAGCTGCAGGCCCAGCTGCAGGACCTGGCCGGACAGGCCGACGAGCTGCGCGACCGGGTGGCGGAGAGCGGCCGCCGCCGCAACGTCAGCACCACCCAGCTGGACGAGCTGCGGGCCGGGCTCACGCAGGCCGAGGCGGAGCGGGATCGGGCCCGCACCGGTCTCGAGGAGCTGCGCTTGGTGCAGCAGCGCCTGGAGAGCCGGCAGCGGGAGGCCGCCGCCGGCCGGACGCATCTCGACGAGAACCTGGCGGAGCTGGGCTCCCGCCGCGAGCAACTGATCCAGGAGATCGAGCTGGGCCAGCAGGAGCGCGAGAACCTCGGCGCCGAGCTGGACCGGCGCCGCGCGGAGCTGCAGGACGCCTTCACAGAGCGCGAGCGGCGGCGCCAGGTCGTGCGCAACGCCGCCGGCGCCATCCAGGAGCTTCACGAGCAGACCGCGGCCTGGCACGACCGGGCCAAGGAGATCGAGGACCGGCGCAACGGCTGCCGCGAGCAGATGCACGGCCTTGAGACGGAGCTGGCCACCCTCGACGTGCGGCGGCGCAATCTGCAGGAGCGGGTCGAGGAGCAGTACAAGGGGAGCTTCCGCGAGCTGATCCGCTCCTTCGCTCCCGAGCACCTGCCCCGCCAGCTGGAGCGGGACGGCGAGACGTTCCAGCTGGATCAGGCCCGGACGATCCTGGCCGACCTGCGGGACAAGCTCGCCGCCCTGGGCCCGGTCAACCAGCTCGCGCTGGAGGAGTACGAGGCCAAGAGCGAGCGGCTGAAGTTCCTCGAGTCGCAGCACGCGGACGTGGACAAGGCCAAGCAGGACCTGGTCACCGCGATCGCGCGCATCAACCGCACGGCCCGCAAGCTGTTCAGCGACACCTTCGAGGAGGTCCGGCGCAACTTCATCGCGGTCCACCAGGTGCTGTTCGAGGGAGGCCGCGCCGATCTGCAGCTCATCCGGACCGAGGATCCCCTGGAGAGCAACATCCACATCCTCGCCCAGCCCCAGGGCAAGGTTGTAAATCACGTGGGCCTGCTCTCCGGCGGGGAGCGCTGCCTGACGGCCCTCTCGCTGCTGTTCGCGGTCTACCTGGTCAAGCCCTCCCCCTTCTGCATGCTGGACGAGGTGGATGCGCCGCTGGACGACGCGAACGTCCAGCGCTTCGTGCGCATGCTGCGCGAGTTCTCGCGCAACACCCAGTTCCTCGTCGTCACCCACAACAAGCTGACCATGGAGACCGCCAACCACCTCTACGGGGTGACCATGATGGAGCAGGGCTGCAGCAGCATCGTGTCGGTCAGCTTCCACGACGTGGCCGAGACCCAGTCCGACGCGGAGCTGGGCCAGGCCATCGCCACACGCCGACGCGAGTTGGACCGCCGCGAGTCCGTGCGCGCCATCCTCGCCGACGAGGAGGAATCTTCGCCGCGCTTCATGCTGGCGAATGGCGCCGGCGGTGGTGCAGCCGGCGCGGCGGACGGCCTGGGGGAGATCGCCGAGGAGCCGGCACCGTCCGCGGCGGAGGACGACCGGGAGGAGTCCGGAGCGCGCGTGATGGAGGCCGAGCAGTGATCAAGGGCGCCCTCGATCGCTTCCGCCAGGGCCTGCGCAAGACCCGCGAGAGCCTCTTCGGCCAGCTCCGCACCCTGCTGCGGGGCAAGGTCCGCCTCGATCCCGAGACGCTCGAGCGGATCGAGGAGCTCCTGATCAGCGCGGACATGGGAGTGCAGTCCAGCCTCCGCATCACGCGGAACATCGAGCAGCGCCTCCGGGAGGAAGGGGGCGAGGCCGACTTCGAGAGCGTGCTCGAGGTGATCCGCCGGGATGTCCGGGAGATCCTGACCACGGCGCGACCGAAGGTGCGGCCGCCGGCCTGGGGCGAGGGAGAGACGGAGGGGCAGGCCGCGGCGGGCAAGTCGAGGAAGCACGGCAAGCAGAAGAAGCAGAAGAAGGACCGGAAGGTCAGGGAGGTCAAGGCGGCCGAGGCGCGGGCCGCACCTCCCACCGCTCCGGGCGAGGTCGCCGGCGTTCCCGAACCGGCCGCCGGCATTCACGTCCTCTTCATCGTCGGGGTCAACGGGACCGGCAAGACCACGAGCATCGCCAAGCTGGCGGCGCTCTACAAGGCGCAGGGGCGGTCCGTCCTGCTGGCCGCCGCCGACACCTTCCGCGCGGCCGCCGTCGAGCAGCTCGAGGTGTGGGCCGAGCGCGTGGGCGTGCCCTGCATCCATCAGGCCTCCGGTGCCGATCCGGCCGCCGTGGTCTACGACGCCCTGGCCGCCGCCGAGGCCCGCGGCCACGACGTGGTCATCGTGGACACGGCGGGCCGCCTGCATACCAAGACCAACCTCATGGCCGAGCTCGGCAAGATGGAGCGGGTCATCGAGAAGAAGACCGGCCGTCCGCCCGAGACCCTCCTCGTGGTGGACGCCAACACCGGCCAGAACGGCCTGGCCCAGGCCAAGGTCTTCGCCGAGACCATCCCGGTCGAGGGGTTGATCCTCACCAAGCTGGACGGCACCGCCAAGGGCGGCATCGTGGTCGCCATCGCCGAGACCATGGGGCTGCCCGTGCGCTACGTCGGCGTCGGGGAGACCGCCGAGGACATCGCCGCGTTCGACGCCGACGTCTTCGTCGAGGCCCTCTTCGCCGAATGGCAGGCGGACGAGGCTGGCTGAGGCCCGCCAACCGCCGCCTGCGCGCCTCCTCCCTTGACCGCAAGCCGCTACCCTGTTAGATTTTGGGTACATACAAGAGCACGGCCCGGCCGTGCCGATCGACGATTCCACAACTTCGGGGCGGGGTGAAAGTCCCCACCGGCGGTGAAAGCCCGCGAGCCCCGAGAGGCGGCGGCCGCCCGCGCGGTCCGGAGCCTCCCGGTGCAGACCCGGTGAAATCCCGGGGCCGACGGTGAGAGTCCGGATGGGAGAAGTTGGGGAAGGCGGCTGCTGCTTGCCCGGCAATGCCGTCTGTTCCTACCTGTCTCCCACCCACGACAGCTCACCCGCCGCCCCCGCCCTGCGGAGGCCGCATGATCGACGAGCAGGACGAGCACGCCCCTTCCGGCACGGACGTGCGGGTGGCCAACGAGGATGCGCAGTCCGAGGAGCAGCGCCTGCAGGACGGGCTGTTCATGCGGGAAGCTCTCGAGTTGGCCGGGGGCATCCCTCGCCGCCCCTGGCCCAATCCACCGGTCGGCGCCGTGATCGTCCGCGATGGGCGCGTGGTGGGCCGGGGAGCGCATCGGGGCGCGGGGACGCGTCACGCCGAGATCGTGGCCCTGGCCGAGGCTGGTGAGCGGGCCAGGGGGGCCACCCTGTACTGCACCCTCGAGCCGTGCAACCACACCGGACGCACACCACCCTGCGCTCCGGTCGTCGCGGCGAGCGGCCTGCGCCGCGTCGTGGCGGCCGTGTCCGATCCCAACACCGCGGTGACCGGAGGCGGGCTGCGGCTGCTGGCGGAGCGGGGGATCGAAACACGAGTCGGCGTGCTGGCCGAGCCGGCGCTCGAGCTGATCTGGCCCTTCGTGGCCAGCCGCGTGTTCGCCCGGCCCTACGTGCTGCTCAAGACGGCCGGCAGCCTTGACGGTCGCCTCTGGACCGCGCCGCGGAACCTGGGGCTGTCCGGAGACGGCCCGGTCTATCTCACCGGCGAGTCCGCGCGGCACGATGTGCACCGGCTACGGCGCTGGGCCGACCTGGTGCTGGTGGGCGAGGGGACCCTGCGCGTCGACCGGCCGCGGCTGGACACTCGCCTGGTGGGCGGGGAGGAGGCCTGCCCCGCCGCCGAGCCGCTGGCCGGCTACGTGGACACCGACCTGAGCTACCGGGAGGGCTGGGCCCGCGACCGCTACCTCGTCTTCCACGGCGGACTGGGCGGCCGCGAGGCGGGCGAGGACATGCGCGCGCGGCTGGCCGCCGACGGGGGGGAGCTCGTGGCCTGCGCCGAGCGCGAGGGCCACGTCAACCCGGCAGCGCTCCTAGTGGCGGCCGCTGGGCTTGGCCTCCAAAGCATCCTGCTGGAGGGCGGCCCGCGCCTGGCCGCCGCCTTCCTGGCCGCGGGGCTGGTGGACCGCTGGATCCAGTACCTGGCGCCGCTGGCGGTCGGCACCGGCGTGGGCTGGCCCGAGCGGGAGTTCCCGGCTCCGGCCCGGTTCAGCCTGACGCGGCTCGAACGCCGCGGCTGCGACGCGAAGCTCGTCTGGGACCGCCTGTCCTTCGCCACGATGCTGGCCGCCGTGAGCGGCAGCGGCGGGGCGGACGCGGCGGAGGAGGCCTGAGATGTTCACGGGTCTGGTACGCGAGGTGGGCAGGATCCACGCCCTCGGCCGGAGCGGCGAGCTGACCCGGATCGAGCTGTCGGCTCCCCTCTGCGCGCCGGACCTCGCGATCGGCGACAGCCTGGCCGTCCAGGGCATCTGCCTGACGGTGGCCGGCCGCCGCGGATCGCTGGTGGCGGTGGAGGCGGCCGAGGAGACGCGACGCCTCAGCACCCTGCCCGCCTGGCGGGTCGGCGATAGGGTTCACCTGGAGCCGGCGCTGCGGGCGGCCGATCCCCTCGGCGGGCATCTCGTTCTGGGGCACGTGGACGGCCTCGGCCGGGTGGCCGCGATCCGCGCGCGGGGACGCAGCCGGTTCCTGACGTTCGGCCTGCCGGCGAGCCTCGCCCGCTACCTGCTGCCCAAGGGCTCGGTGGCGGTCGACGGGGTCAGCCTGACCGTGGACAGCGGACCGTTCCGCGACCGCTTCACGGTCAACGTGATCCCGCACACGCTGGCGGCCACCCGGCTGGGCGAGCTGCGCGTGGGGGAGAGGGTGAACCTCGAGATGGACGTGCTCGTCAAGGCGGCCCGGGGCGAGGCGCTGCCGGCGGATCCACCGCCCACCCGAACCATGGAGAGCCTGCTGGCCCGCGGCTTCGGCCGCCGTGGCCGGGGCGACCGCTCGACATGAACCCGGCGGGCGCGGCCCGGTCAGCGCCGGCGCGCCCGCCGCACGAATACGAGGAAGTCATGACCGAGAAGATCGCGCTGGACAGCATCGAGAGCGCCGTGGCGGCGCTGCAGCAGGGCGAGATCATCATCGTCGTCGACGACGAGGACCGCGAGAACGAAGGGGACTTCGTGATGGCCGCGGAGAAGGTCACGCCCGAGGCCATCAACTTCCTGGCCAAGCACGGCCGGGGCCTGATCTGCCTGCCCGCCACCGGCGAACGCCTCGCCGAGCTCGACCTGCAGCCCATGGTGGCGCGCAACACTGCCCCTCTGGGGACCTCCTTCACCGTCTCCATCGACGCCGCCCGGGGCATCACGACCGGCATCTCCGCCCACGATCGGGCCCGCACGGTGCGGGTGTTCATCGACCCGGACACCCGGGCGGGGGACCTCGCCCGCCCGGGCCACATCTTCCCGCTCGAAGCCCAGCCGGGCGGCGTGCTGCAGCGGGCCGGCCACACCGAGGCGGTGGTCGACCTCAGCCGGATCGGCGGGCTCTACCCGGCGGGCATCCTCTGCGAGATCATGGATGAGGACGGCTCCATGGCCCGGCTGCCGCGGCTGCGCGAGATCGCCGCCGAGCACGGCCTGAAGCTGATCTCCATCGCCGAGCTGATCGCCTACCGGCGCCGCCACGAGAAGCTGGTGCACCGGGCGGCGGACGTGGAGATGCCCACCCGCTACGGCCTGTTCCGCATGGTGGCCTTCCACACCTCGGTGGACGAGGCGATCCACATCGCCCTGGTCAAGGGGGCGATCAGCACGGAGGAACCATGCCTGGTGCGGGTTCACTCGGAGTGCATGACGGGCGACCTGTTCCACTCCCTGCGCTGCGACTGCGGCGAGCAGATGGAGGCGGCCCTGCGGGGCATCGAGGAGCACGGCTGCGGCGTTTTCCTCTACATGCGCCAGGAAGGCCGGGGCATCGGCCTGGTGAACAAGCTCAAGGCCTACCGCCTGCAGGACGAGGGCTGCGACACGGTGGAGGCCAACCACCGGCTCGGCTTCGCCGCGGACCTGCGCGAGTACGGCATCGGCGCGCAGATCCTTAGCGACCTGGGCGTGCGCCAGATGATCCTGATGACCAACAACCCCCGCAAGATCGTGGGGCTGGACAGCTACGGCCTGCAGGTCGTGGACCGCATGCCGCTGGAGATCCGGCCCAACGTGCGCAACCTGCGCTACCTGCGGACCAAGAAGACCAAGCTCGGGCACATGCTGGAGCACCTGGACTGACGAGCCGGCCCTGCCGGCGGCACGGCAAGGAGGGGACGATGGGCAAGACGTATCAGGGGCGGTTCGAGGCGGGCGGCCAGAAGATCGCGATCGTGGCCAGCCGCTTCAACGAGTTCTTCACGCAGGAACTGCTCGCGGGGGCCCGCGACTGCCTGGAGCGACACGGGGTGAAGGACGAGCAGGTGGATCTGGCCTGGGTGCCCGGCAGCTTCGAGATCCCGCTGGCGGCCCAGCGGCTGGCCGGTTCGGGGCGTTACGCCGCGGTGATCTGCCTGGGCTGTCTCATCCAGGGGGACACGCCCCACTTCCAGTACATCGCCGCCGAGGTGACCAAGGGCCTGGCCCAGGTCGCTCTCGAATCCTCCGTGCCCGTCGCCTACGGGATCATCACCGCCGAGACCCTGGACCAGGCCATCGAGCGCTCGGGCACCAAGGCGGGGAACAAGGGTTTCGACGCCGCCCTGACGGCCCTGGAGATGATCGATCTCTGGGCCGCCATCGACGCGGACTAGGACCGGCGTGGGCAGGCGCAGAAAAGGACGGGAGATCCTCCTGCAGGCCGAGTACGCCGCGCAGCTCTCGGGGCGAGCGCTCGACGCCTGCCTGGAGGACCAGCTCGATCGCCGCGATCCCAACGACGAGACGGCGACCTTCGCGCGGAGCCTCGCGACCAAGCTGAGCGCGCACCGCGCAGCCAGCGAGCAGTGGCTGGCCGGCCTCCTGGAGAACTGGGATCCGGAGCGCCTGGGTCAGGTGGAGCGGGCCATCCTGCGGATCGGCTTGACGGAACTCCGCTACAGCCCCGATGTTCCCTGGCGGGTCGTGATCAACGAGGCCTGCGAGCTGGCCCGCCGCTTCTGCGAGGAGGACGCGGTGGGCTTCGTCAACGGGGTGCTCGACCGCGCGGCGGCCCAGGTGCGCGCGGAGGAGCAACGCGGAGCGCGGGAAGAGGGGCCGGCGTGAGGGAGTCCACGCAGCGGCACTGGCAGGAGTTCTGGGAGCAGGCCGACGCCCTCGAGCTGAACGACGTCTACGGCACCGACGGACGCCTGGTGCGCGAGATAGTGGCCCTGGGCGATCCGGCGGGCCTGCGGATCCTCGAGGTGGGGGCCGGGACCGGGCGCGACGCGGTGGCCCTGGCCCGCGCCGGCGCCGCCATGGTGACCCTGGACTACGTCGTCGGCTCGCTGGACCTGACGGTCAAGGCCGCTGGCTTGGCGCAGGTGAAGCTCGACCCGGTGGGCGGCGACGGCCTGCGCATGCCCTTCCGGGACGCCGTCTTCGACGTGGTCTTTCACCAGGGGCTCCTGGAGCATTTTCGCGATCCCCTGCCGCTGCTGCGCGAGAACGTGCGGGTGCTCAGGCCGGGCGGCTGGCTGGTGGTGGACGTGCCGCAGCGCTATCACTACTACACGCTGGGCAAGAAGCTGCTGATCCGGCTGGGGAAGTGGTTCGCCGGCTGGGAGACCGAGTTCAGCCCCGGCCAGCTGGAGCGGATCGTCAACCAGGCCGGCGTGCGGGTCGAGCGCACCTACGGGGACTGGATGGTTCCCGGTCTGTGGTACCGCGCCCTGCGCAAGGTCCTGCTCACGCGGACGCGGCTGCGCCTGCCCATGCACCCGGATCCCCTCCCGCCCCTGGGCCGACTGGCCGCCGCCTGCCGCCGCCGCCTCGGCCGCACGCGTCTGTCCCTCTACCTGACGCCCACCATCGGGGTGGTGGCGCTCAAGCCCCGGGCGGCGGCCGCCGGCCGGGAAGCGGAGGGCGACGCATGAGGATCCTCGCGGTGAACTGGCGGGACATCCGCGACCCGATGGCGGGCGGAGCGGAGATCCACCTCCACGAGATCCTCAAGCGCGCCGTGGCGGCGGGGCATGACGTGGACCTCGTGGCGACGGGCTACCCCGGCGCGCCCCCCGTGGAGCGGATCGACGGCGTGCAGGTGCACCGGCGAGGCCACTGGCTGGTGGCGAACTGGCGGCTGCCGGGGCTGGTGCGGCGCCTGCTGCGGGAACGGCGGTACGATCTGCTGGTCGAGGACATCAACAAGATCCCCTTCTACACGCCGCTCTACCGGCGGGGCGTGCCGGTCCTGGCCGTCGTCCCCCACCTCTTCGGCGCCACGGTCTTTCGCGAGACCAATCCCGTCTTCGCGACCTACGTCTGGGCGGCCGAGCAGCTCGTCGCGCGGATCTACCGGAACGTGACCTTCGAGGTGATCAGCCCGTCCACCCGCGACGACCTGGTGGCCCGCGGGCTGCCGTCCGAGCGCATCCACACCGTCCTGTGCGGCATGGATCAGGCCCGCTTCCGGCTGGACGATCCGCCGGCGCGGGCCGAGAATCCCCTGGTGGTCAGCTGGAGCAGACTGCGGCGCTACAAGAGCCTGGACGTCGCCGTGCGCGCCTTCGCCAGCATCGCCCGGCGGCTGCCCGCCGCTCGCCTGCTGATCATGGGCCGGGGGCCCGACGAGGCGCGCCTGCGCCGTCTGGTGCGGGCTCTGCGGCTGGACGAGCGGGTCGAGTTCCGGGGCTACCTGCCCTGGAACGAGCTGGTGCGCACCCTGCATCGTGCTCACACCTTCCTGAATCCGAGCCCCAAGGAGGGGTGGGGCTTGACGGTCATCGAGGCCAACTGCTGCGGCCTGCCGGTGGTGGCCAGCGACGCGCCGGGCCTGCGCGATTCCGTGCGCGACGGCGAGACCGGTTTCCTCGTGCCCTACGGCGACGCGGAGGCCATGGCCGGGGCCGCTCTCCGCCAGCTCACCGAGCCGGAGCTGTGGCAGGCCCAGCACGCGGCGGCCCTGCGCTGGTCCGCCGGCTTCAGCTGGGAGCGCTGCGCCGCGGAATCGCTCGACCTCTTCGCCCGCGTGGCCCGCGAGGGCGGGCGGGCCGCCGCGCGCCAGGTGTCGGCTTGAGAGCCCCGCGCCGCCGCTGGCTGGCCGCAGCGGCGCGGACGGCCATCAGCCTCGGGCTGGTGGCCGCTCTGCTCAGCCGGCTCAGCCTGGAGGACATCCGCAGCGCGTTCGAGGCGCCGGTCTGGCACCTCCTGGCGGCAGCCCTGGTGATCTACGGGCTCTCGGCCCTGGGCGGTGCCCTGCAGTGGGCCTGGATCCTGCGGGTCGCGGGCCTGGCCACGCCCCGGCGGGAGCTCATCCGGCTCTACCTGGTGGGTCTCTTCTTCAACAACTTCCTGCCGGCCAACGTGGGTGGCGATGCAGTGAAGATCTTCGACCTGGGGCGGCGCGAGGGCCGGCCCCTGAAGGTTTTCTGCGCCACCCTGCTGGATCGGTTGCTGGGCCTGACCGGTCTGACCGCCCTGGCCCTGGTGGCTGTGGCCGCGGCGACCCTCCACACCACGACCCTGCCGCCCGTCTATCCGCTCTTCCTGGCCATGGTGATCTGGCTGGGGCTGCTCTGCCTGCTTCTGTCGCGGCGGGTCTCGTCCCACCTGGCGCCGCTGCTGGTGCGGCTGGGACTCGGTCGGGTGGCGCTGCGCCTGGAGGCGGTGCTGGCCGAGTTCCGGCTCTACCGGGCGCGCACGCACTGGTTTCTCGGCATCTTCCTGTTCGCGGTCGGCGTGCAGGCGCTGCGCGTGCTGACCCATCTGGTGGCCGCCCGCGGGCTGAGCGTCCCCCTGAGCGGGGAGCAGACCCTGCAGCTCTTCGTGCTGGTTCCGTTGCTGGGCATCCTCATCGCCCTGCCCATCAGCGTCAACGGCATCGGATTGCGGGAGTCCGCCTCGGCCCTGACCTTCACGGTCGCGGGCATCGCGGCCCGGGATGCCGTGGCCATCGAGTTGACCGCCTACCTGGTGCAGGTCGTCTTCAGCCTGGTGGGCGGCTGGCTGTTCTGGCGCGGCCGGCGGACCGCGGCGACCGCGATCCAGCCCCGGCCGGCGGCGGCCGAAACGGACCTCGATCGGGGGGAACCCGGGGCGCCCGGAGCTTGTTGAGCCCCTGCAACTGTGCTAGATTCCGGCCTTCGATGCCCCGACGACATGACGGCGACAGCGACGAGCGACAGCCAGCGGAGACAGCGAGTCCAAGGAGCGAGGGGGAGAACTTGACGGTCGCATGGTACCGCCGTCCCCGGGTGTGGTTGGCCCTGGGCGTGCTCCTGGTGGCCCTGGGCGTCTACACGGCCACGACCTCGCCCAACATCGCCTTCTGGGACTGCAGCGAGTTCATCACGACGTCCCATATCCTCGGGATCCCCCACCAGCCCGGCACGCCCCTGTACGTGCTGGCCGGGCGCGTCTTCGACATCCTGTTCGGCTCGCCCGACGTGAACAGCCCGGCGCTCAAGACGGCCCGCGCCGTCAACTTCATGTCGGTGCTGTTCAGCGCCTTGGCCGTCATGTTCGTGTACCTGATCATCGAGAACCTGGCGCGGCGGGCCGACGCCGACGCCGGCTGGCTGGCGCACGCGGGCGGCCTGATCGGGGCCTTCTTCCTGCTCTTCAGCGAGACCTTCTGGAACAACGCCATCGAGGCCGAGGTCTACGGCCTGGCCGCCTTCGTGATCAGCCTGGTGACCTGGCTGGCCATCCGCTGGTACGATGCCCGCGACAGCCAGCGGAGCGACCGTCTCCTCTACCTGATGATCTACCTGCTGGGCCTGGGCGTCGGTTTCCACCTGGGCTCCTTGCTGGTCTATCCGGGCGTGTTCCTGCTGATCCTGCTGGCCAAGGAGCGCCAGCTGCCGGTGGTGGATCTGGTGGCGATGAGCTGCGGCCTCGCGCTGTTCCTGCTCTCGACCATGATCCGCGACGACTCCCTGCTGCTGCTGCTGCTGGTGGCCTACCTGGCCTTCGCGGCCACGCGGGTCTGCGCCGGCCGGCCCTTCGTGCTGGTGGGCAGCAGCCTGTTCCTGCTCGGCCTGACCGTGCACCTGTTCATGCTGATCCGGGCGCCGCTCGACCCGGCCATCAACCAGTCCCAGCCCGACAACTTCGCCACCCTCATGTCGGTGCTGCGACGCGAGCAGTACCCGCCCATCAACGTCTTCAAGCGGCAGGCGAGCCTGCTCTGGCAGGCGCAGCACTACTACGGTTACTTCATCAAGCAGTTCTACTTCCTGGGCGACGGGATCAGCTTCCTGTCGCGGGTCGCCACCTTCCTGGGGCCCATCTTTCTGGGCCTGCTGGGCGTCTTCCACGGCATCCGGCGCCTGCGTCCGCTGATCTGGCTGCTGGTGGCCAACTACCTGATCAACGCGGACGTACTCTGGGTCTACCTGAACTTCACCGACCACGAGGTGCGCGAGCGCGACTACTTCTTCTTCGCCGCCTTCCTCTTCTTCGCCATCCTCATCGGGCTCGGCGCCGCGGCGCTGCTGCGTTACGCGGTCGGTCCGGAGGGGAAGTCGGCCCGCGAGCTGGCGCCGGACGAGAAGGTGCCGCCGGTGCGTACGGGCCTGCTGGCGAAGAGCGGGGCCGCCCTGCTGCTGGTCATCTCCCTGCTGCCCCTGCTGCAGCCGGGCCACGCCAAGTGGTTCGAGCACGACCGCTCGCACAACACCATCGCGCGCGAGTACGCCTGGAATCTGCTGGCCGGGCTCGACGAGGGCGCCATCCTCTTCACCAACGGGGACAACGACACCTTCCCCATCTGGTACCTGCAGGAGGTGGAGCACTTCCGCCGGGACGTTACGGTCGTCAACCTCTCGCTGGTCAACCTCCCCTGGTACGTGAAGCAGATGCGACTGCGCCAGCCGGCCATGCCCCTGAGCTACACGGACAAGCAGATCGACCAGCTGCAGGCGCGTCTGGTGGAGGATCCCCAAACCGGCGAGCGCTTCATCATCTACGTTCGCGACTACGTCGTGCACGACATCGTGACGACCAACGCCCGCGCCCCCGACCCCCGGCCGGTGTTCTTCGCGGTCACCATCCCGCAGGAGAACATGGCGCGATACTTCGGCAACCTGCAGATGGAGGGGCTGGCCTACCGGCTGTCGCCGGAGCGGAGCGAGGACGGCCAGCCGGTGGTCAACGCCCGGCGTCTGATGCACAACATGTTCGGGGTCTACGACTTCGATGCCATCCTAAGCGGGGACAGCGATCGCCGGCGGGCGCTCTACGCCGAGCTGACGGGCTGGCAGAGCGACACCCCGGCCGACCTGTACACCGATCCCATCGGGGACCGGGATCTAGATTTCCAGCCGCTGTTCCCCGCGCTGGGGCAGGAGCGGACCGACGTCTACCGGGACGAGAACACCAGCAACCTGCTGGGGAACTACCCCTCCGCCATGGTGCGGGCCGGCTACCGTCTGCTGAGCGATGCCCAGATTCACACCGGCGCGACGGACACCGCGGACTACGACCGCCTGCTCGACGAGTCGCTGGCCTGCTTCGAGCTGGCCAAGCGGATGAGTCCCTTCTTCCAGCCGGTCATCGACCTCTACCCGATCATCCTGGTGGATCGCGGCCGCTCGCCCGACGCCCTGGCCTTCCTGTCCTCGCTGCGGGGGCGGGTGACCGGGGAGGTGGAGGAGCGCAGCATGTACGAGACCACCTTCGCCATGGCCCAGGTGGGCGAGGCGAACCTGGCGGCCCAGTGGATCGACCAGCGGATCGCGGAGGAACCGGCTCGCAAGTTCCTCTACGATCTGCTGTTCAAGATCTACCAGAACCTCCACAGCCTCTCCGATTGCCAGGCGGTTCTGGAGCGCTGGCGCGCGCAATCCGGGCAGTCGGATCCGGCCATGGTCGAGGCCGTGTCGAAAATGCAGGCCCAGGACCTGGAGAGGGAGCAGCAGCGCATCGACAAGGCCCTGGAGGAGGCGCATTGACCGGCTGGGAGCATCCCCCGCCGGCGGCCGGGCCGCCGGATCCGGCGGCGCTGGCCGCGACCCTGCCCGGCGGCGTACCGGAACTGCTGGCCGGTGGACCCCGCGTGGTCGTGACCGGTTGCGCGGGCTTCATCGGCAGCCACGTCTGCGACGCGTTGCTCGGGCTGGGCTGTGAGGTGGTCGGGATCGACGCGCTGACCGACTACTACGATCCCCGCCAGAAGCAGGAGAACCTGGCCGGCGCCCGGCGGCATCCGCGTTTCGTCTTCCACGCGGCGGATCTGCTGGACCGGGATCCGATCGCCCTGCTGGCGGGGGCGCGGGCCTGTTTTCACCTGGCGGCCCAGGCCGGGGTTCGCGCCAGCTGGGGCCGCCATTTCGACGAGTACGTGACGCGCAACCTGCTGGCCACCCAGCACCTGCTGGAAGCCTGCCTGGCGCCGGAAGTGCGCGCGGACCTCGGCTGCTTCGTCTACTCGAGCTCCAGCTCTGTCTACGGCAACCAGCGGCAGCTGCCCGTCGGCGAGGACGCTCTGCCGCGACCGCACTCGCCCTACGGGGTCACCAAGCTGGCCGCGGAGCATCTCTGTAGTCTCTACGCCGCGAACCACGGCGTGCCCACCGTGAGCCTGCGCTACTTCACGGTCTACGGTCCGCGCCAGCGGCCGGACATGGCCTTCCGCAAGTTCATCGAGGCGGCGCTGGACCGGCGGCCGTTCGCGGTCTACGGTGACGGCCGGCAGACGCGGGACTTCACCTGCGTGACGGATGCCGTGCGGGCCAACCTGCTGGCCGTCCGCGCGGCGACCCCGGGCGCCGTGCTCAACGTGGGCGGGGGGCGCTGCGTGGCCCTGCGGGAAGCGCTGGCCGAGCTGCAGCGCCTGCTGGACGAGCTGCAGCCCGGCCTGGCGCCGCGGATCACCTACGACGAGGCGTTCGCCGGCGACGTCCGCGACACCTACGCGGACGGGGAACGGGCCAGGGCGGCGATTGGCTACCGCGCGCAGGTCCCGTTCACCGAGGGTCTGGAGCAGATGGTCCGCTGGGCCCTGGCCAGGAGGACCGCGCGTGGCTGAGCTGGCGGAACCCGCCTGCGACGTGTCCGTGGTCATCCCGGCCTACAACGAGGCCGAGTCCCTGCCGGAGCTGATCCCGCAGGTCGAGGAGGCTCTCCGCGGCACCGCGCGCAGCTTCGAGATCTGGATCGTGGACGACGGCAGCACCGACGGCACCTTCACCGCCGTCGAGGCGCTGGCCGCGGACCGCCCCCATCTGCACGCGCTGGGCTTCGGCCGCAACTACGGCAAGGCCGCGGCCCTGGCCGCCGGTTTCGCGGCCGCCCGGGGCCGGTACGTGGTCACCCTGGACGCGGATCTCCAGGACGACCCGGCGGAGATCCCCCACCTGCTGGCGTGGCTGGAGGACGGGAACCTCGACCTGGTGTCCGGCTGGAAGCAGCGGCGCAAGGACGGCTTCGTCAAGAACCAGACCTCCCGGCTGTTCAACTGGGTCACCTCCCTGACCGCGGGTCTGCGGCTGCACGACTACAACTGCGGGCTGAAAGCCTATCGCGCCGAGGTGACGGACAGCGTGCGTCTCTACGGGGAGATGCACCGCTACGTGCCGGCCCTGGCGCACCTCGCGGGCTTCCGGGTGGGCGAGCTGCCGGTGCGCCACCATGCCCGGCGCTACGGCAGCACCAAGTACGGCCCGGCGCGCTTCCTCAACGGATTCCTGGACCTGCTGACCGTGCTCTTCCTGACCGCGCGGGGCCGCTCGCCCCTGCACTTCTTCGGCCGCCTGGGGCTGCTGTTCTTCGCGGGCGGTGCCGTGATCGACGGCTACTTCCTCGTGTACTGGCTGACCGGTCACGGTCTGCGGCTGCGCCCGCTGCTCCTGCTGGGCGTCGCCCTGGTCCTGCTGGCCGTGCAGTTCATCAGCCTCGGTCTCGTCGCCGAGCTGATCGTCGCCGGCCGCCATCCGGAGCACGAGTATCGTGTGGCCCGGAGAATCTGACCGCCCGCTGCGGCCGGGCGGCTGGCCGCCCCTCGCGGTGCTGGTCGTCAACTGGAACGGCCGCCACGTGCTCGGCGACTGCCTCGATTCCCTGCTGGAGAGCCGCTACTCCCCCCTGCACGTCCTGGTCGTGGACAACGCCTCCAGCGACGGTTCGGCGGCGTGGGTGCGCGCGACCTATCCGGCGGTGGAGGTTCTGGAGGCCCCTGTCAACCTGCGCTGGGCCGGGGGCAACAACCTGGGCCTGCGCCGGCTGCGCGCGGCGGGTCACGAGGATGCCCACGTCCTGCTGCTGAACAACGACACCATCGTGCCGGAAGGCAGCCTGCAGCGCCTGGTGCAGGCCCTGGTGGAGGAGCCCCGGGCCTGGGCCGCCACGCCCCGGATCTGCTACGCGGACGATCCGGCGCGCATCTGGTACGACGGGGGGCTGGTCGGGCGGCGGAGCGGCTGGGTGCGGCATGCGGGCATCCGCCGGCTCGCCGGCCGCCGCCCCGTGACGCCCCGGTTCGTGGACTACGGCACCGGCTGCGCCCTGCTGCTCACGCCCCGGGCGCTGCGCCAGGTGGGAGAGTTCGACGAGGGATTCCACTTCTACGGCGAGGACACGGACTACAGCCTGCGCCTGCGTGCCGCGGGGGGGCTCATCCTGCACGTGCCGCGCGCGCTGGTGCTGCACAAGGTGAGCTCGGCACTCGGCGGCGGCAGCCCGCGCAAGGCCTACCTGAAGAGCCGCAGCCACGTGCGGCTGCTGCGGCGGCACTGGCCGCGCCGCCGGCTGCCCGGCTTGCTGCCCTGCCAGATCGTCTACTACGCCGGACTCGCCGCCTGGCATCTCTGGCGCGGGCGCGCGGAGACCGCCCGCCAGGCCCTGCTGGGCATCATCGACGAGCTGCGCGGCGTGCCCCTCTGAGGGCGGCGGGACCTCGCGGGTGGACAGTGGCCGCGCTGCGATGATATCTTGCCCCCGCCGTGCCCGTGGCCATATCCAGGCGGCCGATCCCGAGGAGAGTGCTCCCGTGCCACGAACCCGAGCAGGCCAGCCGCCCCGGCCGACGAGCGCCGCGGGCCACGCGGCCCGGCGCCGCCTGCCCTGGGCCCTGGTGGTGGCCCCGGCCCTCCTGCTGGCCCTGGCCGTGCTCTACCCGGAGCCGCTGCTGCAGGGACGCGTCTTCCTGAGCGCCGATGCGCGCAACGCCGAGGCCTTCGCCCTGGTCGGGGATGCCGCCCTGGCCAAGGGCCACTACCCCATGTGGAATCCCTATCTCTTCGCCGGCATGCCGACCTTCGGCTCGCTTTCCTACACGCGCTTCCTCTACCCGCCCGGCATGTTCTTCCAGTTCCTCCAGAACACCCTGCACCTGCCGCCGATGACCTGGATGCTGGGCCACCTGCTGTTCGGGGGACTGGGCCTGGCCTACCTGCTCTCCCGCTGGCGTCTGCCCGTGGCGGCGCTGGTGCTGGGGGCGGTGGCCTGGATCCTGTTCCCACGGGTCACGGCCTGGGCGGTGCACGGCCACGGCTCGAAGCTGGCCGCGGCCATGTACCTGCCCTGGATCGTGGCCTTCACGCTGGAGATCCTCGGAGGCAGGGGGCGACGTTCGGTCGGCCTGCTGGCCCTGCTCCTGGGGCTGCAGATCCTGCGGGGGCACACCCAGATCACCTTCTACACCCTGCTGACGGTGGGCGGCCTGGTCGTGCTCAACGGCCTGCTGCCGCTGGCGCCGGGCGCCGCGGACGCGCCTCCACGAGCGGCCTTGCGCTGGCGCCGCGGAGGTCTGGTGGCGGTGGGGCTGGCGCTGGCCTGCCTGCTGGGGGCGGTGCTGCTGGTTCCGCTCCACGCGTACGCCGGCATCTCCATCCGCGGGCAGGCCGCCGCGGGGGGAGGCGTGGGCTACGAGTACGCGACGGCCTGGAGCCTGTCGCCCCGGGAGCTGGGGACCCTGATCTGGCCGTCGGCGGGCGGGTTCGGCAAGGCCACCTACATGGGGCAGATGCCGTTCACCGACTATCCCAACTACTTCGGCCTGCTGCTGCTCGGGCTGGCGGTCGCGGCCTGGTGGACCCGCCGCCGCGCACTGGTCGTGGCGCTGGGTCTGCTGGCGGTGCTGTCCCTGCTCGTCGCCTTCGGCCGCCACGCGCCGTTCCTCTACGATCTGCTCTACGCCTACCTCCCCTACTTCAACAAGTTTCGCGTGCCGTCCATGATCCTGATCCTGGCGGCCTTCGCCGTGGCCGTCCTCGCCGGGCACGGGGCGAGCGCCCTGGTCCAGGAGCAGGAACGCAGCACCCGCTGGCGCCGCGGACTGCCGCTCGCCGTCATGGGGAGTGGACTGCTGATCCTCGTGCTGGGTGGCTCGGGTCTGCTGGAGGGGGCGTACCAGGAGCACCTGCGCGACCTGGCGCAGGCCGCGGGCAAGACCGCCGCGCCCGTCCTGCTGCAGGCGGCCTGGAACTTGCAGCGCGCGGACCTGGTGCGCATCGGGCTGGTGCTGCTGGCCGCCGGCGGCGCGCTGCTCCTGGCCGGCCGGAATGCCGGCTTCCGGCACACCGGCCTGCTCTGGGTGCTGGCCGCGCTGCTCCTGCTGGACGTGCGCGGCGTGGACGTCCGCATCACGCATCCGGAGCGCAGCCTCGAGGATGTGGTGGCGGGGCCGGAGGGGCGGGGTCAGCTGGTGAATGCACCGGCTCTCCTGCAGCGTTACCGGCGGCCGGCCAAGGAACTCGGGCAGGGGTCGCTGTTCACCAGCCTGGCCGCGGCCACGGGGCACGAGCGGGTTTACCCGCTGGGGAGTCTGGCCACGCAGAACGAGCTGATGGTCGCCGGGATACGCTCCCTGGGCGGGTACCACCCCGCCAAGCTGGCGGCCTACGAGAAGGTGCGGGCCCGGCTCTACGGGCGGCCGCCGGCCGGGCGGCTGGCCTGCTGGCTGGCGGGAGCGGTGGTGACCTTCGATCAGGTCCTGCCGACCGAGCTGTTGCCGGCCCTGCGGAATCTCGGCCTGGACCTGGCCGAGGAGCCGCTGGTGCGCGGCAGCACGGTGGCCTACCGCAACCGCGCCGCCCTGCGGCGGGCCCGGCTCGTCAGCGCGTACGCGCTGGCGGCGGAGGGGAAGCCGGCCGGCGACGAGCTGGATGCGTACCTGGCCCGGATCCAGGAGGGGGGCGAGCCGGTGGCGGAACGGGTCCTGCTGGACAGGCAGCCTGCGCCCGAACCGACGGCGGCGGCCGGGGCGTTGCCGGCGCCGGAGTACGTCGTCGACGGCCTGGACGAGGTCGTCCTGCGGACGGCGGCGGACCGTTCCGCCATTCTCCTGCTCGCGGACATGTGGGCGCCCGGCTGGCAGGTGGCGGTGGACGGTGACGAAGCGGAGCTGCTGAAGGCCGATCTCATCCTGAGGGGAGTGGCCCTGGGACCCGGTCCCCACGAGGTGCGCTTCCACTACCGGGATCCGGCCCTGCTGCGTGGGCTGCGCCTGAGCTTGCTGGGACTGGTCGGCGTGCTGGCGCTCCTGCTCTGGCCGGTGCGACGGGGTCGCGCCGGCGCGGGACGTCCAGCGGGGGATGCAGCATGATGGCGGCGGCAGGAGTTTCGCAGGGCCTCGTGGTGATTCCGACCTACAACGAGGCCGATAACGTCGGACGTCTGATCCCCCTGATCCTGGCGCGGGATCCTGGTCTGTCGGTCCTCGTGGTCGACGACAGCTCCCCGGACGGCACGGCCGCCGTCGTGCGGGGGCTGGCGGAATTCGGAAACCGGGTCAGTCTGCTGGAGCGCACGCGCAAGGAGGGCCTCGGCGCGGCCTACATCGCCGGCTTCCAGTGGGCCCTGGCCCACACCGACGCCGATGTGATCTTCGAGATGGATGCGGACTTCAGCCACGACCCGGTGGCGCTCGACGACTTCCTGCGGGAGATCCGCGACCACGACCTGGTCTTGGGCAGCCGCTACCTGGACGGCGTGACGGTGGTGAACTGGCCGTTGAGCCGGCTCATCCTCAGCGTGGGCGCCAACATCTACGCGCGGCTGGTCACGGGCATGCCGATCAAGGACTGCACCGGGGGCTTCAAGTGCTTCCGGCGCGAGGTGCTCGCCGCGCTCCCTCTCGATCGCATCAAGAGCGACGGCTACTCCTTCCAGATCGAGATGAACTACCACTGCTGGCGGCGCGGGTTCCGCATCAAGGAGATCCCGATCGTCTTCGTGGATCGGCAGGTCGGCATCTCCAAGATGTCGCGCCGCATCGTCTGGGAAGCCATGTGGATGGTCTGGGCGCTGCGCTTCCGGCGGGTTCCCGGCCAAGGCGGCAGGTGAGATGTGAAGCTCGCCATCGTCATCGTGCACTACAACACCAGTGCGGATCTGGAGCGCTGTCTCGATTCCCTGGCCGCGTACCCGCCCACCTGCGAGCACGACGTCGTCGTGGTGGACAACGCCTCCAGCGATCCCGCTCTGGCGGCCGTGCAGCAACGCTTCACGGACGTACACTGGATCCTCAACAGCGAGAACATCGGCTACGCCCGCGGCGCCAACCGGGGCCTGGCGGCCGTCGGCGCCGACTTCTACCTGATCCTAAATCCCGACGTTCAGGCCCGACCCGGCTCCCTGGACGCCCTGCTGTCCTTCGCCCTCGCTCACCCCAAGGCCGGCATCGTGGGGCCGCAGCTGCTGAACGAGGACGGCAGCATCCAGGACTCCTGCCGGCGCTTCTACACCTTCCGCACCCTGCTCCTACGCCGGACCTTCCTGGGCCGGCTGTTTCCCAACTCGCGGAGCCTGGAGCAGCATCTGATGCGGGACTTCGACCATCGCTCCGCGCGGCCGGTGGACTGGGTGCTGGGCGGCTGTCTGCTGGTGCGACACGAGGCCATCTCCCGCACGGGGTCCATGGACGAGCGCTTCTTCCTCTACTTCGAGGACGTGGACTGGTGCTTTCGCATGTGGCAGGCGGGATTCGAGGTCTACTACACACCGGAGGCCCGCTTCGTCCACGGCCACCGGCGCGACAGCGCCCGGGGCGCCCTCCACCGTCACTTCTGGCTGCATCTGGGGAGCCTGATCTCCTTCTACGAGAAGTGGGGATTGCTGGTCTACGTGCTGAAGAAGTGGCGGGGTCCGCTGAGCCTGCTGCTGCTCTGGGTGGTGGACATGGCCGCCCTGGGCCTGGCGCTCCTGGGCGCCTACGGCTTGCGCAGGCTGGCCACTCCGCTCTTCACCGAGCCGCTCTTCCCCCTGCGCGAGTACCGGCCGCTGCTGCTGTTCGCCGCCCTGCTGACCACGGTGACCTTCCTGCTGGCGGGGCGCTACCGGCTAGGGCGCCGCCGCGGTCCGGCGGCCATGGGGCACCTCAAGCAGATCGGCACTGTCTCGCTGCTGCTGCTCGCCAGCAGCTACCTGAGTCACCAGCAGGTGTACAGCCGTGCCGTGCTGTTGATCTTCGTGCCCCTGTTCGGCCTGACCACCGCCCTGGGAGAGGATCTGTTCCGGGTGCTGCGCCGGCGGATGGAGCGCGGGTACCTCTCCCTGGAGCGGACCCTGCTCGTGGGGGAGCCGGACATCCTGGAGTCCTGGTTGGCGCTGGTGCGCGATCTGCGCCGGCACGGCATCGATCCCGCGGGCTACACGACGACTGGGGGCGGCAGCTCCCCGGGGCCGCCGCTGGCCCGGGGCGAGGTTCCCTGGCTCGGCAGCCGCACGGACATCCTGGAGGTGGTGGCGCGCTACCGCATCAGCCAGGTGGTGTTCTGGGACCAGCCGCGGGTCGACGCCGACGAGGTGGCCCTGCTGGCGCGCCTGCGCAGCCGCCGCATCCGGCTGCGCTGGCGGATCGACGAGGCCTGGCTGCTGGTGGCGGGAGCCCGCGCGGAGGCCTTCGGGGGCGAGGTGAGCGGCGTGCTCGATCCGGGGAGCGCCGCACCGCTGGCCGCCGCGCTCGGCAGGTTGACCGACCTGGTGGCGGGGCTGGTGCTGGTGGTGCTGGCAGCCCTGCCCTACCTGCTCCTGCGGCTGCTTGGCGGGCCGAAGCGCCTGCGCGGGCTGATCTGCCGCGACCGCTGGGGCGGGCCTCTGCCGCTGCGCCTGGCCTGCCGCGCCGACGGCCGCCCGCTCCCGCTGTGCTGGCAGGCCCCGCTGGCGGGGGAGCTGCTGCGGGGCCGGATCGGCCTGGTCGGCCCGCGGCTCCAGCCGGACGAGCCGGCCGGGGCCGCCGGCAGCGTGGCCGATTTCTGGTGGACCGGAGGCGCGCGGCCCGGCCTGACGGGCGGCTGGGCTGCGGCGCGCAGGTCCGGCGCGGACCCGGCGTTCTCTTTCGCCGCGATTTCCAGTATCATGGTGATGGCCACCAAGCAGCTGCTGCTGGATCCCGGCGGCCTCGGTCGGGTCCCCGCCGGCGGCGATTCGCCCCCTGAGCCAGACGCACCCCGTTCCCCACGGGAGGTTCCGTGATATGCATCGTGTGACCCGCCATGCTCGCAGGTCGGGAGTGGCTTGGGGGCTCGCCTTGCTCTGTGCCGCCGTGACCGGGACGGCCGCGGCCCAGAACGTCCGCTTCGAGACCATCGTGCGCGCGCACGAGGTCGAGACGCTGCTGGCCGTCGGCGACGATCTCTACGGCGGGCTGGACGACGGTGGCGTCTTCATCTGGGATACGGCGGCGCCGGCGGCCCCGCGGCGCTGGACGCGTGACGACGGGCTGAGTGCGCACGACATCACCGGTCTGGCCTGGAGCGGACGCCATCTCTGGGTCGCCACCGGCAGCGGCGGTCTGACCCGGGTCGATCCGACGGTCAACCCGCCGGCGTTCCGCCAGTTCACCTCGAACATCGGCAGCCTCGCCATCACGTGCGTGACGGGAACCGTGCAGGGGGACAACGAGATCGTCTACTACGGACTGGCCGAGGGCGGTGTGGGCGTGATCATCGACGGTTTTCCCGGGGCCGTCTACACCACCAATCCCTACGGGCTGATCGACAACCGGGTCCACGCCCTGACCATCTTCCGCGGGCAGCTCTGGGTGGGCACCGAGGCCGGGATCAGCCGCTTCGCGAACAACGTCTTCACCGATCAGGTGACGGGCCTGCACGACCTCACCGTGCCGACGCTCTACGCGTCCGGGGACTCCCTGTTGCTGGCCGGCACGCTGCAGGGTGTGGCGCGCTGGGATCCGGACACGCAGACCTGGTCGCGCGTGGGGACCCTCGGCGGCCGGGTCGAGCACCTGCGGGTCGATGCCTCCGGCATCTGGGCCCTGCGCCCGAGCGAGCCGGCGGACGTGCGCCTGCAGCTCTGGGACGGCGCCAGCTGGACGGCGGTGCCGCTGCCCACCGGCGACTGCCGGGCCCTGGAGGTGACCGACCGCGTCTGGGTGGCCGGGAGGATCCAGGCCCCGGGCATGTACTCCCAGATCGCGCGCGCCTTCCTGGCCGGGCGTTCCGGCGGCGACTGGGAGAGCTGGACCTACGACAGCTCGCTCGTGCCGGACGTCGGTGCGGTGGTGCTGGGCCCGACCGGCACGGCCTGGCTGGGTTCCTATAGGGGCTGGGCCGTCTCCGCCAGGACCGGCGACGACTGGTTCCAGATCTACCAGCAGGCCTCGGCGGCGAACGACTCCAGCGGCCTCATCGAATTCGGCGGCAACATCTTCACCATGCTCGCACGAACGGAACGGGAGACCTGGATCGCCCAGCGCGACAAGGGCCTCATCCGGCTCGTGCGCGGTGCGGGCGGGGCGCCGGACGTCTACGAGTACATCACGACCGCCAATTCCGGCCTGGGCGCAGCTCAGTTCACCCGCATCGTCGAGCATCCGGACGGACCGCTGCTCTTCCTGACGGAGAACGGCGGCGTCTCGATCCTCCTGGATCCTGGGCAATGGCGCGATGCGGCCCAGTGGGTGCAGCTGCCCACCGGCCTGCCGGGATTGGGGGGCGTCTCCGTGCGGGACGCGCTCTTCTCGGCGCGGGACGTCGCCTGGTTCGCGGTCACCGACATCGGCCTGGTGCGCTGGGACCTCAACGGTCCCGCCGATCCCGGCGCGACGCTCACCTGGCGGGACACCGCCGACGATGTCTGGTCGGCGCCCCTGGACGATCTGGGCGCGACCATCACCTTCATGGCCGCCGACGCGCGCGCCCTGGCCGTCACCGCGGAAGGGAACCTGTGGGCCGGCGGCGACGGCGGCCTCGTACTGCTGCGCGATCCGGGCAGCGCGGGCGCGGTGGACGTTCTGGCCCACTACGAGGCCAAGAGCAGCAGCTTCGCCGACGGTCTGCTGTCGGGCAACATCACCGACCTGCTCCTGGACGGCAACGGCGACCTCTGGGTGGGGACGGAGGTCGGCCTCGACCGGATCCGCACGCGGGGGACCGACACGACCATCGACGCCTACACGGACCTGGCCGGCTTCTTCACCTTCGGCCTGGGCGTGCTCTACTCGGACGGGATCATCAGCAACGTGGCCGGCGGCGGGATCCGCAACCTGGCGCGCGACGCTGCGGGTCGCGAGCTGCTGATCGGCTCGACCCTGGGCGCCACGATCGCCCGCATCGCACCGGCCGGCGAAGTCCGGTCCGATCCGCTGGACCCGCTCTACATCTATCCCAATCCGTTCGACCTGGGGGAGAGCGGGGCCATGCTCAAGCTGGGAGGCATCACGGCCGACGTCACCTTCGTCGGCGGGTTGCCCCAGGGGGGCGCCGACGTGGCGATCTACAACCTGGAGGGCCAGCTGGTCTTCCGGCACGACAACGTGGCCGCGGATGACGGCTTCTGGGACGGCCGCAACTTCCTGGGCAGGCTCGTGACGCCGGGGCTCTACGTGGTGAGGGTCCAGCTCGCCGGTCAGCACACCGTCAAGTCACTCGCGGTGCTGCGATGAAGCCCGGGCGCAGGAGGCAAGCATGAACGCCACGCCGCCACGGGAGGGGGCGCGGGCCGCTCCGCGCCTGCTGGTCGTCGGCGCCGGCGAGGCGGGGCAATCTTTGGTCCGCCAGATCCGGGCCGAGGGCCTGCCCGTCGAGCCGGTGGCCTTCCTCGACGACGAGCCATCGCTCCAGGGCCGGAAGGTCTGCGACCTGCCCGTGCTCGGAGGGACCGCCGAGCTGCCGCAGATCGCCCGCCAGGTCCGGGCCGACGAGATCCTCATCGCCATTCCCTCGGCCGGCGGCGCGCTGATCCGGCGCCTGGTCCTGCTCTGCCGCCGGGCCAGGCTGCCCTTCAAGATCGTGCCGGGGATCCGGGCCATTATCGAGGGCGACGTCCGCTTCGGCCAGGTCCGGTCCGTGGCGCCGGAGGACCTGCTGGGCCGGGAGAGCGTCACGTTCCAGGCCGGCAGCGCTCGCGAGGTGGTGAGCGGACGCAGCGTCCTGGTGACCGGGGCCGGCGGTTCCATCGGCGCCGAGCTTTGCCGCCAGCTGCTGGCCCTGGAACCGGCCGAGCTGCTCCTGCTGGGGCGGGGCGAGAACAGCCTCTTCGAGATCGGCAGCGAGCTGGCTCCGCGCGCCGGGGCGACCCGGCTGCAGGCCATCGTGGCGGACATCCGCGACCGGGAGCGGCTGGAGGTGCTCGCGAGCCGGCACCGCCCGCAGCTCATCCTGCACGCCGCCGCGCACAAGCACGTGCCGCTCATGGAGGACAATCCCGAGGAGGCGGTGATGGTCAACGTGGCCGGCACCGCCCACCTGATCGCCTTCGCCCGCGAGGTGGCGGCCGAGCGCTTCGTGATGATCTCCACCGACAAGGCCGTGGCCCCCGCCAGCATCATGGGCGCCACGAAGAAGGTGGCGGAGCTGCTGGTGCGGGCGGCCGGCGCCGATGAAGGTCCCACCCGTTTCCTGACCGTGCGCTTCGGCAACGTGCTCGGCAGCCGCGGATCGGTCATCCCGTACTTCCAGCACCGCATTCGGGAGGGATTGCCCCTGCCCATCACGGATCCCCGGATGACGCGCTACTTCATGACGATCAAGGAGGCGGTGCTGCTCGTCATCGAGGCCATGGTTCTCGGCGAGGCGGGCGCCACCTACATCCTGGAGATGGGCGAGCCCGTGCCGATCCTGGAGCTCGCCCAGAACCTGCTCGCGCTCTCGGGCTACGATCCGGAGAACGGCGATACCGGACCCGGCATCGAGATCGTGGGCCTGCGGCCGGGCGAGCGGCTGCACGAGGCGCTGGTCGAGCCCGACGAGCTGGTGGAGCCGAGTCCCAATCCCCTCATTCGCACGGCGCGACCCCGGCACGTGCGGCCCTTCGATCCGGCGGCCGTGGTGGCGGCTCTCAGCGCGCCGGCGGCCGTCGGCGACCGTCAGGGTGTGCGCGCGGCTCTGGCCCGCATCCTGCCGGGCTTCGACGGTCGGGAGCCGGGCGAGCGAGGTGATGCATGAAGGCACCGGCCGGGCTGGACGTCGCGATCCTGCGCGAGCCACCGCCGGACTGGGACGATCTGCTGGAGCGCGCCGCGGCGGCCGAGTTCTTCCACACGATCCTCTGGACGCAGGCGGTTTGCCGGCACGTACCGGGCTGCCGGCCGCTATGGCTCGCCGCGCGCCGGGACGGCCGCCTGGTGGGCGGCCTGGCGGCGGTGCAGCGGCGCCACCGCTGGGGCCAGCGCCTGCACAGCCATCACGAGGGGACCAGCGGCGGTCCGCTGCTGGCCGACGAGCTGGCGCCCGCCGCGCAGGACGAGGTGTTCGCCGCCCTGCTGGAGCGTTACGGGGAATTGGTCCGCCCGCCCGTGTTGGCCGCCACCTGTGTGCTGCCGGCGAGCGTGGCCGAGCGCTTCGGTCCGCTGGCGGAGCGGAGGGGCTGGCGGACCTCGCCGCTGCGCGCGGCCTGGCTGCCGCTGGAGGGCGGGCTCGAGCACACCGAGCGGCACGTCTTCAAGAAGAACCGGCGCAACGAGCGCAACCGGGCGCTGAAGCGCGGGTGCCAGGCGGGCGTGACGCGCGACCCCGAGATCCTGGCGGCCTACTATCCCATCTACCTGGCCGCCGTCCGGCGCTGGGGGGCGGCGGCGACCCCGCGGGAGCTGCTCGCCGACCTGCTCGCCGATCCCGCCGACCAGGCCTTCTTCAGCTACGTCCGCCACGCTGGCGAGATCATCGGCGGGCACGTCTGCGTCCATCGCGGCGGGCGGGTGACGGCCTGGAACGGGGCCACCCTGCCCGAGCACAACGACAAGTTCCCGGCGACGCTGCTCATCTGGACCGACATCGTCGAGGCCTGCCGCCGCGGGGCCGCCGTGCTGGACCTGGGCGGCAGCGGCGGGATCGCCACCCTCGAGAGCTTCAAGCGGCTGCTGGGCGCTCGCGAGGAGACGCGGCTGCACTGCCTGCGGGCCCCGGCGCCGCTCCGCTGGCTGGCGGACCGGCGGCGCCGATGCGGCCGGCGGAGCGGAACATGAAGCTGCTGCGGACCGGCGGGCAGATCCTGACCAGCCGCCTGGGGCAGGTCGCGGTGAGCGCCGCCATCAGCCTGCTGCTGGCCCGCGTGCTGGAGCCGGCGGGGCTCGGGTACTACAGCCTCACCCTGGCGCTGGTCATGTTCCTGGCCGCGGTGCTGAACGGGGGGATGGGTCTGGCGGCCGTGCCGCCGCTGCGCCGGGGCGAGATCGGTCTGTCCCGGATGCTGCGCGCCCAGACCGTCTGGATCGCCGGCACGGCGCTCCTGCTGCTGGTAGTGGGGCTGGCGGCGGCGCGCAGCGCCCTGGCGGAGCTGGCCCGGACCCATCTTGGCTGGACCGAGGCGACGGCGGCGGCCGCGCTGGTGGCCACCGTCGCCCTGCTGGCCTTCGACATCCTCTTCTACGACCTGCTGGCGAGCGGCCGCCTCGTCGTGGGCCCGCTCGTCAACCTGGGGCGGGCCGCCGGCCAGCTGCTCCTGCTGCTGGCGGCGGTCGCGGCCGGGATTCTGACCCTGCCCCTCGCGGTGGCTGCCTTCGCCGTCGCGCAGCTCGCGGCCGCCTCCTGGCTGCGCGCGTTGCTGGGACGCCAGGCCGCGCGGGGAGCGGGGGAGGCGGATCGTCCCCACTCGAACGTCGAGCCGGAGGCGGGTCCGCCGCTGGGTTCCTTGCGCCTGGCCGGGGTGGTGAGCCGGACCCTGCGGCGGGGCTGGCACGGCCAGGTCTCGGCCGTGGCCTCGCTGCTCCATCTGCGCCTGGACCTGGCCCTGGTCAGCGCCTTCTGCGGGGCCGCCACCGTCGGTATCTACGCCTTCGCCGTCATGGTGGGCGAGCTGCTCTGGCACCTGCCGGGCGCACTCAGCCCGCTGCTGGTCTACTCCTCGGCCGAGCGCACCGCCGCCGGCGAGCGCGATCAGCTGGCCGCGCAGGCCATGCGCGTGGCCCTCGGCGCCACCGCGGTGGCCGCCGCGGTCCTGGCGCTGCTGGCGGGGCCGGTGCTGGCCTGGCTCTTCGGCGGCCGGTACGCCGCCTCGGCGCCGGCTCTGCGCGCCCTGCTGCCGGGCATCGTGGCTTTCGCCCCGGGTGCGGTCCTGGCCGGCGATTTCATCGGCCGGGGCCGCCCGGTCTGGAACGCCCACGCCAGCCTGCTGACCGTGCTCGTCAACGTGGCCTGCGGCCTCTGGTGGATCCCGCGGCTGGGCGCCGTGGGCGCCTCGCTGGCCTCGACGGTCGCGTATGCGGCCGGCGCCACGGCCATGGTCCTGCGTTTCCGGGCCGTCAGCGGGCTCGGATGGCGCACCCTCCTGCTGCCCTCCTGGCGCGATTTCCGCTGACCACGAGCCGGTTCCCTCGCCACATCTCTTCCCGCCTCCCCGCGCGGTTGGCCGCTGCACCTCGAGGGCCCGCGACAGCCCTTCCGGCGGCGGTATTTCGGCCTTTTCGCGACCTGCAAATTTCCTGAAAAAAGAGTGTTGACAGGCCTGAGAGCGATGCCTAGGATTCGAAAGTCTTCCATAGGGGATTGGGACCAAATAATTTGATACAAATTCTCAATAGGGGCGGTGGGGCAGGGCATGAGCGAGCAGACCGGCATGGACAGGGAATTGGGCCCCGCCTACGGCTTCAGCGGGTTCTATGAGCGGTCCATCGACAAGCAGGGCCGGATCAGCCTGCCGTTCCCCTTCCGCCGCTACGGCGATCTGGCCGGCGACGAGCGCTTCGCCCTCACCGAGGGCCCGCAGGACGTCCTCTGCCTGCTCCCTTTTCCGGATTTCTCGGACCGGATGAACAAGCTGGCCCGCCAGGAGCTGGAGTCCGACGCCCGCGACCTGGTACGTACACAGCTCGTCCAGACCCAGGAGCTGCGACCCGATGCCCAGGGTCGCCTCCAGCTGCCCCTGGATCTGCTGGCGGAGCACGGCATCGAGGGGTCGGTCGTCGTCGTCGGCATGAACCACTATCTGGAGCTGTGGCCGGCGGCGGCCTTCGCCGCTAAGCGCTCGGCCCCGGTGGAGAAGGTGCGCGTGGAAGATCTGAAGCGGAAGCTGTTCGCATGATCGCTCACGGAGGAGCGATCCCAGGGGGAAGGAGCCCACATGCCCGGGAGAGAGGTGGCCCAGCAGTCGGCCCGTTCGGGGATCTGCGACAGCGGCCTGTGTTACGAGATCCGGAGGCGGGGCAATGCTGTCTGGGTCACTCTCTCCGGCATCCTGGACTGCGACCGGCTGAACCGCCTCAAGGGCCGCGTCGCTCCGCTGCTGGAGCGGCGCGGCCAGAGCATCATCCTGAACGGACGTGCGCTGTGCCATCTCGACTACCGCGCCGTCCAGCCGCTGGCGGAGTGGCAGCGCACCCTGCGCGCCTACGGTCACCAGCTGCTGCTCTATCAGTGGAGCGACTATCTCAAGGCGATCCTCTGTATGGAGGATTGCGGTCATGAGCTCGGTTCCGGCCCGATCCGCCTGTCGGCGTGGCGCATGTTCCGCCGCCCGCGGGCAGAGCAGGCCCCATGATGAAAGGTCCGCACGTCCCGGTCCTGCTGGAGGAAACCCTGTCCTACCTCCGGCCGGGACCGCGGAAGCGGATCGTGGACGGCACCTACGGGTTCGGAGGACATGCGGCAGTCTGCCTGGATGAGGGAGCAGAGGTTCTCGGTCTGGACCTTGACGACGAGGCAGTGGCGGAATGCCAGCAGGCCATGGCAAGGAGGCCGCGCCTGCACTGCCGCAAGCTGTCCTTCCGGCAGCTCGATGCGGCGCTCGGCGAGCTGAACTGGCCGGCCGCCGACGGGGTGCTGCTCGACCTGGGTGTCAGCTCGCGCCAGCTCGACGCGGTCGCGAAGGGCTTCACCTACCGCAGCGACGCTCCCCTGGACCTCCGCTTCGATCGCTGCCGCGGCGAGCCGGCGCGCGCTCTGCTCGCGCGGCTCTCCGCGGCGGAGCTGGCGGACATCCTCTGGGAGTACGGCCAGGAGAGGGCGGCCCGCCGCGTCGCCCAGGCGATCGTGCGCGTGCGCGAGCGGCAGGAGATCAGCACCACCGGCCACCTGCGCGCGATCATCGAGGACGCGCTCCCGCCCGGCCTGCCATCCCAGGCGACCCTGAGCCGCTGCTTCCAGGCGCTGCGCATCGCCGTCAACGACGAGCTGGGCGCCCTCGCCGAGGTGCTCGACCGCATCCCGGCTATCCTGAGCCCGGGAGGGCGGGCCGTCGTCATCGCGTACCATTCGCTGGAGGACCGCCTGGTCAAGCGCTGGCTGGAGCGGGAGAGTCGCGACTGCATCTGTCCGCCGGAGGTGCCGGTCTGCCGCTGCGGGCACCGGCGGACCCTGCGGCCGTTGACCCGCAAGCCGGTCCGCCCCGGCGCGCCCGAGACCCGCGCCAATCCGCGCGCGCGCAGCGCCCGCCTGCGCGCCGCCGAACGTCTGGCTGACGAGAGGAGACCCACGTGAAACTGTCCCTCGCGCGTCACCGCCGGCCCACCGCCCCCCGCGCCCGCCATCGCGGCGGTCCGATGGCCCGCACCCGTCGGCTCGCGGGCAGGCGCGTGCTCCTGATCCTGAGCCACGGCAGCGGTGCGGCCCTCCTGCTCGTCCTGCTCGTCTGCCTGGCCAATGGGGTGGTGAACCTGCGTGCCGACATCCAGACCGACGAGGGCGAGCTCGCTTATCTGGAGGCCCGTTACGCCGCCCACCTGGCGGAGTGGAATCGCATCTCCGCGCGGGAGACCATTGTGCCGCGTGCCAGGGAGGAGCTGGGACTGGTGCTGCCCGAGGAGCCGGGTCCCGTGCTGGTCCTGCGCCGGGAGGAGACCTCCTCGTCGCCCTCGGTCCTCGCGCGCGTGCTCGACAGCGTCGGAGGGGGTGGCAGCCACGTGCCGGCCGTCGCGGCCCAGGAGCGGAGGCCGTGAGACCCGGCGGCGGACCGGCCTGGCGTCCCTGGGCGCTGCAGGCCGTCATGCTGGCGGTGGTCCTGGTGCTCGGGGCCCGGCTCGTGCAGGTACAGGTCTTCCGCCACGGGGAGCTGCGCGCCCAGGCCGACCGCCAGTGGAAGCGGCCCGCGGAGCTGGCCGCCGCCCGCGGGAACCTCTACGATCGGTGGGGGCGTCCGCTCGCCCTCTCGGTGACCACCTGGCGAGTCGGCGTGGCGGCCGGCAGCGCCGACCGGGCCGGCGAGCTCTCCCGCTTGCTGGCTCCCGCGCTGAAGACCTCGCGCCGCGCGCTGCGCGGCCGGATCCGTCAGGCCGAGCGCAGCCATGTGGTGCTGGCGCAGGAGGCCATCCTCTCGCCGGCCCAGCTCTGCTCCCTGAGGCTGGAGCCGGCGGTCACCCTCGAGGAGCGCTTCACCCGCGAGTACCCGCTCGGCGGAGTGGGCGCCTCCCTGCTCGGCTTCCACCGTCCCGACGGTCAGCAGGGTGAGGTCGCCACCGGGCTGGAGCAGAGCCTGGCCGGACACCTGGACGGCCGGCCCGGCGAGGCCTGGCGGCTGGAGACCGCCCTGCCCGGCCGCTCGCTGGGCCAGATCGTGCTGCGGCCGCCGCGTCACGGGCACAACCTGGTGCTGTCGATCGACGCCGATCTGCAGGCCATCTGCGAGGATCAGCTGGCCCGGGCGGTGCAGCGCTACGCCGCCCGCGGCGGCTCGGTGCTGATCGCCGATCCCGCCACCGGCGACGTCCTGGCCGCCGCCAGCTGGCCGCTCCTGGCCGACCGCGACCGGCGCGGCGCGGATCACGCGGTCTGGAACAACTCGAACTTCACGACGTTGTACGAACCCGGCTCGGTCTTCAAGCTGTTCACCGCGGCGTCCCTGCTGGCGCATGGCGCCATCGATACCGCCACCACCTACGACTGCTCGGACGGCGACCTCGGCAACTTCACAATCCACAACTCCGAGAGCGAGGCCTACGGGCCGCTGAGCTTCATGCCGGCCTTTGCGCGTTCCATCAACGTCTACTTCGCCCGGGCGGTCGGCAACCTGGATGACGTCGAGTTCTATCGCGACCTCCTGGAGTTCGGCTTCGGGCAGCGGACGAGCCTGCCCTACGCTGCCCAACCGACGGGGCTGCTCAGCGAGCCGGCGCAGTGGTCGGGGCGCACGAAGGCGACCCTGGCCATCGGTCAGGAGATCGCGGTGACCCCCCTGCAGGTCGTCCTGGCGGCCTGCGCGGTGGCCAACGGCGGGATCCTCTACGCCCCCCGCCTCGTGCTCGAGATTCGCTCCCACGACGAACAGCCGATCGAGACCTGCCCGCCGGTGCCGTTGCACCGGGTCCTGTCCGAGCCGCTGTCCCGCCTGCTGCGGCTGGCCATGCGCCGCGTCGTCACGGAGGGCACCGGCCATGGCGCGGATCTGACCTGGATCAGCCTGGGTGGCAAGACCGGGACGGCCCAGAAATGCACCGGCGGGCAAGGCTATCTGCCCGGCAAGTACGTCGCCAGCTTCCTCGGGCTGGTGCCGAGCGACGTTCCGCGTCTGGTGATCTTGACCATCCTCGACGAGCCGCCTTATCCATATCATTATGGCGCGGAGTCCGCCGTGCCTCTCTTCGCGTCCGTGGTCGGGGAGATCCGCCGCACCACCAGCTGGTTGACCGACGTGGGCGACGAGGCCGGCACGCGGGTGATCGCCCGCGGCGACGGCCCGCGGACGGTCGTGCCGGACGTCCTCTATCTCGCGGCGTCGAAGGCCGAGGAGGAGATCCGCCGCGCCGGCCTGAACATGAGCGGCGGCGGCAAGGAAGGATGGATCGTCACCCAGGTGCCCGCCGGCGGGGCCGTCTGCCGCCCCGGAGAAACGGTGCGCGTCGCGGTGGCGGCCCAGGCCGACGCCGCGGTGCGGAGTGCTGCTCTCTGCCCGGATCTGCAGGGCCTATCCAATCGAGCAGTCCTGAGCCTCGCCGCCAGCCTCGGCGTGCCCGTGTCCGTGAGCGGGGCGGGCTACGTGGTGGCCCAGCGGCCGGCGGCGGGGACGCCGCTGGGCGCGGAGGGCATACGGGTGCGGATGGTGGCGGCATGGCCTTGAGCATCGGGCGTCTCTGCGAGCCCTGGCCGGAACTCGGTCTGGAAGGATCACCGGACGTGCGCATCACGGCGGTGACGGTGGATTCACGGGTCGGCGGACCGGGGGTGCTGTTCGTGGCAGTGCCCGGGAACCAGCGCGACGGGCACGATTTCGTGCCGGCGGCCGTTGCGGCCGGGTGCGCGGCCGTGGCCGTGGACGCGGCGCGGCGCGACCGGCTCGCCCTGGACACCGTCGCTGGCCGTCCGGCGGCGGTGATCACGGCGCCCGGCACGCGGGGCCTGGCCGGGCGGCTGGCACGGGAGCTGGCGGGCCGGCCGGACGAGAGCCTCAAGCTGGCCGGGGTGACCGGGACTAACGGCAAGACCACGGTGGCCTTCCTGCTGCAGCGACTGCTGGCGGATCTGGTGGGCCCCTGCGGTCTCGTGGGCACCGTGCGCTACGAGACGGGCGGCCCACCGCAGCCGGCTTCCCTGACCACCCCGGCCGGCCCCCTGCTCTTCGGCCTGCTGGGGGAGATGGTGGCGCGCGGCCGGCGCGCCGCGGCGCTGGAGCTCAGCTCCCATGCCCTCGATCAGGAGCGGGTCGCCGATCTGGCCCTGGACGTCGCGGTGCTCACCAACCTGAGTCGCGATCACCTCGACTATCACCGGGACCTGGATGCCTATTTGCAGGCCAAGGCGCGCATCCTGGAGCTGGTGCGGCCCGCGCGCCTGCGGAAGAAGCCCCCCGGCGCGGTGGCCCTGAACGCCGCGGCCCCGGCCTTCGCCGCGCTGGACCTGCAGGATCTGCACGTGGTGCGCTATGCGGTGAATGCGGTGAGCGGATCCGTTGGGCCGGTCGACCTGCAGGTCACGCGGAGCCGGCTGGGGCTGGACGGCACCCGCCTGAGCCTGATCCACGACGGGGCGGAGGTGGAGCTGAGCAGCCCGCTGGTCGGACGCTTCAACGTCGAGAACCTGACCGCCGCCCTCGCCGCCGGGCTGGCCCTGGGCCTGCCGGCGGCCGATTGCGCCCGCGCGCTGGCCGGGGTGGCGCAGGTGCCCGGCCGCCTCGAACGCATGGCCCTGCCGTCCGGGGCGCTGGCCGTCGTGGACTACGCCCACACGCCCGAGGCCTTGGCGGCCGTGCTGGCCGCTTGCCGCGAGCTGACCGGCGGACGCCTGCTCGCGGTCTTCGGCTGCGGCGGCGATCGGGACCGGGGCAAGCGGCCGCTGATGGGCGCCGCCGCGGCGCGCGGCGCCGATCTGGCCTGGATCACCTCCGACAATCCGCGCGGCGAGGACCCGCAGGCCATCTGCGACGCCGTGGAGGCCGGTTTCCTGGCCGAGCCCGCCGGCCGGGCGCGGGCATACCACAAAGTGCTGGATCGTGCCACGGCCGTCGGGGAGGCCCTGGCGGCCGCCGGCCCCGGGGACATCGTCGTCGTGGCCGGCAAGGGCCACGAGGACTACCAGATCGTGGGCGCTCAGCGGCGGCACCTGGACGATCGCGAGCTCGTCCGGGACTGGATCGCCGAAAGGAGCCAGCGTGGCTAGCGGCGAGTACCCGCTGGCGCGGGCTGCCGCCGACCTGGCGGCGGCCGGCCTGCTGCACGGCTGTCTCGAGGCGCGGGAGGGACGCTGGCACCCGCTCCCGCCGCGCGGGGAGCTGCACCTGCCGGGTGGCTTCCGCGGCGCCACCCTGGACTCGCGCGAGGTGGCCGGCGGCCAGCTCTTCGTGGGCCTGGCGGGTGAACGGAGCGACGGGCGCTCTTTCGTGAGCGCCGCCCTGGCGGCCGGCGCGGCGGCGGCCCTGACCCGCGCCTGGACCGGTCCCGGAGCGGATCCCCTGCTGTCTGAAGCCGCCGCGGGCGCACGGCCGGCTCTCGTCCTCCTGTGTGCCGATCCGGTGGCGGCCCTGGGCCGCCTGGCGGGCCGCTGGCGTGAGATGAACCGGCAGGTCGCGCTGGCGGCGGTCACGGGCAGCAACGGCAAGACGACGACCAAGGACCTGATCGCCGCGGCCCTGCGCGCGGCCGGCAGCGGCCACGCCACGCGCGGCAACCTGAACAACGCGCTGGGTCTGCCGCTGACGGTCCTGGGCCTGCGCGCCGAGCACCGGTACGCCGTGCTGGAGATGGGGGCCTCGGCCGCGGGCGAGATCGCGCTCCTGGCCGGGATCGCCCGGCCCGACGTCGGCGTCATCACCAACGCCGCCGAGGCGCACCTGGCCGAGTTCGGTTCCCTGGCCGGCGTGATCCGCGGCAAGGGGGAGCTGCTGGACGCCCTGCCGCAGTCCGGGCTGGCGGTCCTCAACGCCGGCAGTCCGGGCTTCGCGGAATGGCGGCGGCGCGCCCGCTGCCCCGTGGTCACCTTCGGCCGCGAGGCGGCGGATCACCGCTGGTCCTGGCGTCCGGACGCCGCCGGCACGGGCGGCGAGCTGGAGCTGGACGGACAGACCTGGCCGCTGCCCCTGCCGGGGGAGCACAACGGCGCCAACTTGGTGGCCGCGATCCTGGCGGTCAGGGGCCTGGGTCTGCCGGATGCGTGCCTGCGGGACGGACTGGCCCGTCACTTCCGCCCCTCGGAGCATCGCGGTCGCTGGGAAGAGATGAGCGGGATCCGGGTGCTGGACGACAGCTACAACGCCAACCCGGTCAGCATGCGCAGCGCCGTGGCGGCGCTCTGCGCGGGTGCCGGCGGCCGGCGGTTTGCGGCGCTGGGTCGGATGGCCGAGCTGGGGAACGGCAGCGAAGAGCTGCACCGCCGGACCGGAGTCGACCTGTTCGCCTCCGGCCTGGACGTCCTGGTCTCCGTGGGCGAAGGAGCCGAGGCTCTCGGCCGCGGCTTTCGCGAGGCCGGGGGCGAGGCCCACCACTGTGTCACGCGGGAAGAGGCGGCGGCCTGGCTGGCCGCCCACGCCGTCCCGGGCGATCGCGTCCTGCTGAAGGGCTCGCGGGTCGCTCGCATGGAGGACGTCGTCCACCGGCTGCGCGAACTGGTCGCCAGCCGCACCGACTGAGGAAGAACCATGTTCTACCACCTGCTCTATCCTCTGCACACGCACTGGTCGGTGCTGAACGTCTTCCAGTACATCACCTTCCGGGCGGCCTACGCGACGATCACGGCCCTGCTCATCAGCTTCATCTTCGGAGGCTGGGTCATCAGCCGGCTCGAGTCGCTGCAGATCGGCGAGACCATCCGTTCGGACGGCCCGGCCCATCACCAGAAGAAGGCCGGCACCCCCACCATGGGGGGGGTGCTCATCATCACCGCCATCGTCCTGCCGACCCTGCTCTGGGCCGATCTGACCAACCGCTTCATCCAGCTCGCGCTGCTCTCGACGGTCTGGATGGGCCTGCTCGGCTTCGTGGACGACTACCTGAAGGTGATCAAGAAGCGCCCCAAGGGCCTGATCGGACGGGTGAAACTGGTGGGGCAGGTGGGCTACAGCCTGGTGCTCCTGGCCATTCTGATGAGCGGCGGCCGGGACAGCCTGGCCACCAGCACCACCGTGCCGTTCCTGAAGGACGTCCTGCTCAACTTCGGAGTCTTCTACGTGCCGCTGGTGATCCTGGTGGTGGCCGGCACCAGCAACGCCGTGAACCTCTCCGACGGCCTGGACGGGCTGGCCATCGGCCTGGCGGCGCTGGCCTTCGGCGGCTTCGCCGCGCTGGGTTACGTCACCGGCAATCGGATCTTCGCGGGGTACCTGAACATCATCTACATGCCCGGGGCCGGGGAGCTGACCATCTACTGCGCAGCGGTGGTGGGCGCGGCGCTCGGCTTCCTCTGGTACAACGCACACCCCGCACGCATCTTCATGGGCGACACGGGCAGCCTGGCCCTGGGCGGGGCCCTCGGCACCGTGGCGATCCTGCTCAAGCGCGAGCTGCTGCTGATCTTCATCGGCGGCATCTTCGTGGTCGAGACGATCTCGGTCATGCTGCAGGTGGTGTCCTTCCGGTGGCGCGGCGGCAAGCGGGTCTTTCGCATGGCTCCCCTGCATCATCACTTCGAGCTGAGCGGCTGGTCCGAGACCCAGGTCGTGGTTCGCTTCTGGATCGTGGGCATCCTGCTCCTCCTGCTGAGCATGAGCACCATCAAGCTGCAGTGATGCGGAGGGGACGATGATCGGCAACGTGCGCGGCAAGACGTTCCTCGTGGTGGGGCTGGCCCGCAGCGGCTGCGCGGTGGGCTCGCTGCTGCGGCGTCACGGCGCGCGGGTGCTCGGCGTGGACGACGCCGATGCCGCCACGCTGCAGGAGCGCTGGCGCGCCGAGGGATTGACCGAGTCCGCCGGCGAGGCGTTCGACGAGCTGCACGCCGGCGACTGGTCCTTCCTGGCGCAGGCGAAGCTGGACGGCGTGGCCCTCAGCCCGGGCGTGCCGCTGGATCATCCGCGGGTGGCGGCGCTGGCCCGCGAGGTCCCGGTCCGGGGGGAGCTGGAGTGGGCCAGCCGCTTCTTCGGCGGCGACGTGGTGGCCGTGACCGGCACCAACGGCAAGAGCACCGTCACCGAGCTGACGGCCCACCTGGCCCGGGCGGCCGGCCGGCGGGCCCTGGCCCTGGGCAACGTGGGGCGCCCCTTCAGCCTCGAGGCCGACCGGCTGGGCGCGGACGACCTGGCGGTGCTGGAGGTGAGCAGCTTCCAGCTCGAGACCATCGCCGACTTCCGGCCGCGGGTGGGCGTCGTGCTGAACCTCGCTCCCGATCACCTGGATCGCTATCCGGATCTGGCCGCGTACTACGCGGCCAAGCGGCGCCTGGCCGAAGCGGTGGCGCCAGGGGGTCGCTTCGTGACCTGGACCGGCTGCCCCGAGGCGCGCGGCTGGGCGTCTTCTCCCCTGCTCTTCGGAGCGCGGGAGGAGGGAGCGGCGGTCTTCTGGGAGGCAGAGCGGCTCTGGCTGCGCGTGGACGGCACGCCGCGGGCCCTGATCCGCCGCGGGGAACTGGCGCTGAACGGCCAGGCGAACGAGTGCAACGCCGCGGCGGCCGTGGCGGCGCTGCTGGCGCTGGCTTCGGAGCGGCTGCCGGATGAGCCGGCGGCAGGGCTGGCCGCTGGTCTGCGGAGCTTCCGCGGGCTGCCCCACCGCCAGCAGACCGTGGCCCGCCTGGGCGGGGTGCGCTTCGTCGACGACTCCAAGGCCACCAACGTGGCCGCCGTCCGGGCCGGTCTGGCCGGACACGCCCCGCCGCTGGTGCTGATCGCCGGCGGGCGCGGCAAGGGCGAGGACTACCGGCCCCTGCGCGAGGAAGTGGCGGCCCGGGTCGCCCACGTGCTGGTCATCGGCGAGGAGGGACCCGCCATCGCGCGCGCCCTGGCGGGGGCCGTGCCCGTGGAGCCGGCGGCGCGGCTGGAGGAGGCGGTGGCGCGGGGGGCCGAGCTGGCGCGGCCGGGCGGCACGGTCCTGCTCAGCCCGGCCTGTGCGAGCTTCGACATGTTCCGCAACTACCAAGAGCGCGGCGAGGCCTTCGCCCGGGCCGCGCTGGCACTGGGTGCAGCCAAGGAGGGCGCGGGATGATCCGGCAGCTGCGACGCTACCTGCCGCGGTTGGAGGAGTACGACGGCGGCCTGCTGCTGGCCGTGTTCCTGCTCTGCCTGCTCGGCTGCGTGATGGTCTTCGGGGCCGGCAGCTTCAAGACGCGTCTGCCCGCCGGGGACTGGGACCATGCCCATTACCTGGGCAAGCACCTCGCGCGCCTGGCTCTCGGCCTGGCGGCTATGCTGCTGCTGGCTAACTGGGACTATCGCCGCCTGCGCGGGCGGTTCCTCAACTGGACGCTGGCCGGCGGCGGGATCCTGCTCGTGGCCCTGCCGGTGCTGCTGGCGGGGCGGTGGAGCGCGCTGTTCCGGGCGAACTGCCGCCGCTGGTGCGACTTCGGCCTCTTCCCGGTACAGCCCCTGGAACTGACCAAGATCGCCTTGGTGCTCTTCTTGGCCGAGCGCCTGACCAGCCGCGGGCGGGAGTCCGCGGGCGACCGGCGGCGCCTCGGCCTGGCGCTGGCGGTCCCCTTGCTCACGGTGATGATCCTGATCGGTCAGCCGAACTACGGCAACGCGCTGGTCATCGGCCTGCTCACCCTGGCGATCCTCTTCGTGTCGGGATTGCCCCTGCGCGTCCTCGGCTTCCTGATGACCTCGCTGAGCGCCTGCGTGCTGCTGGGCGTGCTGCTGGTGGACAAGATCGCCCACCGGGTCGCGAGCTGGTATGCCGGACTGCTGGGCGAGACCCTGTGCTACCAGGTTCATCAGGCGCTGATCGGGATCGGCGCCGGCGGGATCCTCGGCGTGGGCGTGGGCAACAGTCACCAGCGGTTCTGGTTCCTGCCGGAATCGCATACCGACTTCATCTTCGCGGTGGTGGGCGAGGAGCTGGGCCTCGTGGGCAGCTTGTTCATGCTGGCGCTGTTCGTGCTGTTCGTGCAGCGCGGCCTGGCCATCGCTCGCCGAGCGAGCGATCCCTTCGGGCGGCTGACCGCCATCGGTCTGACGACGCTGATCTTCCTGTACTTCGGAGCGAACATCGCGATGGTGCTGGGACTGTTCCCGGTGATCGGCGTGCCGCTGCCCTTCGTCAGCTACGGCGGCTCGGCGCTGGTGACGAACCTGGCCGCGGTGGGTATCCTGCTGAGCATCGATCGTCATGGCCGGGCCAACCGGGTCTGGCGGACGCGGCTGGCGCGGCTGGCCTGAGCGGCCGGCGCTCCGGAGCCCGAGAAGACGAGAACGGAACGCGAGGACGGATGAGCGCGCGAACGAGCGGGAGCAAGGCGGGTCCGGAGCGTCCCCTGCGGGTGCTGATCGCGGGCGGCGGGACGGGCGGTCACGTCTATCCCGGCCTGGCGGTGGCCGAGGCCCTGCGCGAGCTGCGCCCGCACTGCGACGTGCGCTTCGCGGGTACCAGCAGCGGCCTGGAGTCGCTGCTGGTTCCCCGCGCCGGCTACCGGCTTTACCGGCTTCCGGCCTCCGGTTTCCGGGGCCTGGGGATGGGTGCGCGCCTGCGTTTCGTGGTGAACTTCGTGCTCGGCGTGGTGCGCGGCCTGCAGCTGCTGATGGCCTGGCGGCCGGACGTGCTGCTGGGCACCGGCGGCTACGTGAGCGCGCCGGCCCTGACGGCGGCGCGCCTGCTGGGGCGTCCTTGCGCCCTGCAGGAACAGAACGCGATCCCCGGTTCGGCGAACCGCCTGCTGGCGCGCTGGTCCCGGCGTATCTACCTGGGCTTCGCGGCCGCCGCCGAGCATTTCCCCGGCCGCGACTGTCAGGTGACCGGCAATCCGGTGCGGGCGGCCTTCACGGCCCGGGGCGAGCGCGCGGCCGCCGGCGCGGCCGGGGAGAAGGCCACGGACCCGAGCCTGCCGCCTCCGGCCGGGCAGGTGTCCCCGCCGGGCCGCGAGCTGCGATTGCTCGTCTTCGGCGGCAGCCGCGGCGCCCGCACGCTGAACCGCGCGGCCTGTCAGGCCGCCGCCCGCTGGCGCGACCGGCCCGAGCTGGCCATCTGGCTGCAGACGGGTCCCGCCGAGCGGGACGAGGTCGCGGCGGCCTTCGCGGATTTCCCCGCGGGCAGGGTTCGCGTCGACGCCTACCTGTTCGACATGCCGGAGGCCCTGCGCTGGGCCGATCTGGCCGTCTGCCGGGCCGGGGCCATGACCCTGGCGGAGCTGTCCGCCCTCGGCAAGCCGGCGGTTCTGGTGCCCTTCCCGCACGCCACGGACGATCATCAGCTGCAGAACGGGCGCGATTGCGAGGCCGCCGGAGCGGCGGTGGTCCTGGAGGACGCCGCCTGCGACGGGCCGGCCCTGGCCGACGCGGTGGCCGCGCTGGCCGCCGATCGTCGGAAGCTGGAAACCATGGGCGAGGCGGCCGCGGCGCGCGGCGCTCCCGATGCGGCCCGCAGGATCGCGGAGGATCTGATCCGGCTGGCCGGCGGGAACGGTGCGGCCGCGGAGGAGACGGATCATGTTCCGTAACACCCGCCACATCCACTTCGTGGCCATCGGCGGCGTCGGCATGAGCGGCCTCGCCGAGATCCTTCTGAACCTCGGCTTCCAGGTCAGCGGGAGCGATCTGCGCGCCACGACGACCACGGCCCGCCTGGCCCGTCTGGGCGCGACCGTGTACCTCGGGCACGCCGCCGAGCAGGTGGCGGGAGCGGACGTGGTGGTCTACTCCTCGGCGGTGACCGGCGCCAACGCCGAGCTGGCGGCGGCTCGCCAGCAGCGCATCCCGGTCATCCGGCGCGCCGACATGCTGGCCGAGCTGATGCGCCTGAAGTACAGCATCGCGGTGGCCGGATCCCATGGCAAGACGACCACGACCTCCCTGACCGGCGCGGTGCTGGCCGGCGGCGGCCTGGATCCGACGGTGATCGTGGGCGGCAAGGTGCTGGCCGCCGGCTCCAACGCCATCCTCGGGGGCGGCGAGTACCTGGTGGCCGAGGCGGACGAGAGCGACGGCACCTTCCTGCGCCTGACCCCCACCATCGCCGTGGTCACCAACGTGGACCTGGAACACGTGGACTTCTACCCCGATCTCGAGCACCTGCGAGCGGCCTTCGCGGCCTTCCTCGAGCGCGTGCCCTTCTACGGCGCCTGCATCCTGTGCCTGGACGATCCGGAGCTGCGCACGCTCGCGCCGCGTCTCGAACGCAAGCTGATCACCTACGGACTGGTGCCGGAGGCGGAGGTGCGGGCCCATGCGCTGACCCCCCCGGCGCAGAACGGCGGTGTCGGCGCCGAGGTCCAGCATCGCGGCGAGATCCTCGGCCGCCTCGATCTGCCACTGCGGGGCCGGCACAATCTGCAGAACGCCCTCGCCGCGGTCGCGGTGGGGCTCGAGCTGGGCCTGTCGTTCCCCGTCATCGCCGCGGCTCTGCAGGAATTCCGGGGCGTCGGACGCCGCTGCGAGCTGCACGGCGAGCACGGCGAGGTCCTCGTGATGGACGATTACGGTCACCATCCGACCGAGATCAGCGCGACGCTGCAGGTGGCGCGCAGCTTCGCGCGACGCGTGGTGGTGCTGTTCCAGCCCCACCGCTACACGCGCACGGCGCGCTTCCAGCGGGAGTTCGGGGACGCCCTGGCCACGGCCGACGTGGTGGGTCTGCTGCCGATCTACGCCGCCAGCGAGGAACCGCTGCCGGACGTGGACAGCGCGTCGATCGCGGAGGTCCTGCTGGACAAGGGGCGGAGCGTGGAGCTGCTGGCCGGTCCGGACGACGTCCCCGCCTGGCTGGCCACCCAGGTCCGCTCCGGGGATCTCCTGCTGACCCTGGGCGCGGGCGACATCGGTCGCCTCGTGCCCCGCATTTGTGAGCAGTTGGACGCACGGAGGACGGCATGACGAGCAAGGTCCTGGTCATCGGTGAGAGCGCGACCCGCAGCGGGCGTCCCCTGGCGGTGCACCGCCGCCGGCGCTCGCGGCGGCTCCTGCTGCTGCGGATCGCGGTGCTCGGCCTGATCCTGACCGCGGTGGGGTTGGGGACCCGCTGGCTGGTGACCGCCCCCCTGTTCGCCGTTGGGCGGGTGGAAACCGGACCCTACCGCTTCACCGCGCGGGCTCCGCTGGAGGAGATCCTGCGCGGGGCGCTCGGCCACAACATCTGGACCTACCGCGCCGGGGCGCTGCGCCAGCGGATCGCCTCCCTGCCCTGGATCCGGGACGTGCGGGTGGTGCGGCGGCTGCCCGCGACCCTGCAGGTGGAGCTGCTGGAGTGGCGGCCCCTCCTGGTGGTGGCCCCAGCCGGGACCGGTTCCGCGGCCGACCCCTCCGACGCGCTGGTTCTGCTGGCCGATGGTCGCGTGGTGAGCTTTCCCGCGCATCTGCCGCCCTGTGGCCTGCCGGTGCTGGTCGGGTGTGATCTGGCCGCCGTCCCGGGGCAGCCGGCGCGGCGTCTGGCGGGACCCGGTGCCGCCGGCGTGCTCGAGCTGGTGGCCGCGATCTCCGCCTCGGGACTCGAGACCGTGCGCCCGGTGGACTTCATCCTGGCGGACGAGGACGGCTACACCATCCAGCTCGGTGAAGCGGGCGGGCGCCTCCTGCTGGGACGCGAGGAGTTCGCTGCGCGGCTGCAGCTCTACATGGCGACCCGGGACCGCCTGGCCGGCGAGGCGGTCGTCGATCTGCGGTTTCGCGGCCGCATCGGCATCCTCGCGCGAGCCTGAGACGGAGCGAGCCTGAGACGGAGCGAGCTGAGAAGGAGCGAGCATGATCAACGGACAGCTCATCGTGGCGTGCGATCTGGGGACCACCGCCTTCCGGGCCCTCGTGAGCGAGACCACCGAGAAGGGCGGCTTGCGCGTGCTCGGCTCCGGGGAGATCCCGTCCGGGGGATTCCTGGACGGCGACTTCGTGGACCTGCGCACGGGCAGCCGGGCGCTGGCGCGTCTGGTGCGCATGGTCGAGGCGGCCGCCGAGGTGGACATCTCGGCCTTCTATCACAACATCTCCGGGTCCCATCTGCGCTCGATCTGGGCGCGGGGTCAGGTCCAGATCGGTCCGGGTCCCCGCGCCATCGAGTCGGGGGACCTCGACGCGGTGCTGGACAGGGCCCGCAGCCTCGCGGTGCCGTTCGACAGCTGGATCCTGGCGCTCAATCCCGTGGAGTACTCCGTGGATCGCGTCGGCGGCATCGTCGATCCGCGCGGGCGCATCGGCAGCCAGCTCGAGGTGCGGGCCCACCTGATCACCGGTTCGCGCAGCGTCGTGCGCAACGTGGAGGAGGCCATCCGGGTCGCGGGCTACGAGGTCGCCGGGCGCGCCGTGGACATCCTGGCCTCGGCCTCGGCCCTGCTGACGCCCGCGGACCAGGAGGAGGGCGTGCTGCTGCTGGACGTCGGCGGTCGCACCACCCAGTGGGCCATGTTCCGGGACGGCCACATCGTGGGCAACGGCCTGGTGCCCTGGGGCGGCTGCCACCTGACGAGCGACCTGGCGCACGGACTGCGCATCAACCTGGAACGCGCGGAGCGGATCAAGCGCGAGCGCGGCATCGTGCTGCGCAGCCTCGTGGAGGAAGCTTCGCCGGACGTCCTCTTCGAGGAGGAACGGCCGGAGGAGACCCCGGGGCTGGTGGCGGCCATCCTGGAGCCGCGCCTGGAGGAGATCTACGTGCTGGTGAAGCAGGCCGTGGGCGACGCGCGGGATCTGGCCGCCCTCGGCGGCGGCGTGGTGCTCACCGGGGGCGGCAGCCGCTGCCTCGGCGCCGACGGGCTCTGCGAGGAGGTCTTCGGCCTGCCGGTCAGCCGTCGGGACCTGCCTCCGGAACTGGAAGGCTCGGATCAGCTTGCGGGCGGCCAGTGGTCCACGGCCGTGGGCCTCAGCCTGTGGGCGCTGCGGGCGGCCGGCTCGGCCCGGCCCGCGCTGGCCCCTCCGGAGGAGACCCAGCACCTGTGGCGGCGCCTGCGCGGATGGCTGGATCGGCCGCGAAACGGAGGGGAGCGGCCGCTCTCCGGCCGCCGCGAAAACATGTTGGACGCGGGCAGGAGATTGTGATACCCATTCCATGACTCCAGGGAGCCGCAGAGACCCATCTCACGGAGGAGGGGGGCAGTCGTCATGATGTTCGAGTTTGTGGAGGAGAACCAGGAGCAAGCCACCATCAAGGTCATCGGTATCGGCGGTGCAGGAGGCAATGCCGTCAACCGCATGATCGAAGCGGGACTGGGTGGAGTCGAGTTCGTCGCGGTCAACACGGACGCCCAGGCGCTCCGCGGATCCCTTGCCCATCACGCTCTCCAGATCGGCTGTCGGTTGACCCGCGGCCTCGGTTCCGGCGGCGATCCCCGCATCGGCCGGCGGGCCATCGAGGAAGACGAAGAAACCTACAGCGATTCCCTGCGCGGCTCCGACATGGTGTTCATCACCGCCGGCATGGGCGGGGGCACCGGAACGGGAGCGGCCCCCGTCGCAGCGCGGATCGCGCGCGAGCTGGGCATTCTCACCGTCGGCATCGTCACCAAGCCGTTTCTCTTCGAGGGCGCGGTCCGCCTGCAGCAGGCGGAGGAGGGGGTGGCGGCCCTCAAGGAATCCGTCGACACCCTGATCGTGATTCCCAATCAGCGGTTGCTCGAGATCGTCCCGCCGAGCACCTCCGTCAAGGAGGCGTTCCGCATCGCGGACAACGTGCTCTACGAAGCCACGCGCGGCATCTACGAGATCATCTCGCGACCGAACCACGTCAACCTGGACTTCGCCGACGTGCGCACCGTGATGAAGGACATGGGCGTGGCGCTCATGGGCACCGGTCGCGCCGAGGGCGAGGGCCGGGCGGCGGCGGCGGCCCGGGCGGCCATCAGCTCACCGCTGCTCGAGGACGTGGAGATCCATGGCGCCAAGGGTGTCCTGGTGAACCTGCTGGGTGCCGAGATCGGCATCGCCGAGATCAGCGAGGCCATGTCGCTCATCCAGGATGCGGCCGGCAGCCAGGCTCACATCATCTTCGGGTACGGCACCGACGAGTCCCTGGGCGACACCATGCAGGTTACGGTGATCGCCACGGGCTTCGAGAGCCGGATCGGCTGGAGCGCGCCCGTCCAGGAGCGTTCCTTCCTGCCGGAGGAACCGCCGGCGCCCGCCAGGGCTGCCGAGGCCGTGTCGGCCGGCGAGCCCGACGCCGTGGAGCCGGTCGAGCCGCCGGCGGTCGTCTGCGAGACCGCGAACGAGCGGGACGACGAGGTGGACGAGAGCGAGGAGCCGGATTTCCTGGTTCCCGCGGCGGGGTACCGGCCGGCGGCCGTGGTCGGCGGCGACGACGACTTCGTCCCCGAGCGCGAGGAGCGCCTGATCTCCCGCTTCCTGTCCCCCGCGACGGTGCAGGAGCTGCCCGGCGGGGGTCCCGCGCCCCTGCGGCCGCAGGCGCGCAGTGCGGGAGGATTCCGGAGTGATGCGTTCATGGAGGATCTGAGCATTCCGGCGTACACGCGCAAGTACATGGACTGAGATGGCCCTCTTCCAGAGGCTGTTCGGCCGGGCTGCCGGTGATCCCTACACCGAAGGGATCGCCCTCTACGAGGCTGGCCGCTTCGCCGAGGCCATCGCCCTGCTCCGCCAGGCCCAGGGCGGGGGCCGGCAGTCGCCGCGTGCATCCCTCGTCAACTTCCACCTGCGTCAGGCGCTCACGGGAGAGGGCCGGCGCCTGCTCCGCGTCGGCCAGGCGGCCAGGGCGGCCCCGATGTTCGCCGAGGCCATCGCCGGCGGCGACGACTATCCCGACCTGAAGTTCCTGCTGGGCGCGGCCCGGGGTCTGAGCGGCGACTGGGACGAGGCGCTGGCCTGCGCCCGTGATGCCCTGCGCAGCAATCCCGACTACTGCGAGGCACGCCTGCTCGAGGCCGGCGCCCTGCTGCAGATGGCGCGTCCGCGCGAGGTCGCCGAGAGCCTCAACAAGCTGCTGGAAACGGGACGGCGGCAGGAGCATCCACTCATCCAGGATCTGGCCAAACCCGGCGGCTACGACGAGGCGGATCTGCCGCCGGATCTCGTGGACCGCCTCCGCGAGGCCGTATCCGGCCGCCCGGAGGAGGAGGCGATCGGCAACGCGGTGGCGCTCTGCCGCGCGGGCCGGTGGGAGGAGGGGATCGATCAGCTGCGGAGTCTGGTGAGGCTGCACCCCGGCTACGCCGACTATCACCTCAAGCTGGCGGCCGCACTCTTCCAGACCGGCCAGGTCGAGGCGGCGAAGCTCGAGGTGGCCGACGCCCTGCGGCTGAATCCCCGCTATCGCACCGCGGCCCTCCTGAAGGCGCTGATCCTGGCCGACGGACGGCGACTCGAGTCGGCCCGGTCGGTGCTGAGCAGTCCGGCGGTGACGGGCCGGCCGGGTCGTCACAGCCACGAGGACCTCTTCGCCTCCTACCTCCAGGGTGTTCTCGATCTGCTGACGGGCCGCCTGACAGCCGTGGGCGAGCTGATGGCGTCCTGGGGCGATCTGACCGGCACCTTTCCCAAGGCGACGCTGCTCCAGGCCGCGGCCGCCGACCTGTCCGGGCGGCCGGCTGTCGCCGCGCCCCTGCTGGCCTCCCTGGCGGGAGCCTGGCCCGCCGAGGCGGACTTTCGGGGCTACCTGGTGAGCCTGCATCTCCGCTGGGGGGATCTCGACCGGGCGGAGCGGGCGCTGGGGCAGTGGCCGCCGGCCCCCGAGGGTGTGGCGGACGACCGCCCGCTGCTGCTGAAGGCCATGATCTCGCTGGCGCGCGGGCAGCCGCCGGCCGCCGGGGCGGGAGCCGCGCCGTCCAGGAGTTGGAAGGACGCCTGGCGCTTTCTGGAAATCCGCCGGCAGGCCCTGCAGGGGCAATGGGCCGAGGTCTGGCGCGAGGGGGCGGCGCTGGCCGAGGAGGGCTACGCCACCGAGAGCCTGGCCCAGATGCTGACGCAGGCGGCGGTGCACCTGACCGGGAGCGATCAGGTCCCGGGTGACTGGCTGCCCCCGACCACGGTGCCGGACGAGACCGTGCCGCACCTCGTCTATCTGCTGCACCGCCAGGATCGGGTCGACTCCGCGCAGCCCCTGATCAGCAGGCTGGGGCGACTCCACCCGCAGGACCTGCGCTGGACCTGGCTCCAGCCCGCCTTCTGGCTCGATCCCATCCGCCGCTGGATCGGCTGAGCCGCTCTCCTCCACGCTCGTCGCCCGATCCGGCGCCGCCTGCTGCGGGCCGGAGGTCGCGACGATCGCGAGCAGTGCGCGGGATCTCAGCCGGCCGGCGTGTTCTCGCGGCAGAGCCGGTCGATCGCCTCGATCAGCTGCTTCACGTCGTAAGGCTTGTTCAGGAAGATGTCGGCGAGGTACTGCTCGCTCTTGCGGCGATGCCGCAAGTCGTGCGAAGCGGTCAGGACGATGGCCGGGATGTTGGCGGTGCGGTTCATGGCGCGCAGCCGCTTCAAGAAGGAGAAGCCGTCCATGCGGGGCATCATCAGGTCCAGAACGATGCAGTCCGGGATCGTCTCCTGCAGGATGTCGCAGGCGGCCACCCCGTCCTCGGCCAGAACCACCACGTAACCCTCGGCTCCGAGCTGGATGCTCAGGATCCGGCGCAGGTCCGGATCATCCTCGATGATCATGATTCGTGGTTTCTCGCGGTGGTCCATCTTGCTATGTTACTCCGGCACCAACGCTCAGGGGCTGCCTCTTTCGCTGGGAACCCGGCTCCGGGGGCTGTGTTCTGTACCTTCGGTATCGTCACCCTGAACCTCGGGCTTGACAGATGATTGTCATGAGAACAGGCGGCAGGATCGGCGGGATCCCGGCGGCGCTCCTCTTGGTGCTCGCCGCGTCCGCCGTGCGGTGCGCCGCCCAGCCGGCGAACGAGCCTCCCGCCGCGGCGGCCGGCGCCGAGACGGGCGCTTGCGTCGAGGGGGCCCGGCTCTTCCGCCAGCAGCAGTTCGCCAGGGCGGAGCCCCTGCTCGAGCGCTGCCTCCAGGAGACGGGAGACCGGGTCGAGCCGCTGATCTACCTGACCGTGATCGCGCTCCAGCGAAAGGACGCCGGAGCCCGGGAGTGGGGCCGACGCGCGGTGGCCGCGGATGGCCGGTCCGCGGACGCCCATTACTGGTATGGCCGGGCTCTGCTCGCGGCCGGCGACGACCCGGGTGCCCAGCGCGAATGGGAGGCGGGAATCGCCCTCAATCCAGAGCATCCGGGACTGCTGGAAGCGCTGGCCCGGCTGAGCATGGACCAGGGCGAGGATGCCAAGGCCTACGGCTTGCTGACGCAGCTCCAGCGCCAGGGTGTGGACGAGGCCTGGTTGCACCGCCTGCTGTCGGATCTGGCCAGGCGCAAGGGGATGTGGGCCGAGGCCCTGCGCCACTGGCGCGAGGTCCTGGCTCGCGAGGGCGAGAGCGCGGAGGGGCTCAGGTCCGCGGGCGAGCTGGCGATCCTGGCCGGCGATACGGCGGCCGCGGTGGAGGTCTGCCGCCAGGCCGTGGCGCTCGAGCCCAGCGCCAAGAGCTACGGCGGGCTTGGCGAGGCGCTCTTCGCGGCCGACCGGCATCTCGAGGCGCTGGCCGCCCTGCGCAAGGCCGTGGAGCTGGATCCCGATCAGGCGAGCTACCAGTTCAACCTGGCCAACGTGCTCGAGGTGCTGGGGGAGGTGGAGGAGGCCGAGACCCATTTCCAGCGCTTCCTGACCCTCGACCCGGAGGATCCCATCGGGCACTTCAACTACGGAATCCACCTGGACAAGCAGGAGCGATCGCAGGAGGCCCTGGCGGAGGTCGGGCGGGCCCTGGCGCTCAAACCGGACTGGCCTGCGGCCCGGCTGGTGCTCGGCCAGCTGCAGGAGAAGATGGGGCGCTATGCCGAGGCGCTGGCCACCGTCGACACTCTGCGCGCCCACGACAAGGAGAACGTGCCGCAGCTGGAGGCGTGGCGGCGCCGGCTGAGCGCGCGGCTGTCCGAGGTGGAGGAGGCCCAGGTCAAGGGCAAGGTGCAGCTGCTGCACATCGTCACCCCGGATACCGTGGCCGTCCGTCTGGTCCGGCAGGAGCTGAACCGGGGCGTCGATTTCGCCATCCTGGCGACGCGCTTCAGCGTGGGACCGACAGCGGCGCAGGGAGGCGACATCGGCTGGGTGGCGCCGCAGGACATGGTCGAGCCGCTGCGCTCGGCCATCGCGGCGCTGCAGCCCCAGCAGATCAGTCGACCCATCGAATCGCGAGGGCTGTACCACTTCTTCAAGCGGCTGCGCTGACCGGTGGGGGGGGCCGGGAGCATGGTGCGCGAGATCACCGCGGACTCGCCGGTCCAGTACCTGAAGACCGTGGGCCCGGTGCGCGCCCGCGCTCTGGCGCGTCTGGGCATCGAGACCGTCAGCCAGCTGCTCGTCCACTATCCCCGCCGTTACTTCGATCGCAGCACCGTCGTCCCCATCCGGCAGGCCGCCGTGGGCCGGGACGTCACCGTCCTGGGCGAGGTGCTGACCTCCGGCGAGCGGCGCACGCGCCGTGGCGGCAGCCTGCAGACCGTGGCCATCGCCGACGCGACCGGCACCCTCTTCTGCGTCTGGTTCAATCAGTCCTACCTGCTCCGGCAGTTCCGCGCCGGCACGCGGATCATGTGCAGCGGGGTGGTCCAGTCCCATGCGGGCCGCCGGCAGCTCGTGCATCCGGACTTCGAGATCCTCGCCGGTGAGCGGGATGCGCTGGACACGGGCCGTTTGGTGCCGCAGTACTCCCTCACGCAGGGCATCGGCCAGCACTGGCTGCGCCGCCTGATCCACGCCACGCTGCAGGCGCTGGCCCCCCAGCTGCCCGAGACGTTGCCGGCCGCGCTGCGGGCACGGCGCGATCTCTGCGGTCGGACGGAGGCCCTGTGGCGGATCCACTTTCCCGGCAGCCATCAGGAGCTGGAGGCCGCCCGGCAGCGGCTCATCTACGAGGAGATCTTCAGCATCCAGCTGGCCATGGCCCTGCGGCGGCGGGGGCGCCGGCAGACCCGCGGCATCCAGCTGGGTCCGCCCGGTGATCTGACCCGGCGCCTGGTCGAGTCGCTCCCCTTCCAGCTGACGCGGGCGCAGCGGCGAGTGCTGGCCGAGATCCTGGCCGACCTCAGGTCCGGCGGCGTCATGCATCGCCTTCTGCAGGGCGACGTGGGTGCGGGCAAGACGCTGGTGGCCCTCATCGCCGCGCTCTTCGTCATCGAGCAGGGCTACCAGGCGGTCATCATGGCTCCGACCGAGGTGCTGGCCCAGCAGCACGGACGGACGTGCGGGGACCTCGTCGCCCCCCTGGGCGTGAGCGTCGCCACCCTGACCGGCGCCACGCCGGCCGCCGAGCGGCGCGCGATCCTCACCGGCCTCGGCAAGGGAGAAATCGACCTGCTGGTGGGGACCCACGCCCTGATCCAGGATGCCGTGCAGGTGCCCAGACTGGCGCTCGCGGTCGTCGACGAGCAGCACCGCTTCGGCGTGCTGCAACGGGGACGGGCGGCGCGGGCCGACGAGGACCTGCTGTCGCACGTGCTGGTGATGAGCGCCACGCCGATCCCCCGCAGCCTCTCGCTGACCCTCTACGGGGACCTGGACCTCTCCGTGCTGGACGAGCTGCCGGCGGGGCGCGTGCCGGTGGCCACGCAGGTGGTCCCCGAGAGCGAGGAATCCCGCGTGCTGGACGAGGTGGAGGGCCATCTGGCGGCCGGCCATCAGGGCTACGTGATCTACCCGGTGATCGAGGAGACGGAGGGCCAGGACCTGAAGGCCGCCACCGTGGAGTACGAGCGCCTGGCGCAGGGAGCCCTCCGCAACCGCCGCCTGGCGCTGCTGCACGGACGCCTGCGGCCCCGGGAGAAGCAGGCCATCATGGCCGACTTCGCCGGGGGTCGTCTCGATCTGCTCGTGGCCACCACGGTCGTCGAGGTGGGGCTGGACGTCCCCAACGCCACGGTCATGATCATCCACCATCCCGAGCGCTTCGGTCTGGCCCAGCTCCACCAGCTGCGCGGACGCATCGGGCGGCGGGCCGGCCAGACCTCCTGCTGCTACCTGCTGCTCGACCGCTGGCTGCCGCCCGAGACGCTCGAGCGCCTGCGCTACTTCGCGACCCACAACGATGGTTTCGCCCTCGCCGAGGAGGACCTGCGGCGGCGCGGTCCCGGCGACGTCTGGGGCGTGCGGCAGCACGGCGCTCCCGGCTTCTACCTGGCCAACCCTCTCCGCGACGCGGCGATGGTGAAGCTGTGCGCGACCGATGCCGAGGCGCTCCTGGCCGCGGATCCGCAGCTCGCCGCGCCCGACCATCTCGAGCTGCGCCGGGCCCTGCAGACCAGCTTCCATCACCTGCTGCCCCTGGCGGCCGCCGGCTGAACCGCCGCGCACCGCCGCCCGCCCCCCTCCGCTAAAGGCTCCTTTTCGGCAGTCGAAGAGGAGGGCAGGAACACCACTTGCCGAAGGAAGGGACCGTGTCCGTCACCAGGTATTCCGTCGGTGATCTGGTGCCCGGCCTGGTCCTTGCGCGACCGGTCACCCTGGGCGCCAACATCGTGCTTGTACGGCAGGACGTCGAGCTGAACGAGCGGCTCATCCGCATGCTGCGCTCCCGCGGCGTCGGGAGCGTCTGGGTGCGGAGCGCGGCGAGGCCGCCGGAGCGCCCCGACGATCCCGAGCGGCGACGGATCGTCGACGAGCGCGAGGCCTACCGCTTCGGCGACGTCTCCGGCCTGCCCTGGATGGCGGCCCTGCGCGAGGTGGCCGTCGAGGAAAAGCTGTGGGAGGCGACGGAGTACGGGGCCTGGCAACCGCCGGCCGCGGCGTCTCCGCCTCCGCCGCCCACCGAGCCCCCGGCGCAGGTTCTCGACCTGGCCCGGAAGGTGCGGAGCCTGCCGACCTTGCCGACGATCTATCACGAGGTCGAGACGGTGATTCGCGATCCCCAGGCCTCGGCCGCGGACGTGGCGCACGTGGTCGGCGGCGATCCCGCCTTCGCCTCCGCCTTGCTGCGGGCCGCCAACTCCGCCCTCTACTGTCGCCCGGAGCCGGTCACCACGGTCACCGCGGCGGTCAGCCTGCTCGGGCTGCAGGAGATCCGGGACCTCTGCCTGATGAGCTCGGTGCTGACGGTCTTCGCGGGCGTGGAAGGTCGCCGCGCCGCCGCGAGGCTCTGGCACCACGCGATCGCCGTGGGCAGCGCGGCGCGGGTGGTGGGCCAGCACCTGGGCGGCGTGCCGGCGGAGGAGCTGTTCCTGGCCGGCCTGCTGCACGACATCGGGAAGCTCTTCTGGCTCCAGCACGCCCCCGGGGAGCTGGAGCGGACCTGGGCGATCGCCGAGAGCGCCGGCCTGACTTTCGGCGAGGCCGAGCGTGCCCGGCTCGGCACACCGCACACCCGGCTGGGGAGGATGATCGCCCAGCACTGGCGGCTGCCGCGGCAGTACGTGGAGGTCATCGCGTCCCACCACGCACCGGAGCAGGCGACCGGCTGGCACGGCCCGTGCCAGGCGGTCCAGGCGGCTGATGCGGTGGCCCACGCGCTGGAGCTCGGGGGACCCTGCCTCAGCCGGGTGCCTGTCGTGTCCGCCGAGGGCTGGCAGGGCCTGCGCTGGACGATCGAGGACCTGCCCGGCCTGCTGGAGGCCGTGCAGAGCGAGTTCAAAGAGGATGTCAAGAGCTTCGCGTTTTGCACCGATAAGGAAGAGGACGTCACGGAAGCGGTCGGGGACCGGGCCTGAAGCCCGGCCCCGGCGGGCTGGCGAGCGGCGCGCTTCCACGTAAGATAACCGGAGGAGGAGAGGGGCATGATCACCACCTGCACAGGCTGCCAGACCCGCTACCGGCTGGAGGACCCGAAAGTGCCGCGACGGCTCATCCGCGTGCGTTGCCCGCGCTGCAAGGCCGTCTTCCTGCTGGATGGCACTCAGGTCGGCAAGCCCGAATCGCCCGCCGACTCGCTCGTCCTCGAGCATTCCCGGGAGAATCTCAACCTGGTGCGGGGAGCGGCGAGCCTGTCCACCGAGGCCGAGGCCGCCCCGGCGGCCCCGAGCGTGCTCGATTCTCCCGCCAAGCCGCCAGTCGCGGCCAAGGTGGAGCCCAGCCCCGCGGCCGCGCTCGAGGAGGGCGAGAGCGGAGAGGCCGGCAAGAGGGGCCGCCGCCGCGACAAGGCCGAGATGCTGGCCCGGGCGCTGGTCTCCGACATCCTGGTGTACAACCGGGACGCACGCGACAAGGCGCTGGCCGAGGGCAACCTCCTGGAGGCCCTGGGGGCCGAGATCAAGAAGTCCTGGGAGCTGTACAAGGAGAAGGTGACCCCGGAGGTCGCCAACAGCACGACGCATTTCCGGGACGCCCTGAACGAGATCCTGGCCGAGGGACAGAAGGTCTTCTGAGGCGCTGCGGCCCCCTCGCGCCGCACACGAAGCACCGTGGTCGATCCCTGCGAGGGGAGCAGCCACGGTGCGCGCTTGCGGGGGTGGGGGGATCTGTTCGCCTCAGTCTTGCCGCTTGCTGCGGCTGACCTCGTCCAGGATGTCCTCGATCTGCTGGCGCACGCGGCTGTTCTGGTCCGGTTCGAAGAGCGCCTTCTTCACCCGTCCCTCCTTGTCCTTCTTGATGTAGCGCAGGGACTTCAGATCCTCCATCTGCATCAGGATGTCCTTGCTCACGCGCACCTCGACGGGCTCCCCTTCCAGGTTGGCGCTGGGATTGTGAAAGGGATGCATGCCGTTGCCCCAGCCGTGCACGATCATCGAGCACATCAGAGCCCGGAAGGTGTTCTGCCCCTGCACGCTGTCGAGATCGATGTTGCCGCCCAGCCGTTCCATGACGCTGTCCACGACCGAGACCAGCTTCTCGATCATGCTCGGTTCGATCTCGAGCTGCAGCAGCCTGGCGTACATGGTCTTGAGTATCTGGTCCGTGTTGCTGATGGCCATCCTTGCCCCACTCCCTGTTGAGGCCCCGCGCCGTGCACCCCCGGTGCCCGGAGCGCCCTCCGCTTCCCGCATCCCCTGGCCCCCGGCTCGCAGCAGGCGGGCGTCGTGTTCCTTTGCGGAGCCGCCAAGCAAAATGCCTGCCTCGCCGCCCGGAGCGCCCGAGATTCTCCTAACTGATTGCGAGGTAAGCGAATCAACATCGAAGTGGTGGCATGAATGTTGCAATGGTCGCGCGGCAGTGCGACGCCCGGCGCCGAAGGAGGGCCAGTGTCCAGCCAGTCCCAGACCGCAACCCGGACCTGTCGCCTGCTCTACTACGGGCCGGCCAGGACCGGCAAGCGCGACAATCTGCGCAAAATCGCCGAGGCCCTGCCGCCGCAGGACCGGCTGGCCCTGGCGAGCCAGGATCCGGAGCGGCAGCTGGCTTTCCGCCTGCACTACGGCCGGGATGGCGACTGGACCGTGCTCGTGCAGGCTCTCGACACCGGCCGCGAGACCTACAATCCCGGCAAGGCCGGAAAGCCTTTCCCCTTCGACGGGGTCGTGTTCGTCGCCCACTCCTCGGCCGACAGCCTGGATCAGAGCCTCAGCTCCATGGAAGCCATGAAGGCCTACCTGGACAGCTGGGGGCTGGATATCACCTCCCTGCCGCTGGTGATCCAGTACAATGCGCGGGAGCAGGAAGGCTGCCTGCCCGTGGACCGGCTCGAGAGCCTGCTGAATCCCTGGGGCCTGCTCTCCTTTCCGGCCAGCGCCACGCAGGGAGAGGGGGTCAAGGAGACCCTGAAGGCCATCCTGAGCCTGACCATCAGCCGGCTGATGCAGATCGAGGAGGACGAGGAGAGCAGCGAGCCCGAGCCCGCCCCCGCTCCGCCTCCCTCCGCGCCCTCCGTGGACCTCCAGGCTGCCGCCGCGCCGGCCGCGGGCAGCGCCCAGACGGCAGCCTCGCAGCTGCAGATCGTCGCCGAGAACCGCAGCGGCCTCTTCTTCGACGACCTGCGCCCGCCCATCGTCGTCCCCGTGAAGATCCCCAAGCGGATGCTGGAGCGCTTCGGGTCCGCCCGCATCGTGCTCGAGATCGCCATCGACGAGGGCGACTCGATGCTGGGCTGAGCCCCCCGCCCCCGGACTGCCCCGTTGACCGCTCCTGGGGTCTGGTTTAAATTGCGCCCATGTCCAGCCCTGACACGCCAGCCTCTGCCGATGACAGGCGGCGGATCCAGCCTGCCGAGTGGTTCGCCCGCGGCCAGAGCGCCGAGCGCGAAGGCGACCTCGGCGCAGCGTACGAGGCGTACCTGAAGGCCCTGATGGATCCGGAGCCGGTCGCGCCGGAATGGTACTACCGCCTGGGATGCGTCTGCCGCAAGATGGGACGGCTGGCGGAGGCCGACGAGGCCTTCCGGCAGGCGGTGCAGCGGGAGCCCCGCGAGGCCAAGTACCTGACCAACCTGGGGGTGACGCTCGACCGCCTGGGCCAGCGCGAAGAGGCCATGCGTTACTACCAGCGGGCCATCCTGGTCGATCCCGCCAACGCCGAGGCCCACCACAACCTGGGCGCCATCTATGCCGAGGAAGGGCGCACCGAGGAAGCCGTGCGCGCCTTCCAGGCTGCCATCGCCGCCGCTCCCGACGCCGAGGGCTATCACAATCTGGGGCTGGTCCACTTCGCGGTCGAGGATTACGAGCAGGCCCTCGCCGCCTTCGACACCAGCGTGCGGCTGGCCAGCGACTATCCACTCGGCCACTACTTCGCCGGCCTCTGTCTCATGAAGAAGGGCCTGTATCGCGAGGCGATCGCCCGCTTCCGCCAGTCCTACCACCTGGACACCCGTCTGGTGCGCGTGCATTTCTACGTGGGGACCTGCCTGCACAAGCTGGGCCGCTACGCCGAGGCCCTCACCTCGCTGCAGCGGGCGCTCGAATCCCTTCCCGAGGACGGACGCGTGCACTACCAGCTGGCGCTGACCTACGACGCCCTGCGGCTGCCCCAGGAGGCGCGGCAGCATTACCAGCGCGCCCGCGCCGCGACGGAGGACCGCCAGCACCGGACCGGCGAAGCCTGATGATCCGCACGGTGCGGCATGCCGCGGCTTCGCGCGCCGTCGCCCTCCTGCAGGCGATGCGCCTGCACAACGGCCTGGCCTGCGCCTTGCTCGCCCTGGCCGGTCTGTGGCACGGCGGCGCGACGCTGGAGCCGGCGCGCGCCGCGAGCCTCGTTCTGGTGATCCTCCTGCTGGCCGCGGCCGCTCACCTGGCCAACGACATCGTCGACCTGACGGCCGACCGCACGAACCGGCCGCGACGCCCCCTGCCCAGCCGGAGGCTCTCGCTGCCGGCGGCGCGCCGGGCCTTCCTCGCGAGCCTGACGGGCGGCGCCCTGCTGGGCGGCCTGACGCTTCCGCAGTGGTGGCCTTGGTACCTCTTCTGGGCCGCGGCGGGACCCGGCTACTCCCTGCTCGCCAAGGGGCGGGGCTGGCGGGGACCGCTCTGGACGGCCGGCGTCATCGCCAGCTGCTACCTGCCGGGAGCCGCCCTGAACGGCCTCGACATTCTCGATGCAACCCTTTTCATCATGGTGTTTTACTTCATCTTGTTCCGGGAGTACGTGAAGGGCCTGGAGGATGCCCCCGGTGATATGTTCGCCGGTTACCGCAGCCTGGCCGGCAGCGGGGATCTGGCAAGAAGGGCGGTCCTGCTGGCCCTTCCGCTTGCGGCCGTCGCCGCCCTGACCGTCATGCGGGAGCCGCTGGTGGGCTGGGGCAGGATCGCGGGAGCCGGCTTCGTGCTTTGCCTGGCGGCGGCCCTGCTGAGCCTGCCCGCCGGCCGCCGGCGCCACCGGCATCTGGCGGGTTCCCTGCTGAAGCTCGGCGCCTTCTGCGGCCTGGGGCTGCTCTGGGGCCTGGTCGTCTGACCTTCGGTTCAACGAACGGAGACTGCGCGTGACATGGCTGCAGATGCTGACCCTCGCGGTGGCGCAGGGGCTCACCGAGTTCCTGCCCGTAAGCAGCTCGGGTCACCTGGTGCTGCTGCAGCACGTGTTCGGCGTCCGGGAGGGGAACCTCTTCCTGGTCGTCCTGCTGCACTGCGGCACGCTTGGTTCGGTCCTGATGGTCTACCGGCGGGAGATTCTCAGGCTGCTGCAGCTGGACCTGCCGGCGCTGCGCTACCTGGGAAGCCTGCTGCTGGCGACCCTGCCGGCCGTCGTCGCGGCGCTGCTGGCGGGCGATCTGATCGAGCGGCTCTTCAGCAACCCGCTGGGCACCGGCATCGCCCTGCTGGTCACCGCGTTCGTGCTCTTCTCCGCCCGCTTCACCGGTACGGCGCGCCGGGACGACGACGGCGCCTGGCAGCCACGGGCGCCGGCAGCCGGTCGGGCCCTGCTGATCGGCTGCGCGCAGGCCCTGGCCATCACGCCCGGCATCAGCCGCTCGGGATCCACCATCGCCGCCTCCCTGTGGGCCGGTCTGCCCCGCGCGGAGGCGGCGCGGTTCAGCTTCCTGCTCTCGGTTCCGGCCATCGGCGGAGCCCTGCTGCTGGAGCTGGTCAAGGGGGAGCGGCCGGCGGAGGGCGGCGTTGCCGGGGCCCTGGTGGCGGCGCTCGTGGCCTTCGCCGTGGGATTGCTCGCCATCCGCCTGACGGCGCTGGCAGTGGTGCAGCGACACTTCTGGAAGTTCGGCTTCTACTGCCTGGTCCTGGGCCTGGTGGTGGTTCTCGTCCTGGGGACGACATCGCCCCCCGCGCCGTCGCAGGCCATGCTTTCAGGGAGCGATCGGCTCGAGGAGGCGTCCGAGGGTGGCCTGGACGCGTTCATGGTCGAAGGGCTTGACGATGAAGTCGCGCGCCCCGGCCTGGATGGACTCCAGGACCTTCTCCTTCTGACCCAGGGCCGTGATCATGACGACCAGGGCGGAGGGATTCTCGGCGAGGATGGTCTTCAGCGCGGCGATGCCGTCCATGCCCGGCATGGTGATGTCCAGGGCCACCAGGTCGGGCTTCAGGTGGCGGAAGAGCGCGACCGCCTCGCTGCCGTCGCCGGCCTCGCCCACGGTCTTCAGACCCATGTCGTCGAGGATCTCCCTGAGCATCGCCCGCATGAACTCGGCGTCATCCGCGATGAGGACGGTGTTGCTCATTCACAGCCTCCCCCAGGTCCCCGGTCCGCGGGCTCCGGCCGGCGCGCGGGCGGTGGCACGGGTATTCTGCCAGGTGACGGGCGCTTGGCGCCGGTCATCGCGAATTTGCCGGCAATGCCGCTCGGCATGATGTCATAGGATGAATCGACGGCGGCCGGAAGCTCTTTAGCGCTGTCTGCGGATCCCCGACAAGCGAGGAAAAGCCATGTCTGCTCAACGGAAACGAGGCGAATGGAAGCGATGCCGCGACCTGACCGGCATGCTGCTGGGCTGCAGCCTGCTGGCGGCCGGCGCATGCTCGGCGGCGGAGTCCCTGGTGATCTCCGAGGCGAACGCTCGTCGCGAGCTGGACGTCACGGTCTACAATTCGCAGCTGGCCCTGGTCCGGGAGGTGCGGCAGGCCGACCTGCCCGCGGGCGCCTTCGCCCTCGAGTTCCGCGACGTGCCGTCGGAGATCGAGCCCACCTCGCTGGTGGTGGAAGCGACCGGGCGCACCGGGCTGCAGCTGCTCGAGCAGAACTACGAGTTCGATCTGATGTCGAAGGACAAGATCCTCGAGAAGTACGTGGGCCGTGAGGTGGCCTGGATCCAGGAGGACGGCGGGCGCATCACGGGCAAGCTGTTAGGGATGTCGGCCGGGCCGGTGTTCGAGGTCGGAGGCGAGATTGTCTTCGAGGTCCCCGGACGCATCGCCCTGCCCGCGTTGCCCGAGAACCTGCGCGCCCGGCCCACCCTGGTCTGGCGAGCGCGCACGCAGCGCAGCGGCGGCGCCGAGATCGAGGCGTCCTACCTGACCCGAGGCGTCTCCTGGTCGGCGGACTACGTGCTCCAGCTGGATCGCTCGGGCGAGCGGGCCGATCTGCAGGCCTGGGTCTCCCTGGACAACCGCTGCGGAACCAGCTTCGCGGACGCCCGCCTGATGCTCGTGGCCGGCGAGATCCACCTGGCGCCGCCCCCGAACCCGCGGCCCGAGACCCAGCCCCTATTGTACGCCGCCAAGACCGAGGCCGGCGGCGTCACCGAGGAGCCGCTCTACGACTACCACCTCTACACCCTACCAGGGCGGACGACCCTCAAGAACGCCCAGATCAAGCAGGTCTCGCTCTTCGAGGCCCATCAGATCAAGGTGGCGCGGCGCTACCGGCTCACCTCCAGTCCGGGTTACTTCCGGGGCGGCGGCAGCCGGGAGAGCCAGGAGAAGGTGCGCGTGTTCTACGCCTTCCGGAACGAGACCGACAACCAGCTCGGCGTGCCCCTGCCCGCCGGCGTGTTCCGGGTCTACGGCGAGGCGGAGAGCGGCAGCCGGCAGCTCCTGGGGGAGGACCGCATCGATCACACGCCCCGGGACGAGGAGGTCGAGCTCGAGGTGGGGGCCGCCTTCGACCTGACCGCCGAGCGCGTCCGCAGCGATTTCCAGCGCATCAGCGATCGCGTCTACGAGTCCGAGTTCAAGATCACCCTCCGCAACCACAAGGACGAGGACGTGGTGGTGGAGGTGCTCGAGAACGTGGGCGGCGACTGGCGCATCGTGAAGTCGAACTTCGCCTCCACGCAGGTCAGTGCCAACGAGATCCGCTTCGACCTGCCGGTCAAGGCGCATGGCGAGACGGTCCTGGAGTACCGCGTGCAGGTCACCTACTGAGCCGTCCGCGGCCGCGCCGGTCGGCTTCTACCCGCCGCCCCGTGGCGCTTTCGCCGCGCTGACAGGATGGCTCCTTCCAGCGGCCCTGTTTTGACATTTTGTCAAAACCGGTCCCGCGACCATCGCAATCATAGACAAACCTAGTTCAGTCTTATTTTGGAACTATTTTATTTACAATTGATTAATACAAGAGACGTTTGGCGGGAGATACCGACCGGTCTGGTATGGGTCTTGTAAATGGTGTGTCGGATTCAAGGAATTAATCGGCCTCATCGAGGGGCCAGTGGGCTAGAGAGGATGGCCAGATGGCACGCAAGCACTCCGAGAAGCAGTTCAATTCCGGCGCCAAGCTGATGAGCAACCTGGATCTGTACTTCCAGGAAGTCAAGGCCTACCCGCTGCTCACACGCGAGGAGGAGTGTGAGCTCGCGCGCGGGATCCACCGGGAAGACAGCCAGGCCCTGCACCGGCTCGTCAAGGCGAACCTGCGCTTCGTGGTCTCCATCGCCAAGGAGTACGCCCATTACGGCGTGCCCCTCGAGGACCTGATCAACGAGGGCAACCTTGGGCTGCTCAAGGCGGCTCAGCGCTTCGACGAGACCCGCGGGTACAAGTTCATCTCATACGCCGTCTGGTGGATCCGGCAATCGATTCTCGCCGCGCTGGCGAATCACTCCAAGATCGTACGCATGCCCCTGAACCGGGCGCGCGTCCTGAACCAGATCAAGAAGGCGACCAGCGAGCTGCAGCAGAACCTGCGCCGCAAGCCGGAGCCCGAGGAGATCGCCGCCCGACTGAATCTCTCCATCGACGAGGTGAAGGACACCCTGCCGTTGATGCAGGACAACTTCTTCCTCGACGACTTCGTGGGCAACGACGAGGACTCCACCTACCTGGACTTCCTCGAGGACACCCGCAGCCAGGGCCCGGACTCCGGCGTCCTGGAGAGCGACCTGCACGACAGCGTCGAGCGCATGCTGCGGGACCTTAAGGAGCGGGAGGCGCTCGTTCTGCGGCTCTACTACGGGCTGGGAACGGACAAGGAGATGACGCTGGAGGAGATCGGTCAGATCATGGGTCTGACGCGCGAGCGCATCCGCCAGATCAAGGAGGAGGCCTTCGACAAGATCCGCACCTCCAAGGCCTTCCGTTACATGCGCGACTATGCCGAGCTGGACCGCGCCAGCTGATCTCGCCCCTCAACAGCTCCGCTCGGCATTCAAGGCTCCGGCTCAGCGGCCGGAGCCTTTGTCTGGACCGCATCGGCGGTCGCCTCCCGGACCTCCCGCCTGAACGCCTCGAGTTCCCGGTCCGGCAGCCAGACGCGCCAGTGCACCTCGGCCGCGTACCTCTGGTCGAGGGTCCGGCCGCCGTGGTGGGACACCAGGTGGGTCAGCGTCTTCTGCCAGGCGTAGGGGAAGTCCAGCTCCAGCTCGCCTCCCGGTATCACCGTGCGCCGGGCGGCCGCGGCCAGCGCGGCGGCCGCGACCTCGCCGTAGGCCCGCGCCAGGCCGCCGGTGCCCAGCTTCACGCCCCCGAAGTACCGCACGACGACCACCACCGCATCGGAGAGGCTCGCGCCGCGCAGGGCGGCCAGGATCGGCTCGCCGGCGGTGCCGGAGGGCTCGCCGGCATCGTGCCGCACTTCTTGCAGTCCCGCTCCGTGGCCGCCCCGCCAGGCGAAGCAGACGTGCCGGGCGTCGTGATGCTGATCCGCCAGCTCGGCCACCAGGCGGCGGGCTTCCGCCAGGCTCGGCGCGGGTGCGGCCGTGGCCAGGAAGCGGGACCGCTGCACCTTGAGCGCGGCCTGTCCGGAACCGGCCAGGGTCTGGTAGCCGTCCTCCGCGGCTGCTCCGGGCTCACGGCCATCCTGCACGTCGCTCATGCCCCGCTCCATGGTCGAGAACGAGCCAGCCCCGGCGCCGGAAAGAGAAGGCCGGGGTGGCGCACCGGAATCCTATTCTGTAAGTCATTGTCTTGCAACGAAAAACATGCAACGTTCCCTGGCATCGGGCTTGCACGTTCCGGCGGTGCCGGCCACCCGGAAGGAGACGCCCTTGCCCCGTTCCCGGATCCAGCCCGCTGCCGCCCGGAGTCGCCGGCCGGCCCGTACGCGCCTCCGCCCGGGATCTCTGCCGGTCTGGATCGTCTTCCTCTGGACCCTGGCCGGCAGTCTGTCCGCCGGCCCCGGCTGGCTCGACGGACCCCGCCCCGCCCGCGCTTCTTCCCGGCCGCGCTCGGCCATCGGGCGGCCCCTGGGGCCCGGCCCCATCTTCCTGGCGGGCACGATCTCCGTGGGCGGCACCAAGAAGTACGACCTCTTCCGGCAGGGCTACGGGGCCACGCTCATCTTCCGTCCCCTGGCGGCGGCGGACTTCCTGGGCATGCTCTACGACTGGAACGCGGCGATGGTCCTGCAGGCGGAGTACCGCTCCGTCGACGAGGAGCGGCGGCTGCTCTCCGGGGACTTCGTGCTGCGCTTCTACGCGGACGACATGCGCCTGCACGCCCAGGGGGCCTCGCCCTTCGTGGGCCTGGGGATCGGCGGGACCGAGATCACGTTCCCGAACGAGAGCGGCGCCAGCAACAGCGAGACCTGGTTCTCCATGCTCATGGAGGCCGGCTACGAGATCAGCCCCGGCCCGGGCTGGGTGATCGCCGCCAAGGGCCAGTGGCGGCGCTATCGGCACAACGGCCACGACTTCTCCGGCTGGACCGCCCAGCTCGGCGTCGGCATCCCCGTCCCCTGGTGAACGGCACTGTTCAACGTCGGCAGCCCCGGTCCGGCCCCGCGGCCTGCCTCATTGTCGCGGAGTGGGAATTCCGGTAGACTGGCCGGTGTTTACGCCGAATGCCCCTGCCCTGTCCTCCAGCGGGCCCGGCTCACCGGGCCCAAACCAAGAGGTGAGCTATCATGCGTCCAATTCCTGGCACCCCTACCGGGCATCCGGGCTCCGGCCGCTGCCCGGCAGTCCCGGGGGTGCGGCGGCAGGACAGCCTGGTTTCCTGCGGGGTAGCAGTCCTGCTGGGACTCCTTCTCGTGGCGGCGGCGGCGCCCGCGGCCGCGGCCGACCAGGATCTGAGCTACTTCGAGTTCCAGTCTCTCAGCGTGGCGGCCCACCGTCTCGACCATCTCGCGCTGCTGGACCCGCCGGAGGGCGGGGTCGGCATGTGCGTGGTGCTGGGCGATCGCTACGGACTGGTTCATCTGTTCCACCTGACGCACGACAAGAGCGAGCAGCTCTGGGAGAGCAAGCAGCTCGACGGTACGGTGAAAGAGGTGAAGGTGGCCGATCTGGACGGGGATAGCTATGACGACGCCTTCACGGCCAGCACCAGCGCCGGCATGTTCTACGTGTGGGATGCGGTCACCTTCGAGCCGAAGTTCGAGAGCCTGACGAGCGACTTCCAGGAGATCAACACCTACACCTTCGGCAACGTGGACGACGATCCCCAGACCGAGATCATCATCAACGCCGACAAACGCCTCTGCTACCTGGACGGTCTCAGCTTCAACCGCGAGTGGACCAGCCTGCAGGAGTACGAGGCCACCCGCATGATGTGCGGCGACGTGGATGGGGATCGGCGCAATGAGATTATCCTGAGCACCGGGCAGGTCGTCGATTCCCGCAGCGGAGAGGTCGAGTGGGAGGACGAGGTCTTCGGCAGCCGCATCGAGCTCGTCGACATCGACGGCGACGGGGTTCCCGAGGTGCTGACCGAGAGCGACGGCATACCCATGAGAATCTACGACGTCGATCATCACAAGGAGAAGCACCTGCAGTAAACGGGCGCGTGGCCGGGTCCCCGGCCCTCCGGGTTTGCCAAACGGGGCCCGGCCCCTAAATTATGTCCCAGTCTCACCGTAGGAAACGCGGCCCTGCCGGCCGCCCGGCCGCGCCAGGGCCGGTCCGGCGAAACCGGAAACGGCCGCACAAGGAGAAGCCGCAGGCATGGAACAGACTCAGATCGCTCTTCTCACGGCTTTCGTGGCGGGTTTCGCCTCCTTCATCTCGCCCTGCGTGTTGCCGCTGGTGCCCGCCTACCTGAGCTTCATGTCCGGCGTCTCCATCGCCGACATGCAGCAGGAGAGGCGGGATCGCAACGCCACCCGGTCGGTGCTGTTCACCTCGCTGGCCTTCTTCCTCGGCCTGAGCTTCGTCTTCGTCGTGCTCGGCGCCTCGGCCTCGGCCCTCGGGCAGAGGCTCCAGGATGCGCTGCCGGTCTTCGCGCGGGTGGCCGGCGTGCTCGTCATCGTCCTGGGCATCCACATGACGGGGCTGATCAGGATCCCGTTCCTGTCCTACGAGCGGCGCTTCCAGGCGGGGGGCAAGGCGGGTCTGGCCACCGCCTTCGTGATGGGACTGGCCTTCGCCTTCGGCTGGACCCCCTGCATCGGGCCGATCCTGGGGGGCATCCTCGCCATCGCCACCCAGCAGAACGTCCCCCGGGGTGTCCTTTTGCTGGCCATCTACTCCGCGGGCCTCGGCATCCCGTTCATCCTGGCGGGACTCTTCCTGAATTCCTTCTATCGATTCTTCGGCAAGATCCAGAACCACTTCCACAAGATCGAGGTGGTCTCGGGGATCATCCTCATCGTGGTGGGCCTCGCACTGACCCTGGACATGTTCGAGGTGATCTCCGCCAAGTTCACCGACTGGTTCTCCACCGCGAACTTCGGCTGATGAGGTCGAAGCGGGAGCCGTCTCCGCAGAAAGGAACTGACGTGGACCGCATGCTTCGCATCCTCAGTCCGCTGGCCCTGCTGGCCTTGCTCGCCTTCGCAACCATCGCCGGCCCCGGCTGCAGCGGCGGTTCCTCGCACGACAGCAACGCGGCCGCGGGGCAAACCCAGGCCGGAGCGACCACGGAAGGCTCGCAAGATATGGAGGCCGGCGATGAGGTCGGCTGCCAGCTCGGCCAGCTGGCCCCGGACTTCGAGTTGACCGATCTCGACGGTCAGACCGTGCACATGAGCGATCTGAAGGGCAACGTCGTCATCGTGGATTTCTGGGCCACCTGGTGCAAGCCGTGCCGCATGGCCCTGCCCCACTTCCAGGAGCTGCACCGGGAGTACGGCGACCGGGGGCTGACCATCGTGGCCATCGCCATGGACAAGCGCGGCGAGAACGTGGTCCGGCCCTTCGTCGAGAAGGCGGATCTGGCCTTCCGGGTGTTCCTGAACGACGGCCGGGTGGACCATGACTACTGCGGCATCTTCAGCCTGCCGACGACGTTCGTTGTCGGGCCGGACGGCCGGGTGGCCCGGAAGTACATCGGCTACCGGGACAAATCCGTCTACCAGCACGACATCCTCGCCCTCCGGCCGGATCTGGCCTCCTAGGCATGATTCGCCCGCTCCGCGGCCTCATAGGGGCCCCTCCGCCCGGCGGCAGGGGCCCTTCGCGCGGCAGGCAATTCGGCAGCTTGCGGGCCCCGGGCGGGCGGAAAGCGTTCGTCAGGCGGCCGGAGCGGGTACGATCCGGGCCTGGCCGGTCGCGTGGTCGGTTCAGCGCGATGTCGGGGCGGGGGGGGAGGCGCATCTTGCAACGGCGAGGGGGCGACAGGGCAAAAAAAGTCCCTAACTGTGGCTTACACCTGCAGTTAGGGACTTATCCAGCTGCGATCATCGTCTCAACCACCATAAAAGATCGATGATGGAGAGAACCAGAACCAAGCTCTCTATCATCTCGATCCTCCTCGCGTTGAAGGTTTGAAATGCCTGCGACTGCTCCCGTTATCGACCTCCATCGCGGGGGGTGTAGCAAAAATAGCGCCGGCTGGCGCCGGCGCCGTTCTGCAGGAAGGGCATTCGATGCAAGATTCAGGCCGCGGCCACCGCCGCGGCCGCGGGATGGATCTGTAGGAGAACGACGGTCCGGTCGTCGGACTGGCCGGCGCCGCCGAAGTCGCTGACCGCCCTGAAGATGGCCTCGCGCAGCTCCTCCAGGGGGCGGTCCTGCCAGTCCCGGACCGTGGCCACGAGGCGTTCCTCGTCGAAGAACTGACCCTCCTCGTTGGTCTGCTCGATCACGCCGTCGGAGAAACCCAGCAGCAGGTCGCTGTCGCGCAGGATGAGCGTGCCGCTCCGGTAGTGTTGATCCGGGTTGACGCCCAGGACCGGGCCCCCCTTGCCGAGGGTCTCGAGGTACGTGCGGCCCTTGCGGAACAGCAGGGGCGGGTTCATACCGGCGTTGCAGTAGCGGAGCGTGTGCTCCTGCAGATCGTAGAGCCCGTAGAAGAAGCAGACGAACTGACCGGCGGTCGTCAGGCTGCTGAACGAGCGGTTCAGCCGTGCCATCACCCGGGCTGGCTCGCGCAGGCGGACGGCCTCGGCGTGGAAGGCGACCCGCAGGGTGCTCATCAGGAGCGCGGCCGGGATCCCCTTGCCGGCCACGTCCGCGATGGCGATGGCCAGCATGTGGCTGTCCACCGGAAAGTAGTCGAAGTAATCGCCGCCGACCTCGCGACAGCTGTCCATGCGGCCGCAGACGCAGACTCCCGGCAGCGTCAGGGGCGAGGTGGGGATCAGCTGCGACTGGATCTCCTTGGCGACGCTCAGCTCGGTCTCCAGCTGCCTGCGTGCCAGGCTCTCCTGGTAGAGGCGCCGGCTCTCCAGCAGGGCGGCCGCCTGGACCGACAGGAGCTGCAGGTTCGCCAGATCGTCCTGCGTGTAGAGGGCGGTGTTGCCCTTGGGGCCCAGGGCGAGAAGGCCCGAGAGCTGGTTGCCCGTGACCAGCGGGACCAGCAACTCGCAGCCCAGCCGCTCCAGGAATCCCGAGGTCTCCGCGGCCTCGCCGGTGACGAGTTGGCTCTCCTCGAAGTCCTCGGCGAAGATCGGTCGCCGGGCCCGGTCCAGGTAGCGGGCGAGGCTGCCGTTGCGCGTGAGCGAGAAGACCGGGCGCGCCGGCTGCCCGCCCGACAGGGTGTGAAACTCCTGCAGCTCGTCGCTCTGGCCATCCCACAGGAACAGCGAGATCCGCTCCGGGCGGTAGAGAGCGGCCAGCCGGTCGAGCAGCGTTTTGGCCGCGCTCTGGCTGTCGATCAGGCCGGCCAGCTCGTGTCCGAGGGTCAGGATCGCGGCCCTGTTCGCGCGGCGCTCGGGATAGAAGGCGCGGTCGATCCAGCCCTGCAGGAACCGCCGCGCCGGCATGATGGCCAGGGCCCCGCCGGCCACGACCAGGATGACCAGCGGATAGGTCGAGATCCGGAAGTAGGTCTCCAGGAGCCGGCCCACTTGGCCGACCACCACGAAGTAGGCGAGCACCAGCAGCAGGGTCAGCGCCGCATAGGTCAGACCGTGGCGGATGACAAAGGCCGTGTCGAGCGCTCCGTAGCGCAGGATGGCCAGACCGAAGCTCAGGGGCACCAGCGGGAGCGAGAAGCCCAGCCATTCCCAGTGGGGCAGCGGCACGTCGGGGTAGAAGCTGGCCAGGAAGGCGCAGGCCAGGAACGGGGTCAGGCCGCAGACCAGGCCCAGCAGGACGACCCGCATCTTGGTGTGCTGGATGGGGCGGTCCCGCCGCAGCACCTTGCGAGCGAAGATGGCCAGTCCGGCGATGAAGTAGACGGCGAAATAGAAGAACGCCGTGTACTGGACCATTATGACCAGGCGAGACGTGGCCGGATCCAGCCTCGCCACCTGGGCGTAGAGGCTGAGCAGGAACAGCAGGGCCGCCGGCAGCAGCAGCAGGCGGTGACGCTTCTTCTGCTCCGCGGTGAGCGGTCCCCACGAGGGGAAGTGCAGCAGGAAGCGCAGGAAGAAGGCCGCCAGGAGCAGCTCCAGCAGGTCGCGCAGGGTCTCCTTGACGGTCATGTACGTATGCGAGGGCCAGTCGGGGACGTCGCCCAGGAAGAAGGCGAAGATCAGGCTCAGCATGAAGAAGTTGCGGGCCACCGAATCGTAGCGGCGGTACAGCACCCACCAGCCGATGAACAGGAAGGCCAGACCCGAGATCCACACGTTGTATCCCCAGATGACCTGGGCGTGCGACGGGCGCTGCGGCTTGACGATGGCGCTAAACATCCGGCCGTCGCGCTGTAGCAGGAAGCTGCGCGGGCTCAGCTCGTAGTCGCCGGCCAGGCCGGCGTAGTAGTCGACCATGGAGGAAATGATCTGGCCATCTACGCCTCGGACGCGGTCGCCGCGGGCGATGCCGGCCAAGGCGGCCGGCCCGCCGGGGGCCACGGTCACCACGACCAGGTGGCTGACCTTCATGCCCCAGTCGGGCAGCCGCGACGTGTTGACGCCCACCGGCAAGGTCAGCAGCAGCAGGAGGGGGGCCAGCACGTAGAGGCCCACGAGCCTGGTCAGGCGTTCGAAGGGGGTTTCACTCGTGGCCTCGAGTCGGTTCATGGCGCGGGAACACCCTCCATGTCGTCCGGCTCACCGGCTCCGCTGCGGTCGGTGGTAGAAGTGTACCACAGCCGCGTCCGCAGACAATCTTCCTCGCCGCATGGCCTGGCGCCTAGAAGCCCGTCCAGCGCCAGGGGCCGAGCGGCAGGGTGGCCGAGAGCGATCCGTACCAGCCGTCCCGCGCCGCATCGTCCTCGGCCAGCCAGGACAGGCGCGCTTCCCAGCTGGTCCCGGCGGGACCTCGTAGCTCGCACACGCCGCCCAGCAGCACACGCCGCCGGACGGGCGGCGAGGGAAACCCCTCGCCGGCCTGTCCCGTCGAGGTCTCGGGCGTATCGAGGGTGATCCGCCCGGATCGCTGCCAGCGCGCGAGCAGCAGGGTCCTGCGCAGCCACCCGGCAAACCGCCACTCGCCGAACGCGGAGGCGGTCTCGGCATCCGGACCGTCGGGATGGCCCAGGGGGCCGGACCAGGCCTCGTAGCGCACGGCGGGCTGGCGGTGCACGTAGGTCCAGGTGCCGATCCGGCTGTACTCGAGCCCGGCGGCAGGCCCGCAGGCGATCCGCGGCGGCCCATCCGCCTCACTCCCATCCACCGGCGAACGCCCTTGCCAGAGCAGCCCGGCCAGCCAGCCCAGCTGGTCGGGATAGACGTCCCGGTCCTCTGTGTCGATCTGCATGTCGTCGAGCAGGAACTGGCCATACAGGGACCAGTGCGGCGCGGGATTCCAGACCGCGTCCAGCGCACCCAGGATGTTCACGGGGGAGGCCTCGCGCCCGTGCTCCTGCTGCACGAGGACCCACGGCAGGAGCGGGTTGCACAGCCAGAACGGCAGACCGTCCTCGGTGGCCAGCAGCGCCATCTCGCTCAGTCCCAGGCGCAGTCTGGGCAAGGGTTGCACGTCCAGCCGGTGCCCGGCGAGATAGCGGTGGCGCCCGGCGATCGACTCCTCGTCGGGCGGGATGTCGTCGAGCCGCTCGCAGAAGAACCGGGCAGACCAGTGCGCCCTGGTGTAGGCCAGATCGAACCCGTCCCCGGGGGCGTGGTCGTCGCCGAGCAGGAGCGAGCCGGTCCAGCCCGGTCCCCAACGCCGCCAGGTTCGTCCCAGCTGCAGCAGCAACGGTCCGCTCCGGTAAGCGAGAACGGCGTGCGGCACCTCCACCGAGGCGTCCAGCTCCCGATACTCCTTCAGCCGGGCGGTGGGATCGTGCGAGCGGTCCGAGTCGATGACGACCCGCTCGGCCAGCGTGAAGCCCCCCGGCAGCCGGACCAGGAAGCCGGTGGCATGGCGCCAGCGTCCGTGGGATGCGTCCTCCAGAACCGGACGGGGGGAGAGCAGCTCGAGGGGATAGCGACCGGGCCACCAGCCGTCCGCGAAGAGGCCGGCGGCGGCCATGTCCACCCGCAGGAGGGGGGCCGCCTCGTCCAGATCCCATAGGTACGCGCCGCCGCTGCGCGCCACCGCCGTCAGGTGATCCCCCTTTGACGGCGAGACGAGCAGGGCCCGGCTGGCATCGAACCCGACCAGCCCGCTCCCCTCCGCCCAGTACGCGGGAAGGGTGGGGGAGCAGCTCCAACCGGCGGCGCCACCATCATTCAGCGATGGATCGGCCAGCGCCGCGCTCACCCTGGTCAGCACGATGACGGCCAGCAGCAAGGGACCCCAGGGGATGCCAATCATGCGCTTCAGGAGCGTCTCCGTACGTCCAGCAGGCCCGTGGATGGGCCATCGTCCCGCCTGGCCATCTCGATCCTCGTTTCGCGCTAACCGGCGTCGCCGGCCATCCGACCATATCAGAAAAACCCCATCTTGCCAGCATGGAGTGAGGAAACCACGCCACAAGCGGTTGACGCCCCACCCCCCGATGCCATAGAATGGTGCTCAGAATTTCGAAAACTCAAATGCAGCGGCAGCGCCCCCTCCCATCTCGCCCCAGCAGATCCCGGCCCCGCCGCAGCAACATTGCGCGGATAGCAGTAGCAGGAATCCCACATTCCTCGGAGCCTCCCAATGCTCAAACGCTTCCCACCTTTTCGCCGCAGGCTCACTTCCCTCCTGGCGATCCTGCTGGCCTTCACCCTGCTGTCCACCCTCCTCCCATCGACTGCTTTGAGCCGACCACCCGACAAGATGGCCCTAGGCAATTCCGGCGATCCAATCGGTGGGGAGAGGATTGTTCCAGATATGGTCTTTGATGGTAATTTCTCCAGTCTCTTGCCTGCGAATGGCGGTTCTTCTCTAGATGTAGTTTCAGCTCTATGTCAAGATTCTCCGGAATGTGGTGAATTTTCAGTAGCCTTAATGATATCCGGTAGATTCTCATGCATGCAGACTATAAGCATGCACCTACGTGCACTTCACGTGATCGCCTCTCTTCATGGAGTGCACAATGACTAAGAGTGCATGGCACAACAAGGATGCTCAGCGATACTCCCTGCCTTTCCCATCCCGAGCATACAATGCAGCGAAACGCCGGTATGCTTTAGAGCAGTATTCTCAGTGCATGCTTGTCATAGATAATCAGTTGAGACATTCTTCTATGAGAAGCCCGGGAGCAAAGTCCGAGTTTTCCATTCGGGATGCAGTTCTTCTGAAGGCTTGGTGTCTCTACGGACTTGAGGAGTATGAGACGCTCGAATTCTTGATCCAGGATTCTATTAGGATTGGCGAATTGCCGGAGGACGATTTTGAAGTTCAGCTAATCAGACTCTGGATCGATTGCCGATTAGGTCGATATGAAAAGGTAGTCAGCAAGGCGAGTGAATATATTCGGCAAGAAAAGGTACATTCAACATTTCTGCTGGCGGAGTATTTGTTCTTACGAGGACGAGCGCTGGCTTTCCTGGGGCAATTGGATGAGGCACTGGAAGATAGTGAAGCAGCGCTTGCATTCTATCGGCTTCTGGGATCACGGAAGGAGTACGCTGAAGTATCGAATCTCCTGGGCATCATTAATCTTCAGATTTCCAACTACGTCTTAGCTATTAGGTACTTTGACAAAAGTGCAAAGGTTAACTCGAACTTAGCACTTACGTATCGGCTCGGCGAGAATCATCTACATATGGGCATTACCTATTACAAATTAGGCATTTACTCCGATGCATATAGCCATCTGCAGCAAGCTAGTAAGCGGTTTGAGGTCGTGAATCATTTGCAATCAATAAGCCGAACACAATTAGCTCTTGGGAACGTGTGCCGGTTGCAAGGGGAATACGTTGAGGCGCGGAAGCACTTGATGGAGGCGTATGGGCTGGCCACGAAGGACAGGATGCCTAGGGAGGAATGCCTGGCGCTGGAGTTTCTGGGGGATGTCTATCGAGACGAGGGGAAGCCGGACGAGGCACGACGGTACTATGCGAGGGGAATGGCGATAGCGCAGCGCATTGCGCCGAAGGGTGATCTCGTCATGGAGCTGCAGCGGCGAGAGGGAGAGTGCCTGATGCTGGAAGGGCGGGAGGTAGAGGCGCTGCCCATCCTGGCGCGGGCACGAACCCTGGCTGGTCGGCTGGGGGATCGCTTCGAGGAGGGTGTGATTCTGCGCTGCCTTGCCAGCGCTTCGGCGGCGATTCGCGACTGGGATGCCGCGGAGAAGTACCAGCGGGAGGGGCTCAGAATTCTCGAAGAAATCGATGCGCGGCATGAAATGGCCATCGGGCAGCTGAGAGCTGCGGAAGTCCTGATGGCGCGGGCCGAGGATGCAGGGCAGGCACGCTCTCCGCTCGTTCTGATCGAGGATGCCTGGCAGCACATGCTGGCGGCGCAGCACATATTCCTGAAGCTGGATATCGAACCATGGCTGAAAGAGACACGTGACCTGATGAAACGAATCAGCAGGCAGCGCGCTGATCTCGGGCTGGGCGGCACCATTGCGGAGGTGGTGTCCCAAACGTCCGGGGCGGAGTCCGGGATCATCGCCGTGTCTTCGGCCATGCGTGGCATCCTGCAGCTATGTGAGGCCTATGCGCAGTATGACGAACCCGTCCTGATCACGGGGGAGACGGGGACGGGAAAGGAGTTGGTGGCGCACCGGATCCACGCGCTCGGAGGACGCCGGGACAGGCCGCTGGTGGCAGTGAACGTCTCGGCGATTCCCTCCAGCATGTTCGAGCGGGAACTCTTCGGTCACCGGCGGGGCGCGTTCAGTGGTGCGGACCAGGATCGGCCAGGCTTTGTCGCCGAGGCGGATGCAGGAAGTCTGTTCCTGGATGAGATTGCCGATCTGCCACTGGCTCTCCAGCCCAAGCTCCTGCGGTTGATCCAGGAACGCACCTACATGGCCATCGGGGATCCCAAGGAGCGGGTGGCGAAGGTGCGCCTCATTGCCGCCACCAACGCCAATCTGGAGGAACTCGTGAGGCGTGGCCGCTTTAGGCGCGACCTGTATTACCGCTTGCGAGTTCTGGAGGTGCACCTGCCCCCGCTGAGAAAGCGACGCGACGACATCGTGCCGCTCATGAACCACTTTCTGAGCCAGGTGGCCGGACGCCGAGCCACGATATCCGAGTACTTTGACGAGGCCAGCCAGGAGGCGATACGACGCTTCTCCTGGCCCGGGAACGTGCGCGAAGTGGCCATGGTGGCTCGCCGTGCGCACATTGGGCTCGTGACGGAGGGACGCGTCCGGATCCAGCTGGGGCTGGAACCGCCGGGGCTCCTGCTGACCGGACCGGGGCGGAAGGAGATGGCGGCGGCTGTGGCGGGTGATCAGGATGTCCTGCGGTCTCGGATCCTGGTGATGCTGGAGGAAACCGGCGGGAACAAGAGCGAGACCGCGCGGCGTCTGGGGATCTCGCGGCCCACCCTCTATCGGTGGTTAAGCCGGTTCGGCATCGATAGCTGAGGGGATTCCCGCGGAATCGCATCGGGCAACCCCAGAATAGGGCCGTCCCGCGAAGAGGGGCGGCCGTTGTTTGGGGAGAGTGAAGACATCTCGGGCAGGATGATCGCATGGAGCACGTCTTCCATCATCGGCATGAGGAGACGCCCACGGGCGGGGGGCGGCTGGTCTTCGCGGTCGTCATCAACCTGGTGCTCGCCGGGGCACAGGTCGTCGGTGGGGTCATCTCGGGCAGCCTGTCGCTGGTGGCGGATGCGCTGCACAACCTGAACGACGCTGCCGCGCTCATGCTGGCGCTGATCGCCAGGCGGATCGCGCGCCGGCCGGCCGACAAGGTGCGGACCTTCGGCTACCGGAAGGCCGAGGTCATCGGCGCCTTGATCAACACCACGGCCTTGATCGTCGTCGGCTTGTACCTGGTCTACGAGGCCATCGCGCGCTTCGTGAATCCCCGGCCGATCGATGGCTGGATCGTCGTGTTCGTGGCCGGCGCCGCCCTGCTGGTGGACGTCGCAACCGCCATCCTCACCTACACCATGGCGAAGTCGAGCCTCAACATCAAGGTCGCCTTCATCCACAACGTCGCCGACGCCCTGGGGTCGGCGGCCGTCATCGTCGTCGGCGTTCTCGTCCTGCTCTTCGAGTGGTACATCGCCGACCTGATCGCCACGCTCTTTCTGGCGTCGTACATCATGGTCCAGGGTTTCCGCCTGATGTCCGAATCGGTGCGTATCCTCATGGACAGCGTGCCTGTCGACGTGGACCTCGATGAGGTGGTGCGTGCAATGGTGTCCGTCCCAGGCGTCCAGAGCGTGCACCATGTCCACATCTGGCAGCTCGACGAGCACCACCGGGCTCTCGAGGCTCACGTCGTCATCGGTCTCGCGAATTATCCAGACATGGAGAGGGCCAGGAAGGCCCTGCGGCAGCTGCTGGACGAGCGCTTCGCGATCAGCCACACGAGCCTGGAGATCGAAAGGCCCGGCTCACACAGCGGCGGCCCCGGCTCCTGTGGGACCGTTCTCCCTCCCCACTGATTCATCTCTCGGGTCGGGTGGGCGAGACGGGCTGTTTACCTAAACATCGCCTTGATGTGACCGAAGGTCGTGTGCTCGGTTGCGATCACGCTGCAGACGCCGTTGAGCTGGGCCACGGGGAGATCGTAGCTGCCGGAAACCACGTACATCGGCTTGATGCGGCCGGGATCGCCGCCGACAGCGTAGGCCGGATATCCCGGTATGGTGGGGGAGTTGCAGGGGCCCACGTAGAACACGATGGGGTCCGGTACGTAGATCAGCATGCGATAAACGGCCAGCAGGATGGCTGGGGAGTATGGCATCGCTGACGGCAGGCCGACCTGGAAATCCGGAGCCGCGCTCACGTTCTCTCCCCCGATCGTGTTCAGCCACCAGCCAAGCTCGTAGTTGCCCGGGGGGATCGTGTACGTCACGTGGCATTCCCAGCCTGCGATGCTCGTCGGCTCGCTGCAGTTGGTCAGGATCACGTAGGCCGAGACTTCGCCGCCGACGTACTCCAGGCAGTACTGGGTGGCGTCTGTGTCGAAGTACATGCCGAGGCCGTCGGGATCCTGGTCGACCTGGGCCGGAGCCGGGAGGCTGAGGAGCAGCGGGGCGAGAGTGGCCAGGGCTATGAGTTTCTTCATGACCTTATCCTCCTCGGTACGGG
>CAZGEC010000001.1:0-63825 GCA_964524645.1 uncultured Fibrobacteraceae bacterium | reverse complement strand
GTTGGCAGGGCGCCGTGCCATGAGAAACAGCCGCCCCGCGGAGCGGGGCGGCCGTTGTCTCGGGAGGGTGAGACAGGATGCCTAGCGGTACAGGTTCTTGACCTGGCCGAAGGTCGCGTCCTCGGTGCCGATCACCGTGCAGTCGCCGTTCAGCTGGGCCACGGGTAGCTCAGCACTGCCGGAGACGGGGGACATCGGAAGCAGGAGGCCGGGGTTGTCGCCGGCCGCGTACACCGCGGTCCCGGGGATCGACGGGGTGTTGCAGGGGCCGACGTAGAACTCCATGGGAGACGGAACGAGGGCCAGGACACCGTAGGTCGCCAGCAGCAGGGCCGGAGCGTAGGGCAGCGGTGTTCCCAGGCCGACGACGAAGTCGGGAGCCGAGCTGACGTTCAGGGAGCCAGTGGGCAGCACCCACCCGGTCTCGAAGTCACCAGCGGGAACCGTGTAGGTCACATGGCACTCCCACCCCGAGATGCCTGAGGGCTGGCTGCAGTTGGTCAGCATCAGGTAGACCATGACCTGGCCGCCCGTGGAGTTCAGGCAGTACTCGGACGCGCCGGTGTCGAAGAACATGCCGAGACCATCAGGACCCGCGTTGACCTGGGCCAGGGCCTGGCCGCCAACGACCAGAGATGCCAGAGCAGCAAGCGCGAGCAACTTCTTCATGCCGATTCCTCCTTACATGAACGAAGGGCGAGTTGTGGAGAGAACGGAGCCATCATATCACATGTATCCGAAGAAAACAATACAATTGAACACATTGAATATCACTATCATGATTCCGTTTGTCCTGATTGATGGTGCAGTCCGACGCGCGGAGCGGCGGCGAGACACCGTCATGACCAACGGGCCCCGCCGTCGCCGCCTGGCAGCCCCGCTTGGCAGCGCCGCATGGCAGCGCCGCATGTTGACCCCTTGTCGGGCAAGATGTTAGATTGACGGGTCTCGGAAGCGCAACCCCGTCTCGCGCCGCGAGGGACGGGGAGGCGTGGTTTACTGCCTTGCCAGAGCAGCCCAGCGGGTCGCAACCGGACCGCCCATGTGAGGAGTGGCCTGTGAACGACATCAGGCAGATGGCCCAGTACACGCCGGAGGGAATCGAGACCCGGTGGTACATGGCCTGGGAGCAGGCCGGTCTCTTCGCGCCGCGCCCGGATTCCGGCCGGGAGACCTTCGTCATCACCCTGCCCCCGCCCAACGTGACCGGCATCCTGACTGTGGGGCACTGCCTGGGCAACTCCATCCAGGACATGCTGATCCGCTGGATGCGCATGCGGGGGCGGGAGACGCTCTGGGTCCCCGGCACGGATCACGCCAGTATCAGCACCGAGCAGGTGGTCACGGCGCAGCTGCGCAAGGAGGGCCTGGACAAGCGGGAGCTGGGGCGCGAGGCGTTCCTGGAACGGGCCTGGCAGTGGAAGGAACAGACGCACGGTCGCATCACGCAGCAGCTACGCCGCCTGGGCTGCTCCCTGGACTGGAGCCGCGAGGCCTTCACGATGGACGAGGCGCGCAACCGCGCGGTCACCCATGCCTTCGTGGCTCTCCAGAAGAAGGGGCTGATCTACCGCGACCTGTACCTGGTCAACTGGTGTCCCCACTGCCTGACCGCGATCAGCGACGACGAGGTGGAGCACAAGGAGGTCCAGGGACATCTCTGGCACATCCGCTATCCCCTGGTGGACGGCGACGGCCACGTGACCGTGGCCACCACCCGCCCGGAGACCATGTTCGGGGATACGGCCGTCGCGGTGCATCCCGAGGACGCGACGCGAGCCCACCTGGTGGGGCGGCGCGTACGGCTGCCGCTCACCGACCGGACCATTCCCATCATCGCCGATCCCCACGCCGATCCCGAGAAGGGAACGGGCTTCGTCAAGATCACGCCGGCGCACGATCCCAACGACTTCGACGTGGGGCGACGTCACGGGCTGCCCCAGGTCATCTGCATGGACGAGCACGGGATCCTGAACGAGCAGGCCGGCCGCTTCGCCGGGCTGGACCGCCTGGCCGGCCGCAGGGCAGCCCTGGAAGCCCTGGCGGAGGCGGGTCTGCTGGAGAAGGAGGAGAAGCACGTTCACCAGGTGGGGCATCACGACCGCTGCGGCACCGTCCTGGAGCCCTACCTCTCGCGCCAGTGGTTCCTGCGCATGGCGCGGCTGGCCCAGCCGGCCATCGAGGCCGTCGAGGACGGCACCGTCACCCTCTTCCCCGAGCGCTGGGTGGGGGTCTACTACAACTGGATGCGGAACATCCGCGACTGGTGCATCTCGCGGCAGCTCTGGTGGGGCCACCGCATCCCGGTCTGGTACTGCCAGGCCTGCGGCGAGGAGATCGCCGCCGAGAGCGAGCCGCGGACCTGCCCGGCCTGCGGCGGCGGGTCGCTGATCCAGGACCCCGACGTGCTGGACACCTGGTTCTCCAGCTGGCTCTGGACCTTCTCGCCCCTGGGCTGGCCGGAGCGGACAGCGGATCTGCAGAGGTACCATCCGACCACGGTCATGGTCACGGCCGCCGACATCATCTTCTTCTGGGTCGCGCGCATGATCATGGCCTCGTACGAGTTCCTCGGCGAACCCCCGTTCCGCGAGGTCATCTTCACCGGCCTGGTGCGGGACGAGCAGGGGCGCAAGATGAGCAAGTCGCTGGGCAACAGCCCCGACCCGATCGCGCTCATCGAGCAGTACGGCGCCGACGCCCTGCGCTGCTCGATGGTGATGCTCACGCCGACGGGCCAGGACATCTTCTTCTCCGAGGCGAGCCTCGAGGTGGGCCGCAACTTCTGCAACAAGATCTTCCAGGCCACCAAGCTGCTCCTGGGCTTCTGGGACGAGACCGGCTGGCCGGGCCGCGCTGCGCGAGCGGAGGACGAGTCCTACCGCGAGCTGAACGTGAACGCGCATCTTGTCGCCGCCACCGTGGACGCGGACGCCGCCGCCGCGCTCGCCGGCCTCTGGCGGGCGACCTTCGGCGATCCCGGTCCCGAGGCGCTCGGGGAACAGGACCTGCGCCTGGAGGATCGCTGGATCCTGGGCCGGCTCTGCGCGACGATCCGCGACTGCAACGAGAACATGGAGCGCCGGCGCCTGAACGACGCGGCGTACACGGCCTTCAACTTCTTCCGCCACGAGCTGTGCGATTGGTACCTGGAGGCTATCAAACCCCGCCTGCGCGATCCCGACCAGCGGCCGGGCGCCCTGCAGACGGCCGTGCTGAACCTGGCGCTCAGCTACAAACTGCTGCACCCGGTCATGCCGTTCATCACCGAGGAACTGTGGAGCTGGCTGCCGCCGGCGCACGGCTACCTGATGGTCTCGGCCTACCCGACCTACCAGGGGGAGGCGCCGTTCGCGCGGTCGCAGGAGCGCTTCGCCCGGGTGATGGAGATCGTCTGCGTCATCCGCAACCTGCGCAACGAGCTGGGGGTCAAGCCCGGCAAGCGGGGCCACGTCGTCCTGCGCGCGGGGCAGGACGAGCCGCTGGAGGAACTGGCCGCGGACGCCGGGGCGATTGCCCTGCTGGCCAAGCTGGAGCGCGTGGAGGCGGTCCGCGGCGGCGAGGACCCTTCGCCGGCCGGAGTGGGGGTCGCGGGCGGCGTGGAGATCTTCCTGCTCATGGCGGGGCTGATCGACGTGGAGCAGGAGCGCCAGCGGCTCGACAAGGAGCTGGGCAAGATCGAGGGCTGGATCACCGGCTGTCGCGGCAAGCTCGCCAACGAGCGGTTCATCGCCAACGCGCCGGGCGAGGTCGTCGAGAGGCAGCGCGAGCTGCTGCGTGAGAACGAGGCCAAGTCCGCCGCTCTGCGCCAGCGCCTGGTGGCCCTGGGTGCGGGAGCAGCGGGGCCGTCACCGGGAGGTGAACGTGGCCGAGGATCTCAAGACACCGGGTGAGCTGCTGCGGGAGGCGCGCCTGGCCCGGCAGCTGAGCCTGACCGACATCGCCCGGCGCACCAAGATACCGGAGCGGTTGATCGCGGCTCTGGAGCAGGATCAGTACCAGAAGGTCTCGGGTCCGCTCTACGTGAAGAGCTTCCTGCGCAACTATGCCGGGGCGGTGGGACTGGATCCGGAGGAGCTGCTGGAGCTGTACCGGCGCCACCCCGACGCCCGGGAAGAGATCGTCGCACCGTCGCCCCCGCCGGAGGATCTGGGTCCCCAGGAGATCAAGCCGCCGTCCTACATGCCCCAGACGATCGCGCGACCGCCTCAGGACCAGGCGGCGGCCGGCGGCGACGTCTGGCAGGAGGAGGTGCAGGTGCACCGGCTGGGGCTGTCCGCCGGGGCCAAGCTGGGATTCTGGCTGGTCGGCCTGCTGGTTTTCCTCCTGCTGGTCGTCCTGATCGTGCGGGGCCTGGGAGGGGGCGGCGCCGGGAAGACGGGGCCGCCGCCGGCCCCGGCCCAGGAGCAGGCGACCGGCTCGCAGGGTGGGGCGGCCGGACCAAGCGGGGAATCGGCCGGCGGCCAGGCCACCGGGCCCGCCGCCGGAGCGACCGGCGGAGCGGGCGGCGGAGCGGGTGGCGGGGCGACCGCCGGGCAGAAGACGCCGCAGCCGGCGTCGCAGCGGCCCGCGCAGGGCGCACCCGGTGGGCGCAGCCGGGCGGAGCGGTTCGCGGCCCTGGAGCGGGACACCTTGGTCGTCGGCAAGCCGCCGGCCGCGCCGACCACCAGCTCGACGAACACGTCCTTGCCGGTCGCTCCCACAGCCGGGTCGAACCTGCAGCTGGCCGGAGTGGAGCGGCCGCCGTTGGTGCTGGAGATGCTCTTCGACCACTGCCACCCGCACGTGCGCTGCTCGCCCGATTCGCAGGGCGAACCGGTGGCCGTCACCTGGCCGGCGGGCGGCGAGCCGGCCCCGCTGCCGGAGATCGGGATCGAGCCCGCCACCCCCTATGCGGTGCGCGGCGGGTGGGTGATCTACTACTGGGCCCACGACCACTTCCTGATTCGCATCTCCGACCGCCAGTGTCTGCCGCAGATCAGCCTGAACGGCCACGCCATCGCCATCCCGGCCAGCGTGCTGGGCCGCGACTGGCTGGTGGACGCCGCCAGCATCAGACGGTGAGCCCGCCATGAGCACCTTCGAGCTGCACGCGCCGTTCGCTCCGACGGGGGACCAGCCCACCGCCATTGCCGAGCTGGTCGCCGGCGCCCGGCGCGGCGAGCGTTTCCAGACGCTGCTGGGCGTGACCGGATCGGGCAAGACCTTCACCATGGCCAACGTCATCGCGGCGCTGGGTCGGCCGACGCTGATCTTCAGCCACAACAAGACGCTGGCCGCCCAGCTCTACGGCGAGTTGAAGGGCTTCTTTCCCGGCAACGCGGTCGAGTACTTCATCTCCTACTACGACTACTACCAGCCCGAGGCCTTCATCCCGGCCACCAACACCTACATCGAGAAGGACACCAGCATCAACGAGGAGATCGAGCGCCTGCGGCTGCGGGCCACCAGCTCGCTCCTGGCCCGCGAGGACGTGATCGTGGTGGCCAGCGTCTCGGCCATCTACGGGCTCGGCAATCCCCAGACCTTCCGCCGCAACATCGCCGCCCTGGCGGTCGGGCAGGAGCTGAGCCGCGACGATCTGCTGCGCCTGCTGGTGGACATCCATTACGAGCGCCAGGATGTGCAGCTGGGCTACGGCGGCTTTCGCGTGCGCGGCGACACCGTGGAGATCCGGCCGTCGTTCGAGGATCGCGTCCTGCGGGTGGAGTTCTTCGGCGACGAGATCGAGCGCCTGGGCTGGGTCGAGCCGCTGAGCGGCCATCTCCTGGAGCCGCTGACCGACGTGGCGGTCTATCCCGCCAGCCAGTTCGTGACCGAGCGCGAGCAGGTCGGGCGGATCCTCGATGAGATCGGTCGCGACCTGGAGGAGCGGCTGGCGGAGCTGGACGCGGCGGGCAAGGTGCTGGAGGCCCAGCGCCTCTCCTCGCGCACCCGCTACGACATGGAGATGATCCAGCAGATCGGCCACTGCCCCGGCGTGGAGAACTACTCCCGCTACTTCGACGATCGGTCGCCGGGGGAGAGGCCCGCCTGCCTGATCGATTACTTTCCGCGGGACTTCCTGCTCATCATCGACGAGTCGCACGCCACGATCCCGCAGCTGGGGGCGATGTACAACGGGGACCGGTCGCGCAAGCTGACCCTGGTGGAGCACGGCTTCCGGCTGCCCAGCGCGCTCGACAACCGGCCGCTGCGCTTCGAGGAGCTGGAGCGGCTCATGCCGCGCACCATCTTCGTGTCGGCCACGCCGGCGGACTACGAGCTGCGGCGGTGCGGTGGCGTGGTCGTCGAGCAGGTGATCCGCCCCACGGGTCTGGTGGATCCGGCCATCCTGGTCGTCCCGGTGGCCCGGCAGGTGGACGATCTGATCGAGCGCATCCGCGTGGTGACCAAGCGGGGCGAGCGGGTGCTGGTCACCACCTTGACCAAGAAGATGGCCGAGGATCTGTCCGAGTACCTGCAGCAGCTGGGCATCCGCGTCACCTATCTCCACTCGGACATCGCGGCGCTGGACCGCATCGAGATCCTGCGCAATTTGCGGCTGGGAGAGACCGACGTGCTGGTGGGCGTGAACCTGCTGCGCGAGGGATTGGATCTGCCGGAGGTGTCGCTGGTGGCCATCCTCGACGCCGACCGTGAGGGTTTCCTGCGCTCGGAGCGCAGCCTGATCCAGACGGCCGGCCGGGCCGCACGCAACGTGAACGGCACGGTGATCATGTACGCCGACCAGATGACCAACTCCATGCGGCGCGCCCTGCAGGAAACGGAGCGCCGCCGGCACAAGCAGCTGGCCTACAACGCGGAGCACGGGCTGACGCCTCAGACCATCCACAAGTCGCGGGAGGAGATCCTGCAGGCCACGCTCGCCGCCGGGGAGCGCAAGCCCGCCGCTCGCCCGCCGGGGGCGAAGGCGCGCCGGCCCTGGGAGGACGTGCTCGCGGGCGATCACTCGCCCGAGGAGCTCGTCACCATGCTGCACGAGGCCATGGAGGAGGCGGCGGCGCGGCTCGACTTCGAGGAGGCCGCCCAGATCCGCGATCGCATCGACGACCTGCGTGCCCAGTGGGGCCTGTCCTGGCAGGGCCGCAAGAGGAGGAAGGCATGAGTCCGCTCCCGCAACCCGGATTCCCCGACGAGCCCTGGCTGGATGAGCTGGTGCGCCGGAGCCTGGCCGAGGATCTGGGCACCGGCGACGTGTCCACCGAGCTGGCGGTGCCGGCCCGGGCCAGCGGCGCGGGCCGCATCGTGGCCCGGCGCGAGGGGGTCGTGGCGGGGCTGCCCCTGGTCGAGCGCGTCTACCGGGCCCTCTCCGCCGAGGTCGCCTGTTCGGTCCTGCGGCCGGACGGCAGCGAGGTGGCGGCAGGCGATGTGGTGGCCCGCCTTGAGGGACCGGCCGGCGCCCTGCTCAGCGGCGAGCGGACGGCTCTCAACTTCCTTCAACATTTGAGCGGAATCGCCTCGCTCTGTTCGCTTTACGTGAAAGCAGTGGCGGGTACGGGATGCCAGATCCTGGACACGCGGAAGACCCTGCCGGGGTTCCGCACCCTGGCCAAGTACGCCGTGCGCTGCGGGGGCGGGCGGAACCACCGGCTGGGCCTCTACGACCGCATCATGTTCAAGGACAATCACTGGGCGGCGGCGGACGGCCGCCTCACGGAGCTGGTGGCCGCATCCCGGCGGCGCTACCCTGCGCTGGCAGTCGAGATCGAGGTGGATTCGCTGGAGCAGCTGGACGAGGTGCTGCCGCTGGGGGTCGAGTGGATCCTGCTGGACAACTTCAGCCCGGAGATGGTCGCGGAGGCGGTCCGCCGGCGGGACGGGCTGGCGGCAGTGCGCGGGGCGACCCGGCTGGAGGCCTCGGGCAACGTGAGTCTGGACAGCGTGCGGGCCTATGCGGCGGCGGGCGTGGACGCCGTCTCCGTCGGGCGGCTGACCCACTCGGCGCCGGCCCTCGATCTGAGCCTCGAGCTGCAGACCGCGCCGTCCGCCGACCGGGAGCGTGACGCGTGAAGCTGGGGGGACTGGGCGACTGGTTCGGCCTGACCGGTTTCCAGCCGGGGCCTCGCTACCGGGCCGGACTGCTCTACCTGCTGCAGAGCGTCGGCTCCACCCGCGACTTCCTGCGCGGCCAGGGTGGGCGGGCGCGCGGGCGCATCTGCCGCTGGGACGGCTGGGGCTGGCAGGCGGGACCCATGACGCGGTTGCGACCCGTCACGCCGCAGCCCGGCCTGGTGGTGGTCGCGCTGCGCCAGTCCCGCGGTCAGGGACGGCATGGCCGCTCCTGGCTCGACCTGGGTGGGCTCCACCTGTCCTGGACCCTGGAGGCCACGCGCCAGGCCGTGAGCGCCGGCCTGGCCGTCTGGACCGGCCTGATGATCGCCCTGGTGCTCAGCGAGCGGTTCGGCCACCGCGTCGATCTGAAGTGGCCCAACGACCTGCTGGTCGGCGGTCGCAAGGTGGGCGGCCTGCTGCTGGACAGCTGGGGCGGCAACCGGCACGCCCTGGTCGTGGCGGGCCTGGGCCTGAACCTGGGCACTCCGGCGGCGGGCTGGCCGCAGGAGCTGCGGGGACGGGTCACCTCCCTGGAGGCCGTCACGGGCCATGCCCCGCGTCCCGCCGCGGTGGCGGGCCCGGTTCTCGCCCGCCTGGCGGACGAGCTGCCGGCCTTTCACGAGCTGGGCTGGGCGCCCTACCGCCAGCACCTGGCGGAGCACGACTGGCTGCGCGGGCGTCGCGTGAGCCTCGAGACGGGGGGGCGGCGGCTGGCGGGCACGGCGGCGGGTCTGGACGAGGATGGAGCGCTGCGCCTGGAGACCGCCGAGAGCGGGACCGTCCGCCTGCTGGCCGGCGAGGCGCACGTCCTCGGTGTGCAGCGGAACGACGAGGAGTAGCAGCTTGCAGGGCCTGATCGTCAACGTCGGCAACAGCATGGTGACCGTGGCGGCCTGGCGGCAGGCGGGCCGGCGGGACGAGCTGGAGCGCCGCCTGGAGGTCCCGACCCCCGACGATGCGCAGACCCGCAGCGATCTGGGTGCGCACCTGGACGTTCTGGCCGCGGCGACCGGCAGCGAGGTCCTGGTCCTGGTCTCGGTGGTGCCCGCGGTGGACGCGGTCATCGGCGGCGGCGGCCCCGCGGTGGTCCGGATCGATCACACGCTGGACCTGCCCTACCGGCTCGGCGTCAGCGATCCCGCCGGGGTGGGGGCGGATCGCTACTGCAACATGGCGGCCGCCGTGGCCGCGGGCTGGCGGGATGCGCTGATCGTCGACGCCGGCACGGCGACGACCTTCGATCTGCTGCGGGACGGGGAGTTCGCGGGCGGCCTGATCGCGCCGGGCATGGCCTTCGCCGCCCGCCGGCTGGGAGAGACCGCGGCCCGCCTGGCCCCGGTTCCCTTCGCTCCCTGCCCCCTGGAAGTGGGCCGAAACACCAGGAGTGCCATGCAGGCGGGCGCTTTTCACGTCGGCGTGGGGGGTGTCGTCGCCACCACCACCGCCCTGCTGGAGCGCTACGGGGACCGCCCCGTCGTGATCACGGGGGGGCTGGCCGCCCACCTGCGGCGGCCCGGCTGGCTGCACGACGCCGACTGGACGCTGCGGGGCGCCGCCTTCCTGGCCCGCTTGAATGCGCGGTGAGCGATGCCCTGCCGGGCGATCCATCCTTCCCCCAGCGGAATCGCAACATATTGCGATGAATCGAATTGCCTTTACAGTATGGCGGCTCGGTGGCTAGGATGCCGCAGCATCGCTAGACGCATCTCCCCGGAATCAACGAATGTCGGTGAGCGAGGCCGAACGACGATCCCGGTCCTCATGCGCAAAATGGAGGAGGCACAGACATGCTCAAGGAATTCAGGGAATTTGCCGTGAAGGGCAACGTGGTGGACATGGCGGTCGGCATCATCATCGGTGCCGCCTTCGGCAGCATCGTCAAGTCGCTCGTCTCGGACGTCATCATGCCGCCCATCGGCCTGCTGCTGGGCAACGTGGACTTCTCCAACCTCTTCGCGGTGCTGAAGGGCGGGAGCCCCGCCGGACCGTACCCCGCTCTGGCCGATGCCCAGGCCGCGGGAGCAGTCACCATCAACTACGGGCTCTTCATCAACACGGTCATCAGCTTCCTGATCGTGGCCTTCGCGGTCTTCCTGCTCGTCAAGAGCATCAACAAGCTGAAGCGGCAGGAGGAGACGCCGCCGGCCGCGCCGACCACCAAGGAGTGCCCTTACTGCCTCTCGACCATTCCGCTGAAGGCGAAGCGATGCCCGCACTGCACCTCGGAGGTCACGGCCGCCTGAGGAGCGAACCGATATGTGCCCGTTCCTGCGACGATTTCCAGCGCAAGAGAGGTGATGTCCAGTGCAGGATGTGCTGAATCAAGTGGTGGAGTTCGCCACGACCTACGGGATCAGGATCCTGGGGGCCATCCTCGTCCTGATCGCGGGCCGCATCGTGGCCGGCCTGGCACGGAGCAGTATTCACAAGGGGCTCGCGCGCAGCAAGACCGATCCGGCGGTGGTCACCTTCGCGGGCAGCCTGGCCTTCTACCTGATCCTCATCGTGGTGGTGCTGGCGGCTCTGAAGAACTTCGGGGTCGAGACGGCCTCGCTGGTGGCCGTGCTCGGCGCCGCCGGCTTCGCCGTCGGCTTCGCCATGCAGGGAGCCCTGTCCAACTTCGCCGCCGGCGTGATGCTGCTGGTCTTCCGGCCCTACACGATTGGCGACTACGTCGACGTGGCGGGCGTGGCGGGAACCGTCCGGGCCATGCACCTCTTCACGACGGTGCTGACCACGCCGGACAACATCCGGGTCATGGTCCCCAACGGCAAGATCTTCGGTGACACCATCAAGAACATCACGGCCGAGGACACCCGGCGGGTGGACATGGTCATGGGCATCGCCTACGGCTCGTCCATCGAGCAGGCCATCAGGGTCATGCAGGACATCATGGCGGCCGACGCGCGCGTGCTGAAGGAGCCGGAGCCGCAGATCGCCGTGGCCGAGCTGGCCGATTCCAGCGTCAACCTCGTGGTGCGGCCCTGGGTGCAGAAGGCGGACTACTGGGGCGTCAAGTTCGATCTGACGCGACGGTTCAAGGAAGCTTTCGATCGGGAAGGCATCGAGATCCCCTTCCCGCAGCGGGTGGTTCACACCGCGGCGGCCGAGGCCTGACGCTTCGGGACAGGTCCCCGAAACGCAGCGGCCCGGCTTCTCGCGGAAGTCGGGTCGCCTTGCGTTCCGCTCCTGGCCGGGCGATCGCGCGACTCAGATCATGCGGATCAGCCAGTTGCGGGATCGTAGCTTCACGCCTGCGAACCAGATGGACAGGGGGTACATGACCGCGAGCAGGCCGATCCAGCCCACGAATGAAGCCAGCACGGCTCCTTGCCGGTAGTAGATCCCCAGCTGCCGGGTGAAGAGGGCCAGCAGGGGGATGTGGACGGCGTAGAAGAAGAGCGGCACCCGGCCGACGACGCTCAGCACGTTCAGCCGGCTCGAGCGCAACCCGATGGCGCAGAACAGGCCCACCATGCAGATCACCGCGCCGGTGAACCAGATCTGGTGGGTGAGGCTGGGCGGGTACTTCTGCACCAGGAAGAAGGACCAGGTGAAGAGGCCGGCCTGGGGGAAGATGTTGGCGAAGCCGCCGGCCAGCCGCACCATCCAGGCGATCAGCACCAGGCCGGTCCCGATGGCCAGGCTATAGATGGCGCGGGCGCGCGGCTCCCGCCAGCGCTCGAACCAGAGGTGGGCCATCACCGAGCCCATCACCGCCAGGGCGAACCAGGGCAGGATCGGGTACTTGTTGAAGTCCCCGGAGTCCACGAAGAGCTGCATGGGATAATGGGTCCAGCCCTCCAGGTCGTAGGGGATGCGCAGCAGGAGGGGATGGACCAGGAAGACCAGCAGGCCCACCAGCAGGCGCCCCCACCAGGACCAGCTGATGATCACGGTCAGCAGGATCATGGCGCTGCCGATCGTCGCGATGATCCCGAAGTGATCGGGCCGCAGCCGAGCGAAGCCACTCCAGGAGGCGTTGACCCACAGCAGCTGCACGGCGATCAGGAACAGACCGCGCTCGATGATCCGCCAGCGGGTCCGCCAGCGGGAGAGTCCCGCTCGCATGCCCCGCACGTAGAGCCAGTAGGTCATGGCGCCGTTCATCATCAGGAAGCCGGGGGCGCAGAGGTAGCCCATGTAGCGCAGGGCGAACTGGCCCCAGTTGTCGAAGAAGGGATCGATGGGGTCCAGGCTCAGCCAGGCGGAGTTGAAGTAGTAGTTGCTGTGGCCGAGGGCCATCATGACCCCCACCAGACCGCGGAACTGGTCGACGAACTCGAAACGTGCCTTCCCCGCCATGCTGCTGGTCCTCCCCCCCCCGGCCTTCCGGAACGGCCACCCTAGTTCGTGAACACGGTGCGTACGACCCGCAACCCGACCACATCGTCCGCCGAGGTGGGAAAGTAGCTCCCGCGGCGCGCGGAACGGCAATCGCTGGCGTAGTAGTACCAGCTGCCGCCGCGGATGACCCGCCGGAAGCCCACGGATGGCCCCGCCGGGTCCAGCACCGGGTCCCCCCCCAGCGCACCGTACCAGTCCCAGCACCACTCCCAGACGTTGCCGTGCATGTCGTAGAGGCCGCCGGCGTTGGGGGTCTTCCCCGCGACATCGTGGGTGACGTTGCCCGCATTGCCGCAGTACCAGCCCAGGCCGTCGAGCACCGGGTCCGGCTGCTGGCCGCCGTCCAGGCAGAGCGTCACCGTGATATCGCCGCCGGCGAAGGCGGTGGCGCTGCCCGCGCGGCAGAGCCACTCCCACTCGGCCTCGGTGGGCAGGCGCCAGCCGTCCGCGGCCCGGTTCCAGCTGACGGACTCGCCGGCGATGACGTACACGGGTGTCAGACCGGCGTTCGCCGAGAGGCGATTGCAGTACTCCACCGCCTCGAACCAGGTCACCGTCTCCACGGGGAGGGCGGCGCCCCGGAAGTGGGAGTTGTTGGTCAGGCCCATGGCCTCCCACTCGGTCTGGGTCACCTCGTGCGGGGAAGCGACCACGCCGTGGGAGAGGGCGACCCCGTGTAGGACCTCGTCGGGATCGCGTCCCGGCTCCGTGGCGAGGCTGCCCATGGTGAAGGCCACTGCACCCACGACCGGTCCGCTGGCGCTCGGCAGCTCCGCGTGACCGCCGTCCGCCGTCGCGAAGGCGAAGGCGTAGGTGTGCTCGCCCACGGCGAGGGAGGTCTGGTAGCGGTAGCGGGCGCCGCTGACGAAGTCACCGTCGACGTAGCTCATGGCCTCGTGCCGGCTGTCGTCGATGACGATCTCCGCCTGCGTGGGGGCCTCGCTGTAACGGTAGAACACCTCGTAGGTGTAGAGGTCCTGGTCCGTACCGAAGCTCCTGTCGAGCGTGGGGTCGGCCAGCACGATACCGGTGAAGGGCGTGGCCGAGGCGCTGTTGCCCGGGGGCGAGAGCTTGCCGGTCTCGTCCTCGAAGCGGACGGCGAAATGGTACTCGAGGCCCGGGCTCAGGCCCTGCACCAGGAACGTCTGGCGCTGTCCGGGCGCGGCCGGTGCCGGGGTGGGCTCGACCGGCGTGGCCGCCTCCCAGGCCGGCTCGTCCAGGATGGGGGCGGTGGCCTGGCGGATCCGGCAGGCGGCGGCAGTCCCGAGCATGCCGTCGTCGCCAGCGGCGTACCAGGCGAGCTCGATGCCGACCGTGGAGTAAGGGGTCGCCTCCAGGCTGGTCACGGGCGAGGGTGCGGCCGCGTCCTGGAACGGACCGTGCCCCCCGAGGACCAGCAAGCCGTCTTCCCGATCGCTCACCAGGACCAGTCCGGCGTCGGCCAGGGCCAGATCGGTGGCGTAGCTGGTGACCACCGTCCCGAGGTAGACCGGGTGCGCCGGGTCGGCCACGTCCACGAAGTGGACGCCGCCGCCCGCGGCCGCCAGGCAGGCCAGATGATCCCGGACGGCGATGGAGCGGCAGTAGCCAGAGAGATCGAGCTGGGCCAGCTTCCGGGGCTCGTCGGGTCCGTTGACGGCGTAGACGGCCAGCCCCGCGGTACCGTCGGCCACGAAGGCGTACCCGCCTTCCAGGGCCACGTCCAGGGCGTTGCCCGGCGAGTCCTGCCAGGAGACCAGCTGCACCGCTCCCAGGACCAGCTCCCGGGCGTCGACGACGGCCAGCCCCATCTCGTCGTCCGCCACGAAGGCGTAGCCGTCCTGCACCGCGACGCCCATGGCGTAACCCTGGGTGCCCGCGAAGACGCCATTGTAGGCGAGCAGGCCCGGAGTCCCGGGTTCCGACTCGAAGACGCGCAGCCCCTTCCAGCTCTCGGCGAGGTAGACGATGTAGGGCTCGTCTGGGTCCGCGGGCTGGTCCACGAAGATGCGCTGGCCGTCCACCGCCGTGGTGCCCTGGTTGAAGGAGACGAGGTTCGGCGGATCGGTGATGTTGTAGCTGGTGATTCCCTCGGTGCCCTCGACCACCAGGGCCACGTCCACGAGGGTATGCTGGGCAAAGGTCCGCACGACCTTTATGCTCTGGGCGTACTTGGTGGTGTTGAGGGTCCGCACCAGCACCGGATGCGCGGGATCGGCGATGTCGACCACGTGCAGTCCGGCCTGACCCCCGGCCACAAAGGCGTAGCTGCCCAGCACCGCCACCCCTTCGTTGACGCTCGGCAGCGGCAGGTGCCCGATGACCTGCACCGGGGCCCCGGGCGGCGTGTAGAGGTCCTGTTCCGCGCAGCCGCCCAGGACCAGCAGCAGCAGGACGGCTCCGCCAAGGAGGGAAAGCCGGCGATGGGGAGTACGAGACGCGAACATGTTGGCTCCTCAGAGATCGTAGTCCAGTCTCAACCAGTAGCGCTGCTTGGTGAAGTCCTTGTCGAGCGCGACGTCGCCCGGCCAGGGTGAATCCACGGCGCGTTCGGTGAAGAAGGTGCCCAGCCGGACGGTCAGCTTGCGGCTCACGTGCCGCCGCAGCTCCAGGCTCAGCCGATAGTTCGAGTCCCTGCGCCCGGCGTGGTAGGGATCCTCGAACAGGTCCTTGTCCGTGGTGTACCAGTACAGCATCAGGAGCCCGACGACGTCGATCTGGTCCACCCAGGGGCGCAGGAAGCGCGGCTCCCAGGTCAGTCCGAGGCGGTACAGGTCGCGGACGTACGAGGCGTCCGAGTCGTCGCTGATCAGGGGCGTCTCGCCGACGCTGTCCACGGCGCGGGCCGCGGCGTCCTCGTAGCTGTAATCCAGGGAGACGTCCAGGCGCCGGTGGGCTCGCCAGACCAGGTTGCCCCGGATCTCCCAGGCGTCGATGTCGTTCTCCAGGAAGGGGCGGTTGTAGTAGCGCAGGTTGTTCTCCACCAGGATCTTGCCCGAGAAGCTGCGGTTCAGACGCTGCCGGTAGGTGATGGTCGTCACGTTCTTACTGAAGAGGAAGCCCCGCCAGAGGAGCGGCAGGTCCGGATCCGAGAACGCCTCCCGGTCGGAGAGCTGGCGGATGTACTGCATCGGCGCGTAGAGGTAGGCGATCTCCAGGCTGCGCGACCCGCCGAGATACTGCCGCAGGTGGGAGGCGATCTCGGTGTTGTCCTTGATGGGGTTGAAGCAGTACTGCCAGGTCTGGACGGAGATTCCCAGGCGGGTCTGACCCCAGCCCAGCACCTGCCTGCGCAGCTCGACGTCGAGGCTGGGGGAGAGCACCAGGTCGTCCTCGGTGCGCAGGCGGAACTTCCAGGGGGCGGTGCCGTCGCCCCACTCGTCGCGGTAGTCGTCCGAGTTGTTCAGGATGTTGCTGTCGTAGATGATCTGCAGGCCGACGCTGGCCCGCACGTCGAGGGGATCCCGCCGCTGCGCCCGGGGAGCCGTCACGATCGGGGCCGCCGGCGGCAGCGGCTGGGGCGGGCCTTCGTAGTAGAGTATCGCGAACATGGGACTGCCCCCGGCTCCCTGCGCGCGCAGCTCCAGCTCGTGCTCGCCCGCCGGGATCTCCCAGGTGAGCTTGCGCCCGGCGCTGGGCCGCCCATCCCGCGTGTCCGCGTAGGCGGTCTCGGACGACGGCCTGAACTCCAGGTTCTCGACCGCCGGGATTCCGGCGAGTCCCAGGAGGATCAGGCGGCCCTGCTTGGCGGCATCCTCCGCGTCCGCGCAATGGATGCGGACGTATCCGGTCAGCTCGCCGGGGCCCACGAGCGGGATCACCAGCGGCTCGTCGCCCAGGAGCAGGTAGCTCTTGGCGGGATGTCCCACCGGCACCGTCACCGCCTCGCCGCGGGCGCGAGGCTGGTAGCGCGCGCCCGCCGCGCTCCCGGGCTGCAGCAGGCCCAGGAGGCCGAGGAGGAGGCCGGCCACGACGCCGCCGGACGGTCGCCGGGAGCGCCGGCGCCGACTGGGGTGTAGACGGGGGGTTGCGGAGCCAGGAAGCATGCACCAGTCCCCGTTCAAGGAGCGTCCTTGGCCAGGTCGGCCCGGGGCAGCAGCACCTGGACGGCCACGCCGCAGCCTTCGGGTCGCAGGCAACGGATCTCGTAGCGTTGCGGCCCCCGCGGGACGGGGATCCGCAACAGCTTGCGCGAGCCGGGCAGCACGTCCGGTCTTTCCACGTAGGCCGCGCCGCTCAGCTTGTGCGTGTGGTAGTGGAAAGATTTCCAGGGCTCGCCGTTGGCCAGGACCTCGAGCGAGTAGGCCTGGCTGCCGTTCATGGTGTAGTCGAAATCCAGGCGCGTGTAGACCCTCAGGGTGGTGGGTCCCGTCACCTTGATGACCAGCGGCGTGCCCGCGCCGAAGTGGTAATACGTGCTGTGGCTGCCGCTCTCGAACTGCAGGGTGCAGACGGCGTCGTAGTTCGCGGGAGCGAAGGGCACGAAGGCGGACCCGCTCCGGTGTGAGATCTGGAAGAAGCGGGCCGCGACGCGGCCGGCCCCGGAGCTGGAGCCGAAGACCTGGAGCGTGTGCAGCCCGGTCCCCACGTCCACGTAGCCGCGCCGCAGGGCGGACACCGCCGCGCGCGGATCGCCCGCCGGATGCGTCCGCTCGTGAATGCGCGCGGTGAAGGATTTGCGGAGCGTTTCGCTGCCGTCGAGGAGAACGCGGAAGTCGAAGGGCTGTCCGTCGGCCTCCTCGGGCGTGAAGAGGTAGCGGGCGACGATCTTCACCTGGCGGGGGCCGCGCACCTGGAAGACCGCGGGTTCGCCGGGCCGCAGCAGCACGTAGTCGTTCACCAGTCCCCCCGACTCGATCTTGACGTGACCCGGGGCGGAGACGTCGCGGATCGAGACCCAGCTCGTGGCCGCCCGGCCGAGGGACGGGCCGGCGAGGGCGATCCCCAGGCCGCAGAGCAGCCGGATCCCGTGAAGGCGGCCCCGCGAAGGGCGCGACAGCAGCGACCGCATCATGCCATCCTCCTGTTCCAGCGGTCGAAGAGACCGCGGTGCAGCTCCGGCGCCAGGATCAGCACGCAGATCCCGCAGTAGAGCACCAGGATTCCGGCCGCCAGCGGCAGCCGGTACGTGGTCTTGACGAAGATCTCGCCTTCGCCCGGCTCCGGACGCCAGTCCGGCGCCACCGGCAGTCCGTGCCTGCGCGCCAGCTCCGTGATGCCGAGCAGGTGGACGATCGGCACGCCCTTCTCGGCCATCAGGATCAGGCAGCCCTTGCGCGGCCAGTTGTGACCGGGCAGCTCCGTCAAGAGGCCGTTGGACAGCAGCGGCTTGTTGAGGCTGCTGCCCAGGCTGGCCACGCCGCCGCCGATGTTGACGAAGAGACGGTAGCCGTGGCCCGGCAGCTTCTCCTGGTAGAAGCTCATGCGCTGGGAGATGGCCTGCTCGATGTTGTCCGAGCGCAGCATGGGGATGCCGTTGCGCTCGGCAGCCTCCTCCAGCAGGCGCCGTCCCCGGGGGCTGAGGCCCCGCCCCATGTCGTCGCCGCCGCCGCAGCTGGCGGCCAGCGAGCGGATCTGGAAGAGCCCTGCGCGCTGCAGCAGCGTCTCCATGTCCAGCCAGGTGAAGTCGGGATCGTTGGCGCCCCAGTTGGAAGACCCGATGGAGGTGACGATCACCGGCCGCAGGTGCATGACCTCCAGCGCGGCGTAGAGGCAGATGTTCAGCCCGGGGAAGGAGCCGCTCACGGCCACGGCGACGGAGTCGCCGCGCTTCAGGCCGATCTGTCGGAAGTACTGCACCAGCACCGCGGCGAAGTTGGGATTCAGGCTGGTGAGCTTGGAGTCCAGATCGCCGGTGGCGTTGGTGATGAGACTGGTTTCCGGCCCGATGAGCCCGGTGCCGGCCGGATCGTTGACCAGGTCGAGCTCCGCCTCGCCCGAGATGCGCGTCGCGCGCAGGGAATCGAAAGCCGCGGCGGCGAGCGTGGCCGCCTCGAGCTTCAGCGCGTAGTCACGCTGGCGGATGGGGGCGCGCGTCGCGTCCAGCAACGCCTGCAGCAGCAGGGCCGCGACGGCCAGGCCCAGCAAGATCCAGCGGCGGCGGTTATCCAAGCGCCAGGTCAATGAGCCTCCCTCCGTAGGCGACCACCAGGGCGAGCCGCACGATGAAGGCGGCGATGAACATGGTGCAGAGCGTTTCGGTGATGCCCTGCCGCAGCATCCAGTAGGCGATGAGCCCCGGGATGATGTAACCGACGGCCTGGACGAGGCTGGAGTCCATGCCCAGACCGAGGAAAGCATTGAACACCAGGACGTAGCGCGTCAAGGAGCCGAAGAGAAATCCGAACAGGACGCAGAAGACGAGGGTGCGCCGGCCGTAGAGCAGCAGGACGCGGCTGAGCAGCCGCACGGCCGCGTAGGTGACCAGCGCGGCCATGATCGTGCCGAGCAGCCGCAGCGGCTGGTCCAGGAAGAGGGCGATGTAGCCCGGCACCACCAGGCCCCCGGCCGCCAAACCGAGGATCTCCGAGAAGACCAGGCTGACCACCAGCCCCAGGCCGATCGCTTGGTAGATCACCCTTGCGCCTCCCTGGCGATCAGCAGCTCGAGCAGGTCGCGTCCGACACCGCCGATGTTGCCGATCCCCACCGCCAGGCAGCGGGGACCGGCCAGGTCCACCACCCGTTCCCAGATCTCCGCGGCGTTCCGGCCGCCCAGATTCGTCACCGCCGCCGGCGGCAGGCCCTGCCGGCGCAGCAGGTCGTGGACGACGAGCGTCTCCGTGCCGATCAGCACATAGTGGTTCGCCCGCAGCTCGCGTCCGCAGAGCGGGGCCAGGTCATGGCTGCGCCGCTGCCGGTCGCCGCGGACGTTCAGCAACAGGATGATCTCCGCGGCCCTCGCCGCCAGCTCCAGGCGATCCCAAATGCGCAGGTAGGAGACCGGGTCGTTGGCGGCGAAGGCGTTGATGAACTCGATCTCCTTGCCCCGCTCGTTCAGGCTCCAGCGGGTCAGGGCCCCCACGTCCGGCCGCACGCCGTGCATGCCGGCGAGGGCCTGCCGGCGATCGACGCCGGCGGCGGCGCAGACGGCCAGGGCGAGGCTCACGTTCTCGGGAAACTCCACGTAGGTGAATCCCGCCAAATCCTCCGTCGTGATCTCCGCGGCGCGGACCAGGGTGAAGGACGAACCCAGGCTGCGCGCCTTCTGCTCCAGGTAGCCGGCGAAGGCGGTCTCGCTGGTGAGCAGGCGCCCGCGGCGCGGAATCGTCCCCGCCAGGCTGGCCGCCACATCCTCCAGGCGGGGACCCATGCTCTCGAGATGATCCGGGCGGACGTTGGTGATCACGCCCAGCGTGGAGTCGACGATGCGGTGCTCGCAGACCCGCTGCAGGTCCGGCCGGATGGCCATGCACTCGAGCACCAGCGCCTCGGCCTCCTCGGCCACGGCCCGGCGGAACATCCGCAGCTGCTCGCGGATGTTGGGACCGCCACGGCGCCAGATCGGGCTCTCGCTGCCGTCGGGGTGGATGAGACAGGCGGCCGAGCCGGTGGTCTTGGCCAGGGTGCGGATGCCGCCGGCCCGCAGGCCCGCGGCGATCAGGCGCGTGACCGAACTCTTGCCCCGGCTGCCGTTGACGTGGATGCGCAGGGGGATGCGCCGGCGGTGATGGGCATGGCGCACCATCTCGAAGAGGCCCAGCCCCGTCAGCAAGACCAGCAGCAGGAGGATCAGCTTCATGTCCCTCGTCAGGCCGCCGGTCGCCCGGAGACCGCTTCAGCGCACGGGAAGCGGCGGCCAGGGGATGGGTTCTCAGCGAACGAGCAGGAGCTTCCGCGTGCGGACCTCGCCTCCGGCTTCCAACCGGTAGAAGTACACGCCGTCCGCCACGTCCCGCCCGCCGTCGTCCCGCCCGTCCCAGATCAGCTGGCGCGTGCCCCAGGGCGCGGAACCGGTGAACAGCCTGCGAACGCAACGACCGGCCAGGTCGTAGATTTGCAGCGTGACCGTCCCGGAGCGGGGCAGCGCGAACTCGATGCGCGTCGCATCATGGACAGGATTGGGCCAGCAGGGCGCCAGGGTCAAGTCCAGCGGCCCCTCGCCGGCGATCGCCGGACCGTGCCGCGTGCTGTGGCCGAAGGGATGCAGCGCCTCCAGCCGGTAGACGTCGGCGTCGCCGCCGGCGGGATCCAGGAAGCTGCGGGTGTCCGCCGGCAGGGGCGCCGCGGTCAGGAGTACGCGAGCTGTCCCCTCCCCGCGGTAGATCCGCCAGCCGACGACGGGCCTGGCGTCCGCCGGCGCCCAGGAGAGCCGGACGCCGCCCGGCTCCCGCCGGGCCGTGAGCGTCGATAGGACGTAGGGCACGTACAGGGGGCGTGCCGTGGTCAGCTTGACGGCGAGCCCCGGTCCCGGGGCCACGGCGCCGGGCGCCTGCAGGTTGGAGTAGCTGAGCTGCAGGCCGTCGCTTCCCGCCGGCGACTCGATGCCGATCGTCGCATAGGTGCGAAGGTAGTCGCTGTTGCGAACCTGCTTGTAGAGAAAGAGGATCTCCCCGTCGCCCGAGAGCGTCGGGTACACGGCCGGATTCCGCAGCACGACCTGGAACGTCTGCAGGTCGTCGATCTCCGGCTGGTAGTGCGAGGCGCGGCTCCACTCCACGGTGAAGGTGCCCGCGACGTCGTCGTAGGCATAGTAGACGCCGTCCGGCGGTGGGCGCGTCAGGTCTGCCGGGTTCGGGTCGAAGTTGTCCCAGAAGGGGGCCACCAGTGCGTTGTTGCCGTGCGACGATGGGATCGGCCAGTTGTAGAACTCGTTGCCCGGACTGGTATCGAAGGAGATCCAGCCGTTGTCGCTGACCCGGATCTGTCGGTAGGTCACGCCGTAGAAGACGAAGTCGAAGGGCAGGTCCACCACCTGCAGCACGCCGTCGGCCACCAGGGGGACCTCCGTGCCCGAGCCTCCGAAGGTGGGGCTCAGCTCGGTCCAGCGGTACGTGGGCGCCTGGTCCGGGTACTCGATGTCCGCACTGTCGTAGGCATAGTAGCCGTGGGCGTCGGGCCCGGTCGGGATGCCGGCGTCCACCTGGCCCACGCTGAGCGAGAAGGACGTGGCCAGCTGGTAGCCCTCGTTCGTCATGACCTGCAGGGAGAGGTTCAGGACGGTGCCTTCGGCCACCCCCGCGGCGATGCTCAGGCCGAACCCGTCGGCGGTCGTGGCGACGCTGCCGCCCGCCGGCAGGGCGTCGAAGGTCCCCGCGGCGTCGGTGAGCGTGGCCGTGCCGGGCGGCGCGAGCTCCAGGACCGCCGTGCCACCGGAAGTGCCGGCGCTCCCCGCGTTGTGCAGGGTCAGCACCAGCGCGGATTCGGTTCCGGGATGCAGCAGACCGTCCCCGGAGAGGCTGATCGCCGGCACCGTGAGCGCCGGGGCGCTCACCGCCAGGTCGAGCCGGGAGCGATCGGCCGTGCCGCCGCTGTGCGTGACCTCGAGCAGGCCGGTGAGCCCGACGCCGTCCTCGGCGCCGGGGTCCACCTGCAGCAGGAAGGGGGCGTCGGCGGCGACGGTCTGCCCGCCGAGGACGTCGCCGAACGCGGCGCCGGTGCTGCCGAGGGTCGCCGGTCCGAGCAGGCTCAGCTGTCCGCCGGCGGCGGTCGCGGTGGCCGCCCCGCCGTTGGTCACGCTCACGGTGAGCGCGATCGTCTCGCCCGGGTTGATCAGGCCGTCCCCATTGCCGCTGCCGGCAGGCGGGGCGTCGTCCACGGCGCAGGATGCGGCGGCCAGGTGGGCGGCGCCGCCGTCGCCGGCCGCGAGGGTGGCCTCGTAGCAGATCCGGCCGGGGCAGGTGACGGTCAGCTGCACGGGTGTCGAGGCGGCCACCGGGGACAGGGCCACCCGGGCGACGCCGTCGGCGTCGCTGAAGTCGCAGCCCAGCAGCGTTTCGCCCTGGACCACCCCCACCCGCGCCCCGGCCAGCGGGGTGCTCCCGTCCGCCTCGCGCACGCTCAGCTCGAGCAGGTTGGCGCCGGCCGCCAGGGCGGCCGGGTGGGAGACGGTGAGCGCCGTCGGCGTCTGCTTCCAGAAGCCCAGCTCCGGGTCACCCAGCAGGTTGTAGATGTTGAAGTAGAACTCCACCGACTCCTCGGTCTCGTTCGCGACCTCCATCTCCAGGGGGAAGTAGTCCATGAGACGCAGCTTGCCGGCCAGGATCCAGCCGCCCAGGTCGGTGATGCCGGGGTCGATCACGCGCTCGAAGAAAGCGAGGGCGAGGGCGTCGTTGAAGCGGGTGTGCGACCAGAACTCGGTGTTGCCGATGAAGGCCACGGCACCCTTGGGCGTCGTGGGCGTGCCCTGGCGCAGGAAGACCTCGCCCATGCAGGCCTCTTCGTGGGAGAAGTTGGCGGTGTCGCAGACGAAGCTCAGCACCACCGGCAGCTTGGCGCCGTTCTCCACGCCGGGGATGTCCGTCGTGGTGAACTCGGGCGGCTGCCAGCCGAAGACCCCGTAAGCCCAGCCCCGGTAGGCCACGATGGAGACTCCGGCCTCGAGGTAGCCCGTGATCAGCTCGCCGCCGTCCCAGACCCGGTGATCCGGATTGGGGGGAAACTCGTAGGGATCGTAGAGGACGGCGGCCGCCGGATCGAAATGCAGCTTCTCGAGCTGCCGGCCGCACCACATGATGGTGCCGACGGGCGTGACGGCCGGGTAGTTGGCCGCCACCATCAGCGAGCGGGTGAACCAGCCGGGATCCGCCAGGTCGGGCGAGCGCTCGTAGCCCACGGTCTTGGCCACGACGGTCTCGGCCTGGTAGGCGTTCTCCACCGAGAGACGGCCGAGACAGAGATCCGGCAGCCAGTCGTCGCCGTCCAGGCAGGCATAGGGCTGGTCGGTCAGGTTCTGGGCGATGCTCCAGCCGGGGATGTCGTCGATGTCCCCCAGGAGCACCACGTAGGCCGGGGGATCGGGCCACGTGTCGTAAGCATCCTGCAGCCAGGCCTTGATCGCGCTGTTGGCCGTCCCGATCTCGCTGGTCAGGGCGACCGCGGTGGGAAAGCCCTTGCGCCGCTTCCAGGCGGCGAGCGTGGCCGCGGCGGACGCGTACTCCGGCGCCGAGATGACGACGTAGCTGCCGCGCGGGCCGGCTCCCGTCTTGGCTGCCGTGGCGGGGAAAGCCTGCCCGCAGGCGGCGGCGAAGCCGGGCAGGTCCAGGCGCGCGGCGGGCTCGCCGGGGGCCGCGCCCCCGTCGCCCAGCACGGCGATCCGCAGCGGACCGGGGCCGGGATCCTCCACGACGAGCGAGACCACGGGCCGGCCCCGCAGCCGGTAGACGCCGCCGGCAAGGAAGAGCCGGCCGGCCTGCCCCTCCAGCAACTTCACGGAGCAGCTGCGGGTGCCGGCGGCCAGCGGCACCAGGGCATGCAGAACCGCGGGCCGGTCGCCGCCGTTCGCGGGGACGGTGGCGGGAAAGGTAACGATCGTGCGCTCGGCATCCAGCCGGCAGGCCGCGGGCGGCGGGGCCTCGGTGAGGCCGGCGGCGGCCCCGGCCGCCGCCGGGGCGGCCAGGGCGAGCACACCGGCCAGCAGGGCATGGACCGGCAAGTGAAGTTTCATCGGATCAGGGCCATCCGTTCGGTGAGGGTGAAGCCGGGAGCCTTCAGCTCGTAGAGGTAGACGCCGCTGGGCAGGGCTCGACCATGCATGTCGGTTCCGTCCCAGGGCAGCTCGTGCCGGCCGGGCGCGAGCTCGTCCCAGGCGAAAGAGGCAACCCTGCGGCCGCGGAGGTCGAGGATCCGCAGGCGAGCCGGGCCCGCCTCCGGCAGGACGAAGAAGATGGTCGTGCGCGGGTTGAAGGGATTGGGAACGTTTCCCAGAGCGGCCTGCGCGGCCGGCGGTGCCTCGCCCACCCCGGTGATGCTGCAGGTCACGGCGCCGCTGCCGATGATCTGGCCGCCGCAGGCACCCGCGCCCGCGGGGTGGTTGCCGGGCGCGCAGGGGCTGTAGCTGCTGATGTCCCCCAGTCCGGTCCCGCAGAGCAGCGGGTTGATGGTGAAGTTGCCGCCGCCGTCGGTGCCGCAGAGATCGTTTCCGCCGGCGTTCCCGTAAAGATCGCAGCAGCTCACCACCGGCGTCGCGCCGAGGCAGTAAATGGCCTCGCCGGTCGCGGCGTTGGCGATGATGCACCGCTCGATGGTGGGGGCCGCTCCGAACTGGCAGGTGATTCCGCCGCCGTAGCCGCCGGCGCTGCAGGCGTTGGCGTCGAACGTGCAGTTGCTGATCGTGGCGTTGGGCGTGAAGCTGACGTTCAGACCGCCGGCCACGCCGTACGCCCCCGTGGTGTGATTGCGGGCCACATAGCAGCCGGTGATTGCGGGAGCTGCCTGGCTGATGAAGATGCCGGCGCCCTCGCTGTAGGTGCCGTCGGCGATGTTGTCGGTGACGGTGCAAGCGGTCAGGTTGCCAATGCTGCCATCCATGAAGGCCACGCCGCCGCCGTTGCCGTGGGCGGTGTTGCCGCTGATCACGCAGCCGGAGATATCGGGCGCACTGTTCAGCGCCAGCACCCCGCCACCGGTTCCGGAGGGCGCGGTAGTCGTGTTGTTCTCGATCCGGCAATCCAGCAGGACAGGGGCGCTGCCACGGATGAGAACGCCGGCCGCCGTCGGTGCGTCGTTGTCGGAGATCGTGCAATCCGTCACGAAGGGATTGCTGCCGTCCTCGATTTCGAGTCCGCCTCCCTGCTTGTTGACGTTGCCGATCATCTCCACGTCGGTGATGGTCGGCGAGGCGGCCACGAGGCAGATGATTGCCCCATCGTAGTTGCCAGAAACAGCGAGATGGGCCAGCGCCACGCTGGCGTCGCAGTTCTTGAGCAGGAGGCCGGCGCCGTAGACCTGGGCGAAGGCGCGCGTGATCTTGAGGTTCTCGATGCGGCAGTCGCCGGAGCCGTCGAGATAGATGCCGCGGCCGGAGGAATCCGCGTCGACGGTGGTCAGCGTGCGGCCCGCGCCGATGAGGGTCACGCCGGACTTCATGATGACGCAGGCCGGCGTGCTGCCGGGCCCTTCCGTCTCGTGGGTGCAGTCGGAAAAGGTGCCGGCGGCCACCAGCACGGTGTCGCCGTAGGCGCAGGCCTGGACAGCGTCGTGAATCTGGGCGTAGTCGCCGGGCACGTGCAGCGCGCCGGCCGACGCAGCCGAGGCGCCGGTCAGCAGCGATAGCCCCAGCAGCAGCGCGAGGCTCGTCCTCATGATGTTCCTCCCCTGGCGGATGGTGCGCGGAGTGCCCCGGTGGACGCGGCCCAGTATATCACGGGCATCGCGCCATGAGAAACGCGGACCTTGGACTTTCGTCGTGACAATTTCGTGATAAAGAGAGGCGCTCCCTGCCATATTAATGCTGCCCACCTCGCCGTCTCATCGGGTATAATGGGACCCCTGAACCACCAACCTGCACCTTGGCGCAGCGACTCGTTTTTCCCGCCAACGCTCTTGGAGGCTATCATGCGCGGACGGCTCACGGTCAGGATTGCGATCTTCACACTCGGGCTACTGCTCGCCGGCGTGGCCACCGTCCTGGGGGAGGAGCCGCTGGCCCTCGCAATCGATGGCGCCGGACAGCCGCCCCTGTGCCGGATCGCGGCGCAGGACGGTTCCTCGCTGACCCTCGAGCTGCAAGTCTTGCAGTTCGTCAGCAAGGAGGTCCAGGCCGGAGGCGAGACCTGGCAGGAGCTTTCCATCCCCGGCGGGGCCTTCCGCGGGGAGGAGGGGCAGGCGGTGCTGCCCGTCTACTCCCGTCTCGTGGCCGTTCCGCCCGGCATGCGGGCCCGCATCCGCGACGTGCAGCGTCGCGAGCGCATCCTGACCGGCTACCGGATCCTGCCCGGCCAGCCCGACGATGACGGGGCTTTCGCCCTCGATCGCGACTACTACGCACAGCGCGGCCTGGACGACACACCCGTCGCGAGCGTGGGCGAGCCCGCGCAGATCCGCGACCAGTGGGTGGTGCCCGTTACCTTCAACCCGGTGCGCTACGATCCTGCCGCCGGGGAGCTGGCGGTCAGCGACCAGGTGACGGTGGAGCTCGAGCTGAGCCCGCAGGCCGGGGTGGTCCCGGCGAGCCACGAGGCACGGCTGATGCCGGAGTCCTTCGAGCACCTGCTGCGCGCGACGGTCCTCGGCTACACGGGAGCCAAGGGTGGCTACGGACCCGGCACCTATCTCCTGATCTGTCCAGACAACGCCAGCGTCATCAACGACCTGCAGCCGCTGCTCGACTGGCGCAGCCGCCAGGGTTACGACGTGCGGCTCGTCACGACGAGCCAGACCGGGACCAGCAACAGCCAGATCAAGACCTACATCCAGGGCATCTACGACTCGGCCGATCCGCCCCTGGAGTACGTGGTGCTGGCGGGGGACGCCAACGGCAGCTACCCGGTGGCCACCTGGAACGAGTCGGTCTCGGGGTACGGCGGCGAGGGCGACCACTACTATACGACCCTGGAAGGCGGCGACGTCCTGTCCGACGTGCACATCGGGCGGCTCTCGTACAGCAGCCTCGCGGAGTTGGTGACCATCGTCGACAAGATCGTCTCGTACGAGACGGATCCCTGGATGAGCAACGACCCGGGCTGGTTCCGGCGCGCCAGCCTGACCGGCGACCCCACCTCTTCCGGTCCGAGCTGCGTCTGGGTGAATCAGTGGGCCAAGACGCAGCTGCTGGACCTGGGCTACGCCGAGATCGATACCATCTGGAGCGGCAACTGGCCGACGCTGATGCTCAACAGCCTGAACCGGGGCCACACTTTCTTCGGCTACCGCGGCTACTGGGGAACGAGCAACTTCACCACGGGTCACATCAACGCCTCGACCAACGGCGAGAAACTGCCCTTCTGCGTGGTGCTGACCTGCGACACGGGCTCCTTCAAGGACGACAGCGAGTGCCGCTCCGAGGCCTTTCTGCGGCATGCGGGCGGCGGCGGAATCGGGGCTATCGGTCTGGCGACCATCGGCACCCACACGCGCTACAACAACTGTCTCTACCAGGGCATCGTCGAGGGCGCCTTCAATCTGGGGGACTACCGGTTGGGTACGGCCCATGCCCGCGGCAAGCTGGAGATGTACAACAACTACCAGGGGACCGAGCCGGTGCGGGTGGAGACCTGGTCGGTCTGGAGCAATCTCATAGGCGATCCGGCCACCGAGATGTGGACCGGCATGCCCAAGGAGGTGCTCGTGGATTACCCGGCCGCCGTACCCATCGGGACCAGGAGCCTGCCGGTCACGGTCACCGGCAACGGGGCCATTCCCTTGCCGAACGCGCGCGTGGCGCTCTTCAAGCGGGAAGAAGTTCTCGTGACGGGGTACACCGACGCTGCGGGACAGGTGGTCCTGCCGCTGCCGCCGCTGACCGGCGGCAGCCTGAGCGTCACCGTCACGCGTCATGATTTCCTGCCGTACAGGGGAAGCCTCACCGTCGGCGCCACCACGGCCTACCTGGCGCAGACCGGTGCGAGCGTGGACGACGACGGCGTCGGCGCGAGCAGCGGCAACGGCGACGGCCAGGTCAATCCCGGCGAGACCCTGGAACTCGGCCTGCAGCTGACCAATCTGGGCACGGCGGGGGTCACCGGCGTTTCCGCCGTGCTGTCGGCGGACGATCCCTTCGTCACCATCCTGGACGGCTCCGACACCTATCCGGATCTCGCTCCGGGAGCGGCGGCCTGGGGCAGCGGCGGCTACCTGCTGGCGGTCGCTCCCGGCGCCCCGAGCGGGCATGTGATCCCGCTGCACATCGCGGCCGCGGCAGGGGCGGGCGACTGGACCTCCCTGCTGGAGCTCACCGTGCACGCGGGGGCCTGCGAGGTCGTCTCGTTCCAGTTCGGCGGCCCGGGCGGCAACCTGGATCCCGGCGAGTCCGGCGCGTTCACGGTGCAGCTGCACAACGCGGGCGACCTGGCCATCGGCGGCGCCACCGCGACCCTGCTCTGCAGCAGCCCCTGGATCAGCATCACCGATGCCCAGGGGAGCTACGGCAGCCTCGGCGTGGACCAGACCGGCGACAACGGCGGGGATCCCTTCGCCATCAGCATCACCGGCGATTGCTACGCGGGGCACCAGGTGACCTTCCGAGTGGCCCTCGCGTTCGCCAGCGGAGCGCTGGACACGGCCCTCTGCCTGGCCACCGTCGGCACCAAGAGCAGCGACGATCCGGCGGGCCCGGACGTCTACAACTACTACGGCTTCGACGACACCGACACGGCCTACTCCCTGGCACCGGCCTACCAGTGGGTCGAGATCGATCCCGATTACGGCGGCAGCGGCACGAGCCTGGGCTTGAGCGACTACGGGGATGGCCAGGACGACAGCGTCCCGGTGGATCTGCCCTTCACCTTCACCTTCTACGGGCGTTCCTACAGCAGGATCACGGTCTGCTCCAACGGCTGGCTGGCCATGGGCCATACTTACGTGGTCAACTACCGCAACTGGAGCCTGCCCTGCGCCGGCGCGCCCGACGACCTGATCGCCGCCTTCTGGGACGACCTGGATCTGGACAGCGGCGCCGACGTGCTGGCCTGGAACGATGCGGCCAACCACCGCTTCGTGATCGAATGGAGCCGGCTGCGCAGCACTTACAACAACAGCCTCGAGACCTTCCAGGCGATCCTCTACGACCCCGCACACCACCCTTCCGACACCGGCGACGGTCCGGTTCTCCTGCAGTACCAGACGGTCAACCTGGTGGATTCGCAGACCGGTTACGCCACGGTGGGGATCCAGAACCACGACCACACGGACGGCGTTCTCTACACCTACTACAACCGGTACGCCCCCGGCGCGGCGACCCTGACGGCGGGGCGGGCCATCCGCTTCCAGACGGTGCTGCCGCAGGTCCAGGGCTATCTCGAGGGTGACGTCAGCAACGTCTCGGGTGGCGGGACGCCGGTGGCGGGCGCCACGATCCGGATCTTGGAGAGCGGCCGCAACCTGCTCACCCAGGCCAACGGCCATTACTTCGGCAGCTCGCCGGCCGGCCAGTACACGGTGGTCTGCGAGCACCCCAGCTTCCGGCCGGACACGTCCTATGCGGTGACGATATTCGAGGAGCAGACCACCCGGCTCGACTTCTCCCTGGTAGACGTTGCCGGCCCGGACCTCGACCTGGCGACCCTGCCCGGCACGGAAGACACGGTCGGACCCTACGACGTGGACTGCTGGGTGACGGACGAATCACCGCTGGCCGAGACGCACTTCTACTACACATCGTCCGCCACGGGTGGTCCCCGCGAGCTGACGTTGGCGCTGGTGGACCCCGGCACGGGGCGGTACCGGGCTCAGATCCCCGGCCAGCCCTCCGGGACCCTGGTGCAGTACTGGGCCACTGCGCGCGACGCGGCCGCCAACGCCAGCGTGGCCCCGGCCGGGGCTCCCTGGAACCTCCTGAGCTTCCAGGTCGGCGGCACCAGCGTCGTCTTCGCCGACGACATGGAGGCGGATCACGGGTGGACGGTCGGGGACAGCGACGACGACGCCACGACCGGGATCTGGAGCCGCGTGGATCCCAACGGCGTTTGGGAGGGCAGCATTCCGGTGCAGCCGGAGGACGACGCCACGCCGAGCCCTGGTACGCTCTGCTGGATCACCGGCAACGATCCGGCAGGCTCCAGCCAGGGGACCGACGACGTGGACGGGGGCAAGACGACCCTGTTCAGTCCCTGGATCGACCTGAACGGCGCCGCCGGCGACCTCACGTACCAGCTGACTTATCGCCGCTGGTACACCAACGACACGGGCAACAGCCCCGGCGAGGACGTCTGGCTGGTCCAGGCCAGCGACGACGGCGCATCCTGGTCGAACCTGGAGAGCACCCAGTCGAGCCTGCGCAGCTGGTCCTACCAGGAGTTCAGCCTCGAGGATCACGTGGACGTGAGCGGGTCGGTCCGCCTGCGGTTCGTCGCCTCGGACGAGGGCAGCGGATCGGTCGTCGAGGCGGGCGTGGACGAGTTCCTGCTCGTGGCGCGCGAGGTGATCGAGGACGCGGCTCCGCCGACGATCGTCCTGCAGAGCCCCAACGGGGGCGAGTCCCTCGGCGGCGGCGACGTGTTCAAGATCGGCTGGAACGCCGGCGACGACATCGGGGTGGTCATGGTCCACGTCCTCTTCTCGCAGGACAGCGGCGCCAGCTATCCCGACACCCTGGTCAGCGGGCCCCTGAACAACGGCTGGTCCTGGACGGTACCGCAGATCGATGCCGCCACCTGCCGCCTCCGGGTGGTGGTCCTCGACGCCGAGCAGAACATCGCCAGCGACGATTCGGACGGCGACTTCAGCATCAGCAGCCTCTCCGCCGCGGGGACGCCGGTGGCCCGCCTGGACCTGGGCCAGAACGCTCCCAACCCGTTCAATCCACGCACGGAGATCAGCTTCAGCTTGCCGCGGGCGCAGCAAGCGGCTCTCCGGATATACGACTTGGAAGGCAAGCTGGTACGGACCCTGGTGGCCGGGCGCCTCGCGGCCGGTCCCCACACCGAGGTGTGGGACGGCACGGACGGACGCGGAGCCCGCGTCAGCTCCGGTCTCTACTTCTACCGGCTGGAGACGCCCGAGCGCGGGCTGACGAGGAAGATGCTGCTCCTGAAGTGAGAACCGGAGCGGGAAAGGAGTCCAGATCATGACGGCGAAGAAGCTGGTCGGTTGCCTCCTGCTGATGGAGCTGCTGGCCGGTCTGGCCGGTTGCGAGCAGGATGCCGTGCGCCGGGTCCGCAACGGAGAGGCGTGCAGCGCGGCCGACAGCTTCCGCGCCGAGGTCACCTTCTGCCGCCGGGTGAGTCGGCGCAGCGGCCAGCGCCTCGGCGTCGGCCACGAGTTCCGCATCGCCGAGAAGTCCTACGTGCGCGCCTTCGTGGATTTCGCGGGCGTACAGCCGCAACGGACCCACTCGGTGCACCTGGTCTGGATCCGGCCCGATGGCCAGGAGCTGTTCCGGAAGTACGCCGAGATCTCCCTGGCTCCGCTGGAGAAGGGATACAAGGCCCGCGTCTGCTGGCTCGACGCCGAGGATCACGTATATCGCCGCGAGGAGGAGCAGACCGCGGCCGGCCCGATCTTCAGCCTGGACTCGAGTCTGGACATCTCCGCGGACAGGTCCCGGGATCCGGGCGAGTATCGCCTCCGGATCTACTGGAACCGGGAGCTGCTGCTGGAGGAGCCCTTCACCGTGCTCACGGCTTCCTGAGTGGAGCCGTCTCCGTGATAGCGGCCGGCCTCCCGGGCCGGCCGCTTTGCTGCTATCCCATCAAATTATAGAAGAAAGAGTTACAACCCGTCATGTCATTATGGCGCTATCGCGTCAGCCCCACGGGCCGCCGGACTTTTTTCCTTGCGCCGGGCAAGCCCGCTTGTATATTGCCTACCGCTCTGGCAGTCGCAGGGTTCAATTGCTGAAACCAGTTTTCGATAAATGGCACCCTGAAAGGAGGAGCGGACGATGGTCATGAACATGAAGCCGCTGGCGGACCGCGTCATCGTGGAACCCATGGAGAGCGAGACCATGAAGGGCGGGATCATCATTCCCGACACCGCCAAGGAGAAGCCGCAGCAGGGCAAGATCGTGGCGGTCGGGCCGGGTCGCGTGAACGATGCCGGCGAACGCGTCAAGCCCGAGGTCAAGAAGGGCGACATCGTGCTCTATGGAAAGTACGCCGGCACCGAGGTCACCGTCGGCGGAAAGGACTACCTCATCCTGCGCGAGAGCGACGTCCTGGCCATTCTCTGAGCCGGAGCGGACACCAATCCGCATAGTCTGCACTCGTCAACATGAAGGAGTGGAAGCATGGCCAAGATGATCCGTTTCAACGAGGACGCCCGCGACCTGCTCAAGCAGGGCGTGGACGCGCTGGCCAACACCGTCAAGATCACCCTGGGCCCGCGTGGTCGGAACGTGATCCTGGACAAGAAGTTCGGTTCGCCGGTCGTGACCAACGACGGTGTCACCATCGCCAAGGAGATCGAGCTGAAGGAGCCCTTCGAGAACATGGGCGCCCAGATGGTCAAGGAGGTCGCGTCCAAGACCAATGATATCGCCGGTGACGGCACCACCACGGCCACGGTGCTGGCCCAGATGATCATCCACGAGGGCATGAAGAACCTGGCCGCCGGGGCCAATCCCATGTTCATGAAGCGCGGCATCCAGAAGGCGACCGAGGCGGCGGTCGCGGAGATCAAGAAGCAGGCCAAGCCCGTCAAGGACAGCGTCATCATCGCCCAGGTCGCGGCCATCTCCGCCAACAACGACATGGACATCGGTAAGATCATCGCCGATGCCATGGACAAGGTCGGCAAGGACGGCGTGATCACGGTCGAGGAGGCCAAGGGCATGGAGATGGAGCTGGACGTGGTCGAGGGCATGCAGTTCGATCGCGGCTATCTCTCGCCCTACTTCGTGACCAACGCCGAGCAGATGCGCGTGGAGCTGGAGGATCCCTTCGTCCTGATCCACGACAAGAAGATCAGCAGCATGAAGGACCTGCTGCCCATCCTCGAGAAGATCGCCCAGATGGGCCGGCCGCTGCTGGTCATCTCCGAGGACGTCGAGGGCGAGGCCCTGGCGACCCTGGTCGTCAACAAGCTGCGCGGCACCCTGAGCATCGCCGCCGTGAAGGCGCCGGGCTTCGGCGACCGCCGCAAGGCCATGCTCGAGGACATCGCCATCCTGACCGGCGGCCGCGTCATGAGCGAGGACGCCGGCCTGAAGCTCGAGAACACCACGACCGCCGATCTCGGCCGTTGCAGCAAGGTCACCATCGACAAGGACAACACCACGATCGTGGGGGGCAAGGGCAAAACCGCCGACGTCAAGGGGCGCATCAACCAGATTCGCACCCAGATCGACGAGACCACCAGCGATTACGATCGCGAGAAGCTCCAGGAGCGGCTCGCCAAGCTCGCCGGCGGCGTGGCCGTCATCCGGGTCGGGGCCACGACCGAGACCGAGATGAAGGAGAAGAAACACCGCGTCGAGGATGCCCTGTCGGCGACCCGCGCCGCCGTGGAGGAAGGCATCGTGGTGGGCGGGGGCGTGGCCCTGCTGCGTGCCCAGAAGGGCGTCCGGGCGCTCGCCCTGACGGGTGAGGAGGCGATCGGCCGCGACATCGTGGCCCGCGCCGTCGAGGAGCCCCTACGCCTGATCGCGGAGAACGCCGGCAAGGAGGGCTCGCTCGTCGTGGCCCAGCTGCGCGACGAGAAGCGGGCCACCTGGGGCTTCAACGCGGCCAGCATGGAGTACGAGGACCTCATGAAGGCCGGCATCATCGATCCGGCCAAGGTCACCCGCTCGGCCCTGCAGAACGCGGCCTCCATCTCCTCCATGATGCTGACCACGGCAGCCTGCGTGACGGAGATTCCGGAAGAGAAGAAGGAGATGCCGATGCCTCCCGGCGGCGGCATGGACATGTACTAGGCCGCACCCAACGGCCAGCGAGGCGGCCCCTCCCCGGAGGGGCCGCTTGCTTTGGGTGCGCCCGGCAGGATCCGTCCGAAGCGATGCGGGGCCGCAACCCGGGCTGGACTCCCGGCCGAATTGAGATACAGTGAGAACATGCGGATCCTGCAAGTGGGCAAGTACTATCCACCGGTGCGCGGGGGCATGGAAACCGTCCTGCGCCACATGTGCGAGTCCCTGCTGGATCGCGGGCACGACGTACGCGCGCTGGTGGCGGGCACCGACGGCCTGGACCGCCGCGAACGGATCGTCGGGCCGCGCAGCGGACGATCCGGATGCCTGGTGCGCGCCGGTTCGCTGGCCGTCCTCAACTCGCAGCCCCTGACGCCGTCGCTGCCGGCCCTGCTGCGGCGGGAGCTGGCGGAAGGACGGCCCGATCTCGTCCAGCTGCACTGGCCCCACCCGGCGGCCGCCGCCGCCTGCCTCGCCATGCTGCCGCGCTCCGGCGGTCCGCGCCTGTTCCTCTGGTATCACGCCGACATCACGCGCCAGCGCCTCGGCCGCCGCCTGGTCCATCCCCTGCTGCGCGCCAGCCTGCGGCGGGCGGTGGGCGTGGGTGTGTCGTCGTACCGTCTGGCCGCGCACGCCGGCGCGTTGCAGAGCTGCCCCGAGCGCGTGCGCGTGATCCCCTTCGGCATCGATCCCGGCGAGTGGGAGGGGCCGCGCGCGGAGTCTCCGGGACCGTTCCTCTTCGTCGGACGGCTGGTCTACTACAAGGGGATCAGCCTGCTCCTCGACGCGCTGGGGCAAGTTCCGGAGGCTAGTCTCATCATCGTCGGCCGGGGACCCCTGCGCGGCGAGCTGGAAGCTCGCGTGCGGAGGAACGGGCTGGGCCGGCGCGTGCGCTTCACCGGCGATCTGGCCCCGGAGCGGCTGCGGGAACTCATGGGGTGTGCGCGTGCCCTGGTGCTGCCGAGCGTGCAGGCCAGCGAGACCTTCGGCTTGGTGCAGCTCGAGGCCATGGCGGCCGCGTTGCCGGTGATCTCGACCGGCCTGCCGACCGGCGTGGCCGAGGTGAACGTGGACGGGCAGACCGGTCGCATCGTGGCGCCCGGGGACATGGCGGGTCTGGCCGTGGCCCTGCGGGAGCTGCTGGGCGAGCCGGAGCGGGGTCGGGCCTGGGGCGAGGCTGGGCGGCGGCGCCTGTGCGAGCATTACCGGCGGGACCGCATGGCCGCCCGCCTGGAACGCTGGTACGCGGGGCTGCCGGATTGAGCGGCGCCGGAGAGGCAGGATGGACTACCAGTTCTTCGAGCCGTGGCACCTCTTCCTGCCGCGCGAAGCCGGACACGTCGTGGCTCTATTCGGAGGAGGGGGCAAGACATCCCTGCTGGGCGCCATGGCCGCCGTCTACCGGGAGGAGGGCCGTCCCGTGGTCCTCACCACCACGACGCGCACCGAGCCGCCGGCCTGGCCGGACCTCGTGGCCCTGGAATGGCAGGACCTGATCGGTGGGGCGGCCCGACCGCCCGCCGCCGGCGAGCCGCTGCTCTTCGTGCGGGACGGCACCCATCCGGACGGCAAGTGGCGGGGCCTGTCGGCCGCGGCGGTGGACGGGCTCGAGGCGCAGCTGCCGGGACGCGTGATCCTGGTGGAAGCCGACGGCAGCGCCGGCCTGCCGGTCAAGCTGCACGCGCCGGGCGAGCCGGTCTGGCCGCATCGCACCAGCCTCGCCGTGGCGGTGATGGGGTTGAGCGCCATCGGGCGGCCGCTGGGCGAGGTGCTGCATCGTCAGGGCCGGCAGGACGTGCCCTGGCTGAGCGGAACGGACTCCGCCACGATTTGGGGCTGGGATCACATGTTCCACCTCCTGGCCGGGGCCGGCGGGTACCTGTCCCGCGTCCCGGCCGGCATACCGCCCCTGCTGGTCCTGACGCAGCTCGGCGGCCTGGCGGACAGCCTCGGCCTGTTCGAGTTCACGGCCCGCGTCATGTCGGAAACCAGCGTGCCCATCGTCGTGTTCGGAGAACTGGGCGGCGAGGCGCCGAGCCTGCGGGGAACCTGCCGCGTGACGCCGGAGGTGGGTGCGTGAGCGAGCGGCGCGACTGGGCGGTCATCCTCGCGCGCGGCGAATCGCGCCGCATGGGTCAGCCCAAGGGGCTGTGCCGGCTGCCCGGCGAGATGCGGAGCTTTCTGGCCCGCATCGTCGACCTCTACGGGGAGCTGGCGTTCCCCGTGGCCGTGGTGACCACACCGGCCGCCGGTACGGTGTACCGGGCCGAGCTGCCGCTGGCAGCGGTGCGCTGGCTCGAAAGGCCGGGCGGGCGGGGGACCGCTTTCAGCGTGGCGGCGGCCCTGGAAGACCTGGCGGCCGAGGCGACGCACCTCTGGCTGCATCCGGTGGATCTGCCGCGCGTGTCGGCGGCCAGCCTCGCAGCTTTGCTGGCCAGATCGGCTGCGGAGCCGGAGGCGGTCCTGGTGCCGGAGCGGGAGGGGCGCCCCGGGCATCCGGTGGTGTTGCCGGTGGCGCCCTTCCGCCGCCTGCGCGGCGTGGTTCGCGACGGGGCCATGCGGCCCTGGCTGCTGGAGCTGACGGCTCCCGGGCCGGATCGCCTGGCGCCCCTGACGGAGGTTCCCCTGTCCGATGACGGCATCGTCGCCGACTACGACGCCCCGGCCTCTCTGGCCTGAGCCGGCCGGCGTCGAGCCTGCAAGTTCCGAGGAGGAGGCACGAGCGGTGAGCGCGGAAAAGAGCAACTGGACGCCTGGCGACGCGCCGAGGATCTATGCCTTGCTGGCCGAGATGGCCGCGCGTGGTGAAGCGGGGGCCCTGGCCACCGTCATCCGGACGGATCGCTCGGTGCCGCGGCACGCCGGCAGCAAGATGGTGCTGCGGGCCGACGGGTCCGTGACCGGCAGCGTCGGCGGCGGGGTGGTGGAGGCGCGGGTCCTGGAGGCGGCCCGCGAGACGGCCAGGGACGGACAGTGCCGGCGGCTGCTGCTCGAGCTGAACGGCGACGCAGGCGTCTGCGGTGGCGAGACGGAGATCTTCATCGAGCCGGTCACGGTCAACGCTTCCTGCTGGGTGATCGGAGCCGGCCACGTCGGCAGAGCCCTGGTGGAGCTGGGCAGGAGCCTGCCGCTGCGTTTCACGGTGGTGGACGACCGGGCCGAGTTCCTGAAGGACCTGGAACCGGCGGCAACCTTGCTGGCCACACCGGCGGAGCTGGCCGCGCGGTTCGACCCGACGACGCGCACGGCCGTCGTCCTGGCCAGCCGGCATCACGAGCTGGACGGGGACTACCTGGAGGCCGTCTTCGCGGCCGAGGCCCGAACGGGCCAGGAGGCCGCCTACGTGGGAGTGATCGGCAGCCGGCGCAAGGCCCGGGTCCTGGCCGAGCGCTTCGCCGGGATGCCGGCGCAGCGCGACCGCTTCGCACGGGTCCACACACCCGTGGGCCTGGCGCTGGGGGCCGAGACACCGCCGGAGCTGGCACTCAGCATCCTCGCCGAACTGCTGGCCGTGCTGCGCGGCGTCGCCTGGGTGCAGGACGAGGACGGAACCCCCCTGGGCGTCTACAGCCAGCTTCGCCGACCTCTGAGAAAAGACACGAAGTAAGTCGTCCAACAGATTCCCGCCAAAGAGACTGCGGGATGGACCATGCCGAGAATAAACAACAGGATCTGGATCCAGGGAGCCGGCGATCTCGCCTCCGGTGTCGCCTTGCGGCTCGTGCGCAGCGGTTACCAGGTGCTCTGTGCGGAGGTGTCCGTCCCCAGGGTGGTGCGGCGGCTGGCGGCCTTCGCGGAGGCCGTCTTCAGCGGCGAGATCGAGCTGGAAGGGGTGAAAGGGAAGCTGCTCCCCGCCGGTGCGGCGGAGTACGCCGGCGGGATCGTGACCGTCATCGTGGATCCGGAGGGCGGGGAGCTGACCCGACTCGCCCCCGACGCGCTGGTGGACGCCCGGATGACCAAGCAGGCGCCTCGGGCGCTGCCGGCCGGACCCTGGCCGGTGATCGGGCTGGGCCCCGGTTTCCTTTGCGGGCGCGACGCGAGCCTCGTGATCGAAACCCACCGCGCCGCCCGGACCGGCCTGGTGATCGCCTCCGGCTCCGCCGCCGCCGACACGGGGGTACCCGGAACCGTGGCCGGCGAGACGACGCGGCGCATCCTGCGTTCGCCGGCCCCGGGCCGGCTGGATCCGCGGCACCGGATCGGCGATCTCGTGCAGGAGGGCGAGGTCGTGGGATCGGTGGCCGGCATCCCCGTGCAGAGCCGGCTGGACGGGATGCTGCGAGGTCTCGTCCACCCGGCGGTGGAACTTTGCGCCGGCGAGAAGGTTGGAGATGTTGACCCGCGCGGTGCAGCTGTAGATCCGCGGCTGGTCTCGGACAAGTCGCTCGCCGTGGGTGGGGGGGTGCTGGAAGGGCTGCTGCGTCTGGGAGTGGGGCCCTGGACCAGTGATTGACAGTTTGCGGAACAGCCCTTAGTCTAAGGCAACGCCGGGCTCACGGCGTCTCTAAGTTTATGAGGCCCATGGCCGTTCCGCTGACGAACCAGGAGGTCAAGGTGTGCTGAGGCCGAGGAACATCCATGACATGCGCTGGACGGCACGGCTGGCTCTGCTCGGACTGCTGCTGTTGGCGGCGGCGGCGGCGGGGGAAGCTCGGGCGGAGTGTTCCCCGGGACAGCAGCAGGAGGCCGATCTGGCCTACAACTCCGCCTTCCAGTTCATCAATGCCGGCCAGTGGGAACAGGCCGTTCCACGCCTGCTCTCCACCCTGGAGATCTGCCCGGATCACATCCCGTCCCTGAACGCCCTGGGTCGCGCTTACAAGGAGCTGGGGAAGTACGCGGAAGCCAAGCTCATCTATGAGAAGCTCATCGCCGCACGGGGCCAGGACGCGGAGGCTGGCGACTATGCCAATCTCGGGACCATCCTGACCTACCTCAAGAACTACAAGGATGCGCGCGTGGCCTTCGTGAAGGCCCAATCCATCGCCCCGGACGATTGCGGCGTGCTGTTCAACCTGGGCATCCTGAACATGGCGGTGGAGGACTACCGCCATTCGGTCAGCACCTTCGAGGAGCTGCTGGACAAGTGCGAGAACGTCAAGGAACGTGCCCTGCCCAAGCTGGCCGAGGCCTGCCGCAAGGCGGCCGACAAGGAGAAGAAGATCGGCAACAGCGAGCGCGCGGAGCAGTACCTGGTCAAGTACCGCCAGTACTCGGGCGAGGCGGGCGGTTCCACGGCCTACGATCGGGTCAAGGTCCTGATGAAGAACCGCCAGTTCGCCGAGGCCGTCCCTCTGCTGGAGAAGCTGGTGGCCGAGGATCCGGAGCGTCCCGCCTTCCTGCTCAGCCTGGCGCGCTGTCAGGACGCCCTGGACCGCAAAGACGAGGCCTGCCTCAGCTACGAGAAGTACCTGGCGGTCAAGCCGGAGGACGAGCGCACGACGGCCGACCTGATCATGACCTTCGCCGAGGCGGGGCAGTGCCAGAAGGGTATCGCCAAGGCCCAGGAAGCCGAGACGCATTTCCTGTCCAAGGGGCGCAAGTACCTGGCCAAGATCTACTACGCCTGGGGTATGGCCCTCGAGTGCGGCACGCAGTACGCGGATGCCAAGGAGATGTTTGCCAAGGCCATGACCGCGGGCGATCCCCAGTGGGTCGAACCCGCCCGGCAGCAGGTCCAGCGCCAGGAGGAGTTTCTGCAGCTGGAAGCGGCCAAGCGCCGGCGAGCGGCCCAGGGAGGTTGATCCGGAACGCCGGAACGCCTTTATTTGCCCCGCGGGCCCCAGGGTCCGCGGGGTCTTGCTGTCCACTGTCGTGAGCGCACCGGCCTTGCCGGCCGGGACGCGGAGGGTGTCGGATGGGTCGTCTCGCCCAGCTCCCCCCCTATCTCTTCGCCGAGATCGATGCGGCGCGGCGCGCCGCCGCGCAAGCGGGGCGCGACGTCGTCGACCTGGGGATCGGGGATCCCGATCGGCCCACACCGGAGATCCTGCTGGAGGCTATGGCCGCCGCCGTCCGCCAGCCGGCCCACCACCGCTACGCGGCGGATCGCGGCAGCGCGGCCCTTCGCCAGGCCATCGCGGACTACCTGCTGCGCCGACAGGGCGTGACGGTGGACGCCGAGCGCGAGGTCCAGGTCCTCATCGGCAGCAAGGAGGGTCTGGCCCATCTGCCCCTGGCCCTACTGGAGAGCGGCGACGAGGTGCTGGTGCCCGACCCGGGCTACCCCGTCTACACCCAGGCGACGATCCTGGCCGGCGGCGTGCCGCGACCGTTCCCCCTGGATCCGGAGCGAGGCTTCCTGCCCGATCTCGAGGGCCTGGCGGGGCGGATCGGCCCGCGCACGCGGCTGCTCTACCTGAACTACCCCAACAACCCGACCGGGGCGATCGCGCCGCCCGACTTCCTGCGTCAGGCCGTCCGCTTCGGCGAGCAGCACGGGCTCGTGGTGGTCAACGATGCCGCTTACCTGGAGGTCGTGCTGGACGGGGAGCGGCCGCGCAGCCTCCTCTCGGTGGCCTCGTTGGCGGAGCAGCGGATCGTCGAGTTCCACAGCCTCTCCAAGATGTTCAACATGACCGGCTGGCGGATCGGGTTCGCCGCCGGAAGCGCGGACCTGATCCGGGACCTGGGCCGCGTCAAGCAGAGCATCGACAGCGGGGTCTTCGGCGCCATCCAGGCGGTGGCGGCAGCGGCCCTCGGGCCTGAGGGCGATGCGTTGCGCACGGCGGTCATGGCGGTCTACGGCCCGCGCCGGCGTCTCGTCCAAGCGGCCCTGGAGGAAGCCGGGATCGCGGTCTTCCCCGCCAGCGCCACCTTCTACGTGTGGGCGCGCGTTCCCGGCGGCGGCGACTCGCTGGCTTTCTGCCGGCGGGTGCTGGAGGAGCAGGCCTTGGTCCTGACGCCCGGGATCGGTTTCGGGGCGCAGGGCGAGGGATGGTTCCGCCTGTCCCTGACGGCTCCGGACGCGCGCATCGCGGCGGCGGCGGAGCGCCTCCGGAGGTTGTGATGGACCGGATCCGCCTGCAGGGCATCGACGTGTACGCCCATCACGGGATCCATCCGGCGGAGCGCGAGCTGGGCCAGCGCTTCGTCATCGACGTCGATCTCTGGACCGATTGCGCGCAGGCCGCGGCCCGGGACTCCCTGCGGTACGCCCTGGACTACACGGCGGTCCACCGCCTCATCTGCGACACCACGGCCAGCAACTCCTTCCAGCTGCTCGAGGCCCTGGCGCTGCAGCTGTGCCGCGTGTTGCTGCGGACGTTCCCGGTGGAGCGCGTGGCGATCACGGTGCAGAAGCCGAACCCGCCGATCCCCAATTTCCTGGGCAAGGTGTCCGTCACGCTCGTCCGGGACCGCCGGTGGCTGGAGACCGCAGCCGGGGAGACGGAAGCGTGAACGCCACTCACCGGCTGGATCCGTCCCGCGGCGAGAGGGTCTTCCTCGGGCTCGGCGGCAACATCCCCAGCCGTCTGGGTCATCTGCAGCGAGCCCTCTTCGCCCTGGCCACCCACCCCGAGATCCGGCTCGCCGCGGTCAGCCGCCTCTACGAGAGCCAGTACGTGGGGCCCGGCGAGCAGGCCCCTTACCTGAACGCCTGCGTGGAGGTGCGTACCTTCCTGGCCCCCCGTGTCCTGCTGTCGGTGCTCAAGAGCACCGAGCAGCGGCACGGCCGCCGGCCCGGTTCGCACCTGCAGCCGCGACCCCTCGACCTCGACATCCTGCTGTACGGCGAGCTCACCAGCGATGATCCACGGCTGACGCTACCGCATCCGTCGCTGCGCGAGCGGGCCTTCGTCCTCGAGCCGCTGGCGGACATCGCCGCCGGCCTGCACTTCCCCGATTCCCAGGAGACAGTCGCAGCGGCCTGTGCGAGAATCCGGGCCGGCGACGGACCGTGGGTGAGGGTGGCCTCGGGCCGGGAGCTGCTGCCCCGCGGCGGGAACGGAGGGGAGGCTGATTGGCGTGCTGCCCTGGCACTACATGGTCGTTGAGGGGGTCATCGGGGTCGGCAAGACGAGCCTGGCCAAGCTGCTCGCGGCCCGCCTGGACGGCCGGTTGAACCTGGAGGTCGTGGAGGAGAACCCCTTTCTCCAGAAATTCTACGCCGATCGCGCGGCCTACGCTTTCCAGACGCAGATCTTCTTTCTCCTGAGCCGGTTCCGGCAGCAGCAGCAGCTCTTCCAGCACGACCTGTTCAGCAGCACGCTGATCTCGGACTACCTGTTCGCCAAGGACCGGATCTTCGCCAACCTGAACCTGAGCGACGACGAGCTGGCCCTCTACGACCAGCTGGCGACCATATTGGAGCAGCGCATCCTGCGGCCCGATCTGGTGATCTACCTGCAGGCCAGGACGGACGTGCTCATGGAGCGCATCCGCTGGCGGGGACGCGCGTACGAGCGGGACATGGCGCGTGATTACATCGATGCGCTGAACCGCGCTTACAGCTATTATTTTCACCACTACGACGCCACGCCCCTGCTCGTCGTCAACACGGACGAGCTGGACTTCGTCAACGCGCCCCGGGACTTCGAGCTCCTCTTCGAGCAGCTGGGCGACACGTTCCAGGGGACGCGCTTCTTCGCCCCGGGTTAGCCGTCAACGGCGGCCGGCAGGCAGGGAAGGGACCATGCCATGAGCAAGAACAAGACCTTGAGCATTTTCGGACGCAAGAAGCGGAGCGGCGAGAAGATCGTCCTGCTGACCGCCTACGATCTGACCTCCGCCCTGATCGCCAGGGACGGGGGCGTCGACGCGCTCCTGGTGGGCGATTCCCTCGGCATGGTCATCCAGGGACACGACACGACGCTGCCGGTCACGGTCGAGGACGTGCTCTACCACTGCCGGGCGGTGGCCCGGGCCAGGCCGGGCCTGCCGGTCATCGCCGACCTGCCCTACGGCAGCTTCCACGTCAGCCCCGGCGACACCGTCCGCCACGCGCTGCGCCTGGTGAAGGAGGGCGGGGTGGCCGGCGTCAAGATCGAGGGCGGGCGCAAGCGGCGGGCCGTCATCGAGGCGCTGCTGGCCGCCGAGATACCGGTGATGGGACACCTGGGCCTGACGCCTCAATCGATTCACAAGCTAGGAGGCTACAAGGTGCAGGGGCGCGGCCGGGGGGCCAGCGATCTGATGGTGGACGAGGCCCTGTTCCTGGAGGAGGTCGGCTGCTTCTCGCTGGTCCTGGAGTGCATCCCTGCGGAGCTGGGGCGGCGCATCACCGAGGCCGTGAACATCCCCACCATCGGCATCGGCGCCGGGCCGGGCTGCGACGGACAGGTTCTGGTGTTCCACGACCTGCTGGGTCTCTTCTCCGGTCTCCAGCCGCGTTTCGTCAAGCGCTATGCCGAGCTCGGGCAGACCGCCGTCGCGGCGGTGCAGGAGTACTGCCGGGAGGTGCGCACCGGCGCCTTCCCGGGACCCGAGCACTCGTTCACCGATGCCAGCCTGGAGTCCACCGCCGCCGCGGAGGGAGCGGCCGAGCCGGAGCCCCAGGTCCGCCCCGCAGGATACCTCGCGTCCTGCGAGCGCGAGCAGGAGGACTGACCTGCCGTGGATCTGCTCCGCTCGCGGGCCGAGCTCGCGCGTCTCGAGCCCTTGCGGCGGCAGGGCCCCCTGGTTCTGGTACCAACCATGGGAGCTCTCCACCGCGGGCACCTGAGCCTGGTACGGGAGGCCCGGGCCCGGGGACCGGTCGTGGTCTCCATATTCGTCAACCCGACCCAGTTCGGCGCCGGGGAGGACTATGCCAGCTATCCGCGCGATCTGCAGCGCGACCTGGCCGCCCTGGCTCGGCTGGCGCCGCAGGCCGTTTTCGCTCCCGAGGTGGGCGAGATCTACGCTGCGGGCACCGGGGGGGTGATGGTCCAGCCGGGTCCGCGCGGGCGCCCGCTCTGCGGCGCTCGCCGCCCCGGCCATTTCGCGGGCGTTCTGACGGTGGTGGCCAAGCTCTTCCACCTGTTGCGGCCGGACGTGGCCGTCTTCGGCCGCAAGGACGCCCAGCAGGTTCTGGTCATCGCCGAGATGGTGCGGGATCTCGACTTCCCGGTGCAGGTGGTGGATGCCGCCACGGTCCGGGAGCCGGATGGCCTGGCCCTCTCCTCCCGCAACCGCTACCTGGGGTCGGACGAGCGGGAGCGGGCCCGCTGCCTGTGGCAGGGCCTGGCGGCGGCGCGCGAGCGCCTGACGAGGGGCGAGCGGGAGCCCGCGGCGATCCTGCAGGCCCTGCGGGAGCCGCTGGCCGCGGCGGACTCCGTGGACTACGCCGAGATCCGCACCGTGCCGGAGCTGGCCCCCGCGCAGGTGGTGGCGGGGCGGCTGCTGCTGGCCGTGGCGGCCCGGGTGGGACCGGCGCGCCTGATCGACAACCTGGTGCTCGAGGTGACGGGGGAGACGGTGCGCGAGGCCGCCCTGCTGGAAGAAGGACACGCATGACGGATCGCGCGAAGCAGGCCCCGGTGGAAGCCGTCGTCCTGGCCGCCGGCAAGGGGACGCGCATGAAGTCGGACCTGGCCAAGGTGCTGCACGAGCTGGCGGGCCGGCCCCTGCTCGCGCACGTCCTGGCCGCCGTCCGCGTGGCCGGCATCGAGCGCACGATCGTGGTCGTCGGTCACCAGGCCGAGCGAGTGCGGGCGCTTTTTGGCGGGGCCGATCTGACCTTCGTCCTGCAGGAGCCGCAGCTGGGCACCGGTCACGCCGTGCAGGTGGCGGCGCCGGCCTTGACGCCCGGAGGCTGGACCCTGGTGCTGAGCGGCGATGTGCCGCTGCTGCGCCCCCGGACCCTGAACCGGCTGCTGGCGCACGCCCGGCGGGAGAATGCCGCCGCCGTCGTGCTGACCTGCGTGGTGGACAATGCCGGCGCCTACGGGCGGATCGTCAAGGACCCCGGCGGTCGCCTGCAGCGGATCGTGGAGGCTCGCGACGCCACGCCCGCCGAGCTGGCCATCGGCGAGTACAACACCGGCGTCTACTGCTACCGCACCGACGCGCTGCAGCGCGTTCTGCGGCGGCTGACCGCGGACAACGATCAGCGGGAGTTCTACCTGACCGACACGATCGCCCATCTGGTAACGGCGGGCGAGCCGGTGGCGGCGCTGCCCGTCGACGATCCGGACGAGGTGGTGGGGATCAACACCGTGGCGGAGCTGGCGGCGGCGGCGGAGATCATGCAGGCCCGCCGGAGCTGACGGCGGCCGCCGACGCGACGGGAGCCGAGGCATGGACAGGATCTACACTCCCTGGAGGTTCGCCTACGTGACCGGGCAGATCGACGAGCAAGGCTGCATCTTCTGCAACCGCCTCCACTGGGACGATGAGGAGCACTATGTCCTGCACCGCGCCGCCTGCTGGTACATCATGCTCAACCGCTATCCCTACAACAACGGGCATCTCCTGCTGGTCCTCAACCGGCACCAGCCGGAGCTCGCGGGCTGCTCGCCCGAGGAGCTCCAGGAGATGGGGCACCTGCTGCGGATCATGGAGCTCACCCTGCAGCGGGCCTATGCGCCCGACGGCATCAACTGCGGCTACAACGGAGGCAGCTGCGCCGGCGCCGGCGTCCCCGCGCATCTGCATCTGCACATGCTGCCGCGCTGGACCGGCGACACCAGCTTCATGACCACCATCGGCAACGTCCGCCTCATGCCCGAGACGCTGGACGAGACCTACGCCAAGCTCAAGCCGCTGCTGCAGCAGGCCCTGATCGAGCCGACATGAAGCGGGTGCCGAATTTCCTGCTGCTGGCGCTGCTGGTCGTCTGTGGGCTGTCGCTCTGGCTGGGGAGGGGGCGTCAGGGGCGGCCGCCCGCGCCGGCGCCGGCCGCGCACGCAGACTCCCTGCCGCCGCCGGACTGGGGGCAGCGGCCGGAGGATGCCCCGGTGCATCTGGTGGTGCTGAACGGCACCCCCCGGGCCAACCTGGCGCGGGAGGTGAGCCTGGCGCTGACCCGGGCCGGTTGCATCGCCGAGCGGACCGACAACGCCCCGCACGACCACTTCGCCGAGAGCCTGCTCGTCAACCGCCGCCTGCCGGCGCGCAGGGCCCGCGAGCTGGCGGCGCGGCTGGGGGGCCTGCCGGTCCTGTTGGAGAAGGATCCCCGCAGTACCGAGGACGCCCTGCTGGTGCTGGGGGCCGATTACGCGCGGGTCTGCCGGGCCCTGGAGCTGGAGGTGCCCTGAACCCGGCGGCGACGCTTTTTGTTGTTGGATCGGTCCGGCTCCCCGCTCTATATTGCGAGGAGGACCGACCCGGCGGCTGGCGTGCACATCCGCCCAACCCTTGAGGAGCGGTCTGAGGAGCGATGCACAAGTCTCTGGGAACGGTGGCCTTGACTCTCCTGCTGGGGGTTCTGATCGGAGCCATCATCAGCGAGCTGATCGGACTCTTCCTGAGTCAGGACAGCGTAGCCCACCAGCTGTTCGTCGACTACGTTAGCTTCGGGCCCGAGGTGAACCACTGGGATCTGGTCATCCTGGAGGTCACCTTCGGGTTCAAGATCCACTTCAACCTCATGAGTCTCATCGGCGTGTTCATCGCCTCGCAGATCCTGCGCTGGTACCGCTGAGGCCCTGGTCGGGGGTGCTGACATGAGTCCTTTCACGGCCATTCTGGGGCCCATCGGCTGGCCGGAGCTCCTGGTGATCCTGGGCCTGGTCCTGATCGTCTTCGGTCCGCGGCGGCTGCCCGAGATCGCCGAGGCCCTCGGCAAGTCCATCCGCAAGTTCCGGTCGGCCACCAAGAGCGCCGGTGACGAGGTCAAGAAGGAGCTGGATTCGGCCCGCAAGGACCTGAAGGAACCTCCCGAGGAGCCCGAGGACAAGTAGCCGGACCGCCGAGGCGCCGGGACGGGGACCCGCCGCCCGCGCGCCGGGGCGGCCGGGACACGGAGGCAACTTGAATCTGGCGCAGCTGCTGGACCGGCTCAAGGGGGAGGAGCGCTTCCGCCGCAACGTGACCCGCTGGGAGATCGTCCCCGCGCAGCCGGGCCGTTACGCGGATTATCCGGAACAATTGGATCGGCGGCTGGTGGCGGTTCTCCGGGGACGCGGCATCGAGCGTCCGTACGTACACCAGGCCGAAGCCTGCCGTCTCGCCGCGACGGGTGCCTCGTTCGTCGTCGTCACCCCCACCGCCTCCGGCAAGACCCTCTGCTACAACCTGCCCGTCCTGGACGGGATCCTGCGCGCTCCCGAGGCGCGGGCGCTCTACCTGTTCCCCACCAAGGCCCTCAGCCAGGATCAGATGCACGAGGTGCACGGCATCGTCGGGGACCTGGGGGTGGACATCAAGACCTACACCTTCGACGGCGACACGCCCGAGACGGCGCGGCGGGCGATCCGCTCGTCGGGGCACATCGTGGTCACCAACCCGGACATGCTTCACCAGGGCATCCTCCCGCACCACACGCTCTGGGTGAAGCTCTTCGAGAACCTCCGGTTCGTGGTCGTGGACGAGGTGCACCAGTACCGGGGCGTCTTCGGCAGCCACGTCGCCAACGTGATCCGCCGGCTGCGTCGCATCGCCGCCTTCTACGGGAGCAATCCGCAGTTCGTCTGCTGCTCGGCCACCATCGCCAATCCCGGCGAGCTGGCCGCCGAGCTGGTGGGCGAGCCGGTGCGCGTGATCGACGACAACGGGGCGCCCCGGGGCGAGAAGCACTTCATCTTCTACAATCCGCCGGTGGTCAATCCCGAGCTGGGGATCCGTCGCTCGGTGATCAAGGAGACACGGGCCATCGCCGAGCGCTTCCTGCAGACCGGCGTGCAGCTGATCGTCTTCGCCCGCTCGCGCATGCGCGTCGAGCTGCTCTTGACCTACCTGGAGCGGGCGGGGCGCCGGGTCGGTACCCGGGGACAGGAGGTGCGCGGCTACCGGGGGGGCTACCTGCCCAGCGAGCGGCGGGGCATCGAGCGCGGCCTGCGCGACGGGAGCGTCCGGGCGGTGGTCAGCACCAACGCTCTCGAGCTGGGAATCGACATCGGGGCCCTGGACGTCTGCGTCATGTGCGGCTACGCCGGCACGGTGGCCAGCACCTGGCAGCAGGCCGGGCGGGCGGGGCGGCGCCAGAACCTGAGCTGCGCCGTGCTGGTGGCCAGCAGCAGCCCCGCCGATCAGTACGTCGTCAACAATCCCGATTTCTTCTTCGGCCGGTCCCCGGAGCACGCCACCGTCGATCCCGACAACCTGGTCATCTTGATGAGCCACCTCAAGTGCGCGGCCTTCGAGCTGCCGTTCAACGCGGACGAGGACTACGGCGGACAGCGGGTGGTGGAGATCCTGGACTACCTGGTCGACCAGAAGATCCTGCACCGGGCCGAGGGGCGCTACCACTGGATGGCGGAGACCTATCCCGCGGTGGACGTGAGCCTGCGGAGCGCCGCGCCCGACAACGTGGTGATCGTGGACGCCTCGGTGCCCAAGGGCCAGGTCATCGGGGAGATGGACCTGTTCAGCGCCCAGGAGATGCTGCACGACGAGGCCATCTACATCCACGGCGCTCAGCAGTATCATGTGGACCGGCTGGACTGGGAGCGGCGCGAGGCCTACGTGAAGCCCGTGCGCGTGGACTACTACACGGATGCTCAGCGCATCACGGAGCTGAAGACGCTCACCGTGGACGAGGAGGCGCCGGAGAGCCTGGGGAGGAGGGCCGTCGGCGACGTGAGCCTCATCTCCAAGGTTTCCGTCTACAAGAAGATCAAGCTGGGAACCCACGAGAACGTGGGGGCCGGCGACGTGCACCTGCCCGAGATGCCCCTGGACACGACCAGCTTCCTGTGGGAGCTGCCGGACGGTCTGGTCCGGGAGCTGGCGGCAGCCGACCTGAACCTCGGCGATGCGCTCAAGGGGCTGGCCCACCTGCTCGGCCGGGTGGCGCCGGTGTTCGTCATGGCGGACACCTCCGACCTGCACGCGCAGGCCATGGTGCGTTCCCCCTTCACCGGCCATCCCACCATCTACCTCTACGACAGCTGTCCCGGCGGCGCCGGATTCTCCCGCCGCATCTTCCACCAGTTCGACGAGATCCGGGCCGCGGCACGCCGGCACCTGGCGCGCTGCCCCTGCAGCGCCGGTTGCCCGGCCTGCGTGGGCGCGCCCGTGGAGGCCGGCGGGACCGCCAAGCGGGGCGCCGCCAGGATCCTCGAGGCCGCGGCGGCGGCGGCCTGCTGAGCGCCGCAGCGGCGGAACGGATCGCGCAGGGGATGACCGTGGATCTCAAGAAGCGCCTGGCCCGGTTCGACCGGCTCTCCACCCGCCCCTCTCTGCCGGCCGGGGAGGACGAGGGTCAGGTCCGGCTCGGGACAGCGCCGGAGCGGGAGGCGGCCATGGCGGCCGCGGGTCGCGAGCTGGGCCTCCTGGCGCGACCGCAGGCCGGGGGAACCCTCTGGCTCCGCGACCATCCTGTCCTGCCGCACCTGCCGGCACCGCGCGGATTGCCGCCGCTCGAGGGGATCTTCCCGCGCGCCGTGCCGCCGGATCTGCAGGCGGGCGACCTGCTGTTCCTGGACACAGAGACCACCGGGCTGGCGGGGGGGACCGGAAGTCTGGTCTTCCTCGTGGGCTGTGCCTGGTGGCACGCGCGGGGCTTTCAGGTGCAGCAGTTCTTCCTGCCGGGGCCGGGCTGCGAAGGCCCCCTGCTGGCAGCCATCGGCGACCTGGCCGCCCGCTTCCGGGCGGTCGTCACCTTCAACGGCAACGTCTTCGACCTGCCGTTGCTGCGCACGCGCGCCCTGCTGGCGCGCCGGCCGGATCCCTGCGCCGGCCTGGAGAGCCTGGATCTGCTGCCCGCAGCGCGCCGGCTCTGGGGCCGCCGGCTGCCGGACTGCCGCCAGCAGACGCTGGAGAGCGAGGTCTGCGGCCGGCGCCGGGGGGCGGGCGACATCGACGGCGCCCAGATTCCCCAGGTGTACTTCCGGTTCCTGCAGGAAGGAGACCTCGGCCTGCTGCCCAACGTGCTGCGGCACAATCGCCGGGACATGGAGGGGATGGCCCGCATCTTCCTCGAGATCGCGGCGCGGGCCGCGGATCTGGCCCGGCCGCCGGATTCCGGGCCGGCTGCCGGCCGGCCCTGGGAGGATGCCTGGGCCAACGGGCGTCTCTGCGAGATGCGGGGCCGGCACGCGGCCGCCGCGGCCTGGCTGGCGGTGGCGCTGCAGCGGGCCGGCTGGAGTTCTGGGCGGGACCTGCCCGCGGAGATCCCCGCCAGCTGCTGCCTCGACGCCCTGCGTCTCTGGAAACGCGGCCGGGACTGGCAGGCGGTCGAGGCCCTCCTGCTGGCGGCGTTGCGCCGTTTCGGCGATCTGCCCCGGCTGCACCGCGAGGCGGCCATGCTCTACGAGCACCGCCTCGGCCGCCTGGAGGTGGCCTGGCGTCACGCCCGCGCCCTCGGCGAGCCGGGTCGCCTGAGCCGCCTGAGCCGCAAGCTCGGCACGCCCCGCGCCTGAGGCTCCCGCCCCTGGCTCCTGCCCCGGGATTGCCTGGTCGGTCCGGCTCCCATATAGTGCAGGTGGCGATGCCGGCCGGCGGGGATGGGCCCCGGGCCGCTCGCTCGCCGGAGGTGAGAATGGCCATGCCGAGCCGCGAGGAAGGGCACCTGATCGTGGCCGCCATCCGCCTGCTCCAGTACCGGGAGAATCGCTCGCCGCGGCCGGAGGAGCTGGCCGAGCTGCTGGACTGGCCGGCGGCTGCCTTGCGCGTCCACCTGGTGGCCTTGCAGAAGCAAGGGGTGGTGGCCCTGGTGGACAGCGCCTTCGACACGCACGTGGAGATCCGCGATCATCTGAAGCTCGAGGAGCTGAAGCCGGCCGCCGAGGCCTCGGATCTCGAGACCGAGCTCGCCGATTTCGGCCGGCGCAAGCAGGAGGAGACCGAACGCATGGGGCGCCTGTTCAGCGAGGGAGAGCCGGCGCGGCGACAGGCGGAGCGGCACAAGAGGATGGAGCAGGAGCTGCAGGATTTCCACAAGCGCAAGCCGCGGGATCCCTTCGCCAAGGACTGAGCGCGGGCGCGACCGCAGGCAGCGGAGGCCGTTCCACCGCGGGGTGGAACGGCCTCCGCGCGTGAGGTCCTGCGGGAAGGCGGCTCAGGCGCCGCCGCCCGTGCGCCGGGCATCGCGCTGGTCCACGATGTCGGCCTGGGCCAGCCTGTCCTGGTACCAGGCGTCGACCATTTCCCGCTGCTTCAGACTCAGCAGCATGTTGCGGATCTGCTCGCGCTGCGCCGCGTAGTCCGCCTGGTCGAAAGGGGACTTCCAGAGGGTGCGCAGGGCGTAGACTCCCAGACGGGTCTGCACCTCGGGGATGAGCCGGCCCGGCTCGATCTCGATGGCCACGGCGTTGAAGGCCGTTCCGTAGCCGACGTCCGGGACGTTGGCGGAGATGCCGATGGTGTCGGTGACGGCATGGACGAGGCCGTGCTCCTGCGCGGCGGCGGCGAAACTCTGACCCTTCTGGATCGCGTCCACGGCGGGGCCGAGACGCGCCTCGGCCAGGGCGCGCTTCTTCTCCTCGTCGACCTTCTGGACGACCTGGGCCCGCACCTCGTCCAGCGGGGCGGGGCCCGGGGGGATCTTCTCGACCAGGCTCACCAGGTAGAAGTTGTCCTCGTTCTCCAGGATGGGGCTCAGGTCGCCCGGCTTCGCGCGGAAGGCGAACTGAACGCCCTCGACGCTGCCGCGCAGGCCGGGGATGTCGCGGCCCTCGGTGAGCGGCGTCGGTTCCAGCAGCTGCAGGGAGTCGGCGGTCGCGGCGGCGGCCAGACCCCTGGCGGCCGCGCGCTCCCGGAATTCGTCGACCTGCGTGTAGAGGTCCGAGATGGTGGCCTCGCCGGGCTCGATGCGCAGCAGGATGTGGCGGGCGTGGACCTTGGTGACCTCGCCCTTCTCCTCGAAGCGCTCCAGGACCTCGATCAGGTGATAGCCGAACTCGGTCTCCACCGGATCGCTGATCTTGCCGACGGGCAGGGAGAAGGCCACGGCGGTGAAGGGTGCGACCATGCGATCGCGCCCGAAGGTGCCCAGATCGCCGCCGTTCTCGGCCGTGCTGTCCTGCGAGTAGATCGCGGCGGCCTCGGCGAAGTCACGCTGGCCGGACTCGATCTCCTGCTTGATCTCGACGGCCAGCTCTCGCACCTCGGCCTTGTCGCTCTCGCTCGCGACCTTGGGCCAGGCCACGGCCGCCAGGCGCACCCGCTCGTCCCGATGGTAGAGACCCCCGTGGCCCTGGTAGAAGGCCTGGATCTCCTCCTCCGTCGGCTCCGCCTCGAGGGGGATGTCCGCGAACTTGAGGCCGACGTACTCGGCCACCACGCGGGTGGTTTGGTTCACGTACGCCTCGCGGATCTCGGGCTCGGTCACCGTCGCCGCCGCCACGATCATCTGCTGCAGCTTCTGGCGGGGCAGCTGGCGCCGCAGGTAGGCCTCGACGCCGCTCCAGTCGCGGTTCGGATCGCTGAGAGCGGCGCGGTAGGCGGCCAGGTCGGGCTTTCCCTGCTCATCCTTGAACTGGGCCAGCAGCTCCGGCGGGGGATCGTTGTAGAGAATGTCGAGGATCTCGTCGTCGGTGGCCTTCAGGTCGAGGCGGTGTACCTCGGCCTCCTCGATGCGGTCGCGCACCATGGCGTCCCAGACCTGCTGGGCGGCCCCGGCCCGCTGATTCGCGCTCAGCTCGCGATCTGGATTCTGCTGGCGCATCCGGCCGAGGTAGTCCTGGTACGCCCGATCGTACTCGAACGCGGTGATGGGCATACCGTCGACGCTGCCCACCACCCCGGTGTCGCGCGTGGTGCGCCCGCCGCGCCGGCCCGTGACATCCATCCCCCAGGCCAGGAAGATGAAAAGGATGAAGGTGGCGGCGATCACCCAGTAGAAGATCTTGGCCTTCGAACGCAGGAACTTGAACATCTCGTCGGTCTCCTTAACGGGGGCGCGCCGGTGAACCTGCGGCCCAGACCCCGTGCCGATGGGCGCAGCAAAACCCCCAGCCAAGGGGCGGGGGGCCCGCGAAACAGCGAACTCGATCGCGCCCACAAATTAGCACGGTAAAGGTCCGTTCCACAAGCTCCAATGCCGGCCGACCCCACTGCCGGGCTGGCGGGCGCGCCAATCCGGATTATTTAGTTATCCAATTCCCAGGTCCTCTGCTAGGTTGGCACGCGTCGCCCGTCATGTCCCGAGCCCGCCTATCGGCCGGACCCCTGAACGTCAATACGATCTGAGGGGTGATCATGGACCATTCCCCGAATTCACAGTACAGCGCCGCTTTCACCGATGGCGTCATCGCCACGCCGGAGCGGCGCCGGGCGCTGCTGGACCTGATGCGCGAGGACAGGGTCCACTTCCTGCGCCTGATCTTCACCGATATCATGGGCCAGAACAAGAACGTCGAGGTGCCCTCGAGCCAGTTCGCCAAGGCGCTGGGAGGTGAGATCATGTTCGACGGCTCCTCGATCGAGGGTTTCAGCCGCATCGAGGAATCGGACATGCTGCTGGTGCCGGATCTGGACTCGTACGCGGTCTTTCCCTTCGACGGGGAGCAGGGCCGCGTGGCCCGACTGATCTGCGACATCTACAATGCCGACCGCACCCCCTTCACGGGCTGTCCGCGGCTGACCCTCAAGCGGAGCCTCGCGCTCTTCGCCGAGAGGGGATACCACCCGGTCTGCGGGCCGGAGCTGGAGTTCTTCCTCTTCCAGCGGGACGCCGACGGCAATCCCACGGTCCGCACCCACGACGCCGGCGGCTACTTCGACCTGCTGCCGGTCGACCTAGGAGAGGAGGCGCGACGGGCCATCGTCACCAACCTGGAGGCCATGGGCTTCGAGATCGAGGCCGCCCATCACGAGGTGGCGCCCGGCCAGCACGAGATCGACTTCCGCTACGCGGGAGCGCTGGAGACGGCCGACCGGGTCACAACCTTTCGCATGATCGTGAAAAAAATCGCCCTTGACTTCAACTTGCACGCCACATTCATGCCCAAGCCCCTCGCCGGCGTCAACGGATCCGGCATGCACACCCACCAGTCGATCTTCACCGAGGAGGGAGGCGAGCGGCGCAACGCGTTCTACGAGCCCAGCGGACCCTGGCAGCTGAGCGAGCTGGGGCGCCACTACATCGGCGGCCTGCTGGCCCACGCCCGCGCCTTCGTGGCCATCACCAATCCGCTGATCAACTCCTACAAGCGGCTCGTTCCCGGGTACGAGGCGCCAGTCAACGTGGCCTGGTCCGAGCACAACCGCTCGCCCCTGGTGCGGGTGCCCGCGCGGCGCGGGGACGGCACGCGGGTGGAGGTGCGCGTCCCGGATCCCAGCTGCAACCCGTACCTGGCCTTCGCCGTGATGCTGCGCTCGGGTCTGGACGGGATCGACCGGCGGCTGGACCCCGGTCCCCCGGTGAACCGCAACATCTTCGACATGAACCCGCAGGAGAAGCGGGAGCTGAACATCTCCCAGCTGCCTTCGAATCTGCACCTGGCCCTGGAGGAGCTGGGCCGCGACGAGCTGCTGCGGGGGGCCCTCGGCGAGCACGTCTTTCAGCAGTTCCTGCGGGCCAAGGAGGAGGTCTGGAACGAGTACAGCGCCCAGGTCCATGCCTGGGAGCTGGACCGCTACCTCGGGTCCTACTGAGCTTGCCGTCCGGTGCGACGGAGGGAGCATGCTGAACATCGGCCTGATCGCGCTGGGCAGCGGCGGTCTGGCCCAGGTCGTCAAGATGATCCTGGGTTCGCTGCGGGAGCGGCGTCTGCACTGGGCGTTGCTCTTCGCCAACGGCGGCATGCCCAGCTCCCACACGGCCGTGGTGGTGGCCCTCAGCTGCCTGGTGGGTCAGCGCGAGGGTGTGGCCTCGTCCCTGTTCAGCCTGACGGCCATCTTCAGCCTCTACGTGATCTTCGAGGCCACCGGCCTGCGGCAGGAGGTCGGCAACCAGGCCCACCTGCTCAACGAGCTGCTGGATGAGCTGATCGCCACCCGGCAGCTGGATCGCCGCCGCCTGCGCGAGTTCGTCGGCCACACCTGGGCCGAGGCGGCCGGCGGCGCCCTCTGCGGGGTGGCCGGCTTCCTGCTCTGTCGCGGCTTCTGCTCCTGATTCTCTGCCCCGGAAAGGGTGGAAATTTCCTTGACAGCCTGAGCCGGACCCCTAAGCTCCGGAATCGGGGGAGTTCCTGGAGGGCTGAGCGCCCCGCCTACGGGCGGGGAGGTGGCTTCACGGCAAAGGAGAGTAAACGGTCGGAAAAAGGCAGTCTATGGCGACGTAACGAAAGGATTCGTGATGCGAGTCATAGCCCTTGCCAACCAGAAGGGTGGCTGCGGGAAGACAACGGTGGCCACAAACCTCGCCTCGGCCCTCGCGCGTCTGGAAAAGAGAGTCTTAATCCTCGATAACGATCCTCAAGGTCATGCCACGCTGGCGCTCGGCGTCCAGGAGCGCGAATTCACCCTCGGAACCTACGATCTCTACCTGACGAGCGACGTCCTCGTGGAGGATGCCTGTCTGGAGCTGGAGCCGGGCCTGCATCTGGTTCCCGCGGGCGTGGAGCTGAGCGCCGTGGAACAGGCCCTGGCCGGAAAACGGGACCGGGAACTGCGGTTGCGACGCACTCTCAGCCGCTCCCGGTTGCCCTACGACTACCTGCTCATCGACAATCCCCCCAGCGTCGGCCTGCTGACCTTCAACGCCCTGCTGGCCAGCGGCGAGGTAATCATTCCGGTGGACGCCAGCGCCTTCAGCTTGCAGGCCGTGCGCAAGCTGCGGGAGACGCTGGCGGTCCTGCGCGAGAAACGGGGGCACGACCTCATCCCGCATCTCCTGCTAAGCAACTACGATACGCGGCCGCGCTTCGCCCGGCGGCTGGCCGCCGAGTTCGAGGAGCAGTACGACCGGGAGCTGCTCGAGACCATCCTGCACCGCTCGGTCCGCTATCACGAGGCGGCCAGCGCGGGGTGTCCGGTCGTTCGCTTCGATGCCGCATCCCGTGCCGCGCTGGATATCCGCAACCTGGCCCAGGAACTGGTGGCCCAGGAGGTCAACCTGGAGGTCGTGGGTCTGGAGCACTGGACCGAGCTGCTGCACGGCCCGCAGGTCAGCGGCGATCGCGTGCATTTCCTGGTGGACTTCCCCAAGGCGGAGTCGGTGCGTCTGACCGGCACCTTCAGCGACTGGTCGGCCGAGGGGCTCGCTCTGGAGCGGCGCGCGGACGGCCTGTGGGAGTGCGAGGCCGTCCTGCCGGCCGGCCGGCACGAATACCGCTACGTCGTGGACGGGATCTGGCGTGCCGATCCCCACAACCGGGAGGCCGTGTCCAACGCCTTCGGCGAGACCAATTCTCTGCTGGAGGTCCCCTGAGCGACGGAGGGCTTGCGTGGTCACCCCGCGGAAGGAGCCGCACCACATAGCATCCGTGGCCGATCTGTTCCTGGGTGTCAGCTCTGATCGAACCGATGCGGACGTGGGGCCCTCATCCTTCATCCTGACCTTCGCGGTGGCAGCCGCCACCAGCGAGTCCTTCGCGCGCTGGACCGCAGATCAGCTCCGATCCGCCACCGCTGCCGGGGCCGGCCGGGCCGGCGGACCTCCGCCGGAGTTCCGCTGGCGTCACCTGGGCGGGACCAGCCTGCGCCGGCTGCGCGCCGCCGAGGCCGCGGAACCGCTCGTGATCCGCAGGGGGCCGGCGGCGGGCTGCGACGGACTCGTCTGGTGCCTGGAGGCCGGCGAAGCCGACTCCTGGTGGGCCGCCTACCGGCTGGGGTGGCTGGTCCGCATGCTGCGCCCCGCCCAGGTCAAGGTCTTGATCCGGGCCGACGCGGCCGACCTGGCGCCGTCCTCCTGGCCGGAGCGCCGGGCATCCCTGTGCGCCGAGCGCTGCCTGGCCGCCGCCCCGGGCTGTCCCCAGGAGGTGCTGCTGCTGCCGGTCCTCTCGCCTGCGGGAGAGGAAGCGGACGGCCAGGTCCCATTGCTGGCCGAGTTCCTGGGCCGCCTGAGCGGCAGTCTCAAGCTGGCTGCCCTGGACCTGCGGGGCCGCTGCCCGGGCGCCGGCGACAAGCTGCTTGGCGCGGACGCGGGAAAGGGGTAGGCTCGGCAGCCATGGTTCGGCACTTGCGACATCCCCTGCGGGGGCCCCGGCGCCGCCGGCGGGTCCTGTCGGCGTCGGTGCGGGTCCTGGCGTCGGCGGCCGTGTGGCTGGCCTGCGCCGCACCGGCGCTGCGGGCGCAGGAGCCGCCGCTGCATCCCCTGCGTGCCGGGTTGCTGGTGATCGAGTCCGTGCGCGATTCGACGCAGGACTTTCGCTGGGTGCCGCTACCCGAGCTGGGGAGGCTGAGCCTCCTGTGGGAGGGGGGGGCGCTCTTCATTCCCGCCGATCTGGACACCGGCACCTTTGGTGTCGCGGATTTGACGGTGCCCTACGGGCCGGAGCTGCAGGGCGCCAGCGCGGGACGACGGCTCGTCTTCGCTCCCGGCCGGCATCGCATCGAGCGGACCTTGCTGCTGGCCGACGGACGGTTCAGCCTGGTCCTGACGCGCGGGATCCTGGAGGTCGGGGAGGGCCGGATCATCTACCGGCGGAGCGCACGGCCGCGCGATCAGCGGGCCCAGTACCTCCTGCTGGCCGGGATCCTGCTGCTGACGGTCATGCTCATGGTGCGCCTGCGTCGCCGCCTCCACGGCTCATGACCCGCGCCAGGACCAGCCGCCTCGTGCCGGCCGCGTACGGCGGCGCGCTCTTGACCCTCGCCTGGGTGGGACTGGGAGTTCTGCATCTGGCCACGGGCCGGGATCTCGGCGCCGGCTTCCAGCCATCCTACCTGTTTCTGGCCCTCGTCGTGCTGCTGGAGCTGTGGCGGCGCTCCCCGGCGCGCGTGGGCGGGGATCTGCTGGCGGTGCGACCCTGGAGCCAGCTGGGATTGCTGGCCCTGCTGGCGGTGGGCCTGTCGGCGGCCGGACTCGTCTGGCGGCCGGCGGAGTTCCCGGCGGCCGAGCGCTGGTGGCGCTACGGGAAGCAGGTCATCCAGCTCGGCATCATGTTCTGCTTCGTGGTGATCCCGGCGGCCTGGACCCGCGGCGAGCACCGCTGGCGCTGCACGCTCGACCTGCTGGCGGCGGGTGTCGGCCTCCAGGTGGTCTACGGGGCCCTGCAGGCCGTCCACTTCTATCATCCGCTCCCGTGGTTCCGCGAGTTGGACGGCTGGTTCACCTCCAACCCGGCCATCCTCGCCGGCTCGCAGGAGCTCTACCTGGGCGAGGCGTTCACCGGGATTCCCCGCCTGCGCGGCACCGCCTGCGAGCCCCTCTACCTGGGCAGCTACCTGCTCGCGGTCCTGCCGCTGCTGCTGCTGCCGGAGCGCCGCCGCTGGCACCTGGCGACCTTCGGCGCCGGGCTGCTCCTGCTGCTCGCGACCTGGGCCAGGGGTGCCTGGCTGGCGGGCGGGGTGGCGGCGGCCGTCGGCCTGATTCTCGCGCGGCGCGCCGGGCTGCGCGCGCGCCCGCGACCGGCCCTCGCCCTGGGCCTGCTGGGCGCCCTGGTCCTGCTGATCCTCGCCATCCTCCTGCTGGGGGGGGGCGAGGCCCTGCTGCTGCCGTTGCGGCGACTGGGGCAGTCGCTGAACCTGCGGGACTGGTCCAACCTGACGCGCTACTACTCAATGCAGGCGGGATGGCGCGCCTTTCTGCTCAGTCCCCTCTGGGGTGTGGGATGGGGCCAGTTCGCCTTTCACTTTCCGGCCCTGGTCGATCCCCTGGGTCTGCAGAGCCAGTTCGCCTGGCCGGTGGTCAACAACTACCCGCTGCAGATCCTTTGCGAGACCGGGCTGATCGGGCTGGGCGTCTTCCTGGCCGCCGCCGCCCTGCTGGTCCGGGCCGTCTGGCGGGCCGTCGGCGCGCAGCCGGCCGGCGGCTGGCCGCGAGGAGAAGGGCGGCGCTGGCGCGTCTCCCTGGCCGCGGTCTCCGTGGCCGGCGTCTGGAGCCAGCTGCTGACCTTCTCCCAGTTCAACCTGCCCCATATCTGGGTCGCCGTGGGGCTGCTGCTGGCGGCTCTGCAGGAGACGGATGCGCCGGGAGGTGCTCCTGGTGCCTGAGCGCGGATGCATCGTGCTGGATGCCCTGCTGGTCCGCCCCGGGGTTACCGGCGTGGGCCGTTCCATCCTGGAGCTGACCCGGGCTCTGGCCGCCGCCGACCGGGATCTCGATTTCCACCTGCTGTGCACCCATCCCGAGATGTTCGGGTTCCTGGCAGGCGTGAACGGCTGGACCGTCCATGCCTGTCCGGGGGCCCGCGGCGGCACCCTGCGCAAAGCGCTCCATGCCCAGGCGGTCCTGCCCGGACTGGTGCGGCGCCTGCGGGGCGATCTGCTGCACAGCCTGCAGTTCGTCGCGCCGCTCCGCCTCGCGCGTCCCAGCGTGGTCACCGTGCACGATCTCAGCTACCTGCGCTTTTCCGGCACCGTGGAGCAGCCGCGGCGCGCGTACTATCGCGTCTGCGTGCCGGCCACCCTGCGGCGGGCGGCGAGGATCCTGACCAATTCGGCCGCCACGGCCGCGGACGTGAAAGATGCCTTCCCGGAGGTTGCCGGCCGCGTGCGGGTCACCCGCTTCGGCACGCCCAGCTGGGTGTGGGATCGACCGGCCCGCACGGGGCCCGTCGCCCCGGACGCCCCCTTTCTGTTCGTGGGCACGCTCGAGCCCCGCAAGAATCTGGAGAGGCTGTTGCGGGCCTACCGCCGCTTCCGCTCCTTGCGGGAGGAGGAGGGCCAGGTCCGCACGGCGCCCCGACTGGTGCTGGCCGGGGGACGCGGCTGGCTGGATTCCGCACTGCGCGAGCTGATCCGTCCCCTGCACGCCACCGGCCGGTTGGAGCTGGCGGGGTACTGTGACCTGGATCATCTGTGGGAACTTTACGTTTCGGCACGCGCATTGCTTCTGCCCTCCCTGCACGAGGGGTTCGGCTTTCCGATCCTCGAGGCCATGGCGGCCGGACTGCCGGTCATGACGGCGGATCGCGGGGCGATGCGGGAGGTGGCCGGGAATGCCGCCTTGCTGGTCGATCCCGAGAGCGAGCCGGCCCTCGTCCAGGGGCTGCAACGCCTCGCCGACGATTCCGAGCTGAGAGAGCAGCTGGCGACGAGAGGTCGGGCCCGGGCGCGGGCCCTGAGCTGGGAAAGAACTGCAGCGGAGACGGTGGCGGTCTACGGTGAAGTCCTGACCGCCGATGCTGCACGAGGCGTCTAAGAAAATGATTGCCCGGCCCTGAGCGTTGGGATAGGTTGGCCTGGGGCAGCAGTACATTGCCGGCCAATAGAAGACAATCCTGCATCAAGGAGTCATCGTGGATAGGGAGATCGTGGCTCTGCTGAGCGGAGTAGTCGCCTTTCTCCTTTCTTGGCTGGTCCAACCTCACTTCCGCAACCTGGGCTTCTTGACGGAGATCGTCGACCATCCCGGCTATCGGCGCCCGCATCGCGAGCCCGTGCCGCGGACCGGCGGCATGGCCATCTTCATCTCGTTCTTCTGCGCCCTCTACTTCCTCGAACACGTCGTTCTCGACACGCCGCTGCCCTGGTCCTGGCTGGGCATCCTGATCGGGGCGGGCCTCGCCATCCTCGCCCTCGGTGTGGGCGACGATCGCTTCGGCATCCACGCCGAGAAGAAGCTCTACGGTCAGCTGGTGGTGATCATGGGCCTGATGCTGTTCGGTCAGCGACTGGACACGGTCGTGCTGCCCCTGATCGGAGAGATCCACCTCGGTGGCTGGGCCTGGCCCATCACCCTGTTCTGGTACCTCGGCTTCATCAACTCCATGAACCTGATCGACGGCCTCGACGGCCTGGCCAGCGGCATCAGCGTCCTGGCCTCCCTGGCCCTGGTCGTCATCTCCCTGGCCGTGGGCGAGTACTACTCCATGCTCTTCGCAGCCACCCTCGGCGGGGCCACGCTGGCCTTCTTCTACTGGAACATCAGCAAGCGCAAGATCTTCCTGGGAGATTCCGGCAGCATGTGGATGGGGCTGGTGCTCGCCAGCCTGATCCTGAAGCTGAGTCAGAAGGTGGGCATCTCGCTGCCCGTGCTGCTGGCGCCCATGATCGTCCCGATCTGGGACACCGGCACTACCATCGTCCGGCGCTGCCGCAAGCGGACCTCCATCTTCCAGGCCGACGACTATCACCTGCATCACCGTCTGGTGAGGCTGGGCTTCTCGCCCGGAGGGGCGGTGATCTGCCTGCTGCTGATCACCGTGGGGGCGGAACTCTTCGCGCTTTCCGATTTCCTGCGCCTACCCTGGCTCGGCCTGCCCGCCATGGCGGCCGGGCTCTGGGCCGCCCAGCTCGGGGCGCAGCAGCACCTCAAGAACCGCCAGATTGGCCTGGATCTATTCTCGGAGCTGGTCTACGTCCTGGGAATGGATTATCGTCTGGATGAGCTGTCCCGTTTCAACGGGCGACACGTCGCCGACATCATCGATCTGCAGGTGGAGCGGCAGCGCGTCGGAAAGCCTCGGGCCAAGGCCCTCGCCGCCGAGATGGGCGGAGGCCAGGTGGTCGAGCCTTACGCCGGCGGCGCAGGCGAGCTGGACAAAGAGCGACCAGAGGATGTCCTTTTTCCCTCTTCCCACGACGCTTCTTGAAGACCTGGCGCGATTCCGCGGCGAGCCGATCGTGGAACTCGGCTGCGGCGACGGATGCTTCTCGGCGGTGCTCGCCGCCGCCGGCGCCTCGCTGTGGCGGATGGATCGCCGTCCTCCCTGGGCGGGCAGCGCCGCCGATCTGGTCGCGGACGCCAGGCTGCTCCCTTTTCCCACGGGCGGCATCGGCCTGCTGATCTGCGCCAACCTGCTGCATCAGCTCTGGCCGCCGGGCGGCGTTCGGCCGGTGCCCGACGAGTGGCGTCGCTGCCTGCGCCCCGGGGGCGTTCTCTTCCTGCTCGAGGACGAGCCGACGCAGAGCACGCCGGCCGCGCACAACTATATGGAGCTGCAGGCTTTCCTGGCGCGGGTGGCTCCCCAGCTCCGCCGCCCGCTGCTGCCGCGCGGGCGGTTCCTGAAGCGCCTGCGCGTCGCCGGTGAGCTGGAAGGCTGGCGGCACGGGCAGGCACGCAACGACTACACGGCGGACGCCGGCGCGGTGGCCTCCTGGCTGCGCGGTTCCGCGGGGACCGGTGCCGCGGGGCCCGGGCGGCAGGCGCCCGGTGGCAATGAGGGTGTCCGGCTCGCCGAGGCCCTGGAGCGTGACGGCCTCGGCTACGGCGATTACTGGTGGGCGCGCTGGTCGTCCGGGGAAGGGGCCTGATGGCGATCCGCAGATGGATACTCGCCGCGGCGGCCGGCCTGCTGGGCGCGGCCCTCGCGGCCGCCTGGCTGGCCGGTCCCCAGCGCAGCTGCGTGGACTGGCGGCGGGCGCGGGCCGTCGTCTTCGAGAGCGACGACTGGGGCCTTTGCGGCTTCGTGCCGGACCGCGAGTCGCTGGTGGGACTGGATCGCCAGCGGCTCGCGGGACGGGTGATCGAGGGCTACTGGGAGACGACGCTCGAGGACAGCGCCACGGTCGCGGGACTGTCGCGCCTGCTGGGGGGCCAGCGGGGAGCGGACGGCCTGCCGCCGGTTTTCCAGGCCAACTACATCCTCAGCTCGCTCGAGTACTTGCCCGGCGGGGACCCGACCGGAGCACAGGCAGGCTCCTGGCGGGAGCACGATCTGCCGGATCTGCCGGCGGCCTACGGCCGGCCGGGACTCTGGGAGGCCGTGGCCGCGGCACGTCGCCGCGGGACCTGGCGCCCCGAGCTGCACGGCGCCTACCACTACGATCCCGCGCGGCGACGGCAGGCGGTGGCCGCCGATGCCGAAGCCCGCCGCGCGGCTGCACGGGGCGTGCTGCCCTTTCCCGGGAGCGAGCGCGCCTGGGAGCTGGGACCGTGGCGCGGCGAGAAGGTCCTCTCCCGTGAGCTGGAGCATTCGCTGGCGGTGTTCGAGCAGCTGTTCGGGCGTCCGCCGGTCTCGGTCATGGCGCCCGACTACGTCTGGGACCCGGCCTGTGAGCGACGGTGGGCGGCGCAGGGTCTGCGCGTGATCCAGGGCAAGCGCGAGCAGCGCGACCCCCGGCGGCGAGGCGGCGGCCTTCGCCAGCGCCTGGAGAAGGTGCTGGAGCGAGGCTGGGCACGCATGCGCCATCCCAACCGGACCTATCTGGAGCGCAACTGCCGCTTCGAGCCGCTGCAGGCCGCGGACGCCGCGGCCGCGGCCGCCCGTTGCCTCGCGGAAATTCGCCGGGCCTGGCGGCGGGGAGAGCCGGCCGTCGTCGAGACGCATCGTCTCAACTTCGTGCACCTGGATCCCGTCGAGCGCGCGAAGGGTCTGGCCGCCCTGGCGGAACTGCTGCGCTCTCTCGCTGCGGAGGGCGGCGTGCACTATCTGGTGGACGCCGAGCTGGCGCAGCTCCAGCGCGGTGGGACGAGCTGGAGCGTCCGTGGCTCGTGGCTCGTGGCGCGCAACTTCACGGGTGGCCGCCGCGTTTTGCCGGTGCCCGCGGATCCGGGCGCCGCGGCCCCCGACGTGATCGCGGCCGTCGGGGCCCTCCGGAGCGCCGGTCGCGCCCTGCCGGATTTCCTGCTGCTGGCGCCAGGGGAGATCCTCGCGTTGCCCGTGGCCGTTTCTCCGGATGAAGTTAGCCCCTCACCACCGGCTGCATCCCGAGAATCAAGTCAATGAGTTTGTCTTCAATGGGTTTGACGCGCAGCCTCCCATGTGGTATGCTCGTATTTCAATCATGTCCTGCCTCGAGGGATCCCGTGAACGGAGCGCTACGGGAGGGCCGGCAGAGCAGCTCAACTTGCTAACGTGCAGCAGTGGATGCGTTCCCGGAACGCTCCCTTGATGAACGAGGCTCCCAGACCCCGAGGAGTACAGGTCTTCTCCAGCGAAGAAGTCCACGTGTGCATGCATCCCGCCGGCCCCCGTGCCTGGCGGTCCTAGGTTGTCCAACCGTGGAGGGCCCGCATGTCTGCAATCTCGCGCTTCCATCCCC